>NZ_JBWYRA010000009.1:0-207437 GCF_056725905.1 Bacillus sp. BC05(2025) | reverse complement strand
AATTCATATATTTAATAACCTGAAAGAAGAAAAAGAATGAAAATGAGGCTATTTAAAGGAATAAATATGAAAAGAGTGTTGATATTCTTTCATTATTATCCTTAGTATAAATAAAAGGAATGAAAATGATATGCTTATATTAAAGCGTACCGAATTAGTATATAAACTGCTATGTGTATGATAGATCTCTAGAAATATATATTCTAATTTCCTATCCTTCTTGCATATAGTTACAATTATTCTTTTGAATATAACTAAAACACGAACGTTATTGATGAGTAATAAAAAAACATTCGATTATTTGTTGACATTGTTTATGAAATATTGTTAATATAGCCATAGAAAGAATAATATATAAGACCTCATATAATCGCGGGGATATGGCCTGCAAGTCTCTACCTAACGACCGTTATTCGTTAGACTATGAGGGAAAGTCACTCGGTATTTTTCTATTCACAAGGGATACGTATGCCTGAGTAGAGCACTTTCTCTCATAGTAAAAAGAGAAACTGTTCTATTTCAGGCTTTTTTTATTTGAATCGGGGGGATTCTAATATGAAATCACTAGTTGGAGTCATAATGGGAAGCACGTCAGACTGGGAAACAATGAAATATGCTTGTGACATTTTAGATGAATTAAATATACCGTATGAGAAAAAAGTTGTATCCGCTCATCGGACTCCGGATTATATGTTTGAATATGCAGAGACGGCTCGTGAACGTGGATTGAAAGTTATTATTGCTGGAGCTGGTGGAGCAGCGCATTTACCAGGAATGGTTGCAGCGAAGACGAATCTTCCTGTAATCGGAGTTCCAGTTCAATCAAAAGCGTTAAACGGCTTAGATTCATTATTATCCATCGTCCAAATGCCAGGAGGGGTTCCAGTTGCAACTGTTGCAATCGGTAAGGCTGGTTCAACAAATGCTGGTTTACTTGCTGCACAAATACTTGGATCATTCCATGATGATATACATGATGCATTAGAATTGAGAAGAGAAGCAATTGAAAAAGATGTGCGTGAAGGTAGTGAGCTAGTATGACGAGAATCATTTTACCTGGAAAAACAATCGGCATTATTGGAGGCGGCCAGCTAGGAAGAATGATGGCATTGGCAGCTAAGGAGATGGGATATAAAATTGCTGTTTTAGATCCTACAAAACATTCACCATGTGCACAAGTTGCTGATATTGAAATTGTTGCATCATATGACGATTTAAAAGCAATTCAGCATTTAGCGGAGATCAGTGATGTCGTCACATATGAATTTGAGAATATTGATTATAGATGTTTACAATGGCTTGAAAAACATGCTTACTTACCGCAAGGCAGTCAGTTGTTAAGTAAAACGCAAAATCGTTTTACAGAAAAGAATGCGATTGAGAAAGCGGGGCTACCAGTAGCAACGTATAGATTCGTTCAAAATCAAGATCAGCTTACTGAAGCAATTACTGAGTTATCATATCCTTCCGTCTTAAAAACGACGACAGGCGGATATGATGGGAAAGGTCAAGTTGTTTTAAGAAGTGAGGCTGACGTTGATACAGCGCGAGAGCTTGCGAATGCAGCAGAGTGTATTTTAGAGAAATGGGTGCCTTTTGAAAAAGAAGTATCAGTTATTGTCATTCGTAGTGTAAGTGGTGAAACGAAAGTATTTCCGGTAGCGGAAAATATTCATGTAAATAACATTTTGCATGAATCTATCGTTCCAGCTCGCATTACAGAAGAACTTTCTCAAAAAGCAATTGCTTATGCAAAAGTGCTCGCGGATGAACTAGAACTTGTGGGAACACTAGCGGTAGAGATGTTTGCTACAGCTGATGGTGAGATTTACATTAATGAACTAGCACCAAGACCTCACAATTCAGGACACTATACACAGGATGCATGTGAAACGAGTCAATTCGGTCAACATATTCGAGCAATCTGTAATTTACCTCTTGGAGAAACAAATTTGTTAAAACCAGTTGTCATGGTAAACATTTTAGGCGAACATATAGAAGGGGTCCTAAGACAAGTGAATAGATTAACCGGGTGCTATTTACACTTGTATGGAAAAGAAGAAGCAAAAGCGCAGCGAAAAATGGGGCATGTTAATATTTTAAATGATAATATTGAAGTCGCTCTAGAAAAAGCGAAGAGTTTGCATATTTGGGACCATCAAGAACAACTGTTGGAGGGAAAAAGATGATTAGTCGTTATACACGCCCAGAAATGGGTGCAATTTGGACGGAAGAGAACAAATTTAAAGCGTGGTTAGAAGTTGAGATTTTAGCTTGTGAAGCATGGGCTGAGCTTGGCGATATTCCAAAAGAAGATGTTAAGAAAATTCGTGAGCATGCATCATTTGATATTGATCGTATTTATGAAATTGAAAAAGAGACACGTCATGATGTAGTTGCATTCACTCGTGCTGTATCAGAAACACCAGCATTAGGCGAGGAACGTAAATGGGTTCATTACGGTTTAACATCTACAGACGTAGTAGATACAGCGTTATCTTACATTTTAAAACAAGCGAATGAAATCATATTAAAAGACTTAGAAAACTTTGTAAGTATTTTAGCTAACAAAGCAAAAGAGCATAAATACACGATCATGATGGGAAGAACACATGGTGTTCATGCAGAACCAACAACATTTGGTTTAAAACTTGGTCTTTGGTATGAAGAAATGAAGCGTAACGTAGAGCGTTTCAAGCAAGCTGCTAATACAGTTCGCGTTGGTAAATTATCTGGTGCGGTTGGTACATATGCAAATATCGATCCATTCGTAGAAAAGTATGTTTGTGAGAACTTAGGATTAGAAGCAGCACCAATTTCAACACAAACATTGCAACGTGATCGCCATGCTCATTACATGTCAACACTTGCATTAATCGCAACATCTATCGAAAAGATGGCAGTTGAGATTCGTGGTTTACAAAAGAGTGAAACACGTGAAGTTGAAGAAGCTTTCGCGAAAGGTCAAAAAGGTTCTTCTGCAATGCCACATAAGCGTAATCCAATTGGATCTGAAAATATGACTGGTTTAGCTCGTGTTATCCGCGGTTATATGATGACAGCTTATGAGAATGTTCCATTATGGCATGAGCGTGATATTTCTCATTCTTCAGCAGAACGCGTAATTTTACCAGATGCTACAATCGCGTTAAATTACATGCTAAACCGCTTTGGTAATATTGTTAAAAACTTAACTGTATACCCAGAGAATATGAAACGCAATATGACAAGAACATACGGCTTAATTTATTCTCAGCGCGTAATGCTTACATTAATCGATAAAGGTATGGTACGTGAAGAGGCTTACGATATCGTACAACCTAAAGCGATGGAAGCTTGGGAAACACAAGTACAATTTAAAGAGCTTGTAGAAGCTGATGAGCGTATTACAAGCAAGTTAACACAAGAAGAAATTAATGAATGCTTCAACTATGAGCATCATATGCAACACGTTGATACAATCTTTGAACGCCTAGGATTAAACGAAGCGTAAAATTTCATATGGCACAGAATAGAGTCATTCTGTGCCATTCTTTATAAAAACATTATTCACATTTTTCAAACTACAGGGGGCTTGCGAAATGCAAAAGCTAGAATTGCTGTATGAAGGTAAGGCAAAAAGAATTTATCGTACAGAATCAGCAGATATGGTTTGGGTAGAGTACAAAGATAGTGCGACTGCTTTCAATGGGGAGAAAAAAGAGACGATTACAGGAAAAGGTCGTTTGAACAATGAGATTACAACCTTATTGTTCAGAAAGTTACAAGAAGTGGGAATTAAAACGCATTTTGTTGAGAAGTTATCTGAGACAGAGCAACTTGTTAAAAAAGTGAGTATTATTCCTTTAGAAGTTGTCACAAGAAATGTAATTGCAGGAAGTCTTTCAAAACGATTAGGAATGGAAGAGGGAACTGTACTTGCAGAACCAATCGTAGAATTTTACTTCAAAGATGATGATTTAGGAGATCCGCTTGTAACGGAAGATCATATTCGTGTATTAAACGTTGCGTCGCCAGAGCAAGTAAGCGTATTACGAGAGATGGCTCTACAAATCAATCAAGTGTTGATTGATCATTTCGCAAGCTGTCGTGTAAGATTAGTAGATTTCAAATTAGAGTTTGGTGTAACGGAAGCAGGAGAAATTATTTTAGCGGATGAAATTTCACCAGATACTTGCCGTTTATGGGATGAAACGAGCAATGAAAAGTTCGATAAAGACGTATTCCGTCGCGACCTTGGAAATTTAACAGATGCTTATGAAGAAATTTTAAAACGTTTAGGGGGAATTTCACATGTATAAAGTTAAGGTATATGTAACATTAAGAGAAAGCGTATTAGATCCACAAGGAACAGCAGTAAAAGGAGCACTTCATAGCCTTTCATTCACAGAAGTACAAGATGTTCGAATTGGAAAGTACATGGAACTAACAATTGATAAATCGGTAACTGACTTAGATAGCAAGGTAAAGGAAATGTGTGAAAAACTATTAGCAAACGTTGTAATGGAAGACTTCCGTTATGAAGTTGAGGAGGTTGTCGCACAGTGAAATTTGCCGTAATAGTATTTCCAGGTTCGAACTGTGATGTTGATATGTTCCATGCAATTAAAGATGAGCTTGGCGAAGAAGTAGATTACGTTTGGCACGATACAGAGAATTTAGATGAGTATGATGCAATTCTACTACCTGGTGGATTCTCTTACGGTGACTACTTACGCTGCGGTGCTATCTCTCGCTTTGCAAATGCAATGAAAGCAGTGCAAAAAGCCGCTGAGCAAGGAAAGCCAATTTTAGGTGTATGTAATGGATTCCAGATTCTTGTTGAATCAGGATTACTACCAGGAGCGTTAATGAGAAACGAAAACTTAAAATTTATGTGTCGCACTGTTCAGTTACGTGTTGAAAATAATGAAACGATGTTTACATCACAATATGAAAAAGATGAAGTAATCAATATTCCAATTGCACATGGTGAGGGGAATTACTATTGTGATGAAGAGACTCTTAAACAATTAGAAGAGAATAATCAAATCGCATTCCGTTACGTGGAAAACCCGAATGGTAGCGTTTCAGATATTGCAGGTATTGTGAACGAAAAAGGAAATGTACTTGGTATGATGCCACACCCAGAGCGCGCTGTAGATGAATTACTTGGCGGTGCTGAAGGGTTAAAAGTCTTTCAATCTATCTTAAAACAGTGGAGGGAAACATATGTCGTTAATGCTTGAACCAAATCCAACACAAATTAAAGAAGAGCGCATATATGCGGAAATGGGGCTAACAGACGAAGAGTTTGCCATGGTTGAAAAGATTTTAGGTCGTCTGCCAAATTATACAGAAACAGGTTTATTCTCTGTAATGTGGTCAGAACATTGTAGTTATAAAAATTCAAAACCAGTGCTTAGAAAATTCCCAACAACAGGTGAGCGCGTCTTGCAAGGACCTGGGGAAGGTGCTGGAATTGTAGATATCGGTGATAATCAAGCGGTTGTATTTAAAATGGAAAGCCATAACCATCCTTCAGCTATTGAACCATATCAAGGAGCAGCAACAGGCGTTGGTGGTATTATCCGTGACGTATTCTCTATGGGAGCACGTCCAGTAGCTCTATTAAACTCACTTCGATTTGGGGAATTACAATCACCACGTGTGAAATATTTATTCGAAGAAGTAGTAGCAGGGATTGCAGGATACGGTAACTGTATCGGTATTCCGACTGTTGGTGGCGAAGTACAGTTCGATCCATGTTATGAAGGAAATCCACTTGTAAATGCAATGTGTGTAGGTTTAATTAACCACGAAGATATTAAAAAAGGGCAAGCGCACGGTGCTGGAAATACAGTAATGTACGTAGGAGCATCAACTGGTCGTGACGGTATTCACGGTGCAACATTCGCATCTGAAGAGTTATCTGAAAGCTCAGAAGCGAAGCGTCCAGCAGTTCAAGTAGGAGACCCATTTATGGAGAAACTTCTTATTGAAGCTTGCTTAGAACTTATTCAATCAGATGCACTTGTTGGAATTCAAGATATGGGTGCAGCTGGTTTAACATCATCTTCTGCAGAAATGGCAAGTAAAGCAGGAATGGGTATTGAAATGTACTTAGATGATGTACCACAGCGTGAAACAGGAATGACACCATATGAAATGATGCTATCTGAATCACAAGAGCGTATGTTAATTGTTGTGAAAAAAGGTAGAGAGCAAGAAATAGTAGATTTATTTGAGAAGTATGGTCTTGCAGCCGTTACGATGGGGAAAGTAACGGAAGACAAAATGCTTCGTTTATTCCATAAAGGTGAAATGGTAGCTGAAGTGCCAGCAGATGCCCTTGCAGAAGAAGCGCCAATTTATCATAAACCATCAAAAGAAGCAGCATACTTTGCTGAATTCCAGCAGATGAAAATGGAAACACCAAAAGTAGAAAATTATAAAGAAACGTTATTCGCTTTATTACAACAACCGACGATTGCAAGTAAAGAGTGGGTTTATGATCAATATGATTATCAAGTTCGCACAAGCACAGTTGTTACACCGGGTTCAGATGCAGCGGTTGTACGTGTACGCGGTACAGAAAAAGGATTAGCAATGACGACAGACTGTAACTCTCGCTACATTTATTTAGATCCAGAAGTAGGCGGTAAAATTGCAGTAGCAGAGGCAGCACGTAATATCGTATGTTCTGGAGGAGAGCCACTTGCAATTACAGATTGCTTAAACTTTGGTAATCCAGAGAAACCAGAAATCTTCTGGCAAATTGAGAAATCAGTAGATGGTATGAGTGAAGCTTGTCGTACATTACAAACACCAGTTATCGGCGGAAACGTATCAATGTATAACGAACGTAGTGGTGAAGCGGTATATCCAACACCGACAGTTGGGATGGTTGGACTAGTACATGACTTAAAACATGTAACAACACAAGAGTTTAAGCAAGCTGGCGATTTAGTTTATGTTATCGGAGAGACGAAAGCTGAGTTTGGTGGAAGTGAATTACAGAAAATGATTCACGGGAAAATTTTCGGCCAATCACCAAGTATCGATCTAGACATAGAATTAAAACGTCAAAAACAAGTCTTAGCAGCAATTCAAGCTGGCCTTGTTCAATCTGCTCATGATGTTGCTGAAGGTGGTTTAGCAGTTGCAATTTCAGAAAGTGCAATTGGTGCTAACGGCTTAGGTGCTACTGTGAAATTAGGCGGAGAAGAAACAGCAGCATTATTCGCTGAATCACAATCTCGCTTCGTGATAACAGTAAAACGTGAAAATAAAGAAGCGTTCGAGAAAGCGGTAGAAGCAATTCAAGTTGGAGAAGTGACAAATACAAATGAAGTAACAATTCATAATGAAGAAAATGAAGTATTACTTACAGCAAATGTAGATGAAATGAGAAAGGCTTGGAAAGGGGCAATCCCATGCTTGCTGAAATAAAGGGGTTAAATGAAGAATGTGGCGTTTTCGGAATTTGGGGGCATGAAAATGCAGCACAAGTTTCATACTACGGATTGCATAGTTTACAGCACCGTGGGCAAGAAGGCGCAGGCATCGTCGTAAATAATGGGGAAAAAATCGTCGGTCACAAGGGGTTAGGTTTAATATCGGAAGTGTTTTCAAGAGGTGAACTAGAAGGATTGAACGGAAAATCAGCAATTGGACACGTACGATACGCGACGGCTGGTGGAAGTGAAGTAGCTAACGTTCAACCATTATTATTCCGTTTTTCTGATCATAGTATGGCATTAGCTCATAACGGGAATTTAATTAATGCAAAAATGCTTCGCCGCGAATTAGAGGCAGAGGGAAGTATTTTTCAAACAAGTTCAGATACAGAAGTACTTTTACATCTTATTAAACGTAGTACGAAAGATTCATTAATTGAAAGTGTAAAAGAGGCTTTAAATAAAGTGAAGGGTGCATTTGCGTATCTTTTACTAACTGGAAATGAAATGATCGTTGCGTTAGATCCAAATGGGTTCCGTCCTCTTTCAATTGGAAAGATGGGTGATGCTTACGTTGTAGCATCAGAAACATGTGCTTTTGATGTAGTAGGTGCAACATACATGCGTGATGTAGAACCGGGTGAATTACTTATCATTAATGATGAAGGAATTCACGTAGATCGTTTCACAAATGATGTAGAACATGCAATTTGCAGCATGGAATACATTTACTTTGCACGCCCAGATTCAAATATTGCTGGTGTTAACGTCCATGCAGCACGTAAAAACATGGGAAAACGTTTGGCGGCAGAAGCTCCTATTGAAGCTGATGTTGTTACTGGTGTACCAGACTCTAGTATTTCAGCAGCAATTGGTTATGCGGAAGCGACAGGCATTCCATATGAGTTAGGATTAATTAAAAATCGTTATGTCGGACGTACGTTTATTCAACCTTCGCAAGAACTGCGAGAGCAAGGGGTTAAGATGAAGCTTTCAGCAGTAAGAGGTGTAGTTGAAGGAAAACGGGTTGTTATGATTGACGATTCTATCGTACGAGGAACAACGAGTAAACGAATTGTTCGTATGCTTCGTGAGGCTGGAGCGACAGAAGTTCACGTAAGAATAGCTTCACCACCTCTGAAATATCCATGTTTCTACGGTATTGATATTCAAACGAGAAAAGAATTAATTGCAGCAAATCATACAGTAGAAGAAATTCGTGAAATGATTGGCGCAGACTCATTAACATTTTTAAGTGAAGATGGATTAGTAGATGCAATTGGACGTCCATATGAAGGGAAATACGGCGGCCTATGTATGGCGTACTTCAATGGAGATTATCCAACAGCCCTTTATGATTATGAGCAAGAGCTTTTTGAAAGTATGAAATAAGAAGGAAAAAGCTTCTACTTCTTTTGATGTAGAAGCTAGCTTCTTTCTTAAAACGGCCCGCACAGGATAGGGAGAAATTAAAAGACGAGGTGTAGATAACGATGGCGAATGCATATAAGCAAGCAGGAGTAGATATTGAAGCTGGATATGAAGCGGTATCTCGCATGAAAAAACACGTACAAACAACAATGAGAAAAGAAGTACTAGGCGGTTTAGGCGGTTTTGGAGGTATGTTTGATCTATCAAAATTTGCATTAGAAGAACCTGTATTAGTATCTGGAACAGATGGCGTGGGAACGAAATTGATGCTCGCTTTTATGGCAGATAAACATGACACAATTGGTATTGATGCAGTAGCGATGTGTGTAAATGATATTGTTGTCCAAGGAGCAGAGCCGCTTTTCTTCCTTGATTATATTGCTTGTGGTAAAGCTGAACCTAGTAAAATTGAAAACATCGTCAAAGGTATATCAGAGGGCTGTCGCCAAGCTGGTTGTGCATTAATTGGTGGAGAAACAGCTGAAATGCCAGGAATGTATTCTACAGAAGAGTATGATTTAGCTGGTTTTACAGTTGGGATTGTTGATAAAAAGAAAATTGTAACAGGTGAAAAAATTGAAGCTGGTCACGTATTAATTGGATTAGCATCTAGCGGTATTCATAGTAACGGTTATTCTCTAGTACGAAAAGTATTACTAGAAGATGGAGAATTATCTTTAGATCGCATTTACGGACGCTTAGAACTACCTCTTGGTGAAGAGTTATTAAAACCAACGAAAATTTATGTCAAACCTATTTTAGAACTATTGAAGAAATATGAAGTATACGGTATGGCGCATATTACAGGTGGCGGATTCATTGAAAATATTCCACGTATGTTACCAGAAGGAATCGGTGCAGAAATTGAATTAGGATCTTGGAAAATTCAACCGATTTTTAGTTTACTTCAGGAGGTTGGAAAACTAGAAGAGAAAGAAATGTTCAATATTTTTAACATGGGTATTGGTATGGTAGTAGCGGTGAAGGAAGAAGAAGCAAAAGATATCGTTCGTCTTCTTGAAGAACAAGGAGAAACAGCTTGTATTATTGGACGTACTGTACAAGGGGCTGGCGTTACCTTCAATGGAGGCACAGCACTATGAGTAGATTAGCAGTTTTTGCTTCTGGAAGTGGCTCTAACTTTCAATCTCTCATCAATGCGGTAGAAGAAAAAAGATTAGGCGCAGAGATTAGTTTATTAGTATGTGATAAACCAGAAGCACGTGCCGTTGGACGGGCACATTATCATCATATTCCATGTTTCGCTTTTTCAGCGAAAGCATATGAGTCAAAAGAAGCATTTGAAAAAGAAATATTAAAGAAGCTAGAAGAGTATGAAATTGATTATGTTATTTTAGCTGGATATATGCGCTTAATTGGACCGACTTTACTAGAAGCTTATGGCGGAAGGATTATTAATATTCATCCATCACTATTACCGAGTTTTCCAGGGAAAGATGCTGTTGGCCAAGCGTTAGAAGCGGGTGTGAAAGTAACGGGAGTAACGATTCATTATGTGGATGCAGGTATGGATACAGGGCCAATTATTGCACAAGAAGCAGTAGTTGTTTCTGATGAGGATACGAGAGGAAGCTTACAAAAGAAAATTCAACAAGTTGAACATAAATTATACGTAAATACAGTGAATCAAATCGTTCAATCTGTGAAAGAACCAACTGTTAACTAACATACAACCAGGGGTGAAGGATAAATGAAGAAGCGTGCATTAGTAAGTGTTTCAGATAAAACAGGAGTAGTAGAATTTGTTAAAGGTTTACTAGAACAAGGGATCGAAGTTATATCAACAGGTGGTACGAAAAAATTACTAGAAGAAAACGGCTTACAAGTAATTGGTATTTCTGAAGTAACTGGGTTCCCAGAAATTATGGATGGTCGTGTGAAAACATTACATCCAAATATTCATGGTGGTCTATTAGCAGTTCGCGATAATGAAACGCATGTAGCGCAAATGAATGAGTTAGGTATGGAGCCAATTGATTTTGTTGTTGTTAACTTATACCCATTCAAAGAAACAATCGCTAAGCCTGATGTAACATTTGCTGATGCAATTGAAAACATTGATATCGGTGGCCCAACAATGATTCGCTCTGCTGCGAAAAATCATAAATTTGTATCGGTAATTGTAGATCCAGTAGATTATGATGTTGTATTAGCAGAACTGAGAGAGAACGGTGAAGTAAAAGAAGAAACGAAACGTAAATTAGCAGCGAAAGTATTCCGTCATACAGCGGCATATGATGCGTTAATCTCTAACTACTTAACAAAGCAAATGGGTGAAGAAAGCCCAGAAACATTAACAGTGACATTTGAGAAAAAACAAGATTTACGCTATGGAGAAAATCCGCATCAAAAAGCAACATTCTATAAAGCACCATTCGCTGTAACTTCTTCTGTTGCGTACGCAGAACAATTACACGGTAAAGAATTATCTTATAACAATATTAACGATGCAGATGCAGCGCTTAGTATCGTGAAAGAATTTACAGAGCCAGCAGTAGTAGCAGTAAAACATATGAATCCATGTGGTGTTGGAGTAGGAACTGATATTCATGAAGCATACACGCGTGCTTATGAAGCAGATCCAGTATCAATCTTTGGAGGTATTATCGCAGCAAATCGTGAAATTGATAAAGCTACAGCAGAAAAGTTACATGAAATTTTCTTAGAAATTGTTATCGCACCTTCGTTCTCGCAAGAAGCTTTAGAAGTGCTACAAAGTAAGAAGAACTTACGCTTACTAACTGTAAATATTGAAAAAGCGACAAATGCAAGCAAAAAACTAACTTCTGTACAAGGTGGACTTCTCGTTCAAGAGGAAGATACGTTATCATTAGATGAAAGTACAATTTCAATTCCAACGAAACGTGAACCTTCAGAGCAAGAATGGAAAGATTTAAAACTAGCTTGGAAAGTTGTAAAGCATGTGAAGTCAAATGCAATTGTTTTAGCGAAAGATGATATGACAATTGGTGTCGGTGCGGGACAGATGAACCGTGTAGGTTCTGCAAAAATCGCAATTACACAAGCTGGTGAAAAAGCACAAGGTAGCGCGCTTGCGTCTGATGCTTTCTTCCCAATGCCAGATACAGTAGAAGAAGCAGCAAAAGCAGGAATTACAGCAATCATTCAACCGGGCGGGTCAATCCGTGATGAAGATTCTATTAAAGTGGCGGATACGTATGGGATTGCTATGGTGTTCACTGGCGTACGTCATTTCAAACATTAATAGAGGATTTTTAAAAAGTCCGGTCAAGATAACAGTCGCATGTCGTCGTTGCATTGCCAGTGCGGTACTCATGTAGGAAAACTACACTCCGTGTCCTCCTGTCAAATGCGCCTCGACCTGCTCGGTTCTCTTGATCCTCTTTTTTAAACTTTTATTTATATGAAAACAAACTAGGAGCAGCATAGCTTCTAGTTTGTACTTATTTAAGTATCGGGGGATGAAATATGAATGTTTTAGTAATCGGTCGCGGTGGGCGTGAGCATGCTTTAGCTTGGAAGTTCGCGCAATCTGAAAAGGTAGAAAAGGTATATGTAGCACCGGGTAACGAAGGTATGCGCGATGTTGCAACACCAGTTGATATTGATGAAAATGATTTTGATGCATTAGTTTTATTTGCTAAAGAGAATAAGGTTGAATTAACTTTCGTTGGACCAGAAATTCCGCTTATGAATGGCATTGTTGATCGCTTTAAAGAAGAGGGGCTTCGTGTATTTGGCCCAAATAAAGCGGCTGCTGTTATTGAAGGTAGTAAAGCTTTTACAAAAGAATTGATGAAAAAGTATAATATTCCAACTGCGGCATATGAAACTTTTACAGATTATGAAGAAGCAGTACAGTACATTCAAAAAGTTGGTGCACCAATCGTTATTAAAGCGGATGGCCTAGCTGCTGGAAAAGGTGTAACGGTAGCGATGACGCTTGAAGAAGCATTACAGGCTACGAAAGAAATGCTACAAGATGTAAAGTTCGGCGAAGCAAGTAAAAAGGTTGTTATTGAAGAATTTTTAGATGGACAAGAATTTTCATTAATGGCATTTGTGAATGGAACAACTGTGTATCCGATGGTAATCGCTCAAGATCATAAACGAGCTTTTGATGGTGATAAAGGTCCAAATACAGGCGGAATGGGTGCGTATTCTCCGGTACCACAAATTCCGGAATCAGCAGTTGAAGAGGCGATAAAAACGGTATTGCATCCAACTGCTAAGGCGATGATCCAAGAAAATCGATCGTTTACAGGAATTTTATATGCGGGACTTATTTTAACAAATGATGGGCCAAAGGTAATTGAATTTAATGCACGCTTTGGTGATCCTGAAACAGAAGTTGTATTACCCCGCTTAGAAAATGATTTAGTGGATGTATGTAACGCCATATTAGATGAAAGTGAGTTAACGTTACAATGGTCAGAGGAAGCGGTAATTGGTGTTGTACTTGCTTCGAAAGGATATCCGGAAGCATATAAAAAAGGTGACATTATTAAAGGATTAGATGCATTGCAAGATGTAATTGTGTTTCATTCAGGTACAGCAATGAAACATGGTGATTTTGTAACAAACGGTGGCCGTGTACTATTTGTTGCTTGTAAGGCAAATAGTTTACAAGAAGCGAAAGATAAGGTGTATAAAGAAATCGGTAAAATTGAGAGTGATGGTCTGTTTTACCGAAGTGATATAGGATATCGTGCAATTGGGCATGAGATGACGAGAAGCTAATATGTAAAAATCCCGCTGATTTCTCAGCGGGATTTTTTATGCATCTTTATCTTTCTTCAATTTACCTTTTTGCTTTGCCATTTCTCGAAGTAAATACTCGATGTGTGCATTGACGCTACGAAACTCATCATTCGCCCATTTTTCGATGACTGCGTGTAATTCAGGATCAATACGTAATGGAAAGCTTTTCTTTTTAGCCATAATGATTTACAACCTTTTAGTATAGGCTTCCTGTATTAATAACCGGTTGCGCACCTTTATCTGAAACGATGGCAACTAATAAGTTGTTTACCATATTTGCTTTACGCTCGTCATCAAGTTCTAGTACGCCTTCTTCATCTAGCATATGGATTGAATCTTTTGCCATCTTCACAGCACCTTCAACAATCTCTTTTCTAGCAGCTAATACTGCTTTTGCTTGTTGACGTTGTAGCATTGCATGGGCAATTTCTGTTGCATAAGCTAAATGTGTTAAACGAGTTTCTAATACTTCTACGCCAGCAATTTCAAGGCGTGCTTCTAATTCACGTTTTAATTCTTCAGAGACTTCTTCAGTATTTCCACGTAATGTAACGCTGGTTTCATCTTGGAAATTGTCATAAGGATATTTCGTTGCAACGTGGCGGATTGCCGTTTCACTTTGAATTTCTACAAATCGATCATAATGTTCAACGCCGAACATCGCTTTTGCAGAATCAACAACCTTATAGACGATAACAGCTGCAATTTCAATTGGATTTCCGTCAACATCATTTACTTTTAATTTCTTACTATTAAAGTTTTCAACACGTAACGATACAGTTTGACGGAATGCGAACGGAATCGTTAAAAATAAACCGTTTTGACGAATTGTTCCTAAATAATTACCGAAAAACGTAATGACTTTTGCTTGGTTTGGTTGAACAATACCAATACCTGTAGCAAGAACTGCAGCTAAAATAATAGTTAATGCTGCTCCTATGAAAATTTCTTGCGCGAGGAAAAATACACCGATAGCGGCTAAAATCAAAATGCCAATAATCCCAAGAAAACCATTAACATAAAATACTTGTTTTTCTTTCATATGATCGCCTCCTGATATAAAAATGATATCACTTTTATATCATTTTAAGCAAGAGGTTTACACCTAATTTTCTGAATTTTATTGGTTAGGTATATCTTATGTATATTTTAAGGATTAAAATAAGAATGTATGTTCTGTTTTGTGGTAAAATAAAGAAGACTTAACCGCCCACTGCAGCAGCTAAGTCCCTTTGAGAGCATCTTACATCGTGACAAATGATTCAAAGCGGTTTTGCCAGGATTATATCTTCAATCGCTGACTCAATCTCTTTGTCAGAAGCGTCATAACTTCCATTTGACCGTGGTTTGTCATGATTGGAAGTTTGGTTCACTTCTTCTTTAGTATGTCCCTTTTCAGCGAAATTCATGCTAGGCATTTTAAATGCCCCCATGTTCATATATTTTCCGAATTTCCACATTTCAACAACAGGGCAGAAACGAACAATTCCCTCTGCAACTTTCATTGCACCAATCCATAGCAAAATGTTAGACCAAGCGCACCAAGGTTTGCGTACGAGTTTCGTTGCACTACAACCGAAGAGGATAAGTCCGAGTGTAATTCGAATTAGGGCATTTATTGTACCGATGTTTTGCTTCATTAGAAAAACACTCCTTTTTATGAAAGTTGAAATAGATAATACTATTTCTCTTATTAGTATCCCGCGTGATTTTTGGGATATGTAATCCAACATTTGACGGTGAAAAAGATGTTGGAATGTGCGTGTGTGTAAGTAGCTTTTTTTGTTATAATGAAAGAATGCATAAAAGGAAGTTCAAAATTAAATCCTCTCTTTTAGAAAAATGTGGAAGAGGGAATTCCAAACTTAATTCTCCGTTTTACACAAATATTTAAGATGAAGTTAAAAAAATCCTAATGAAAATAAGCTGTTATTTTGAACAGAAATATACATAAATAGAGAAAAGAAAGGGTGTTTTCATGTACGATATTTCCGGATGGAAACATGTATTTAAGCTTGATCCAAATAAGGAGTTAAGTGACGAACATTTAGAAATGATTTGTGAGTCTGGAACAGATGCTGTTATTGTAGGCGGAAGTGATGGAGTGACAATCGATAATGTATTACACATGCTAGTTAGCATTCGTAGATATGCAGTTCCTTGTGTGTTAGAGGTTTCTGATGTAGAAGCAATTACACCAGGATTTGATTTTTATTATATCCCAAGCGTTTTAAATAGCCGAAAGGTAGAATGGGTAACAGGTGTTCATCATGAGGCTTTGAAAGAATTTGGGGATATTATGGATTGGGACGAAATTTTCATGGAAGGGTATTGTGTTTTAAATCCTGAAGCGAAAGTAGCTCAGCTTACAGATGCGAAATGTGATGTAACAGAAGATGATGTGATTGCATACGCGCGTTTAGCAGACAAGCTATTACGTTTACCGATATTTTACTTAGAATATAGCGGTACGTATGGAGACGTTGAACTTGTTAAAAATGTAAAAGCACAATTGAAACAAGCGAAGTTATATTATGGCGGTGGTATTTCTAATGCAGAACAAGCGAAGGAAATGGCGCAGTACGCTGATACGGTAGTTGTTGGAAATATTATTTATGATGATATAAAAGCAGCGATAAAAACGGTTAAAGCAGTAAAAGGAGAGTAGGTGCAGGCGTATATGAGTATGACAGATAAGTTATTAAATGGTTTAAATCCGCAGCAACAAAAAGCAGTACAAACAACGAACGGACCACTTCTATTAATGGCAGGTGCAGGTAGTGGTAAAACACGTGTGTTAACACATCGTATTGCGTATTTACTTGGTGAAAAAGGTGTAGCACCGTGGAATGTACTAGCTATTACCTTCACAAATAAAGCCGCTCGTGAAATGCGCGAGCGTATTGATACACTTGTCGGACCAGAAGCGGAAGATATTTGGATTTCTACGTTCCACTCTATGTGTGTTCGTATTTTACGACGTGATATCGATCGTATTGGTATTAATCGTAACTTTACAATTTTAGATTCAGGCGATCAGTTAACTGTGGTCAAAAAAATTATGAAAGAGCGCAATATTGATCCGAAGAAATTTGAGCCTCGCTCTATTTTAGCTGGCATTAGTAATGCGAAAAATGAACTGCTATCTGCGGATAAATACGCAAAAAAAATTACAATTGCTGATCCATATGAAAAATTAACGAGCGATGTATATACAGAATATCAAAAGCGTCTTCTGAAAAATAACTCATTAGACTTTGATGATTTAATTATGACAACGATTCAATTATTTGAACGTGTTCCAGAAGTACTAGAGTTTTATCAGCGTAAATTCCAGTATATTCACGTGGATGAGTATCAAGATACGAACAAAGCACAGTACCTTCTTGTTAAACATTTAGCTGCACGTTTTAAAAATTTATGCGTTGTAGGTGACTCTGATCAGTCTATTTATCGCTGGCGTGGTGCGGATATTTCTAATATTTTGTCATTCGAAAAAGACTATGAGAATGCGCAAGTTATTTTGTTAGAACAGAACTATCGTTCGTCACAAAATATTTTAAATGCAGCGAATGCTGTTATTGAAAAAAATACGAATCGTAAACCGAAGAAATTATGGACTGATAATGAAGTTGGAAGCAAAATCTCATACTATCGTGCTGCAACGGAAAAAGACGAAGCGTACTTTGTTGCGAAAAAAATTCGTGATGATATTCAAATGGGGAAACGAAAATATACTGATTTTGCAGTGTTATATCGTACGAATGCGCAGTCTCGTATGGTCGAGGAGATTTTTCTGAAATCTAATATTCCTTACAAAATTGTCGGCGGTACGAAGTTCTATGATCGTAAAGAGATTAAAGACATTTTAGCGTATTTACGTTTAATTGGAAATCCAGATGATGAGATTAGTTTCGCACGTATTATAAACGTGCCAAAGCGCGGAATTGGTGCGACTTCTATCGATAAAATTATTAATTACGGTGTGCAAAATGGAATTTCATTAACAGCTGTATTTGATGAGATTGAGCATGTTGGAGTAAGTGCAAAGGTTACAAAGGCAGTAAAAGAATTCGCAGGTTTATTACACAACTGGGTAAATATGCAAGAGTATTTATCTGTTACAGAATTAGTGGAAGAAGTTATTGAAAAAACAGGCTATCGCGATATGTTGAAAAACGAGCGTACTTTAGAGGCGGAAGGTCGTCTAGAGAACTTAGATGAGTTTTTATCTGTTACGCAAACATTTGAATCTCAAAGCGAAGATAAGAGCCTTGTTGCATTCTTAACAGACTTAGCACTTGTTGCTGATATTGATCGTGTAGATGAAGATCCAACTGCTGGTGAGGAAGTTATTTTAATGACGATGCACTCAGCAAAAGGATTAGAATTCCCAGTTGTCTTTATTGTCGGTTTAGAGGAAGGAATATTCCCGCATACTCGCTCTCTAATGGAAGAAGATGAAATGCAAGAAGAGCGTCGTCTTGCTTATGTAGGTATTACTCGTGCAGAAGAAGAGTTATATTTATCCAATGCACAAATGCGCACTTTATTTGGTAGAACAAGTATGAACGCCGCATCTCGATTTATTACGGAAATCCCGGCAGAACTAGTCGAATCATTAAATGAAACAGCACCAAAGCGTGAAACTTCGTTTGGTACAAAAGGAAGAACGGCTAGTAGCAGTAAAACGACAGTCACAACTACAACACGCTCTCGTTCAGCTTTCGCGCGTCCTGCAGCTAAGACGACAGGCGGCGAGCAAATTGGCTGGGCAGTAGGCGATAAAGCTTCCCACCAAAAATGGGGAGTCGGTACAGTTGTCAGTGTAAAAGGTGAAGGTGATGCAAAAGAATTAGATATTGCGTTCCCAAGCCCAATTGGTGTTAAACGTTTGTTAGCAAAATTTGCACCTGTGACGAAACAATAGGAAAGGAATGAGGATATGTCAAAAGAGATAGCAAAAAAACGTATAGAAGAATTGCGTGATTTGTTAAATACATTTAACTATCAATATCACGTATTAGACAATCCTTCTGTTTCTGATGCGGAGTACGACCGTAATATGCAGGAGCTTATAAAATTAGAAGCAGAGAACCCAGAGTTTATGAGTGAAGACTCTCCCTCCGTTCGCGTTGGGGGGACTGTTCTTGATATATTTGAAAAAGTAACACATAAGTCACCGATGTTAAGTTTAGGAAATGCATTTAACGAAGGAGATTTACGTGATTTCGACCGACGAGTACGCCAAGGAATTGATGGTGCGAATGTAAGATATATATGCGAATTAAAAATTGACGGGCTTGCTGTTTCACTTCATTATGAAAAAGGGCGCTTTATTCAGGGGGCAACACGTGGTGATGGTGTAACAGGTGAAGATATTACCCAAAATCTAAAAACGATTAAAGCGATCCCGCTTCGTTTAAATGAAGAAGTAACGTTAGAAGCACGAGGCGAAGCTTATATGCCGAAGCGTTCATTCGTTAAATTAAATGAAGAAAAAGAGCAAAATGGTGAAGATGTATTTGCGAATCCGCGTAATGCGGCAGCGGGATCAATACGTCAACTGGACCCGAAAATTGCAGCGAAGCGTAACTTATCTATGTTTGTATACGGTCTTGCGAATGTAGAGGAAAAAACAATTCCATCACATAGTGAATCGCTTAATTTCTTAGGTGAACTTGGATTCAAAACAAATCCCAATCGACGCACATGTGAAACAATTGAAGAAGTTATAGCTTATGTAGAAGAATGGCAAGAAAAACGCCCGCATCTTGATTATGAGATTGATGGAATCGTTATAAAAGTAGATGATGTTGCTCTTCAAGAAAGTTTAGGAACTACAGCAAAGAGTCCAAGATGGGCAATTGCTTATAAATTCCCGGCTGAAGAAGTTGTAACAAGATTAACAGGTATTGAATTAAGTGTTGGTCGCACGGGGGTTGTAACACCGACTGCAGAGCTAGAGCCAGTGAGAGTGGCTGGTACGATCGTTCGTCGTGCTTCTTTACATAACGAAGATTTAATTCGTGAAAAAGACATTCGAATTGGTGACTACGTAGTTGTAAAGAAGGCCGGAGATATTATCCCTGAAGTTGTGAACGTTATTTTTGATAAGCGTACTGGTGAGGAAGAAGAATATCATATGCCAACGCATTGTCCAGCATGTGAGAGTGAACTAGTTCGTTTAGAAGAAGAGGTAGCTCTTCGTTGTATAAATCCAACTTGTCCAGCTCAAATTCGAGAAGGGTTAATCCACTTCGTTTCAAGAAATGCAATGAATATTGATGGACTTGGAGAACGTGTCATTACACAACTCTTTGATGCTGATTATATTCGTACATTCGCTGATTTATATTCGTTGACGAAAGAGCAATTATTGCAGTTAGAACGATTCGGTGAAAAATCAGCAACGAATTTAGTACAAGCAATTGAGAATTCTAAAGAAAACTCATTAGAGCGATTATTATTTGGTCTTGGTATTCGCCATGTTGGAGCGAAAGCAGCACGTACATTTGCAGAGCATTTTGAAACGATGGATGCACTTGTGAAAGCGACGGAAGAAGAACTAAAAGCAATTAATGAGATTGGTGAAAAAATGGCTCAATCCGTTGTGACGTATTTTGATAATGAAGACGTATTAGAGTTATTACAACAATTTAAGGAATACGGCGTGAACATGACATACAAAGGTATAAAAATTGCTGATTTACAAAATGTTGAGTCGTACTTCGCAGGAAAAACTGTCGTTTTAACAGGTAAATTAGAAGTGATGGGACGTAGTGAAGCAAAGAAAAAGATTGAGGCATTAGGTGGAAAAGTAACAGGAAGTGTTAGTAAAAGTACGGATTTAGTTGTTGCAGGTGAAGCAGCAGGTTCGAAATTAGCACAAGCGGAGAAGCATAATGTTGAGGTTTGGAATGAAGAGAGGTTCTTACAAGAGCTAAATAAGTAAGAGGTGCAAACTTACCATGAGAAAAATAGCATTAGCGGTATTAAGCCTTGGCCTACTTGTAAGTGGGTGTAGTGCAGGTGCCGATAAAGATGAGAAATCGGGGAAAGCAAAAGAACAAGCAATCGTTCCGAAGTACGCTATTTCGGATGAATATTATAAAGCGACTATTCCATTTGAAGCAGGAGCAGCACGTGGATTAGTTGTACAAGGAGTAAGTAATCGCCTTGATATAGATGAATTTGAAACAGGGTTAATGCGTATTGCGAAAGAATCCTTTAGTACGAAAGATCATTTCTTTAAAGGTGGAGATGTTCTAGATGCTCAAACTATACAAATGCTTGTTAAAAGAAAGCGTACAGATGCTGAGCAAAAGGAACTAGAGGACAAATTAAAAAAAGACGCAGTTAAATTTCCAAACATTGGTTTAAACCCAGCGTTAGGTGGAGGATCTGAATCATTAGAGGCAAAGAATCAAAAAAATCCAATATATATTTCAAATATTTTAGAGCATGATTATTATGTGAAAAAAGGTGAAACAGATGAGCGTAAAGGCATTGTAATTGGTTTAGCAATGAATTCGGTTCATTATTATGAGGAAGAGCATGGTTATCCGCGTGAAGCTAAAATTGAGCAAGCAAAAATGTTAGCTGAAGGGAAAAAAATGGCGCAAGAAATTTTGAAAGTTATGCATCAAAAAAAACCTGAAACAAAAAACCTTCCGATAACATTTGCAATTTACCGTCAGGCTCCAAAGGCTTCACTCGTACCAGGTAACTTTGTTTCTTATGCGAATGTTGAAAAAGGCAGTGAAACGGTTGAGGATTGGCAACAAATTAATGAGAAATATTATTTGTTCCCATCTGAACAAGCGAAAACAGATAATAAACGTGAAGATCTGGCGAGAGTATCAAACTTTAAAGCAAAACTAGGAGATTATTTCCAAGGAGACTATACAGCTGTTATCGGTACTGGTATGTATAGAGACGATGAATTAAGAGAAGTAAAGCTTGATATTCCTGTCCAGTTTAATGGGAAAGCAGAAATAATTGGCTTTACACAATATGTAGCTGGGCTTGTTATGGAATACTTCCCGAATTATATGAAAGTACAAGTAACGATTAAATCTGTAGAACGCCCAGAAGCGATTATTATACGTGAAGCGAAGCAAGATGAACCATTTGTGAAAATTTTAGATTAAATAGAAGGGTCGTTCCTTTATGGAACGGCTTTTTTTCTTGGTTAATTTTGTTATAATTTAAAATGTTATAAATAATGGGGTAAGGGGTAAAGCGCATGGACGAATTAAGTTTTCAAGTCATTATTTTATTAATTGCATTCGGCTTTTTAGCAGCTTTTATTGATTCAGTTGTTGGCGGCGGAGGATTAATCTCGCTTCCGGCACTTATGTTTGTTGGTTTACCACCAGCTTCGGCAATTGCAACGAATAAATTAGCTGCAACGATGGGGACGTTTACGAGTGCGATTTATTTCATTCGATCGGGAAAGGTCGATTTTAAAATTGTAGGAAAGTTAATCCCGTTAACTATTATAGGAGCAGTCGCAGGTGCTTTAGTAGTAAAGTTTATTCCGCCGGATATTTTACGACCGTTAGTGCTTGTGATGTTGGTATTCATTGCCATTTATATTATTGCGAAAAAAGATTGGGGAAGTGTATCTACCTATAAGAAGATGACGAAAAGAAAAACATTAATATTTTTCTTTGTTATTTTAATGATAGGGTTTTACGATGGATTTTTTGGGCCAGGGACAGGATCCTTTTTAATTTTTGCATTTTTATTAATTGGTTTGGATTTTATTCAAGCGGCAGCATCTGGAAAACTTTTGAACTTTGTTAGCAATATCGTATCGTTAATCACTTTTTTATTTTTAGATGTAATTCATTTTGAATACGGTATTATTATGGGATTATCAATGATTTTGGGCGCTTATTTTGGATCGAAGTTTGCGGTTCAAAAAGGTGTTGGATACATAAGAACTTTATTTTTGTTAGTAACTATTTTATTGATTAGCAAAAACATTTTGGAATATACTCATATTTTGTAGAGTTATACATTTGTATAACTCTGTTTTTTTATTATATTTTAAAAATTAATTAATTTTTAAAATATAAGTCTAGGAATATTTGAATAAATCTAAATTATCGTGTAGAATAATGTTGTAAAATGTAAACGTTTTTCTAAGGGGAGGCTAAAAAGAATGGTAGTAGCATACAAACATGAGCCATTTACAGATTTTTCAGTGGAGGCTAACAAATTAGCGTTTGAAGAAGGTTTAAAGAAAGTAGAATCGTATCTTGGACAAGACTATCCATTAATTATTGGGGGAGAAAAAATCACTACAGAAGACAAAATTGTTTCTGTAAACCCTGCAAATAAAGAGGAACTTGTTGGTCGCGTTTCAAAAGCAAGCCGTGAGTTAGCTGAAAAAGCAATGCAAGTAGCGGATGAAACATTCCAAACTTGGAGAAAATCAAAGCCAGAAATGCGTGCAGACATTTTATTCCGTGCTGCAGCAATCGTTCGTCGCAGAAAACATGAATTCTCTGCTATTCTTGTAAAAGAAGCAGGTAAACCATGGAATGAGGCAGATGCTGATACAGCAGAAGCAATCGACTTTATGGAATATTATGGTCGTCAAATGTTGAAATTAAAAGACGGAATTCCAGTAGAAAGCCGTCCAATTGAATATAATCGTTTCTCTTACATTCCATTAGGAGTAGGTGTTATCATTTCTCCTTGGAACTTCCCATTCGCAATTATGGCAGGTATGACAACAGCGGCTTTAGTTTCTGGTAACACAGTATTACTAAAACCAGCTAGTACAACTCCTGTAGTAGCAGCGAAATTCATGGAAGTATTAGAAGAAGCTGGCTTACCAGCTGGTGTAGTAAACTTCGTACCGGGTAGCGGTTCTGAAGTTGGTGACTACTTAGTAGATCACCCTCGTACACGTTTCATTAGCTTCACTGGGTCTCGTGATGTAGGTATCCGTATTTATGAGCGCGCAGCGAAAGTAAACCCAGGCCAAATTTGGTTAAAACGCGTTATCGCTGAAATGGGCGGTAAAGATACAATCGTTGTTGATAAAGAAGCAGATCTTGAATTAGCAGCTAAATCTATCGTTGCATCAGCATTTGGATTCTCAGGACAAAAATGTTCTGCATGTTCTCGTGCAGTAATCCACGAAGATGTATACGATCACGTATTAAATCGTGCTGTTGAATTAACGAAAGA
The DNA here is from genome assembly GCF_056725905.1 of Bacillus sp. BC05(2025). Classification (NCBI taxonomy): domain Bacteria; kingdom Bacillati; phylum Bacillota; class Bacilli; order Caryophanales; family Bacillaceae; genus Bacillus; species Bacillus sp. BC05(2025). The sequence continues at coordinate 183,594 of NZ_JBWYRA010000009.1, read as the reverse complement.
ATTAACAGTTGCTAACCCAGCTGTATTAGGTACAAATATGGGTCCTGTTAATGACCAAGCTGCATTCGATAAAGTAATGAGCTATGTTGCAATTGGTAAAGAAGAAGGTAGAATCTTAGCAGGTGGCGAAGGAGACGATTCTAAAGGCTGGTTCATCCAACCAACAATCGTTGCTGACGTTGCAGAAGATGCTCGCCTAATGAAAGAAGAAATCTTCGGACCAGTAGTAGCATTCTGTAAAGCAAAAGACTTTGACCATGCACTTGCAATTGCAAATAATACAGAATACGGTTTAACAGGAGCAGTTATTTCTAACAACCGTGACCATATTGAAAAAGCACGTGAAGACTTCCACGTAGGTAATTTATACTTCAACCGTGGATGTACTGGTGCAATCGTAGGTTACCAACCATTCGGTGGCTTTAACATGTCTGGTACAGACTCTAAAGCTGGTGGCCCTGACTACTTAGCACTTCACATGCAAGCAAAAACTACTTCTGAAACTTTATAAGAAATAGTAAAAGAGATCTTCGCAGTCTGCGAAGATCTCTTTTTTTTGAAAAAATTATCTATATATGGATCAAGATAGATATCAGTAGAAAAACTAATAAGGTTTACTTCAGTAAAATAAGGTATATTATATTGATTGAATAGATTCTCTTTAAAGACAAGAAAAGTAGGTGAACAAAGTGGGAAAATATCAATTGGATTATAAAGGCCAGGTAGCTGTGGCAAAGTTTCATGAAAAACAGACGCCTGTCAAATTTGATAAAAAGCAGCAAATTGAAAAATTGCGTGCGGAATATTTGAAAAAGAAGCAAAAACAAACAGGAAAATAATAGGGGAGACTAGTTAGTTTGAACGAAAAACGATTTACTATATATTACTAATTGGCGAATAGAACTAGCTAAACCCTATTCATATCGGGATAAACATGTAAATAGAAACAAAACAATGAGAAAAGTTGACTTATTAGTCACATTTTTAGTATTCATTTTAAGGATTTCCTGTATAATACAATTTGAAAGAAAATCTATGGTTTGACAAGAAACACTCCTTTCGGTTTTGCTCACTGAAGGGAGTGTTTTTTTGTAGCTACAAACTCCTCTGTGCTCATTACATTTGCATATACGCCATTTAAACTAGCCAAAATTGTGTTATGAATATAAACGGCTGGTATAGTAGCATTCTTAAAAGAAAGATCTTTTGTAGCACAAGCATCATGTATAACGGTACATTGAAAGCCGAAATCAAAAGCAGCTCTCACGGTAGCATCAATACACATATGAGTCATCATCCCACATATGACGACGTGCTCGATGTTTAAACGTTGTAATTGTTCTAGAAGATCAGTTTCCCGAAAACTATTTGGATAATGTTTGATTATAACGGTTTCATTTCTAAGTGGGCGTACGCTTTTATGAATATGTACACCTTCTGTATTTGGTAGGAAAAAAGTAGCGTCATCTTTTATTGCTACATGTTGGATATGAAAAATAGGTTCATTTCTCGTTCTAAAGAGTTGTAGTAGCTGATTAGCATAGTCGCTTGCTTCTACCGGATTACGTAATTCCATCTTTCCTTGTGGAAAATAATCATTTTGAATATCAACGAGTAAAAGGGCTGTTTTCATATATTTATCTTCCTCCGATTTTATATTCAAATAATGGTATTCAATTAGTAGAGAAGATTATCCTTTTAAAAAATATGCGAGAGGAGAATTTTACATAACTTTAAAAAATACGATTTTCTCATGGAATTTCATCTGAAAATTATAATAAAGAAATAATTGATACTTTTCTAAAAAATGTATTGACTCTTATTATTCTGAGTTCTATAATGAGAATTAATTAAACGACAATTAAATCGATACATTCTTATCCAGAGAGGTGGAGGGACTGGCCCTACGATACCTCAGCAACGGGTTTTTTAATACCGTGCTAACTCCAGCAAGCCTTATAAAGGCTTGGAAGATGAGAAGATGTGAACGAGTACATATAAGTGCTCTCCTTCTTATCTTTATGTTTGATAAGAAGGAGAGCACTTTTTATTTTACCTCGAAAGCTCTACTTCAAGTTTTTACAGCATATAGGAGGGGAAAAAATGATTTCTTTTAACAACGTAAGCAAAGTATATGAATCAGGTGGGCAATCTGTTCATGCGGTGGAGGATGTAACGTTATCGATTGAAAAGGGCGAAATTTTCGGCATTATCGGTTTTAGTGGCGCTGGAAAGAGTACGTTATTACGCTTAGTAAATATGTTAGAGAGACCAACAGCAGGAACGATTTCAATAGATGATAAAGATATTACATCACTATCGACGAAAGAATTACGGAAGCTAAGACAAAGAATAGGGATGATTTTTCAAAGTTTTAATTTATTTAATTCAAGAACAGTGTTTGGGAATATTGCGTATCCATTAAAATTAGCGAAAGTACCAAAGAATGAGATAAAAGAAAGAGTAAATGAACTGCTGAAGTTTGTCGGGTTAGAAGATAAAGCAGACTATTATCCAGAGCAACTATCAGGTGGTCAAAAACAGCGTGTTGGTATTGCTAGGGCACTGGCGACATCACCTGATATCCTTATATGTGATGAGGCAACATCAGCTTTAGATCCAGAAACAACGACAGAAATTTTGAGCTTATTAAAGAAAGTAAATCGAGAATACAATGTAACAATTCTTCTTATTACACATGAAATGCATGTTGTGAAAGAAATTTGTCACCGTGTAGCTGTAATGGAGAAGGGAAAGGTTATTGAAGAAGGAAAACTGTTTGACGTTTTTACACAACCAAAAACAAAGACGACTCAAAACTTTGTACGCTCTATCATTAATGATCATTTACCGGAAAGTGTTCTAGGGAAAATTCAAAATGGTGGACAGATTTATCGCTTAACATTTACTGGCGAAGAGACAGGACAGCCGGTACTATCGTATATCGCGAAAAATTATAACGTCGATGTAAACGTACTGTACGGAAATATTATTGAACTTCAAAATGTGTTATTTGGAAATTTACTTGTAGAACTGCAAGGTGAGCAGAAAGAAATTCAAAAAGCATTACAACATCTAAGACTACAAGTGCAGCTGAAGGAGGTAGAAGCTCATGCGAGTTGATTGGAGTATATTTTGGCCCCGCATAGTAGATGCGACGGGGGATACCCTCTTAATGGTAATTGTAACCTTAATATTCGCTACAATTCTTGGTATACCCCTAGGTTTACTTTTATATGTAACGAGAAAAGGAAACTTTTTAGAAAATAAATGGATCTTTTCTATTCTTAATATCATTATTAATACAATTCGTCCGGTTCCATTCATCATCTTCTTAGTAGCTTTAAGCCCACTAACAAGAAGTGTTATCGGAACGACGATTGGAACAGCAGCAGCAATTTTCCCAATGACGTTAGTTGCATCAATTGGTATTGCTAGAATGGTTGAAACAAATCTTGTTTCAGTTCCAAAGGGGGTCATTGAAGCTGCTCAAGCAATGGGTGCTTCACCATTTAGAATTGTTTTTGAAATTCTTGTACCAGAAGCGTTAGCACCATTAATCTTAGGAGTTACATTTATGACAGTTGGTTTAATTGAATTTTCTGCAGTTGCTGGGCTTGTCGGTGGTGGCGGTCTTGGTGACTTAGCGATGACATATGGTTATCAACGTTTTGATACATCAGTTATGTTCGTAACAGTCGTTTTACTTATTATTCTCGTACAGGTAGCTCAAAATTTAGGAAACTACTTTGCAAAAGTCTTTTTACGCAGATCATAAAAGGGAAGAGGGGAAAAGGAAATGAAGAAAATTTTAGCATTTGCATTATCAGCAATTGTAGGGATTTCAGCGTTAAGTGGTTGTTCAGATGCAGGAGCAAAAGAGAAGACAGTCCGCATTGGTGTAACTGGAACGGATGGAAACGCTTGGGAAATTGTAAAGGAAAAAGCTGAAAAAGAAGGGATTAAAGTTAAACTGGTTGAGTTCTCTGATTACACAACGCCAAATAAAGCGTTAGCTGATGGAGATATTGAACTAAATTCATTCCAGCATATTGCTTTCTTAGAGCAGTTTAAAAAAGAGCATAAGTTAGATATTACAGCTGTTGGTACAACGCAAATTGCACCAATGGGCTTATATTCTGAAAAATATAAGAAAGCAAATGAAATTCCAGATGGTTCAGAAATTGCGATTCCAAATGATCCAACGAACCAAGCGCGTGCATTAAAACTTCTTGATGCAGCTGGATTATTAAAGCTTAAGAAAGACTTTGGCTTATTCGGAGATCCAAGCGGCATTGCTGAAAACCCGAAGAAGTTAAAAGTTACACCGGTTATCGCACAGCAAACACCTCGTGTATTAAAAGATGTTGCAGCGTCAGTTATTAATAACGGTGTTGCTGGTCAAGCTGGACTAGATCCAGCGAAGGATCCGATTTTCTTAGAAGATCCAAAGAATGAAAATGCGAAGCCATATATTAATATTTTCGCAGCTCGTACGAAAGATAAAGATGATCCAACACTGAAAAAAGTAATTGAACTATATCATTCAAAAGAAGTAACAGATGCAATTAAGAAAGAAACAAATGATGGTTCCATTTCAGTAGATCTTTCACTTGATGAGCTTGAAAAAATCGTAAAATAATGATTGAGTTTAACGGGCTAGCAGAAGGAACCCCTCCGCTGTTAGTTCGTTCAACATATAATCTACTTAACAAACAAACCCTAATTCTGTACCTTCCAATTCTGTATAACGTAGAATCCAATGTTTGTTAAGTAGAGTAATGGACCAGGAGTTTTCCTGGTCTTTTTTTTATGAATGAAGGTAGCTAGCGAATAGTAAGGTAATCCAAATTATAACAGGGTAAGAAAATAAGCTGAAAATGAGTGTAATTACGAATTTCTTTTGATAAATTAAGTGTTTTTGGGATGAAAAAAAGAAAATCGAAAAGATGAAAATGAAAGCTGCCGATATTACGCCAGGGTTATAGGAACGGTAAATGAAAAACAAAATAATATGTTGAACGGAGTTGAAGAATATAGCCCCTTGTATAAAAATAACCCAGTATATAGAAGACAAGAAGTTTAGTTGATATAGAAAGACGATAAGTAAGACAAAGATTGTTAATGCGGAAATGGCAATGAAAAATTGTTGGCTTGTTATAAAATGAATTGAAAATTGATTAGCAAGATATTGTGGCATTTGGAAAGATTCTTCTAGGTTATGAATGAAAAATAACAAGGGAATAATCCAAAACATAATAGTGGAATGTTTTTTCAACAACTTAGATCACTCCAATATGGAGATAGAAAGCCTACAAAGGCCCTCTATCCAGAGATGTTCATTCAATTATGATACTTTTTAAATTATCTTCATGATGCTCTTGTTCTTGCGGATAAGCAGCTAGCTCCTCTTGTAAAATATTTAGCATTTGCTTAGCTGATTTCTGGATTGGTGTAGGTAACTCTTCTAATATATGCATGCCGACTTCTATTTTTGTACGAATTACCTTCCTTAGTAGTTCCTCACGCATGTACTACACCTCCAAATCGAATGTTTAGTACATCATCTTCGAATTTTGCTCCTTGAATAGAAAGGTGTGTTAACGTTTTTGGTAATGTGATGTTCCGCTTAACAGACCCAGCTCGAATAATAAGCTCATCACCTTTTTGATTTAATGAAAGTTCGCTTCTGTTTGAGAAAGGAATGGACAGAACGAAAATATACTCAGCGCCATCTTTTTTTACATATTGAGTGCGGCCGTTAAATTTCACTTCTGTAGGAGAAGAGTCAGATTTAAATAAAGCGTCTCCTACACGTTCTAACATAGATAGACCGACAACCTCTTGTTCAAACATTGGAGCTTCATAAATAGGAAGGGGCTGAAAACTATCTTGAATTAATGTTTTATATTTCTTTTGGGTATCTTTCCATGCTTGAAAATAAGGATCGGTGACAGTGTTAGGGATGACGCGGTTAATCATAATGGCATCTACGTTATAATCGTATAAGTTTAAATAAGTAAAGCTACGCTGAGCCTCTTTAATGACCATTTTTTCGGGATTTACAACGATGCGGATACTTGTTACGTCTCGGTTTGATAAAATATCTCTCATTTCTCCAAGCTGTTCAAGTGTATTTGTTAATTCGTCCATAATATCATCGGTTGGAAGGGGGACACCAAGAAGTGGTTGAGCTACAGGACGAACGATTTTTAAAACTTTTCTTTTAATAGGGAATAATCTTTCCATCCACCAGCCGAGCATGTCTGGGAAACTGAGCATGGCTAATGTTTCTCCTGTTGGCGCGCAATCAATGATAATAACATCAAATGTGTTTTGTTTATAATAATCTAGTACGCGAAGTAAGCTAATTAAATCTTCCATACCAGGAAACATCGTTAACTCTTCGGTTGTAATATCATCAGCTGCTTTGGAAGTAAATAGCAAGGTAATGTATTTCTGTAACTTTCCCCAGCCTTTTTCCATCTCATAAATCGTATTAATTTCTTGTACCCACAAATTTTCACAAATTTCTAGTGGCTCAGAAGATAACTTTATACCAAATGAATCTCCTAAACTATGGGCTGGGTCTGTGCTCATCACTAAAGTTTTTAAGCCTTGTTTTGCACTTTGAAGTGCTGTTGCTGCGGAAATGCTAGTTTTTCCTACGCCGCCTTTACCTGTATACAAAATAATTCTCATTATCATATCCCCTTTGTTTCGAGTATCGAATATTACGAGTTACGAAATATTTTTTTGAATAAAAACCCTATTAGGGTTTTTATTCAATCGGAATGTTTTTTATTTTAGGTGTAGAAACTTTTTCTTCTGTTCTTTGCTGTGACGTAGCAATGTGATTCATAATCTTTTGGAATATTTGTAGTAAGAATGTTTTTTCTTCTTCTGATAATGCTTCTGTCACTAGGTTAAAGTAATGGGCTGCATTTTGTTTTACTTCTTGAACGAGCGTTACACCGTTTTCTGTTAAGCGAATTAATACAATGCGTCGGTCGTTTTCATCACGGTACCTTTCGATATATCCCTTTTTTACAAGGCGATTTACAACACCTGTCGTTGTACTCATCGGTATATCAAGAAGGTCAGCGATTTTTGTCATTGTAATATCTGTATTTCTCTCCATCCAAAGTAAACAAAATACTTCTGTTTTAGAAAGTGTTAAATCTAGGCTTACCCATTCCTCAGGATAGAAAAGTTTCTTGGCGTTATCTAGCAGTAAGTCTAAAAAATGTTCGTATTGCAACAATTAATTCCACTCCCGTATATTTCGAGGTTCGTAATATTTGTTTTTATTTTATGTAGAATTGAAATAAATGTCAATTATTTTGGCTGTTTTTTCAGATTAGACAGAAAACTAACTTTAAAATAGTATTCTTTTGTGATAGATTTATAAATATAAAATGAGAATTTACATAAAGTGAAACTTTAATCAGTGGGGGTTTTCTTCATCTCCACTGATTATTAGTTGAACCAATCGGTCTTTTATGGGCAGCTCGATCCCCACCTAAATTCTTTGCTTTCGCTGAATTTTGAGGTGGGGGGGGTTACTGCCCATTAAAGTGGGATAAAAATCCATCGTGATAAATATATTTATCTATAATGGATGTACAGCTAACGAGGGGGAGAACGATGAGAAGACGTAATACGCAAGCGTTCACATTTTTAGCATGGACTTCATTTGTTTGCGCGCTTTCAGGTATGCTAATTGGAATTTATACGTTAGATGAAACGCTTAGTGTAAAAGGATATTATTTAATTGGAACATTATTTTTAACGATGTCTTGTTTTGTATTACAAAAAACAATTCGTGATAATGAAGAAGATAACGAGAGATTTCCGAAAAATAAACCGTTAGATAAAGAGTAAATTGTAAAGAAAGGCATTTGCCTTTCTTTTTTTATGTAAAAATACCGTAAGTGCCGTGTGTTGACTTGCTTGAAGTACTGAAAATTTGGTATCATCAATAGTATTGTAGATTGAACGATATATTATGGAGGTGGCCTAGCCGTGTCAAGAATTTCCGTTGAGAATGTAAAGCACGTAGCACATTTAGCACGTCTTGCAATTACTGATCAAGAAGCAGAAAAATTTCAAAAACAACTAGATGCAATTGTTACATTTGCAGAACAGTTAAATGAATTAGATACAACAGATGTAAAACCAACAACTCATGTATTAACTATGAAAAATGTTATGCGTGAAGATATACCAGAAAAGGGTTTACCAGTTGAAGAAGTATTAAAAAATGCACCGGATCACAAAGATAATCAAATCCGTGTTCCAGCAGTATTAGAATAGAGGAGGGGAATTTCGATGTCATTATTTGATCATTCAGTATCAGAGTTACATAAGAAATTAAACAACAAAGAAATTTCCGTTACGGATTTAGTAGAAGAATCTTACAAACGTATTGCGGATGTTGAAGATAACGTAAAAGCTTTTCTTACATTAGATGAAGAAAATGCACGCGCAAAAGCGAAAGAATTAGATGCGAAAATTGGTGCTGAAGATAATGGTTTATTATTCGGTATGCCAATTGGTGTAAAAGATAACATTGTAACTAACGGTCTTCGTACTACTTGTGCGAGCAAAATGTTAGCAAACTTCGATCCAATTTATGATGCGACAGTTGTGCAAAAGCTAAAAGCTGCTGACACGATTACAATCGGTAAATTAAATATGGACGAGTTCGCAATGGGTTCTTCAAATGAAAACTCAGGTTTCTACGCTACGAAAAATCCATGGAACTTAGATTACGTTCCAGGCGGATCTAGTGGTGGTTCTGCAGCAGCTGTAGCAGCAGGAGAAGTATTATTCTCTCTAGGTTCTGATACGGGTGGTTCTATCCGTCAGCCAGCTGCATATTGCGGCGTTGTAGGTTTAAAACCAACTTACGGACGCGTATCTCGTTACGGATTAGTAGCATTCGCATCTTCACTTGACCAAATCGGACCGATTACACGTACAGTAGAAGACAATGCATACTTATTACAAGCTATTTCAGGCATTGATCGTATGGATGCAACTTCTGCTAACGTTGAAGTAGGAAACTACTTAGCTGGTTTAACAGGCGACGTTAAAGGTTTACGTATTGCTGTACCGAAAGAATATTTAGGAGAAGGTGTTGGCGAAGAAGCTCGTGAGTCAGTACTAGCTGCTTTAAAAGTATTAGAAGGTATGGGCGCAACTTGGGAGGAAGTATCTCTTCCACACTCTAAATACGCTCTAGCAACGTATTACTTATTATCTTCTTCTGAAGCATCTGCTAACCTTTCACGCTTTGACGGCGTACGTTACGGTGTTCGTTCTGATAATGTAAATAATTTATTAGATCTATACAAAAACACACGTAGCGAAGGTTTCGGTGATGAAGTAAAACGTCGTATTATGCTTGGTACATTTGCACTTAGCTCTGGTTACTATGATGCATATTACAAAAAAGCACAACAAGTACGTACATTAATTAAGAACGACTTTGAAAACGTATTTGCTAACTACGATGTTATTATTGGACCAACAACGCCAACTCCGGCATTTAAAGTGGGCGAAAAAGTTGATGATCCAATGACAATGTATGCAAATGACATTTTAACAATCCCAGTAAACTTAGCGGGTGTTCCAGCGATTTCTGTTCCATGTGGATTCGGTGCTAACAACATGCCACTTGGGCTACAAATCATTGGTAAACACTTCGATGAAGCGACAATTTACCGCGTTGCACATGCGTTTGAGCAAGCAACAGACTATCATACAAAAAAAGCAAGTCTGTAAGGAGGCGAGCATAGATGAATTTAGAAACAATTATTGGTTTAGAGGTTCACGTTGAGTTAAAAACAAATTCGAAAATTTTCTCTGCGAGTCCAACAGAATTCGGAGCGGAGCCAAATACACAAACAAGTGTAATTGACTTAGGATACCCAGGGGTACTTCCTACTTTAAATAAAGAAGCAGTTAACTTTGCAATGAAAGCTGCAATGGCATTAAACTGTGAAATCGCAACAGAAACGAAGTTCGACCGTAAAAACTATTTCTACCCAGATAATCCGAAAGCTTACCAAATTTCTCAATTTGATAAGCCAATCGGTGAAAATGGTTGGATTGAAATCGAAGTAGGCGGTAAAAAGAAACGTATCGGTATTACACGTCTTCATTTAGAAGAAGATGCTGGTAAATCAACGCATACAGCTGATGGTTCATTAGTAGATTACAATCGTCAAGGTATGCCTTTAATCGAGATCGTATCTGAGCCAGATATGCGTACGCCAGAAGAAGCATATGCATACTTAGAGAAGTTAAAATCAATCATTCAATACACTGGCGTATCTGATTGTAAGATGGAAGAAGGTTCCTTACGCTGTGATGCGAACATTTCCCTTCGTCCAGTTGGACAAGAAAAGTTCGGTACAAAAGCGGAACTGAAAAACTTAAACTCATTCACTTACGTACAAAAAGGTCTTGAGCACGAGCAAGTGCGCCAAGAAAAAGAATTGTTATCTGGCGGTATCATCCAACAAGAAACACGTCGTTATGATGAAGCAACGAAGAAAACAATTTTAATGCGTGTGAAAGAAGGATCTGACGATTACCGTTACTTCCCAGAGCCAGATTTAGTTGAACTTTACATCGATGATGAGTGGAAAGAAGCGGTTCGTGCCTCTATTCCAGAACTTCCAGATGCGCGTAAAGCTCGTTACGTTGCAGAATTAGGCTTACCAGCTTATGATGCACATGTATTAACATTAACGAAAGAAATGTCTGATTTCTTTGAAGCAACTGTTGCAGACGGGGCTGATGCGAAATTAACATCAAACTGGTTAATGGGTGAAGTACTTGCATACTTAAACAAACAACAAAAAGAATTAAAAGACGTTGCATTAACGCCTGCTGGTTTATCTAAAATGGTTCAATTAATTGAAAAAGGTACAATTTCTTCTAAAATCGCGAAGAAAGTATTTAATGAATTAATTGAAAAAGGTGGAGACCCAGAAGAAATCGTTAAAGCAAAAGGTCTTGTTCAAATTTCTGACGAGGGTACACTTCGTAAAGTTGTAACAGAAATTCTTGATAATAATGAGCAATCTATCGAAGACTTTAAAAACGGTAAAGACCGTGCAATTGGCTTCTTAGTTGGTCAAATTATGAAAGCTACAAAAGGACAAGCAAATCCACCGCTTGTTAACAAAATCTTACTTGAAGAGATTAATAAGCGATAATAGTAGTAACTTTTAAAGGTTAAGTAGAAAAACACCCGTACATGGGTGTTTTTCTAGGTTAATCAAACGTTTGTTTAAATGAGAGGAAATCGTTTAAACAAACGTTTGATTAACTGTCAAAAGTGGAAAAATGTTTGTATAGCAACTATGGTATGATAGTTGCAAAAAGGTGGGAATAATGATAAATCTAGACATAGAGGTTTTTTTCATCTCATGAAATAATAGATAATTATTATTCGTTATATGTAAATTGTTAAGAGGAAATAGATGGACATAAATTTTTTTGTTAAATAAAACAAAACCATCAAAATGAATATTTATTTTTGATGGGCTACACGAATCGGGTTCTTACTGCCTGTTTAAGCGAGATAAAAAAAGGATAGGAAGATGAGAGGAGGTAGGCATGGGAATACTGAATAGAAGTTCGGTATGTTCTTTTTTAATACATAAAGAAATTTCCTGTGCTAATAAATGATGAAGCGAGCAAGAATTATTTATAACCCTACTTCTGGGCGTGAGCTATTTAAGAAGAGTTTACCAGAAGTACTACAAAAATTAGAACAAGCTGGATATGAAGCGTCTTGTCATGCGACAACGGGTCCTGGAGACGCAACTGTGGCGGCGAGGCAAGCTGTAGAGCGTAAATTTGATGTTGTTATCGCAGCTGGTGGTGACGGCACGTTAAACGAAGTCGTAAACGGTTTAGTTGGGCATGAATTCCGTCCGAAATTTGGAATTATTCCAGTTGGAACGACTAATGATTTTGCACGTGCAATCGGTGTACCTCGTTCTATTGAAGAGGCAGCAGATATAATTTGTGAAGGAAAAACTGTACCATTAGACCTTGGTAGAGCAAACGATACATATTTTATTAATATCGCTGGTGGCGGTCGTATTACAGAATTAACATATGAAGTACCGAGTAAGCTAAAGACAGTATTAGGACAACTTGCTTATTATTTAAAAGGTATCGAAATGTTACCGTCATTACATCCAACATATGTTGAAATTGAGTATGATGGAAAATTACTACAAGAAGAAATTACGATGTTTTTAATTACGAATACTCGTTCAGTGGGTGGCTTTGAAAAGGTAGCACCATATGCATCAATTAACGATGGCTTATTTGATTTATTAGTGTTGAAAAAAGGTTCTATTGCTGACTTAATTAAGGCAGCAACACAAGCGCAGCGTGGTGAACATATTAATAATCCAAAAGTGCTATACACACAAGCGAATCGAATTAAAGTACATTCACCAGATAAACTAATGATTAATTTAGATGGTGAATACGGTGGAGATGCACCGATGGAATTCGAAAATATGTATCATTGTCTTGAACTCTTTGTTCCTGAACACCAAGAGGATGCCCTGTAAAGGCATCCTTTTTATTATATAGAGGAATTGTAAATTGGGAGTTAGTTTGATTTTTATGGTATTTTTACAATTCGTTTATTTTATATCCATATTTTATTGATACACTGGAGGAGATAAGAAACGAGAGGTAGGGTGCTATGGAGAAGGTAAAAGCAATACTATTTGATAAAGATGGGACGTTAATGGATTTTCATTCAATTTGGATAAAAGTAGCTGAAGAACTTGTGGCGGAATGTATAAATTTATATGAACTACCAAAGTCAATGAAGTCTACTTTATTAAAAGAAATCGGCGTGGATGGGGCATTTGTGAACCCTCTTAGCGCAATAGCGGCAGGAACAAGCCTTGATGTCGCAAAGGGGCTTTGTAAGTATATTACGTCATGTAAGGAAGAGGAAATGCATGAGTGGGTAAGTGAAAAATTATTTTCTCTTATGTACGAGCATCGTTCCTATATGAAAATGACGGCGGATTTACCAAGGATTTTACAAGGTTTAAAGGATAGAGGATTTATTTTAGGTGTTGTGACAGCTGATGATTACGCACCGACAGAATTATTTTTAAAACAGTATCAATTAGATTCTTTTTTTGATTATGTTGTAGCTTCAGATACGTTTCCAGCACAAAAGCCGGATAAAAGAATTGTAGAATCTTTTTGTGAGAGGTTTCATTTAGAAGCATGTGAGGTGGCAGTCGTTGGGGATACACCAACTGATCTATATTTAGCGAGAAATGGCGGCGATTGTTATGCAATTGGAGTACTATCTGGTACAGGGGATCGTCAAACGTTAGAACCACTTGCGGATTTAGTCGTACAATCTGTTGGAGATTTCATTTCTCATTCGGGTGAGTTTATTTGGGAACAAGGAAAGTCTAGTGTGTAAGAAAAATAAGTCTACAGGGACTCTTGATAAGTCTTTGTAGACTTATTTTTTATGCCAATAAGAAAGCATGTAGGATGAATAGTGGAAAAGAATGTTGGCATACATTTTGCAAAGAAAAGAGAAAACAATGTAAAGAAAAGGATGGGGTACGTAATGAACACAAAAAAATTTGCTAAAGTAAATGAACAAATTCCTGGACCGAAAGCAGCGTCTTTATTAGAACGCCGCCAAAATATAGTACCAAAAGGAGTAAGTAACGGCATCCCAACGTTTGTACAATCTGCAAATGGTGCTCTTGTAACAGATGTTGATGGTAATCAGTACATTGATTTCGCAGGAGCAATCGGAACAATTAATGTAGGGCATTGTCATCCAGCTGTTAAAGAAGCGCTTCATAAACAAGTAGATCAATACATTCATACTGGATTTAATGTCATGATGTATGAGCCATATATTGAATTAGCAGAAAAACTTGCGGCATTAGCGCCAGGAAGTTTTGATAAGCAAGTACTATTTTTAAATAGTGGTGCCGAAGCGGTTGAGAACGCGGTGAAAATCGCTCGTAAATATACAAAAAGACCTGGTATTATCGCATTTTCTAAAGGTTTCCACGGACGTACATTAATGACAATGACGATGACAAGTAAAGTAAAACCATATAAATTTGGATTTGGCCCATTTGCTCCAGAAGTATATAAAGCGCCATTCCCTTATGAATATCGTCGCCCAGAAGGACTAACTGAAGAGCAATACGATGACTTTATGATTGAAGAGTTTAAGAATTTCTTCATATCAGAAGTAGCACCAGAAACAATAGCAGCCGTTGTCATGGAACCTGTTCAAGGGGAAGGCGGATTTATCGTACCAAGTAAGAAGTTTGTGCAAGCAGTACGCAATATTTGTTCAGAACACGGCATCTTATTTGTCGCGGATGAAATTCAAACAGGATTTAGCCGTACAGGAAAGTATTTTGCGATTGATCATTATGATGTCGTTCCAGATTTAATTACGGTATCTAAATCATTAGGCGCTGGTGTACCGATTAGTGGTGTTATTGGGCGCAAAGAAATTATGAATGAGTCTGCACCGGGAGAGCTTGGCGGAACGTACGCGGGAAGCCCACTAGGGTGTGCGGCAGCATTAGCAGTACTGGATGTAATAGAAAAAGAGAATTTAAATGATAGAGCGATAGAATTAGGAAAAGTCGTAATGAACCGATTTGAAGAGATGAAAAATAAATATAATTGCATTGGTGATGTGCGTGGTTTAGGAGCAATGTGTGCATTCGAGCTCGTTCAAGACCGTAAGACGAAAGCACCTGATAAAACATTAACAGCTAATTTGTGTGCAGAAGCAAACAAACGTGGATTACTTCTACTATCAGCAGGGACATACGGTAATGTTATCCGTGTGTTAATGCCATTAGTGATTACAGATGAGCAACTTGAAGAAGGATTAACAATCATTGAAGAATCATTGCAAGTATGCTATGAGAAAGCAAATACTGCTCGTGTTTAAAAGCTAAATAATAAATCGCAAACATTCTAGCTGACTCTATATAAAATGCAGAAAATTCGCTTTATAATAAAGGTAGTGAAGTGAATCGATGGATTTTGGAAGTTAGGGGTGGCTAGGATGGTTGCAGAAAAGGAACGAGTGTTAATGGATTTACAAGATGTATTTGAATATGCGTTTGACGAAATTTTTGTAACTGACGAAAAGGGAATCGTCGTGCGTGTAAATAGTACATGTGAAAGACACTATCAATTAGCTGCTAAAGAATTAGTAGGTAAGCATGTAAAAGAGTTGCAGAAGGATGGTATCTTTTATCCATCAGCAACGTTAGAAGTAATTGAAAAAAAGAGGCCAATCGAACTCGTTCAGACGACAAAATCAGGAGAGTATTTACACGTTCGTACAAGACCTGTTTTTGATGATGAGGGAAATTTAAGAAGAGTAATTAGTTATTCTCGTGATCTTACAGAGCTCTACCAATTACGTCAAAAGGTAGAGGAAATGGATAATCAGTTAAAAACATATAAAAAAGAATTAAGAGAAACATATGAACATGAAGGACTTATTTTTAAAAGTATCGCTATGCAAAAAATAGTCGAGACAATTAAGAAAGTATCTGTAGTAGATAGTACTGTTCTCGTTTTAGGTGAGACAGGAGTAGGGAAGAGTCGATTGGTACGTCATTTACATGAAGTTAGTAACCGGAAGAATGAAAGTTTCTATGAAATTAACTGTGCGGCATTGCCGACAAATTTAATTGAATCAGAGCTTTTTGGATACTCAGGTGGATCTTTTACAGGTGCGAATCGTGAAGGGAAAAAGGGACTATTAGAATCAGCGCATAAAGGAACGCTATTCTTAGATGAAATTGGCGAAATGCCGCTTGAAATTCAAGCGAAGCTTTTGCAAGTGTTGCAAGAAAAAACGTTTCGCCCTATAGGCGGAAGAGAATTAAAAAAGGTGGATGTTAGAATTGTAGCGGCAACAAATAGAGATTTAAGTATGATGGTGAAACAAGGAACATTTCGGAAAGACTTATATTATCGTCTGAATGTCATCCCAATTGTAATTCCGCCACTTCGGGAAAGAACAGAAGACATTTTGCCACTCATTTATCATTATTTACAACACTTTAACGAGAAATATGGCCGGAATGTAAAGTTAGCACCTAGCACATTACAAATGTTTGTTAGTTACCCGTGGGAAGGAAATAATAGAGAAATTGAAAATGTGATTGAGCGAATTGTTATAACTGCTGATGATATCGTTACGATAGAAGATTTACCAATAGCGATGCAAGAATCAACGGTTGAACAGTCCGGTCAAAGTCTCTATAAAATGTTAGAAGAAGTAGAACGGAATATTATTTTGAAAGCATATAAAACATATGGATCAAGTTATAAAGTAGCGGAGTTTTTAAAAATAAGTCAATCTGCTGCCACTAGGAAAATAAAGAGACTTATAGAGGAGGAAGAAAACATTGGATAAAAAAGCGACGTTTGTAAATGTAGAGAAAAAGGCGATGTATATAAATGGTGAGTGGATTACATTGCAAGAACAAATCGAAGTAAATAATCCAGCAACGAAAGAAATATTTGCAACGGTGCCAAAGGGCGGGGTAACAGAGGCAAAGCAAGCTGTTGATGCTGCCCATGAAGCTTTTAAATCATGGTCTAAGTTAACAGCAGCAGACCGTGCAATGAAGTTGAAAAAATGGTTCACACTTATTGATGAAAATAAAGAAGAGATTGCAGCGATCATGACGAGAGAACAAGGAAAGCCATTTGCAGAAGCGCTTGGTGAAGTGAATTATGCAAATAGCTTTGTTGAATGGTATGCAGAAGAAGGAAAACGCGTATATGGTGAAATGATTCCTGCTTCTCATCCGAATAAACGTATTTTAGTTATGAAGCAACCAGTTGGAGTTATGGCAGCTATTACGCCTTGGAACTTCCCGGCCGCTATGATTACGAGAAAAGTAGCCCCGGCGCTTGCAGCAGGATGTACAGCGGTTGTAAAACCTGCAAGTCAAACGCCGTTAACTGCGTTAAAATTAGCTGAATTAGCTCATGAAGCAGATATTCCAAAAGGCGTAATAAATATTGTGACAGGTAGTGCGAAAGCAATTGCTGATACGTGGATGGAAGATGGACGTGTTCGAAAAGTTTCCTTCACAGGATCAACTGAGATTGGGAAGGAATTAATGGCCAGTGCTGCACAAACGATGAAAAAGGTTTCACTTGAGTTAGGTGGTCACGCACCGTTTATTGTTATGAACGATGCGGACTTAGATAAAGCGGTAGAGGCGGTAATCGGTTCGAAATTCCGTAACGCAGGACAAACGTGTATATGCACAAACCGAGTATTTGTTCAGGAAGAAGTTTACGAAGTATTTGCAGAGAAGTTCCAAAAGGCAGTAGGGCAGTTGAAAGTAGGAGACGGTTTCGGTGATGGAACGACTGTAGGACCACTTATTGACGAGAATGCAGTTTCGAAAGTACAGGAACATATTGAAGATGCTATTCAAAAGGGTGGAACAGTTTTATATGGTGGTCAAAAGGTTGCCGAGCTAGATGGACACTTTATGCAACCAACTGTAATTGGGCTGGCGAACGATACGATGCTTTGCATGAATGAAGAAACATTCGGACCAGTGGCACCAGTTGCGAAATTTAAAACGGTTGAAGAAGTAATCGAACGTGCAAATCATACACCATATGGATTGGCTGCTTATATTTTTACAAAAGATATTAGTCAAGCATTCCAAATTAGCGAAGCGTTAGAGTACGGTATTATCGGATTAAATGATGGTCTCCCATCAGTTGCACAAGCACCGTTCGGTGGCTTTAAAGAAAGTGGTATTGGCCGTGAAGGAGGCCATTTCGGTATCGAGGAATATTTAGAAATTAAATATATTTCATTAGGGCTATAAGTAGTATACTAGAATCTCTATAAGGTAACAGAGAAGGAGATTCTAGTATGGTATATTGGCTATTATTACTCGTAACAATTATTTTTGAAGTAGCAGGAACAATTGCGATGAAGTTATCGAATGGTTTAACAAAGCTTGTTCCAAGTGTACTTATTTTCGTATTTTATGGAATTTGTTTCAGCGTGTTCGCCATCGTTGTAAAAAAGATTCATTTAAGTATCGCTTATGCAATTTGGTCTGGCGTTGGAACGTTACTTATTACAATTATTAGTGTGTACTTTTTTAAAGAGCACATTAGCTTATTCCAAGCCTTTTGTATTCTCTTTATCGTTTTAGGCGTAATTGGACTTAAGGTTTCATCGGCATCATAAAAGGCTATCTTCCAGTGTGGAAGATAGCCTTTTATTTGTATTAAAATGCCCAGTTACCTTTACGGAAGATAGGCTCATGTCTGCCATCAGCTGTAATACCGTCGATATCAAGTTCAGCTGAGCCAATCATGAAGTCTTCGTGTGTAATACTAGCGTTTGCTCCGTTTTCCGCCAGTTCTTCTTTAGACATTGTTTTTCCGCCAACTAAGTTGAATGCATAAGCATTTCCGATTGCAAGGTGGCAAGATGCGTTTTCATCAAATAGTGTATTGTAGAATAAAATATTTGTGTTTGAAATTGGTGAATCATGCGGTACTAAAGCAACCTCTCCTAAGAAGTGGGAACCTTCATCTGTTTCCACTAAATGTTTTAAAGCTTCTTCACCAGCTTCAGCTTTGTAGTCTACGATACGTCCGTTTTCAAATGTTAACGTGAAGTTATCGATAATGTTACCTGCAAATGCTAACGGTTTTGTGCTAGATACTTGGCCGTTGACACCTGTTTTAAGCGGCATTGTAAATACTTCCTCAGTTGGAATGTTCGCCATAAATGGTACGTTCTTTTCATTTAAGCTACCAGCACCAGCCCATACATGCTTTTCTGGAAGTTCGATTGTTAAATCTGTTCCAGGACCTGTATAGTGAAGAGCTTTATAATGCTTTTCGTTTAAGTAATCAACTTTTGTATGTAACGTTTTATCGTGTTCTTTCCATGCTTCCACAGGATTTTCTAAATCAGCACGAGTAGCTTTGAAAATGGCATCCCATAGTTTTGCTTCTTGTTCTTCTGGTGCAACGTCAGGGAATACTTTCGCAGCCCATTCTTTCGTAGGAACAGAAATGACACACCAGCTTACTTTATCAGCTTGTATGTAATCACGGTATACTTTCATTGCTTCACCAGCTACTTTATGAGCTGTTGCGATACGCGTTGGTTCTACACCTTTTAATAAATCAGGGTTTTCTGCATAAATAGACAGAAATGCAGCGCCTTCTTTTGCTAATTCTTCACGAGCGTTTGCTTTCCAAGATGGGAACTCAGCGAATGCTTCTTCGGGAGCTAGATCGAACTTTAAGCGTGTTAACGTCTCATCATTCCAATCCACATATACGTGTTTTGCACCAGATTTATATGCTTTTTCTGTAACGAGGCGTACAAATTGTACAGCTTCAAGAGGTGCGCTAATTGATAATGTTTGTCCTGGTTGAATATTAACACCAACATTGACTGCAAGGGCAGCATATTTCTCTAACGTTTGTTCAAATGACATATGTATAATCTCCTTTAATTTGAAAGATTTCTTACTATATATAATACAAGAAAATTCAAAAAATATATATAAATATAGCGTAAAAAGAGAGCTCAAAATATATTGAGCCCTCATCGTTATTTAATCGAAGAAGCAAACTGTTCTACGGTCGTCGTATGGTGTATGCGAACACGCTTCATTTTTAACAATTCATCGGGTTCACCTTTTGTAATGAATTTTCCGGGTTTTGTTGTCGTCGCAAATTGATAATATTTCTTCGTTTCTGCAACGACTTTATCATCTACATGACCGAATGGATAAGCAACTGCGATAACGGGCTTACCTGTTATTTTTTCTAACTTTTCTTTTGATCCTTTTAATTCCTCTTCATAGTTTGTAATTTTCGGTAAGTCTGCATGCGTCGCTGTATGAGATTGCACTGAGAAAATGCCGGAATCGACCATTTCTTTTATTTCAGAAGTAGACAGTGATCCTTCTACATCAACGTTATCAACAATCATATATTCTGTTGCTGTTGGTTTAAATGTATCGTCTTTTAGCTTTTGTAAAACATGGAATGCATTCATATTATTTTTCATACCGTCATCAAATGTAACAAAGATAGGTTTATTTACTTTATTAATATCACCCCAACGTTCAAAAGTTAGTAATGTATAGCCGTTGTCCTTTAAATATTTCATTTGGGCTTCAAAGTTAGCAGGTGAGACGAATAAATCTTTAATGCCTTGTCCGTGATAATCATCGATTGCATGATACATAAGAACGGGAACCTTTTGTTCGAAAGTAATAGCAGCTTTTGTGAGTGGGATGGTTTTCCCATCTTCTTTTATTCCTATTGCTTCAATTTGAAATTCACCGCGTTTTCCTTCAAATTCTTTTATGTCAAAAGGAAGTGAAAATTGCTTCTCCTT
Source organism: Bacillus sp. BC05(2025) (assembly GCF_056725905.1). NCBI lineage: Bacteria > Bacillati > Bacillota > Bacilli > Caryophanales > Bacillaceae > Bacillus > Bacillus sp. BC05(2025). The sequence continues at coordinate 163,103 of NZ_JBWYRA010000009.1, read as the reverse complement.
TTCTTTAGAAGAAAAAGATTTAGCAATTTCCTTCCCATCAGCTGTTCGCCAAATTTTATATTGTACTTCACTTAAAGTATCTTTTATATCTGTCATATGAATAGTAGTATTTGTAGATTCGTGTGTAATGGGCTGATAAGAAATTTTACCTTGTTCTTGCACAGTTTCTGTTTGTTTCTTAACTTCTTGAACCTTTTTCTCTTTTTTAGGTTCCTGGTTTACATTGCTAGTATTACAACCTGCTAGAATGGCAGATGTGCATAAAGCGATTGCTGCATATTTTCTCATAAAATCACCTTCTATTGTGTATTATGTTACATATTTATATTTAAAATCCCCACCGCTGTAAGAGAGGTGGGGACATACCCTTGTTCATCATAGCATTTGGAGAAAATGTATGGAATGAGAAAAGTAACAATAGATAAAAAAATCACCTTACTTCAACGAGTAAGGTGATTTTTTATTAAATAAACAATCCAGCGATTGTCGCAGATAAAATAGAAGCAAGTGTTGATGCAAATAGCATTTTCCAACCAAATTTAGAAACAACGCTTCCTTGTTTTTCAGAAAGGGCACGGATTGTACCAACGATTGCACCAATTTGGCTAATACTTGCGAAGCTAATTAAGAATACTGTAACGATTCCAACTGTACGTGGAGATAATGTTGATGCAACACCTTTTAAATCAAGTATTGCTACAAACTCGTTTAATACAATCTTCGTACCCATAATACCACCAGCTGGGATAATATCTTGAGTTGGAATACCCATTAAGAACGCGAATGGAGCAAGTATATAACCGAAGATTTGTTGTAACGTAACAGCATATCCCATTGCACCTGAAGCGGCACTAATTACGTAGTTTACAACTTCCATCACACCGATGAAGGCGATCATTAATGCGGCAACGATACCAGCTACTTTTAAACCGTCAAGTGCACCGTTAATCATTGCACCGATAAAGCTGTCACCGAATAAAGTTCTATCGAATTTTTGAATCACTTCATCTTCTTTTTTCGTATCAACTGGTGTTAATAGCGAACAAACGATTAAGCTTGAGAATAAGTTTAACGGAAGAGCTGCTAGTACATATTTCGCATCTAACATCATTACGTATGATGCTGTAACAGAGGCAGAAACTGAACTCATTGCAGAACAACAAATGATAAACATACGGTTTTTATTGAAATGTTGTAAATCATTTTTAATAACGATTAACGCTTCACTTGAACCGAAGAATACAGAGTTTACCGCATGGAATGATTCAACGCGTGGTAAACCAGTGATTTTTGAAATTGCACCGCCGACAACGCGAACGATGAATGGTAAAACACCTAAATAACTAAAGATAGAAAGTAGTGCTGAGAAAAATACGATAATTAATAGTACGTTTAAGAAAAAGACAAAATCTCTTTGAATCCCATTAAAGAGAAAATCGACACCTGTCGTACCAAGTTTAATTAGTTTGTTGAAAACTTTACCAATGAAAATAATGATTTGTTGACCAATTTTTGTGCCAAACATAAACCAACCGATTAAAATTTGAAAACCAATCATAATAGCAATTGCACGGAAGTTGATTTTACTTTTGTTGTTTGACAAAGCAAAACATAAACCTAAAACGACAAGAATACCGATAATGCTCATTACATATTGCATGTGGTTGCCCCTTTCAGAAGTTCGTATAAAGTTTGTACATAAAACGCTCGTTATATTACTAAAAGTAAAACAAGGAGGTTTTATGTCATACGTAAGATGTCTGACCTTTTAGAAAAATAAAAATAAAAAAAGACCCATATGGATTCACTTTCATCTATGAGAGAAAGCTAATCAATATGAGTCCTTTTTTGCACATGGGCTAATATTCATTAGTTTTCCCCATAGTCCAGCAATTTAAGGTTGCCGGGTAGAAACTCTCGATCCATATTATCGAGTATATATGAGGTAACATCGTCCGTATTAAATTAGTAGTAGCGTAACATTAACAGAGAACTATCGTCAATAGCTTTTTTTCTTCCAATAGAAATAGACCATATAAGTATGATAAAATGTAACGCAGTGTTATGAAAAAGAGAGGTCGGAAAATGAGTACAAAAATGACGCCACCAGTTGAAAAAAACGAGTTTATAGATGTAGTATTTGAAGATTTAACACATGATGGTGCCGGTGTTGCGAAAGTAAAAGGCTATCCTATTTTCGTTAAAAACGGATTACCAGGTGAAGAAGCACAAATTAAAATTATTAAAGTAAAGAAAAACTTCGCATTCGGTCGTTTAATGAAGCTTCATACAGAGAGCCCATATCGTAAAGATGCAGAATGCCCAGTGTACAATCAGTGCGGCGGTTGTCAGCTTCAGCATTTAACATATGAAGGACAATTACAAGCGAAAGAAAAACAAGTACGCGACGTTATGCAGCGCATCGGCGGATTAAGTGATGTTCCTGTTCATCCTGTACTTGGCATGAAGAATCCGTGGGTATACCGTAACAAAGCACAAGTACCAATTGGAGAACGTGAAGGTGGACTTGTAGCTGGATTCTATCGTCAAGGAACACATGACATCATTAATATGGAATCGTGTTTAATTCAAGCAGAAGAAAACGATACATTAATTCAAGAAGTAAAACGTATTTGTGAAAAACACGGGATTTCAGCATACAACGAAGAGCGTAACAAAGGAACACTTCGCCACGTAATGGCTCGTTACGGGCAAGTAACAGGGGAAATTATGCTTGTCTTCATCACTCGTACAGCAGAATTACCAAACAAGAAAGCAATCATTGAAGAAATTGCTGCGAAATTCCCTGAAGTAAAATCGATTGTTCAAAACGTAAACACGAAACGTACAAACGTAATCTTCGGAGACAAAACGACAGTACTGTATGGATCAGAATATATTTATGACTTTATCGGTGACATTAAATTTGCGATTTCAGCACGTTCATTCTATCAAGTAAACCCAGAACAAACGAAAGTGCTGTACGATAAAACGTTAGAATACGCAAAATTAGATGGTAACGAAACAGTAATTGATGCTTATTGCGGAATTGGATCAATCTCCTTATTCCTAGCACAAAAAGCGAAAAAAGTGTACGGCGTTGAAATCGTCCCGGAAGCAATCGAAGACGCAAACCGAAACGCAGCGCTAAACAATATGACAAACGCTGAATTTGGTGTAGGAGAAGCAGAAGTAGTCATTCCAAAATGGTACAAAGAAGGCGTAATCGCTGATACAATGGTCGTAGATCCACCGCGTAAAGGTTGCGATGAGGCACTATTAAACACAATCATCGACATGAAACCAAAACGCGTTGTATACGTATCATGTAACCCAGCAACATTAGCACGTGACTTAAAAGTACTAGAAGAAGGCGGATATAAAACGCAGGAAGTACAACCTGTTGATATGTTCCCGCATACGACTCATGTAGAGTGTGTAGCTTGGCTTAAGTTGGTATAATAGGAAAGCAGTTGATATAGGAAAATCTATACCATCTGCTTTTTGGTTTATTGAGAGTTTGAAATTGTATTCATAGTGAGAGGATTTGAATTTGAAATGATAGATAATTTTTGGCGTGATTTACCACGACCATTTTTCGTACTTGCACCAATGGAAGATGTAACGGACGTTGTGTTCCGTCACGTAGTAAGTGAAGCTGGTCGCCCAGACGTATTCTTCACGGAGTTCACAAACTCGGATAGCTATTGTCATCCAGAGGGTATGAAAAGTGTACGTGGCCGTTTAATTTTTACAGAAGATGAACAACCAATCGTGGCGCATATTTGGGGAGATAATCCTGAATATTTCCGTCAAATGAGTATTGGTATGGCAGAGTTAGGATTTAAAGGCATCGATATTAATATGGGTTGCCCTGTGCCAAACGTAGCATCAAGAGGAAAAGGTAGTGGCCTTATCTTGCGTCCAGACGTTGCGGCAGAACTTATTCAAGCAGCAAAAGCGGGCGGATTACCTGTCAGCGTAAAAACAAGACTTGGCTTTAAAGAGTTAAGCGAGTGGGAAGATTGGTTAACGCATATTTTCAAACAAGATATTGCAAATCTTTCTATTCACTTACGTACAAGAGAAGAAATGAGCCAAGTGGATGCGCACTGGGAGCTAATTCCGGAAATTAAAAAATTACGTGATCGTATTGCACCAAATACGCTCCTAACAATAAATGGTGACATCCCTGACCGTAAAACTGGGCTGGAGCTTGCTGAAAAATACGGCATTGATGGCGTAATGATCGGACGAGGAATCTTTAAAAATCCATTTGCTTTCGAAAAAGAGCCAAGAGAGCATAGTAGTAAAGAACATCTTGATCTGTTAAGACTGCAGCTGGATCTTCAAGATCAATATGCAGAAGTACTGCCACGCTCAATCACAGGGCTTCATCGCTTCTTCAAAATTTATGTAAAAGGCTTCCCTGGAGCTGCTGAATTGAGAAATCAATTGATGAGTACGAAATCAACGAATGAAGTACGTGCATTGCTTGATAAGTTTGAGGCGAGTGTGAATGTAGTAGAAGGTAGTGAAACAGTGTAACTTTTGAAAGTTACACTGTTTCATTTTAATTAAGGTGGACTGTATCAGAAGTAAAGGCGTAAAACAAGGGTAAGAAAAGAATACAGGAGAAAAGCGAAAATGGTAGGTTGGTCTTGATTTTCAATGATAGTATCATGTTTATTTTATTATGCCTATAATTGGAGGTCATGTGAATGTTAAGTGATCAGGCGAGATATTCTAGACTCGCGAATATAACAAAAATAATAAATACAAAATTAGAACTACGTGAAGTATTGCAGCGTGTAACAATGGCGATATCAGAGGAGATTGTTAAGTGCAACGCTGTTGGAATTTATTTACCTCAGGCAGATGGAACATTTAGAGGGTTTGCAGGAAAACCAGAGACAATAAATGGCGTAACGCTCGATACTCAGGTAATTGATCCTAAAATAGACTTACTGGCAAAAGAAGTTATTGAAACAAAAAAAACGATTTATATCCCTGATACATCAAAGGATAATCGACCGGATTCGAGACCGGTTGCTGCGTTCAAAATTAAGTCCTTATTAGCCCTACCCATCTCATTTGGGCAAGAATTATTTGGTCTAGTTTTTTTATTTGATTATGGAGTTCCAATGAACTTAACAAATTCAGAAATTCAAAGTGTTGAAGCTTATGTAAATATGGCTGCGGTCGCAATTCAAAATGCAAATAATTTAAAACAAAAAGAAAACCTTATTGCCGAGAAGCAGCTGTTACTAAATGTTACCCGTGATTTATCAATGTGTTCCTCGATACAGGAGAGTTTTGATAAATGTTTTTTTTACTTAGGACAGATTTTAGAGAGTAAAAACATGGTAGCCCACCTTTTAGACCCCCTAGACAAAACAACGATTAAAACAACGAAATTAAGCAAGGAATGTGATTGGACAGAAGTGGATTGGATGGAGAAAAGCTATGAAGCTAAGATCCAAGAGGTTATCCAAACAAAAAATATAGATAGTAATGGTCTACTGATGATTCCATTGGTTTCAATGGGAGAAGTATTAGGGGTAATCGTCGTTGGCAAAGAGGGAAAAGCTCACAATTATGATAATTCCCAAATACAACTGGCAAAATCTATCGTTGATGCAACCGCGCCTACGTTTTCAAACTTGTTATATATGGATCTACTTGAAAGCATGGTGGAAGAGCGAACGAGAGAACTGGCTGTTGCTAATGAAAAGGTTACAAGTGTGATTGAAAGTATTACGGATGGATTCTTTACTTTAAATAATACATGGGAATTTACGTACGTAAATAAGCATCAATATTTTCCACAAAGAAAAACAGCAAAAGATGTATTAGGAAAGAATATATGGGAGATTTTCCCGAGTAGCATTGACGAAGTCATGTATAAGGAACTTCATCGTGTAATGTCAGAGCGAACTACAGTGTATTTTGAATTTTTTTCTGCCCCTGATGAATATTGGCACGAAGTTATTGCATACCCGTATGATGATGGTATTTGTTGTATTTTTAAAAACATAACGGAAAAAAAGCAATATGAGCAGGAATTGAAAAGGTTATCAAACATAGATTTAATAGGGCAAATGGCAGCTGGTATCAGCCATGAGATTAGAAATCCAATGACAACAGTACGAGGGTTTTTGCAGTTATTAAAAGAAGAGCCCACCTATGAGAAACATAATAAGCACTTTAATTTAATGATTGAAGAACTTGACCGTGCCAATTCTATTATTACTGAATTTCTCTCAATGGGTAATACAAGGAAATCGGATTTGCAGATGTTAGATTTAAATTCAATTATCCGCGATATTATTCCTTTAATAAAGATTGATACGTATAATCAAAATAAATATATTGAAGTCGATGCAAATGACATTCCGAAATTACTTTTAAATCGTAATGAGATACGACAATTATTGATAAACTTATACCGTAATGGCTTAGAAGCGATGGAAAAAGAGAAAGTTCTAACCATTAGCACCTATAAAGAAGGTCGAGATTGTGTCGTGCTTGCAGTCCGTGATCAAGGAAAAGGTATCAGGCCTGAAGTATTAGAGAAACTAGGTACGCCATTTTACACGACAAAACATAATGGAACTGGATTAGGGTTAGGTGTATGTTATGCCATTGCTGCACGTCATAATGCAAAAATAGAAATTCAAACGGGATCAGAAGGCACTACCTTTTTTGTTAAATTCGATTATCAAAATAATAAAAACTAATCTTATTTAGATTAGTTTTGTTGAACTGTACCAAAAATATTTATATTTGAGTAGTATAAAAAATGGACAAATCTATATTAGATTTGTCCATTTTTAAGTGTGTTAATTAATAGTAAATCCTCATCCGAAGTTCCGTTCAACATGTTTATAATCAATTACATAATTCAATATTGACCTCTTCTCATATTAATTCTAGTATCAGTATGATTTTTTTGAATTAAATGTAGAATAAAGTAGCTAAACAGCATATGTTGCTGTTTTAAAATCATCTCCACAAACATTAATCCACCTAAGACTACAAAACCACCTCCTAAAATGTTAAAGTAGTAATTTGACGACATTCATTTACACATGCTAAAAGCATTATGATAATCAACATTTCAGGAGGAAACCCAATGGCAATGAGCAACAACGATATATTAAAAAGAGTAAGATACGCTTTAGATATAAAAGATATAGATATGGTAGAAATCTTTAAACTTGGCGGAATGGAAGTAACGAAAGAAGACGTAGTTGATATGCTTACAAAAATAAAGAGAACTCCTCAGCATGAAGCTGAAAATGATGAGGTAGCTGAAGATGAGTATGTAAAAACATGCGATATGATGATGTTAGAGGCGTTTTTCAATGGATTTATTACCTTAAAAAGAGGGAAGCAAGATCCGAAACCTGGGCAACCAGCACCTGTACAAAGCAAAGAGAGTGCGAATAACCTTCTTCTAAAGAAAATGAAAATTGCACTTTCATTAACGAGTGAGGATGTACTTGATATATTAGATAGCGTAGGCGTTACGGTGACTAAGGGAGAACTAGGCGCTCTATTAAGAAAAAAAGGCCATAAAAATTACAAAGAGTGCGGCGATAGATATGCAAGGAACTTCATTAAGGGATTAGCTGTAAAGTATAGAGGATAATGAGTCCGTTAAAGCAGTAAATGATATAATAGATAGAGTAGGACGTTCGTATCCTACTCTTTTTTATTTGCAAAATAATACGTTAGGTGATGAAATGATACATACTTATTTAGGTGAGACGATTAATTTTCATATAACTTATAAAAAGAAAAAGTCGGTGCGTCTTTTTGTAGATTCGTACGGAAATGTGGAAGTGCAAGCTCCGAAAGGTACACCTGTTGAATACTTAGTCCAGTTGCTAGAAGAGAAGTGGGATTGGATTCAGACAACACGTAAGGAAATGGCGGAGCGAGCGCGTGGACCACAGGAAAAGGATTATGATCAAGGAGAAGGCTTTTTGTATTTAGGAAGTACGTATCCGATACAAATCTCTCAAGACGTAAACATTAAGCAAGACAATGCAGTGTTTGAAAAGGATAAGCTACATATTTATGTGAAAGAGCTTAAAGATGAGAAAATACAGCAAGCTTTAAAACGATTTTACTATAAGCAGTGTAAAGCTTTAGTAGAGAAGAGCATTAAAGTGCATCAAAGCAATTTCAAAACAAAACCACGTTCTATTCGTATTACAGATAGTAGTCGTACTTGGGGTACTTGCGATTCGAATTTACAACTAACATTCAATTGGAAGCTAGCGATGGCACCACAGCGAGTAATTGATTATGTAGTTGTTCATGAAATGTGCCATATGGTTCATTTAAATCATGATCGCTCTTTTTGGCGCCTTGTCGGGAAGATCATGCCTGATTATAAGGAAATGGAGAATTGGTTAGCGTTATCTAGTTGGAAGATGACGGTTTAGTGGTTAGTGGTGCACTTTATATAGGTTGCGATCGATATGCTCAATCAAGAGAAAGTGAAAGGAGAGGTCACAGCAGACATCTCCTTTTTTGGCGTAACAATTATCGCCCAAACTTCACAACAAAATCTCCATCCACCTTCTCCATCTCATACCCACGATACCCTTCCGAAAGCAACGCCTGCTGCTCGCCAGCATCACTCATCGGAATGCTCTTAACACCCGTCCAATCTTTTTCCTTGTCCCCACGCAATTCCTTCACAAAAACATACCGCATACTCCCGCCATATTTCTCTTTCAATGCAGCAATCTCCATCCCTTGCGCAAACTTATCCTTCAAACTTGGAATGTTAAAAGGGGCAACGGTGCAGCAAACATAGTCGTATTTGCTGTCTTCTTTTTGTAATTCGTCCATGATGACTTTCGCTAATATTTTTTGCATCCCATTTCCTCGGCAGTTCGGGTGAACGTTTGAGATTTCTTGATAGATGACGCGATGTAGTTCGTTTTCTGGTATGCCAATATCAAGTCCTAAATGTTCTTCGTCGATAGGAGGGACGAGTAGGGCACGAAATGCGATGAGTTCGTTTTCGATAAAAGCACCGATCATCATGCCGTTTCCTTCTAGAATGTATTGAAATTCTTCTAAAGAGAGTGGTTGTAAGCGACTTTTATCTTCTAGTGCCCCAACTACAACGTCTTGTAGTGATAAGATTTTTTCGATGTGCTCTCTTGATAGTAATGTAATGTGAAATGGATCGTTATTTTGCTTTAATTTGCCCTCATATAGAACTGTCATGCGTTAGCCCTCCTTTAGCGTACAACGTCTTGAAATACGGTTAGTTCTTGTAATGTATCTTCATTTATTTCAATGCCGAGTCCTGGCTTTTCGTTTAAGCGAATAAATGGTACGTCATAGTGTAAGTTGCCGATGTCTTTCGTGAATTTTAATGGACCTGTAAGTTCAACGCTCGTAATAATTTTTTTCGAGAAAGCGACATGGAATCCTGCGGAAGAGGCAATAGATGATTCGACCATAGATCCAACTTGGCATTCAATGCCTCCCATTTCTGCTTGATGAGCAAGTTTTACAGCTGGATATATGCCACCGCATTTCATTAGTTTTATATTTACTTTATCAGCAGCGTCTAATTTAATAATTTGGCGCATTTCACGAGAGCCCTTTAATCCTTCATCAATCATAAGCGGAAAGTCTGTTTTAGAACGAATGTGGGCCATTGCGTCAATATCGTCAGCGACAACAGGCTGTTCAATCCAGTCGATGTTTACATGACCTAATGAACGAAGTGCTGTTAATGTGTTTGCGCTATTCTTCCAACCTTGGTTTACATCAACACGGATTGCGATATCATTTCCTACACGTTCACGTACAGCTTCAATTCTTTTTACATCCTCTTTTACATTTGTACCAACTTTCATTTTGAAAGATTGGTAACCTTTTTGAATCATAGAGGCAGCCTCTTTAGCCATTTCTTCAGGTTCGGCGATACTTAAGACGTGAGTGACAGGAAACTCTTCATGGTAGCGTCCGCCAATTAATTGATATATAGGTTGATTTAGTTTTTTTCCCATTATATCAAAACAAGCAATATCTATTGCGGCTTTCGCTGTTGGTACGCCGTAAATTGTATTGTCCATCATATCGTGTATTTTCTCGATATTCATTGGGTTTTGTCCGATGAGTGCAGGAGCAAGTGTATGTTTTAAAGTATGGAAAGTACTTTCCCATGATTCCCCTGTAACGTGATCATCAGCAACGCCTTCACCGTAACCGATAATGCCTTCATCTGTTTCCATTTTGACGATAATAGAAGGCATATCAGAATAAGAACCATAACTAATAACAAACGGATCGCGAAGCGGTAAACGAATTGCATAATGATGAATAGCTGTAATTTTCATTAGGTAGAGACCCCTTCCTGTTTACAATAGTTTTGTACATTTGATATAGTTGACGTTAAATAGTCGTTAATTGATGATAAGGAGTTAGAGAAATGATGATAAAAATTGCAGTCGTCGGTTCAAAAGAGTTTATGGAGACACTTTTACCTGTTGCTCATAAACTAGAAGAAATAGAGATTGATCCATATATTTACCTTCATCCGGCAGAATCTTCTGAACTATTAAAGCGTTTAAAGCCTTGTGATTTCATCTTTTTCTCAGGTGCTTTACCTTATTATATGGCAAAAGAAATAAGAGAACAATTACGAATTCCAAGTACGTACTTACAGCAAGACGAGGCAACTATTGCATCTTCTATTCTCTCTGTCATGTATCACCAAGGTATTCAACCACATCAAATTTCAATTGATTTAGTAGACCGTTCATTTATTACAAATGTGTTCGATGATATTGGTATAAAAGAAAATCCACAAGTGTTAGATTATGAAAATATGCTGTGGAGTAAAGATGAAATAAATAGAGTTATCGATTTTCATGTAGCTAAATATCAATCTGGAAAGGCTCATTTAGCTTTAACTAGTATTCACGCTGTTTACGACGAGCTTCAAAAAATAGGTGTTCCTTCAGAGCGTATGATTGATCCAACACAGTCCATTATACATGGGCTAAAAGATGCAAAAATAAAAGCTGAGTTAGCAAAAAGCCATTCAGCTACTGTTGGCGCTTGTATGATTTCTTCTTTAGAATTACGAGAAGGTTTGCTTGAGCAATTAGATACCATTTCAAAAGAACTGCATGGTTCATTTAAAAAAATTGATGAAATGACGTTCATTTTGTATACGACTCGTGGTGATATAGAATCGGTTATAAAAACAAATATGATAAATCATTTATTTGCGAGTATAGAAGGAACGATAGCTATTGGATTTGGTTACGGAAAAACCGTAAAAGAAGCGGAGCAAAATGCTAAAATCGCTCAAGATTTTGCGGAAAATAATCCAATAGACCACTGTTTTTATATACTAACAAGTGATAAAGAACTATTTGGTCCGTTCCCGAAAGAAAAGAGAGTACAAAGTTTGAAGAATGAAAACCCGGAACTAATGAAAATAGCGAAGGAAACGAAACTTAGTCCAGCAAACTTATCAAAAATTATTCAATTTAGTCAATCACATTCTTCATTGAAGTTTACAGCAGCAGACCTTTCTGAATACTTACAAGTGACTCGCCGATCAACAGAAAGGTTATTAAAGAAACTAGTTGATTACGGGTATGCTCATATTTGCGGCGAGGAAATGCCCTATCAACAAGGACGCCCTCGCGCAATATATGAACTGAATTTACCGTTATCTTTAAGCTTCTAATTGAGCTTTTTGTTTTTTTAATAGTTCTGCTTTTTCAATGTCAGATAGTTTTGTAATTGTGAGACCAGTTATACCGTAAATGATCGAGATAATAGGTACGATGAAGTTCAATATAGCATAAGGAGCATATTCGAATGCGCCAACTCCAAGTGTTGCGAGTATAAATACACCACATGTATTCCAAGGTACAAAAACAGAAGTTAATGTTCCGCCATCTTCTAATGCTCTGGATAAATTTTTAGAATGTAGTCCTTTTTCTGTGTATGCATTTGCGTACATTCTTGAAGGAACAACAATCGAAATATATTGTTCAGAGCAAGTAAGGTTTGTTGCAAAGCAAGATGCGATAGTAGAAGCAATAAGCCCTTTTGCTGATGTCGCTAATTTTAAAATTTGATTTACAATTGAGCGAAGAATGCCAGTATGTTCTAGTACTCCTCCGAAAGTCATAGCGACAATTGTCATAGAAACGGTATTCATCATCGAATCTAAGCCGCCGCGGTTAAAGAGTTCATCTACTAGTTTGTTACCAGTGTCTATAACAAATCCATTTTGGAGCGCACCGACAGAGGCGGAGACAGAACCACCTTGAATAAAGACTTGTGATAAAAACCCTAAAATAATACCTACGAGAATAGCTGGTATAGCAGGGACCTTTTTAGCGACCAATACCATAACGACTACAGGGATAATTAATAGGAAGGGCGAGATAACAAAGTTTTGTTGCAGTACTTGTAACGTTTGATCGATGCCTTTTGCATCAATATTGTTAGCACCGAAGTTTCTTCCTAAGAACGCATAAACGATAAGAGTAATAATTAAACCTGGAATTGTAGTAAATAACATATGACGAATATGTGTGAATAAATCTGTATTTGTTAATCCTGCAGCTAAGTTTGTCGTGTCTGAAAGCGGTGACATTTTATCGCCGAAATAAGAACCGGAAATGATAGCACCGGCAACCATTGGAGCTGGGATTCCCATGCTTAGGCCAATTCCCATTCCCGCAACACCAATTGTGCCCATTGTAGACCAAGAGCTACCGATAGCTAATGCAACGATAGAACAAATAATTGTAATTGAAACTAGAAATAGTGATGGAGTTAAAAGATTCAAACCGTAATAAATCATTGTTGCGACGATTCCACCGCCAATCCAAGCACCAATCGTTAAACCTACTAGAATAATGATAACGATAGCGGGTAATGCGAGGCGAATTCCTTTATACATTGCTTCTTCAATATCGTGCCATTTGTAGCCATAACGCCAAGCGACGATAGAAGCAACGGTTGTACCGATAATAAGTGGGACGTGAGGGCTTTGCTTTAATACAACAATTGTAACCATCATAACTGCAACTGTAATGATAATAGGGATCATTGCTACGCCAAAAGGTATTTCTTTTTTCATAAACTTCCTCCTCATTATATATGTTTTTATTTTTTAGAATTGTCGCAAAATAGACGTTATTAAGTTATAATAACTAAAAATTAATGTAAGCGTCAATAAAAAACAGAAAATAAGGAATGTTCAATCATTATAAAGTGAGTAGGAATAAGTTGTCGATTGTATTTAAAAATAAACAATTGACTTTTTTCTTAAAATTCAATATGTTCATAAAAACATCTGTTTTTCATAAGTATAATTAACCTGAATGGTTTTGGAATTTGGGAAGGAGAATGTAGCTTTGAAAACATTAGAATTACAAGAGCGTTTAACTGAAATTTTTCAGCATTTACATGAAAACCCTGAAGTGAGTTGGAAAGAGTATGAAACAACAGCGTATATTACTAACTTTTTAAAAGAAGAAGGAATTTCATATAAAATATTTGATGATTGTCCAGGCGTGATCGCAGAAATCGGAAGCGGAACCCCAGTTATTGCGATTCGTGCCGATATGGATGCATTATGGCAAGAAGTAGATGGAGAATTTAAAGCGAACCATTCATGTGGTCACGATGCACATATGACAATTGTGATGGGGCTTATTTTACAATTGAAAAATATGAGATGGGATAGCGGAACGGTTAGATTTATTTTTCAGCCGGCAGAAGAGAAAGGAAATGGCTCTTTAAAGATGGTAGAGAAGGGTGCTGTGGATGATGCGGACTTCTTATTTGGTGTTCATTTAAGACCGATTGAAGAACTGCCTTTGAAACAAGCTGCCCCATCTATTCGTCACGGAGCGGCAGGATTTTTAGAAGGAACAATTCATGGAGATGATGCACATGGAGCACGCCCACATCAAGGGATAAATGCAATCGATGTCATTTCTATGATTAACATTGGTTTGAAAAATATATGGCTACCACCGCAAAGTTCCTATTCAGTGAAGATGACGAGATGCCAAGCTGGTGGAGATAATTTAAATATTATTCCGGGAAATGGCCATTTTAGCTTAGATGTCAGAGCGGAGAGTAATACATTATTAGAAGAATTGAAGAAAAAAATAGAACATGTAATAGAATCGGCCGCATCGATGGGGTCGGAAACTTCATACAAATGGATTGACCTTGCACCAGGAGCTGAAGTGTCAGAAGAAGCTGAGCGCTTTATGCGAAAAGGTATTCTTGAAGTATACGGGGAAGAGGGGTGCACTGGAACGCTGTATACGACAGGAAGCGATGATTTTCATTACTACACAGTGAAGAGACCACATTTAAAAGCTGTCATGCTCGGACTTGGGGCAAACTTACAACCTGGATTACACCATCCGTATATGAAGTTCGATCATAGTTGTATTATGGATGGAGTAGAAATATTGAAACAAACTGTATTAAAGGTATTAGAGGACAGGGGCTAGAGAGCTCCTGTTTTTTCGTGAATTGTCGGTAAGTCGATATATTAAAAAAATCGTCGATATAATTTCACGCACCAATTAATGCAATGAAAAATCCCTCTCCGGTACATGGTGTATAATAATAAGTACCATTTTCTAATAGGAGAAGACGAATGAACGAACAATATTACGATGCTGTATTACATATAAAAACTGTCGGCGAGCAAAAGGGCTTTAATAAATCTATGCATTATCACCGTTATGAACCGACGCCATATAGCGGATTAGATGAGCTATTGAATCAATATGAAATAAGAAGTAGCGATCGGGTTGTAGACTTTGGATGTGGAAAAGGACGATTAAACTTTTACATGCATCATAAGTGTGGCGCTTCAGCGGTTGGAATTGAAATGAATGAAGAGTTTTATAAAGACGCGTTGGATAATCTTGATCGTTATGCACGAAAGGTAAGAAACAGTAAAGGGAAAATTCAATTTGAATGCTGTTTAGCGCAGGAATATGAAATTGATCTACGTGATAACCGGTTTTATTTCTTCAATCCATTTTCTGTACAAGTGTTTATGAATGTAGTAAATAACATTTTGCTTTCGGTAGAAGAGGCGGAGAGAGAAGTGGATATCATTTTATACTATCCTTCTGAAGATTATATTTTCTTCTTGGAGAATCAGACTGCGTTTGAGCTGAAAAGGGAAGTAAGGTTGCCTGGGGTTTATGAGAAGAATGGGAATGAGCGGTTTTTAGTTTATACATTAAGATTATAAAAAAGCAGGTGCCACGGCACCTGCTTTTCTTTACTCACGTCTATATAATTAGTTACGGATTAAGTAATCAAATGCACCTAAAGCTGCGTTTGCACCTGAACCCATAGAGATGATGATTTGTTTGTACGGGTTATTTGTACAGTCACCTGCAGCAAACACTCCTGGTACGTTTGTAGCGCCGTGCTTGTCTGTTACGATTTCACCGCGAACGCGTTCAACTGTTTCGCCTAACCAGTCTGTGTTTGGAACAAGACCGATTTGTACGAATACACCTTGTAATTCAACGTGATGAACTTCTTCAGTTTCACGATCGATGTAAGAAATACCGTTTACTTTGTCAGTACCAGTGATTTCTTTCGTTTGAACGTTTTTCAGAACAGTTACGTTTGGTAAGCTGTTAAGACGCTCTTGTAATACAGCATCAGCTTTTAATTCTGGCATGAATTCAAGAACAGTTACGTGCTTAACAATACCTGCTAAGTCGATAGCTGCCTCAATACCAGAGTTACCTCCACCGATAACTGCTACGTCTTTTCCAGTGAATAATGGACCGTCACAGTGTGGGCAGTATGCTACACCTTTATTTTTGAACTCAGCTTCACCTGGTACGCCAACGTTACGCCAGCGAGCACCTGTAGAAACGATTACGCTCTTACTTTTTAGAATAGCGCCGTTTTCAAGTTCCACTTCAATAAGTTCTTTTTTCTCTAAACGTTTCGCACGTTGTAGATTCATTACATCGATGTCGTATTCTTTAACGTGCTCTTCAAGACTTGCTACTAGCTTAGGACCTTCAGTGCGTTTTACGCTGATGAAGTTCTCAATGCCCATAGTATCCATTACTTGACCACCGAAGCGCTCAGCAACGATACCAGTGCGGATGCCTTTACGTGCTGCATAAATTGCTGCACTTGCACCAGCAGGGCCGCCACCAACAACAAGAACATCGTATGGATCTTTATCAGAAAGCTCTGATGCATCTGGACCGTTACCCATTTTAGCTAAAATTTCTTCAAGTGTCATACGACCGCTTCCGAAAGATTCGCCGTTTAGGAATACTGTTGGTACTGCCATGATATCTTTGCTTTCTACTTCCTCTTTGAATGCAGCGCCATCAATCATAGTATGTGTAATACCAGAGTTTAGAACGCTCATTACGTTAAGAGCTTGTACAACATCAGGACAGTTATGACAACTTAGGCTGATATAAGATTCAAAATGATATTCGCCTTGAATGTTTTTAATTTGATCGATTAATTTTTGTTCAACTTTTGGAGCGCGTCCACTTACTTGTAGTAAAGCTAGTACTAATGATGTAAATTCGTGTCCTAATGGAATACCAGCGAATACAACACCAGTGTCTTCACCAGGGCGATTTACGCTAAAGCTTGGTGTTCTCTCTAATTCAACTTTTTCTACTGTAATCTTAGATGACATAGTAGCTAATTCGTCTACTAGAGCTAACATATCTTTAGATACGTCGTCGTCTCCTGCGCTTACTTTAAGTAAAATATCGTTCTCCATTAACTGAAGGTATTGGGAAAGTTGTGTTTTTATATCTGCATCTAGTATCATTTTGATCGAACTCCTTAGATTTTGCCTACAAGGTCAAGGCTTGGTTTAAGTGTTGCAGAACCCTCTTGCCATTTAGCTGGGCAAACTTCACCTGGGTTGTTACGTACGTATTGAGCTGCTTTAATTTTGTTAACAAGAATGCTTGCGTCACGGCCGATACCGTCAGCATTGATTTCCATAGATTGGATAACACCGTCTGGATCGATGATGAATGTACCACGAGCAGCAAGACCTTCTTCTTCCATTAAAACGTTGAAGTTTGTAGTGATTGTGCGAGTTGGATCACCAATCATAATGTATTCGATTTTGCCGATAGTTTCTGAGCTATCATGCCATGCTTTGTGAGTGAAGTGAGTATCTGTAGATACAGAGTATACTTCAACGCCTAACTCTTTAAGAGTTGCATATTGGTTTTGTAAGTCTTCAAGTTCAGTTGGGCAAACGAATGTGAAGTCAGCTGGGTAGAAACAAACTACACTCCATTTTCCTTTTAAACTTTCGTCAGTAACTTGGATAAATTCTCCATTATGGTAAGCATTAGCTTTAAACGGTTTTACTTCTGTGCCGATTAATAACATATTAAAATTCCTCCTAAATGTTGGTTTTGAGCATCAAAAAATAGTGTGCTCATAAAATATATTTTTTAATTAACTATAATAATTCTAATTCGATATTAATTATCATATAGAAGTGGTTATTTTGTCAAGAGAATAAACCAACTTTATATCAATTTAATTAATATTTATTCTCAATTAAGGTTGTTAGAGAATGAAAAGGTAGTTTTCATGTAATAGATTTTCAATGATTATGTAAAAGTGTAGTGCGTATGTTAGAGACATGTTGTAAGTATAAATAGATAGGAAGGGAATAATTCTTAGAAGTTGTGGATTTGAAAAGGGATTGCTTATTTCTATTTTACAAAGAATTGTGTGATAAATAAAATAAAATGAATTAAAATCTTTTTGAACAATTTTTGTCATCTCAAATATAATTAGGAAGTATATTTGGGTTGATATAGAAGCATTGACTCGAGGGGCTAACAAGATATAATAAAACCTAGATATACATTTTAAAAAGAAGAACATACATTATAGGATGAAAAAAATTCAACCTATTATTTTTTATAGCTTTTAGAAAACGCTTACAATTGGTATGGAGGGGAAACCATGTCTAAGTTCACAAAGTATTTTTTAATGGAAGCTAATGATGTGATTGTATATGTGAAAGAGAAATTATCTAAGTTTGAGGATGCAAAGGGGTTACAGTGTAAAGAAATAGGTGATGGTAATTTAAATTATGTATTCCGCGTTTGGGATGAACGGAAGAATATTTCTGTCATTGTAAAGCAAGCTGGGGATACAGCAAGGATTTCAGATGAGTTTAAGTTGTCGACGAATCGTATTCGTATAGAATCAGATGTTTTGCAGTTAGAGGAGGAGTTAGCACCTGGGCTCGTTCCAAAGGTGTATTTGTTTGATAGTGTGATGAATTGTTGCGTAATGGAAGATTTATCGGACCACACAATATTACGTACAGCACTTATAAATCATCAAATGTTTCCGAAGCTTGCGGATGATTTAACGACCTTTTTGGTAAATACACTTTTATTAACATCGGATGTTGTAATGAATCATAAAGAGAAGAAGGAATTTGTGAAGAATTATATAAATGCTGAATTATGTGAGATTACAGAGGACCTCGTATACGCTGAGCCATTTACAAATCATAATAAGCGTAATGAGCTGTTTCCGCTAAATGAAGGATGGATTAGAGAGCATATTTATAGTGATAAAGAGCTTCGTATGGAGGCAGCAAAACTTAAGTTTTATTTTATGACGAATGCACAGGCACTTATTCATGGTGATCTGCATACTGGTTCTGTTTTTGTGAAAAATGATTCCACAAAGGTTATTGATCCTGAGTTTGCCTTTTATGGACCGATGGGATATGACGTTGGGAATGTAATGGCGAATTTAATGTTCGCTTGGGTGAATGCAGATGCAACCATGTCGCCCGGTGCTGAGAAGGATACGTATATGAGTTGGCTACAATCGACAATGGTAGAGGTAATTGATTTGTTTAAGAAGAAGTTTTTAGAAGCTTGGGATATTCATGTGACCGAGATTATGGCGAAAGAAGAAGGCTTTAACGAAGTATATTTACAATCTGTATTAGAGGATACAGCTGCAGTGACGGGGCTTGAGTTAATTCGTCGTATTGTTGGGCTAGCAAAAGTAAAGGATATTACTTGCATCGAGAATGAGGAAGCACGTGCTAGAGCAGAGCGCGTTTGTCTTCAAGTAGCGAAGAAATTTATTTTACAGGCGAATCAATATAAAACAGGCACAAGCTTTGTAGAAACGTTAAAAGAACAGTCGATGAACTACGCGAAGTAAGGGGAGAAGATGATGGAAGAGCAATTAATACCCATTCAGTGGAAAGATGATTCTTTAATTTTATTAGATCAAACATTATTACCGAATGAGGTTGTCTATGAATCTTTCAAGACAGCTGAAAGCGTTTGGGATGCCATTCAAGTAATGAAAGTAAGAGGAGCTCCAGCAATTGGTGTTTCGGCAGCGTATGGTGTGTATTTAGGAACAAAGGAAGTTATTCAAAATACGATGGAAGACTTTATAGAGGAAGTCAAAAAGGTATGTGCATATTTGGCAACATCAAGGCCGACAGCAGTAAATTTATTCTGGGCACTTGAAAGAATGGAGGCAGTCGCGGCAGAGAACTCACATTTATCAATTGCTCAGTTGAAAGATAGATTACTAGAAGAGGCAAAAGAGATTCATAGAGAAGATGAAGAAATTAACCGTCAAATTGGAGAACATGCATTAACATTATTCCATGATGGAATGGGAGTCTTAACACATTGTAATGCTGGTGCGTTAGCGACGACTAAGTATGGTACTGCAACAGCTCCAATGTACTTAGCGAAAGAAAAAGGATGGGACTTGAAAATCTATTCAGATGAAACTCGTCCTAGGTTACAAGGTTCAACGTTAACAGCATTAGAACTACAGCGAGCGGGAATTGATGTTACTGTCATTACGGATAACATGGCAGCTATGGTCATGTCACAAGGGAAAATTGATGCGGTGATTGTTGGGTGCGATCGTGTGGCAGCAAACGGTGATGTAGCAAATAAAATTGGGACATTAGGTGTATCTATTTTAGCGAAATACTACAACATTCCGTTTTATGTAGCGGCACCAACACCGACAATTGATTTGAAAACACCGACAGGAAAAGAAATTCCGATTGAGGAAAGAGATGCTTCTGAAGTAATTAATCGTTTCGGACAATATTCTGCTCCGAAAGAAAGTAAAGTATATAATCCAGCATTTGATGTCACGCCACATGAAAATGTAACAGCAATTATTACGGAAAAAGGGATTGTAAAAGCACCGTTTACGGAGAACTTAAAAAAGCTATTTCAATAAGTAGATAGAATGAAAAAGTCAGTCATCATAAGCTTCATACTTAGGGGGATGTATATGTTATTACAGAAAGAAAGAGAAGAAATTGTAGCGTATGGAAAGAAAATGATTTCTAGTGGTTTAACAAAGGGGACAGGCGGTAATATTAGTATTTTCAATCGTGAGCAAGGTCTTGTTGCAATGAGTCCAAGTGGTTTAGATTATTATGAAACGAAGCCGGAAGATGTTGTTATATTAAACTTAGATGGTGAAGTGGTAGAGGGAGAGAGAAAACCATCAAGTGAGCTAGATATGCATCTTATTTATTATAGAAATCGTGAAGATATAAATGCGCTTGTGCATACACATTCTCCGTATGCGAAGACGATTGCATCATTAGGATGGGAACTTCCTGCTGTATCGTATTTAATTGCTTTCGCGGGCCCGAATGTACGCTGTGCACCGTATGAAACATTTGGTACGAAGCAATTAGCAGAGGCTGCTTTTGAAGGCATGATCGATCGCCGTGCAGTATTACTTGCGAACCACGGTTTAATTGCGGGTGCAAATAACATCAAAATGGCATTTACAGTTGCGGAAGAAATTGAGTTTTGTGCGCAAATTTATTATCAAACGAAAAGCATCGGAGAACCGAAGTTATTGCCAGAAGATGAGATGGAGAATTTGGCGAAGAAGTTTGAAGGATATGGGCAGCAGTAGAATGAGATAAAGTGAAACTTTAATCAGTGGGGGTTTTCTTCATCCCCCACTGATTGTTAGCCCTCACCAATCGGACTTTAATGGGCAGCCCGCCCCCCACCTAAATTCTTTGCTTTCGCTGCATTTTGAGGCGGGGGTCTTACTGCCCATTAAAGCGGGATAAAAACACCCTCAAGATTTCACTCTTGAGGGTGTTTCTTACGCCTTCTTAAGCAACAGATACATAAAGTAAGGAGCACCAATTAAAGCAACGACAATACCTGCTGGGATGCCATTAGGTTCAACGATGTTTCTTCCGATTGTGTCTGCTAGTAACAAGAGCCATCCACCGATTAAAACGGCGATAGGCATGAATATTTGATGTCTCGGACCTACTAAAGATTTCGCGATATGAGGAGCCATTAGTCCGATAAAGCTAATTCCCCCTGTTACGGAAACTGCTGCAGCAGCAAGCGCAACGGCTGCAACTAATAAGTATCTACGCTCTTTTTCAATTTCAATTCCAACGCCGATTGCGACTGGCTCGTTTAATGCTAGAATGTTTAATCGATTTGCTTTATAGAAAACGAACGGAATAAATACGATTAACCACGGGAGCATTGCTAAAACGAAGACCCAGTCATCTCCCCAAATGTTTCCGGCAATCCATTTGGCGATAAAGTCCACCTTCATACGATCAGCCGATGAAATAAGAACAATCATCATTCCAGATAGTGCAAATGAAAAACCAATACCAGTTAATGTTAGTCGGATTGGTTGAAGTCCAGTTGATTTACTGTATGAAAATACGTAAATTAGAACAGCTGTCAGAAATGCTCCGATAAATCCAACGACAGGTAGTAAGTAAAGAAATGAACCTACATCTATTGGAAAGTATAAAAAGAAAATAGCAACAGCAACACCGGCCCCAGAGTTGATTCCGAGAATACCAGGTTCAGCTAAATCATTTCGGGTAATTCCTTGCAGAATAGCCCCTGATAAAGCGAGAGCCATACCAGCTAATAATGTAATGACAAGTCTAGGTAGCCGTAAAGAGTATAAAACGAACTCCTCTTTAAAAGTCCCTTGTCCCATTAATGTCGGGAGTAGTCGATCATAAGATAAAGATGCTGAACCGAGTCCCATTCCAACTACAATGGTTGTGATGGTTAGTAAAAGTAAAGCGAGTATAATAAGACGTTGTTTTCTTAGAATAGATTGCATCATGAGAATGTTTTTCCTCCTTTACGTACAATGAATAGGAAGAATGGTAACCCTACAATTGCGACAATAGCAGCAACTGGTGTTTCATATGGAGCGTTAATAGTACGTCCGATTGTATCTGCAAGTAGCATAAAGGAGGCCCCAGCAATTGCTGACATCGGTATAACAAATCGGTAATCTGGACCGACAATTGGGCGTACCATGTGAGGTACCATTAAACCGATAAATGCCATATTTCCAACAAGCGCTACAGACGCACCTGCAAGTAAGATAATAATGATAAATAGAATGGTTTTAATAACAATAATTTTTTGACCTAGTCCAATAGCCACTTCTTCACTGAAACTAAGAACCGTTAATTTTTTTGCTAGTAAGATAGCGATAAAGATGCTGATTGAAATGATTGGAATAATAATTTTTAATTGACCCCAAGTTGTTCCAATTACGCCCCCAGCAGTCCAAAGTGATACCTCTTGTGAAATTTTAAAATAAATGCCGACGCCTTCTGAAATTGCGAGTAGAAATGCGGAAACGGCAGCCCCTGCTAATACAATTCGAAGAGGAGAAAGTCCGCCTTTTTTCACCATACCAATGCCAAATACCATAACTGCACCAATTGCAGCACCGATAAAGCAAGCAAATGTTAAGTAAAGATAGCTGATGGAAGGGTTGAAGGCCAGCGTTAACGCAAGTGCAGCATTTGCTCCACCAGATAATCCTAATAATCCAGGATCCGCAAGTGGATTTCGTGTTAATCCTTGCATAATTGCTCCAGAAACAGCAAGTCCAGCTCCTACAAAAATAGCAGCTACTTCACGTGGTAAACGAATTTCGCGAATAATAGATAGCTTGTCCCCTTTAGCGGAAGAAGTGAGTGCTAACCATACATCTTTTATTGAAGTATCTGCAGCCCCTAATACCATTGCCACCATAAAAATAAGAAAGAATGCAATTATGCTTAAAATAAGCTTGTATGTAAAAGCTATAGAACGTGGATTGTCGTGATCTTTTGTCATTCGTTTCACATCTTTTCTGTTCATAGAATAAAGGAAGAGGAATTCTTAATTTAAGAATTCCTCATGTTTGTATTATTTACCAAGAAAGCTTTTCTTGAAGAAGTCTAGTTGGAAGTCTAATGTAAGTGGATCATTGAAATAGAATTCCATCATGTTTGCTTCGTATACGCGATTATTTTTTACTGCTGGGATGTTTTTATATGATTCTGTCTCTTGGAACGAGTTATCAGTATCTTTGTTTTTACTTACGATTAAGTAATCACCAGCAAACTCAGGTAATACCTCAGTAGATAATGCGTAGTAACCTTCTTTTAATGCTTTTTCTTTTACTTTTTCAGGCATTTTTAATTTCATTTCTTGGTACAGAATTTCTGTTCCACGGCCCCAGTTCTCGCCGTAGACATAAAGCTGCTTGTTGAAGTTTTCTACAACAGAAACTGTTGCATCTTCACCAATTTTTGCTTTAATGTCTTTACCAGCATCTTGTGCACGTTTCTTGAAGTCATCAACCCAAGTTTTTGCTTCTTTTTCTTTGTTTAATAACTTACCGATTTCTAAATGCTGTGTTAAGTAATCAACTTTGCCGTAAGTGTATGTTACAGTAGGAGCGATTTTCTTTAACTTATCAA
Source organism: Bacillus sp. BC05(2025) (assembly GCF_056725905.1). Lineage (NCBI taxonomy): Bacteria > Bacillati > Bacillota > Bacilli > Caryophanales > Bacillaceae > Bacillus > Bacillus sp. BC05(2025). The sequence goes on along the minus strand of NZ_JBWYRA010000009.1, from coordinate 139,231 downwards.
CATTTTTAATATTTGATAAACCAATGATTAAATCTGGATTTAGTTCAGCGATTTTTTCAACATTTTCATCTGATACTTCAGCAACATTTTTAAGTTTGCTATCAAAACGTGGGTTTTGTTTAGACCATGAATCTACCCCAACAAGATTTACTCCTAATGACATTACGTTACCAGCGAATGATGATAAAACAACGACGCGTTTTGGATTTGCAGGAACCTCTACTTTTTTACCATCTTCAGATTGGTATGTAATTGTTTCTGATTTGCTACCTTTTGCATCGTTCTTTTTGTCCGTAGAGCCATTGCTACAAGCACTCATAACAAAAACGAAAAGAACTGTTAGTGAAATAAATAACTTTTTCATCGTCTGTCTCCTTTAAATAGATGATATGTGTATACAATAAGTTGTTTAACTGCAATCTTTTTGAAAGAGTAGTGTTAATGCAAAATGCTTATTAAAAATCTTGAATATGAGATTTTACAATATAGTATTAACCATAGTAATGAAAGAAGATGTAATCTCAAATTTGCTAATTATTAACAAGTTGATAATGATTATCACTATTGATTCTTTAAATAATATAATTTTATATAGGTGTATTGTCAATAGTAATTTTAATTGTAAATTTTGCGGAAACAGGTTATATTTTATTGAGAATGATAATCAATGATTAGTAGCTGAGGAGTGAAGGTTAATGAATAGAGAAGAATTATTTGATGTAACCGTGATAGGCGGGGGACCTGCAGGGCTTTATTCAGCTTTTTATAGTGGACTCAGAGAGATGAAAACAAAAATAATAGAATTTCAACCACAGTTAGGTGGAAAAATACATGTTTATCCGGAGAAAATGATTTGGGATATTGGCGGATTATTACCGGTTACTGGTGAAAAGTTAATTGAGCAACTTGTACAACAAGGGTTAACATTTCAGCCGGAAGTTGTATTGAATACAAAGATAGAATCCATTATTCGTAATAAAGATGGTATTTTTACGTTAAAAACAAGCACTGGAGAAGAACATTTTTCGAAAACAGTGATCGTTGCAACAGGAAGTGGTATATTAAATCCACAAAAGTTATCAATAGAAGGTGCGGAGCGATTTGAAGTATCAAATTTAAATTATACAGTTAAATCGTTAAAACGTTTCAAAGATAAAGCGGTCATTATTTCAGGCGGAGGTAACTCTGCAATTGATTGGGCAAATGAGTTAGAACCAATTGCGAAAAAAGTTTATTTAACATATAGAAAAGAAGAATTATCGGGTCATGAGGCGCAAGTAAAACAACTTATGAACAGTTCGGCAGAATGTTTCTTTAATACATCGATTACAACATTAATTGCTGGTGATAACCATGAAACGATTGAATATGTAGAATTAACAAATCATGAAACAGGTGAGGTTTCTCAGTTAGCTATCGATGAAGTTATTATTAATCATGGATATGAACGTGACATTACATTGTTGGAAAATAGTGAGCTAGATGTCGCAATTGTAGATAATTACTTTATTGCTGGTAATGCAAATAGTGAGTCTTCAGTAGATGGATTATATGCTGCGGGAGATATTTTAAAGCATGAAGGGAAATTACAATTAATTGCGGGAGCATTCCAAGATGCTGGAAATGCTGTAAATAAAGCGAAACAATTTATTCAGCCAGATGCAAGCGAGTATGGAATGGTTTCTTCGCACAATGAAGTATTTAAGAAAAGAAATCGTGAATTGATCAAGCAGATGATGAAATAATAAAAAACAAGTACACCCCCATTTACTTCTCTATTCGAATGATAAGAGAGGCAAATGGGGGTTTTCCTGTTTACTATATTTTCAATCATTATAATGACACCGGTTTCATTAGTTCATGTGAAATGAACGTTTTATTTGTAAATTTGCCTAGAAAACAATGAATCTATGTTTTGCTGACGCAGAACAGTATTACATCATGCTGTCCCTTTAGCTTTTTCATTAGGAAATGGCATATTTAATATAGAAGAAATGTACTGTTTGCCATGCATACGAGCTAATGATTCTAATATTTGACGGACGCGTTTTGTAAGATGTCCTTGTTCCTTTATAGCTTCACAATATGCGTCATAGAAAGCGTATTTAGCCCAAAGGAAATCATCTTGTTGGAATAAGAAATGATTTTTGTACCATTCCCTAATTGTATGGTAACAATTGTTTTCATGTATTGCTGTGCTTTGAGAAAGAATACGATCAGATAAAGATGCAGTTAAATGAGAAATTGTGTTTTCTGTTTCAGCTTGTAATGTTTTTTCTAACATTGTAATGATGTGACGAGTAGCCATATGTTAACTCTCCTTTGTGTAAATGGGTAATACCATTCTATATTTAAAAAAATCTTTACTATATTATTATACAATAAATGGAATGCATCCACCTTCTTTTTAAATTGCATTTACAAAATCTTTTTTATTTGTTTACAAAAATAAAGTAAGATACAGTATATAGGAAAAAATGATAAAGGAATGAACGCGTTGTATATAACAGTAGAAGAAGCTGCGGAGTATTTGAATTTACCAAAGTCGTATATTGAAGAGCTAATTCAGCAAAAGAAAGTTCGTGCGCTATTTGATGGAGAGCAATATTTATTAAATAAAGAACAATTCAATACACATTTAGAACAAATGAAGAAATATAAGCAATTAGTGGAAGAAATATTAAACGAACCAATTCCAGAAGATATGGATGTTAAAGATGAAGATTAAACGATGGGAAATCCCGTATGAAGATATGCAGAAATGTATCTTCATACGGGATTTTTTTGTCTCGAAATATCAAAAATTTAAGGAGGTTTTAGGATTTTTCGGGTTTTTGATAGGTAGTAGTCTACCATGTTAAAAGCATATTTTTTTCTAGCTAGGACAAACATAGAGAACGTAACCTGTACAGATACATATACTATCAGTGCAAAAGCTTATAAATTAATGGAAGGGGTTTTCTCGTGAGTTTATTTCATTGGGATTTTTTGAAAGACTTAATCGGATCTTTTGTGAGAGTAAACAGGGGTGGTCCAGAATCTCAAAAAGGAACAATAATATCAGTATGTCCGGACTACTTCGTATTGCAGAATGAAAAAGGTGAACTGTATTACTATCAACTTAATCATCTAAAAAGTATTACAAAAAATGCGAAAGACTGTGGAACAAGTGAGTGCGATTGGGAAGATTGCGCATGTGCAGAAGATTTTGAAGCACTACTTCAAAGCTTCAAATATTGCTGGGTGAAAATTAATCGCGGTGGTCCAGAGAAAGTAGAAGGCATCTTACAAGATGTTTCTTGTGATTTCGTGACATTGATCGTAAAAGAAGAAATTATATTAGTTGCAATAAAGCATATTAAAAGCGTTAACTATAATGCATTAGCATGCGGAGAGAGCGATGAGAGTGACGATAGTAGCAGTAAGGAAAGTAGTAGCAATAATTCAGGGCGCGCTCGTGCACAAAGACAATCAAGAAGAGGATGATAATAAGAAAGGGGGATGTAAAATTGGAAAACGTATTATGCTGTGACCAAATTAAATGTTTAGTTGGTGAGACTGTAAAGGTAAACCTTCGCGGACCAGAAAGCCGAGTGGGTGAGCTCGTATCGTTAGGAAAAGATTATCTAACGTTACAATTACCTCATGGTGAATTAGTATATTATCATTTGAAACATGTGAAGAGTCTAGTGAAGAAAGTGAAAGAAAGTAAATGTGGCGATTGCTATAGTTCATGTTTCTGCTCTGAGGAGGATACTTTTTTAGATATATTAAAAGACTTGAAGTATAAGTGGGTAAAAATTAATCGTGGCGGTCCAGAATGTGTGGAAGGTTTATTAAGCGAAGTACATGCTAAATGTATTACACTAGTAAACTGCGATGAAGTTATTTATGTAATTAAGTCTCATATTAAGAGTGTGAGCCAAATAGTTAAATGTAAAAAGAATGAAGAAGAATAATGTTTTATAAATAAGAGGGGCATTATGGTTGAAGGTGAAGAACGATTTCTTATTTCGGATAGTATGAAAAGGAAGTCCTTACTATTCAGACGGAACATTGCCCCTGATTATTTTTTGAAATGAAAAATAGGAAAGAAAAAAATTTATAGGAAGGAGGATATAGATGAATGAGTTAAACAAAAGGATTGGAGAAAATATATATGTCAAACTAATCGGTGAAAAAAGATTTAAAGGTGTATTAATAGACGTAGGAAATGATATCGTGGTTCTTTACAATGGACAAGACTACGTATATATATCTTTATACCATGTACAATATTATAAGTTTTTACGACCATATGATGAAGAAATCTCAAAACCAGATGTGGATTCTGTAATTAAGAGAGAATCCCCTTCCATTTCTTTGAGGAAAGTATTAAGTACTTCTAAAGGGATTTTTACAGAAATTTATGTAGCTGGAAATGCTCCAATACATGGGTATGTTACAAGTATAATGAACGATTATATCGTTTTTTATAGTCCAGTTTATAAAACTGTATATATATCTTTAAAACACTTGAAGTGGTTAATTCCGTATAAAGAGAATCAAGTGCCTTATGCCCTCAATAAAAATGAACTCCCCGTGAATCCGTTAAATATTACGTTAGCTCGAACGTTTGAAGAACAACTTATTAAAATGGCTGGAAAAATCATGGTGTTCGATTTAGGTGAGGAATCTAATAAAATCGGAAAGATGGCGAAGATTGATGAGGGGCATATTGAAATATTAAAAGCGCGTGATGCGAAAATGTATGTAAATATTCAACATGTAAAATCTGTCCACTGTCCGTAAGCGAGTTGGAAGGGCTGGCTTTTTCTTTTATATGCAGAAGAAAAGGTCGAGCCTATTTGTTTAGCTCGATTTGAATATGAGGGAAAAAATGAACTGAATATAAATATGTTAGCTTTATCTATGGGGTGATAATCTTGTGCAAAATTACAAAAAATCTGTACGAGCTATCTTTTCGTATATTCAATTTATTTTTTTGAGGGAGAACTGCTTAACTAATATATTAAAGGGGTTTTGTTGGTGGAGCAGTTTCCGAATTCGTTATCGATTACCTTACTTGGTAGTGCTGGTGGAGCAGCAAAAGCAGTTTTAGCAATTTTAAATCAAGCGATAGTAAATGAAAAAGACCCAATTTATGAAACGATAAAGAATGTGACATTTCATTTGGTTGATATAAAACAAAAAGATAGGAATTATTATGATGAGTTGTTTCCAAATTTAAAAGAGCAATTGTTTTTATCTGAAATAAATCTCCAAGATGTAGTGACATTTAAACAGCATTTAAAAGAAAGTGGTACGAGCGTTGTTATTGATGTTTCAGGGGCAGATACAATTAGAGTATTAAGCTGTTGTAATGAACTTGGAATTTGCTATATTAATTCAGCTTTGGAAAATGAGGCAGTAGATCAGGACGATAGTTTAATTGGCTTTCAGCTTACGGAAAGATATACGCGGTTTGAGAAGGAAAAAGAGAAATTTACAAATACAAAAGCAATTATAGGCTCAGGTATGAACCCAGGTGTTGTTCAATGGATGGTTGTTGAACTTATGAAGGAACGTCCAAATGAAAAGCCAAAAGCATGTTATATAGTAGAACATGATACGTCATTTTTACATGATGCAGCACTTATAAAGCCTCATACACTTTATGCTTCATGGGCAGTAGAGCGATTTTTAGATGAAGCGATATGGAGTTATCCGATGTATATGAGTCATCATCGTCCTCTTTATTTTTATGAAGATGTATATGCTTCAGAGTATAAAGTAAAGTTAGGGGAGAAAGAGTTCTATGGTTGTTTAATGCCACATGAGGAAGTTTTAATTTTAGGGAAAAACTTTAACATGGAAGTTGGGTTTCTTTACCGAATTAATGAGTATACAACAAATATAATTAGGGAAAATTTAGATAAGGTAGAAGATTTATGGAACTGGAATCGTAAAGTATTTAATCCAGCCGAAGAAGAGATTGCGGGCGAGGATCTAGTCGGTGTATTACTCGTTTATGAAAATAGCGAGACATATATGTATAACGTAATGAATAGCAGTCAAGTTTTTCATAAATATAAAACGAATGCGACTTACTTCCAAGTAGGATGCGGAATTTATGCTGGCTTGTGTAGTTTGCTGTTCGATGACTTTAAACAAGGTGCTTATTATGTAGAGGAATTATTATTAAATACAGAAAGTAAGTATGGAGAATATTTGAAATTATATATGAATGATTTTGTAGTTGGTGAAAATGACTTTGCGGATGGGTTGCTGCATGACCGGGTAAGATGGATATAAGTTGTGATGAAAAGGAAGGGGAGATCTCCTTCCTTTTCGTATGATAAGATTACATATTGCCCTGAAAGCAATTTTATACTTATATGAACAACTACTTTAAAAGTTAGATATATGAGGAAAGAGGAGCTGTAAAAGGATTTACACAAATGCAAAAAGAAAGAAATCCTGCCGATACGATATTATGTTATATGTTGTACAGCTTGTGGAAAGTTATGCAGCACAATATAGAGTGAATTTTCAATTGCAAGTAGATGGGAATAGGAACGAAGGTGAAGATTTTTTGATCGATAGTATGATGGGCTAGAAGAAAAAAATTCAGAAAAGTGTTCTTGTTGTGTAAATATAAACATTTTATAAAATGTTTCAAGAAGGGTTTTTTTTATAAAATACTTCGTTTATAATGGAGGAAAATATCGACATGAGATTTGTTATTCATGTAACGGTTCGGTAGTGTCAGAAAAAGAAGGGGTGCACGCGCATCCTTTTTTCTATGCAGATATTATGAAAGAGGTGGTATGATGGAATTAACATTAAATTCGACTGTATGCTTACACACGATTCAATTTCGAAAAGAGCAAAAGAATTATATTGTAAAAGATACAATTACAGGAGAAAAATATGAAATGCCGCCACTTTGGATTGATGCATTGGCAATGATGCGTGACGGTTTTTTATTAGGGGAAATTGAGGAGAAATTAAAAGAAGAGTATCCGGATGAAGAAATAAATATGTTAGCATTTACGAGGCAACTGTTAGAGCTAGAGCTTGTTGGAATGGTAGATGGGGAAGAAATAGCTTGTACAAAGAAGAAAGAGAAAGATTATTTAGCTTGGTTACGTCCTCGTGTCGAGCAATTCTTTCTTAGTTTAAATAAAAGAAATAGAAGCAAAGGTCAATGATGACCTTTGCTTTTTTGTATAGTTTGTTTAAAAAATTACAGCGAATGCTCTTGCAAAAGCACCGTCGCTATTTTTAATTTTTAAAGGTGCTGCTGAGAAAAAGAAACGTTTCGTGTGAATGGCATCTAAGTTTGTTAAGTTTTCGATTAAATAAATATTATTTCCAAGTAGTATGTGATGAATTGGCGATGTTTCTGTCGTTACCTCATCAGGAGAGATGAAATCTAAACCGACAGATTTTACTTTTAATTGAACGAGTTCTTCAGCTAATTCTTCCGAAAGATAAAAAGCTTCTTTCTCATATGCTTCTGTATTCCATTTAGTAGATAGATTGGAATGGAAAATGACAATATCATCTTCTCTTATGTCAGCGTTTTGTAATACTTCTTTAGGTAGCTTCCGTTCTTGTACATGAGTTACATCGATAAGAACAGCTTCACCTACAAATTGATCTAAAGGTAATTGGTCAATCGTCGTTGCGCCTGAAATGAAATGAGCAGGAGCATCACAATGCGTACCAACATGAACGACAGAATGAAAGTCTGTAACTTGATAGCCTGTCTCTTCAACACTTGTAATGGCCTCTAAATTGATTTTTGGTGTTCCAGGAAATTGAGACATATTGTTTTCAAATGTTTGCGATAGGTCAATTACTTTCACTTTAAATACCTCCAAGTATATGTTTTGAAATATAAAAAACTCACCTTTCATAGTCAAGAAAGATGAGTTTTGCACACAATAGTTACGTTTTATCTTTCAAAATGCAATGCATTTTGCAGGAATTAGCACCTATTCAGTTTGTATCAACTGAGGTTGCTGGGCTTCAAAGGGCCGGTCCCTCTGCCTCTCTTGATAAAGGTATATTTAATTTAAAGTTCGGAATTTTCGTTATAATAAAATTGTAATTCATTTCCTTTTTATGTGCAACATAAAATAGGTATTCACCCAAATAAAGTTGCTCGCATATTGTAGCTTATGTAAATAGAATGCTGCGAAGGAGTGAGTGCAGTGACAGGGAATGTATTGAATTATTATGCTGGTGGAAATACGGCTAGAGGATTTCATAATTTATACGAAGAGAATTTAAAAGGACTAAACAGATTATTTATTTTAAAGGGTGGACCTGGAACGGGAAAATCTTCTTTAATTAAGGCAATAGGTCGTGAATGGGTTGAAAAGGGATATGATATTGAATTTTTACACTGTTCTTCTGATAACAAATCGGTTGATGGTGTCATTATCCCGAAGTTAAAAGTAGGAATTGTTGATGGAACATCACCGCATGTTATTGAGCCGAAAATGCCAGGAGTTGTCGAGGAGTATATCAATTTAGGTGTTGCTTGGGATTCAGATAAATTAAGAAAGCAGAAGGTGGAAATTGAACGATTTGTTTCAGAAGCAAGCAAAGCTTTTCAAGCTGCTTACGCTCGTTTTAATGAGGCATTGGTTATACATGATGAGTGGGAGAAAATATATATTGATAATATTAATTTTGATAAAGCAAATGAACTAACAGATCAGCTCATTCAGAAATTATTTACAGATAAGGTTGGGAAACAATCGCTTGTAAAACATCGCTTTTTAGGAGCAGCTACACCGAAAGGTGCAGTTGATTTTGTTCCTAATTTAACAGAAGGATTATCACATCGTTATTTTATAAAAGGACGTCCTGGCTCTGGAAAATCAACAATGCTCAAAAAATTAGCTAAGGCAGCAGAAGAAAAAGGATTTGAAGTTGAAGTATATCATTGTGGATTTGATCCAAATAGTCTTGATATGGTGATCGTAAGAGAATTAGGATTTGCAATTTTTGATAGCACTGCGCCACATGAGTATTTTCCGAGCCGCGAAGGTGATGAAATTATAGATATGTATGCCTTGATCGTGACACCAGGGACAGATGAAAAGTATGCGACAGAGATTCGTGATGTGTCGATTCAATATAAAGCAAAAATGAATGAAGCAATGTCTTTCTTAGCAAAGGCAAAATCAGTTCGTGATAAATTGGAACGAATTTATATTGCTGCTATGGATTTTTCAAAAGTAGACGCATATAAAGAGGAGATTCAAAAAGAGTTTGAACGAATTGCGGTTAGTGTAACAGAAAAGAATAAGTAAAAATAAGAGGTTTTGACAAGCTGTCGGGAATTTTCTGACAGCTATTTTAGTATGTAGTAAACTTAGTAGTATATTTGTCGAATTTCCAAGGAAATAATCAAAAAATGGAGAGGGTATGAAATGAGAGAAAAAATTAAGTTGGAGTTAGACAGAATTGAAAAAGAGAATGATGTGAAAATTTTATTTGCAGTAGAATCAGGGAGTCGTGCTTGGGGATTTCCATCAAAAGATAGTGATTATGATGTTAGATTTGTTTATATGCATCCGGTAGAGTGGTATTTATCAATTCATGATAAACGAGATGTAATTGAGTATCCGATTAGTGATGATTTAGATATAAGCGGATGGGATATTAAAAAGGCATTACAACTATTCGCAAAGTCAAATCCAGCTTTACTCGAGTGGATTCGATCACCAATTTTTTATTCGAAAAACTCTAATTTCCCAGAGCAACTTCAACAAATGAGTGAAAAGGATTTTGATCCAAAAGCAACGATATATCATTACTTACATATGGCTTCAAAAAATTATCGTGAATTTTTGCAAGGTGAGAATGTAAAGTTGAAAAAGTACTTCTACGTATTACGTCCTATTTTAGCTTGTAAGTGGCTAGAGGAGAAAGAGACTTTACCACCTGTAGAATTTGATCGATTGATTACAGAATTATCATTAGAACGTAGCGTATTAGATGAAATTGAACAATTGTTAATAAAGAAAAAGGCAGGTACTGAGCTAGATATTGGATTGAAAATTGAGGTGTTGAATCAATTTTTAGAAGAGCAAATTCATTACTATCAGCAATATGTAAAAGGAATTGAAAAGGGATCAGGAATTGATATTGAGAGTTTAAATACGTTGTTTCGAGATATGTTGTTTGCAGTATATAAAACAGAGCACAAGTAAGATTGTGCTCTGCTTTATTTTGTAGGAATAAAGAAAACAGATATAGCTGCAAGAAGACCTGCAAATGAGAATAAGTAAAAATTCCATGCTAAGTCGTATTGCATTGTCATAATAATACCGACAAGAATAGGACCAGCAATTGCACCAACTCGGCCAAGTCCAAGTCCCCATCCTAAGGAAGTAGCCCGAATATGGGATGGGAAGTATTGTGTTACATATGCATTTAATATTTGAGTAATGCCAACTGATCCAATTCCAGCAAGACCAATTAAAAGATAGATGATTGTAACAGATGGTTTAATTGTTAATAGTCCAATACATATAGCTGCCATAAGATAGGAGATGCTAATAACAATTTTAGCTCCTATACGATCGGCGATTGCTCCAGCAAATAATGCACCGATAGCGGCAGTAATATTTAACATAAGTAGAAATGATAAACTAGATCCAAGAGGGTATCCCGCTTGGCGCATCATCTGCGGTAACCAAGTATTTAAACCGTAAATTAAAAACATACCCATTATATAAGTGATCCAAAAAAGCAGCGTTGCTTTTCTGTATTCTTTTGAGAATAAAGTAAGGAATCCATTTTTCTTTCGTATATTAGATGCGGGTTGATGAGTTTCATCGTTTTTATGGAATTCAATTTGAAAACGATGAAGGATTTTGTCTACTTCTTCCTGGCGATTACGTGATAATAAAAATTGAATGGATTCAGGTAAATAACGAATAATGAAAGGAATGAGGAGCAGTGGAATCATTCCGATGCCAAACATAGTTCTCCATCCGAAATCTTCTAACATAAACATAGACAAAATAGTGCCTAATACGATCCCTAAAGGATAGCCAGTAAACATAAGAGCATAAATAAAAGATTGTCGCTTTTTTGGTGAATATTCAACGGTAAGTGCTGAAGCTGTTGGAATAACACCACCTAATCCGATTCCTCCGATAAACCGAGATAAACCAAATAATTCGGGAGAAGGCGCAAGTGCAGCTATACCCATTGTGAGAGAAAAAAGTGCTAAACAGCATATAAGAGTCCATTTTCGTCCAATTAGATCTGTAATGGTTCCAACTAGAATAGCGCCAATAAACATACCAAATAAAGCATAGCTAGCAATTGTACCAGCGTGTGCTGGTGAAAGTGCCCAGCTTTTGTCTTCTAGGAGCTTTGGCAGAACGGCACCGTAAATACCTAAATCATATCCATCAGCTAGAATAGCTAGCCAACAAATAAAAACAACAAGTTTTGTAATAGAGCTCGAAAAGATAGTTTCTGTAGATTCTAGGTGAGGTGGAGCTGAAGGTTGCATAATGTTCACCCCTTTTAATTTGTAGATGAGTATATTATTTTATTTGAGATTAATATTTTCCTTCTTGTATCGGGATTTACCTGAAAAGGTTTATAACAAATAAAGAAGTTCAACAGAAAACCTGTTGAACTTCTTTATTTATTTACTCATTATCAACTCGTTTTAACGGTTGATCTGCCGGACCTTCAATAACATCTCCCTCAATTGAAAAGCGGGAACCGTGGCAAGGACAGTCCCAAGTACAATCACCATTATTCCATTCAACTTCGCAGCCGAGATGTGTACAAGTTGTATCAACAATATGTAATTTTCCATCTTTGTCTTTATAAGCACCTGCTCGTTTCCCGTTAACATGTACGACAGATCCTTCACCAACTTCGAGGTCTTCTGGTTTACGTAATGCGGTTTCAATCTTTCCTTCAATTAAATGTTTCGCAACATCAAGGTTTTGGGAGAGGAACGTTTTTATATCTGGATTTGCATGGAAGCGTGATGGTGCATACAGTTCTTTATATGGACTGTGTACTTTTAGAATGGAATCCTTCAGTAAATGAGCGGCAGCAGTTCCAGTTGTCATTCCCCATTTACGATATCCAGTTGCAACAAATATATTTGGATTGCTCTCGTTAATATGTCCAATATAAGGGAGCTTATCTAGCGTGATTAAATCTTGTGCTGACCATCTATAAGGAACTTTATCTATTCCAAACGTTGCTTCCGCAAAAGAATAAAGTGCTTCGTAATGAAGCATCGTGTTTATTCCTTGTCCTGTTTTATGACTTTCTCCGCCAATTAAAATTAATTTTTCACCATTGTTTGTTGTGTAGCGTAAGGAGCGTTTTGGATCATCAATACTTAAATACATGCCACCTGGATAATCTGTTTTTGCTTTAATAGCAAGAGCATAAGAGCGTTCTGCGTACATTCGCGTAAAGAAAAAGCTATTCGCATCATAAAAAGGAAAATGTGAACAAGAGACAATATATTCACAAGTGATGCGATGTCCGCCTTTTGTAATGACTTGTGGATAATCACCCTTTTCTACATCAATAGCTGTAGTTTGTTCATAAACTTTTCCGCCCATCTCCACAAACTTTTCTAAAAGTGTTTTCAAATAAAGAAGGGGATGGAATTGTGCTTGATTTTTCATGACAAGTGCAGATTGTACTGGAATTGGAATCGATAGAGATTGAACATAGTCACAAGGTATATTTAATTTTTGATAGGCTTCATATTCTTTCGATAAATTTCTTAATCCATTATCGGTAGTTGTATATAAATATGAATCTTCATTTGAGAAATTACAGTCGATTTTATATGTTTGCACAGTTTCATTAATAAATTGTAGAGCATGATTATTTGCTTCATAGTAAAGCCTGGCTTTTTCCAAACCGAAATGATTTATGAATTCATCATAAATTAGGTCATGTTGAGCTGTTACCTTTGCTGTTGTATGCCCAGTTGTTCCGTTTAAAATAAGACCAGAATCAATTAAAACAACATCGATGCCTTCTTTCGCAAGTAAATAAGCAGTAGTAATACCTGTAATACCAGCACCGATAACAGCGACTTTCGTCTTTACATTTTCGGATAAAGGGGGAAAAGCAGGGATTTGAGTAGATTCAATCCAATAAGATAATGGAAATTGTGGAAATGTATCGCTTGTCATTATAGAAACCTCCCGATTTTAGAACAATTTTCCTTTTAATATTTCCATAAGATATGAAATTCATGTGTGCTGTTTTAGAGAGGGCCTATTTTTATTAAAAGAAAGATAAAATTATTTTAATATAATTTTTAGTGTTGTCGGTATGAAGAGATAGGAGTTGTGCAAAGCTAGATTCAGGTGAGTTTATTTGTTATTTACACAGAGAGTTATTGAATAAGATAGAGTCTATAGTATATAAGTGTATGTATATAGATAATGGATGAAACCTTATAAAATCTATGTTTTTTCTTTAGTGAAATAAAGTATAATTATAAAAATATAACCAACTTTTATTACTAGGTCATAAAAGTTGTTGACAATATGGAAATTCTATTGATATGATTTATCATGTGGAAAGGTTGATAGAGAGTAAAAAGAGAAATGTTTTTCATTAATAATAAAAGCGAAAAAATAAGTGACGATAGAGTGAGTATATTTTCCTTATACATAGATGCTTTTTAATCAGCTAGTAAAATCAATCTGGAAGCAAGAATTGATATATGTAAGTTGCGCAAGACGCGGCATAAGAAAGGGGCAAAAGGATGAAGGAGCTTCATACGTTTGGGTGGTATGCAGCACGTGTATCACCACATTTGCCGAAAAAAGCATTCAAACCAGTTCCTACTCGTTTATTTGGTGGACTGGCTTATTTGCTTGTGGCATTGGCGGGATTAATATCGATTGGTGTATTTGAATTGAATGTGTGGGCGAATCTAGGAATTGCGATTGTTCTTGGATTATGTTTTGCTTCACTGGGGTTTTTAGGGCATGAAATTTTACATGGAACTGTTGTAAGAAAGGCATGGCTTCGAGATTTCTTAGGAGCAATTGCGTTTATGCCATTATCGACGGGTCCTAAACTTTGGAGAAAGTGGCACAATGCAACGCATCACGTTCATACACAACATGAAGAGAATGATCCAGATGCATGGCCTACACTTGAGAAGCTGAAAAAGAGTAAGTTTTTGAGTTGGGTATATCGCATGCCTCTTCATGTACGTTCATTCTTTAGTTTTCTGTCACTAACCATTCAATTTACATTGCATTCGACTCGAATGTTCTTTCATTTTATAAAAGAATTTAAGTCATCCAATCAAAAATCTGTATGGCTTCAACTTCTTTTGCCTTGGACAGTTTGGATTAGTTTATTGTTTATTATGGGACCTGGAAAATGGTTATTTGCATATGTGATTCCGTTGTTAATTGCTAACTTTATTGTAATGGCATATATCGCAACAAATCACCGTTTAAATCCAATTGTTCCAGTAAATGATCCGTTAGCAAACTGTTTGTCAGTAACAGTGCCGCGTTGGGTAGACGTTTTACATTTCAATTTCTCATATCATACAGAACATCATCTGTTCCCTGCTATGAGTTCTAAATACTATCCATTAGTAAAAGAGAAAATTAAAGAAATGTGGCCGGAACGCTATCATGAGATGCCAATGACAAAAGCTTTGGCAGCGCTATGGAATACACCACGTGTGTATTATCAAGGAAGTGAATTAGTAGATCCGCATAGAGAGCATTTCTATGGTTCTTTAGGAAATGGACTAGATCCTCATAATATTTCATATCGTGAGGAACATATAGAGGAAGAAGAGAGTATTAAAAAAATAAATCAGTAAAAATAGATATATGTTGCAGTGAAAAAGCAAGCCATCTCAGGCTTGCTTTTTCTTATAAAGAAACTTCCTTTTTGTTCTTTGTAGGGAGTTGGACGGAGTTAGTTTCTTTTCTTTGTAGTCGTTTTTCCAAAAGGTTAACAAGGTAAGTGAATAGGAGAACAAGCACGAGATAATATAAACCAACGATTATGTATGTTTCTAATTGTTGGAAGTTACCTGCAGCAATAGATAAACCTGATCCCCATAATTCGGACATTCCTACGTAAGCAACAAGTGAAGAATCTTTTAATCCAATAATAAATTGATTTCCTAAAGGAGGAAGAGATTGACGAAATGCTTGCGGCAGTACAATACGGCGCATTGCTAAAGGATAAGGCATACCTAGAGAACGAGCAGCTTCCAATTGTCCACGGTCAATAGATTGGATGGATCCGCGGAAAATTTCAGTAATATATGCACCGTTATGGATTGCTAAAGCAATTGCTCCTGCCCAAAAAGGAGTAAAAACAACAACGGATGTAATCCCGAAATAGAGAATGGCAATTTGAACAATTAAAGGTGTACCACGAATAATGGCGATATATACATGAGCAATACTATTTAAAACTTTATTGTTAGAGATCCGAAAAAAAGCGAATAGTAATCCAATTAGTGAACCGAGTAATAGGGATGTTAGTGTTAATTGTAATGTGACAATAGTAGCTTTTAAGAGTGTGGGATAAGTAGACATAAAAATTTCAAACATATGTGTCACCTCATATTGTATGGATTTTGGTAGGGAATGAAATACCCCACTGATTAGTATCTCGCACTAATTGGGAGTTTTACTGCCCATAAATAGCGGGATAAAAAGTGGGGCGTAATGGATGAAACTTTTGAATAACTAATTTACTTCGTTTTTTCCTCCTCACCAAGAATATTACGTCCAAACCATTTTTTACTAATCTTTTCATACGTACCATCTTTAATAATTTCATCTAAAGCTTTATTTACTTTCTCAACCATTTCTTTATCATCTTTACGAATAGCAATTCCCATTTCATCAAGATTTAATGGTTTTCCAGCTTCTTTTATATTTGATTTACCTTCTTTAATCATTCTTAAACCAACCATTTGATCAGTGATTACCGCATCAATACGTCCAGGCTCTAAATCCATAAGTGCAGTAATATCGCTATCGTATTCTGTAATTTGATCTGTATGTTTTGCAACAAGGTTTTTAAAGGTACTAGCTTTTACAACACCAACTTTCTTACCTTTCAAATCCTCTGGAGAAGAGATAGATGCATTCTTTTTAGCCACAAAAATTTGGGCACCAGAACGGTAATAAGGATTGGAGAAATTAACAGCCTTTAAGCGTTCTTCTGTAATGGCCATACTTCCTAGTATTACATCATACTTTTTCGCTTTGAGACCCTGGATTAGCGTTTCCCATGGATTTGTAATAGGAGTGGGTTTCATATTCATTTTTTTCGCAAGTGCCTCACCTATTTCTACATCAAAGCCGACAAGCTTTCCGTCATTTTCTTTATAGTTAAAAGGTTTATATAAGCCACTCATCGCATAACGAAATTCTTTTTCACTATTTGAAGAAGTAGTAGAGCTTTCCTTACTACATGCTCCTAGTATGAAAGATGTACATAATGTAATACTCGCAACAATGGTTAATAGTTTTCTTTTCATAAAACCCCTCCTATATATTGATCATACGGATGGCTTTAAGTATGTTATTGAATATTGTATTTAGATGATTAGTTGTGCACCGTATGAATGTATTTCTTTTCGTTTGAAACAGAAGTTACACTATAAAACGTTGCGTAAAAATTGTTTTGCTCGTTCGTGTGATGGAGCTGAAAAGAATTGCGCTGGCGGAGCGTCTTCTACAATTTTTCCGTCGTCCATAAAAATGACGCGATCAGCTACATCTCTCGCGAAATTCATTTCATGAGTAACAATAACCATGGTCATTCCTTCTTCAGCAAGTTCTTTCATAACTTGAAGTACTTCTCCAACAAGTTCAGGGTCTAAGGCTGAGGTAGGTTCATCAAATAGCATAATTTTAGGATTCATAGCAAGAGCTCGTGCTATGGCAATACGCTGTTTTTGACCACCTGACAGGAGGTGGGGCGTTACATCTGCTTTGTCTTGTAAGCCGACTTTTTGCAGAAGCTGATTTCCGATTTCCTTTGCATTTGCTGTTTCTAATTTTTTTACATGAATAGGTGCTTCTATGATGTTTTCTAGTGAGGTCATATGGGGAAAGAGATTAAAGTGCTGAAAAACCATACCGACATTTTCACGGACTTTGTTTAAATTTGAATGCTTTGGATCAATTCGTTCACCTTGTAAGTGAATTTCACCTTCATCGTACATTTCTAAAAAGTTAAGACAGCGAAGTAATGTACTTTTACCGGAACCACTGGCACCAATTAAAACAACAACTTCTTTTTCTTGTACTTCTAAATCAATTCCTTTTAAAACATCAAGTGAGCCAAATGATTTTACTAGATTTCGAACCTGAATCATACAAAACCCCCAGTCAAAAATAAATTTTACAAATGTTGCCCCTTATTTCTGTTATTAGTCACAAATTGTCAGAATCCTTTATTTTTTTTAGTGGATTTGATATTCAAGGAAATAATAATTTTTTAAATCCCTATATCCTTCTATAATGAAAATATGGATAATAATATATAGGTAGTACTTATATTACTTATAAAAAGGGGGAAAGAAGAGATGGAAAAAGAAAGGAAGACATTTTCCTTTGGCTTACGTACACAACTTATGCTATTCACTACAGTTTTAGCTTTAATTACATATTCAACAAGTATATTTTTTATTTATGTGATATACGATTATTTTCAAAGTTATGTAAGTCAAACTGCATATAATATTATCGTTATGTTATTAGGGGTAGTATGGTCTGGAATTTTAGCATATGGAGCAGCGGTATTTTTAATTAAACCGCTTCGAAAGTTAGAGGAGGCGGCGAGAAAAGCGGCTGAAGGAGATATTCGTGAAGATGTTCCATTACCAAAGACTGATGATGAAATTAAATCTTTAAGTGTTGCATTTAATATGATGCTAGGGAACTTAAGGGGCATGGTAAAAAATATTGATACAACATTTTCGTATACAAACAATCAAGTACAGCAAATTAGAAAACAAACAGGCGAAGCAACGAAACAAGCACAAGGTGTTTCTGAAACACTTGCAGAGATTTCTTCTGGAGCTGAGCAATCAGCGGCATCCATTCAGGCAATTGTTTCTGCTGTTGATACAACAACATCAATTGCAAGTGAAGTAGAAGAGAAAGCGAAACAGTCTGATGAGTTGTCTTCAGAAATGGTTCAAGCTTTAGGGCATAGTACTCGTGTCTTTACGTCTTTAATTCAAGGTATTCAAACATTGGCGAAAGAAAATGAAGATTCAATGCAAAATGTACAGAAGTTAGAGGAAAGAATGAAACAAGTAGAACACATTGTATCTGTTGTGAGTGAGATTGCTAGCCAAACAAATTTATTAGCACTAAACGCTTCTATTGAGGCTGCTCGTGCAGGAGAGCATGGAAGAGGCTTTGCGGTTGTTGCGGAGGAAGTACGGAAACTTGCTGATGAAAGTGATCATTCTGCAAGAAACATATCGCAGTTATTACGAAATATGCAAGAGGAAGTACAACAAGTTGCAATGAAAATGACAGAACAAGTGAAAATAGCTAAAGAAGAGGCGAAACGTGGGGAAGCTACGGAATTAATTTTAAAAGAAATGTCATCAAGTATTATGGAAGTTGCTGATGCAACGAAGCAAATTAGTGGCTATATGAACGAACAAGTGAGCCACATTCATCAAACAGGAGCACAGACGAAAGCTGTGGCAGCAATTGCTGAGGAAACATCAGCTGGTTCACAAGAAGTGGCGCGTGTGACGTTGCAACAATCTAAAAATATGGTAGTAATTGATCAATTATTAAAGGATTTAGAGCAACAAGCAGAGGACTTGAAACAAACAATTGAACGATTTTCAATGTAAAAGAGAAGAACAGAATACTGTTCTTCTCTTTTTTAGCTAGATTTAATATCTATAGTTCAAAGATATAAACTATGAACGTTTCCGCAACATTCTTTTCTGTCCCTTTCGGATGAAAATTATAGTGAGCTATAATATTAAAAGGGGTGTCTTTTATGAAAAAAGAAAAAAGACAACGATTAATTAAACAATTTGTAAAAGAGTATGAAATAGAGAAACAAGAAAGATTAGTAGAATTGTTAGCAAAAAAGGATGTATTAGTAACACAAGCTACGGTTTCTCGAGATATTCGTGAGTTAAACTTAACGAAGGTACCTTCTCAAGAAGGATTGATGATATATAAAATTTTCTCAGAAGAGCATTTACAAACTGATATAAAGTTAAAGAAAAAATTACGAGAGGTTGTTGTGAAAATTGATTGTGTAGATCAATTAATAGTTATTAAAACATTACCTGGAAATGCACATGTTATTGGTGCTTTGTTTGATGAGTTAGATTGGAAAGAAAAAATAGGATGTATATGTGGAAATGATACATGCCTTATAATTTCTCAGTCGAAATCAGATAGGGAGATTTTAGAAGAAAGATTAAATTTAATTATTTAGATGCAAAGTCCTGTTTTTAATTTTTATTAAAAACAGGATTTTTGTGTAAATACGGAAGTTAAATATTCAACATATATGCGTAATATATGTATTTTCTATTAAAAAATCTGGATGGATTATTATAAAAATACAAATTAATATGATTTTAAAAAAATAACTTGTTTAATATTTCACAATGATAATGTGGATGATTTCACAAAGGTGAAAGCGCGTAGCATTTATTATGTACTTGTAAGACATCAAACATATTTAAAAGGAGGTAAAACAAATGAAGCATCCGATACATGTTACGTCTGAAATTGGGGAATTACAAACGGTTTTATTAAAACGACCTGGTAAAGAAGTGGAAAACTTAACACCAGATTATTTACAGCAATTATTATTTGACGATATTCCATATTTACCAATTATTCAAAAAGAGCATGATTACTTTGCACAAACGTTACGCAATCGGGGTGTTGAAGTTCTTTATTTAGAAAAACTAGCCGCTGAGGCGTTAGTAGATAAAAAACTTCGAGAAGAATTTGTTGATCGTATTTTAAAAGAAGGACAGGCCGACGTAAATGTTGCACATCAAACTTTAAAAGAATATTTACTTTCCTTTTCAAATGAAGAATTAATTCAAAAAATTATGGGCGGTGTACGGAAAAACGAAATTGAAACAAGTAAGAAGACACATTTATATGAATTAATGGAAGATCACTATCCGTTTTACTTAGACCCAATGCCTAATTTATATTTTACTCGAGATCCAGCAGCTAGTGTGGGTGATGGCTTAACGATAAATAAAATGAGAGAACCAGCGCGTAGACGTGAATCATTATTCATGGAGTACATCATTAAATATCATCCAAGATTTGCAAAACATAATGTACCAATCTGGTTAGATCGTGATTATAAATTTCCAATTGAAGGTGGCGACGAGCTAATTTTAAATGAAGAAACAATTGCGATTGGAGTATCTGCTCGTACTTCAGCTAAAGCAATTGAACGTTTAGCTAAAAATCTCTTTAGTCGACAAAATAAAATTAAGAAAGTATTAGCAATAGAAATTCCAAAATGCCGAGCATTTATGCATTTAGATACAGTATTTACAATGGTTGATTATGACAAGTTCACAATTCATCCAGCTATTCAAGGGCCAAAAGGGAATATGAATATTTATATTTTAGAAAAAGGACCAGATGAGGAAACACTCAAAATTACACATCGTACTTCTTTAATGGAAGCATTAAAAGAAGTATTAGGCTTAAGTGAATTAGTTCTTATTCCATGTGGAGGAGGAGATGTAATTGCTTCTGCTCGTGAACAATGGAATGATGGCTCGAATACATTAGCAATCGCGCCAGGTGTGGTTGTTACATATGATCGCAACTATGTATCTAATACGTTATTACGGGAACACGGTATAGAAGTGATTGAGGTGCTAAGTTCGGAATTATCTCGTGGTCGTGGGGGTCCACGTTGCATGAGTATGCCAATTGTTCGTAAAGATATCTAGTATAAATAACGGAGAAAGTAGGGATGAAGTATGTTAATGACGAGATCAAATTTAAAAGGAAAAAGCTTTCTAGCAGAAAAAGATTTTACACAAGAAGAATTGTTATATTTTCTAGATTTGGCAGCAGAATTAAAAGAGAAAAAGAAAAATGGTATCCCTCATCATTATTTAGAAGGTAAAAATGTAGCGCTCTTATTTGAAAAAACTTCCACTCGTACGCGTTGTGCATTTACAGTAGCATGTACAGATTTAGGAGCGAATCCTGAATATTTAGGGAAAGGTGATATTCAGCTTGGGAAAAAAGAATCTGTAGAGGATACAGCAAAAGTGTTAGGGCGTATGTTTGACGGAATTGAGTTTCGTGGATTTAATCATGAAACTGTAGAATCTTTAGCACAAAATTCTGGTGTGCCAGTTTGGAATGGATTAACAGACATGTGGCATCCAACACAAACACTAGCAGATTTATTAACAATTAGAGAACATGTAGGGAAATTGAAAAATGTGAAGCTCGTTTACGTTGGAGATGGACGAAATAATGTTGCTAATAGCTTACTAGTTGGTGGCGCAATCGTTGGAATGGATGTACGTATTTGTACACCGGAAACTTTATGGCCTGCACAAGAAGTAATAGATTTAGCAAAAAAATATAATGAACAGGTAATGATAACAAGTAATGTGGAAGAAGCTGTTGCGAATGCAGATGTAATTTATACAGATGTATGGGTGTCTATGGGGGAAGAAGAAAAATTTGCTGAACGTGTCGAGTTATTGAAACCTTATCAAGTAAATATGAAAATGATTAAAGAAACAGGGAATGAAAACGTGATTTTCTTACATTGTTTACCTGCATTTCATGATGTCGAAACGATGTATGGCGAAGAAGTTTATGAGAAATATGGGTTGAAAGAAATGGAGGTAACTGACGAAGTATTCCGCAGTAAACATTCAAAAGTATTTGATCAAGCTGAAAATAGAATGCATACAATTAAAGCGGTTATGGCAGCTACTTTAGGAAACATGGAGTAAAGAAGAAAGGGAGTATTCCTTTCTTCTTTCTCCTCCTTTAGACACTATCATTCACTATTGCTTTTGTATTGTTATTGCAATTAAAGAGAGGTGAGTGGAATGGGTGAAGATAAGAAACTAGGGTTGTTTACATTAACGGCTCTTGTAGTGGGGTCTATGATTGGCGGTGGAGCCTTTAATTTAGCAAGTGATATGGCAAAAGGTGCTGGAGCTGGAGCCATTATTATTGGCTGGGTTATAACAGGAATTGGGATGATTGCACTTGGATTATCTTTTCAAAATCTAACTGTAAAACGGCCAGATTTAGATGGTGGTATTTTTAGCTATGCAAAAGCAGGGTTTGGTAATTTTATGGGGTTTAATAGTGCGTGGGGATACTGGCTATCTGCTTGGCTTGGGAATGTAGCTTACGGCACATTATTGTTTTCTTCATTAGGATATTTCTTCCCGATCTTTGAAGGCGGGCAAAATGTAGCGTCCATTATTGGTGCAAGCGTATTATTATGGTGTGTTCACATGTTAATTTTACGTGGAGTTCAATCAGCAGCACTTGTGAATTTAGTAACTACAATCGCAAAATTAGTACCTGTATTTGTATTTATTGTCATAGGAATCTTCGCGTTTCATATTGATACGTTCTTAGATGGATTTTGGGGGCAAACTGGTTCTTTTTCATGGGGAGCAGTTGGCAGCCAAGTTAAAAGTACAATGCTTGTAACTTTATGGGTATTTATTGGGGTAGAAGGTGCTGTTGTTTTATCCAGTCGAGCAAAAGATAGAAGTGATGTAGGGAAAGCAACGGTTATTGGCTTAATTGGTACACTCATCATTTACATTTTAATCACATTATTGTCTCTTGGACTTATGCAGCAAGCAGATATTGCTGGTTTGAAAAATCCGGCTATGGCTTATTTATTTGAAAGTGTTGTTGGAAAATGGGGTGCTATCTTTATTAATTTAGGTTTAGTCATCTCTGTATTAGGTGCTTGGTTAGGTTGGACTTTGCTCGCTTCTGAAATTCCATATTTAGCGGCTAAAGATGGAGTATTTCCAAAATGGTTCGCAAAAGAAAATAAAAATAAGGCTCCAGTAAATTCATTATGGATAACAAATGGTTTAATTCAAATGTTCTTGTTAACATTCGTCGTTTCTGATCAGGCGTATAACTTTGCATTCTCTTTAGCATCTTCAGCTATTTTAATTCCATATGCTTTTTCAGCATTTTATCAACTGAAGCATAGCTTAAAGTCTGAGGAAATAGATCGAAATAAAAATATAGTAATTGGCTTGATAGCAAGTATTTATGGCGTTTGGTTAGTTTATGCAGCTGGTTTAGAGTATCTACTATTAACAATGACTTTATATGCGCCAGGTATTTTTATTTTTTACAATGTTCAAAAGCAAAAGAGTTCGAAGCAAATATTTACTCGAGTGGAATTAGCATCATCCGTAGCAATTGGTGCTTTAGCATTTTTTGCGATTTATGGATTAATTACAGGCAGCATTACTTTATAAAGCTCTGTGAAAACGAAATAAACTGGAGGGCTGAAATATGGCACGAAGAAAAATTGTAGTTGCACTAGGGGGAAATGCGATACAGTCTGGAAAAGCTACTGCGGGAGCGCAGCAAGAAGCGTTGGAAAAAACAGCGGAACAACTTGTGAAAATAATGGAAAATGATGTAGATATAGTAATTGCACATGGAAATGGCCCACAAGTGGGGAATATTTTATTGCAGCAAAAAGCTGCAGAAACGGAAAAGACACCTGCAATGCCATTAGATACTTGTGGGGCAATGAGCCAAGGAATGATTGGATATTGGATGGAAAATGCGATTGAAAAGGCATTGAAAAAACGGAATATAAAAAAAGATGTAGCAACGGTTATAACACGCGTTGTTGTGGATAAAAAAGATGAGGCATTTAAAAATCCAACTAAACCAATTGGTCCTTTTTATACAGAAGAAGAGGCCAGAAGATTAATGGAAGAAACAAAAGCAGTGTTTAAAGAAGATGCGGGTAGAGGGTGGAGACGTGTTGTTCCATCACCGAAGCCTGTAAGTATTCATGAACATAAAGTGATTAATTCTTTGGTCGAAGATGGAAATATAGTGATAGCTGTTGGTGGTGGTGGAATTCCAGTAATTGATTCTGAAGAAGGACTAAAAGGAACTGAAGCGGTTATCGATAAAGATTTCGCTGCGCAGAAATTAGCAGAATTAGTAGATGCCGATACGCTCGTTATTTTAACTGCAGTTGATCATGTGTATGTAAATTATAATCAACCGAATCAAAAAAAATTAGAGCATGTCACAGTGAATCAATTAGAAGAATACATTGAGGAACAGCAATTTGCTGCGGGAAGTATGCTTCCAAAAATTGAAGCTGCTATCAATTTTGTTAATACAAATCCAGAACGAAAAACAATTATTACATCTTTAGAAAAAGTATATGAAGCATTAGAAGAAAAAGCTGGTACTATTATTTCAAAACAGAATGTATGCATGTATGTTTAAGTAATTATGTACGCTACTTATAAATAAAAAGAATGAAGTTAGTAACTTCATTCTTTTTATTTATTAATATTTTTTGTGCTCATTGTTCATAAAGTTTTCATGATGAAATCCAAATATATAAGTTAATTGTGATAAAATTCAACTTGAATACGCTTTCTTGATTTTTCGATCCAACATATAGCAAGAGAGAGGGAATTTTATGAATAGACGCAACGTAGTTAAAGATTTAAAGCAGTTTGAATTATTTGCTCATTTAACAGAAAAGAAATTGAAAGGTTTGACGGAGTTTGTCTATTGGCGAACTTATAAAAAGGGTCAATTTTTATTTTTAGAAGGGGATTCAAGAGAAAGAATTTACTTCATGTTAGATGGATTTATAAAGTTAGAGCGGGTAAATCAAAGTGGGAATTTATTATATGATGACTATGTAAAGAGGTATTCTATTTTTCCTTATGGTGGTATGTTTACAGACAGAGGATATAACTATACGGCAGAAGCGATGACAGATGTAGAGGTCTATTATATTCCGACAGTAATTTTTGAAGATATGGTGAAATCTAGTAGGACACAATTAATGTATGTTGTTCAGCAATTATCATCCATATTAAAGCTAAACGAAAATCGAGTCCAAAATATTACAATTCCTAATGCACAAGATCGGGTCATTCAAACATTAAATTATTTAATGCAGGATTTAGGAGAACAGAGTGGCGAAACGATTGTAATTTCCTGCCCACTTACAACAATTGAAATATCGAAAATATCTGGTACGTCTCGAGAGACGGTTAGTAGCGTATTAAAACAATTAAAAAATGATAGTATTGTTACAATTCTAGATAAAAAAATTACAATACATAATCCAACATATTTTGAGGAAATCTCTATGTGAAAATTGTAGATTGATTTTTTAATTCATATTGTATATTAATAAGGTTCTTTATATATTAATAAGGAACTTTTTTACGTTATCCCCTATAAAAAGATTGTATAGTATAGTAATAGTGGCTAAAATCGATAATAAAAACAAAGTGAAGGGGAGAAGGAATGATTCGCATTGAGTATGATCGATTAGTAGCTATTTTTTACAGTATAGGGGTTATATTATTATTAAAAATTCCAAATGATAATGAATTAATAGGGGAAAAGCTATTTAATCTCTATAAGGTTCCGATACATACGGATATTTATATGAATTACAAAGTTTCAAATATATTGATTGTTTCTTTCTTACTACATGTAATTGCATTTATATTATTTTTAAAATGGCTAGGAAAAAAGGAGCCTAGTACATTTAGAAAAATGAATAAGATAAAAGTAGTAGGTATTAGTATTTTGATTTTAATGATGCCGTTTATTTTAAATAACATCCTCCAGACATTGAATAAAACATGGTACTACGCAGGAAAAACAGGCTTAGAAGCAATAGAATATAAAAAAGACGATAGCCAGTGTAGAATGGAGAAAAATGGAGAGGATATCGAACGAAGGTGCATTGTTACTTTAAAAAATTATCGTAATCATTCACAAGCATTAAAAGTTGTTTTATATGAGGATTCAAAAAGTTATCCAGTACCAAATCCAATCTATTTACAAAAACATGAGACAAAGCAAGTCGAATTTCAAATTCCTGTTGTTTATAGTAGCGGTATTGAAAAAGATGAAGTTCCAAATATTAAAATACATTCATTGCATGAAAATGATACGAAATAAAATTAATCCGTAAGTAAAAGTTTATGAGTAGGAGCAATAATTTGAAACGATATAGAAAATCAACTTGAATCATCCGACATGCTACGAGGTAATGGCATATTGGATGATTTTTTATTTTATACCCTTTTTACGTATGAAAAGGTGGGATACAAAAGAGAAAAATTTTCGTAACTATGATGTAAGCTTCTTAGCCGAAATGGTATACGACGTTCGCGTGCTCGTTTTAAAGTGTTACAGATATCATTTTTATTTTGACAAAAAACAATAATACAAGGGAGTTTTGGAATCCTTAAATTTAAATTCATTTGGGCTACGTCATAGCAGGGTCTGAGAGAACAATGTTACGACCTGTTAATTTTGTTTGTTTGAATTTATCGATACTTTCTAAGATCAGCAGTTCTTTTTATTAATGTATGAAAATCGTATGTAACGTGCGTGGACAAGAGTAGGTGAGGAATGAGATTTGCTTTTGTGAGAAATAAATAAAGCATAAGAATAAAGAATCTACATAGAGTTCAATGAAAACAGTTGCAAACTATTCATATTTTGTTATGATAGTGTTACGAAAACGTTTGCATAAAATTATGATGAGATGCAAAAGGAGAGAATGACTATGAATAAGACATGGTGGAAAGAAGCGGTTGCTTATCAAATTTATCCACGTAGCTTTATGGATTCAAATGGCGATGGTATTGGAGATTTACAAGGTATTATTGCGAAACTGGATTATTTAAAAGATTTAGGTATAGATGTAATTTGGATTTGTCCAATGTATAAGTCACCTAATGATGATAATGGTTATGACATTAGTGATTATCAAGATATCATGGATGAGTTTGGTACGATGGAAGACTTTGATGCTTTACTAGATGAAGTTCATAAGCGTGATATGAAGCTTATTATTGATTTAGTTATTAATCATACAAGTGATGAACACCCATGGTTTATTGAGTCTCGTTCATCTAAAGACAATCCGAAGCGTGATTGGTATATTTGGCATGATGGTAAAGATGGTGCGGAACCAAACAACTGGGAAAGTATTTTTAACGGTTCGGCATGGGAATATGATGAAGTAACAGGACAATATTATTTACACTTATTCTCGCGTAAACAACCAGATTTAAACTGGGAGAATAAAGAAGTTCGCGAAGTGTTATACGATACAGTTAATTGGTGGCTTGATAAAGGAATTGATGGTTTCCGCGTGGATGCAATCAGCCATATTAAAAAAGAGGATGGCTTCAAAGATATGCCAAATCCAAAAGAACTGAAGTATGTACCATCTTTTGATAAACATATGAATGTAGATGGTATTCAACCTTTACTAGAAGAGTTAAAAGAAAATACATTTTCTAAGTACGATATTATGACTGTTGGCGAAGCGAATGGCGTTAAGATTGAAGATGCTGAGCTTTGGGTTGGAGAAGAGCAAGGCAAGTTCAATATGGTATTCCAATTTGAACATTTAAGCTTATGGGATGCAGAAAAGAAGAAAGATCTTGATGTTGTAGGACTGAAAAAAGTATTAACGAAATGGCAAAAAGGTCTAGAAAATAAAGGATGGAATGCTTTATATATTGAGAATCACGATAAGCCACGTATCGTTTCAACTTGGGGAGATGATAAACAATATTGGCGTGAAAGTGCAACAGCTCTAGGGGCAATGTATTTCTTTATGCACGGTACACCATTCATTTACCAAGGACAAGAAATTGGGATGACAAATGTTCAATTCCCAAATATTGAAGATTACGATGATGTAGCAATTAAAAATTTATATCGTGAGAAAATTGCAGAGGGCGTATCACATCAAGATATGATGGAAATTATATGGGCTTCTTGCCGCGATAATTCACGTACACCTATGCAGTGGAACGATGAGATGAATGCTGGCTTCACAACAGGTACACCTTGGT
Organism: Bacillus sp. BC05(2025); assembly: GCF_056725905.1. NCBI lineage: Bacteria > Bacillati > Bacillota > Bacilli > Caryophanales > Bacillaceae > Bacillus > Bacillus sp. BC05(2025). The sequence continues at coordinate 111,063 of NZ_JBWYRA010000009.1, read as the reverse complement.
TTGGTATGAATCCAAGCTATAAAGAAATTAATGTTGAAAAGCAAAAAAATGAAGAGAACTCTATTTTCAATTTCTATAAGAAAATGATTGCCTTGAAAAAAGAGCATGATGTACTGAATTACGGTACGTACGATTTACTTTTAGAAGATGATCTGCAAATTTATGCATATACTCGTACATTAAATGATGAAAAAATTATTGTAATTAGTAATATCTCAAAAGAGGAAGCTGTATATAATGAGGATTCATTCGCACTAGAACGCAAACGTTTGCTTTTAAATAACTACGAAGTTGCGGAACATGAACAAGTAACTACAATCATGTTAAAGCCTTATGAAACAAGGGTTTATCGCATTTCATAATAAAAAAGGATGCTCCTAGAGCATCTTTTTTTATGAAAAAAAATAAATTTCTATTGCAAAGTGAAAACGCTTTTATTAAAATAGATTTATGAAAACGGTTGCGTAAAGATAAAAATGAAGTAACATAAGGAATCGTTTTCACAATAGAAACAGAAATTATAATTTAAATTATTATGTTGTTATAAATAAAGGGGAGGAAGAACAGATGAAAATTACGTCTTTTGATTTTTGGCAAAAGTTCGGGAAAGCATTATTAGTTGTTGTAGCTGTAATGCCAGCAGCTGGTTTAATGATTTCTATCGGTAAGTTAATTGGGATGTCTGCTGGGGATATTAACGCAGTTCATACGATCGCTCGCGTAATGGAAGACATCGGTTGGGCAATTATTACAAATCTGCACATCTTATTCGCAGTAGCAATTGGGGGATCTTGGGCGAAAGACCGTGCAGGTGGTGCATTCGCAGCGCTTTTAGCATTCGTCTTAACGAACAGAATTACAGGAGCTATATTTGGCGTAAACGCTGAAATGTTAGCGGATTCAAAAGCGAAAGTTTCTTCAGTATTAGCAGGGGATTTAATTGTAAAAGATTACTTTACTTCTGTACTTGGTGCACCAGCATTAAACATGGGAGTTTTCGTAGGGATTATCACAGGTTTCTTAGGAGCTACTTTATATAACAAGTATTATAACTATAACAAATTGCCACAGGCATTAGCATTCTTTAACGGAAAACGATTTGTACCATTCGTTGTAATTGTTTGGTCTACAGTCACTGCAATTGTATTATCACTTTTATGGCCATTCATCCAAAGTGGATTAAATGAATTTGGTCGCTGGATTGCAGCTTCAAAGGATAGTGCACCAATTGTTGCACCATTTGTATATGGAACATTAGAGCGTTTACTATTACCATTCGGTTTACATCATATGTTAACAATTCCGATGAACTACACAGAGCTAGGCGGAACATATACGATGTTAACTGGCTCAAAAATTGGACAAGTTGTAGCAGGACAAGATCCTTTATGGCTTGCATGGATTACAGATTTAAATAACTTATTAGCAAATGGAGATACAAAAGCATATAACGATTTATTAAATAATGTTGTACCAGCCCGATTCAAAGCTGGACAAGTTATCGGTTCATCAGCAGCGTTAATGGGTATTGCATTCGCAATGTTCCGTAATGTTGATAAAGAAAAACGTGCAAAATATAAACCAATGTTCTTATCAGCAGCGTTAGCAGTATTCTTAACGGGTGTAACAGAACCAATTGAATTCATGTTCATGTTTATTGCTCCAGTATTATATGTTGTATATGCAATTACAACAGGACTTGCATTCGCATTAGCGGATTTAATTAACTTACGTGTTCACGCATTTGGATTTATTGAATTAATTACTCGTACACCGATGATGGTTAATGCAGGACTAACAAGAGATTTAATCAATTTCGTTATCGTTTCATTAGTATTCTTCGGTCTGAACTTTACATTATTCAATTTCTTAATTAAAAAGTTCAACTTACCAACACCAGGACGTGCAGGTAACTACATTGATAATGAAGATGAGTCATCAGAGGGAACAGGAAATGTACAAGATGGTTCATTAGCAACAAAAGTTATTGATTTATTAGGTGGAAAAGAAAATATTGCTGACGTAGATGCTTGTATGACTCGTTTACGTGTAACAGTAAAAGATTTAGATGTTGTTGCACCAGAAGCGCAGTGGAAACAAAATGGTGCTTTAGGACTTATCGTAAAAGACAAAGGTGTACAAGCAGTATATGGTCCGAAAGCTGACGTATTAAAGTCAGACATTCAAGATATGTTAGGTGCGTAATAATATGAAATTGCTAACTTTAAACTGTCACTCTTGGCAAGAAGAAAATCAAATAGAAAAGATAAAATATCTTGCTAAAGTCATTCAAGAAGAAGAGTATGATGTCATCGCATTACAAGAAGTAAGTCAGTCGATAGGGGCTGAAAATGTATGCGGTAACAAGAAAGAAGATAATTTTGGACTTTTACTATTAGAAGAGTTAAAAGCGTTACATGTAAAAGATTACAATATTACTTGGGATTTCTCTCATATTGGTTATGATGTGTATGAAGAAGGATTAGCGATTGTAACGAAACATAATGTTATAAAAGAAGATACGTTCTTTATTTCAGAAAATAAGGACACGGCGTATTGGAAAACACGCAAAGTTGTAAGTGCAACAATTGCTTATAATGGTAAGAACATCACGTTTTACTCTTGCCACCTCGGTTGGTGGAATGATGAAGAAGAATCATTTGAAGGTCAAGTTAATCGTTTAATGGAGCGTGTAGATAGCAATGAACTATCCTTCTTAATGGGTGATTTTAATAATAACGCCCGTTTGCAAGGTGAGGGTTATGAATATATGATGCAAAAAGGTTTGTATGACACGTATGAACTAGCAATAGAGAAGGATGAAGGGACAACTGTCCAAGGTGAGATTGCTGGTTGGGATGAAAATAAACATAATTTACGAATCGATTTAATATTGTGTAACCAAAGTGAAAAAGTTCGTTCTTCAAAAGTCATTTTTAATGGTACAAACCGAAATGTAATTTCAGATCATTTCGGTGTAGAAGTACAAGTAGATATATAATAGAAGAAATCCTCACAGATGATGAAAAGCTGTGAGGATTTTTTTGAGGAATACAAGTATTTCCAAGAGAAAATACTTGTATTTTTTATGACATTTCCTATATATTTGTTATTATTGAATGTAAAACCGATTTGGTCATTTTGTATTCATACTTTGACTGACTTCGTTATATAATGTAGTAAGTCAAAGTTAATGGGAAAAAATAGTTCGTTTTTGGTTAATCCACGATGTAGAAAGTGATATAATTGCAAAATGTATGTATCATTTTCTAAAGAAGGAAAAATATATAATTAGGTGATAACTTCTATGAAACAAATTTGGCGTATTTATAAGACAGATTTACGGAATGTAGCTAAACATTGGGCTGCAATTGTTATTGTTTTAGGGTTAATGATTTTACCATCCTTATATGCATGGTTTAACATTAAAGCTTCTTGGGATCCGTACGGAAATACAAAAGAGGTTCCCATTGCAGTTTCTAACCAAGATGCAGGCTCTAATTTAAGAGGGAAAGATATTAATATTGGTGACGAGATTGTAGATTCTCTTAAGAAAAACAAAAATCTTGGTTGGAAATTTGTAGATGAAAAGCAGGCAATTTACGGAGTTGAACGCGGGGATTACTATGCTAGCATTACAATTCCAAAAGACTTCTCTAAAAAGATTGCAACTGTTCTGGATGAAAATCCACAGAAGCCGGAACTGGATTACTATGTAAACGAAAAAGTAAATGCGATTGCACCAAAAATTACAGCAAAAGGTGCATCGGGTATTACAGAAGAAATTAGTAAAAACTTTGTTAAAACAGCAAACGGTGAGATTTTTAAAATCTTCAATGACCTTGGAATCGATTTAGAAACAAACTTACCAAGTATTGAGAAAGTAAAAGATCTTGTATTTAAGTTAGAAGCGCAGTTCCCAGAAATGAATACATTGATGGATAAGGCGTTAGATGATGCGACACGAGCAGAAGATGTTGTGAAAGTGGCACAGAAAGATTTACCTGTTGTAGAGAGTGTAATAAATGATGGACAGGAAGCGTTAGCGAACTTAGATAAGTTCTTTGCAAGACAAGATCAAACATTAAAAAATGCTCCAGGGACGATAAGAAATGATTTAGTAGCAGCAAAAGGCGTTATGGATAGTGCGGCTGCATTTACTGACTTTTTAATGAATCCAGGTGTAGAATTAAATATTCCTGACTTGTCTGGAATGAATGGATTACCTGAATTCCCAGCGAGACCAGATCTTTCTAAGTTGAATAGTGATGGTTATAAGAGTATAGCGCAAAATATTAATCAAACAGTAAATAATGTTTTAAGTTCATCACGTGCAGGAACAGCTTATGCACAAAGTGTTATGGATGGATTGCAAAATGGAAGCGTTGATCCAGAGATAGCCAAGAAAAATATTTCGACTATATCTAATAATCTTCAAACACATATTGACAATCTTTCTTATGTAATTGATGTTATGGCTCGTTTAGAGCAAGGGGCTCAAACTGAGTTTGGACAAAATTTCTTTAAAACAAGAAAAGAGCATTTAACGGATATTAAGAATGGACAACAAGATTTAAATAATCGTTTTAAACGTTTAAACGATTTAATTAGCACAGGTCAAGAAGTTAAACAAGATGTGCGTGATGGAATCAATCAGAAATTAAATGAAACAAATGCTTTAATCGATCGAGCTGAAAAAGATTACAATGAAACGTTTGTAGCTGATTATAAAAAGGCAGTTAGCGCAGTAGATCAAGCTAAAGCCGATGCAAATCAAATATATGATAATGCAAAAGCAGATTATGATAAAGCGAAAAATAGCCTCGAAGGTGCAAAAGCAGATTTACAAAAAGCAAAAGAGGATGTACAAAATAGAGGTATTAACGGTTTAGATTCAACGAAAGTAGCTTTAAATAGCTTAAATGGTCAATTCCAATCTGGAATCGGTTTAATTGATGATATGATTCCAGTTCTAGAAAGTACAAATAAGGTTTTAGCAGATGTAAATAGTGATAAAAACCTTAATAATGGAATTGCGAAATTAAATAAAGCGAAAAGTAGTCTGCAAAAGGGTGTAGAGGCAACAAATAAGGGAATTACACTTCTTAATAATGGCCAGAAACCTACAAAAGATGTAATTGAAAGTATTAACAACGCTGCGAAGGGCGGATCAGCTCAATTAACAGATGTATTATCGACGTATGATTCAGAAATTGTGCCTAATTTCAATACAGCGATTGCTCGTACAAAAGAGATGTCGAAAAATACAACTCAGATTTTAAATGATGCAGATAAAAAGCTTCCAGATGTTAAAAAGTTACTAGAAGATTCATCAAAAGGCTTAGTAGACGGTAGAAAAAAATTAGCAGATATTAAAGCTGAAATGCCGGAGACTGAGAAAAAGATTAAAGAATTAGCAGATAAAATTCGTGATTTTGAATCTGAAGAGGATTTAAAAGACATCATACGCTTATTGAAAAACGATGTTGAGAAGCAAAGTGATTATTTTGCGAATCCAGTAAATTTAAAAGAGAATAAATTATTTGCGATGCCGAACTACGGTTCAGCAATGTCACCATTCTATACAGTGCTTGCATTATGGGTAGGCGCATTATTAATGGTTTCGTTATTAACAGTAGAAGTACATGAAGAGGGCGCGAATTATAAGAGCCATGAAATTTACTTCGGACGTTTATTAACATTCTTAACGATAGGTCTTTCACAAGCGTTTATCGTATCGATGGGAGATATATTCTTACTCGGTACGTACGTAGTCGATAAGTTCTGGTTTGTGTTATTTAGTTTATTTATTGGTGGAGTCTTCGTTTGTATCGTATACTCACTCGTTTCTATTTTCGGAAACGTTGGGAAATCGATGGCGATCATTTTACTTGTACTGCAAGTAGCAGGATCGGGCGGAACATTCCCAATTCAAATGACACCAGCGTTCTTCCAAGCAATTTATCCATTCTTACCGTTCACATATGCAATTAGTGCAATTCGTGAAACAGTAGGCGGAATGCTGTGGGATATCGTAACGCGAGATTTACTTGTATTAAGTGCTTTCGTAGTAGTTATGATTGTTGCTGCGTTATTACTGAAAACACCAATTAACAAATCGAGTGAAAAATTCGTTGAGAACGCAAAAGGAAGTAAAATCATTCACTAAAATAAAAGGTTCCTACCGATAGAGGTAGGAACCTTTTTGTTTAATCAAATTTTAATTTCTTTAATGCTTCTGCGAACGGATTGTTTAATGGTTCTTCTTCTTTATTCTGTTGTTTCATATATTTTTGAACGTCACGTTTATCAGCTTTGTTTCCAGACTCTTTTTTACGTCTCTCTTGGAACGTAGAAAGTTTTTCGCGATAGCCACATTTACATGCGAAGATTTGTCCTGCACCTTCACCACGTAATTCTAATTTCTTCTTACATTGCGGACAGCGAGCGTTTGTTGTACGAGATACATTTTTACGATGACCACATTCACGGTCTTGGCAAACGAGCATTTTTCCTTTTTTGCCGTTTACTTCTAGCATTGGTTTACCACAGTCTGGACAAGACTTCGTTGAAATGTTGTCATGTTTATATTTTTTATCACTCGATTTAATTTCAGATACAATTTCTTTCGTATAGTTCTTCATTTCTGAAATGAACATTTCTTTTTTTAGTTTACCTTTTGCGATAGCCTCGAGCTTTTGTTCCCACTCACCAGTAAGGGTAGGTGATTTTAACTCTTCTGGCACTAAATCAAGTAGCTGACGGCCTTTTGAAGTAATGTGAATATCTTTACCACGTTTTTCAATTAAGAATGAATTGAATAGCTTGTCGATAATATCGGCGCGTGTCGCTACAGTACCTAATCCACCAGTTGATTTTAACGTATCAGCAAGTTGTTTATTTTGCGTATCCATATATTTTGTAGGATTTTCCATTGCTGAAAGTAAAGTTGCCTCGTTAAAACGTGCAGGTGCTTTCGTTTGGCCTGATGTTTGCATAATTAACTTTACAGTTAATGTGTCGCCTTTTTCAATGCGAGGTAGAAGTTGCTCTTTTACGTCATCTGTTACATCATCATCTTCAAAGCGATTTTCGTATACTTCCTTCCAGCCGGCATGTAAAATTGTTTTTCCGCGTGCAATGAACGTTTCATTGCCAACTTTTGTGCGTAACGTTAGTTGTTCGTATTCGAATGCTGGGAATAAAACGGCTAAGAAACGTTTGACAACTAAATCATAAATTTTACGTTCTTTATCTGTGAAGGCAGAGAAATTAACGTATCCTTCTGTCGGAATAATTGCGTGATGATCGCTTACTTTACTATCATCAACAAATGATTTATTAGCCTTGATAGGCTTTTGTAATACTTTATGTGCTAAAGGACGGTACTCTCCAACTCCGCACGCCTTTAGACGTTCTGGAAGTGTTCCAACAATATCAGATGAAATATAGCGTGAATCTGTACGAGGGTATGTTAGCACTTTATGTTGCTCATACAATTTCTGCATAATGTTTAATGTTTCTTTCGCAGAGTAACCGAACTTTTTATTTGCATCACGTTGTAATTCAGTTAAATCGTAAAGACCAGGAGAGAATGACTTCTTCTGTTTTTTATCAATTTCCACAACAGTAGCATTATGCTTATCTAAAACTTTTACAATATCATCAATTTTTTCTTTATTAAAACTACGGCTATTGCCGTTTGCATCTTGCCAAGTTAATTTTAACTTATCAGTTGTTTGCGCTTCGATACCGTAGTAAGTTTGAGCTTTGAAGTTCTTTATTTCATCTTCACGATTAGCGATCATAGCGACAGTAGGTGTTTGCACACGGCCGCAATTCAGCTGGGCATTAAAGCGAGTCGTTAAAGCGCGAGTCGCGTTAAGACCGATATACCAGTCAGCTTCTGAACGTGCAACTGCTGAAGCGTATAAATTGTCATATGCTTTACCTGGTTTTAAATTTGCAAAACCATCTTTAATTGCTTTATCAGTAACGGATGAAATCCATAGACGTTTAATTGGTTTGTTAATTCGAACCTTATCAATAATCCAACGAGCGACTAATTCTCCTTCACGCCCAGCGTCTGTTGCTACAATAATTTCATTTACATCTTTTCTAAGTAGCTGACTTTTTACAGCATTAAATTGTTTCCCAGTTTGTTTAATAACCGTTAATTTCAAACGCTCAGGTAGCATAGGTAAATCTTCTAAATTCCACTTTTTATATTTCACATCATAGCTTTCTGGATCTGCTAATGTAACAAGATGACCTAAAGCCCAAGTTACAATATATTTACTACCTTCAAGGTAACCATTTCCTTTTTTATCGCACTTCAGTACGCGAGCAATATCACGTGCAACGGAAGGCTTTTCAGCGATTACAACGCTTTTTGACATATTTAAAACATCCTTTCAAATTTCCATACGTTAACTATAGCATACATCTTCTTGAGATTCAGTTTCGCTCCAGATTTGAACGTTTTTTAATGGGATAACATCTGTTTGAAAGTGAATGATGGTGACAGAACATAATATGCACCATGATGAGACTGTGAGAAATAGATAGTTATTATGCGTATTGTTTTATTTGTTGCTTCTATATTGAATAGAAAAGTAAAGAACTTGTTATTTTACTAGAATAAGAGTAGACTTTGAAGTAGAAGAATACTAAACACATGGGAGTTTGTGGATGCAAACTGAGAGTATGACTAATCCGTCATTGACCATTTGAACCTGTTGGATAATGCCAGCGTAGGGAGAGTGTAAAAACACATGTTCAGGCACTTTGCGTACGCGCAAAGTGTCTTTTTGTGTATCTCCCATCACTATAGTTAGGAGATGAGAAGGATGAATATGAAAGAAATTAGTAAAGTAGTGGATTTGGTGAGAGAGTCTAATCCGCTCGTTCATAATATTACAAATGTTGTTGTCACAAATTTTACAGCTAACGGTTTGTTAGCGTTAGGAGCATCGCCTGTAATGGCATATGCAAAAGAAGAAGTAGCAGAAATGGCTAGCATTGCTGGGGCGCTTGTTTTGAACATGGGTACACTTCGTCCTGACGAGGTAGAAGCGATGTTACTTGCTGGTAAATCAGCAAATGTGAACAATGTACCAGTACTGTTTGATCCAGTTGGTGCAGGAGCAACATCGTATCGAACAGAAGTTGCGAGACATATTCCGGCTGAAATCGAGTTAGCAATTATTCGCGGAAATGCAGCTGAAATAGCGAACGTTATTAATGAGAGATGGGAAATTAAAGGAGTAGACGCTGGTGCTGGGAATGGCAATGTCGTAAGTATTGCAAAACAGGCAGCAGATGAACTAAATACAGTTGCGGTAATTACTGGAAAAGAAGATGTTGTTACAGATGGAGAGCGAACAATCCTTATTCAAAATGGTCACCCTATTTTAACGAAAGTTACGGGAACTGGTTGTTTACTAACTTCTGTAATAGGAGCATTTGTAGCGGTAGAAAAGGATTATGTAAAGGCGGCAGTAGCAGCATTAACATTTTATGGTGTAGCTGCGGAACTGGCAGCTGCCAAGACGGTGGAAAAAGGACCTGGTAGTTTCCAAATTGAATTTTTAAATCAGTTAGCGAATACTACTTCAGGTGATATAGAGAAGTATGGGAAGATTGAGGTTATATAATAAGGAGGGAAAATAAATGTCGCGTATTTCAAAGGCAGAAATGTCTAGGTTGTTATCAGTATATTTTATTATGGGAAGTAACAATTGTACGAAGGATCCACTGCAAGTATTGAGAGATGCACTTGAAGGCGGTATAACAATTTTTCAATTTCGTGAAAAGGGCGCAGGCGCTTTAACGGGAGAGAAACACATTTGTTTCGCAAAAGAACTACAAGCAATTTGTAAGGAGTACGGTGTACCGTTTATCGTAAATGATGATGTGGAGCTAGCTCTTGAGTTAGATGCAGATGGCGTACATGTTGGACAAGATGATGAAGGGATTACTTCTGTTCGTGAAAAAATGGGGGATAAAATTGTTGGTGTATCTACACATACAATTGAAGAAGCACGCTGGGCGATTGAAAACGGAGCTGATTATTTAGGTGTCGGCCCTATTTTCCCAACGAATACGAAAAAAGATACGAAAGCTGTGCAAGGAACGAAAGGTTTAGCTCATTTTAGAGAACAAGGAATTACAATACCGATCGTCGGGATTGGCGGCATTACAATTGACAATACAGCTTCAGTTATAGAAGCGGGTGCAGACGGTGTTTCCATTATTTCTGCGATTAGTTTAGCGGAATCTGCGTATGAAAGTACGAAGAAGCTAGTAGAGGAAGTAAGTAAGAGTTTGTAGAAGAAGGCTATGTAGTATTAAAATGCTGCATAGCTTTTTATTTTTTGATATTGATATTTAGAAAAAGGGAGGGGATTGTTTGAAGCGGAAACAGTTTGTAGAGTTGCAAAATGAGTTGTTTCGTTTATTTAAACAAACGTTTGATTAAAAAAGCACAAACCCTTTAAATTTGTAGGTTTGTGCTTTTTCTTTAAAACATAATTGATATTAGGAGCATTCCAATTCCGATAGAAGTGAATGTGGCGATTAGGCCTGGAATCATAAAGCTATGATTTAAAACATATTTACCAATGCCAGTTGTACCAGTGCGATCAAAGTTAATGGCAGCAACGATTGTTCCATAGTTTGGAATGAAGAAATATCCATTTACTGCAGGGAACATCGCGATTAGTAGTGCTGGTGGAATACCGAGTGATAATCCAAGAGGCATTAAAGCACGTACTGTTGCGGCTTGGCTATATAGTAAAATAGATAGAATGAATAATGCGATGGCAAATAGCCATGGTGCACTTGTTACTAGGTGCTGAATTGATCCTTGAATCATATTTAAGTTTCCGTTAAAGAAAGTATCTCCCATCCAAGCGATACCGAAAATAGCAACAACTGCTGTTGCCCCTGCTTTAAAGACGTTACCAGATACGATGCTTTCTACATTTGGTTTACAGAAAATAATAATAAGAGCTGCGATCGTTAACATAACCATTTCAATTGTGTTTGGCATGGAAAGACGAACTAACTTCCCGTCGACCATCCATCCTGGACGAAGTGCTTCAAATGAACCGAGAAGTACGACAAGAAAAGTTCCTACTAGGAAAAGGATAACTGATAATTTAGCGCCTTTTACACCGATAAATTCTTTTTTCTCTTCAATATTAGGAATCATTCCTTCTTTTAATCGTTTTAAGTATTCAGGGTCTTCATTTAATTCTTTCCCCATCTTGCTAGCAACAAATGCAGCTATCATACAAGCGATAAAAGTAGAAGGGATACTTACTTTTAAAATATCTAATAAAGTGATTTTATAGTCAGCTAGCATTGCTAAAAGTGCAACCGTTGCAGCTGATATAGGACTAGCTGTAATTGCTTGTTGAGAAGCGATTACGGCAATTGACATTGGTCGTTCCGGTCTAATCCCCGATTCGCGAGAAACTTCTGCGATAACAGGAAGTACAGAATAAGCAACGTGACCAGTTCCTGCGCAGAGTGTAAATAAATAAGTAACAATTGGAGCAAAGAATGTAATGCGCTTTGGATTTTTTCGTAATGCTTTCTCAGCCAGATGAACAAGGTAGTCCATTCCTCCAGCAGCTTGAAGTGCACCGGCAGCTGTAATCACCGCTAAAATCATAAGCATTACATCAATAGGAGGAGCTGTAGGTTGTAAGTGGAAGACGAAAACAAGTATTGCCATACCAACGCCACCCATCACTCCTAGACCAACTCCGCCTAGACGTGCGCCAATAAAAATGCAGAGTAGTAACGTAAGAAATTGTAGCCAAAACATGATAAACTACCTCCGAAATTCATTAGTTAAGATATATTTGAATAATTTAATTTGAACGAAAATTAAAATAAATACTCAAAATAATCCTTGTGTTTCATACATTTTTTATTATATAACACAAGAAATGTAACATTCACGTACTTTGTTAAATTATTTCGAAAAAATAATTCATTGAAACTATACATCTGCATCTCTAAATAGGTAGACATTTTAATTTTTATGTTGTAATCTTTGATAGAGAATAATTTAATTCTCATAGAACTCCCATATCGTTCAACTCGTTCAGCGAGAAAGGCAAACTGATGGAAACATTAGGACGCAAAACTACAGGAGCTAAGGCCGAAAGGCTATGCTAGCCAGTTACCGGACGGATAGGGTTGGTCTTGACCAATGCTCTTTTCATTGGTCTTTTTTTTATTTACAAACAAATGAGAACCTTAATCAATCGTTAATAAGGTTTATATTTTAATAATTTCACTTTATATTAAGTTAAGTAAGAAAGGTGATGGTAATGAAAAAATATTGGCACAAGCTATCATTTCTTCAAAAAAATGTATTGTTAACTGTGTTAGTTATTTTGACGCTTGTTGGTACTATGGGAGCGTTAAGTTTTAACATGTTTCAAAATAGTATGATGTCTATGTTTGAAAGGCATTCTTTTGAAACAGGAGATACGGTATTACATAAATTAGACGAAGAAATAGTGAGAGATGTTACAAAAGACCCAGTGGCACAAAGAGAAAAGAGAGAGAAGTTAACAGAGAAATTAGATGAAGCAACGGAAGAATTGAATAGTGTTGGACAAACGTATATTGTTGGAGCAAAAAAAAATGAAAAAGGTGAGTTACTAATCGTCGACTTGTCTACAGACTTAGCAAATGTTGTTGAAGTAAGGCCGGGAGAATATTATAAACAACCAGATCTTTGGATGAAAGCATACGATAAGGTAATGAGCACGAAAAAAGCAAACATGACAGTAGTATATGAAGATCTATTAGGAACATGGGTAACGATATTAGAGCCAATTAAAGATGGAGACGGAAATATTGTGGCAATTGTTGCAGCCGATGTAGATGCTTCTATTGTTCCTATTACAAAAGAAAAATTCATTATACAAGGTTTAATGTTTATTTGTATTTCTGTTTTAATTGCAACTGTTATTCAATTTTTAATTGTACGTAACGCTCTTGCTCCATTACGGGATTTACGTGAAGGATTGCGCAGAATCGGTGAAGGTGATTTGAGTATTAAATTGGAGGAAAGACCAGATGATATTGGTATTATTAATTCGTATTTTAATAATACTATCGAGAAGTTTAAAGGAATTATAGATAAAGTGAAGCAGACAGCAGAACAGGTTTCCTCATCTTCACAAGAATTGTCAGTGAGTACGAAAGAAAATAGCATGGCAGTCCAAGGAATCGTAAGTTCTATAGTTGAGTTAAGGGCTGGCGTTCAATTACAAGAAACGTCAGTACCAAAGTATTTAGATATTGTATATGAAATGGAAGATAGGATGGAAGAGATAACTAATATTGCAAAGCAAATGACGAAAGAGTCTGAAGGTACGAAGCATCATTCAGTAAAAGGAAATGGTATTATTGAACAGACGATGAATCAAATGAACATAATACAAAATGCAGTACAAAATTTATCTTCTATCATTCATTCTTTGGAAACGAGATCAAAAGAAATTAGTGATATTGTAAATGTAATTACGAGTATTTCAAATCAAACGAATTCGCTAGCTTTACATGCTTCTATCGAAGCTTCACATGGTGAGGCAACCGGAAAGGGATTTGCCGTTGTTGCTGATGAAGTACGTAAATTAGCAGAGCAGACGGAAGTATCAGCAAAAGATATAGCGAAATTAATAGAGGAAACACAAGTTGAAACAGAAGAAGCTGCTGTTTCAATACAAAAAGCTTCAAAAGAAGTAGAATCCGGAATGAAACTTTTTCAAAGTAGTGGTGCTTTCTTTGAAAAAATTTCAAAATCTGCACAATCTGTTACAAATCAAGTTAGAGTTGTTTCTAGTAATTCAAGTGATATATTGCAAAATAGCCAAAATATTGTTCGTGTTGTAAATGAACTATCACTTATTGCAAATACGTATGCAAATAGTAGTAATAATATTGAAGAAAGTTTGAAAGAACAGGAAATGTCTGTACAAGATATTGCTGAATTAGCTAGTTCTTTAAGCTGGCTTTCACAGGAGTTACAAGAGTTAATAGGGGAATTCAAAAGTTAATTGAAATGATTATACGTGCTTTTGTTTGTTCAATAAAATAAATCATGCTACAATGAAAACGAATTAAGGACCGGGGAGCCAATTGGCTGAGAGGATGTAAACAAACATCGACCCTCAACCTGATCTGGATAATGCCAGCGTAGGGAGTTACTTAAAGTAATGTAGCATATGTTATTCTATAATAACTTGCATACAAGGCTTTCCTACGCAGTAGGAAAGCCTTTTCTTGTTTTAATATTTCATTTTATAAGGGGGATTTTACTATGTCACAACAAGTTACAATTTCATTTTCAGTAGTACCACAAGCGAAGAACAAAGATGTGTATTCTGTTGTTGATAAAGCAATTGAGGTTGTACAACAATCGGGAGTTCGTTATGAAGTAGGGGCAATGGAAACAACGCTGGAAGGAGAATTAGATGTACTTCTTGATGTCATTAAACGTGCACAACAAGCATGTGTGGATGCTGGAGCAGAAGAAGTAATTACTTCTATTAAAATCCACTATCGTCCAAGCACTGGTGTAACGATAGATGAAAAAGTTTGGAAGTACCGTGATGAATATGCAAAACCAGAAGCAATCTAAACTAATTACAACAATTTGGCTTATCCTTCTCATTGCGATATGGGAAGGATCTGTTTCATTATTTAAAATTGAACCTTGGATTTTACCGAAGCCTTCAGCCATTGTTCAAGAATTAATTGGAATGAAAGATTTACTATTACCAAATACGATACAAACGCTGCAAGAGGTTATAATTGGACTGTTCATTGCGATTTTAATTGGGACAAGTATTGCAATTATTATGGATGTTATCCCTTTATTTCGTATTTTAATAAATCCGTTGCTTGTTATTTCGCAGACAATTCCAATCGTTGTACTTGCACCGTTATTTATTATTTGGTTTGGATATGGAATGCTACCGAAAGTAATGGTAGTCATACTCGTTTGTTTCTTTCCGATTGCGCTTAGCATTTTAGAAGGTTTTCAAACGGTAGATAAAAATATGTTGAAGTTGTTGCAAACGATGAAGGCAACGAAATGGCAAGTTTATCAGAAAGTAAAGTTTCCAGCAGTGCTTCCATACTTTTTTTCAGGGTTAAAAATTGCAGTTACATATAGCGTAATGGGAGCGATTATTGGAGAATGGCTCGGTGCCAGTGAAGGATTAGGAGTTATGCTTACGAGGGCTACGAAATCCTTTTTAACAGCCCGAGTATTTGGTGTTGCAGCAATTATTGTTATGGTGACATTATGTCTGTATTTTATCGTGGAGTTTATGGCAAGAATAACAGCACCATGGATATATAGAAAGGACGGCAGAAAATGAAAAAAGGTTTAAAAGTTATGTTGGCTGCCTTATTAGCGGTAGGTGTGGTTGGATGTAATCCGACCAAGAAAGAAGAAAGTGCAAGTAAAGATCAAAAAGTAAAAGTAGTATTAGATTGGTTTCCGAATACGAATCATACTGGCTTATATGTAGCGCAAGCGAAAGATTATTATAAAAAGCAAGGCTTAGATGTAGAAATTATTCAGCCTGGTGATAATGTGACAGCGGAGCAAATGATAGCTTCAGGAAAAGCTGACTTCGCAATAAGCGCACAAGAAAATGTAACGCTGGCTCGTGTGGAAGGTATTCCTGTTGTGTCTGTAGGAGCGATTATTCAGCATAACACTTCAGCTTTTGCATCGCTTAAGAAAGATAACATGACTTCACCGAAAGATTTTGAAGGCAAACGTTACGGAGGCTGGGGAGGACCAGCAGAAGAAGCTACATTAAAGACAATTATGGAGAAAAATCAAGCTGATTTTAATAAAGTTGAAAAAATCATCTTAGGACAAACAGATTTCTTTAAATCAATCGGTCGAGATGCAGACTTTGAATGGATTTATTACGGATGGGATGGAATTGAAGCGAAGCGCCAAGGAAAAGAGTTAAATACGATTATGGTGAAAGACCTAGATCCAGCGCTTGATTTCTATAGTCCTGTTATGATTACGAGTGAAAAACATACGAAACAAGATAAAGACTTTGTGAAAAAATTTATGAGTGCAACGACAGAAGGTTATAACTTTGCAATTAAAGAACCGAAAGAAGCTGCTGATATTTTAATTAAAGCTGTTCCAGATGTAAATAAAGACTTAGTACAAGAAAGTCAAAAGTGGTTAAGTACGAAGTATCAAGATGATGCAAAAGCATGGGGAGTACAGAAGGAAGAAGTTTGGAAGAATTACATGAATTTCTTATATGATAACAAAGTTATTAAGAAGAAAATTGATGTGAAAGATGCCTTTACAAATGAGTTCCTTCCAAGCGAAAAATGAGCGGATTACAAATAAAAGATATTGTAAAATCTTTCGATGGAAAGAATGTATTAGCAAATATTAGTGCTTCTATACAAGAAGGAGAGTTTGTTTCCTTTGTAGGACCGAGTGGTTGCGGGAAAAGCACATTATTAAATATGATTGCAAATGTTGAAAATCCAACAAGCGGGAATGTAACGTATAAGGATAAGCACGTACAAGAGCAAGATGTCGTAAGTTATATGCCTCAACAAGATTTATTACTACCGTGGCGATCAGCTTTGCAAAATATAGTGCTGCCATTGGAAATCGAAGGGAAACCGAAAAAACAAAGGCTCACAGAAGGAATGGAAGCATTAAAGCAGTTTCAGCTAGATGAATATGCAGATCATTATCCAGATGAATTGTCTGGTGGTATGCGCCAAAGGATTAGTTTTCTGCGCACATATTTATGTGAAAAACCAATTATGCTACTTGATGAGCCTTTTGGGAAATTAGATGCCTTTACAAAAATGGAAGTACATAGCTGGCTTTTGAACTCTTGGCATCAAGAGAAGCAAACAATTGTTATGGTTACACATGACTTAGATGAGGCAATCTTGCTTTCGGATCGCGTATTTATTTTATCTCAAAGACCAGCATCAATAGTTGGTGAGGTACAAGTGAAATTACCTAGACCACGAACGATGGATATGTTAACATCACTGGAGTTAAAGAAGGATAAGGAAGAAATTCTGAGGGTATTAGCTCCTTATATGAAAAAATAGAAAAAGTCTTTTAACAGTTTTTGGTATAATTACTGTTAAGAGGCTTTTTTGTATAGGGGGAGAAAGATGAAATCTATAGAGCAAATAGTTGATTCGTTAACAGCTGATAATCTTGAAGAAGGAAAGTCCTTATTAAAAAATTATATTTTATTAATGAAGTATGGTATGGAACATCATGAATTAAAAGAAGAAGAAATGATAGAAGTTTTAAAGTGGGTTCAAGGCCGGGATCAATTGAGAAAAGATGTTCCAGAATTATGTGATTTACATTTAGTTAAAAAGTTTCAAGCGTTATTAGATGAATTTATTCATTCTATAATTACAAATGGTTATGTGGAAGATGCGGTAGAAATTCTAGAGAGTGTATTAAAAAGTATGGGAGCAGTCGCTCATATTGTAAAATTTATGTTTGTTGGCAAAAGGAAAGTTAATAGAAATTCTTTAGAAATGGTAGAAGAGTTAAAACGAGAGTGCTACAACTTAATGGAAAAGCGTGCTGCTGTCGGGTTGCATGCTCAAATCTTTCACGTTTTAGGTTTCGTTCATTCGATTCAGTTTGATTTAGAAGAAAGGTCACAGGAACATGGGCGAAGTGTAATAGGATTTTTAACAGATTTTAAAACGAATGAATTGAAGTCTGTGCAACAATTTCAAACTGAAGATCATATCCCAGAAGTGAAAAATATAGTGAGTAAAGAGTATGGGATAGAATTACAAAGAAGAATTTACATGTGGAAATCGTTAACAATTATCTTTACAAGTCCATATGCATTAGAAAAGATGTATAAAGAAATTTATGCAGAGAACGATAAAACGGAGAAGGAACAAAAAGAACAATAGAGAATAGAATATAAAAGAGTAGTTTATACTCTTAATATAACAAATGTTAAAGGAGTGAAAGGATAAAATGACTTTATCAACTGTTCTTCAAATGGTTTTAGTTTGATAAGGGAGAAGTCTGCCCATTTTTAACGATTAAGCTAAATTGAAGACAGCAGGTAAAGAACCTTAATCCTTTTTTACGATAATATGTAATGGGTAAGGTGTATTCACCTTACCCATTTTTTATATGCATAATTAAATAAGGCTTTATCCCACTTTAATGGGCAGTAAGACCCCCACCTCAAAATTCAGCGAAAGCAAAGAAATTAGGTGGGGAATCAGCTGCCCATTAAAGTCCGGTTGGTTCAACTATTAATTAGTGGGGGATGAAGACCACCCCACTGATTAAAGTTTTACTTTATACTGTTGCTTTCTCTATTTAGCTTATGAACCATAAGTAAAGGAGAGAAAAACATGAGTATATTAACAGTAGAAAATGTAAGTCATTCGTATGGTGAGAAGACCATTTTATATAATGCGTGTTTCCGGCTATTAAAGGGCGAGCATGTTGGATTAGTAGGGCAAAATGGAATTGGAAAATCAACATTGTTAAAAATTTTAACAGGAGAACTTATACATGATGATGGGAACATTGAGTGGTTCCCGCATGTGAAGGTAGGTTTCTTACAGCAGCATATTGATTTACAAGAGGGAATCACAGTTGAAAGATATTTACAAAGCGCATTTTCGGATTTATATACGATTGAATGCGAAATGTTAAAAATTGCAGAAGAAATGGATGGAGCAGAAGAAATAGAAAAACTGTTAGTAAGGTATGGAGAATTACAAACTATATTGGAAAGTTCTAATTTCTATCAAATTCATACAGAAATTGATGAAGTAGCAATCGGTTTAGGTTTACTTGAAATAGGTTTAAAAAAGGATGTTTCACAGTTAAGCGGAGGACAACGAACAAAGTTATTACTTGGGAAGCTCCTTTTAGAAAAAGCTGATATTTTATTGCTAGATGAGCCAACAAACTATTTAGATACAGCTCATATAGAATGGTTGCAATCGTATTTGAGACTGTATGAAAAAGCTTATGTGATCATTTCTCATGATGAAGTATTTTTAAACAGTATTACGAATGTGATTTATCATCTAGAAGGAGGGAAAGTGAAGCGATACGTAGGGAATTATGAACAGTTTATGCAAAGTTACCAAGTGCAAAAGAAACAATTACAATCGGCGTATGTGAAACAACAAAAAGAAATCTCTCACTTAGAAACATTTATTCAAAAAAATAAAATTCGAAAAGCGAAACAGGCTAAAAGCCGAGAGAAAGTATTGGAGAAAATGCAGAGGGTTGAAAAGGTTAATCCTGTAACTCGATCACGTTTTGATTTCAAAGTTTATGAGGAGCCAGTGAGTCGTATACTACAAGCTGAGAAACTAAGGATAGGTTATAGTGATCCATTATGTCCAGAGTTGAATTTACAAGTGAAAAAAGGAGAAAAGATAGCGATTGTTGGTCATAATGGAATTGGAAAAACGACGATGTTAAAAACGTTATTAGGCAAAATAAAACCGCTAAGTGGTTCAATTTCTATTGGAGAACGAGTAAATGCTGCTTATTTTGCCCAGGAAGAGTTTGCTTCAGAAATAACACCATTAGAGAAAATTTGGGCAGAACGACCAGATATGACAAAGAAAGAAGTGCGCCAAGCATTGGCGAAGTGTGGATTAAAAGAAGAACACGTATTAAAACCGATTCGTTTATTAAGCGGCGGGGAACAAACGAAAGTACGTTTATGCGAACTGATTGTAACGAAAAGCAATGTTTTGATTTTAGATGAACCAACTAATCATTTGGATATAGAAACAAAGAAGTCTTTACAGGAAGCGTTACAACAATATAAAGGAACAGTTTTACTTGTCTCACATGAGCCTTCTTTCTATGAAGCGTGGATAACAAAAGTATGGAATATAGAAGAATGGAACGCTGAAAAATATGAATAAAGAAAAGGCATTAGCTTGTATAAGCTAATGCCTTTTCTTTGTGATTAACATGATTTTCGAGAACTCTTACATGAGAATTGTATGAAGAAGCACTCTTATGGTGCGCTTATAAGCGTGCTTTTTCTTTTGTTATGTTTATATTTATAATAATACTAGATGCCTTTCCCTAATAGGCGACTATCTTTCTTTATATATGTAGATAGTTTGAAATGGAATAAAAATAATTCCTATATGTAAAGGATAATGTGATTAGTATAGGAAGACAATAGAAATTAAAGGGAATTCATGTAAAATTCAGATGAACTTCACGCAAACTTCATATTGGAAATTAAATATAATTATAATAGGTTATTATAATGTTCAGTTGTGATTTTTCATAAAATTAAAAGTTTGAATTTAGGATAGAGTACTTAAACCTAAATTCAAACTTTAGTGAAATAATTAATGGAGGTTACGTTTAGTTTTCGCTAATGGATGCATTTACAAGCTCAGCAGGATTGCCTGTTCCTGCCCCTCCGATTGTAACGGATCCTCCAGGAGGAATTTCACCATTCCATCCTGCATTCGTAATTACGTAATGATTATTTATTTTACTATTAATTTTAGAATCCCAAACTTGTGTTAAATTGCCGTTGTAATCAAATTCTAATTTCCAATTTTTAATAGGGGTCGTTCCACTATTTTTAATTACAATCGAGAAGTTGTAGCCACTTCCCCAATTTGAAGTGACTGAAAAGGTAGCAGTCCCATTTCCATCAGGAGGTGTTGTGTTCGTATCATCTGTTTTTACAAGAATAGAAGTAGGCTGTGATTTATTCCCAGCAGCATCTTTTGCTATTATTGAAAATGTGTATTCTGTATTAGATTTTAAGTTTTTAATTGTAATGCTATTTGTTGTTGTACTCCATTTCTCTTCTCCGGCAGTAATTTCATATTCCGTAACTCCTACGTTATCAGTAGATGCAGTCCAATTTAATTGAACGGAGTTTGAATTTTTATTTGTAACAGCAATATTTTTTACGTTTGTTGGTGATTCAGTATCTTTTTGAGTAATAGGTCCACCAAGTATCTCTTTTACTAACGTATCAAGTAATTTAGGTCCACTACAACTATATTTTGGACTTGTACGGCAATCCCCGCTTAGCTCCCAAAACATTGCACCACTTAAACCCTTTGTTTTTATATAGTCTGTTTTATATTTCATAGATTCACTGTCATCATAGCTAATAAAGGTTCCTGTAGTCGCATTATATAAATAAGGTACCTTCGCTACATCGTTCCAATAGCGAACAAAACCATTCTTATTAACATAATTAGCTGCTAAATCACCATAATCGTACACACCTGTGTCACCGGTAGAATAATCATCCCAAGTACCTTTAGAAGCGAGCTTTCCATCACTACCTGGTTTACAAGGTTGGTATTGTCCGTTATTTTCTTTTCCACAACTTTTCCATCCACGCCCGTAAAAAGGTACGCCTAATACGAGTTTATCTGCTGGAACATCTTCATTTGTATAAATATCTATTGCACCATCTACGTAAAATTTCGTATCCGCAGCTGGGTCATTTGGGTCTTTGTATAGAGCTGCATTATGGTTAGAAGTAGCTTCCCATCCACCGTGGAAATCATATGTCATAATATTAATCCAATCCAGTATTTGAGAGATTTTCTTTAGCTCTGTATGATCCGCATAACGCTGGCTTGCACCTGACGCGATTGTTAGTAAATATTGTTTCCCATCTTCTGCAGTAGCTTTCGTTAATGCATTTCGAACATCTTGAAGGAGTAGGGTGAAGTTTTGCTTATCTTCAGGACGGTAACTACCACCAGGAATCGTCTCAACGCCCGGGTATTCCCAATCTAAATCAACACCGTCAAATCCATATTCGCGAAGAAAAGCAACTGTGGATTCAGCGAATACTTTTCTTGTTTTTTCATCAGCGGCCATATCAGAAAAGCGGTTAGACCAAGTCCAGCCACCAACGGAAATAATTGTTTTTAAGTGAGGATACTTAGCTTTTAATCGTTTCAGTTCTCCAAAATTACCACAGCGGGCGTATTTATCACAATCTTCCCAAGTTGTACCTGATCCCGGATAAGATTTTGTGACATCAGCCCATGGTTCACCGAGTACGAGAGTACCATTAGGAACCTCTTTATTTTGCAGTGGTACACCAGATTCTTTACAGTTCCACGTTTGTTTATTTGGATTATCGGGGTGAGTAGAAGGGTTTCCATGTTTTCCATTCCAGCAAATATCAGCGAAAGCATAGTTTAAATGAGTTAGCTTTGATGCATCAATGTCTGCAACTTGATAATTACGCCCGTAAATGCCCCACGAAGGAAAATACCCAACAATTTTTTGACCTTGCTTTGGTGAATCTGCTAATGCGAAATTTGGATTAATAAAGTTTGTGAGAAAAAGAGGTAAGAAGAGTAGTAGGGATAGTAATAGCAGCGTGAATTTTTTTGATCTCATAGTCATTTCTCCTTTCAAAATAAAAGATATATTTAAAGGCTTACGCCAATAAACCAAAATGAATCTAGACGTATGAAGCGTCTAGATGAAAATGATCAGACATCACGAAGTCTATACAAGGGAGCTGGGGATGATTAAATCGTAGCAA
The DNA here is from genome assembly GCF_056725905.1 of Bacillus sp. BC05(2025). Taxonomy (NCBI): domain Bacteria; kingdom Bacillati; phylum Bacillota; class Bacilli; order Caryophanales; family Bacillaceae; genus Bacillus; species Bacillus sp. BC05(2025). The sequence goes on along the minus strand of NZ_JBWYRA010000009.1, from coordinate 88,435 downwards.
ATGTAAGATTTTGTGTAAACGCTTTATTGGATTCAAAAAGACTTTCTCAATATGAAGTGGCTCTAATACGGATTACACATGAAAATAAAATATTGATTAGGGAAGAAAAGGCTTCTTGGAATTAAATTTGAGAAAAAATTGTATGAAATCAATTTGTAATAGCGTAGCGAGATGAGAAAATATCATGTAAAATAATAGTAAAAATATGTAAAGGAGCGAATGGTGTGGATGTCTTTTTGAACATTGCTGAAGAAAAAATTCGACAAGCAATACGGAATGGAGACCTTGATCATATTCCGGGAAAAGGAAAACCACTACAATTAGAAGACCTTTCAACGGTACCTCCAGAACTGAGAATGAGTTATAAAATTTTAAAAAATGCGGGCATGATTCCGCCAGAAATGGAACTACAAAAAGATATATTAAAAATAGAAGACTTAATTGCGTGCTGTTATGATGAAGCGGAGAGAAAAAAATTACAAGAAGAGTTAACAGCAAAAACGCTGCGTTTTCAGCAGGTAATGGAAAAGAGAAAAATTAAAGATAGTTCGGCTTTTCGTATGTATCAAGATAAGGTATTTCGTAAATTACGTTAAGAGGGATAAGATGAATACATTTGAAACGATAGAAGAATTAGCAACATATATTGAAAGACAACAATTAGTACTGCTCTTTATTAAAACGGAAAATTGTGGTGTCTGTGATGTTATGCTAAGAAAAGTAAATGGTGTATTAGAGAATTATGATTACGTAGAGAAAGTAGAAATATTACTACAAGACATGCAAGAAATTGCAGGGCGATATGCAGTATTTACAGGACCAACAGTTTTATTATTTTATAATGGAAAAGAGATCCTTCGTGAATCTCGTTTTATTTCACTTGAAAATTTAGAGAGAACTATTCAATTATTCGAAGATTAAGGGAGGTTTTTATATGGAATTTATTATTTTCATACTATTATTTGTTGTAGTTGGAATAATTGTAACAGCAGTTCGATCGAACAAAAAGAAGGTAAATCTTACGAAACAAAATAACATTCATAATTCATCTAACAATTCATCACCATTATTTTTCTTTGCTGGATCTGATAATGATAGCTCGCACGATGGAGGCTCACATGATTGCGGAGGATCTTTCGGTGGAGATAGCGGAGGGAGCTGCGATGGAGGCGGAGGTGGCGGTGATTGATGAAAATGCGCCTTATATAGGCGTATTTCTTTTTAAAACAAACGTTTGATTAGTTGGCTTACATATGCATAAAAACAGTTAAACAAACGTTTGATTACATATCTTTAACGTACTAAGGGGAATGGAAATGAAAAGGGAACCGAAAGTGAAAAACAAGGGAAAAGTAATGTTGTTTTTATTAGCTGCGGGAGGTGTATTTCTTGTTAAATTAGGATTTAAAATTGGAATAATACATATGATTCGAACGTGGTTTGAAAGTACATTTTCTTAAATAAGGAATATAGCCTCTTGCGATAGAGGTTTTTAATTTGTTATTATTAGACTGAACGGTCGGTTTAAAGAGGTGTAAATATGAGAAGAAGCGCAGAAGAAATAAAGAAAGAAATTGCATATAAAGCAGAAAGTCTGTTTTCGCAGAAGGGCTATGCAGCTACATCTATGGAAGAAATTTGTGAAATTACAGAGAGAAGTAAAGGAAGCATTTATTATCACTTTAAAAGTAAAGAAGAATTATTTTTATTTGTAGTAAAACAGCATACGTATGATTGGCTTGAAAAATGGAATGAAAAAGAGAAGTTGTATAGTACGAATACTGAAAAACTATATGGTCTCGCGGAATATCATGTAGAGGACATACAGCAACCCATTTCAAATGCAATAGAGGAATTCTCTATGAGCCAAGTTGTAAGTAAAGAGATTTTGGATGAACTATTGGCTTTAACTAGAGAGTCATATGTTATGTTTGAGAAACTAATTGAAGCAGGCATACAGTCTGGAGAGTTTCGTGAAGATAATACGCGCGACCTTATGTATATTGTGAATGGATTATTATCGGGGCTTGGAGTACTTTACTACGAGTTAGATTATAAAGAGCTACAACGTATTTATAAAAAGGCAATAGATGTATTGTTAAAGGGAATGGCAGCTGAATAATAAGTCGGTTGCTTTTCTTACAAAATAAATTAGACCGAACGGTCGGTTTATGGAAGGGGAATGAAAATGAACGCTTTATTTAAAAACCGAGCATTTATGCTCGTTATGGCATCTGATATTTTACAACAATTTGCAATTTGGATCAGAAATATGGCTCTTTTATATTTCATAATGGAGCGAACGAATAATGATCCAGTTTCAGTTTCGTTGTTATCGGTTATGGAATATGCACCTATTTTTATTTTCTCGTTTATCGGTGGTGCACTAGCTGATCGCTGGAACCCGAAAAGAACGATGGTTGCTGGAGATGTATTAAGCGTACTGTCTATTATAGGAATTGTCTTGTTGTTAAAGCTAGATTATTGGCAGGCTATATTTTTTGCAACACTCATTTCCGCGATTGTAGGTCAGTTTTCTCAGCCATCATCTTCTCGTATATTTAAGCGCTACGTAAAAGAGGAACAGGTAGCAAATGCGATTGCATTTAACCAAACATTACAGTCATTATTTCTGATTTTTGGACCAGTGGTAGGATCGCTTGTGTATACACAACTTGGTTTATTTACGTCACTATATAGTTTAATCATTTTATTTTTGTTATCTGCTATCGCCCTTTCGTTCTTACCAAAATGGGTTGAAAAAGAGCAAATGGCGAGGGATTCATTAAAAAATGATATAAAAGAAGGTTGGAAATACGTTCTTCATACAAAAAATTTACGTATGATTACGATCACTTTCACCATTATGGGCTTAGCTGTTGGACTAACGAATCCATTAGAAGTGTTTCTTGTAATAGAACGGCTTGGAATGGAAAAGGAAGCAGTTCAATATTTAGCCGCAGCTGATGGGATAGGTATGTTAATCGGTGGTATTGTTGCTGCAGTTTTCGCTTCAAAAGTGAATCCGAAAAAGATGTTTATATTCGGTATGAGCATATTAGCGATGTCATTTTTAGTAGAAGGGATATCTACATCATTTTGGATTACTAGTTTTATGAGATTTGGAACAGGTATTTGTTTAGCATGTGTTAATATCGTTGTCGGTACGCTTATGATTCAACTTGTACCAGAAAATATGGTTGGAAGAGTAAATGGAACAATCCTGCCACTGTTTATGGGGGCAATGTTAATTGGAACTTCACTAGCTGGAGGATTGAAGGAGATGACCTCACTAGTTACTGTATTTTGTATAGCGATGGCCCTTATTTTATTTGCTATAGGACCGGTTCTACGCATGCAAATAAATAAAGAAGATGTCGAGAATAAAGAGGAACTAACAAGTTCGTTAGCCTCGAAATAACTATTGTAAGGGAGCAAAATTGCTCCCTTTTTTTGTGGTAGTCTTTTGACAATGAAATGTACCGATTATATACTAATGTTGTAAAAACGATTTTACATGTTAGGAGAAAAGATGTGAAAAATCAAATTTATGAATTACGCACTGAAAATAATATTTCACAAGGTGCATTAGCTGATAAATGTAAAGTTTCAAGACAAACGATAAATGCAATTGAGAATAATAAATATGATCCAAGCTTAGCATTAGCTTTTCGTTTAGCGGAAGTATTAGGAACAACTGTTGATAAACTATTTTTGTATAAGATGTAGCGTCTTTCATTGTGGGACGTTATTAATAAAAGTATAGAAAAGATCCTCTTCTTATGTGAAGAGGATCTTTTTCTTATAGTGTTTTAGTCTTTGGATTAGGTGGTGTAACGGATGTATGATTTTCTGGAACTCTAGTTAGTAAGAATCCCCCGATAAGGAACAGTACAATAATGCTAAGGACACCAGCGTTTGTTTTTCCTGTTAATTGCGTTGTGACACCGACTAATACTGGACCCATAATTGCGGCAAACTTGCCAAATATGTTATAAAATCCGAAGAATTCATTTGCCGATTCTTTAGGTACTAGTTTTGCAAAATAGGAACGGCTAAGTGCTTGAATCCCCCCCTGAGAAGTGGCAACTAACATTGCTAAAATCCAGAAATCGAGTGTCGTTTTTAAGAAATAAGCATATGTGCAGATAATGATATAAATAATAATACCGACATATAGCATCTTTTTACCTGTAAATGTTTCTGATAATTTTCCGTATAATAAAGCGAATGGACAAGCTACAATTTGTGTGACGAATAAGATGATTAATAGATTCGTTGCACTAATACCAAGATCTGTTCCGTAAGCGGTGGACATAGTAATAATTGTATCGACCCCATCAATATAGAAAAAGTAAGCGATTAGGAACATGAATACAGTTTTATATTCTTTAATATTTTTAAAAGTATCAGCAAGGCGTTTGAAGCTCATTGTGATTGGTCTAGGGTGACGTTCAATATAGTGTGTTTGCTCTACGTTTTTTAGCATTGGAATTGTAAATAACCCCCACCAAAGAGCTGTTATCGCAAATGAAATTTGACTAGCAATGCCAACAGATAAAGGGATCGTTCCTTTTTGAGCAAGAATAATAAGAGCGATACAACCGATGAAAGGAATAGTACTCCCAATATAGCCCAGTGCGAAACCTCGCGTAGAAATTCGATCCATTCTATCTTCAGAGGTAACATCTACTAAAAATGCATCATAAAAAATGTTTGCTCCAGCAAAACCGATTAATGCGAGCATATAGCACCCTAGCAATAAGTACCACTGAGATGCTGGGACGACTGCTAGCATACTTGTAAATACAATGCCAAGTCCAAAGAAGAATGTGAAAAATCGTTTTTTAAATCCTTTATAATCAGCAACTGTGCCGAGAATAGGGGCAAGTATAGAAATTAAAAGTGTAGCGAACGAGTTTGCATATCCCCAATATGCTGTTGAAGTTGCACCAGATAGCCCAGCTTCTTTTGCAGCTGCCTTAAAGTAAATTGGGAATAATGCAGTTGTAATGATGAGCGAATATACGGAGTTCGCCCAATCGTATAATATCCAGCTTTTTTCTTGTCTGGACATTTTTTTCATATAGTGTTCCCCCTTAAATTTGTTCTACTAACAGTCTACAAAAATAAAAATTATAAAAAGAGAAACAGTGATGATTTTTACATAACTTTTACATATATAAACAGTTCTTTACAATTGGAGTAAATCCTCTACAATGGACCCGTCTGTTTCACCTAAGTGTAAACCGAGTAGTCTCGCGATCGTTGGACCTTCATCAATAAGTCTCATATACGGGATAGTAACGCCGCTTTTTATCCCTTTCCCAGCAGCGATAAAAATTGTTTCATAGTTAGGTTTTGTTGGGGAGTATCCATGTGTACCAAATGTATATTTTTTACTAGGCATAACGTCTTTTTTTGTAATCTCTTTTATAAAATCTCCTGTATAGTTTTCAGTGAAATAATATCCTTCTCGCGCTTCCAACATAAATAAACAATTACCATCGGCACCGCAGTCTTTTGCAGATTCATCATGAAGTATAAATTCAATTCCATTTTGTTTATTTTGAAGTAGTTCTTCAAGTAGTAGTTGTACGTCTCGAATGGTATCAGTATCGTTCTTATCTTTCACATATACATAGGCAGATCCATCACAACTTTGACAATAGGCCTTCCAGTCTACTAATTTTCCTTTTGAATTTATAGATATAAGCCCTTTTTGATGAAATAGTACATTTAATTGAATGGCTTTGTTTTCACTTAAAGCGCTATGGTCACCAAGAGCGATAATTGTACTTTCTTCGTATAGATCACTGTCTTTTAAAGCTTGAATAATTTTTCCTAGCCGTTCATCGTGTCTATAAATTGCAGCTATCGTTTCTTTTGATTCAAAGCCGTGATAGTGTCTTTGGGTGTCTAAATCTGTGAAATGTACAAACATGATATTCGGCTTCTTCGTTTGGATTGTATGCACAGCAGAAGCAAGTACGAAATCATCGAGTTCAGGTTGTGACAGGCCATTTCGTATATGGCCAAAGCGGTGATTCAATTCTAATTGGTATAGTGGGCTACCACTAAATAATGAAACTAACACTTGATTTTGCCACGGTCTATTTGGAAAAATTTCAGGCAAATTATAATTAATATTTGCCCTGCCAGTAACAGGCCATAGAAGGGCGGCTGTCGTTAAATTTGCTTTACGTGCTTCATCGTATAACGTTGTTCCTTTAATAGATTTTCGGTACCAATGCCAATCTGGTGACTCACGTCCAGGTTGAAGTAATGTATTGCTAACTACGCCATGTTTATTAGGATAGTTTCCAGTAACGATTGTTGAGTGACTTGGGTATGTTACAGAAGGATAAATAGGTTCCACTTTTGTTACAGTCGCGCCCTTATTTATTAATGTTTGGAAATTAGGTAGTTTTTGTAATATAGGAAAATCTAAAGCTGATAAGCAATCGAAAGATAAAATAATGACACGGTTTGTTAATGCTTTATCCATAAAATTCCCTCCTGATTATATAAAATATATTCTTATATATTACTATTAATACCTGGTGATAAAAATATAATTTTAAGGTGAAAATTTATTGTTTATTTTCAGAAAAATTAAACATATAATTAAGTATAAGGGAATGAATGGAAGGAGGAAAAACAATGGAGTGGCTAGATGGATTTGGTATCTTTTACATCATTGGTGGAATTACGATTATCCTTGTATTTGCTATTTCGTATTTATTAAAGAAACAGTTTCCAGACAAGCAGTTTGATATTATATTTGCACTTAGTTTAATACTTCTTTGCTTAGCATCCTTTCCGATTTCAATGATGGTGATTGGTGGATGGGAAGGAATGGGATATGGATTTGTTGGTTTCTTCGTTTTACTTGGCACACTTATCGGTATGATTGCACATCAACTTTTAAAAATCACGAGAAAAAGCTACGTATAAAACTGAAAAAAACGAAAAGAATATATAAAAATGAGAAAATTAGCTATTGTTTTAAAAAAGAATTTGTATTATGATAATCAACAAATTTATTTCGTTATAACGATGAAAAAGGATTAGTACATGTTCAACCTTTTTAGCAGAGAGAGAATCCAACCGGCTGAAAGATTCTTAAAAAGGAGATATGGAACCTACCTTTGCGTTCTGCATATGCAGCGGGAATTTCCCGTTATCAAAAAGAGAGCATGCGCAATTTTTGTGCATGAATCAGGGTGGTAACGCCGGCGAAGCTCGGTCCCTATTTAGGGACGCGGGCTTTTTTGTATTTTCTAGAAGGAGGAAGACTGACTATGGCAAAAGAACAAGTACAAGCGATTACGAAGATGGAAGAGGACTTTGCACAGTGGTACACAGATATTGTAAAAAAAGCAGAACTTGTTGATTATTCAAGTGTAAAAGGATGTATGATTCTACGCCCGTACGGCTATGCCTTATGGGAAAATATGCAGAAAGTGATGGATGAGAAGTTAAAAGCAACTGGTCATGAAAATGTGTATATGCCAATGTTTATTCCAGAGAGTTTATTGCAAAAGGAGAAGGATCATGTAGAAGGATTCGCTCCTGAAGTAGCATGGGTGACGCATGGCGGGGATGAAAAGTTAGCGGAGAGACTTTGTATACGCCCTACATCTGAAACTTTATTCTGTGAGCATTTTTCAAAAATTGTGCAATCGTATAATGATTTGCCAAAGTTATATAATCAGTGGTGTTCAGTAGTTCGTTGGGAAAAGACAACGAGACCATTCCTTCGTACAACGGAATTCTTATGGCAAGAGGGTCATACAATTCATGAAACGGCAGAAGAATCGCAAGCTGAAACATTAAATATTTTAAATCTATACGCTTCTTTCTGTGAAGATTACTTAGCGATACCGGTAATTAAAGGACAAAAAACAGAAAAAGAAAAATTTGCAGGCGCAAAGGCAACTTATACAATTGAAAGCTTAATGCATGATGGAAAAGCACTTCAAACAGGAACATCCCATAACTTTGGAACGAATTTCTCTGAAGCATTTGATATTAAATTTTTAGATCGTAACGGTAAGTGGCAATATGTACACCAAACATCTTGGGGAGTATCAACAAGAATGATAGGTGGACTTATTATGGTTCATAGTGATAATAATGGTCTTGTAATGCCTCCTAAAGTCGCACCGGTGCAAGTTGTTATCGTACCGATTGCTCAGCATAAAGAAGGAGTTTTAGCGAAAGCAACAGAGTTACAAGGACATATTCAAAAGGTTGCGCGCGTAAAAATAGATGCTAGTAATAAAACACCAGGCTGGAAATTTAATGAGTATGAAATGAAGGGCATTCCAATTCGATTAGAAGTTGGTCCTAAAGATATTGAAAAGAATCAAGTTGTACTTGTAAGAAGAGATACGAAAGAAAAAGAATTTATATCAATGGACCAATTAGAAGAACGTATTCCAGCACTACTTGAGGAAATTCATCATTCTTTATTTAATAAGGCGAAAGTATTCCGCGATGAGAATACGTATAGTGCGACGAATTTCGAAGAGATGAAAAAAGTAGCTGATGAAAAACAAGGATTTATTAAGGCAATGTGGTGCGGAGAATTAGCTTGTGAAGAGAAACTAAAAGAAGAAGTTGGAGTATCTTCTCGATGTATGCCTTTTGAGCAAGAGCGTTTAGCTGACGAATGTATTTGTTGTGGTAAAGAAGCTAAACAAATGGTGTATTGGGGAAAAGCGTATTAATATTCTTTCTGATAGGTGATAAAAAGGACTTTGGGTTGTCCAAAGTCCTTTTTCATTTTTACGATTTATTTCATGTATTTTTTAGATGGAAGGAAGTGTTTTATTTTGCATTTTTACGGCGAATAAATAGTAACATACCGATTAGGAATGTTGAAAGCCCCGTTAACATAGATGCAGGATAATGTGTTGCTGTATTAGGTAACTTATCGCCTTGTTTTTTCGCATTATCTTTTACATTACCATCTTGGGAACCGTTGCCGCCCGAGCCGTTGCCACCTTGACCACTGCCATCAGAGCCATTACCATCTTGGGAACCGTTGCCGCCCGAGCCGTTGCCGCCCGAGCCGTTGCCACCTTGACCACTGCCATCAGAGCCATTACTACCCGAGCCGTTGCCGCCCGAGCCGTTGCCACCTTGACCACTGCCATCAGAGCCATTACTACCCGAGCCATTACCGCCCGAGCCGTTGCCACCTTGATCACTGCCATCAGAGCCATTGCCGCTAGAACCGTTGCCACCTGAGCCATTGCCACCTGAGCCATTGCCACCTGAGCCATTGCCACCTGAGCCATTGCCACCTGAGCCATTGCCACCTGAGCCATTGCCACCCGAGCCATTGCCACCTGAGCCATTGCCACCCGAGCCATTGCCACCCGAGCCATTGCCACCTGAGCCATTGCCGCTAGAACCGTTGTCACCTTGATCACTGCCATCAGAGCCATTGCCGCTAGAACCGTTGCCACCTGAGCCATTGCCGCCCGAGCCGTTGCCACCTTGATCACTGCCATCAGAGCCATTGCCACCGGAACCACTTCCGTCAGAACCACTATCGTCCTGAGAACCATTGTTTCCTGGTGGTTTATTATTATCTTTTGAGTTACCTTCTGCTAAATGATCGTTATTTTGTACAATTGCGTTTGTTGCTGGAGAGAAGTTTTCCGTTGCTGCATTACCGATATTTAAACCACTAAAAAAAGATAAAGAGAGTGTTGATGCTAAAATGAAGATTTTCGTCATTGTTTTCCTCCTAAGAAATTAATATTCCATCTAAAATACATCCCTTTGTAATATTTCATAGGAAAAAGAGTTTTATGCAAAAAAAACTATATATAGAAAAAGGTGGTGTATTTATGAAGAGAGAAAAGGGTTAGTGTAAATTCTTTATAATAGTAGATTTGGGGAACTTTACACTCATTACAGTAGAGGAAGTGACAGCAGATGAAAGAATATATTGCATTTGATATTGGTGGTACACAAATTAAATATGGAATTGTTTCAGAAACGGGAGTAGTACTAAAGCATAAAACAGTTTCAACAGAAATTCATTTGGGCGGGGAACAAATCATTCAAAAACTTATTCTTCTATCCAAACAATTGATGAATGAACATACGGTTTCGGGAATTGGTATTAGTACTGCGGGAATTGTTAATATTCATAAAGGGGTTGTAACGGGAGGAGTGGAGCATATTCGGAACTACGCAACTATTCCTATTATTGATAGATTGCAAGAAGTATTACAAGTTCCTGTGTCCATTGAAAATGATGTGAATTGTGCAGCTTTGGGAGAGAAATGGAAAAGTATTGGAAACCGAAAAAGAAACTTTATTATGCTTACTCTTGGAACTGGTATTGGAGGAGCAATTTTTATAGATGGAGAGTTATATAGAGGGCATTCGTTTAGTGCTGGTGAATGGGGAAATATGTTAATAGAAGGAAAGCCGTTTGAAGAGGTCGCTTCCATTTCAGGGTTAATTCGTCTTGTGCGAAAATATAAAGGTGAAAGCGATTGGAATGGAAAAAAGATTTTCGAACTGTATGATAAAGGTGATAGGGAAGTTACCCAAGCAGTTGAGGTTTTCTTTAAACATTTAGCGATTGGAATTAGTAACCTTGCTTATATTTTTAATCCAGAAGTGATTGTTATAGGTGGAGGAATTACTGATAGGGGAAATCAGTTCTTAAAAGAAGTAAAAGAAGAGGTAGAAAAATATTTAGATAAGGAGATTTATAGTAATTGTGAGATTGAACTTGCACAAAACGGTAATTGTGCAGGAATGATTGGTTCTATTTACCACTTCTTACATCATCATAAGTAAATTATATGAATGTTTTCATATAACTGAGAATTTATCCTTTTTATCACTAGGTAAATAATGCTACAATATAAGGGAAGAATACAATATTTTCCGCCTTGGAAAATGCTTTGTAGAAAGGAAGAAACTTCATGCCTATTATTTTAGAAAAAGGTCAAAAGATCGATTTAACGAAAGGACAACCAAAAGTAGCAAAACTACAGGTTGGCTTAGGCTGGGATCCAATTGGGCAATCAGGTGGGTTTCTGTCTTCATTATTTGGAAGTAAACCAAATGTAGATTGTGATGCATCTGTTGTTATGTTAGAAGGGGATCGTTTTTTAAATAAAAACGATTTAGTTTACTTCGGAAACAAGCTTTCTACTTGTGGTAGTATGATTCATTCAGGAGATAATTTAACAGGTGAAGGCGCTGGTGATGACGAAACAATTTTCGTAGAATTACATAAAGTTCCAAGCCGTATTAATCGTTTAGTATTCGTTGTAAATATTTATGACTGTGTAAATCGTCGTCAAGATTTCGGGATGATTCGTAATGCATATATTCGTATTCAAAACCCGCAAACTGGTGAAGAATTCGCACGCTATAATTTATCGGATAATTATGCTGGCAAAACGACTCTAATTGCAGGGGAAATGTATCGCCACGGAAGTGAATGGAAGTTTTCAGCTGTTGGGGAAGGCACACAAGATAAAAACTTAAGTGAGATTGTATCACGTTATCAATAAAATAAACCGAGGAGGAATTGTGTATGGCATCAATTTCATTGAAAAAAGGACAAAAGGTAGACTTAACAAAAACGAATCCAGGTCTTTCAAAAGTTCTTGTAGGACTTGGTTGGGATACAAATCGTTATGATGGACAAGCTGATTTTGATTTAGATGTTAGTATTTTCTTAGTAGGTGCGAACGGTAAAGTTTCAGGAGCAGAGGATTTCGTTTTCTATAATAACCCAAAAGGTGCGAATGGTGCTGTAGAGCATTTAGGGGATAATCGAACTGGCGAAGGTGAAGGCGATGATGAATCTATCAAAGTAGATTTGAAAAATGTACCTGCACATATCGAACGTATTTGTTTCACAATTACAATTTACGATGGAGAAGGTCGTAGCCAAAACTTTGGTCAAGTTTCTAACTCTTTCGTACGTATTTTAGATGAAGAAAAGAATGCAGAGTTAATTCGTTACGATTTAGGAGAAGATTTCTCTATTGAAACAGCTGTTGTAGTAGGTGAACTATACCGCCATGCAGGTGACTGGAAGTTCAATGCAATCGGAAGTGGATTCCAAGGTGGATTAGCGTCTCTATGTAATAACTTTGGTTTAGACGTAGAGTAATAGAGTTGTATATCCATCCGTAAATATATATTTACGGATGGATATATTCTTTAAGATTAAAATATAGAGGTGAATATAAATGGCTATTCAGTTACAAAAAGGACAAAAGATTGATTTAGGTAAGACGAGTCCTGGTTTAACAAAAGCGGTAATTGGTCTTGGCTGGGATATTAAATCTTACGACGGTGGATCAGATTTCGATTTAGATGCATCAGCATTCCTATTAGATGCGAACGGAAAATGTACAAAGGAAACTGATTTTATCTTCTATAATAATTTACAGTCTCCTTGTGGATCTGTTTTACATACAGGAGATAACCGCACAGGTGAAGGTGAAGGTGACGATGAGCAACTTGTTGTGGACTTAAAGAAAGTTCCAGCAGATGTGCACAAAATTGCTATTACAGTTACAATTTATGATGCAGAAGGCCGTAGTCAAAACTTTGGACAAGTAGGAAATGCGTTCGTTCGTTTAGCGAATGAAGAAACGAATGAAGAAGTTCTTCGTTTTGATTTAGGGGAAGATTTCTCCATCGAAACAGCAGTTGTCTTTTGTGAATTATACCGTCATAATGGACAGTGGAAGTTTAATGCAGTAGGAAGCGGATTCCAAGGTGGCTTAGGTGCGCTTGTAAGAGCGTATGGCTTGGATGCATAGGAAGGAAACGATATTCGTTTCCTTTTTTTGACCTTTCTATAAATCTAGCAAAGAATAGGGGATAAAGGTAAGATGAGTATTTTGCAAGGAATCCTTGATACGTATGCTCAGTTTTTCGACTTGGACATGTGGATTAAAGTGTTGCAGGATCCAGTATCTTGGGGATTAATAGGTACACTTGTTGTACTTGAAGGATTGTTATCTGCTGATAACGCACTTGTATTAGCGGTAATGGTAAAACACCTTCCGGAAGAAAAACGTAAAAAAGCATTATTCTATGGACTTATTGGAGCTTATGTATTTCGATTTATCGCAATTGGAATTGGAATGTTCTTAATTAAATTAGCATGGGTAAAAGTGTTAGGTGCACTTTACTTAGCATGGCTTTCAGTTAAATACTTCATTGATAAACGAAAAGGTAATGCAGAAGAAGAGGAAGCTCATGGTATGAACCAAAACAGTATTCTCTTCAGAATGTTTGGTGTCTTCTGGGGAACAGTTGCGATGGTTGAATTAATGGATATCGCATTCTCTGTAGATAGCGTACTTGCTGCATTTGGTGTATCAAATGAAGTTTGGATTCTATTATTAGGTGGAATGCTCGGTATTTTAATGATGCGTGGTATTGCTGGTGTATTTTTAAAGTTGTTAGAGCGTATTCCAGAACTTGAAACGACAGCATATATTTTAATCTTAATTATCGCAGCAAAAATGTTATTGTCTGTTATTCATATTGAAATAAGCCATACAGTGTTCTTCATTATTTTAGTTGTAGCATTTGGAGCAACATTTATACTTCACTACATGAAGAATTCTGGACAAGCTAAAGAAGAAGTTGCAGCTACTAAAGAAGACAATAAATAATTGAAATGGGTTTGCTCGTTTTACGAGCGCCCATTTTTTATAACCAAAAATAGTTTATAATAGAAGAAAGACTTAGAAAAAGTAAATGTTTTTGGAGGTGAACTGTTGTGTTTTCACGTTTTACACTTCAACCATATGCATTAAAGGATGAATCAGATTTAAAGCAATTTGAAACAATTTTAGAAAAACGTCCACAATATGAGCTGACAGAGAATGAGATGAAATTTAGTTATATAGCATGTCGAATCCTTGGCGTTCCTAATGATGTAGATGAATATTTTAATGAACTGTTTGATTATAGTGAAGCGAAAGGGATCGAAGTTTTACATGAACAAAATTTAAACAAAGTGATTGATTCGGAAAAACTTCGTCACATTCAAGAAGTGTTCGGATTACATCAAGAAGCACCGAATGGTCTGACAGTAAATAGGCTAGTGGCACACTTATCTGGGAAACAACTTTTGCCGAAAGTAGACAATCCTGATTTACAACATTATATACATACAACATTTATTTCTGTATTGAAATTATATGAGAAACAACATAATCAATCTTTAAAGACAGAAGGCTTCCGTCGTTTCTTAATCGACATGATTAAATTAAGCGAAAATTACGTAGCGAAGTGGTTCTCTACGATTAACTATAGGAAACAAATGCCGCGTATCGTTTGGTACGGTAATGCACAGGAAAGCCGTATATATTTCTTATATTTTCTTATTATGCTCGGCTGCGATGTACTTTATTATCATCCAGAAGGAAAAGATGGATTTGAGAATGTTGATGAAGAAGGAAGAACTTTTATTGTGTCTCATCCAGGTCGCATTTCTCTTGAACCATTTCCAGACCGCCGTCGCGAGCGTGTGGCAACAGTAGCGTATCAAGCTTCAAAAGAAATTGAGCAAGTACTTCACCACGATAATTCACTGCTGTACAAGCCGTGGCAATTTCGTTCCTATACGCCTGTAGCTCGTACATTAAAAACAACATACGATGAACTCTTTTTAATTACGAAGGAAAAGGCGTTCGTACGCCCGACATTCTTTGTTGAAAATAAACACATTTATATTCCTTCTTTATTTGCGAAAATATCAGGTGTTTCAAAAAATGATAAAGAATATTTTCAACGATTAAAGGCTGTTACATCATTTGATAATAGTTTATTAATTAATACATTCCCGTTTACGAAAGAACAAAAAGCAAATTTCCAATATCATTACCGAGACGCGTTAGACCGCGGGGGGAAATTACATCCAGATTTAATTATGAATAGTCATTGGTGGCCGCATAAACGATTGCCAGAAGGATTACAACATGGTATTGCAGAGGCAATCATCCATACGTGTGAAAGTGAAATGTGTAAACCAATTGCAAAAGAGACGAAACAAGATGTAGCGCTATATGTTTTTGCACAACTTTCTCAAATACCACCGAATATTTTAGAGCAGCTTGAGAAATTTGATTATTCACAAGATGTACCAAAAATTGTTATATTTAATAATGAGAAGAGTGGAGAATTGACTCGTTCTGATGCTGTTTTATTACTATTTTTAAATCAAATAGGAGTAGATGTATTCCACTTCAATCCAACAGGAAGAAACGACATTGAACCGTATATTGAAGCGGAGGCATTTGATTCACATTGGCTTGAAGAAGTTAATTTCGATCTTGAGTTTCATGGTTCATCAGCCTATAAAAATTTATCACAAACAATAAAAGGACTATTTCGTCCATTTTTATAAGGAAAGGGAGAATACCATATGAATAACCCAGTCGTACTAGATTCGAAAACAGAATTAAATGAGCAAACAGCACAAGATGTTCGCTTGCAGCTTAGACAAGATGCAGATGTACAACGTATTTATAATGCGGTAGATATTAAAGATCAATTAGAATTAATCGAACTTGGAAAAGAACCGTCTATGGAAATTTCACGTTTCGCTGATCAAATTTTACATACAATGTCATTATCAAAAATAGAAGATTCGGGTGAATTATTAAAACAACTTGGTAAAATTATGGACCGATTTGATAGCAAAGACTTTGCGGAAGAGAAAAGTGGTTTCTTCTCACGTATGTTCAAAAAAGCGGATAAAATGATTGAACAAATCTTTAGCAAGTATCAAACGATGGGCCGTGAAATTGATAAAGTGTATGTGGAAATTACGAAGTATCAAGATGAAATGAAGAAATCAATTGGTACGTTAGACGGTTTATACGAGCAAAACTTAAAATATTACTTAGACTTAGAAAAATATGTAGTAGCAGGGGAAATGTTATTAGAGCGTTTAAATACAGAGCTAGTTCCAATGTATGAAGAGCGTGTACGTAACAATGACCAATTAGCAGGTATTGAATTAGAGTCTCTTAAAAACTCTGTTGAAATTTTAGAACAGCGTATTGATGATTTAGAAAAAGCACGTATGGTTGCGTTACTTACAGCGCCACAAATTCGTATGATTCAACGTGGTAATAATAAATTAATTGGTAAAATCAATACAGCATTTATTACGACGATTCCTATCTTTAAAAATGGTATCATTCAAGCGGTAAATGCGAAGCGTCAAAAGCTTGTTGCAGATTCCATGGCTGAACTGGATCGCCGTACAAATGAATTACTTAAGAAAAATGCACAAAATATCGCAACGCAAAGTGTGGAAGTGGCAAGATTATCAGGTTCTTCTAGTATTAAGATGGAAACGCTTGAGGAAACTTGGAACATTATTTCAAGAGGTATGCAAGAAACACAACAAATTGAAGAACAAAATAAACGTGAGCGTGAAGAAAGCCGCAAACGTATGGCTACATTAACTGAGAACATTAAAAAAGAATTACAAGGGTAAATGAAAAGGCAATGAGGAAGAGTCCTCATTGCCTTTTAGTTTCTCTTCACTAATTTAATAATCTCATTCACAACAAGTGGAATGATACTTAATAAGAGAACAAATCCCCAATCTCGCATCGTTAATGCATGCACACCGAATATATTTGCAAGAGGTGGGATAGAGATGATACAAACTTGCATTAAAATACCGATAAGAAGAGAGAAGACTAAATATTTATTTGTAAATACCCCAATTGAAAAAATGGATTTCGTTCTTGAACGCAAGTTAAATGAATGAACGAGCTGAGAAAAACTAAGAACGACAAATGCCATCGTTTGAGCGTGTAATAGAGCATCTTCATCAATTCGTTCTGGGAAAAGAGGGAATAAATTTGTATCTCCGGTATAGAATTTTGCTCCGACGATAAAGGCTATTAGCGTTAATAGTCCAATGACAGCCCCATTGAAAATAAGAAAAGGAACGCTACCACTAAATAAACTTTCTTTCGCATCCCGTGGTTTTTCCTTCATCACATCTGGATCTTCAGGATCAACCCCAAGTGATAATGCAGGAAGTGTATCCGTAATTAAATTCACCCACAAAATGTGAATAGGTCGTAGTGGTGTTGCCCAGCCGAGTAAAATGGCTAAAAATAAAGCGATAATTTCTCCGAAGTTACAAGAGAGTAGAAAGAGGATTGATTTTTTTATGTTACGATAAATATTTCTACCTTCCTCAACAGCCTTCACAATAGATGAGAAATTATCGTCTGTTAACACAACATCCGCAGCCCCTTTTGCAACGTCTGTTCCTGTAATACCCATCGCTACACCAACATCTGCTTGTTTTAAAGATGGAGCGTCATTGACGCCATCACCAGTCATAGAAACAATATTTCCTTTCGCGCGTAATGCCTTTACAATTTTCACTTTATGCTCTGGAGAGACTCTGGCGAATACATGTAAGTGATTAATTTTGCTTGCTAGTTCTGTATCTGAAATGTTATCTAATTCAGTTCCAATCATAATTTCAGATATTTCTTCAGCAATACCAAGTTCTTTGGCAATCGCAAAGGCGGTATCTTTATGATCTCCAGTAATCATAACTGTGCGAATACCGGCTTTTTTACATTCTGTAATGGAATCTTTTACTTCAGTTCGCGGTGGATCAATCATACCGACAAGACCAATAAAGATGAGGTTTTCTTCGAGATGATCTATATTCACATTGCTTGAATTGTATTGTTTAAATGCGAATGAAAGCACTCTTAAAGCTTCTCGAGACATTGCCCCAGCAGCTTCTAATATTTGATTTTGATCAGCCTCTGTTAGATCCTCTATTTTACCGTTTTTAAATATGTGGGTACATCTAGGTAAGAGCTTATCGATAGCACCTTTCGTCATGCTATAATAGCTGTCATCGTATGTATGCACGGTTGACATCATTTTACGATCTGAATCGAAAGGCATCTCGTTAACGCGCTCATGTATCTTTTCTAAATGATCTTTTTGCATGTTAAAAGTGCTTCCAGCAACGAGAAGAGCAATTTCAGTCGGGTCTCCGGTTTGTGATTCGTTATTGTAAGATGCATCGTTACATAGCACCATATTTTCTAACAATAGACGTTGCGCATCATTATTTGCATTTAAATTTTCTAAATGATCATATGTGTTATCGCTATAAAAGTGAGTAACGGTCATTTTATTTTGCGTTAACGTACCTGTTTTATCTGAACAAATGATTGTGACAGAACCGAGAGCTTCAACAGCTGGTAGTTTCCGAATAATAACGTTTTGTTTAATCATGCGCTGCACACCAATTGCAAGAACGATGGAAACGATAGCTGGCAAGCCTTCTGGAATGGCTGCAACGGCTAAACTAATAGCGGTCATAAACATTTCTAACGTATCCCGGCCTTGGAAAAAGCCGATGAGAAACATAACGATACAAATCGCTACAGCGACAAATCCTAAATATTTTCCGACTTGTGCTAAGCTTTTTTGAAGTGGTGTCATATCATCGTCTGCTTCATGTAAAAGGGTTGCAATCTTACCAATTTGTGATTTCATACCAGTTTCAACAGCAACACCGACGCCTCTTCCGTATGTTACAAGAGTAGACATAAAGGCCATATTTTTTTGATCGCCAAGTGGTACTTGTTCATCACTTTGCATGGAAGGGTGGTAGATTGCATCTTTATCAACAGGGACAGATTCACCAGTTAGAGCAGATTCTTCAACTTTTAAATTTGCGGTTTCGATTAGGCGTAAATCGCATGGGATATATCGTCCGGCATCGAGCATAACGATATCACCTGGAACGACGTGCTCAGATGGAATTTCTTTTAGTTCACCATTGCGCTTGACGATAGCTTTAGGTGTCGCCATCTTTTTCAATGCCTCTAAAGCTTGTTCTGCTTTTGATTCTTGGACGACGCCAATAACAGCGTTTAAGACTACAACGAGCGCGATAATACTTGCATCAGCCCATTCACCTACAAAGGCTGAAATAAGGGCAGCAATAATAAGGACATATACGAGGACGTCATTAATTTGGGCGAAAATACGCTGCCATAAAGTGCGTTTTTGTTTTGTGGCTAATTCATTAAAGCCGTATTGCTTTAAACGCTCATTTACAACTTCATCTGTCAAACCGTGTTGTTCGTTTGTTTCTAAGTCAATTAATGTTTGATTTTTCGTCTTACTGTACCAATTGCTCATAAGTAAGCACCTCCAGTAAAAACAGTTAGCAATGGTAGTGTTGCTATTATTTGTGAGTAGTATGTATGGAGAAAAAAATCTAAGGTGAGGTTCTACTTCTATTGTACAATATTTTACAGTTGGTTGAGGGAAAGAGAAGAGTTGTCATGAATTTGTTGGAAATAAAAAAGAGCCTCATAAGGAGGCTTTTTACTTTTTAATTAATGTACCTAATTCTTCTGTAATAGCTTGCATTTCACTAATGCTGAATGTTTCACGTTTCATAACATGCTCATAAATGTCACGTAAGTCTTCGTACATTTCTTCATTAAAGCTAGCAGCTCTCATCGCTCCAGCATTAACCATACGTAATTTTTCTTTAATAGCTTCGACCATATATTCAACGTTTTCTTCTGACTTTACGGATAAATCCACCGAAGTGTCCCCCTTTAAAATAACATAAGGTTATCTTAACATTTTTTATCATTTTCGTTAATGAATCTTTTCAATCCTATTAAATTAGTAGGGATTTCCTTTATATTTAATAATTGGTTGTTTATACTATAAGTATATATAAAGAAATGCACCAAGAAGGGAAGAAACAAAATATGGTTCAAGTATTGTTTGTTTGTCTTGGGAACATTTGCCGTTCTCCGATGGCAGAAGCGATTTTTCGAGATCTTGTCGTAAAAGAGGGACTCGAAGAGAAAATTGTCATTGATTCTGCAGGAACTGGAGATTGGCATGTTGGCCATCTGCCACATAAAGGAACACAAAAAATTTTAAAAGAAAATGCAGTCACTTTTGAAGGAATTAAAGCAAGGCAAGTAGAAAAAGAAGACTTAACAAAGTTTGATTATATTATTGCCATGGACAACAAGAATATAGCAGATTTAAAAAGTTTAGGTAAAACTGGAGGCTATATTGGTAGGCTGTCCGATTTTGTTCCAGACGGTGGCTGGACAGACGTTCCCGACCCTTACTATACAGGGAATTTCCAAGAAGTATATGACCTTGTAACAGAAGGGTGTGCAAAGCTATTAGCTTTCATTCGAAATGAACAAGGAATATGAGGAAGCTTAGAAAGAAATACTTTCTAACATAAGAAATGAAAGGGTGAAGGAATATGGCAAAGAAAAATAATATTGCTCGAAACATTGCGATTGGTGTAGCTGCAGGTGTAGCTGTATCTATGCTGAAGAAAGAAAACCGTGAAAAAGTAAAAAATACTGCAGAAAAAGCAAAAACTAAAATGATTGAAATTGGTGAAAATGCAAAGATCAAAGAAAAAGTGCAAACTGTTACAGATAAAGGACGCGAACTTGCTGATTTAAATGTAGTGAAAGCGAAAGTTGCAGAAATTAAAAAATTGACGCCATCTGTTGTAGAGACGTTAAAAGAAACGAAAGAAATTTTTAGTAAGAAAAAAGTTGAGCCAGCAGAGAAGCCAGAAACGATTGAAATTCAAGCTGTATCTCCAAAAGTAGATGAACTGAAAGCAGAAGAAGAGCCAGTAGTTGCTGAAGATGGCGGTATGAAAGAAGCGCGTGAACTATTTATGAAAGACTCTAATGTAGAGGAAAAAAAAACTGAAGCGTACATTGAGTTGAAGCAAGATAAAGAAGAGAAGAAAAGCGTTTAAACATATATGAGAAAAATTTTAGAAAAGGTGAGAAGAAATCGTACTTATTCGTTTGGTAAAGATTTGTATGACCGGACGATGCGCGATGATGTAGCGGGCTTGGCAGCACAGCTCGCTTATTTCTTCTTGCTTGCGATTTTTCCTGGGCTTGTTTTCTTAATTACGCTTCTTGGATTCATTGACCTTCAAACAGAAAGTGTGCTCAACTTATTAGAACCGTACGTACCCGAAGATGCAATGTCTTTAATTGAAGTAAACGTTGATAAAGTTGTAAATGAGCAAAATGGTGGTTTATTATCATTTGGTTTATTATCAATGCTATGGTTTGCTTCAAACGGGGTGAATGCGGTTATGAATGCTTTTAATCGTGCGTATGATGTAACAGAAACACGTTCCTTTATTAAAACGAGAGCTTTATCAATTGTGTTTACATTAGCGATTATCTTTATGATTGTGTTTGCGCTAATTGTTCCGGTGTTTGGACAAGTCATTGGAGCAGCGGTATTTAAAGCAATTGGGTTATCGGATAGTTTTTCTTACGTGTGGAGTATTATGCGGTTAGTAGCGAGTTTCTTCGTGCTATTTGCATTGTTTAGTTTTATATATACATTTGCACCAGATCGAAAGCTAAAAAGAAGAGAAGTTATTTCAGGAGCAACATTTGCTACTGTAGGATGGATTGTGGTATCGTACTCATTTGCTTATTATGTAGATAAGTTTGCGAATTACGCCAATACATATGGTGGTCTCGGTGGTATTATTATTTTAATGTTATGGTTTTACTTGACTGGATGGGTAATTTTACTTGGCGGTGAAATTAATGGTTTACTCCATCATTATAGGACGAGTGACAATAATTCCCGTAATGAAAAGTGAGCTCTTGTTCCATAATAATAGGGAACAGGGGGGATATGTCATGAGTAATAATAAAAAGAATCACAACAACAAAAATAACAATAAACAAAAGAGCAGTTCGCATCCAAAGCATAAAACGAGTGGCAGTGCGAACGGGCATAATAGCTACCATTAAAAAAGACGGGTCCTCTATGAGGGACCCGTTTTATTTGTTTCCTTTTAATAATCGTAAGCCATTTAAAATGACTAGAATCGTACTTCCTTCATGCCCGATAACACCGAATGGAAGAGCTAAAAATTGCATGAAGTTTGAACAAATCAGCATTGCAATTACAGCTAGTGAAAAGATTACGTTTTGCTTTACAATACGATTCATTCGTTTTGATAAGCGGATCGCTTGAGAAAGTCGAGATAATTCGTTTTTCATAAGTACAACGTCTGCAGTTTCTAAAGCTACGTCTGTTCCTTCCCCCATTGCTACACCAATGCTAGCGGTAGCGAGTGCAGGGGCATCATTTATACCATCTCCAACCATTGCTACTGTCCCGTATTTTTTCTTTAGCTTTTTAATCGTTTCAACTTTTGTTTCTGGTAAGCATGATGCGTAATATTCTTTTATATTACTTTCAGAGGCAATAGCTTTTGCCGTTTCTTCATTATCTCCAGTAATCATAATTGCCTCGACACCGATGCTTTGTAATTCATGAATAGCAGCTATTGTTTCTTGGCGAAGTGTATCTTTTAAAGCGATGAGCCCAAGAATGCCTTCCTCATCACTAATATAAACGACAGTTTTACCTTCCTTTTCAAGTGAGGCAGAAATGCCATTATGAAATGTCTTTGTTTCTTCACCGATAAAGTCAGCTTTACCTATTTTATAAGCTTTGTTTTCAAATATTCCTTTTAGTCCAAAACCAGTTACATCTTCAACATTTTCTGGTTTTTGTAATGTAATGTCATGTACATGTTGTGCATATTTAACGATAGATTCCGCTAAAGGATGTGTCGAGTGACTTTCAATTGCTGCTGTAATAGAAAGTACTTCTTTTTCTTTCATATTTTCTCGAACATATACATCTGTTACGGTAGGTTTTCCTTCTGTTAATGTTCCTGTTTTATCAAAGGCAATCGCTTTTACAGAAGCGAGGCGTTCTAAATGTATGCCACCTTTAAAGAGAATACCGTTTCTTGCTCCATTAGAAATTGCAGATAATGTTGCTGGTGTAATGGCAGCAACGAGTGCACAAGGAGATGCGACTACAAGTAAGATCATAGCGCGATAAAATGTTTCATTCCAGCTCCAATCCAGTAAGAAATGAGGGACGAACATCATAAGTGCAACAACGAGTAGTACACCTTTTACATATGTTCCTTCAAACTTTTCAATGAATAGTTGTGATGGTGATTTTTCACTTTGTGCACTTTGAACGAGACGAATAATCTTTTGGAATAATGTTTGATCGCTCGGCTTCGTAATTTTAACTTCGATAGCACCGCGTAAATTTACAGTACCGGCAAATACTTCATCCCCATGTTTTTTTTCATTTGGAATAGGTTCACCAGTAATCGCTGCCTCATCGATATTTGTTTCACCGCTATAAATCGTACCGTCAGCAGGAACACGTTCACCTGGCTTAATTAAAATGATGTCGTTAATTTGTAATCGTCCAACAGGAACACGTTCTTCAGTTCCATTTGAAATACGTAATGCTTCTTCAGGTTGTAGATCAAGAAGTGCTGAAATTTCTTTTTGACTTTTACTTAATGTATAAGATTCCATCGCACCGCTTAGTGCGAAGATGAAGATTAAAACCGCGCCTTCTGCCCAGTAGCCAATGAGTGCGGCACCTATAGCAGCAAAGAGCATAAGCATTTCGACATTTAGCTCTTTCTCTTCAATTGTATCTTCAATACCTTCTTTTGCTTTTGCATATCCACCAACTATATAAGCAAGGATATAGCAAGTAATGCCTACATTCATTGCATCGTTCTTTGTAAATAACCAACCAGCTAAAATGAAAATACCAGATGCGATTGCAAATATAAGTTCATAATGTTTTTTTAAAGTATCCCATAAAGAGGGATGAGAAATAGACTTTTGCACTTGTAATGTTTTTACTTCTGAGTTCATTACTACTCGCTCCTTCCAAATTCTTATTGAGAAAAATAATCAAAATCGAGACCCCTATAAAACGACGAAAGCTGCCATCCATAATGGATAGCAGCATTTCTGTTGAATCTGTTTTTAACAGTTATTATGTTGTAATTATTCTATAGTATATCATATCTTTTTATAAGATGGCACAGTTTTGTTTCAAGTATAAACGGAAAACTTGTGTTTTCGCAATACCTTTGGTATATATGAATATTGTTCATAAAAAGATCGGAAAGGAAGACAACAAGTGAAGACAGAGAAATTTTTTACCCATCCGATTGGCGTATTTATTGCTGCAATAGTAGCGACCTTTTTATGGGGGAGTGCATTCCCGTTTATTAAATTAAGTTATGCTGAACTTGGAATTCAGCCACAAGAAGTTGGGGAGCAAATATTATTTGCTGGCTATCGTTTCTTTTTATCTGGAGTCATGCTTTTATTCTTCTTTAAAGCGTTAGGAAAAGATATGAGCTTCAAAAAAGGAACAGGGAAGCAGTTAGTACAAATTGGTTTATTTCAAACATTTCTTCAATATATATGTTTTTATATTGGGATGAGTTATAGCTCTGGTATCGAAGGAGCTATCATTTCAGGAACATCATCATTCTTTCAAATTTTACTCGCGCACTTCTTATATAAAGACGATGCGCTCAATATGAGAAAAATAATTGGAGTATCTATCGGTTTTTGTGGTGTCGTTTTAGTAAATGTACCGAGTGATGGCAGTTTGTCATTCCATTTCGGAATCGGTAGCTTATTACTTCTTAGTGCAGCAATGTTATACTCATATGGGAATATATTGGCGAAAGAAGGTAGTAAAACATTAGATGTTGGCTATATGACAGCATACCAAATGATTTTTGGTTCTATCGGGCTATTATGTATAGGAGCTTTGCAAGTTGGAGTCATGCCATTTACATTTAGTGTACATGCAATACTTATGCTTATCTACTTATCTTTCTTATCCGCAGCAGGATTTTGCATTTGGAATACAATTATGAAGTACAATAAAGTTGGAAAAGTATCAATGTATATGTTCTTTATACCTGTATTTGGTGTGTTATTATCGAGCATGATTTTAGGAGAAGCAATTCATTCATTTGTACTATTCGGTTTAGCATGTGTAGCCGCGGGAATTATCGTCGTGAATCGGACGCCAGCTAAGCAAAAAATAGAGCAAGAAAAACAAGTAGCATAGAAAGAGAAGACGATTAAAAAAGAAGAACAGTACTGTTCTTCTTTTTTTACAGAGAAAAAGGATAATTGACTAGGTGTAACGAAAAAAGATACAAAAAGTATTTATTGGGGAGAACATGTTATGAATCTACTTTATATGGTGTTAATTGGACAAATCATTCTTTTTTTAATTGGTGCAATGTACGCAATAGGACAGACGAAAAAAACAAGAAATAACATGCCGTTACCTTTAGCGGTGCGTCTTATTCTTAGTTTTTCTTTAACAGCAAGTGCAATTTGGATATGGTTACAAGATCCATCAGTAGAGTATAGTACGTGGGTTGCACTAGGGATGACGTTATCAACTGTAGGAGATTTATTTATGGCAGGTTTAATTCCAATTGGTCACAGGTTAATTGGAGGGATGATTACTTTTGCGCTTGCGCATTGTTTTTATGTAAAAGCATTTTTGCAAACAGGTATTTCGTGGAATGGTTTTTGGATTGGTTTACTCGTATATGGACTCTTTCTCATTATAGGATGGTTCTTCTTTATTCGAAATGAGAAACAAGATAAATTGTTTACGGTAGGAGCTTTAATTTACGGACTGTGGGTTGGAGGCATGGCTTGCTTTGCATTCGCCTTATACTATGAGAATACAGGAATATGGTGGATACCAGCTTTTGGTGGTTTCCTATTTGTGATTTCTGATTTTATTATAGGCGTGACAGATATTGGAGGACGCAAATTAAAGTATGAACCACTTTGGATTTGGTTTACATATGTAGCGGCTCAAATGTGTATTGTATATGTGGGAATATAAAAAGATACTCTTTGAATAGTGGATAGACTATTTGGAGAGTATCTTTTTTGTTACTATGCTACGATATTTTTTTGTTGTAGAGCAGAAAGGCTGTATTCATCTGCTGCTTTATAACCTTGAGATAATAAATCATTGATATAAAGCTTGTTGTAAATAAAGCAGAAGACTAAGTTAGAGAATCCGAATGTAAACATGCTAGCGACTAAAATAATTAAAAACCATTTCCAATCTCCACGGAATATAGCAGGGAAGAAACCAAAGAAAAATACAGTCCAACTAAAACCAATTTTTGCTTGCTTAATTTGGCCAGTATTTTCATTTTTAAGCATAACTTTCATAGAAAAAGTCCTCCTAAGTAACTAAAAATATAATGATAAATGCAAGATATAGTATATCAAAATAATATATTATTGAATATTATTATTTTCATTTTTGTAATATTATAATTATGTAATTCAGAATTTTATGGAAATTATATGGTTGAAGTCTTTATAATAAAAGTAAAAAGATGATGAGATGGTGGAATGATGCAAAAGAAAAAACGTTTGCGTGAATTCTTTGGAACAATTGCAATTGCATGTTTGTTGGTGTTTTTGGCGAAAATTTTCGTATTTTTTCCTACGACTGTAAAAGGAGCGTCCATGAAGCCAACGTTACAAGATGGTGATAAGGTGATTGTAAATAAGTTGGCAAAGCAATTTGAAAGTTATGGGAGAGAGGATATTATTGTTGTAAAGACAGATAATTTTTATGTGAAAAGGGTTATTGGTTTGCCTGGCGATGTCATTGAGGTAAGAAACGATCAATTATATGTGAATCATGAAGTGATAGAGGAAGCGTATTTGTATAGTAATAGAAAAGAAGCTGAAAAAAAACTTATGAATTTAACAGAGGACTTTGGACCGATTACAGTTCCTAAAAATAAGATTTTTGTTATGGGAGATAATCGCTTAATAAGTAGAGATAGTAGAAATGGTTTAGGACTTATTGATAAAGCAGATGTATTAGGAGAATTAGCGGCAATTTATTATCCATTTGAACATATGAAAATAATGAATTAAAGTAAAAAACCAAGCCAATTTTAGTTTGCTTGGTTTTTTATATTAAATCGTTGGCGAATCATTAAATTCATAGACGTTTTCATTGTTTTTGTTCGTACTTAAAACGAATTTGTGCTGCAATAATTGTAGTTTAAAGAATGCTAACGGATCATGGTAAGTTTCTGGGTTGCTTCTTAACGTTGCTAATGTTTGCTCGTCTTCTTGTATTTCAAGTTGGGCGGCTTCTACATTTTGTTTCAATATGCTAAGTGGATCTTTAAAGAACATCATGATATCTCGTTCTAATGCACCTTCAAATACCTCAAATTGAAGGAAGAATTGTTTTGAGATTGTTTGAGCAATTTCCGTATAATCTTCCGTTTCAATATATTGTTTATATTTGTTTGCGAGCATAGATTGATTTTTTTGCATGTTACCAAATAGTTTTCCCGCACTCTTTAAGAAAAATTGTGTCGGTGTAAAGCGTAATAAAATATTGATGTTCGATACTGTAATTCTATTTGTCATACGTACAACATCTCGATTCCAATCATCTAGTAATTTGAAATCGCAAGGAAGTTTCATGCGTTCTTCTTTATATAATTTATTAAACGTTTCACTCATTTCATCTAAATAAGATTGAGCTTGAATAAATTCATTATGCGCTGTTTCAATCCACTCTTGAATAAAACCAGTAAATTTAGGAAGAAGGACTTGCTGTACATGTTTTTGGATTCGTTCGTTCATCGCAGCATTTAATTCTTCATGAACTAATTTGAAATCACTATCTTCTTGAACAAGGTCAGAACAGCTCTGTAATAATTCAGGAATTTGAGAATGGATGTCTCGTGTGATTTCTTCTTTCGTTAAAAGATAAGATTCTGTAATAGAACGAATTTTATCTTTTTCAAGTGCAGTAAGATTGTTAATAAATCCGTTTAGTTTTACTGAGATATGTTTATTCCAGCGTACTGATTTCACTAATGTATTTTCTAATTCGACACGTTCATTTACAAGGTATGCGATTGTCTTTTGAGTAAACCATATTAGTTTTTCTATACGTTCTTGTTCTATGTCGCGCCCTGCTAGATTAGAAAGAATAGACTCTGTCACATCTCCGAGTTGTTGACTACTCTCTTGTGAAGGAGAGTATGGGAAGAACTGTGCATTTGGGAAATGGACTTTCATCTTACTCATTAGTTTTTCATTATTGTTCGCACTATTTGTGTGTAATACGAAATGAATTTGTAAGTTTGGTACTTGCTCACGTAAATAAAGCAATGTATCAAGCTCTTCACCGTGTAATGGTGAAGCCGAATTTAATACGTAAATAAGGCTATCCGCTGCTTGTAAGTATTCAAAATATGCGCTATTTGTATCCACTTGCCCTTGAACAGATGGCGTAACAAGGAATGCAAACTTATTTTTTCTTAAAAATCTACTTGGTAACTTAATTTCTATACATTTTTTCTCAAGTTCTGACTCGGAAGGTGTAGCCATTATTTGATGGAATTCATCAAAATTCGGTATATTGTGTACATCTAACGCAGTGAATTCTGTTATTTCAGTGTGGCTATCATCTTTAAATAGAATAGGAGTTGTTACAGTCTCAGTTAAGATGTTCTCTCCTAATATTGAATTGACGAATGATGATTTATCATGGTCACTAGTTCCTGCTATTAGCAATTGTGTAACATTTAAATCACATAGTTCATGAACGAGTAAGGTAAATTGATGACTTAAATCTACATCATTTTTTTCAGCCCATACAGCAATTGTTTCGAATAAATGAGAAACGGTTTCCATATTTACATTTGTTTCAGCTGTTGAATTAGAGAGGAGGGCTCCCGCACTTTTTACGAGTAATGACTCTAACGTTGTAGGTGAAACTTCATTCCACGCTAATACTGCAGCAGAGACAAATAGGGCATCTTTTGCTTTCGTTAAACTAAACCAATTTGTTAATAAATCTGGTACAAGGCCTTGCATTTCATGCATGAAATGTTCACCAGTAATTAATTCAAAGTACGTATCTTGGTAGCGTTCAACAATTTCATGCCAATCGTCATTGTTGTCTGTTTCAATATGTAAGAATAAATGATTTATTGTTTGAATCCAAGATAGATGTAATGTTTCATTTTGATAGCTGTTCCAAAGAGCAATAACAAGTTCTTTAAATTGGACTTGATCAATTGTATATAGAGCTTTTAAAGATTCATAGAAATATTCTGGTTTAATTTGTTTCGTAAATCCTTGATTCAC
This sequence comes from Bacillus sp. BC05(2025), assembly GCF_056725905.1. Classification (NCBI taxonomy): domain Bacteria; kingdom Bacillati; phylum Bacillota; class Bacilli; order Caryophanales; family Bacillaceae; genus Bacillus; species Bacillus sp. BC05(2025). The sequence continues at coordinate 59,273 of NZ_JBWYRA010000009.1, read as the reverse complement.
ATAATTGATTAAAGTGTCGAACCAGTGTAATGATTTTGTTCGAATTCCTTCTTGAACGGCAAGTTCAATGGCATTATTCCAATCTGCTTGTTTTTCATAGAATGAGCGAGCAATGGAAGTAATATTTGGATAGTCGGGTTGGAATGCAACAGCCTCACTAATCGTCTTAAATGCTAGACCTAAACGATCTTGTTCGATGTAAAGAGAAAGAAGTTGTAAGGAAACTTCCATTGTAAGAGTTGTATCTTCCGTTTGGATAGATTGATATATTTCTTCTGCCTTTGGCAAGAATCCTAGTTCAAAATAAGAATCTGCAATATTTTTGGTTGCCCAAAGTGCAAGTTCGTTATTTACTTTCTCCCATTTAAATATTGCTGCTTCAAAGTCTTTATTTTGGTAATAAAATTCACCTTGAGCAAAGCGGATATTAGAAATGTTGGAGAATTCATTGGTAGATTCATTTATATATGCTTCACCGAGTACTTCTGATACTGGAGTAGAAGTTTCTTCTGTTAAAAATGTTTTATAGTAAACTTTTTGGATAAATTGATTTTCAATGGTCATGTTCGTTCCCCCTGTATAATTTAGAAAAATGATGTTGTATGTAAAGGGTGCATGTTCTTTTAATAGGTAGAAGTTGCATTATATCGACCAAACTATGTTTTTGCTAGGTATATCATTTTTCCTGAGAGTTAAACCGTTGCGAAAAGTAACTTTCCTTTATTGTAACAAAAAAACAAGCATATGAATTTTTATTTTTTAATCCTGCTATTTGTGGATAGTAAGACTAGCACTTTAAAAATCGGTAAATACAAGGGAAGTGGGTGAAGTATGGGCGCATGATTGATGTGTGCTAAAGATTAGTGAGAATGAATAAATCTCTACTGATTAATTGTTTATTTTCTTCTCGCTAAAGGAATGGATAGAAGTAGAGTTCATTATAAAAACAATGTATAGTGAATATGTATACCATGTTTGTCTGAAAGATAGAAAGGGCACAATGTGGAATAACGATCGTGCATAGGATGTGTCTTCCGAATGGAACAACATATTGGCGAGTTAATCGCGCATTATGGGTATTTTGGAATTATTATAGCTTTAGCTGGTGGGATTGTTGGATTACCAATACCAGACGAGTTTTTATTGACCTTCGTTGGTTATAACATCTCAAAAGGCGTTATGTCAGGAACTGCTGCGTTTTTAAGTGGGATGGCTGGTGCGATGTTAGGTATTACATTAAGTTACATACTAGGTTTAAAACTTGGACTCCCTGTTTTAAAAAAATATGGACCAAAAATTAGAATTAAAGAACATCACATTGAAAAAACACATATTTTATTTGAAAAATATGGACCTTTTCTTTTAATGATTGGTTACTTTATCCCAGGAGTACGTCATTTAACAGCATATTTTGCAGGGATGTCGAATTTAACGCTTTGGCGTTTTTGTTTATACGCTTACGGTGGTGCACTTATTTGGATAAGTGTTTTTATTGGACTCGGCTGGAAGTTAGGAGAGAAGTGGCGTTTCGTTGAGTATAGTTTACATCATTATGGAATATGGATTTTATCCATTTCGGTAGTTGTTACATGTGTCGTATGGTTTTACATAAAGAAAAAGAAAAACCGCTACTAGCGGTTTTTTTAGCTGAAAGCGATAAATAGTACACCAACTGTAATAAAGACAACACCAATGCCAGTCATAAAGTTTAACTTTTCACCGAGTATGATCATCGCGAGAATGATGGAAAATACGACGCTTAATTTATCAACAGGAGCTACTTGTGAAACTTTTCCTGTTTTGAGGGCAAGAAAATAAAATAGCCATGATGAAGCACCTGCAACCCCGCTTAATGTGATAAAGAGCAGTGCTTTTTTATTTAGCAGTACGTCGCCAATATTTTGAAATTTACCTTGTATAATAATAACGCCTACCATAAATAATGCCATAATAATAGAACGAACCGTTGTCGCGACGTTGGCATCGATTCCATCTAAACCAATCTTCCCAAAAATAGATACAAGGGCAGCAGCAATTGCTGATAATAGTGCGAATAAGAGCCACGAACTCATAGTAAAATTCCTCCAATCTTACATTATTATACATGAAAATCATTCTCATGTACTAATAACGAAATAATCCCCACCTTATATTTTTAATAAGGTGGGGATTATTATACTACTCTGCAATTTCTTCATATAGAAAGTACGTTACATTATAAATATGTTCTACTTCATCATCTGTCATAAACAATAATTCGTCACGCTCAATCCCTTTTTTCTTTTCAATAAACTCAATCATGTTTTTGCGTTCTTCTCTTTTCATCAATTTTATTTCTCCTCTCAATCTGTTTTAATACAGTTTATTTAAGTTACTGCTATTATATAACAGAATCTTTAGAAAGTTCCACCTATTTTATTGTTTTTTTCAGAAGAACTTTTCGACAAAACAAGCCCACCTAAAGGGGGCTTGTTTTATTTTATCCCGCTTTAATGGGCAGTAAGACCCCCACCTCAAAATTCAGCGAAAGCAAAGAAGTTAGGTGGGGATCAACTGCCCATAAAAGTCCGATTGGTTCAACTAATAATCAGTGGGGATGAAGAAAACCCCCACTGATTAAAGTTTCACTTTATAGTCGTAAAAACTCGGGCTCCGTCGTACCAGCACCATCGATGTAATAAATTGTGTCAGGATTGATTTTTATTAATACGTAATTAGGGTCTTCAGGACCGAGCAACCAACGTTTTAAGCTATTATTCCAAAACTTGTTTTTTAATGTGGAGTCTTCCTCGATAGAGGCTAAGCCTTCCATTTCAATATAATCTTCATCTAATTTTTTTCCTTCACGGCCAAGTAGTACATGTACATTTGGATTGTTTTCAATATCTGTTATCTTTTTTGATTTTCGATCTGTTGCAACATATAGTACAAAATCTTCATGGAAAAACATCATAAAAGCGCTATGAGGTTTATTTTCACGTACAGTAGATAATACACCAGTGCGTTGGCCTTGAATAATGGTTGCGATTTTTTCTTTTAAATGCATGTTTTTAACCTCTTTTCATAATTTGTAATTTTCCTCGTCTAAATAAAATCAAGTATCTTTCATACTCTTTTCATCAACACGATTTTTTAAACGTAATTGTGATGAAATCGGACAAGTTAGGAGAAGAATAATAATAATATCGAGGAGAAATACATACGATGGAAGGATGAAAAGCATGTTTAATAAAATTTTTCTTATAGTAGCGCTAATCGGGGTACCACTTTCTGTACTTGGAAAAACGCTTCATTGGCCTCAAACAATTATGTTCGCTGTATATTGCATTACGATTATCGCACTAGCGGGTTTTATGGGGAGAGCAACAGAAAGTTTGGCGATTGTATCGGGTCCTAGAATAGGCGGATTATTAAATGCTACTTTCGGTAATGCTGTTGAACTAATTATTTCGATTTTTGCACTTCAGGCAGGATTAATTGAAGTTGTATTAGCTTCTTTAACGGGTTCTGTACTTGGAAATTTATTATTAGTAGGAGGGCTTTCCTTTTTTGTAGGGGGGCTTAAATATAAAAGACAAAGTTTTAATGTATATGATGCAAGGCATAATTCGGCTTTATTAATCTTTGCTGTTGTAGTAGCTTTTGTTATTCCAGAGATTTTTTCAATGAAGATGGACGCTGGAAAGACATATCAATTAAGTATTGGTGTTTCAATTATTATGATTATTATGTACCTTGCTGCATTGCTATTTAAGTTAGTTACACACCGCGGTGTATATCAACATAAAAGTGATGAAGTCGCTCATGAGGAAGAACCCGAGTGGTCGAAAGGGAAAGCACTACTCATTTTAGCAATAGCGACAATTGCGGTAGCTTATGTGTCAGAGGCGCTCGTGCATACATTTGAGACAGTTGCAAAATCATTTGGTTGGTCAGAATTGTTTATAGGTGTTATTATCGTTGCGATTGTTGGAAATGCAGCAGAACATGCATCTGCAATTATTATGGCGTATAAAAATAAAGTAAATATTGCAGTTGAGATTGCGATAGGTTCTACATTACAAATTGCCATGTTTGTTGCTCCTGTATTAGTACTGCTTTCTATGTTTTTCGCACAAAGGATGCCTTTAGTATTTACAATACCAGAACTTGTTTCTATGATTACAGCTGTTTTCTTAACGATTGCGATTTCAAATGATGGAGATACAAACTGGTTTGAAGGCGGTACTTTATTAGCTGCGTATGTCATTATGGGAATTGGTTTTTATTTATTATGAAAAATAGGCATAACAATTGTGCTCAGAGAAAACAATAAACGAAGTAGTATATATACCTTTATGTAGGAAGGAGCCAGACAGGTGAAACGAGTATACAGCATATGTCTTTCAACTATGGTCTCGTTTATTTTATTATTTCCTAACAGTGGCTTTGCAAAGACAACGGTAGAAACAAAAATGCCTTCATCTGTTTTAAATATTTCTAAAGACAATACGTTTCCAAATGATGCGCAAGATTTACCGCGTTTACAGCCGAGTAAGTTTGCTCAAGAATTATTAAAAACAGCAAATATTAAAATTGAAAATCCGGACTTAATTCGAATGTTTAATGAAACAACAATTTCGAATGCGCCGCTTGCGGTAGGGTACCGAGCAAAGATTTATTTAGGGCAATGGGCTTTACATTATGAATCGATTGATACATCGGTTAATTGGGAATATAAACAAGTAAATCGCAATGTGTACGATAATCGCGGAGGAGATCGCCTATATCCACTACGCTATAAGCAAGAAACACAAAAGACGGTTGAAGGTGATTTAACAGCAGATATGAAAGATGCTGCAGATGTGAAAAAAATGATGCTTCTCAAAGCACTTGAAAAAGTACAATTGCCACTTTCATTTAAAACGACTATTGGTTATGGTACAGGGCATGAGCGTGTGTATAATATTAGTCCGAGTCAACTTGGATATTTATATGCTTATACACCAGCAGTAAATGAAAAAGGGAAAGTAACATTTGGAGAAGTATACCTGGTATTAAAAGGAAATCAAAAAAGGCTTGTTGTAAAAAATATTACTTCTCAAGGAATTGGAGCCGCTATCCCAATTCATGATTATTTATATTTTAAATTCATTTCTTCTTCTCATTCGCAATAAGATAAAAAACGTCAGCTTATAAGCTGACGTTTTTTTATAATGTAATATTTGCTGTTTTTGATAAGAAATCTTCGGTTGGATAGTAGCTGTTTTTTACAAGAACATTCGGTCCAAGACATTTTACTGCTGGACAGTGACAGCTTAATGATTTTGCTGTTTTTGAAGCGCTCCATTTTTCATACGCTTCTTGTAACGTATTTGTTTGAATGTTACCTAGAAGTGGAACATCACCAAAGTCCGTTACAATAATATTTCCATCAAAAATATTTACATTTAAACGAGAACGGCCATCTGGATCGTTACGAACAGTTACATTTTTGCTCTCTTGTAATTTTTTAAATGTGGCAATGTCTCGCTCATCATCGCTACAAGCATAGAAAGGTAAAGTTCCAAATAACATCCATACATTTTCATCGCGAATTTCTAGTAAATGCTCAATTGCATCACGAATTTCAGCTTTTGTTAAAATCTCTAGATTACTCGCGAAGTCACTTGGATACATTGGGTGAACCTCATGACGTTTACATCCCATTTCATCAACGATTTGACGATGAATATGCTCAATGTGTGGTAGAGTTCGTTTATTCAACATCGTTTCGGCTGATACGAGTACACCTGCATCTGATAGAGCTTTACTATTTGTGATCATACGTTCAAATAATTTTGCACGCTGTTCATACGTAGGTTTACGCTCCATCATTGCAAATCCGCCTTCAACGAAGTCGTCAATTGTTCCCCAGTTATGAGATATATGCAATACGTCTAAATAGGGAATAATTTGTTCGTAACGTGCTAAATCTATAGTTAAGTTTGAGTTGATTTGAGTGCGAACACCTCGTTCGTGGGCGTATTTTAAGAGTGGTGTTACATAGTTGTCGACGGATTTTTTTGAAAGCATAGGTTCTCCGCCAGTAATACTTAAAGAACGTAAATGAGGAATCTCATCTAATCGTTTTAATAAAAGATCCATCGGAAGCGGATTCGGGTCTTTCGGCTGTAACGTGTAACCAACAGCGCAATGCTCACAGCGCATATTGCATAACGTCGTTGTTGTAAACTCAACATTTGTTAATAGTAGTTTGCCGTACTCTTCAAGGTCCATATACGCTTCCCATGGATCGTAAGAAGGAGTAATCGGCTTCATTTTTTGTGATATCGTCATATGAAATACTCCTTTGACTATTGAAATAACAATTTGTCCATCCTCTATAATAGAAGAATATGCGCTTTTTATAAAGTGAAACTTTTTTTGAAAAAAGAGAGAGGGCTTACATTTAAATGGATGACTGTGACAATATTGATGAATTTACATACCCATAGCAATCATTTTTGCGGTATAATAAAAGCAACTCGAATTAAAAGGAGAGTGCCTTCATGGGAAAAGCAATTCAAGATAAAGACACACAATTAGTATATTTAAAAGAACGTTTAAATATGTTCATTGAAGTAATTGATACAATTGAACCTGAAGAAGTAGAATTAGAAGATGTAGATCGTCTTCTTGCAATGCTAGATGAATTAGAATTAAAATGTGAGCAATTTAAAAAAGACGAATAATATATTAAAAAGGCTGCCAATTCCAATTTGGTAGCCTTTTTCTGTGCGGATAATAGAAGGACGATAGAAAAAGAGGTATAATCAAGTTGTGAAAAATTTCATGTATGCTTAAATAGCGTGAAACAAATAAAAAGCTGCAGAGCATAATAGTGGAAATTTCAGCTCATAACGTTTTGGTAGCGTTCACAATTGAGGGGGAAGTAACAATGGAAAAGCTTCAAGAAAGCATGTATCAACTAATTGTTGAAACGTCAACGAACTTACCGAAAGATGTTCGTCGTGCGATTCAACAAGCGAAAGAGCGAGAAAATGCAGGGACTCGTTCTGCGATGGCACTTGGCACAATTACAAATAATATTAAAATGGCTGATGATAACATCTCGCCAATTTGCCAAGATACAGGGATGCCAACGTTTAAAATTTATACACCAGTTGGTGTGAATCAATTAAAGTTGAAGGAAGCTATCTATAATGCGCTTGAGCGGGCGACAAAAGATGGTAAACTTCGTCCAAATTCTGTTGATTCTCTTTTTGGAGACAATAGTGGAAATAATTTAGGACCAGGTACACCGGTTATTAAGTTTGAACAATGGGAAAAAGATTATATTGATGCACGTTTAATCCTAAAGGGTGGTGGCTGTGAGAATAAAAATATTCAGTATAGCTTACCGTGTGAACTAGAAGGACTTGGACGAGCTGGCCGTGATTTAGAAGGGATTCGTAAATGCCTTCTTCATGCGGTATATCAAGCACAAGGTCAAGGATGTAGTGCAGGTGTAATTGGTGTTGGTATCGGGGGAGACCGCACATCAGGTTACGAATTAGCAAAAAATCAATTATTCCGTACATTAGATGATGTTAATCCAATCCCAGAGTTACAACAACTTGAAGAGTACGTATTAGAAAATGCGAATAAGCTTGGCATTGGTACGATGGGATTTGGCGGAGAAACAACTTTACTTGGCTGTAAAATTGGCGTGTATAACCGTCTGCCAGCTAGTTTCTACGTATCTGTGGCGTATAATTGCTGGGCATACCGTCGCCTTGGTGTAACAATCCATCCTGAAACAGGTGAAATTATGGATTGGTTATATCAAGAAGGTGAAGATACACTGGAGCAAGAAGTACAAGAAAAAACGGAGCAGCGTGAAATTGTATTACAAGCGCCAATTACAGAAGAGCAAATTCGTGAACTTCGCGTTGGTGATGTTGTAACAATTAATGGCATGATGTATACAGGTCGTGACGCAATTCATAAGCATTTAATGGATAACGATTGTCCAGTAGATTTAAATGGACAAATTATTTACCACTGTGGTCCAGTTGTTGTGAAAGATGAAAATGACAATTGGCAAATTAAAGCGGCAGGTCCAACGACAAGTATTCGTGAAGAACCGTACCAAGGTGATATTATGAAGAAATTCGGTATTAGAGCTGTCATTGGAAAAGGCGGCATGGGTGCGAAAACATTAGCAGCTTTAGAAGAACACGGTGGTGTATATTTAAACGCAATCGGTGGTGCAGCGCAATATTATGCTGAATGTATTAAAGAAGTGAAAGATGTTGATTTCTTACAATTTGGTATTCCAGAGGCAATGTGGCATTTACGTATCGATGGATTTAAAGCAGTTGTAACAATGGATTCTCATGGTAATAGCTTACATGCAGATGTTGATAAAACATCACTTGAAAAATTAGCTAGCTTTAAAGAGCCAGTATTTAAGTAAACAAAAATGCATCTCGAACGATTCGAGATGCATTTTTTTGGTATATATAGAAAAACATGTTCAGCATGAAAGAATGCGTAGCAACAGAAACTACGAGTACGATTATATATGGAAAGGAGACTATTTATGAAACATAAATGGTTATATATCGGTCTCATTTTTTCAATTATGATGGCACTTGTTCCAGTTTCGGCACTAGCTTATACAAATACTCCACATAACTGGGGAATCCCGCGCCCTAAAAATGAAACAGTACCAGATGCAGGAAAGTTATATACAGATTTGCTACAAAAAAATGGTGGTTTTTATTTAGGGGATACGAAGAAAAAGGATATTTATTTAACATTTGATAATGGGTATGAGAATGGATACACAGGAAAAATCTTAGACGTATTAAAAGAGAAAAAAGTACCAGCAACTTTCTTTGTAACGGGGCATTACATTAAAACACAAAAAGATTTATTGTTAAGAATGAAAGATGAAGGACACATTATTGGAAACCATTCGTGGAGCCATCCTGATTTCACAGCGGTAAATGATGAGAAACTTCGTCAAGAATTAACGAGTGTAACGGAAGAAATTAAGAAAGTAACCGGGCAAAAAGAAGTGAAATATGTACGTCCTCCGCGCGGCGTATTTAGTGAAAGAACGTTAGCTCTTACGAAAGAAATGGGCTACTATAATGTATTTTGGTCACTTGCATTTTTGGATTGGAAAGTGGATGAGCAAAGAGGGTGGCAATATGCCCATAATAATGTTATGACGATGATTCATCCAGGATCTATTTTATTACTTCATGCAATATCAAAAGATAATGCAGAAGCACTTGCGAAAATCATTGATGATTTGCGCGAGAAAGGGTATCATTTTAAAAGTCTAGATGACTTAGTAAAAAGCAATCAACCGTAAGCATGTATGCTTGCGGTTTTCTCATGCTATAATGATGTGTAAAAAGGATGGGGAAACGTATGTGGAGCGAACATGTTACGTTAGAGTATCCGTATCATTTTGAAGAAGTATTAAAACGTTTATCTTTTGATCCTCTTAACGTCATTCAATTAGATGAGAAAGTTATTTATGTCCCGATTTGTATAGATGAGGAACAGATTGTTGTTCGCTTGCAAGGGATTGGTACTGTTCAAAATCCACAGTTTTGGATTTCTAGTCAGACAGGAGATCCAGAGAAAGTCATGAAACGAATGAGGGCCATTTTTCATTGGAATGAACCGTTTCAAGATATACAAAATCATTTTTTAAACACATCATTACGTCCACTATTTGAAACATATGCTTATACTCCAATTATTTTAGAATTTGATTATTTTGCTTGCCTTCTTCGCTGTATCATTCATCAACAAATAAATTTGAAATTTGCTACTGTGTTAACAGAACAGTTTGTGAAACGATATGGAACAGAAAAGAACGGCGTATTTTTTTTCCCAACTCCAGAAAGAGTAGCAAACATTTCAATAGAGGAATTGAGAGAGCAGAAGTTTAGTCAGCGAAAAGCTGAATATATAGTAGGATTAGGTAGAAGTATTGTCAGCGGTACATTAAATTTAGCGAGTATAGAAACCAAGGCGGAAGAAGAGGTTTCAGCACAACTGTTACCAATTAGGGGGATTGGTACATGGACAGTGCAAAATTTTTTAATGTTTGGGCTTGGACGGAAAAATATGTTTCCGAAAGCGGACATTGGGATTCAGCGTGCAGTACAAGGTGTATTTCAATTAGATGATAAACCTGATGATGCATTTTTAGAAAAAGTGAAACAAGAGTGTGAACCATACTGCAGTTATGCAGCGTTATATTTATGGAAAAGTATAGAGTAGAGGTGTAATAATGATACAAAAGCAACATGAGAGTAAGTTGGAAGTTGGTCAAACGTTTCCTGTGACAATTAAACGTCTTGGGATTAACGGAGAAGGCGTTGGTTATTTTAAGAGACAAGTTGTTTTCATTCCAGGGGCATTACCAGGAGAAGAAGTTGTTGCTGAAACAACGAAAATTCAGCGTGGTTTCGCTGAAGCGAAAGTGAAAAAAGTTCGTAAAGCTTCACCACATCGTGTGAAAGCACCATGTCCGGTATATGAAGAGTGCGGCGGTTGCCAATTGCAACATTTAGATTATAAAGAACAACTAAATCAAAAGCGTGATATCGTTGTACAAGCATTCCAGAAGTATATGAACAACGGTTTGGAAGAGAAAATTCGTCCGACGCTTGGCATGGAAAATCCATGGCATTATCGTAATAAGAGTCAACTACAAGTGGGGCGTAAAGACGAAAAGGTTATTACAGGGCTGTATAAACAAAACTCACATCAGTTAATTGATATTGCTCATTGTATGATTCAACATAAAGCAACGAATGAAGCGACAAAAGTTGTAAGACGTATATTAGAAAAGTTAAATGTTTCTATTTATAATGAGAAAAAGCAAAAAGGTTTAGTACGTACAATTGTGACACGTACTGCAGTGCAAACAGGGGAAGTACAAGTTACACTTATTACAACAAAAGAAGAATTGCCAAATAAAGAGCAATTTATCACAGAAGTACAAAAACAGATGCCAGCTGTTAAATCAATTATGCAAAATGTAAACTGGCGTAAAACATCTGTTATTTTCGGTGATAAAACATTTAAATTAGCTGGAAAAGAAGTAATTCAAGAAACGCTTGGTGATTTATCATTTGAATTATCAGCACGTGCATTCTTCCAGTTGAATCCAGAACAAACGGTTGTTTTATACAATGAAGCGAAAAAAGCTGCTGCTTTAACAGGCAATGAGAAAATTGTAGATGCGTATTGTGGCGTTGGTACAATCGGACTTTGGCTTGCAAATGATGCAGCGGAAGTACGTGGTATGGATGTAATTCCAGAAGCGATTGCAGATGCAAGAAAAAATGCGAAACGTCACGGATTTACAAATACGAAATATGAAGCAGGTAAAGCTGAACAATGGTTACCGAAATGGGTAAAAGAAGGATGGCGTCCAGATGTAATTGTTGTCGATCCACCACGTACAGGTTGCGATGATAAATTACTGGAAACAATTTTAAAAGTGAAGCCGAAACAAGTTGTTTACGTATCTTGTAATCCTTCTTCATTAGCTCGTGATGTACAAGCATTAATGAAGAGCTATGAAGTGGAATATATACAACCAGTTGATATGTTCCCGCATACAGCTCATGTAGAAAATGTAGTGAAGCTTGTTAGAAAGTAAAGTATATTCATATTCCCTCACAGTTGGAGGGAATATTTTCTATGAAGGAGAATGAAATGTACAATTATAAATTAACGATTCAGTACGACGGTGCACGTTTTAAAGGATGGCAACGTCTCGGTAATAACGATAATACGATTCAAGGGAAAATTGAAAGTGTCATCTCTGAAATGGTCGGAAAAGAAATTGAAATTATCGGTTGTAGTAGAACAGACGCTGGTGTACATGCATTGAATCAAGTTGCTAACTTTCAAAGTGATGAGAAGTTAGTGGAACATAAAGTGAAAAAATATTTAAATCAATATTTACCTAATGATATTAGTATTACGAATGTAGAAGAAGTACATGATCGCTTCCATGCTCGTTACAATTCTAAAGCAAAAACATATCTGTATAAAATTTGGAATGAAGAGCACACAAATCCATTTATGCGTAAATATAGCATGCATGTGAATAAAAAATTAAATGTGAAAAGCATGAAAGAAGCTGCGAAACATTTAGTTGGTTCACATGACTTTACTGCCTTTTCAAATGCAAAATCAAAGAAAAAGTCTATGGTGCGAGAAGTATATACACTTGAAGTGATGGAAGAAGCAGGATTTGTACAAATTAGAGTAAGTGGTAACGGATTCCTTCATAACATGGTCCGAAAAATTGTTGGAGCATTAATTGAAGTTGGATTAGGACAATTAGATGCAGAAGCAATTCCACACATTTTAGAGGCGAAACAACGCAATCAAATTAATTGCCTTGCTGAGGCGAGTGGTTTGTATTTGAAGAATGTTGAGTTTTAATAGTAATAAAAAAATCGAGCTGTGTAGGCTCGATTTTTTTTATGGTTTGGAGTTAAGAAGATCTTTCTTTCTTCATACGTATCTTCAAATTCCAAAAAGCAGCAAGCATAATAGCTGCAAAAGAGCCGCTAATTGTTGCTAATAGTTTTGCATAAGGATAGGCGTTTATATCAACTAGTAACATCATACATACAATGGTAGGGAAGAAGGCTAAGTATTGTAATAACTTTAATTTGTTATCATTACTCATATATATCGTTCCTTTCTAGTATGTTATATGTTTATTATAGCATATTTTACTAAATGTTTGTTTGTACTTTAAAGCAGATTTCTGCTATATGAATAAGCAATAAAAGTCGAATAGGTGAGAGTTAGTAATCGACTCATTCAAGTTTCATTTCATATGTGTAAATGCAGTTTTTTAATTCGATATTGTAAGTTTTGCCTACTTAACCCCAAAAACTTTGCAGCTTGTGAAATATTACCGTGATACTCTTTCAGAATTTGATTGATATAGTTTTTTTCCATTTCTTCTATTGTGTGCTTTAACGTTTTAGGTGTATCAGTATCGTTATTAGTTAGGAGAGGTTGCATATTGAGTTCTTTTTTTATTCGTTCGCGAAAGCGAGTGGGAAGATGAAACGCTGTAATGATGTTTTCATCTTCAACTAAATTCATTGAACCTTCAATGATATGTTCCAATTCTCTTACGTTTCCAGGCCAATCATATACATACAAAAATTCTCTTACATGCACATCTACATCTGTTACACTAAGTCCAAATTGAATGTTGTATTTTTCGATAAAGTGCTGAACAAGAGCCGGGATATCTTCTTTTCGTTCACGTAAAGGCGGAAGACATAAAGTAACGACGCTTAATCGATAATATAAGTCTTCTCGTAATCGATTGTGTGTAATAGCTTCAAGAGGGTCTTCATTAATAGTTGCTATAATGCGAACGTCAATTTCTTTTTCTTGTGTGCCTCCGATTCTTCGTATTGTTTTTTCTTGTATAGCTCGCAGTAACTTCGCTTGAAGTGCTGTACTTAATGAGTTGATCTCATCTAATAACAAAGTTCCTCCGTTCGCTTCTTCAAATAAACCAGCTTTATCGATAGCTCCTGTAAATGCACCTCGGTTCGTACCAAATAATAAGCTTTCCATGAGTGTATCAGGTATAGCGGCACAGTTTTGTGAAATAAATGGTTTGCCTGAACGCTGACTTTCGTTATGGATACTTTGTGCAAATAGTTCTTTACCGGTCCCTGTTTCCCCTACGAGAAGTATGGAGGAGGATGTACGAATGACTCTTTTAGCTTCTGTAATGACGGATTGAATAGCACTAGAATCACCGATTATGTGATCAAAGGTAAACTTATTATTTTGTTTTCGAGAAAGGCTTGTTTTCATTGTTTGTTTGGAATGGTTAATCTCTGTTGAAATTTCAATAGCGCCTTTAATTTTTCCGTTTTCTATTATAGGAAAAGTATTATTAATCGTTGTAATTTCTTGCCCTTTATTGTTAAAATACGTTTGTTTTATATTTTTGTTTGTTTTTCCTAATTTTAATGCCTCTATAAGAGTACTATTTTTATTTTCTTCAAATGCAAATACTTCTAAAGGACTTTTATATAATACATCTGAGCGTTCCATTGATTCAATTTCCATCATTTTGCGGTTGTAGATAATCGTTTTACTTTCCTCATTAATAATATGAATCCCGATATCGAGCTCATTGAGTAAAGTTTCATATAGCATATTCATTTCAACAATCTGTTTTAAATTAATTTCTTCTGTACGCATAGATTATCTTCTCCTCATTTCACCCTATGAAGACTGACTTTTTATAATTTTATTAAAATTCTTATAAAATCGCAAAATTTTTTTGCTATTTTTCTTTTAAAACTTCTTACATGATAGAAAAATTTTGCGGTTATGAAGATTTTTTTGTTAGGAACCTTCATTTTAAGTAGGAATTGAAGATTGGTACGCATTTTGCATAAATAAGAGTTGAAATCTCTAAAGGAGGGATATGCAACGTTTCAGTACCAATTAATAAGAAGGGGGAGTTTATAAAGTGAAGACGGTTATAGAAGGCGTGTATAGCCCTTGTTACGGGAAAGTAGAGAAGTTATTTGTTACGGAAAGTTCCTACGTATACGAATGGGAGAAATTAGCGTTAATTGAAACAATAGATAAACAGAAAGTAGAAATTAAGGTAGGAATCAGTGGGTATATCGAATCATTAGAAGTAGTAGAAGGACAAGCCATCGCTGATCAAAAGCTATTAATAACAGTGAGGGATGATCTTTTAATAACAGGTAGTGATTAATACTATGTATTTTGCTCTTTTCAATAATTATTTTTCGTATAAATAATTTTAAAAACGCTTACATGAAATGGGTTTCCAAAGGGAAAAGGGGGGATTTGTATGATGGATCAAAACCAAGGATTAAAAAGGGAATTGAAAAGCAGACACATATTTATGATTGCACTTGGAGGAGTTATTGGTACCGGACTTTTTTTAGGATCGGGGTATACAATTCATGAAGCTGGGCCTGGAGGAGCGATTGTAGCTTATCTTGTTGGAGGATTTGTTATGTATTTAACGATGCTCTGTCTCGGAGAATTAGCTGTTGCGATGCCTGACGCAGGATCTTATCAAACGTATGCTACGAAGCATATTTCCCCTGCAGCGGGTTATGTAGTCGGATGGATGTCGTGGCTAAATTGGTCGGCTACAATAGGTATTGAACTAATTGCAGTTAGTATTTTAATGAAACGATGGTTTCCTGATGTACCGTCTTGGATTTGGTGCGTAGTGTTTGCGGCATTACTTTTTGCTATTAACGCGTTATCTTCAAGAAGTTTTGCAGAAGTTGAATTTTGGTTTGCAAGTATTAAAGTCATTACAATCATTGCATTTATTATTTTGGGCGGTGCAGCAATGTTTGGTTTTCTAGATATGAAAGGAAATGAACCAGCACCAATGTTTTCTAGCTTTACTGATTATGGTGGGTTGTTTCCAAATGGATTATCCGCTATTTTAATTACGATGATTGCTGTTAATTTTTCCTTCCAAGGAACAGAGCTGGTTGGTATTGCAGCTGGGGAGAGTGAAAATCCAGAAAAAACAATCCCGAAGGCAATTAATAATACAGTTTGGCGTATACTTGTGTTCTTTGTATTATCTATTTTCATTCTTGCAGGATTATTCCCATGGCAACAAGCAGGAGTGATAGAAAGTCCATTCGTAGTTGTATTTGATAAAATTGGTATTCCTTATGCAGCCGATATTATCAATTTCGTTATTATTACAGCAGTACTATCCGTTGCGAATTCAGGATTATATGCAACTTCTCGTATGCTATGGTCTATGTCCAATCAAGGAATGATTAGTCCGATTTTTGGTAAGTTATCTAAAAATGGTGTTCCTATTTATGCGTTGATTGTAAGTACAATTGTAGGTTGTCTTTCATTACTATCAGGTATTTATGCGGAAGATACAGTTTATTTATGGCTACTTTCTATTGCCGGGTTCGGAGCGATATTAGTTTGGGCATCTATTGCTCTATCTAACTTATTAGCTAGAAAGTCATATGTGAAGCAGGGCGGGGATGTGAAAGACTTGAAATTTAAAACACCGCTGTATCCGTTCGTACCACTGCTTGCGTTAGTATTAAATGTAACGGTAATTGTTGGTATGGCCTTTATTCCAGAACAAAGAATGGCATTGTATTGTGGTATTCCCTTTATGATTGTTTGTTTACTGTTTTACCGTGCGACAAGAAATAAGGGGAGTAACTTAGAGCATATTGAAAAGACAAAGACAACAGAAATAGAGAGTTTATAATAGTGATTAATTTGGGACTGTAAAATTGTAAACAGTCTCTTTTTTTGTGAAAATAAAGCTGGGAACATACTACGTATGCAAAGGGGAATTAGTGATGAATGAAGAAGTTTCACACCTATTAGAACAGATTGATCTACGAAAAGATGAGTTACTAGACCTTACAAAAACATTAATTCGTTTTGAAACACCAGCACCGCCGGCAAGAAATACAAATGAGGCGCAAGAATTTGTTGCACAGTTTCTAAGAAAACGAAATTTTAGTGTTGATAAATGGGATGTATATCCGAATGACCCGAACGTTGTTGGGATAAAAAAAGGGATAGAAAGTGACACACATAAAAGTCTTATTATTAATGGGCATATGGATGTAGCGGAAATATCAGCAGATGAGGCGTGGGAAACGAATCCGTTTGAGCCATTTATAAGAGATGGTTGGTTAGTTGGACGTGGTGCGGCAGATATGAAAGGGGGACTAGCTGGGGCATTATTTGCTATTCAGCTTTTACAAGAAGCAGGCATTGAATTGCCTGGAGATTTAATCTTTCAATCCGTAATCGGGGAAGAAGTTGGAGAGGCAGGTACGCTTCAATGTTGCAAAAGAGGTTATGATGCTGATTTTGCAGTCGTAGTGGATACGAGTGATTTACATATGCAAGGACAGGGCGGCGTAATTACTGGATGGATTACTGTGAAAAGCCCCCAAACGTTCCATGATGCAACACGCAGACAAATGATTCATGCTGGAGGACGTTTATTCGGAGCGAGTGCGATTGAAAAAATGATGAAAATTGTACAAAATTTACAAGAATTAGAGCGTCATTGGGCGGTTATGAAAACATATGAAGGTTATCCATCTGGAACAACAACAATTAATCCAGCTGTTATTGAGGGCGGACGACATGCAGCGTTTATTGCGGATGAGTGCCGATTATGGATCACAGTGCACTTTTATCCGAATGAAACACATGAACAAATAATAAAAGAAATTGAAGAGTATATTGGGAAAGTAGCGGCTGCCGATCCGTGGTTAAGTGAAAATCCACCACAATTTAAGTGGGGCGGAGAATCAATGATTGTGGATCGTGGCGAAATTTTTCCTTCTTTAGAAATAGATAGTGAACACGCAGCTGTAAAAACGCTTAGCTCAGTACACGAGTCAATTTTATCTAAAAATGCAATTTTAGATATGTCTGCAACGGTAACGGATGGTGGTTGGTTTAGTGAATTTCAGATTCCGGCTGTTATTTACGGACCAGGTACATTAGAAGAAGCTCATTCAATAAATGAGAAAGTTGAAGTAGAACAGTTAATTGAATTTACAAAAGTAATAACAGCATTTATATATGAATGGTGTCATACGAAAAAATAGATTAGTATGTTGAAATCGTACAGGTATGTATACTTGTACGATTTTTTAGTGAACTATTTCAGAGTTGAATAGAAACAACTGAAATAGTTCTTTATTTTTCTATGTCTTTCGTTTGAGTTCGATTAATTTCTCTTTTGCTAATTCAACAGCAATTGCATCATCTAAATAGCCAATTGGAAAGAGGTAATCGGGAATAATATCTGTCGATAAAATGAAATACAGTAATGCACCTCCAAGAACTGCACGCTCTTCTCTTGGATTAGTTTCATTGCAAAATTGTTGATACATATCCGTTAATTGTTCAATGAAAGGACCAGCACTATCAATTTGTTCTAATTTGCTCGCGAAACTTTCATGGATACGTTTTTCACCTTCTGCTGTTTGAGCATAACGTTCATAGTTTTCAAGTTCTTGTTTTACGCGAGTTGTTGTGTAGTCGAAATCGAATAAGTTAGAGGATTGCAGCGTTTGTTGAATTGTATCAAGAGATGTGTACATATCCGTCTTTTCCTTATTAATGTGAGGAGAATCAGGATACATTTCATCAAAAAACAATTGAGGTGGAACTTGCAGACATTCTGCAAATTTTTGTAGATGCTTTTGCTTTGGCGGTTGTTTCCCATTCATAATTCTTGAGATTGTTGCGGGATCAATATTCGTCAGCATTCCGAGTTGGCGCATAGATAAGGCACGTTCTTTTAAAAGCTTTTTTATTAATTTACTAAGCCGCTCATTTGGATTTTCTTTAGGCATAACGAAGGCACTCCTTTTTATTGTTGAAAAAATGTTGAGCATTTATTACATGTATATGAAACAGACAGGCACAGTTGCTCAACATTTTCATAAGATGCATGGAAAAGTGAGAAAAAGGGGTGGCTGTTTATGAGTACGGCAGGTCTATTTTCAATTTTTTTAATCGGGATTGCTTCTAATTTAGATAATGCAGGTGTTGGGATTGCATATGGCATTCGTAAAATCCGTATTTCGTGGTTTAACAATTTTATCATCGCATTTTTTGGTTTTTTATTTACTTTATTAGCTGGCTTTTTTGGAAACTGGATTGCGTTATTTATATCAGAGTTTACTGCAAACTTGATTGGAGCAATCGTTTTAGGGGTAATCGGGGTTTTTATTTTGTGCCAGCCTTTCTTGGAGCAAAGAAATACCGTAAGCTCTAACGATGGTAGTGTACTTATGGGAATTTTACGTGATCCAGAAAAAGCAGATTTTGATGGTTCTAAAACAATTAGTTTTTCAGAAGCAATTGTTTTAGGGATTGCATTATCTATTAATAATATTGCGGGTGGATTTGATGCTGGGGTAACAAACTTGAATCTGTGGCTTACAGCAACTATTTCTGGGGTGTTTAGTTTTATTTGTATTAGTGGTTTTGCGTATGTAGGGAAACGATTTTTAGCAGCATACTTAGGGAAATGGGCTACTGTTATTGCGGGAGTTTTATTAATTCTTATCGGGATTGATCAGTTGTTGTAAGGAGAACAGAAAACAATGTTCGAGTATTTCCTTGGAAATACGGCAAAGGATTGTATATGTCGACGTACTTTTCCCTATACTAATACGGATTTCTTTTAAAGAAAGGGGGATCCGTATGGGACGCGGAAAAGCATTTGATCATAAGAAAAAAGGGCATGACCATCAACCGCCTAAAGGTGCGTTCATTCATAAAGATGTAAATGAACATACTTTAGAAGAGGAAGAACTACCAGTAAATATTGAGACGTATAAAAATAGTTTGAAAAAACATTAAAAGCACCTACATAGGTGCTTTTTTACCGTATATCTTCAATTAGTTGTTCAGATTCTTCATGCATGCTGTATTCACTTAACACTTGAATGCAAAGCCACTTTAATTCTTCAATCGTATGTTCAAGTTCTTCCGGAAGTACATGATGAATGTCTTCAAGTCCCATTCCGAAATGAATAAGTTCAAGTACTTGATCATCGATGTTCCGATCCATTAATAGTTCAAGTACTTCTAAATTGAATATGTATCGGTGAGCTTCATCGAGTGAAACCACTTTTAACTTTAAGCTTTCTACAATACTCAATATAAAGAGAAGAATTGTTTTTTCAAGAACAGGCTGTTTTTCCATCTGAAATATTAGTTTCATCCTTCACACCTCCACATATAGCGCTAGGTTGTACTATACTATTCAGGGTGGGGGAGCAAATATGCATGATATAGAGAAACTTTCAGTACAGTTTTTGTAGGGGATTGGTAGCTGATAAAGTTAAGGTTTTTATGGAATAAAAAAATCCTGCTAGTATAGCAGGATAACTCTCAATTAAAAAATGCTCCAACCTTCTTGAGCAGAAAGAAGTTCAAGAATTTTAAAACCAGCGATACTATTTCCGTTTGCATCTAAAGCTGGGCCGAAAATACCGATTCCCATTTCGCCTTTTACGCAGCCGAAAATACCACCAGCTACACCACTTTTTGCAGGAATACCAACGCGAATCGCAAATTCGCCAGACTCGTTATACATACCGCATGTGACCATAAATGTTTTACAGATTTTTGTAATATGTTTAGGGATAATTTGTTTTTTCTTATATGGATCATAGCCATCCATCGCAAAAATTAAGCCGATACGTGCTAAATCGATACAGTTTACTTCGACTGCACATTGACGAGTGTATAAATCCATAAGTTCTTCGATGTCACAATCGATAATGCCGTTTTGTTTCATATAGTAGCAAAGTGAACGGTTTAAGTAAGCTGTCTCTAATTCTGAATTGGCAACTTTAGAAGAATAATTAATAGTAGGATTATCTGTTATTTCACGTACGAAATGAAGGATGCGCTCCATTTTTTCTTCATTATCTTTTCCTGCTAACATGCTTGTAATAGCTAGTGCCCCTGCATTAATCATTGGATTAAGTGGTTTAGAAGGGCTTGTCGTTTCTAACTTAATAATAGAATTAAATGGATCACCAGTTGGTTCCATTCCAACTTTAGAAAATACATATTCTTCACCACGATCTAAAAGGGCAAGTGCAAGTGTAATTACTTTTGAAATACTTTGAAGAGTAAATAGTGTTTGTGAGTTGCCAGCATGGATGTATTCTGTTTCTTTATGGAAAATGGCAATCCCTAAATCATCTGGATTCGCATTTCCTAGTTCGGGGATATAAGTAGCAAGTTTTCCTTTTTTTGTATATGGTTTTACTTGTTCTAACAACTGTTGTAAGTTGTTTGTTTCAATGCACTGCATAGTACCAACGCTCCTATTTCGAATTAACTAAGTTTACTTTTCCCGATATGCTCGGAAATAAATAATAACATGAAAAAGTGGAATGATAAAACGAAAGTTATATGTGCTATAATAAGGTCTTTCGTTTCAAGTATTCTGTATTTTAAAAAGGAGAAATTTCCTTTTATATAACAGTTTGGAAATAGGAGATTTATCCATAAAAAATTCAAAAATAAAAACTACACATCTATACAACTATATGTTATTATGGTTATGTAAATAGAAAGCGTTTTCTAAGGCGTACTTATAATGATAACGATTTCATAAATTTGATAGGGGGAATTAAAATGTTGCAGTTTTTACAACGTATTGGTAAAGCGTTAATGCTTCCAATTGCCGTACTACCAGCAGCAGGATTATTGCTTCGTTTAGGACAAGAAGACGTATTTAACATTCCTGTTATGGCACAGGCCGGTGCAGCAATTTTTGATAATTTAGCACTTATTTTTGCAATTGGTGTTGCAATCGGTTTGTCTGTTGACGGTAGTGGAGCAGCTGGACTTGCCGGAGCAATCGGATATCTTGTTTTACAAAATACAACGAATGCTCTAAGTAAGACATATTCAGCAGCAGAGTTAAATGATAAATTAAAAAGTGTTCAAGATTTAGTCGGTTCAGTAGACCCAACTAAATTAGCAGATACAATGACAAAGGTTTCAAAAGCAGCGGCGTTAACGCCGAAAATTAATATGGCCATACTCGGTGGTATTATTGCAGGGGTTGTTGCAGGATTACTATACAACAAATTCCATAAGATTAAACTACCAGAATGGTTAGGATTCTTTGCAGGAAAACGTTTTGTACCAATCATTACTTCAATCGTAATGCTTCTTTTAGGATTAGTATTCGGTCAAATTTGGCCAACAATCCAAAGTGGTATTGATGCAGTAGCACATGGTATCGTGAACTTAGGTTCAATTGGTGCTGGTTTATTCGGATTATTAAACCGTTTATTAATTCCAATCGGTTTACACCACGTAATGAACACATACTTCTGGTTCGTACTTGGTGACTTTACAAATGCAGCTGGCGATATCGTTCATGGTGATATTGCACGTTTCTTTGCAAAAGATCCATCAGCAGGTATGTTCATGACTGGTTTCTTCCCAATTATGATGTTCGGTTTACCAGCAGCATGTTTCGCAATGATTGCAGCTGCTAAACCAGAAAAACGTAAAATGGTTACAGGTATGTTAGGTGGTCTAGCATTAACTTCATTCTTAACTGGTATTACAGAGCCAATTGAATTCTCATTCATGTTCTTATCACCAGTATTATATGGTATTCATGCTGTATTAACAGGTCTGTCTCTATTCATTACAACAACACTTGGCATTCACGATGGTTTCTCATTTAGTGCCGGGGCAATCGATTACTTCTTAAACTTCGGTATTGCAACAAAACCATTGTTACTAGCAGGGATTGGTTTAATTTACGCAGCAATTTACTTTGTAGTATTCTACTTCTTAATTAAGAAGTTCAACCTAAAAACTCCTGGTCGTGAAGATGAAGAGGAAGTAGCTGAAGGCGAAGAAGCTCCAGTTGCAGGTTCAATTGGTGAAACTTACGTAGCAGCTTTAGGTGGAAAAGAAAACTTAACAGTTATTGATAACTGTGCAACACGTCTACGCTTACAAGTGAAAGATGCTGGTCAAGTAAACGAAGCAGCATTAAAACGTGCTGGTGCGAAAGGTGTTATGAAATTAAGTAATACGAGTGTCCAAGTTATCGTAGGTACAAATGTTGAATCTGTTGCCGATGATATGAAAAAACACGTATAAATAATTAGATAAGAGGATATCCAAAAAGATTGATAATATCAGTTTTTAGAGGATATCCTCTTTTTTTATGTTAAAAATTTAACAGCAATCTTACCTTTGTAAATTTTCTTTTTCTTTTTTATGCATATAGGTTGGTAATATGTGCAGTGCGTGATAAAGTAGGGATGACATAGAATAGATTATCCATAATCTGCTAAAATAAATCTTTAGTAGAGGAAGTAAATTATTGGTGAATAAGGGGAAAAAGCAATCATGGATCAGGAAAAAAATAATGCGAATGGGAAATCACGTCGGTCGATTGTATACATAAAAAGAACAATCATTCTCGTCCTACTATTTTCACTTGTATATTTCATGTATACAAAAATTATTGCACATAATAAGAAAGAAGAAACTTTAAAAGCAGCGGCAGAAATGAAGAAACAAGAAGAGCTGAAAAAGAAAGAAGAAGAAAGAAAGAAGCAAGAAGCACAAAAACAAAAAGAGCAGGAAGAACAAGTGAAGCAAGCGCAAGCTGTGGAAAAGCCTGCTGAGGGACCACCTCAAGAAATTAATGAAAACGCTCAATTAGATCAATATTTACAAAATGTAGGATTTAGCGGGACAGCTGTTATTGTGAAGAACGGAAAAGTTCTTTTGAATAAAGGGTACGGTATGGCGAACAAAGAGAAACAAGTACCGAATAATTCAGAGACAACTTTTTATATTGGTTCTATTTCAAAGGCATTTGTAGCGACTGCTATTATGCAATTAAAAGATCAAAATAAATTAAACGTAGAGGATACGATTGCAAAGTATATTCCAGATTTCCCTCAAGGTAATGGGATTCAGTTAAAACATTTACTAACACATACATCAGGAATTCCAGAGTATGAGCAGGGAACAGAGGATATTTCGCATGAAGAACTGATAAAACGAATAGGAAACCAAAAGCGTGTTGGGGGTCCAGGAGAGAAATGGAAGTATTCGGATTCGAACTACTCTATACTTGCTTACATTGCCGAGAAAGTAAGTGGCCAACCGTTAGAAGAATATATTAAGCAGCATATTTTTGCACCTGCTGGTATGAAACATTCTGGTTTTGGTAGAGAGTTAGAACAAACAAGATTCCCATCAACGGGTTATAAAATAGTAAATAACAATATGACAACACCTAATATTCCAAGTATGTCACAACTATATGGTTGTGGTGATATATATACAAGCGCACATGATTTATATTTATTTAATGAAGCACTCTTCTCTGGAAAGTTAATTTCAAAAGAGAGTTATGATCAAATGTTTACAGGCGGAAAAAAAGATTACGGATTTGGTTGGTATGTAGACCCGGGAAGTTATTCGAATCACGGTGTCATGCCAGGATGGAATTGTTTAAATGGATTTAGTAAAAACGGTAGTGTGTATGTCGTTTTATTATCTAACATTCAAAATAACATTAAATCATTTGGTAAAGTGAATAACGACATTTATACGATGTTGCGAAATATTGAAGTGTAAGAGACTATCCTATTGGATAGTCTTTTTTGTTTGATTAGAAAACATTGTTTCCTTGAAAAATGTATGTCTTACCTATCACAAAAAAAGCCTGCTTTGTATACATTAAGATGTATGGATGTATTTTTATAATTTTAAAATAATAGGAGGAGAAATATATGTGTCTGTTCGGTAAGTATTGGAAAAAGTTATCGAGATTGTTTAATAGGCAATTAGATTATTTTTTAGATAATAAGTTATTACCTGCTGTGGAAAGACTTTTATTTTCACAAAACTTCGCGAGATTTATTCAAAGAAACTCTAAGCAAGCTACGGAAGAAGTTATTGAATCAAGTAGATTTCAATCCATTATTTGTAACATTTTAAAAGAATGTAATACATCACCTTTTAAAGAAATTGCAGAGCAGTATTTGGGTAAAAACGTAGAAATTACTGTGACAGTTGGACAGTTAACAGGTGTGATTGTAGCAGTTGGTGATGATTTCTTAACACTGCAAGAAGGAATAGGAACAGAAGTTTTATTACCATTTACAAGTATTATATCAATTAAAGAAGCGTAAGAAAGGAGAGTTATATATGTTATTTACTGATGAATTACGTAACCATGTTGGTGAACTAGTGCAAGTTGTGACAGCTGTAGAAATCATTGCAGGCGTTCTTTTATCTGTGACGGATGGGGCAGTAATTGTTCGTACTTCTCCTTCTTATGGACCACCAGAAGATGTAGTTGTACGTATTCCTATTATTGCTTATGTTCGCTTGGAAGGGTAAGAGTGATACAAGTATGAGAGTGTCAGTTGTGATTCCAGTGCATAATGAAGCAAGTACTTTATCAAAAGTTTTAGTAGAAGTAAGGAAGTTGGAACCATATGAAATTATCATAGTAGATAATGGATCGACAGATGGTACGAAAGAAATAGCGCTACAGCATAATTGTCGTGTGATTTATTATAGATATTCTCTTGGTAATGATGTGGGACGGGCAATTGGTGCTAGAGAAGCAAAAGGTGAAATTGTTTTATTTTTAGATGGCGATATCGTCATGAAAAGTGAAGAATTATACAATTTTATTAAAGGAATACAGCAAGGACATGAGATTGTTTTAAATAATTTAACATGGTCCGTTTATTTGAAGATGAGACCGCATTATACGACGGTTGGAAAATATATGTTAAACCGTTATTTGAACAAAAAAGAGTTTGTTGTAGGATCTTTAATTGCGATACCACATGCGATAAGTCGTGAAGTGATTGAAAAACTAGGGTGGTGGAATTTAGCGGACCCAGCACTATTTCAAGCGATGGCGATGTCTAGAGGAGTAGATATTTCTGATATGGCTTCAGTTGATGTCATTTACACAAATAAAGTTCGTCCTGTCCATACGGGTACATCACCTGGCTCTCCTTATCCGAAAGCGACTAGTCGTATTATGGGTGATCATTTGCGAGCTTTACAATACGTAATCGAAACATACGGTAATCGCGGTGGTTTTTCAGAGGGCAATAAAGATAGGGAGTTTGTAGGAAAGTATAAACCAGTTGTATTACAAAAGAAAAAAGCGAAATATAGTGCCATTATCCCAGTATCAGAAGAGAAAACAACTATAAGGTCTGTTATACAAGAAGTGAAAAAAGCAGGTGTAGATGAAATTATAGTTGTTGCGAATGGAGCTGCCGTAAAGACTATTAAACAAATAAAGCTAGAGAATGTTATTGTTGTTGAGTTGGAGGAAGTGCTTGGGCATAATGTAGCACGGGCGATAGGGGCCATGTATGCTACGGCAGATATTTGCTTATTTGTTGATAGTGATTTTGTTATTCCAGCAACAAATTTAATTCTATTTTTGCGCGCTATTGAAGATGGAAGTGATGTGGCATTAAATGATTTACAGTGTTTATTAGATATGTTTCATCCAGCAGATCCAATTAGCATGGGAAAATATTTTGTGAATTTGATAGCGAAGCGACCAGATTTATGGAATAACTCATTAACGGCAGTACCACACGCTATGCATAAAAAAGTAATAGAGAAAATTGGTTATGATTCTCTTGTGATTCCTCCATTAGCTCAGATGAAAGCTATTTTAGAAGGATTCTCTATTACAGCAGTAGAGTTAGTAGATGTTATAAAAACAAATCGAGTACGTCCAGAGCAACACGAATTTGTAAATGGGCGTATTTCAGCATTTGATCGTATTTTCGGTGATCAAATTGAGGCGATTGCGTATTTATTACAATGTACGGACGAACGCGGTGGCTTTACGGATGGAGATAGAGATAGAGATATTATTCAACAATTGAGAAGGGAAGAAGAGAATACAAATGAATAGTAGTAAAGTAGCTATTATTGGCTTAGGGTATGTTGGCCTTCCTTTAGCAGTCCATTTTGCAGAGAGAGGGCATACAGTACTTGGGTTAGATAAAGATATTAGAAAAATAGAATCAATTATAAAAGGAGAAAGTTATATTCCGGATGTTTCTTCTAAAGAGTTACAAAGTTTATTGATGGAAAAAAAATTAATAGTGAACACACCGGATCAAGGCATTGCTGATTTTCAAAATAGTGATTATGTTATTGTTACTGTCCCGACTCCAATTAATGAACAAAGAGAACCAGACTTAAGTGCCCTCATTTCAGCCTCACATTATATACAACAAAACCTTCAAAAAGGACAAACCTTCATTTTTGAAAGCTCCACATATCCAGGTACACTCGAGGAAGTTATCATTCCTATTATTTCTCAAACAGGTAAAAAGGTAGGAGAAGATTTTTATATTGGATATTCCCCTGAAAGAATTGATCCAGCTAATAGTCACTATTCCGTTCAAACGATTCCAAAAGTTATTAGTGGACAAACAGAAAAGTGTAAACAAAAAGTACAGGAGTTGTATAGCACTACATTTGATGTAGTGGTTCCAGTTAGTTCTCCGAAAGTAGCGGAAATGTGTAAGTTATTTGAAAATATTCAGCGCCTAGTCAATATTTCCTTAGTAAATGAGTTAAACACACTATGTGAAAGTTTAGGAATTGATTTTTATGAGGCGCTTGAAGCCGCATCTACAAAACCATTTGGATTTACTCCATATTGGCCAGGACCAGGAATAGGAGGACATTGTATTCCAGTAGATCCTTTATATTTCCAATGGAGAATAAAAAGGAATGGGGAAATTAGTCAATTAATTGAAGCGGCACATGTGATTAATGAAGAAATGCCAGAGAAAATAGTCCGGAAAGTAAAAGGCATGGTGCAATCACCTGCATCAATTTTAATTGTAGGAATTGCGTATAAGAAAGATGTAAATGATTTGAGAGAATCACCGGCTTTGCCAATTATTGAATTGCTACTAAAAGAAGGATATGAAATCGAATATCACGATCCATATATTTCTTCTGCAAAGTTTGAAGATAAGGTGTACCAATCTGTTTCTTTGGATGAACAAGTCGTTAAACAAGCGGGTTGTATTTTAATTTTAACGGATCACTCTAATATCGATTGGAAGCTTTTTAAAGGAATGAAGCGAGTAATAGATACACGTGGAATTATAAAGAAGGTGAGTGTATGAGTAAGAAATGTTTAATTACAGGTGGAGCAGGGTTTATTGGTTCACATTTAGCTGAAGAGCTGGTGAAAAGAGGGTATGGAGTTACGATCGTTGATAACTTCTATAAAGGGAAAAATAAATATCATGATGAGTTAATGAAAGAAATTCGAGTTATTCCAATAAGTGTTTTAGATAAAAATTCTATTTATGAATTAGTAAACCAACATGATGTAGTGTTTCATTTAGCAGCAATTTTAGGCGTGAAAACGACAATGGAAAAGAGTATAGAGCTTATTGAAACAAATTTTGATGGAACGAGAAATATTTTACAAGCAGCGCTAAAAGAAAAGAAGAAAGTGGTCTTTGCTTCTACTTCAGAAGTATATGGTAAGGCAAAGCCACCCTTCTCTGAAGAGGGAGATCGATTATACGGGGCAACTTCTAAAATACGCTGGAGTTATGCAGTGTGTAAAACATTAGAAGAAACATTATGTTTAGGATACGCATTAGAAGGTTTACCGGTAACGATTGTTCGTTATTTTAATATTTATGGTCCAAGAGCGAAAGATGGTCCGTATGCAGGGGTAATCCCGCGATTTATTAGTGCGGCTTTGCAAGGAGAAGACATTCTCGTATATGGAGATGGAGAGCAGACACGTTGTTTTACGTATGTAAGTGATGCGGTAGAGGCAACGATTCGAGCGATGGATGAAAAGGTAAATGGTGAAATTATTAACATAGGTTCTGAGAATGAAAAGAGTATAAAAGAAGTAGCAGAAGTAATTAAAAAACTAACGAAATCTTCTTCGAAAATTGTCCAAGTTCCTTTCGAAGAGGTATACCCACATGGCTTTGAAGAAATTCCAAATAGAAGACCGGATGTTGCGAAATTAAGAGAACTTGTTCAGTTTCAAGCAGAAGTAACGTGGGAAGAAGGATTGAAAGAAACTATTAAGTGGTTCCGTGAAGAGAATAATGGCTAAGTCACTATCGGTCATTATACCTGTATGTAATGAAGCTGAAACGATTTCAGATGTTATCCAATCGGCAAAAGGATTAAATCCATTAGAGATTATTGTAGTAGCAAACGGTTGTAACGATGGTACAGAAGAGGTTGCTGATCGTTTAGGGTGTAAAATAATCAAACATACGGAGCTACTAGGGAACGATGTTGGCCGTGCGGTTGGCGCAAAACACGCGATAGGTGATGTATTACTATTTATAGATGGTGATTTTGCTATTCAAACTTCAAAATTACAATTATTCCTGAATCCGATTTTACATGGTCAGGCCGACATCGTTTTAAATAACTTGGATGCACTATTTTTAAAAAGGCAAAAACCCAATTCTATTACAGTATGGCGCCAAATATTAAATGCAATGTTAGAGCGTGAAGAATTAAAAATTGATTCCTTATTAGATGCACCTCATGCATTGACGAAAGAAGTCGTTCAAAGTATTGGATATGAAAGCTTTGTTAATCCTATTGTCGCTCATTTACGCCTAGTTCAAAGCGAATGGAGAATTAGTCGGCATTGTGCAATTGACGTTATTACACCGAATAAATTTCGGCCGACCGAGCATGCTTCGTATGGCACAGGTCTTTCGCAATCTGAAAAACGGATGATAGGTGATCATATAGAAGCTGTAGCGGAGCGAATAGTAGGTAGTGATGAGCGCGGAGGATATTATGATGGAAATAGGAAAAGAGATAGTGTCTATCATACTTTAGATTTCGAAGATATTTATCAAGGATGGGGCGTTACATCTAAATTGTATAAAGGAAAGCAATTATCAGTCATTATTCCTGTACAAGATGAAGAGAAAACAATTGGAAATGTTATAGATGAACTTCGGAAAATTGAACCTGTTGAAATTATTGTTGTAGTAAATGGCTCGTCTGATCAAACCGCAACGATTGCAAAAGAAAAGGGAGCAACAACAATTATATATAAAGAAGCACTTGGAAACGATGTAGGGCGTTCGCTTGGAACTTACTTTGCAAAAGGGGAAATTGTGTTGTTTATAGACGGTGATTTTGTTATCCCGGCTAGGGAACTATATCCTTTCGCAAAAGCTATTGCAGATGGAATGGATGTCGCATTAAATGATCTAAATCATTATTTAGATTTAAGAGTACCGCTTCATCTTGTAACTGCGTTTAAATATGCGTTAAATTTAGCTTGTGATAGAAAAGATCTAGGGGTAGGTTCTCTTATTGCTGTACCGAATGCGTTTAGCCGTAAATGCTTGAAAGAAATCGGTTATAGATCTTTACTATCACCTTGTGTAGCTCAAGTGAAAGCGATTCTGTTAGGCTTCGAAATTGCATGTGTAAGTCGTGTAGAGGTCGATCAGATGAACCGTATTCGTCCCAGTGAACATTTTGCAAAAATAGGTCATCCCCCAGCTGTTTTGCGAATTATAGGTGATCATATAGAAGGATTAGAGCAATTAATTGTATTAGAAGGTAATCGTGGCGGATTCTATGATGGGAATAGAAAAAGAGATGTTTTAGAGTAGTAACAAAAAAGTGTACAACATATGTACACTTTTTTGTTCTGTTATAAAAACTATAACAGATTAGGAGATAAGAGTATTACAGCTCTACAATGGGTATTGTTCTTATATTACAAAATAGGACTCGTATATAAGGATACCAAAAAAATACAATTAAGGAAAGGGTTAATTATAAAGACTTTTAAGTGAAGTTAACACTATACATATAGTGGTTTGCTCAACATTTCACAAACATGTCACAACTGTTTCGTTCACTTTCGTAAAAAAGTAGTATTCTAAGTGTGTAAGCTGTTATATAAAAAATCTTAGTCCTGTACTAATCAAAAATGGAGGAGATTAGGATGACTCAAGTATTAGAAAATGTTAAAAACGCATGGGAAAACTTTAAAGGTGAAAAATGGAAAGCAGAGATTGATGTTCGCGATTTCATTTTAAATAATGTAAACGTTTACGAAGGGGATGAATCTTTCTTAGCGGGAGCAACTGAAGCAACAAAACAACTTTGGGATCAAGTAATGGATTTAACAACAAAAGAACGTGAAAACGGTGGCGTTCTTGATATGGATACAAAAATCGTTTCTTCTATTACATCACATGAACCAGGATATTTAAATAAAGATATTGAAAAAGTAGTCGGTTTCCAAACTGATAAACCATTTAAACGTTCTTTACAACCATATGGTGGTATTCGTATGGCGGAACAAGCTTGTGAATCTTACGGATACGAAATGGATAAAGAACTTAGTCGTATTTTTAGAGATTGGAGAAAAACTCATAACCAAGGTGTGTTCGATGCTTATACACCAGAAATGAGAGCTGCTCGTAAATCAGGTGTTATTACTGGCCTTCCAGATGCATACGGACGTGGACGTATTATCGGTGACTACCGTCGTGTAGCGTTATATGGGGTAGATCATTTAATTGAAGCGAAAAAAGCTGATTTAAATTTAACTGGCGGTGTAATGAGCGAAGAGACAATGCGTTTACGCGAAGAGTTATCTGAGCAAATGCGTGCGCTTCAAGAGTTAAAACAAATGGCTGCTTCTCATGGTTTTGATATTTCTAAGCCAGCAACAAACACGCAAGAAGCATTCCAATGGTTATACTTTGCATATCTTGCAGCAATTAAAGAGCAAAACGGAGCTGCAATGAGTCTTGGACGTACTTCTACATTCTTAGATATTTATATTGAAAGAGATTTAGCAAATGGTACTTTAACAGAAGAAGAAGTACAAGAAATTGTGGATCACTTCATTATGAAATTACGTCTTGTGAAATTTGCAAGAACACCTGATTATAATGAATTATTCTCTGGTGACCCAACTTGGGTAACTGAGTCTATCGGTGGTATGGCATTAGATGGTCGTCCATTAGTAACAAAGAACTCATTCCGTTTCTTGCATACATTAGATAATTTAGGACCAGCTCCAGAACCAAACTTAACAGTTCTTTGGTCTAAACAATTACCACAAAACTTTAAAAACTACTGTGCGAAAATGTCTATTAAAACATCAGCAATTCAATATGAAAATGATGACATTATGCGTGCTGACTACGGCGATGACTACGGAATTGCTTGCTGTGTATCTGCAATGAGAATTGGTAAACAAATGCAATTCTTCGGCGCACGTGCAAACTTAGCGAAAGCATTACTATATGCGATTAACGGTGGTAAAGATGAAAAATCTAAAGCACAAGTTGGTCCTGAGTACGCACCGATTACTTCTGAAGTATTAGATTATGAAGAAGTTATGCATAAGTTTGATATGACAATGGAATGGTTAGCAGGCCTGTATTTAAACACATTAAATGTTATTCATTACATGCATGATAAATATAGCTACGAACGTATTGAAATGGCACTTCATGATACAAATGTTCTTCGTACAATGGCAACAGGTATCGCGGGTCTATCTGTAGTAGCAGACTCTTTAAGTGCAATTAAACACGCAAAAGTAAAACCAATTCGCGATGAAAACGGAATCGCAGTTGACTTTGAAATCGAAGGAGATTTCCCTAAATACGGTAACAATGATGATCGTGTAGATGAAATCGCTGTAAATCTTGTAAAAACATTTATGAATAAACTTCGTAAACATAAAACATATAGAAATTCTGTTCATACAATGTCAATCTTAACAATCACATCTAACGTTGTATACGGTAAGAAAACTGGTAACACTCCAGATGGTCGCCGTACTGGAGAACCATTTGCACCAGGTGCGAACCCAATGCATGGACGTGATACAAAAGGTGCATTAGCTTCATTATTATCTGTAGCTAAATTACCATATGAAGATGCGCAAGATGGTATTTCTAATACATTCTCTATTATTCCAAAAGCACTTGGTAAAGAAGATGATGTACAAGTACGTAACTTAGTATCAATGCTTGATGGTTATGCAGTAAAAGAAGGACATCACTTAAATATTAACGTATTTAACCGTGAAACATTAATGGATGCAATGGAACATCCTGAAAAATATCCACAATTAACAATTCGTGTATCTGGTTACGCTGTAAACTTTATTAAATTAACTCGTGAACAACAAATCGATGTAATTAACCGTACAATGCATGAAAGCATGTAAGTGAAAAAAGTGTCCCTCTGTATTTTATAAATAGCAGGGGGAGGCTGTTTCAATAAAGGAGGAAGTAACATGGTAAAAGGAAGAATTCATTCTGTAGAGTCTTGTGGTACTGTTGATGGCCCAGGAATTCGTTATGTCATATTTACACAAGGGTGTTTATTACGTTGTCAATATTGTCATAATGCTGATACGTGGGAGATTGGTAAAGGAAAAGAAATAACAGTCGAAGAAGTAATGCAGGATGTGACATGTTACCTTCCTTTTATTGAAGCTTCCGGAGGCGGTATAACAGTTAGTGGTGGGGAACCATTATTACAGCTAGATTTCTTAATTGAATTATTTAAGAAATGTAAGGAAGTTGGAATTCATACAACAATTGATTCTTCAGGTGGTTGTTATTCTGAAGAACCGGAATTCCAAAATAAACTAGATATTTTAATGGAATACACAGATTTAGTTTTATTAGATTTGAAACATATTGATTCAAAGAAACATCGTAAGTTAACAGGAAAACCAAATGAACATATTTTACAATTTGCTCGTTATTTATCGGATAAAAATAAACCGATTTGGGTACGACACGTATTAGTTCCTGGTATTACTGATAATGAAGAGGATCTAAAAAAACTATCTAGTTTTATTCAAAGCCTGTCTAATGTTCAGAAAGTTGAAGTGTTACCATACCATAAGCTTGGTGTATATAAATGGGAAGCACTTGGGCATAAGTATCCACTCGCGAATGTAGAACCACCTACTGAAAAAAATGTAGAAGAAGCAAGACATATTTTACAAGCAGTCTAATCCAAATATTGGATTAGGCTTTTTGCTTTCTGTACAATAAAACCTAGAGTATATATAAAGAAAAGAGTATACTGAAAATAGAATATCCATATTTTTGTAAGGAATAAGTGGAGAAATTTACATAATTGTAAAGGGAAATCAAAATAGTAAAAAGAATTAAGAAGTAAAAGAGTGAGTATGATGAAATAGAGAACATTTGTAAGTTATTGCGAAAGCTCTTATAGGAAAGTATAATGTAAAGATATGAGCACAGATAGGATTAAGGGGTCAATCTTATATGCTTTGCATATCCACGACAGGTACATAGCTGAAAGAGAAATATTAGAGTCTGTTTATGTAATTTTTAAGGAAAATGTTTTTCCTATTGTCGTATATGCAATATGGAGAAACAATAAGCTAGGAGTGGATTTGTTTGATAAAAAACCCCAAGGTTTTAATATTAACTGCACATTACGGTAACGGTCATGTGCAAGTAGCGAAAACATTAGAACAAACATTTCGCCAAAAAGGAATTAAAGATGTAATTGTATGCGATTTGTTCGGAGAATCACATCCAGTTATAACTGATATTACAAAATATTTATATTTAAAAAGTTATACAATAGGAAAAGAATTATACCGCTTGTTTTATTATGGTGTAGAAAAAATTTATGATAAAAAAATAGCATCTTGGTATGCGAATTTTGGAAGAAAACGTTTGAAATTACTTTTACAAGCAGAGAAACCGGATATTGTTATTAATACCTTTCCGATTATAGCTGTACCAGAATTGAAAAAGCAAACAGGTATTTCAATTCCTGTGTATAACGTATTAACAGATTTTTGTGTGCACAAAATATGGATTCATCGGGAAGTAGATCGTTATTTTGTAGCAACTGATCACGTGAAAAAAGTTATGATTGATATTGGTGTGCCTGCGGAGCAAATTGTTGAAACTGGAATTCCGATTCGTAATAGTTTTGAGTTAAAGATCAATCCAGACATTATATATAATAAATATCAGTTATGTAAGAATAAAAAGATTTTACTAATTGTAGCAGGTGCTCATGGGGTATTAGGGAGTGTAAAAGAACTATGCCAATCATTTATGTCAGTACCTGATTTACAAGTAGTTGTTGTTTGTGGGAAAAATGAAGCATTAAAACAGGATTTATTAGGATTACAGGAAAACAATCCTGAAGCATTAAAAGTATTCGGTTATGTTGAAAATATTGATGAATTATTCCGTGTTACTTCTTGTATGATTACGAAGCCAGGCGGTATCACGCTAAGTGAAGCGGCAGCATTGCAAGTACCTGTCATTTTATATAAACCTGTTCCAGGACAAGAAAATGAAAATGCGATGTACTTTGAAAGAAAAGGAGCGGCAGTTGTCATTCGTGATGATAGTGAGGTTTTTGCAAAGACTGAGGCGCTATTACAAGATGATATGAAGCTTCTTCAAATGAAAGAAGCGATGAAAAGCATTTATCGCCCGGAGCCAGCTGGCCATATTGTGGATACAATTTTGGCAGAAAACCATGTAAAGCCGAATCATATACCTATTAAATCACCTGCTCTTGCACAATCATTTACTTAATATGAAACCCTCTTTGGAATATTTAAAGAGGGTTTTTTATTGTGTTCTGAGAGAAAGACTTATCCACATGGAGATTGCGCTTTCATTAAACAGTAAAGTCGGAATATTAACAACTATATCCACATTGTCCACAATTTTTAGAAAAATATCCACAATTCTAACATTTTCTATGCGTTACAACATACAAACTTGTGAAGGGTTTGTATAATTTATTCACAATTCTATCAATTATGTGGATAACGTTATCCACAGAAAAAAGGTTCCTTATTTATAAGGAACCTTTTTTCTACTCTATCACGTAGAAAAAATATGTAATGAGAATGAATAATTAGGGGGAGAACTTCTAATTATTCATTCTCACTTTAAATACTTTTCGAGCGATAACCCGCTGCGCGATCTGCTTTACGAAACTCTCGTTGGTAGAGAACTTCTTGTGTACTAGATAATGCATTTTTTACTTTGTCACGTTTCTTTTTATCCATTACAAATCACCTCGTGTCCTAAAGTCACTATCTATCGTTTCCAAAGACATCGGGTGATATACGTATAGGTCAAAATGTTAATGGTTAATTATCTTTTCTAAAAATTTAGATTATGCTTCTTTTAAGTGATGAGCATCTTGGAACGTTGTATCTCGCATTGTAGCAAGTGTATATTGATCTTTTGGAATTTCATATAAGTTATATACTTCTTCATTCGCGTTAATTTCATCATAAACGGCTTTTCTTGTTTCGTTTGCTAGATTTACGTATTGTAATTTTTCTGCAGCTTTAATAGAACGAATATTTATTTTGCGAATACGCATAAAGATCGTTTCAATATCTAATTCATAGAAAAGTTCACTAAAAAATGAATCTTTTGCCAATTTATTATAGCCTTTTCCATGATATGGTTTGCCAAGCCATGTTCCAAGGAATCCGGCTTTTTCTTGCACATCAAATAAAGTAATTGTTCCGATAGGGTTACCCCATTCATCTAAAATTGTGCGTGAAATTAATTCCCCACGCTCTTCAGCTTCAATCGTTTGTTTCGTTAAAAATAAATATTCCTCATAAGAATAAGCCTTTTGACGCACAAAAGGGAAGACAGCTGGATCCACCATTAACTCGTATAGAACGTGGCTGTCGTGTAAGTCGCGTTTTTTTAACATACTAACTCCTCCTCACACGAGGGTAGCATGACGAAAAAACACCCCACCCTCGAAATTTTTATATCAATCTTTAAAAAATTTCGGGGTGGGAATCGAACCCACTAGAACCAGTTTCTAACGCTGGTGGCGCACCATTTGCCTTCCCCATTCATCAATTTGAAAATGATAATCACGACACAAATTGATTATGGTTTCATTCAGTTTATAATCGTATAATACTTTATCTAGTCAAAAAAATAAACTAGTTTTTTTTATTTTTTTTGTAAATTATTTTTCCATCAATCATGGTTAGTACAGGCTTGGCTAAATAATGGAAAGGATGATGGGTCCATAACACGAGATCAGCGTCTTTTCCAACCTCGATGCTTCCAATTCTATCCTCTAAACGTAAATTTCGTGCTGGAAAAATAGTGATTCCTTCTAGTGCAGTTTTTTCGTCTAATCCTTCCCTTACTGCAACAGCAGCACAAACATTTAAATATTGAATGGGTGTATAAGGGTGATCTGTTGTGATGGAAACTTCCACTCCATTTTTGGATAATATATGGTAAGTATCCCATGTTTTGTTTTTGAGTTCTATTTTAGAACGGCGTGTAAGCGTGGGGCCAACTGAAACCTTCAAATTGTGTTTCGAAAGTTCTTCAACAATAAAGTGTCCTTCTGTACAATGTTCAATACGTAAATCGAGATTAAATTCTGTTGCAAAGCGTAGAGCAGAACTAATATCATCTGCTCGGTGAGCGTGGATACGTACGGGTATTTCGCGACGTAATGCTTTTAAGATAGGAAGCATTCGAAAATCAGCTTCATGCCCGTAGTGCTGTGCTTCATAGAATGATTCCCGAAGTAATCCCATAATTCCCATACGTGTTATGGATTCTTTTGTTCCATTACTATGGACCTTTTTAGGATTTTCTCCAAAGGCAATCTTTAAGCCTGCAGGTTCTTGAATAATCATATGATCAATACAAGTTCCAGCTGTTTTTATTACACAAGTCGTACCACCGATAATGTTTTGACTTCCTGGCATAACGTGAACAGTTGTGATGCCATTTTGTACAGCATCTTGAAATGCAATATCAAAAGGGTGGATTCCGTCCAAAGAACGGATATGTGGTGTTGAAACTTCAGATGTTTCATTTGCATCATTGCCAGCCCAACCAGTGCCTTCATCATAGAGACCAAGATGAGTATGGACATCAATAAATCCGGGTAAAAGATGAAGAGCACGCGCGTCTATAACTGTCATATCTTGAGTAGGTTGAATAGTAGGCTTGACCTCGGCAATTCGTTCTCCTATAACGAGTACATCCCCTTGGAATTTTTGGGATGTAATAGGATAGACAATGGCTTGTTTGAGCAATATTTTCATAGGTACCTCATTTCTGTTACTTTATAATGTTAATGGAATTTAGGGGAAAGTAACTGAAAGATTATTTGTGTAATAATGCTCCGGATTCTAGAAAATAAAAGTTTTGAAAGGGCCCCTGTAAAACTGTGTTTTAGAAGTACTACATTGTATGCGAAAGTATATTTTGTAATGCATGGTCTATTGTCGGAAATGTGTATTGATACCCATGCTCAATTGCTTTACTAGGTAATACATGTTGTCCTTCTAGTACAAGTATGCTCATCTCACCAAGTAAAGCGTGAAGCATAAAGGAAGGGACAGGTAACCAATGAGGTTTTTTCATTATAGCTGCAATGGTTTCTCCAAATTCCTTCATTCTTATAGGTAAGGGAGCTGTGAGATTAAGAGGTCCATCAATTTCTTCTTTTTGTATGATGAAATCAATCAGGTGAACGACATCATCTATATGAACCCATGATAACCATTGGTTTCCAGATCCAATTGTACCTCCGATATAGAATTGATAGGGGAGTAGCATTTTTGGAAGAGCTCCTCCATCTGCACTTAATACGACTCCAAATCTTGCATATACTGTTCGCATTCCGAGAGAATGAGCTTTAGATGCTTCTTGTTCCCATGAACATACTGTATTTGCTAAAAAGTCATCTCCAGGAGTCTCATGCTGTTCTGTAAAAGACTCGGTTTCAGACGTTCCATAGTATCCAATAGCGCTTGCGTTAATAAATGTGTGCGGTTTTATGTTGAGTGTCTGCAATTGTTTAATGAGTCCTTTTGTCGTTTGAATTCTACTGTTTAAAATGGCTTTCTTTTGTTTCTTTGTCCATCTACTATTAATAGATTCTCCAGCTAGATTAATAACTACATCGATAGAAGAGAGGGGGAAGGTTTGTAAATTTGGTGTCCATTGAACATACTGAAGATTAGGGTCGGAAGTTTCAGTAGTTTTGTTTCGAGTGAGAATGTAAACCGTATGTCCTTTTTGAATGAAAAAAGTAGAAAGGTATTTACCGATAAAGCCGGTACCACCAGAAATTGCGATTTTCACAAGTATTTCCTCCTCATTATATATATTCTTGAAAAGCAAAAACGTTCCTTGACTATGTTAAAATAATAGAGAGGTGAGAGTATGGCTGTCATTACAAAAATAGAAGTACAAAAACGATCGAAAGAACGGTTTAATATTTATATTGATAAAGGTCAAGGTGAAGAGTACGGGTTTAGTGTGAATGAAGTAATCTTAATAAAACACGGATTACAAAAGGGCTTAGAAATTGATGAAATAGCATTAGGAAATATTTTGTACAATGAAGAGGTACAAAAAGCATATTTACAAGCAATCTCCTATTTATCCTATCAAATGAGAACGAAACAAGAAATAGAAGATTTTTTACGAAAAAAAGAAGTGGGACAGGCCATCATCTCTGAAGTCGTTTCGAAGTTATTACATGACCGATATATTAATGATAAAGAGTATGCTATTTTATATACGAGAACGCAAAGCAATGTGAATCGAAAAGGTCCCACTGTTATTAAAAGAGAGTTGTTAAATAAAGGTGTTCAGGATCTAATTATTACGCATAGTTTACAAGAATATCCAAAGGAAAAGCAAATTGAGAATGCTTTAATTCTTATAGAAAAGAAGAAAAAATCTTATCAAAAGCATTCCTTTTTACAAATGAAGCTAAAGTTAGACGAAATGCTTGTTCGTAAAGGATATTCTAGAGATGTGATTCAAATTTGTTTGGAAGAATTGAAAGACGAAAAAGATGACGAAAAGCAACAAGAAGCGTTACACTATCATGGGAATAAATATTATGAGAAATATAAGAAGCACGATGGATGGACATTCGAAAATAAGATGAAACAAGCGTTATATCGAAAAGGATTCTCTATCGATGAAATAGAGGTATTTTTGCAAATGAAACGCGAAGAGGAATGAGGAGAATAAGATGAATATGCCAAAGCGCTACAGTGAAATGACACCATATGAGCTAAGGGAAGAAATTGGGCTTTTGAAAGAGCAAGCGATAAAAGCTGAGCAACTTGGAATTGTAAATGAGTTCGATGTATTAATGCGAAAGATAGCAATGGCCCGCGCTTATATGACTGACATAAACAAATTCCATATCGGTGAGACGTATGAATTAGTAGAAGAACCTGGTATATTATTTGAAATCACGTATTTCAATGGGGTATTTGCTTGGGGACATAAGCAAAATGATAATGAAGAGATTGGAATACCGATTTCTTTATTACAAGAAAAATAAAAACAAAAACCAGAGAGCGATTATCTCTCTGGTTTTCATCTTTGGTAGGCGTTACAGGAGATAGGAGATTCTAAAATTGGCGTTTTTTACATTCATTCGCCAATATAATGAGAGACTGGGTTTGTTGCGTCTGTCCATTAACTTGCGCTTTCGCATGTTTCGGACGAGTCCACGTATGGTTAAATAATTCAGAACGACTATCTAAGCGATCACGGTAGCTCATCTTTATCACCTCGTGTAGGAAGTTGATTTACTTTGTACTATTCTTCCTGCTGATTTGCAGCACGCATACGTTCTTGTGGGTGCGTGTTAATTGTGCCGTTAGGTCGTTTCGAAGCGAAGCGTGATTTCGCTTTCGGTTGACCGTCGATTTTGCTGTTGTTTTTTGACTCAGACCAAAATTCGGCTTGTTTACCCATTGCGAACGCCCTCCTCATCATCAGTTGATACCTCTTGAAGAAGTATCAATTATAGAATGTGCAAAATAGAAGAAACTATCCTTTAGAAATGAAGGGATAATTAGGTAAAGGAGATTAGAATATGAATGATATTTATGAAGCGTTAACGAAAGAACTGTTGGAAAAAAATGATAAACTTTCTTATGCACAAGCTCGTGCGTGGGTTGAATTATTGTGGGAAGATTTTCAAACGACTTATGCAAAGTCAGGTCGTTACCAAGGAGAGCAAATGACTGAACAAGTGGTGCGATCATGGATTAATAATCATGGAGTACGCCTTCATGAAATGCGTACAAATAATCCGAAATATAGTCATTTAATCAATCAAGAAGATCATTTAAAACATTAAAAAAAGCGACTTAAGTCGCTTTTTTTAATGTGGAAGTAACTCCAGTTTTTTTCGAAGTTTTTCTTCACTAAAAATCCATCCTGTATAGGAACTAATAATATTTAAATTATGATCGAGTTGAACGATCGCAACGAATGGATAATAATCTTTACTACGATAGCGCAAATCAATGAATCGAACCTCGTAATAATGATCATAATCGAAAATGTCCCAGCGATACACAGGGGAGAAAGATAAAAATGCTGAGATGTTTTCATCTTGTTTAGCAGCGCGCATAATAGTATTGTCTGGGAACGGTACCCGGTCGAATTTATCATATACCATGATGTTACCGCGATGCCATCTAGCAACGTAGTAATAATTGGTTGTAACGATTGCTAAATGATAATGATAAAATCGATAAGAAGGAGAAATAATTATCTTCTCAACATTTTTGAAACGTTTTTGTACAACGCTTCTTATATTTCTATGCATCATAATCCGTCCGATATAGTAAACAACCATCAATATATACGCT
Source organism: Bacillus sp. BC05(2025) (assembly GCF_056725905.1). NCBI lineage: Bacteria > Bacillati > Bacillota > Bacilli > Caryophanales > Bacillaceae > Bacillus > Bacillus sp. BC05(2025). The sequence goes on along the minus strand of NZ_JBWYRA010000009.1, from coordinate 17,899 downwards.
GCTAAGGCAGTATATCCTTTATGGGAACCTACGAGCATACAAGCAATTGCGAGTATATGGATGAAGAAAATGACGGTATCGAATGTATTAATGATACCGAGTGCTACCCATTTTTTTGTGAAGGGCCGTAATGCCTGTGTACCGTAGGCATTGAAAATATCTACAAAGACATGAAGAAAGACGGCAATAAATGACCAAAGTAGTAGATGCAAATATGGAGCGTCTGAAAAGAAGGCGAAAGAGATGCCACTTATAAGGAATGACCAAAGAATCACTGCAGGAATGGAATGAGTAATCCCGCGATGATTTCTAATATATTTAGCGTTATTACGCAATTTTAAAACTGTATCGATATCAGGAATATTGGAACCAGCAATTGTAGCGAGCATAACTGCTTGTGGCCCAATATCACTTTGTGCTATGGCTGGATCTAACGTGGCCAAACTGCCTAGAGTAACGCCCATAACAAGGTGAGTGGCTGTGTCCATAGAAATCCACCTCCGTTTTTTATTAATGTAACTCTTTTTATTCGATACCTCAAGTCCTTTGCCTTCTATTTCCTATGTCATCTTACTTAAATTTTTTCCTAAAATCTTTATAATAGTACTTATATGCAAAAAAATGAGGGGGATCAAGTTTGACACTTGAAATATTAAATAATTTTAACATAGAGCAGTTTCAAAATGATTTAATTGGTTGGTTTGAAAAAGAGCAACGCGACTTACCGTGGCGTAAAAATAAAGATCCATACCGTGTTTGGGTTTCAGAAATTATGTTGCAGCAAACTAGAGTGGAAGCTGTAAAACCATATTACGCGAATTTTATGGGGAAGTTTCCTACTCTAGAAGCTTTGGCAAATGCTGATGATGAAGAAGTGTTAAAAGCATGGGAAGGTTTAGGTTATTATTCTAGAGCACGAAACTTACATGCGGCTGTAAAGGAAGTAAAAGAAGTATACGGCGGAATTGTACCGAATGATGTAAAGAAAATTGAAAAGTTAAAGGGAGTCGGACCATATACAAAAGGTGCTATTTTAAGTATCGCATATGGTATACCAGAGCCGGCAGTTGACGGAAATGTTATGCGTGTATTATCCCGTATTTTATCAGTATGGGATGACATTGCAAAACCGAAAACTAGAAAAGTGTTTGAAGAGATTGTGCGTGAAATTATTTCGGCTAAAAACCCATCTTATTTTAATCAAGGTTTGATGGAGTTAGGCGCACTAATTTGTATTCCAAAAAATCCAGCATGCTTACTTTGTCCTGTACGTGAGCATTGCAGGGGATATGCTGAAGGTGTTCAAAAGGAATTACCAGTCAAAAGTAAAGCAAAGGCCCCTACGATGGTACCGATTGTTGCAGGAGTGCTTCAAACGGAAGATGGTCGTTACGTCATTAATAAACGTCCAAGTACCGGTTTATTAGCTAATATGTGGGAGTTTCCGAATGTTGAACTTGGCGAAGGGATTCGTAATCAGAAGGAACAGCTTATAGATTATATAAAAGAAAAATTTGAGCTTTCAATTTCTATTGAAGAATACGCAATGAATGTACAACATACGTTTACCCATCGTACTTGGGATATATTTGTATTTTACGGAAAAGTAACTGGTGATATTGTTGAAACAGATACATTGAAATTTGTATCGAAAGAAGCTTTTGAACAGTTGCCTTTCTCGAAATCACATCGTACGATTTATGAAAGTTGTGTCGAGAAGATTACAATGCAATAAATAAAAAGTGTTCCCTAGATTGGGAACACTTTTTTAATCGTAAGAAATTTTTGTCCCATGAGTCCAACTAGCCTCACCTTCTTGTAAGCCGCCTCTTGTTTCAATTTCTTTTACAATTTCTTTATAGATACTTTGACCTTCTGCATTTAAATACGGAAGAATCTGTTGTAATGAATGATGAAAATAAGCCAATTCATCTTCTTTCCACTCATTTTTTGAAACCATCGTTAGTTCAGTCATATCGCGTCCTATATACATATGCCCACCTCCATTTCCTATAGTTTGAATGAGTGATAAGAGATATATACGGAGATTAAAAAAAGAAAATCACGGATAGCTTTTAAATGAATTGGTTACATTATTGGTTGTGGAGGTGAGAAAGATGAGTAAAAAACAACAAGGTTATAACAAGGCAACTTCTGGTGCTAGCATTCAAAGTACAAATGCTAGTTATGGTACAGAGTTTTCAACTGAAACAGATGTGCAAGCAGTAAAACAAGCAAATGCACAATCAGAAGCAAAGAAAGCACAAGCTTCTGGTGCACAAAGTGCAAACGCTAGTTATGGTACTGAATTTGCAACTGAAACAGATGTGCATGCTGTGAAAAAACAAAATGCACAATCAGCTGCAAAACAATCACAATCTTCTAGTTCAAATCAGTAATGAAAGAAAAACACTTCTCTAATTCGGGAGAAGTGTTTTCTTTGTGCTTTGGTGATGGTAATGAAAATAAAGCGAACGACATAACTTCTAATAAGTCAACAAATGTAGTCAAAGGAGAAGGAAGTTAAAGATTAGAAATATGTAATGAGGAATAATAACTGATCAATAAATCTAAAAGGGGGTAAGTAATGAACGACTTTGATAAGTTGGTGGGAGAGCAATTAGAAACGATGGATGAGTTGTTGAAGTTACAAGCTCATCTAGAGAAGTATCAGCAAATTGAAATGAGCGAAAAGGATACGTGCGATAAGAAGGAATTACATTTTATACGCCAAGAAATATATAGAACAGAAGTAGCACTCAAGTTATTGCATGAGAAGTTTGAAGAGCAAACAAATAGTGTAATTCAATCTTTTGAAACTGAAAAAATGATTTCAAATTTAGGATAAGGCATGCCGTTGTCTTCAAGTGAAAGGTCCTTCTTTACATGGAAATAAGGAAGGGCTTTTTTTATTCTCATTTCCTTGTTTGTAAATAAAACCCTCGTCTCCTAAGAAGATTAAAGATATCGTATTCAGTGTGAGAAATGGAGTCTTGTCGCTTTAGTTTTAAAATTTCGACAAAAAAGTTATAATAGAAAAAAAGTGAATGCAGTTCAAAGGGCATTTGCAGTTGAAAGAAGGGAGCATATATGGGGTTTCCCAAAGAAGGAGAAAAAGTACAAATACATAGTTATAAACATAATGGCTCCATTCATAGAATGTGGGAAGAGACAACAATCTTAAAAGGGACACAAAGCCTTGTAATCGGAGCGAATGATCGTACAGTAGTGACAGAATCAGATGGTCGCACATGGATTACGCGTGAACCAGCAATTTGTTATTTTCATGCAAACTATTGGTTTAATGTGATTGGAATGTTAAGGGAAGAGGGAGTATATTATTATTGTAATTTAAGCTCACCTTTTGCATATGATTCTGAAGCGTTAAAGTATATTGATTATGATTTAGATATTAAAGTGTATCCAGATATGACATATACGCTTTTAGATGAAGATGAGTATGAAAAACATAGTCAAATTATGCAATATCCACCTGTGATTGATACGATTTTAAAACGAAATGTAGCACAATTAACACAATGGATTCATCAAAGAAAAGGGCCATTCGCGCCGGACTTTGTAGATATGTGGTATGAGAGATATTTAATGTACAGAAATTAAAACAAACCTGCAGGGGATTTCCCGGCAGGTTTGTCCTATTAGAGGGGGGATTAGGTGCAAGGTATAAAAAGATATTTGCAATTTGTTAAACCATATCGATGGCTTATTGCTATTACGATTATGATTGGTCTAGTTAAATTCGGCATCCCGCTTATTATGCCGTGGTTATTAAAGTATATTATTGATGATGTAATTCAGGGCGGGGGTTCACTTCAAGATAAAACGTCCCAACTAGTAACTGCAATTGGGATTGCTTTTTTTATTTTTGCAGTATTAAGACCACCAATTGAATATTATCGTCAATATTTCGCGCAGCGTATCGCAAATACAATACTATATGATTTGCGAAAACATATTTTTGGTCATTTGCAAAAGTTGAGTTTACGTTATTATTCGAATACAAAAACAGGCGAGATTATTTCACGTGTCATACATGATGTAGAACAAACGAAGGACTTTGTAATTACTGGTTTGATGAATGTTTGGTTAGATACAGCAACGATTGCTATTGCTATTATTGTTATGTTTTCTATGAATGTAAAATTGACATTTGTTGCGCTATTAATTTTACCTATTTATGTAGTAGCAGTGAAATATTTTTTCGGGCGTCTTCGAAAATTGACGAAAGAGCGTTCACAAGCGTTAGCAACGATGCAAGGGTATTTACATGAGCGTATTCAAGGGATGCAAGTGACACGTAGCTTTGCATTAGAAGAGTATGAGGGGAAGCAGTTTGAAAAAAGAAATAATGAATTTTTGACGAAAGCGTTAACGCATACGAGTTGGACCGCGAGAACATTTTCGGCGGTAAATACGTTAACAGATTTAGGACCATTACTTGTAATCGGTTTTGCAGCATATGAAGTGATTCAGGGGCAATTAACATTAGGGACTATGGTTGCTTTTGTTGGATATATGGATAGTTTATATAATCCACTTCGCCGCCTTGTTAATTCCTCTACAACATTAACGCAGTCTTTCGCATCGATGGATCGAGTGTTTGAACTGTTAGATGAAAAATATGATATTGTGAATGTCCCAAGTGCGGTACAAACGGAGAAATTAAATGGTGAAGTGATATTTGATAATGTATCTTTTCGTTACAATTCGGATGAAAAAGAGATATTACATAACCTTTCATTAACTATGTCGCCTGGAGAGAAGGTTGCGCTTGTAGGAGCGAGTGGAGGAGGGAAGTCATCTCTTGCTAGTTTAATCCCTCGTTTCTATGATGTTTCTTCAGGTGCAGTTTATGTAGATGGGATAGATGTCAGAAAGTATGATATGAGAAATTTACGTAGTCATATTGGAATTGTACTGCAAGATAATTTGTTATTCAGCGATACAATCGGGGCAAATATTTTATACGGAAATCCGAAGGCTACAGAGGAAGAAGTAATTGCAGCTGCCAAAGCTGCGCAAATTCATGATTTTATTATAGAGTTACCTGATGGCTATGATACTGTCGTTGGGGAACGCGGTGTAAAGTTATCTGGTGGACAAAGGCAACGTGTAGCGATTGCACGAGTGTTTCTAAAGAGTCCCTCGTTACTTATATTAGATGAGGCGACTTCCGCTTTAGATTTAGAAAATGAACGATATATTCAAGAGGCACTTCAGACGTTAGCTGCTGATCGGACGACGATTATAATCGCACATCGATTAGCGACAATTACACATGTGGATACGATTATTTATATTGAAGATGGTGAAATTAAAGAAACAGGTTCTCATGAAGAATTAATGAAAAAAAGAGGGTTTTATTACAATTTATATCAACTTCAGCATATAACAGAAACAGCTCCTTTAGCATAAAAGGAGCTGTTTTTTATTCGTCTTCTTTTTTATCGTCGATTTTGAGTTCTGCTTCTGGTTTATGGTATGTGTAGAAGCTATCTACAAGTAAATCTAAATGCTCTACTTCTTCACTATAGTTAATAATGGCAGAAATAAGAGGGAAGAGATGTAGCCATGTTTTATATGCTTCTTCATCGTCCTTATTTTGATATTCCATAAAGATATCAATTAATTCTTGTTTACCTGTTTCAACTTCATCCAGCATTTCAACGGACTGTTGTTTTTTTGCTTTACCAATAAATTTTAATAAAACTTGTTCATGATAATGTGTTAATGAATCAAGTTCATTCTGGATAGATTCCTGAAATTCTTCTGGCATATAGCGCAGTTCGTTTTCAGTACGATGCAATGATTTTAACGTACTTAAAGCACGGCTTGTCGTCGCTAACATTTGTCTGAATAAAACGAGCTTACGAATTTTTGCGAACTGTACTTTTTTCGTATAGCTTCTTTCTTCTTTATACAGCAAATAGTAATGGTTTAATTTGATCATTTTTTCTTTCATACGATCAATATCAGTTTTTAGCGTTGTAAAATCAGAAGCTTGCCTGCTATTCATTCGAATCCATTTTACAATTTCTTCTGTATTATCAACGATGCGATGATAGAGTTTTGTTTCGTATTTTGGTGGCATAAACACTAAATTTACAAGTGAAGCGGCAATAATACCAACCATAATCGTTGCAAATCGAAGTAAGGCAAAACTAAAGAAATCTTCACCTTGATACTCCATAATAGCGATAACTGTTACTAAAGCAATTGATATTGTGTTTTCTAATCGTAATTGCAGTGTAAGTGCAATTACTAATATACATGTTAATCCAATAATAAAAGGATTATGTCCAAAAGCAGTAGCGAATGCGATAGCGAATACCGCACCAATGACGTTTGCTTGAATTTGTTCAAGTGCAGTTAAATACGAACGGTATACAGACGGTTGTACAGCGAATATAGCTGAGATTCCCGCAAATACCGGACTCGGTAAGTTAAGTAAAATACAAGCAAATAAAGCTAATGTGATGGCAACACCCGTTTTTAAAATGCGAGCACCAAGTTTCATACCCTTAATAAGATCCTTTCTCTTGTCATAATGAATGTACAACATGATACTATACATTCATTACAATATGTTAGCAAGTGATATTTTAGTGACGTTAATAAGAAATTAAGATTCATTTTATACTTTTTCCTAATTCTTTTTAAACATCAATTTTTAGTAAAAAAACCTGCTGAATTTCAGCAGGTTTCAAATTGTTACTATAGATTACTATGAGAAGTGTACTTCGTCAATTTTTTTCTTGGAGATGAAAATTAGGCATATCACTCTGTTGAAATAGATGGATCAGCCTGCTCTTTTTTCGGGATGATTTCAAAAAACTGTTGCTGCATATCATCGAGTAACGGTGTTAATAAAGCGACTTCCTCGTATTGCTCATGCCCATTTAATACACGAATATAATCTAGCAATAATGCAGTCACATCTTGCACACCATTTTTACTAATTGGCTGTAATGTAACATTTGCCCCTTTTGCGATTCTTCTTTTTAAGGCCTGTTCTGTTAAACCTAAGCTTGAATCATGACGTAAATAAACAACACCGCCAGTCATACCAGCGCAAATCCATGGACCAGGATCTCCTAAAACAAGCGCTCGCCCATTTGTCATATATTCAAAAGCGAAACCTTTAATATTAGAGTATGCTCCTATATTTCCTTGCTCTTTTTCACGGAGTGGCTTCGTCATGCGCCCTCCAATTATCATGTCTGCTCCAGAGAGGCGAATGCCAGCGCGAGCATCGGCGTTACCTTGAACGTATAGCGCTCCTTTTTGTGCACCGTATCCAAAACCTTTTCCGACAGAACCGTTATAATATATGCCGTCTTTTCCTTTTGCTTTCGTTATATAAATACCACCACCAAAGGAGGTTTTACCAATGCCATCTTGTGCACCGCCATTTACGTGTATAAATAAGTTCTCACTATTGTAAGCACCTAATCCATTCCCAGGAATAGAGCCATTCGTATACTTTAATGTAAGTGGTTCAAGCTTCATGTCTTCATATAATTTACTACGAACGCGATAGCAAGATTCTAGACCGCCCATAACGCGTTGTTCTACGCCAACTCCTACTAATTCTTTCGAATGAGGGGAATGAACTGTTTCAAATTGTTTTTCTGGTACGTCTTCTGTTTTTGTGACAGATGGATGTTCTATCGTTTGTAGTAAATTACATAAGTCTAATAAATTTTCGCCTCGAACTTGTTCTAATAAATCGGAACGCCCAACAATTTCTTGTAAATTTGTATAACCAAGATTTCCTGTTAATCGTTTTAGTTCTACGCCAAAAGTAGTGAATAAATGTAATAATCCAGCGACGGCGCTTTCTAATTCACGTGGGACGAACCGGCGTAATCCGTGTTCTTTCGCCTGAGCTTCAGATTCAATTTGTGTTGCAATTCCAACGTGACAAGTATCTAGATGACATCCGCGGCAAGTTGTACAACCAATTGCAATCATGGATAATGTACCAAATCCAATGCGGTTTGCCCCAAGAAGCATGATTTTTAAGGCATCATTCACACTTCGAATACCACCGTCAGCCCAAATTTCTACTTTATGTCTCATATTTGCTTCTAATAAAGCATTGTGAGCGGCTTTCACACCAATTTCTACAGGAAGCCCTACATGTTGCAATGCGTGAATACGTGCGGCACCTGTACCACCATCAAATCCGCTAATGTTAATAAAATCAGCACCAGCTTTTGCGATACCGACAGCAATTGTTCCAATGTTAGGGACGACAGGAACTTTTACAGCTACTTTCGCAAGTTGATTGGCCGTTTTAATTTCTGTAATCATTTGAGCTAAATCTTCAATGGAATAAATATCATGGTTGTTAGAAGGTGAAATTAAATCTGAGCCAATTGTAGCGTTACGTGCTTCAGCGATTTTGGCTGTTACTTTTGAACCTGGTAAATGCCCACCTTCACCAGGCTTTGCACCTTGCCCAATTTTTATTTCAATTAGGTTTGATGAATTTAGTAGTTCGGCGTTTACACCAAATCGCCCAGATGCAACTTGTTGTCCACGTGTATGTGGATATTTTCCAATCATGTCTTTAATTTCGCCGCCTTCACCGTTCAAGCTAATCATATTTAGCTGATCGGCCGCTTCTGCATATGCACGAAAGGCAATTTCATTTTGAGAACCGAATGACATGGAGCTAATAATAAATGGTAAATCATGATTTTGAATACTTATGGACACTTCTTCAGCCGGAACGACATGTTTTGTTTCTTTCGTTTGAATAAGATGTCTAATCGCGATTGGATTGTTTTCTTCTAATTCACTTAATTTTTCACGGTAATCATCATAAGAGTTTCCTTTTGCGACATCACCGATTGCTTTCCAAATTCGCGGGAATATATGAAAAGATTTTCGCATTCTAACTTTAGGATTGTTATAATCATCTGCTCGCATTTGTGCATCTTCAGCAAGTGACTCAAGCGAGAAAGCTAAATTATTTGAACCGAAGAAATTCGTAATTTCTAATATGTTTGCGATTTCTTCATGTAATCCGATAGAAGAATAGAGGCGACCGTATCCGCGTAATTCATGAATTCCGATTGTTGAAATGACTTTCTCTAGCCCTTTATTAAGTGCATGATATAAATTCGTAATGGGTGTTTTCGTCCCATCATTTACGGTTGCAAATAATAAATATGGATTAATACTATCTGCTCCTAATCCATACAGTGTGACGATATCGTGTAAGGAGCGAAGGGCACCAGAACGTATAACGAGAGAGCAGTTTCGGCGTAATTTATTTTCGCTTAATATTTGATGTACTTTAGCGGTAATTAAATGCGGATCAATCCATAATCGTCCATTTAGGTGAGCATCAGCATCGTCTATTAATAATAGGGAAGCTCCATCGTTCACGGCTGTTATTGCTTCAGAACTAATTCGATTTAAGGCACATTGTAAAGTTTCTGCCTGACTGAATGTAGCAGAGATTGTAGCGATAGAGCTATGAGCATTGAATAGCTGTATAAGTTGCTCGTACGTAATTGTGTGTAATTCTTCTGCAATAGATTGTGCTACGCTTCCTTCTAAAATAATTGGGGAAAGCATCTCAACTACAAATGGCTGTTTAGCACCAGCCAATAAACTTGGACGTTCGCCAAGTATCGTTCGTGTGGAGAAGTGTTCAACTTCTCGATCACGATCGATTGCTGGATTTGTAACAACAGCTACACTCTCTTTAATGAAGTCAGCGATATTTCGTCTATCAGTATCGAGTGCAGCGAGTGGTGAGTCATGACCAAGTGAGCGAATTGGCTCAACGCCTTTTGTTGCCATCTGTTCAAGAAGCTGAATATGTTCACGATCCCATCCGAAAGCAACGTATTGCTTCGTTTCAACTTGCATAGAATCACATAATCCTTGGATTTCTTTCGTTTCAGGGGTAGATAAGTTTAAATGATAATCTTTAGTATTAACTCGCTTTTTAAAACGGTCGTATACTTGAGCTTGGTATTTGTCATATTCATAAAGAACAAGCTCATCTTGTTCATTCCACTTTAGACCGACTTTTTCTCCAGGAGCGAGTGGTTTCGGTTCAGCTACATATTCAGTTGGAGATACAACTCCAGGTTCAGAAGAGAAAATATAAGAACTCTCTGTCTCTACTTTCCAAACTGGTCGTAGTCCAAGGGAATCGACGCTGAAAACAGCTTCATCTTTATAGCGTGAAATAATACCAGCTGGACCTTGTGCAAAATGGCCCCATGCTTCACGTATATACGTATATAAATTTTGTAAATGTGGCTCATAAAGTTTAATTTCATTAATAATTGGTGGGAATAGTATATCCATTGCTTCAAATAAACTGTAGTCGTATTGAACTAGTAGAGTTTCTAAGGTGCGGTTTAAATCTTGGGAGTCGCTGCCCCCAGCAGTAAGTGGAACATGAATCATGTCAGCTTGATCGCGTAATTTTGCAATCGTGTTAATTTCACCATTATGTCCGAGAATGCTAAATGGTTGTACACGAAAAAAATTAGATAATGTATTTGTAGAATAGCGATTATGTCCTAGTGTCATAGTTGAAGCGATCAGCGGGTGTTGTAAATCATTGTAATAGGCCACAAGCGTATCACCAGCACCGAGAACTTTATATACAACATGATCACGACTTAAGGAAGCAACATGAATCGCTTCGTTTTCCTCTATTTTTATCGTTACTGAAAATAATGTTTGCTCAATATTTTTAACTTCATTTTCAGCGATAAGGGCAACTTGCCAAAATAAAGGTTCTTCTTGTTTACCAAGTGGACCGAGTGCATCGGAGTTTATTACATCGTCACTTTCAAAAAGAATTGCAAAGTTTTCGTTGCTTAGTTGTGTACGAATATGATTTTTTAAATTAACTACATTTGCGTTTTTGTTTAGAAAAAAATGTCCAACGATAAAGTGGGGATGATCCACGATCGTTGGATTATATCCGCTACTTTTTAGTTTTTCACTCCAAAGTGCTTTTGGTACATCAATGTGAATACCGATTCCATCGCCTTCACCATTAATGAAACCTGCTCTATGATTCATTTTAACGAGCGATTGTATGCAAAGATCAATGTTTTCTTTTGTAGGAATTTTTCGTTTCTCCATAACGGAAACGATTCCACACGCATCATGTTCTGCATTTTTATAATCTCGAAATAAAGACGGTGTCCATGTATTTGTTTTATTGAGCATCCGTCAATCCCCCCTCTTATTGAAGTTTGAATAATCTTACTATTTAAGGCGTGAGCAGCCTTGCATACAAAGATAGTAAGGATATAAAAGAAAATTAAACAGATAATTATGAATAATTATACTATTAATAAGGAATTTATGAAATAGAAAAAAGGAAAAAAGAAAGGTGTGCTTTCTTTTTTCCTTTTAATGATGAGATTATTTATTGTCTGCTAAAGCGGCAAATGCTCTGCCTACAGCTTCAATTGTATATTCAATATCTTCTTTTGTATGTTCTGTCGTTAAGAACCATGCCTCGTATTTAGAAGGCGCTAAGTTAACTCCTTCTTGAAGCATAAGCTTGAAGAATTTACCGAACATTTCACCGTCTGTATCTTGTGCTGCATCGTAATCTTCAATTGTATTTGTTGTGAAGTATACAGTTAAAGCACCTTTTAGACGGTTTAATGTAATATCGATATTATGTTTGGCAGCTTGCTCTAAAATTCCTTTTTCAAGCATTGCACCAAGTTCATCTAATTTCTCATAAATCCCTTCTTGTTGAAGAACTTCTAGACAAGCAATACCAGATGCCATAGAAGCAGGGTTTCCTGCCATTGTACCGGCTTGATATGCAGGTCCGAGTGGGGCAACTTGTTCCATAATTTCTTTCTTACCACCGTAAGCACCGATCGGAAGTCCGCCACCAATAACTTTACCAAGAGCTGTTAAGTCTGGTGTTACGCCAAGTAAGTCTTGAGCACCACCGTACATAAAGCGGAAAGCAGTAATAACTTCATCATAAATTACTAGTGCACCAGCTTCGTGAACAAGTTCATTCACTTTCTCAAGGAAGCCAGGTTTCGGTTCTACAATACCGAAGTTTCCAACAATCGGTTCTACAAGAATAGCTGCTACTTCATGTCCCCATTTATCTAATGCTTCTTTTAACGTTTCTACATTATTAAATGGAACGGTAATAACTTCTTGAGCGATACTTTGTGGTACACCGGCTGAGTCAGGAGTTCCTAGTGTAGAAGGACCAGATCCAGCTGCTACAAGTACTAAATCAGAATGACCGTGGTAACAACCAGCGAATTTCATAATTTTTGTGCGGCCTGTGTAGGCACGAGCGACACGAATTGTTGTCATTACTGCTTCAGTACCAGAGTTTACGAAACGGACTTTATCTAATGCGGGCATTGCTTCTTTTAACATTTTTGCAAATTTTACTTCTAGTGCTGTTGGTGTTCCGTAAAGTACACCATTTTCAGCAGCTTTTGTAATTGCCTTTGTAATGTGTGGGTGAGCATGTCCAGTAATAATAGGACCGTATGCTGCTAAATAATCGATATATTTATTTCCGTCTACATCCCAGAAATAAGCGCCTTTTCCACGTTCCATAGCAACAGGAGCGCCGCCGCCAACTGCTTTAAAAGAACGAGAAGGACTATTAACGCCACCAACGATATGTTCTAAAGCTTCTTTATGTAATGCTTCTGATTTTGTGAATTTCACTACCATTCATCTCCTTACAAAAATCTATGTATTATTCTAACATGTTTTTCGAAAAGACGTATTGTTTGTGATAGAGAAGGCAGTTGGGTAAACTATTCGTTGTGACATTTAGGAAGGGGGTCCGGTTATGAAATCGGTAATTGAGGTACAAGGGTTACGTAAAGAATTTACAGCCTATTCAAGTCGTCCAGGTTTAAAGGGTGCATTTCGTGATTTATTAAATCGTAATTATAAAATAGTACCAGCAGTAAATGATGTATCTTTTACTGTGAAACAAGGTGAAATGGTTGGATATATCGGTGAGAACGGTGCCGGTAAATCAACGACAATTAAAATGCTTACAGGGATTTTAACTCCGACATCAGGAGACATTTTAGTAAATGGGATGAACCCGCATAAGCAGAGAGAAGAATTTGTAAGAACTATTGGTGTTGTTTTCGGTCAACGCTCACAACTTTGGTGGGACATTGCTGTACAAGAATCGTTTCGTTTATTAAAAAAAGTGTACGGTGTATCAGATGCTCAGTATAAAGAACATATGGAGCACGTGATTGAAACGTTAGATATTGGTCCTTTATTGGATAAGCCAGTTCGAAAGTTATCTCTTGGTCAAAGAATGCGTTGTGAATTAGCGGCAGCATTAATTCATAATCCGCCGTTATTATTTTTAGATGAACCAACAATTGGGTTAGATGTACTTGTGAAATTGAAAATACGTGAATTTTTAAAAGAAATGAATGAACGTTATAAAACAACAATTTTATTAACAACTCATGATATTACTGATATTGAAGCTTTATGTGAGCGCGTTATCATGCTGGATGAAGGAAATATTATGTATGACGGTTCTTTAAATAATCTTCGAACGCAGTGGGGAGCAGAGAAAGAAATACATTTTCAGTTTGTTGCACCAGTTTCCTATCAGGATTTATCAATGGTTATGCCGGATAGTCATGTCGTTTGGTCGAAAGCGAAAGAGGAAAACGCGTGGATTGCCAAAATCCCGAATGAAGAAGTTATTATTTCAATGCTTATTTCTAAAGTAGTACAAGCCTTTCAAATTAAAGATTTAAAAATCAACGAAGTGTCTACAGAGGAAATTATTCGTAACATTTATGAAGAAGGTATTAAACATGGGTAAGTACATTGAAATGATTCGAATTCGCTTTTTAATGATGCTTGCGTATCGTACAAACTATTATAGCGGGATTTTAATTTATATAATTAATATCGGCGCGTATTATTTTTTATGGCAAGCAATTTATAGCGGAAAAGAGAATATTGAAAGTTTATCTATTTCGCAAATGACTACGTATATCGCAATTGCGTGGATGGCACGTGCCTTTTATTTTAATAATATAGACAGGGAAATTGCGATGGAGATTCAAGAAGGACGTGTAGCGGTAGAACTTATTCGTCCATATAACTATTTAGGAATGAAAGTGATGCAAGGTCTTGGTGAAGGAATATTTCGCTTTGCCTTCTTTTCAATTCCGGGTATGGTTATCGTTACCTTATTATTTTCATTGCAAATTACAACGAATTTTCAAACGTGGTTATATTTCTTCTTGTCTTTAATATTTAGTTTTATTATTAATACACAAATTAATTTAATGACGGGAATGCTTACATTCTTCTTATTTAATAATAGTGGAATTATGTATGCGAAACGTGTTGTTATTGATTTATTTTCAGGTCTATTATTACCAATTAGTTTTTATCCGTTATGGGCCCAAAAGGCAATGGTGTTTTTACCGTTTCAGGCCATTAGTTATATTCCGAGTATGATTTTTTCAGAAGGTATACAAGGAAATAAATTGTATGAGGCATTATTATTCCAAGTAATTTGGGCAATTGTACTTATTATTCCAATTGTACTCATGTGGAGAACGGCGAGAAAACGTCTAATTGTACAAGGGGGATGATGAGATGATATATATAAAACTATTTTTGCAATATGCAAGCCAATATATAAAAACAAAATTGGAGTATCGGGGCGATTTTATCGTTGGATTACTTTCTGATTTATCACTACAGGCTGTTAATTTAATCTTTATTCTCGTTGTGTTTGGACATACACAAGCATTAAAAGGATGGAGTAGAGAAGAAGTAATCTTTATTTATGGTTTCTTTTTAGTGCCATTTGCCATTTTTTCAGCCTTCTTTAACATATGGGATTTTAATGATCGTTACATTATTAAAGGAGAAATGGATCGTATATTAACGAGACCGATTCATAGTTTATTTCAAATTATATTAGAAAGAATGGAGCTTGAATCTTTAATTGGAGCGATTACAGGGATGATTGTAATGGGCTACGCAGCAGTAGAGTTACAATTATCTTTTTACTGGTACGATTTCTTCTTATTCTTACTAATGGTAGGAGGGGGTGCACTTGTATATGGAGGGATATTTGTTACGCTTGCGAGCCTTGGTTTTTGGTCGGATGCGAAAAGTTCAATTATGCCGCTAATGTATAACATAGGTAACTATGGTCGCTATCCTGTTAATATTTATAACCGGGTAATTCGCTTCATTTTAACGTTTGTCCTACCATTTGCGTTTGTTGGAGTGTATCCAGCAGCATACTTCTTAAGAAAGACAGAGTGGAATAGCTATGCATTTGCAACACCATTTGTTGGTGTTATCTGTTTTACGATTGCAATCACTCTTTGGAATCAAGGGGTAAAAAGGTACCGTGGTGCTGGTAATTAATTATAGGGGCTTGTTTGTTTCTAAGGGATAAATCCAATGGCCGTCTCATACATATAAAATGAGGTGGAGGACATGTTATGGGGATTTATTCTATTAATTGCAGCAATCGCTATTTTGAGAAGTGTCCAATTGTTATGGAGTTCATATTCAGATTCTAGACGTTTCTTTTCGCTGTATAATTTAGCCTCCTTGTTTCTAATTTATACAACGGTATTAATTGCGTTTGGGTTAAGTTATGTTGTATTAGAAGAAATGGGCTTTGCAGTTTTGAAAGAAGATGGAGAAAGCTTGCATGCCCAATCTTTTCAACTTGTAGAAATTTGCTTATATTTTAGCGCAGTTACTTTGTTGTCCGTTGGGTACGGTGATATAGCTCCGATTGGAATAGGGAGATGGATTGCGATTGCAGAAGCGCTAATTGGATATACATTACCGTTTGCTTTTGTAATGAGGTCTGTAATAGACAATGAAAAATAAGATAGCATTTGATATAGTAAAAGAAAAGAATAGGAGTGATAACAATGGTCACAGTAGGAGAAATGGCTCCAGAATTTACATTAGAGGGAAGTAACGGGGAACAAGTTCGCTTAGCTGATTTTCGTGGTAAAAACGTAGTTCTATATTTTTATCCGAAAGATATGACTCCAGGGTGTACAACTGAAGCATGTGATTTTCGAGATGCATATGGATTGTTTCAAGAGAAAGATACAGTTATTCTTGGTGTAAGTCCTGATTCAGCGAACAGACATTTGAAATTTATTGAGAAGCATGAACTTCCATTTGTACTTTTAGTAGATGAAGATCATAAGGTGGCGGAATTGTACGATGTTTGGAAGTTGAAAAAGAACTTTGGAAAAGAGTACATGGGAATCGAGCGTTCTACATTCCTTATTAATAAAGACGGTGAGCTTGTAAAAGAATGGCGCAAAGTGAAAGTGAAGGGACATATTGAAGATGTTCTTTCTTATATAAAATAAATCCATTGGGGAGATAAAATATATAGAAGTAAGGCGAGTGTCTATACATATTTTATTGGCTTACATAAAGTGAAGTGTAGGGCATACCTCCTCAGATGATAGTATTCCAAGTGCGATTATGTCGCACTTTTTTTCTATTGTAAATGTATAAAAAATAGGGAAAGATACATAAGAATAAGGCTATATACAAAAATAAACCACATACTTATAGTAGAAATATTGACGATTTATAAGAAAAGGAGTACACTCTTTATAAGAATTATAAAATAATAATCCGTATAGAATCGGGGTGCATGACGGTGGTCAAAGAAGAATTAAAAGAAGCGCTAGAAATGCTGAAAAATACGGGTGTACGCATTACTCCACAGCGTCATGCTATTTTAGAGTACCTTGTGGAATCTATGACGCACCCAACAGCGGATGACATTTATAAAGCATTAGAAGGTAAGTTTCCAAATATGAGTGTTGCAACTGTTTATAATAACTTACGTGTATTTAAAGAGGTTGGCCTTGTAAAGGAATTAACTTATGGAGACGCTTCAAGTAGATTTGATTATGTTACAAGTCAACATTATCATGTGATTTGCGAAAAATGTGGTAAGATTGTTGATTTTCCTTATGGGGGTTTGGAACAGCTTGAAGAGGAAGCTGCGAAAACGACAGGCTTCGTTATTAATAGTCATCGCTTAGAAATTTATGGCGTTTGTCCAGAGTGTCATAAGGCGTAATATATAATAAAGAAAGAGGGAGACGTTTACGTCTCCCTCTTTCTTTATTATATATGGAAATTTCGTTAGGTTTAGGAGGATTTAATTAAGAGTAAATACAAAGGGTGATTTCTTGGTTAAGAAATCACCTTTTCATGTTTAGTTTTGTAAGATTACATTTTCCTTACTGTAATCATATGTGCCTATGATTTATAGCTCTTTTTATTGTATTTCTCATCAAACTCTTTTCCTTCTAGGCTTCGATCCATTGTTAAAGGTTGGTTGCAATGCATACATGCGTCGACACGACCGAGCATTTTTGTGGGTTTATCGCAGCTTGGACAAATAATTTGTACAGTTTTAGTAGATAACATACCGATCCAAAAGTAAACGACAGTACTAGCGATTACAGCTAAGAAGCCAACCATCATAAATGTTGTCATAATAATAATGTTTTCACGGAAAAAGACTCCTAAGTATGCAATGAAGAGGCCGATAAATACTAAACTTAATGCAAAGGTCCGGATTTTATTAATTTTGTTTGAATACTTAATGCTCATTCTCACCACACTCCTATAACATCATAATAACATAAAATTTAGAATTTTCATTCACTCAGAAACATGATAAAGTGATAAGATATGAAATGTTGATTAAGATAAAGAATGAAGGGAGACTATACGGATTTTTGAAAAGCATTTTTAAAGTTTTAACGGGATGTGAAATTTTTTTGTAAAAAGTATTGACCCTGTATGTACTGCATGATAT
>NZ_JBWYRA010000008.1:0-214904 GCF_056725905.1 Bacillus sp. BC05(2025) | reverse complement strand
ATATCATAGTATATTATTTTCGTCAACAAGTTTTTTTCGATAACTTGTATCTCTCATTTGCTGACTCTGCCTATTATATAGACTTTCTCTCTCCTATGCAAGTATTATTATAAAAAAATAAAGAGGGGAGATAGCCCCCTCTTATTCTTCCGAAGAAACCTCTTCGCTCGTTTCTTCCTCATCATCTTTTTGTGCTTTTGCTACTGTCGCTACCTCTTGCTCATCCTCTAATCGAATTAGACGAACACCTTGTGTATTACGTCCCATTTGAGAGATTTGATCAACTGGCATACGAATAATAACACCTGCAGCTGTAATTAACATGATATCTTCTTCACCTGTTACAGATTTAACAGCTACTAATTTACCGTTTTTATCTGTAATGTTACAAGTCTTCAGACCCTTACCACCACGACTTTGTAGACGGTATTCATCAATTGGTGTACGTTTTCCATAACCATTCTTAGTTACGATTAAAACATTTACATCCTCTTCAACAATTTCCATACCTACAACTTGATCTTCGTCACCTAATGTAATTGCTTTTACACCAGCCGCATTACGTCCCATAGAACGCACATCTTGCTCGTTAAAGCGAATTAACATACCATTGCTTGTTCCTACAATAATATCCTTATCACCAGATGTTAAACGTACAGATATTACTTCATCCTCTTCACGAAGAGAAATTGCAATTAAACCATTTGTACGTATATTTGCAAACGATGAAAGTGGCGTTCTCTTAGAGATACCTTGTTTTGTTGTGAAGAATAAGAATTCATCGTCGCCAAATTCACGAATCGGAATAATAGCATTAATCCATTCGCCCTTATCTACACCTAATAGGTTAATAATAGGTATACCTTTTGCTGTACGGCTATACTCTGGGATTTCATATCCTTTCGTACGGTATACTTTACCCTTATTAGTGAAGAATAAAATATGATCATGCGTAGAAGTAGTTAATAAATGCTCTACAAAATCATCATCATTTGTTCCCATTCCCTGTACACCACGTCCACCACGGTTCTGCGTTTTGTACGTAGAAGCTGGCAACCTCTTAATATAACCATTATGAGTTAATGTAATAGCGATATTTTGTTCTGGAATTAAGTCTTCATCTTCAATAGACTCCATACCACCAATTGTAATTTCTGTACGTCTCTTATCATTGAAGCGCTCTTTTACTTCCGTTAATTCTTCACGAATAATCTCAAGAACCTTTTCTTCATCCGCTAAGATTGCTTTTAATTCTGCAATTAACTTCATTAATTCTTGATATTCTTGTTCGATTTTTTCGCGTTCTAATCCTGTTAAGCGTTGCAGACGCATATCTAAAATAGCTTGTGCTTGTTTTTCACTTAAGCCGAAACGTTCCATTAAACCTTGCTTTGCAATTTCCGCTGTTTTCGAACTACGAATTAATGTAATAACTTCATCAAGGTGGTCTAAAGCAATTCGTAACCCTTCTAAGATATGAGCACGCGCTTCTGCTTTTTCTAGTTCATAAGCAGTACGTCTACGAATTACTACCTTTTGATGTTCCAAGTAATGATATAAATTTTGTTTTAAGTTCAGTACCTGTGGCTCCCCATTTACAAGAGACAGCATGTTAATACCGAAACTTGTTTGAAGTGCTGTATGTTTATATAAATTATTTAATAGTACATTGGCATTGGCATCACGACGTACTTCCATAACAATACGCATACCATTTCGATCTGATTCATCGCGTAAATCTGTAATACCTTCTATTTTCTTATCGCGAACTAATTCTGCAATTTTTTCAATTAATCGCGCCTTATTCACTTGATAAGGTAGTTCCGTTACGATAATAGATTGTTTACCATTTGACTTCTCTTCAATTTCAACTTTAGCACGAAGTATGATAGATCCGCGTCCTGTTTCATAAGCTCTACGAATACCACTTCTTCCTAAAATTAAACCTGCCGTTGGGAAATCTGGACCTGGAATGAACTCCATTAATTCTGCAATAGTAATATCAGGATTATGACTTAATGCCAATACGCCATCAATTACTTCGCCAAGTTGATGTGGCGGAATATTTGTTGCCATACCAACCGCAATACCTGTCGTACCATTTACTAGTAAGTTAGGAAAACGTGCTGGTAATACAATCGGTTCTCTTTCAGAACCATCATAGTTATCTTGATAATCAATTGTATTTTTTGAAATATCACGTATTAATTCCATAGATATTTTAGACATTTTTGCTTCTGTATAACGCATTGCTGCGGCTGAATCTCCATCGACAGATCCAAAGTTACCATGCCCATCAACAAGCATATAACGTTGACTGAAATCTTGGGCCATACGTACCATCGTTTCATAAACAGCTGAATCACCGTGCGGGTGATACTTACCAATTACTTCACCAACAATACGTGCTGATTTCTTATACGCTTTATCGGCCGTAATTCCTAAATCATTCATCGCATATAAAACCCTACGATGCACAGGTTTTAATCCATCACGAACATCTGGTAATGCACGAGATACGATAACACTCATTGCGTAATCTAAAAATGAGGTACGCATTTCATGGCTAATATTAATTTCTCGAATTCGTGCTTGTTGTTGATTGTCTGACATCAACGAGCACCTCCTCTTACATTTCCGTTACACATACATTGATTTATATGTAGAAGACAGGAATACTCAGATTCCTGTCATTACTCATTTAAATATCAAGGTTTTTCACGTATTTTGCATTTTCTTGGATAAAGTTACGACGTGGCTCTACTTTATCCCCCATTAAAATTTCAAATGTTTCATCTGCTTCAATTGCATCTTGAAGGGAAACTTGAAGTAATGAACGCACTTCTGGGTCCATTGTTGTCTCCCAAAGCTGAGTTGGATTCATTTCTCCTAGACCTTTGTAACGTTGGATTCCAGGTTTAGGTTGCGCTGGTAATTCAGCTAAAATCTTTTCAAGCTCTTTCTCATTATAAGCATATTGAATTTTTTTACCTTGTTGTACTTTAAACAATGGTGGCTGTGCAATATAGATATAACCATACTCAATAATTTGGCGCATATAACGATAGAAGAACGTTAATAATAGGGTACGAATATGCGCACCATCTACGTCGGCATCCGTCATAATAATAACTTTATGATAACGAGCTTTCTCAATATCAAAATCTCCACCAATGTTTGTACCAATTGCAGTAATAATTGTACGTACTTCATCGTTAGATAAAATTTTATCTAATCTTGCTTTTTCAACGTTAATAATTTTACCCTTTAGTGGTAAAATCGCCTGGAAGTGACGGTCACGACCTTGCTTTGCTGATCCGCCGGCAGAATCACCCTCTACAATATAGATTTCGCTAATTGCTGGATCTTTTGAAGAGCAATCCGCTAATTTACCAGGTAAACTTGAAACTTCTAAGGCACTCTTACGGCGTGTTAATTCACGTGCTTTTTTCGCTGCAACACGTGCACGTGCTGCCATCGTACCTTTTTCCACAATTTTTCGTGCAACGTTTGGGTTTTCTAGTAAGAACTTTTCAAATGCCTCTGAAAATACAGACTCTGTAATCGTTCTCGCTTCACTATTCCCAAGTTTCGTCTTCGTTTGTCCTTCGAATTGTGGATTTGGATGTTTAATTGATACGATTGCAGTTAAACCTTCACGAACATCCTCGCCAGTTAGGTTACTGTCTGCATCTTTCAAAATACTATTTTTACGACCGTAATCGTTAATAACACGAGTTAAAGCTGTTTTAAAACCTACTTCATGTGTTCCACCTTCATACGTATGAATGTTGTTCGTAAATGAGTAAATATTATTTGTATATCCTTCGTTATACTGTAAGGAAACCTCAACTTGAATACCATCTTTTGATCCTTCTACATATACAGGTTCTTCATGGATTGGTTGTTTTGAGCGGTTTAAATGCTCAACATATGATTTAATTCCACCTTCATAATGGAATTCTTTCTTTTGCTTATGTTCACGTTTATCTTCAATCGTCAGTTTAATATTACGATTTAAAAATGCTAATTCACGCATACGACTTGCTAGTGTATCAAATTCGTATACTGTTGTTTCCTGAAAAATTTCTGGATCTGGTTTAAATCGAGTTATCGTTCCTGTTTGATCTGTGTCACCAATGACCTTTAAATCTGCAACAGGAATACCTCTTTCGTATTTTTGGTAATGGATTTTACCTTCACGATGTACAAATACCTCTAATTCTGTTGATAGAGCATTTACTACAGATGCCCCGACACCATGCAAACCACCAGAAACTTTATAACCACCACCGCCAAACTTACCACCAGCATGAAGAACGGTCATAATAACTTCTACAGCAGGACGTCCCATTTTTTCTTGTATACCAACTGGAATACCACGTCCGTTATCCGTTACACGAATACTATTATCTTCTTCGATACTAACGTTAATTTCATCGCAGTACCCTGCAAGTGCTTCATCAATACTATTATCGACGATTTCCCATACAAGATGGTGAAGTCCTTTTCCACTTGTAGATCCAATATACATACCAGGGCGTTTTCGAACTGCTTCTAGTCCTTCAAGTACCTGTATCTGACTTTCATCATATGAATTTTCTTGCATTTGCTTTTGTTCCATTGACACAAAGATCACCTACTTTTCCATTTAAACAGGGATTATGCCCTATCTATTTCACAATCTACCGTGCCGTTCGTTACATGAATTGTTTTCGCTTCTTTTAATGTTTCGTGTTCAATTCCGTCGACACTCGTCGTTGTCACAAATGTTTGCACTTTTCCTTGAATTGTATTTAACAGATGCGATTGACGATAATCATCTAATTCTGATAATACGTCATCCAATAGAAGAATTGGATATTCCTTAACTTCTGAGTAAATCAATTCAATTTCAGCTAATTTTAGGGACAGTGCGGTCGTTCGTTGTTGTCCTTGCGAACCAAAGACTTGAACATTTTTACTATTAACGAAGAATTGTAAATCATCACGATGAGGACCAATTAAAGTCGTACCACGGAAAATTTCACGTTGTTTCACAGATTGAAAACTTTCATAGTATACTTCTTTTATTTTCGACAAATCCATTGATTCTGATACATCTACACTTGGTTTATAGACAATTTCTAATTCTTCTAATCCGCGGCTTATACCACGATGAATTGGAGCTGCCCATTCTTGTAGTAAATGCAAAAATTCAAAGCGCTTTTGCAATATTTTTGTACCATGCTCAATAAGTTGAAGTGTAAATACATCCAACATCGTTTCCTCATTCTTACTATTCCCTTGCATCTTTTTCAGCAAGTGATTTCGTTGTGTGAGCACCTTTTGATATTGACTCAATTCATACAAATAGACCGGAGCTATTTGGCCTAATTCCATATCTAAAAAGCGTCTTCTTACTTGAGGGCTTCCTTTTACAAGATTTAAATCTTCTGGGGCAAACATGACAACATTCATCACGCCAATATATTGACTCAATTTTTGTTGTTCAAGTTGATTTAATTTTGCCTTTTTACCTTTTTTCGAGATATTTAATTCCAAAGACAAAGAACTATTTCTCTTTTGTAATTTCCCTTTAATTTGACCGAAATCTTCATCCCAACGGATAAGTTCACGATCATTAGAGGTTCTATGAGATTTCGCCATCGCTAAAACATAAATAGCTTCCATCAAATTCGTTTTCCCTTGCGCATTTTCGCCGATAATTACATTTACTTTATCTTCAAAGGAAAGCTCTAACTTTTCATAATTGCGATAGTTTTTTAATTGTATTTCTGAAATAAACAAAGGGCTCCCCCTTTATGACTGAACTTGGAAACTTCCGCTTCCTGGAATTTCAATAATATCGTTCGCATATAGTTTGCGACCTCTTCTATTTTCAAGTTCTTGATTCACGTACACTTCATATTCTTGTAAAAACCATTTTACAGCGCCACCTGTATCAATTACATCGGCTAACTTTAAAAATTGCCCTAGTGTAATATACTCTGTTGAAATTTTAATACGTTTCATAAAATCGCTCACTTTCTGAAAGTGTTCATTCTTTCATTGTACTAAATAAACTAACATTAGGAAAGTAATACCCAAAAATCAAATAAGGGCTACTAGTATCTGAAAACTAGCAACCCTTATTTCTTACTTAGTAAGTACGAACCGGTAAAATTAATTGAATAATGGACTCATCATTTACTGTACGAATTAAGAACGGTCGCATTGCTCCAGTAAAGCTAATTTTAATTTCAGTACTATCTAAGGCTTTTAGTGCATCCATCATATATTTTGCACTAAAAGATATTTTTAACTCTTCCCCATCTACTTTTTCACATTGAACTTCTTCTACTACTTTTCCGATTTCCGGTGAATTCGAGGAAATTTCTAACATTTCTTGTTCTAAAGTTGATAATTTTACAACATTATTACGACCATCTCTCGCTAAAAGGGATGCACGATCAATTGCTTGTAAAAATTCTTTTGTATTTACAAAAATATCTGTTTTACTCTCTGCTGGAATTAAACGAGTTGTATCAGGATAATTTCCTTCTAACAATCTTGAGAAGAATAATAAATGTTTTGTACGGAATAATACTTGATACTCCGTAATAACGATATCTACCATTTCTTCAGACTCATCTAGAATTTTGCTTAATTCATTTAAGCTTTTACCTGGAATAACAACATTCGCCTGGAATTCATCTCCAATACCCTCGATTTTTGCTTTTCGAAGAGCTAGCCTGTGACTATCTGTAGCAATGCAAGTTAGTTCGCTGTTATATACTTTCCAGTTTACACCTGTCAAGATTGGTCTTGTTTCAGAAGTAGAAACTGCAAATACAGTTTGTCTGATCATATGTTTTAGTAAATCTGTTGGAACTTTAAAAACATGATGTTCTTCAATTTGTGGTAACAATGGATATTCCGCAGAATCTAAACCATTTAAATTAAACTCTGATTTTCCAGAAGTTATTTTTGTCATCAAATGATTTTCTACAGAAATTTCTACAGTTTCTTTAGGTAATTTTTTTACAATTTCACTAAAATACTTTGCTTGTAAAACAATACTTCCTGATTGTGTTACTTCTACAATTTCTTTTCCATCTTCTTCAACTGGAATAAAAGATTCAATAGAAATATCAGCATCGCTTCCTGTTAATGTAACGCCTTCCTCTGTAGCGACAACTTTAATTCCTGTAAGAATCGGAATTGTTGTACGAGAAGAAACAGCCTTCATTACATCTTGTACACTTCTTACAAGATAGTCTTTTTGTATTGTAAAACGCATAAAGAAAAACCTCCGGTAAGTATAAGATTTTATTTAATTAATAAAGATAAAAAATAGTAGTAATAGTAATAGGGCTTGTGGATATGTGGATAACCCCGTTAAAGGATGTAAAAACAGTCTATCTACATGTGGATAGACTGTGCGTAAAACAAGGGAAGTTATTCACACTATTCAGCTACTACTTTAAAATATCGTTAATTTCTTCAACTTGTTTTTGTAATTGTGTATCCGTTTTAAGCAATTTAGAAATTTTTTCATGAGCATGGATAACGGTTGTATGATCACGTCCACCGAATTCTTCACCTATTTTAGGTAAGGATGAGTCTGTCAGTTCACGTGATAAATACATGGCAATTTGGCGAGGAAAGGCAACAGATTTTGTACGCTTTTTCGCCTTGAAATCTTCCAATTTTACTTGATAAACATCCCCGACAGCTTTTTGAATATCATAAATGGAGATAATTTTTGGTTTAGAATTTGGAATAATATCTTTAAGTGCCTCAGCTGCTAAATCAGCATTAATATCTTTGTTAATTAAAGATGAATAAGCTACAACTCGGATGAGTGCGCCTTCTAGTTCACGAATGTTTGAAT
The DNA here is from genome assembly GCF_056725905.1 of Bacillus sp. BC05(2025). Classification (NCBI taxonomy): domain Bacteria; kingdom Bacillati; phylum Bacillota; class Bacilli; order Caryophanales; family Bacillaceae; genus Bacillus; species Bacillus sp. BC05(2025). Next base: position 207,028 of record NZ_JBWYRA010000008.1, on the reverse strand, counting down.
CAATTTGATTTGCAATATAAAGCATGACTTCATTTGGTATATCAAGTCCTTCAGCCTTTGCTTTTTTACGTAAAATTGCGATTCGTGTTTCTAAATCTGGCGGCGTAATATCCGTAATGAGCCCCCATTCAAAGCGAGAACGAAGACGATCTTCTAAAGTTGGAATTTCTTTTGGTGGCCGATCACTGGAAATTACAATTTGTTTACTTTCTTCGTGTAATGCATTGAATGTATGGAAAAACTCTTCTTGAGTTTGTTCTTTTCCTGCTAAAAATTGAATATCATCTATCAATAAAACATCTACATTACGGTATTTATTACGGAAATCGACCGCTTTATTATCACGAATAGAATTAATGAATTCATTTGTGAATTTTTCTGATGATAAATATACAACTTTTGCATTTGGGTTATGTTCAATTACATAATGACCAATTGCATGCATTAAATGGGTCTTTCCAAGTCCAACTCCCCCATAAATAAAGAGGGGATTATATGCTTTAGCTGGTGCTTCGGCTACGGCTAATGAAGCAGCATGAGCAAAACGGTTACCAGAGCCAATAACAAATGTATCAAACGTATATTTTGGGTTTAGCATACTCTGTGGTAAATGATTGGAATCATCTTGTGCTGAATTTGGTTTAGAAGGAGGAAGATCAATCTCCTCTTCAGCTTGACTTTGGGGAATAATAAAGCGAATGGCTAATTTTGCCCCTGTTAAATCATAAAGTGTTTCCGAAATTAGCTCTGAATAATGAGATTCTAACCAATCACGGGCGAATTCATTTGGAGCCGTAATTGTTAATACGTCTTTCTTTAAATTATGTGCGGTTGTTGATTTCAACCACGTTTCATAACTTGGTTTACTGACCTTTTTTTCTAGTTCTTTTAAGGCACTGTTCCATAAATCAGAGATGTTTTCCAAAGGTGTCCCTCCTTTACTAAGTTGGTAAAAGAATAAGGTTGCGCAACAAATGTACAACCTAAATAAATATAAAATGTATATTTATACGAAACGTATTTTAAAACCTAAAAACGTCGTTTGTATATGAGATAGGGTTTTCGACAAAAAAAAGTAAATGTGGATAACGATTTACCCACATGTGATTAAAACTGTCCACATGTTATACACAAATTGTGGATAAAATAAAGATGTGGAAAACTTATTCAAAGTGAAAACACAACTATAATATCAAAAAAAAGTAGCTATAGCAATGAAATTAAGAAAGTTATCCACAAAATCAATACCTTGTGGAATAAACTTGTCCACAACACGATATACTGTGTAAAAGTACGAAAAGAGTTTGTGGATATAAAAAACAAGAAAAAACATTTATCCACAAGGAAATATAGGGTCTGTGAAAAAGTATGTGAATAGGTTCAAAATGAATATTTGATGAAAATTTCTAGAACCATTGACATTTTCCTAGTTGATTAACTATAATTTATAAGACTGTCTTTAACAGATATTCCTCAGGGAGGTGTCATATAATGAAAAGAACTTACCAACCAAATAAACGTAAGCGCAGCAAAGTACATGGTTTCCGCAGCCGTATGAGCACAGCGAACGGACGTAAAGTGCTAGCAGCTCGTCGTCGTAAAGGAAGAAAAGTATTATCTGCGTAGACCACTGATCGTTCAGTGGTCTTTTTTTCTAATAATAGTGAATTTCCGCTGATGAACTACAGGAGTGTCAATTGATATGAAGAAAAAACATCGTATAAAAAAGAATGATGAATTCCAGACGGTTTTTCAAAAAGGAAAATCGAATGCGAATCGTCAATTTGTTGTGTATCAACTAGATAAAGCAGAACAGCCATACTTTCGTATTGGCCTATCTGTCAGCAAGAAAATAGGAAATGCAGTAGTTCGTAACCGAATTAAACGTATGATTCGCCAGTCGATCACAGAATTAAAAGATGAGATAGATTCTGGAAAAGATTTTGTTATAATAGCAAGGAAGCCTTGTGCAGAGATGACATATGAAGAAGTAAAGAAAAGCTTAATTCATGTCTTTAAACGCTCTGGTATGAAAAGAATAAAAAAGTAGCGTAAGGAAATGAATTACACTATATACATACCGATACAAGGAGGAGTAGGCTTTGAAAAAGAAATTAGGTTTACTAGCCATGGTTGTTGCATTAATGGCGATTACTGCTGGCTGTAGTGAAGTAAATCAGCCAATTACACCAAAAAGCACTGGAATTTGGAATGAATACTTCGTATACCCGCTTTCTCAGTTAATTACGTATTTTGCCAACTTATTTGGTAGTAATTACGGTTTAGCGATTGTTGTTACAACTCTTATTATTCGTTTTGCATTATTACCATTAATGATTAAACAAACGAAGAGTACGAAAGCTATGCAAGCGTTACAACCAGAAATGGTGAAGTTAAAAGAGAAATATAGTTCTAAAGATCAAGCAACACAGCAAAAACTACAACAAGAAATGATGCAGTTATATCAAAAAAATGGTGTAAATCCATTAGCAGGATGTTTACCAATCTTCATTCAAATGCCAATTTTATTCGCTTTTTATCATGCGATTATGAGAACGGCTGAAATTAAGCAGCACAGTTTCTTATGGTTTGATTTAGGACATGCAGATCCGTACTATATCTTACCGATTGTTGCAGCAATTACGACATTTATTCAGCAAAAGCTTGCAATGGCAGGAACTGCTGGCCAAAACCCACAAATGGCAATGATGATTTGGCTTATGCCGATCATGATTTTAATCTTTGCAATTAATTTCCCAGCAGCATTATCACTTTACTGGGTTGTTGGTAATATCTTTGGTATCGCTCAAATGTATTTTATCAAAGGACCAGAAATTAAGGCGAGTAAGGCTGGGGGATCAGGCAAGTGAATGTAATCACTGCTAAGGGTCAAACAGTTGAGCTGGCAGTAGAGGATGCTTTAAGGCAATTAAATGCTTCAAAAGACCGAGTAGATATAAATATTATCGATGAGGGTAAGAGAGGATTCTTAGGTTTATTTGGGAACCGACCTGCAGTAGTAGAAGTTGTATTGAAGAAAGACCCCATTCAGGAATGTGAAGAATATTTAAAAAATGTTATTCACGATATGGGTGTGGAAGCTGAGATTAGTAAAATTGTAAAAGGACGAGAAGTCGAATTTACAATTTCCGGTAAAAACGTAGGTGTTTTGATTGGTAAAAGAGGAAACACCTTGAATTCTTTACAGTATTTAACAAAACTTGTGGCGAATCGTAATACGAAGCAGTATATTGGTATCACACTAGACGCTGAAAATTATCGTAGTAAGAGAAAAGCTACATTAGAAGCACTTTCTTATCGATTAGCAAAACAAGTAGTGAATACGAAAAAAAGGGTTGTGTTGGAGCCTATGCCATCTTTTGAACGAAAGATTATCCACCAAGCATTATCTAATCATCAAAATATCATTACAACTTCTGAGGGAAAAGAACCACATCGACATGTTGTAATATCTTCCAAGTGACCGGTTACTCGATTGAGTGCCGGTTTTTTTGAGGGGAAAATAGATGTGGATAACTAAAAAACACTAAACTTATCCACTGTGAATAAGTTTAGTGTTTTTTACATGAGGACATAATAAAATGAGTTATTATTCTTTTGTAGATAGGTTCGTTATGGTATTCTAATAATTTAGTGAAGAAAATAATCATGTTGAAATAGAGATAAATAAGCAAGTGAGGTGAAAGGACATGGAATTTGATACAATTGCTGCGATTTCCACAGCGCTTGGAGAGGGTGCAATTGCCATTGTTCGAGTAAGTGGGGATGATGCGGTTGAAAAAGTTAATCGTATTTTTAAAGGGAAGGACTTAACAGAGGTTCCTTCTCACACAATTCATTATGGTCATATCGTTGATTTAGATACAAATCAGGTTATTGAAGAAGTTATGGTATCTATTATGCGTGCACCAAGGACTTTTACACGTGAAAATATAGTAGAAATTAACTGTCACGGTGGACTTGTTTCGGTAAATAAAGTATTGCAGCTTATTTTAGCGCAAGGAGTACGATTAGCGGAACCTGGTGAATTTACAAAACGTGCTTTTTTAAATGGCCGTATTGATTTATCACAAGCAGAAGCTGTTATGGATTTAATTCGTGCAAAAACAGATCGTGCAATGAACGTAGCAATTAATCAAATGGAAGGACGATTATCTAAATTAATCGGCCGTCTGCGTCAAGACATATTAGAAACGTTAGCTCATGTTGAGGTAAATATAGATTACCCGGAATATGATGATGTGGAAGAAATGACGCATAATATTTTAATTGAGAAAGCTACACATGTTCGTGCTGAAATTGCAAAAATATTAGAAACATCGAAGCAAGGAAAGATTTTACGTGAAGGAATTGCTACTGCAATTATTGGTAGACCTAACGTTGGAAAATCATCGCTATTAAATAGTCTCGTTCAAGAGAAAAAGGCAATTGTAACTGATATTGCAGGAACAACTCGTGATGTTATTGAAGAGTACGTTAATGTGCGTGGTGTACCACTTAAACTTATAGATACGGCTGGAATTCGTGAAACAGAAGATGTTGTTGAACGAATTGGTGTAGAGCGTTCAAAAGAAATGATGGGCCAAGCTGATTTAGTGTTAGTTGTCGTTAATTATAGCGAAGCTTTAACGAATGAGGATGAAGATCTATTCAGAGCGGTACAAGGAAAAGACTTCATTGTTATTGTAAATAAGACAGATTTATCGCAAGCAATTGATATGGAACGTGTTACAGAATTGGCAGCGGGAAATCGTATTATCACAACGTCGCTAATCGAAGAACAAGGGATAGATGAGCTTGAAAAAGCAATAGCTGATTTATTCTTTGAAGGAACAATTGATTCTGCAGATGTAACATATGTTTCTAATGCGAGACATATTGGATTATTAACACAAGCAGGAAAAACAATTGGAGATGCAATTGAGGCGATAGAAAATGGTGTTCCAATTGATATGGTGCAAATTGATTTAACAAGAACGTGGGAAATACTTGGTGAAATTACTGGTGATACCGTTCATGAAAGCCTAATTGACCAGTTGTTCTCTCAATTTTGTTTAGGAAAATAATATAGTGATGTTTCAGAAAGATAGAGATTATTAGGAGGAATAAACAATGGGATACAATGCCGGTTCATACGATGTCATAGTAATCGGTGCAGGTCATGCAGGATGTGAAGCTGGTCTTGCGGCAGCACGAATGGGCTCTAAAACATTAATGTTAACGATTAATTTAGATATGGTAGCGTTTATGCCATGTAACCCTTCTGTTGGTGGACCAGCAAAAGGGATTGTTGTTCGTGAAATTGATGCATTAGGCGGAGAAATGGGACGTAACATTGATAAAACGCATATTCAAATGCGTATGTTAAATACGGGTAAAGGACCAGCTGTACGCGCACTTCGAGCGCAAGCAGATAAATTCTCTTACCAGCATGAATTAAAGAAAACAATTGAAGAAACACCAAACTTAACGTTGTTTCAAGGAATGGTAGAGCGTTTAATCGTTGAAGATGGCGAATGTAAAGGGGTAATTACGCAAGCTGGCGCTGAATATACGGCAAAAACAGTTGTAATTACGACTGGTACGTTTTTACGCGGCGAGATTATTATGGGAGAGTTAAAATATTCGAGCGGTCCGAATAATCAACAACCATCGATTACTTTATCGGAACATTTAGAGGAGCTTGGATTTGATCTTGTTAGATTTAAAACAGGTACACCTCCGCGTGTAAATAGTAATACGATTGATTATAGTAAAACAGAAATTCAGCCAGGTGATGATAAACCAAGATCTTTCTCTTTTGAAACGACAAAATTTATTATGGATCAAATTCCATGTTGGTTAACGTATACAAGTACGGAAACACATCGTTTAATAGACGAAAACTTACATCGCTCAGCTATGTATTCTGGTATGATTAAGGGAACGGGGCCTAGATATTGTCCGTCAATTGAAGATAAGGTAGTAAGGTTTAATGATAAACCACGTCATCAAATTTTCTTAGAGCCAGAAGGACGTAATACACAAGAAGTATACGTACAAGGTTTGTCTACAAGCTTACCAGAAGACGTACAGCGTGATATGCTTAGAACAATCCCTGGTCTAGAAAATGTTGAAATGATGCGCACAGGTTATGCAATTGAATATGATGCAATTGTGCCAACGCAACTATGGCCAACACTTGAAACGAAAAAAATTAAAAACTTATATACAGCAGGACAAATTAACGGAACTTCTGGTTACGAAGAGGCGGCAGGACAAGGGCTTATGGCCGGAATTAATGCAGCATGTCGTTCTTTAGGTAAAAAAGAGGTTATTTTAGGTCGTGAAGATGCTTATATCGGTGTTTTAATTGATGATCTTGTAACGAAAGGAACGAATGAACCGTATCGTTTACTAACATCTCGTGCAGAATATCGCCTATTATTACGCCACGATAATGCAGATCTTCGTTTAACTGAAATTGGTCATGAAATTGGATTAATTAAGGAAGATCGCTATGAGCGATTTACAAATAAAAAATTACAAATTGAACAAGAAAAGGAACGTTTAAGCAGCATTATTATTAAACCACGTCCTGAAGTTCAAGAATTAATTCGCAGCATTGGTGGAAGTGAATTAAAAGATGGTATACGTGCAAGTGACTTATTACGTCGTCCGGAGATGACATATGAGCATATTCATCTTTTAGTACCAAGTGAAGTAGAATTAAGTGATGAAGTTACAGAACAAGTTGAAATTCAGATTAAGTACGAAGGATATATTGAAAAATCTTTACAACAAGTAGAGCGTATGAAGAAAATGGAAAACAAAAAAATCCCTGTGGATATTGATTATGATGCAATTTCAAGTCTTGCCTCTGAAGCTAGACAGAAATTGAAAGATGTTCGTCCACTATCAATGGGGCAAGCTTCACGTATTTCTGGTGTAAACCCAGCGGATATTTCCATTTTACTTGTGTATATCGAACAAGGAAAAATTGCGCGAGTATCGAACCAATAAATAGTAAGGAGATATTGTTAGATGAACATAGAACAATTTCAATCTATGCTAGAAGAGAAGGGTATCCCCCTCTCTTCTAGACAGTTAGAGCAGTTCGAAATCTACTTCGAAACATTAGTAGAGTGGAATGAAAAGATGAATTTAACGGCTATTACGGAGAAAGAGGAAGTATATTTAAAACACTTTTTTGATTCCATTACAGCTGCTTTTTACTATGATTTTTCAAAACCATTCTCAATTTGTGATGTTGGTGCAGGAGCTGGATTCCCAAGTATTCCTTTAAAAATCTGTTTCCCGCACTTAAAGGTTACAATTGTAGACTCATTGCAAAAACGTATTAATTTCTTAAATCATTTAGCCCAAAAGTTGGAATTAAGCGATGTTGCATTTTGTCACGATCGTGCTGAAACATTTGGTAAAAAAGAAGGTGTACGTGAATCGTATGATATTGTAATGGCACGTGCAGTTGCACGTCTTTCAGTATTAAGCGAGCTATGTTTACCACTTGTAAAAGTTGGGGGAACATTTATTGCAATGAAAGGTGCCGCAGCAAACGAAGAAATTGAAAATGGCAAGTATGCTTTAGAGGTGCTAGGCGGGGATTTAAAAGAAATGTCTACGTTCCAATTACCGTTTGAAGAAAGTGAACGTAATATTTTATTAATCGAGAAAAAACGCAAGACACCAAAGAAATATCCACGCAAACCGGGAACACCCAATAAATTACCTATTGAAAAATAAATCTTATTAGACGTAAGATTAAATTATATAAATGAAAACGTAAATGTTTCATAGGAAACATTTTATGGAGAATAGTCAATAGGCCTAAAAGGTGGTGGAATATGTATGAAAAATACGTTTTCTCGTTTATTTGGCTTTGGAGATAAAGAGAGCGAATTCGAATTACAAGACGAAAGCCATGAAGAAATAGATAAAAAGGTATATGAAGAAATACAAGAAATTCCGATAGTAAATATTACCCCTAACCGTTATCAACCACGAACAGTTTTTGATGATGCGCGTATTGAGGAACTAGCATTAACGATTCGTACACACGGACTTATTCAGCCAATTGTTGTGAGGCAATATGAGGATGATAAGTATGAAATTATTGCTGGAGAAAGACGTTTCCGTGCGGCAACAAAGTTAGGTTGGGAAAAGGTTCCTGCAATTATAAAGAACTTAAATGATACAGAAACAGCATCTGTAGCTTTAATTGAAAACTTGCAACGTGAGGAACTAACAGCAATCGAGGAAGCTGTGGCATATCAAAAGCTAATTGAGTTACATAATTTAACACAAGAAGCATTGGCACAACGACTTGGAAAAGGACAATCCACAATCGCAAATAAGTTGCGATTGTTAAAGTTGCCTGAAGAAATAAAAAGTGCGTTATTAGAAAAAAGCATTACAGAACGCCATGCCCGAGCGCTCATTCCTTTAAAGAATGAGGAATTGCAACTGAAGGTTTTACAGGAAATTGTGGAGAAACAACTGAATGTAAAGCAAACAGAGGAACGAATTGCAAAGTTACTAGAGGAAGCAAAACCGAAGCGTAAGGCAAAGCAAAAAGCAGTAAGTCGAGATACAAGAATTGCCATGAATACAATTAGGCAATCATTACAAATGGTTGCTGACAGTGGTTTGAATGTTAATTCTGAGGAAGAAGAATTTGATGAATACTATCAAATTACAATTCAAATCCCGAAGAAAAAATAATAATGGCGTGTTAGAGACCTGATCCTATTGGATAGGTCTCTTTTACTATATTTTCTTGTTAGAGGAAGAAGGAGTTTACAAATAAATTTTGAAGTTTAATAAGGACGTAAAAGAAAAACTTTTATTTCATGTTACAATAAACGTAATTGTTACTAGAATAAGATAGAAAGGTTGAAAGTAGGTGACATCATGGGAAAAATCATTGCTATTGCCAATCAAAAAGGTGGCGTTGGGAAAACAACAACATCTGTTAATTTAGGGGCTGGATTGGCACAAGTAGGTAAAAAGGTCCTTCTTGTAGATATTGATGCTCAAGGAAATGCAACGACTGGTGTGGGAATAGAAAAATCCGAATTAGATCAATGTATTTACAACGTTCTTGTGGAAGATGCAGATGTTCAAGGGGTTATACGGAAAACCGCAACTGAAAACTTAGATGTTCTACCCGCTACAATTCAATTAGCAGGTGCTGAAATTGAATTGGTACCGACTATTTCCCGGGAAGTACGTTTGCAAAGGGCATTACAGCCAGTTCGTGATGAATACGATTATATTATTATCGATTGTCCCCCATCCTTAGGGTTATTAACGATTAATGCATTAACAGCAGCAGATTCTGTTATTATTCCTGTTCAATGCGAATATTACGCATTAGAAGGGTTAAGTCAGCTATTAAATACAGTTCGACTTGTGCAAAAGCACTTAAATAAAAATCTAGCAATCCAAGGTGTATTGCTAACAATGTTGGATGCCCGTACAAATTTAGGGATTCAAGTTATAGATGAAGTGAAAAAATATTTTAGAGACAAAGTATACCGTTCGATTATCCCTCGTAATGTTCGTTTGAGTGAAGCACCAAGTCATGGGAAACCAATTATGCAGTATGACGCTAAATCAAGAGGGGCAGAAGTATATATAGATTTAGCAGAGGAAGTGATTGCAGGTGGCTAAAGGATTAGGAAGAGGAATCAATGTGTTTTTTCCTGATTTAGATGTGAAAGAAGAAGAGACAATTCAGGAGATTGCGATAACTGAATTAAGACCGAATCCATATCAACCACGTAAACACTTTAATAAAGAGGCGATTCAAGAATTATCGGCTTCTATTAAAGAGCATGGCATATTACAACCGTTAATTGCTAGAAAGAGTATTAAAGGATATGAAATTGTCGCAGGTGAAAGAAGGTATCGTGCTGCTAAAGAAGCTGGGCTCGAAAAGGTGCCTGCCGTTGTAAGACAATTAAATGAGCAGCAAATGATGGAGTTTGCATTGCTTGAAAACTTACAACGAGAAGATTTAAATCCAATGGAAGAAGCAATGGCATACCAAATGTTAATGAATGAGCTAAATGTAACGCAAGAACAATTAGCAAAACGTCTTGGTAAGAGCAGACCTTACATTGCAAACTATACGCGATTATTAAGCCTCCCTTCTTTTGTGCAAGATATGATTGCAAACGGTCAACTTTCAATGGCTCATGGGAGAACTTTACTTACGATAAAAGATGAAGAACAGTTGAAATCTTTACTGAAACGAATTGAAAAAGAAGGATTAAATGTTCGTCAATTAGAGAAAATTGTTCAGGAGATTAATCAACGCGTTTCACGTGAAACAAAACAAGTAAAAAAAGAGAGAAACATATTTTTCGTAGAACGCGAAACGTTCTTAAGAGAAAAGTTTGGCACAGAGGTAAAAATTAAAGAAACAAAAAAAGAAAAAGGTAAAATCGAAATTGAATTTTTCAATAAAGAAGATTTAAATCGTATTTTAGAATTATTAGCGCAACAAAACTAAAGAGCAAACCATCTTATTATTTATAGATGGTTTGCTTTTTTTAATACAGACAATTTTTGGTCTGTTTCTTTTATGCTTTGTGCAATTACATCAGCCATTCTCATGACTAAGCTTAATCTTGTATTTTGCAGGACGAAAAACTCCATAAAACCGTTCAGATTTACGATGCCATGAATATGTAAGTCACCAACTGCTGGTAATTTCTTATTCATCGCAGCTCCGGGTTTACTAGGCCCCATTCCGGTAGTGATGGAACCGATATTTTGAGATTTTCCTAAACAAGCATCAACCGCAATTATAAATGAAGTAGGGTTATCTTTCTGTATATTCTGAATTTTTTCTTCTAAATTTAGCGCATGTACTGGTTCATCTAGTGTGCCGAACACTTGGAAGTTTGTAATTCCTACTTGTTCTAGTTTCGTACCGACTAATGGCCCGAGTGCATCGCCTGTAGAACGATCTGTTCCGATACAAACGAGAATAATTGGTATATGGTTTTTAATAGGGATATGGGAAAGTAAGAAGTTACTAATTGTCTCGGAGGCTTCTAAATCTTGGTGCATAACGTTTTGAGTTTCTTTTTCGAAAAAAGGTAAGCGAAAACTTCCAATATTCATGAAGCACCCATCCTTTTAATAAATTTTCAAAATATGTTATATGTTGAGTGAAATGGAAAACTATAAGTGCATATGTGATGTGAAACTTAAATGAAGACGGAAATAATAGTACTAGTATATATATATTTGTTCCATTTTATACCTGCATGGAAGTTAATAAATAGAATTAAAGTCATAAAATTTTTTCAGCAATTAGGAGACTTCTGATACAATAAGAAGGATAATTAAAAAGAAATTTTGGCTGGAGAGGTAGAGGTACATGGATTTATTAACGAAGTGGTTTAATGCTACGAAACAGTATTTATTAGATGCTGATCGTTGGGCTCATATTGGAATTGCGTCATTAAAAATATGTATCATTTTAACAATTGGTGCAATTGTAGTGCGAATTGCAAGAGCGGTTGTACGAAATGCGTTTCGTATGGGAAGTCGTTCTCCAATTCAAATTTCAGAACGTCGTACAGTTACAGTAGCGAAGTTACTTGAAAATATTGTGGCATACGTTGTTATGTTCATTATGTTAATTGCGATTTTAGGTGTGTTTAATATTAATGCATCAGGTTTATTAGCCGGTGCTGGGGTAATTGGTTTAGCAGTCGGATTTGGTGCTCAAAGTTTAGTGAAAGATGTTATTACAGGATTATTTATCTTGCTAGAAGATCAATTTTCAGTAGGTGACTATGTAAAAATTGGCCAATTCGAAGGTGTCGTTTTAGAAATTGGACTTCGTACAACGAAAGTGAAAAGTTGGACAGGTGAAATTCATACTTTACCAAACGGAAGTATTATTCAAGTTACGAACTTCTCGGTAAGTAATAGTGTAGCGTTTGTGGATGTATCTATTTCATATGAGGCGGACATTGCAAAAGCAGAGCAAGTCATTGAAGAGTTATTAGAGGAATTACCTGCAAAGTATGAACAAATGGTAACAACGCCTCAGTTGTTAGGTGTACAAACATTAGCTGCTTCAGAAGTTATACTACGTGTTATTGCTGAAGTAGAGCCAATGCAACATGCAGTTATTGCAAGGGCACTTCGTAAAGAAATTAAAAATCGTCTAGATCTACATGGTATTGAAATTCCATATCCACGTATGGTTTTATATAATCGTGAAGAATTAGTGAGTGGAAAAGCAATTTAGTATGGAGAGGGGTTTGGAGAATGGAGCAAAAGCAGTATAACTTGTATGATGTTGTGGAAATGAAGAAAGCCCACCCATGTGGTGAGAATCGTTGGAAGATTATTCGTATGGGAATGGATATCCGCATTAAGTGCGAGGGATGTGACCATTCAGTAATGATTCCTCGAAGAGAGTTCGATCGTAAGGTAAAAAAAATACTTGTGAAGCACGAAGAATAGAGAGAACGTAACAGTTGCGGTAGGTAGCTGTTACTTTTTTTCGTTTGGAGGAAACTTGTCATTTTTTTCGTTACTATCTATAATGATGAAAGATTGAGACATAGGAGTGAAAAATATGGGATTAACGGCTGGGATTGTTGGATTACCTAACGTAGGGAAGTCCACTTTATTTAATGCAATTACACAAGCAGGAGCAGAATCTGCAAACTATCCATTCTGTACAATTGATCCAAACGTAGGAATTGTAGAAGTACCAGATGAGCGTTTAAATAAATTAACGGAATTAGTAGAACCGAAAAAAACTGTTCCGACTGTATTTGAGTTTACTGATATTGCGGGTATCGTAAAAGGTGCTAGTAAAGGTGAAGGTTTAGGAAATAAATTCTTATCTCACATTCGCCAAGTAGATGCAATTTGCCAAGTTGTTCGTTGTTTTGAAGACGAAAATATTACGCACGTTTCAGGGAAAGTAGATCCAATCGATGATATTGAAACAATCAACTTAGAGCTAATCTTAGCAGATTTAGAATCTGTTGATAAACGTATCGAACGTGTTGCGAAATTAGCAAGACAAAAAGATAAAGAAGCAGTATATGAGCATGAAATTTTAGTTCGTTTAAAAGAGGCTTTTGAAGAGGGAAAACCGGCTCGTACTGTTGAATTTACAGAAGAGCAAATGAAGATTGTTAAAGGCCTTCATTTACTGACAACGAAAGAAATGTTATATGTAGCAAACGTAAGCGAGGACGATGTAATCGATCCTTCTGAAAACAAATATGTACAAATGGTAAAAGAATTTGCTGCGAATGAAAACTCTCAAGTAATCGTTGTATGTGCAAAAATTGAATCAGAAATCGCCGAGCTAGACGAGGAAGAGAAAAAAGTATTCCTTGAAGAACTAGGTATTGAAGAATCTGGTTTAGATCAATTAATTCGTGCTGCATATGATTTATTAGGACTTGCTACGTACTTCACAGCTGGTGTGCAAGAAGTACGTGCATGGACGTTCAAACAAGGTATGAAAGCACCACAATGCGCTGGTGTAATTCACACAGACTTCGAGCGTGGATTTATTCGTGCGGAAACAGTATCTTACGAAGACTTAATGGCAAACGGTTCTATGACAGCTGCAAAAGAAGCTGGTAAGGTTCGTTTAGAAGGAAAAGAGTATATCGTAAAAGACGGAGACGTTATGCATTTCCGTTTCAACGTTTAATTTAATATTTCCTAGGAAAAATAAAGATATGAACTTGGCAAATATATTATGTGTTTGCCAAGTTTTTTATGTATGGGTGAGTTGATTCATCTAACTTACTATGATATAATCTAAACTCGTGAGTAATTACTATAAATTAATTGCTCCTTGCCCATTATGGGCCGTTTAGACCAAAAGGAGGTGAAAGTGTAATGAGAAAGTACGAAATTATGTACATCATTCGTCCTGGCGTTGAAGAAGAAGCTCAAAAAGCTTTAGTTGAACGTTTTGCAGGTGTTTTAACAAACAATGGTGCAGAAATCATTAACACGAAAGAGTGGGGTAAGCGTCGTTTAGCTTACGAAATCAACGACTTACGTGAAGGTTTCTACATGATCTTAAACGTGAAATCTAACGCAGAAGCGATTAACGAATTCGACCGTTTAGCTAAGATCAACGAAGACATCCTTCGTCATATCGTTGTTAAAGAAGAAGAAAAATAATTGATATATAAGGGAGAGTGGTTCGATTGATGAATCGTGTTATCCTCGTTGGTCGTTTAACTAAGGACCCTGACTTACGTTACACGCCCAATGGTGTTGCAGTAGCTACTTTTACGTTAGCTGTGAATCGCGCATTTGCGAATCAACAAGGTGAGCGTGAAGCTGACTTTATTAATTGTGTAATATGGCGTAAACAAGCAGAAAACGTAGCAAATTATTTGAAAAAAGGTAGCTTAGCAGGCGTAGATGGGCGTCTTCAAACTCGTAATTACGAGGGACAAGATGGTAAACGTGTATATGTAACAGAAGTTCTTGCGGAAAGCGTACAATTTTTAGAGCCGCGTAATGGCGGTGGGGAGCAACGTGGTTCATTTAATCAGCAACCATCAGGAGCTGGTTTCGGTAACCAAAGCTCTAACCCATTTGGTCAATCTAGTAATTCGGGCAACCAAGGTAACCAAGGAAACTCTGGATTTACAAAGAATGACGATCCATTTTCAAATGTAGGTCAACCGATCGACATTTCTGACGACGATTTACCGTTCTAATACAGTAAATTTGTTAGTTTTAACAAAGAATGGAGGGAAATAGACATGGCAGGACGCAAAGGTGGACGTGCGAAACGTCGTAAGGTGTGTTTCTTCACAGCTAACGGCATCACTCGCATCGATTATAAAGATGTTGATTTATTAAAACGTTTCGTTTCTGAGCGTGGTAAAATTTTACCTCGTCGTGTAACAGGAACAAGCGCAAAATACCAACGCAAACTTACAGTTGCAATTAAACGTGCTCGTCAAATGGCACTTTTACCATATGTTGGTGAATAATAGCGTATGAAATGCACAGTAGAGTCGGACTCTACTGTGCATTTTGCTATGCTTTTCTTTTTTGAAAGAGAGGTTAGATGATGAGGAATACAAAATTTATTACTGAGGGTGCAGCGTTGTTAGCGATATATGCAATGTTATTGCTTATATCTATGTATGTTCCAATTTTAGGCACAGTTGTAACGTTTGCGTTGCCGTTGCCATTTATATTGGTAACGATAAGATATAAAATATCTAATGCTTTTGTAATTTTTACGGCAGCGCTTTTTATCACTGTTATTGTTAGTCAACCGATGAACCTAGTACAGACAACTATGTTTGGATTAATAGGTATCGTTTTAGGACATATGTATAAAAAACAAAAGAAGCCAGTAGAAATTTTGATGGCGGGGACGCTTGCTTACTTAATTGGTATTATGCTCATTTATGTTGTGAGTATAAAGTTTTTTAACATAGATTTAATGAAGCAAATGCAAAATATGTTTAATGAAAGTATGGCGCAAAGCGAAAAGGTAGTTACTGCTGCGGGCATGCCTATTAGTAAAGAGCAAAAAGATTTGTTAGCGCAATTTAATGATGTGTTACAAACGTTATTCCCAAGTTTACTTGTCATGGTATCGGTATGTTGTTCTTGGATTACAGTGATGATATCCGGTAGTGTTTTAAGAAAGTTAAAACATGACGTTATACATTGGCCTAAGTTTAAAGATATCCAATTACCAAAGAGTATTGTTTGGTATTACGTTATATTTATTTTGCTATCAACTTTTATAAAAGTAGAACCGACATCATATTTACATATGGTATTTTCTAACCTATATGTCATATTTGCGTTACTACTAGTACTGCAAGGTCTGACATTTATCGCTTTTCTAGCGCATAGTAAAGGTTTTACGAAAGGGGTCCCTATTATTAGTTTTATCGCTTGCATGTTTATCCCGATGCTGTTTCCTCTTGTGACAATCTTAGGTATAATTGATTTAGGGATTTCATTGCGTTCTAAAATAGGAGGATAAAATAATATTCCTTATACTATTTTAATCTGTATTACTAACTGGAAGGTGAGTTAGTTTTACTTTATAGGAGTTGTATACATGCCTGAATTTTATAAGAAACAGTGGTTTTTATATCCTGTTTACGTATTGGCATTTTTTGTGTTTGTGCTCATTTCAATCCTCTGTTATTTTCATTTAATAATGGGGATAGTCTCCTTCTTTATTTTTTGTATCGTCCTTTTTCTTGTTGTACGATTTGAACTAACCTTTCAAAAGAATTTCGAGAAACATACGACAGATATGATTACAAGGGTAAAGAAAGTGAGTAATGAAGCATTTAACCAGATGCCGATTGGTATTTTGTTATACAATAAGGATTATGGGATTGATTGGGCGAATCCTTATTTATCTTCGTGTCTCGGGCAGCATGCATTAGCTGGATGGCACCTTTATGATGTATCAGAAACGTTACTTCTTTTTATTAAGGGAGAAACTTCCGATGATATAGTCTCTTTAAATAATCGAAAGTTTCGTGTCTTTGTAAGGAAAGAAGAAAAGTTAATTTATTTCTTTGATGTAACGGAACAAACAGAGATTGAAAAGATGTACGAGGATCAACGTACTGTTTTGGCTGTCATTTATTTAGATAATTATGATGAAGTTACACAAGGATTAGATGATCAATTACGTACGAATATAACAAGTCTTGTAACATCAAGACTAAATGAATGGGCCGTTAAGTATGGTGCATATTTAAAACGTGCATCTTCAGAAAGATTCTTCGTTGTGTTAAATGAAAGTATTTTAGCACAGATGGAGAAAGGGAAATTTAGCATTTTAGATCAAGTGCGTGAAGAAACATCTAAAAGGAATATACCACTCACCTTAAGTGTAGGTGTTGGTTCAGGTGATTTACCTTTATCAGAGCTTGGGGCAATGGCTCAGTCCGGCTTAGACCTTGCGCTTGGCCGCGGTGGAGATCAAGTAGCTATTAAGCAAGCAACAGGTAAAGTTAAGTTTTATGGTGGTAAGACAAATCCGGTAGAAAAACGTACTCGTGTACGTGCTAGAGTTATTTCGCACGCATTAAAAGATTTAGTATTAGAAAGTAGTAACGTCATTATAATGGGGCATAGGGCTCCTGATATGGACGCAATTGGCGCTGCGATTGGTATTTTAAAGGTAGCGCAATTAAATGAGCGCAAAGGATATATTGTGCTAGATGAAAATGATTCTGATAAGGGAATTAAGCGTTTAATGGATAAAGTGAAACAAAACGAAGAGTTATGGTCTCACTTTATTACACCAGAACAAGCGATGGAATTTGCAAATGATGATTCATTACTTGTTGTTGTTGATACGCATAAACCTTCAATGGTGATGGAAGAAAAGCTGTTACGCAAGATTGAAAATGTAGTTGTTATTGACCATCATCGCCGAGGAGAAGATTTTATTGAAGATCCATTGCTTGTTTACATGGAGCCTTACGCTTCTTCCACGGCAGAGCTTGTTACAGAATTACTTGAATACCAACCGAAAAATTTAAAAATGACAATGCTAGAAGCCACGGCATTGTTAGCAGGTATTATTGTTGATACGAAAAGCTTTACATTCCGTACGGGCGCTCGTACGTTTGATGCCGCTTCTTATTTACGTTCTCATGGTGCAGATACCGTACTTGTACAAGAGCTTTTAAAAGAAGATATGGATCAGTATTTACGGGTTGCAAAAGCTATTGAAAATGCGTACATTTATACAAATGGAATTGCGATTGCAAAAGTTGATAGTGATGATTACTACGATCAAGTGCTTATTGCACAATCAGCGGACACATTATTAACAATGACAGGAATTACTGCATCGTTTGTTATTGCAAAACGTGGCGAGAATTTCATTGGAATTAGCGGCAGGTCTTTAGGTGAAGTGAATGTGCAGCTAATTATGGAAAACTTAGGTGGTGGTGGGCATTTAACGAATGCAGCCACACAAATGAAAAATGTTACAGTAGATGAAGCTGAGGAGAAGCTTCGATTTGTTATTGATGACTATTTACAGGGAGGCACACAATCATGAAAGTAATTTTTCTAAAAGACGTAAAAGGTAAAGGGAAAAAAGGAGAAGTAAAAAACGTACCAGATGGTTATGCAAATAACTTCTTACTAAAACAAGGATTAGCTGCTGAAGCGACAAATAGCAGTATGAAAACTTTAGAAGCTCAAAAGCGCAAAGAAGAAAAAGATGCAGCAGCAGAGCTTGAAAATGCAAAACAATTAAAAGAAACGTTAGAGAAACTAACTGTAGAATTAAAGGCTAAATCTGGAGAAGGTGGCCGTCTATTCGGTTCAATCACAAGTAAACAAATCGTAGATGCAATGCAAAAATCACACAAAATTAAACTTGATAAGCGTAAATTTGAAATGGATGATGCAATTCGTGCATTAGGCTATACAAATGTTACTGTGAAATTGCATCCGCAAGTAACAGCAACAGTAAAAGTTCATGTTAGTGAACAATAAAACTAAGTTAAGCAAGGAGGATTGCGTATGAGTGATGTAATGACTGATCGTACCCCTCCGCATAATATAGAAGCTGAGCAGGCAGTCTTAGGTGCTATATTGATTGATCAGGATGCATTAACGTCAGCATCGGAACTATTGGTACCTGACTCATTTTATCGAACGAAACACCAAAAGATTTTCGAAGTCATGCTTGGTTTATCTGATAAGGGGGAGCCGATCGACCTAGTAATGATGACGTCAGCGATGGCTGATCAAGGGTTACTTGAAGAAGTTGGTGGTGTTTCTTACTTAGCAGAATTAGCAGAAGTTGTTCCAACTGCTGCTAACGTAGAGTATTATGCACGAATCATCGCTGAAAAAGCGCTGTTACGTCGTTTAATTCGAACAGCGACTCATATTGTGTCTGATGGATATGAGAGAGAAGATGATGTGGATGGCCTATTAAATGAGGCTGAGAAAAAAATATTAGAAGTATCACATCAAACGAATGCTAAGGCATTCCAAAATATTAAAGACGTTCTTGTAGATGCCTACGATAAAATCGAACTTTTGCATAACCAAAAAGGTGAAGTTACCGGGATACCAACTGGATTTACTGAATTAGATAAGATGACGGCAGGGTTCCAACGAAATGATTTAATCATCGTAGCAGCACGTCCATCGGTAGGGAAAACGGCATTTTCATTAAATATCGCACAAAACGTAGCGACGAAAACGGATGAAAATGTAGCGATTTTTAGTCTAGAGATGGGTGCCGATCAGTTAGTTATGCGTATGCTTTGTGCAGAAGGGAATATCGATGCACAAAGACTTCGTACAGGATCATTAACTTCTGATGATTGGGCGAAATTAACGATGGCGATGGGGAGCCTTTCTAATGCCGGTATTTATATTGATGATACGCCTGGGATTAAGGTGAATGAGATTCGAGCAAAATGTCGTAGATTAAAACAAGAACAGGGTCTTGGTATGATCTTGATTGACTACTTACAGCTTATTCAAGGAAGTGGGAAATCAGGAGAGAACCGTCAGCAGGAAGTATCTGAGATTTCTCGTACACTAAAAGGGATTGCACGTGAATTGCAAGTGCCCGTGATTGCCTTGTCGCAGTTATCTCGTGGTGTAGAATCTCGTCAAGATAAACGTCCGATGATGTCTGATATTCGTGAATCGGGAAGTATTGAGCAGGATGCTGATATTGTAGCCTTCTTATATCGTGAAGATTACTATGACCGAGAAACGGAAAACAAAAATACGATTGAAATTATTATTGCGAAGCAGCGTAACGGTCCAGTAGGCTCAGTAGAGCTTGCATTCGTTAAGGAGTTTAATAAGTTCGTTAACTTAGAACGTCGCTTCGAAGATGGACATGCGCCGCCGGCATAAAGATAGTATAAAAAAGAAACGCATTTCTTATAATAAGATGTGTTTCTTTTTTTTTTATATAAAAGATAAGGCTTTCATAATGTAAAAATATAATTCTTACGAACGAAAAAGTTTTTTTATAAAAAAATGTTCGTTTTTTGGTTGACTTCTTTTTCCGTTTTGGTACAATTATATTGTTTGAATAGATCGTTTGAAAATTGCGGAGGTGCTTTAATAATGTCTTCAGTAGTAGTTGTAGGAACACAATGGGGCGACGAAGGAAAAGGTAAAATCACTGATTTTCTTTCTGAGCATGCGGAAGTAGTTGCAAGATATCAAGGTGGAAATAACGCAGGACATACAATTGTATTCGGCGGGGTTAAATATAAATTACACTTAATTCCATCTGGTATTTTCTATAAAGAAAAAATTTGTGTAATCGGAAACGGCTTAGTAGTAGATCCGAAAGCGTTACTTGAAGAGTTAAAATACTTACACGATCGTGGTGTAAGTACTGATAATTTACGCGTAAGTAACCGTGCGCACGTTATTTTACCTTATCACTTAAAACAAGATGAGTTAGAAGAAGCAAGTAAAGGTGATGACAAAATCGGTACAACGAAAAAAGGTATCGGTCCTGCATATATGGACAAAGCTGCTCGTATCGGTATCCGTATGGCTGATCTTTTAGACCGTGAAGCATTTAAAGAGAAGCTTGAGCGCAATTTAGCACAAAAAAATCGTTTGTTTGAAAAAATGTACGATACAGAAGGTTTCAGTGTAGAAGAAATTTTCGAAGAGTACTTCGAGTATGGACAACAAATCGCACAATATGTGTGTGATACGTCTGTTGTATTAAATGATGCATTAGATAACAATCACCGTGTATTATTTGAAGGTGCACAAGGTGTTATGCTTGATATCGACCATGGTACGTACCCATTCGTTACATCTTCTAACCCGATTGCTGGTGGTGTAACAGTTGGAACTGGAGTTGGCCCTGCAAAAGTTACTCGCGTTGTAGGTGTATGTAAAGCATATACAAGCCGTGTTGGTGATGGTCCATTCCCTACTGAGCTTCATGATGAAATTGGTCATCAAATTCGTGAAGTTGGTCGTGAGTATGGAACGACAACTGGTCGTCCACGCCGCGTAGGTTGGTTCGATAGCGTTGTTGTAAGACATGCACGTCGTGTTAGTGGTTTAACAGATTTATCATTAAACTCTATCGACGTTCTAACTGGTATTCCAACTCTTAAAATTTGTGTCGCTTACAAATGCGATGGCGAAGTTATCGATGAAGTTCCAGCAAACTTAAACATTTTAGCGAAATGTGAGCCTGTATACGAAGAGCTTCCAGGTTGGACAGAAGATATTACTGGTGTAAGATCATTAGACGAGCTTCCTGAAAATGCACGAAAATACGTAGAACGTGTTTCTGAATTAACAGGAATTCAATTATCTATGTTCTCAGTTGGACCAGATCGTAACCAAACAAATATCGTTCGTAACGTATACGAAGCTTAATTGATATTTTTGAGAAAAAACTCATGTCCGCATGAGTTTTTTCTCATCTTTTATAAAAAAATAAAAAAAGGTATTGCAAAAGATAAAGAAAACATGTTATGATACATCTTGTCGTCACGAAAATATGACGTTGGTGAGTATGAGCCATTAGCTCAGTTGGTAGAGCATCTGACTTTTAATCAGAGGGTCGAAGGTTCGAGTCCTTCATGGCTCACCATTTTATTTTTCGTGGCCCGTTGGTCAAGTGGTTAAGACACCGCCCTTTCACGGCGGTAACACGGGTTCGAATCCCGTACGGGTCATGTTTTTTTATGTTCATTTTTGGTCCCGTGGTGTAGTGGTTAACATGCCTGCCTGTCACGCAGGAGATCGCCGGTTCGACCCCGGTCGGGACCGCCACTTTTGTTTATACCACCATTAGTGGTTTTATATATAGTTTTGGCTCGGTAGCTCAGTCGGTAGAGCAGAGGACTGAAAATCCTCGTGTCGGCGGTTCGATTCCGTCCCGAGCCACTCTCAGGATATTAAGTGGGCCCACTTAATATCCTTTTTATTTGTGTAATTTTACAAAATTGAGTAGTTATTTTAAAATAGAATGAGGAGCCTCTAGCAGTTGAAGCTAGAGGTTTTTCTATAGATCGTATAGGATTCCGTGTAAATGTGGATCATACATGAGTCTGTGAGAATAGAGGAAAAGTACTTAAGCAAAAGATGCGGTCATATAGGGACATACTATGTAGACATCAATGTGTTTAAGGATATTGACCATATTTTTACCCCACTATTTACTGGGCAGTAAGCCCCCGCCTTAAAATTCAGCGAAAGCAAAGAAGTTAGGTGGGGAGCGGGCTGCCCGTAAAAGCCCAATTGGTGAGGGCTAATAATCAGTGGGTGATGAAGAAAACACCCACCAATTAAAGTTTCACTTTATAAGGAGGAAATAGACGATGATGGGAAAGAAAATTTTAGTAGTTGATGATGAAAAGCCGATTGCGGATATTTTGAAGTTCAACCTAGAAAAAGAAGGTTTTGAAATTGTAATGGCGCATGATGGTGATGAAGCGATTGAAAAAGCGACTGAAGAACAGCCAGATATGGTTTTATTAGATATTATGCTACCAGGTAAGGATGGCTTAGAGGTTTGCCGTGAAATACGTAAAAGCTCAGAAATGCCGATTATTATGCTTACAGCGAAGGACTCTGAAATCGATAAAGTATTAGGACTTGAGCTTGGAGCAGATGATTATGTAACAAAGCCATTTAGTACGAGGGAATTACTTGCTCGCGTGAAGGCGAATTTACGTCGCCATCAACAAGGTGGTGCTGCAGAAAAAGAAGAAAATACGGAAATGGTTATTGGACCAATTGTTATCAATCCGAATGCATATAGTGTAACGAAGCGTGAAGAAAATATTGAACTTACACATCGTGAATTTGAGCTACTACATTATTTAGCAAAACATTTAGGACAAGTTATGACGCGCGAACATTTATTGCAAACAGTTTGGGGTTATGACTACTTTGGAGATGTACGTACAGTGGATGTAACAGTTCGTCGTTTACGTGAAAAAATTGAAGATAATCCAAGTCATCCTACATTAATAGTCACTAGACGTGGAGTAGGGTATTACTTGCGTGACCCAGAGCAGGAATAGTATATGAAGAAAGTCGGTTTTTTTCAATCTATTCATTTAAAATTTGTACTCATATATATGCTATTAATATTGATAGCTATGCAGGTTATTGGGGTATATTTCGTTAGAGAATTAGAAAAGAGTCTTGTACAAGGATTTAGAGATTCTTTAACGCAGCAAACGAATTTATTATCATATAACTTGAAACAAGAGTTTAAAAAAAGTCATACAAAAGCAGAAACAGAATCAACAGATGAAACGATTAAAACTTCAATTCGAAAATTTGCCTCTGATCGTAAGAAAGATATTCAAGAGGTAAGTGTATTTGATTCGAATAGAAAGTTACTTGCTATTTCAGATGAGTCAAAGCAAAACAAGGTAAATAGAACATCAACTGATATAGCTGTTCAGCGGGTATTGGTACAAAAAAAACCAGAAGTGAAAATTGAGAAGGATGGTCGTACAGGTCACCGTGTACAAGTTATGATTACTCCTATTCTAGATGATAACGGCAAGGATGCACTTGGTGTTATTTACATTGTTGCATCTATGGAAGATGTCTATAAACAGATGAAGGATATTAATCAAATTTTTGCGACTGGAACCGTTATTGCATTACTCGTAACAGCTGTACTTGGAATTTTGTTAGCTCAAACGATTACGAGACCAATCTCAGATATGCGAAGACAAGCGATTGAAATGGCAAAAGGAAACTACTCAAGAAAAGTAAAAGTGCATAGCCATGATGAAATTGGACAATTAGCATTATCTTTCAATAATTTATCAAAAAAATTACAACAAGCTCGTTCTTCAACGGAAAGTGAAAGACGTAAATTATCATCCGTTTTATCACATATGACAGATGGGGTAATTGCTACCGACCGAAAAGGAGACATTATTTTATTAAATGATCCTGCGGAAAAGATGCTAAATGTTTCTCGTGAAACGGCACTCGATCAATCTGTTTTAGAAGTATTAGGGATACAGGAAGAATTTACGCTCGATCATTTATACGAAGAGCCTGATTCCGTTTTATTAGATTTTAGTACGAGAAATGAGCCATATATTTTACGTGCTAGTTTCTCTGTTATTCAAAAAGAGACAGGGAAAGCAAATGGTTTAATAGCCGTATTATATGACGTAACTGAACAAGAGCGTATAGAGAGGGAACGCCGCGAGTTTGTGGCAAACGTTTCCCATGAATTAAGAACGCCATTAACGACGATGCGCAGTTACTTAGAGGCTCTTACGGACGGCGCGTGGCAAGATCCGAATATTGCACCGCAATTTTTAACAGTTACACAAGAAGAAACAGAAAGAATGATTAGACTTGTAAATGCGTTATTGCAACTATCTAAACTCGATAGTACAGAACATCGTTTAATGAAAGAATGGGTCGACTTTACTGACTTCTTTAATAACATTATTGATCGTTTTGAAATGTCTAAAGAGCAAAACGTAAGTTTCAAACGATCTTTCTCTAAAAAATCTCGATTTATTGATATGGATACGGATAAAATTACGCAAGTATTGTATAACATTATTTCGAATGCATTAAAGTATTCACCAGAAGGTGGAACAGTAACATATCGTTTACGTGATCGCGGAGAATTATTAGAGATTAGTGTAAGTGACCAAGGAATGGGTATTCCGAAAGAGAATGTTGATAAAATCTTTGAACGTTTTTATCGTGTAGATAAAGCACGTTCAAGACAAATGGGTGGTACAGGACTTGGATTAGCAATTGCGAAAGAAATGATTGAGGCACATGGTGGCTCAATTTGGGCGAAGAGTGAGGAAGGAAAAGGGACAACGATTTATTTCACATTGCCAATGGCAGCGGATGAAGAGGACGAATGGGAATGAGTATGGAAAATGTTAAAACAATAGTTTTAATTAACTTAGTTGTAATTAGCCTATTTCTTACTTTTAACTTATGGACATATGTGCCAGATTCCACGTCTATGCAAAACGCAAAATTTGTGCAGGGTAATGAAGGAACTACTCAAACTAAAATCGGTGATGTTGTCCGCCCTACTTCTATCATTGTCCACAAAGATAAAAATCATTACGGGAGCAAAAGAGAGGGAGATATAGAATCAATCTATAAACCTTTGGAAGCAGGGGAATTATATGATTTCAAAGAGATATCGATTGCTAAAGCTGATTTCCTTTCTTATGTGCATGGTGAAGGGAAAATTGAACTTGTTTTTCCTACCAACATCCCATTTGACGCAGTTAAATCTATGTTTAATATGAAAGAAAAAAGTATAAATAAGCCTAAATATTTTAATCGAATTATTCTTGATCCTTCTAGAAGTAGGGATCAAGAAATTAAAATTAATTTTGTTTCTGATGGTGATAACTCTAGAATATATGAAGCAAAATTAAGTGGTTTGTATTTAAAAGATATTGTAAATGCACAAAATCAATTTATAGTATCGGCAAAACCTTATTTTGACTATCAAATTAATGATATGAAAAAGTTATTTTTACCAGATGGAACGACAGAATTAAGTAATATAACATATATTTCATCTAATTTAGCGGTTGATACATTTAAGAATGCTCTTTTTAGTGACCCGCGTTATTTAAGTCCTATTACCGAGAAATCGAAAGAAACATTTACAGACGGTATTAGGTCTATGGAGATTGAAAACGATCATCATATGCTAAAGTATAAAAATTCTTCTGTTTCAAGTGAGAAAACGACAGATAATTTAATGCTTTTACAAAAAAGCTTTGATTTTGTAAATGGTCACAGTGGGAGCTTGGATTCATATCGTTTGGACTATATGAATAAAGGACAGACGGTATTTCGTCTACATGAAGATGGATATTCCGTATTCAATACAGATGGATTAGCTGAATTGAGACAAGTGTGGGGATCAGAAGAAGTAATGGAATATGAAAGACCGTTGTTGTCTTTAAATACGAAAGGTATAGAGCAAAAGGTCACTCTTCCATCAGGTCACGTTGTAATAGCATCCTTAGAAAATAATCCCGCAGTAGATAAACGATTCATTAAAGACATTGGTATTGGATACAAATTATCACTAGATGGGCAAGTAGCTCGACTACAGCCAATTTGGTATGTAAAGTTTGTTGAAGATGAAGCTGGCAAACAAAAAATATATGAGTGGAGTGAGGGAGGACTAAATGGATTGGGATCGGATTAAAACCATATTTATTGTGACCTTTTTTGTTTTGGACCTCTTTCTCATCTTTCAATTCATTCAAAAGCAAGATAGTAATCAATTGGAGCTTATTGCAGAAACAAAGATAGATCAAGAATTAAAAGCGAACAAAATTACGATGGGTAATTTCCCTAAAGAACCAAAAAAAGAGTCATTTATTAGGGCGGAAAACAAGGCATTTAAAGAAGAAGATGTACAGTCTTTAAAAAATCAAACAGCCCATATACAAAATATGTACAAAATAGAAAGTAAGCTAAAAGAGCCCTTTTTGAATACAAAATCATTATCTAAAGATAAGTATAGTGATTTTTTGAAGAACTATGTATTGGATGGGCAAAAGTATGAGTTTGGTGCGATGAAAGACTCTAAAATTTACTTCTTCCAAAAATATAAAGATAAGCCTATTTTTTATAACGATCAGGCGATGATTGTTGTGGAATTAAATGAAAAAAATGAACTTGTGTCGTACACGCAAACGATGCTAACTGATTTAAAAGAAATGGGCGAAAGTGAAAAAACGAAACAGCAAGAAATTATTACTGCCCAAACGGCTTTAGAAAACCTATATTTAAAAAATAAAATTCATGGGAATACACATGTAAAAGAAGCACAAATTGGTTATGCCAACCTTACCGCATCTACTTCTAATAACCAAGTACTCGCTCCAACATGGAATTTAAAAACGGAGCAGAAGCAGGACTTCTTTGTAAATGCAATTGAAGGACAAGTTATGGAATTAGGTGAAAAGGAAAATCAAGTGGTTGATGAACATACTGGAGTGAGAAAGAATGGGGTTGCATTTTAGCGTACTTGCAAGTGGAAGTACAGGGAATATGCTATATGTAGGAACAGATGAAAAGAAATTACTCGTCGATGCAGGTTTAAGTGGTAAAGCAACAGAGGCTTTATTTAAACAGGCAGAACTAAATATAAATGATATATCAGGTATTCTTGTAACACATGAACATAGTGATCATATTAAAGGATTAGGTGTATTGGCACGTAAATATGATTTGCCTATTTATGCAAATGAGAAAACATGGAACGCAATGGAACACTTAATAGGAAATATCCCGACTGAGCAAAAGTTTATTTTCTCAGTTGGGGATGTGAAAACATTTGGTGATATTGAGGTCGAGTCATTTGGGGTGTCTCATGATGCGGCAGAGCCGATGTTCTATGCTTTTCATAACAATAATAGAAAATTAGCCCTTATTACAGATACGGGATACGTGAGTGACCGTATGAAAGGTGTTATTAAGGGAGCTAATGCTTTTGTATTTGAAAGTAATCATGACGTAGAAATGCTTCGTATGGGGCGTTATCCATGGAGTATTAAGCGACGTATTTTAAGTGATGTGGGTCACGTTTGTAATGAGGACGCTGCATTAGCGATGGCAGATGTAATTACAGATGAGACAAAACATATTTATTTAGCCCATTTAAGTTTAGATAATAACATGAAAGAACTAGCACGTATGTCAGTATCACAAGTATTAGAGGAAAAGGGATTTGGAGTGGGAGAAGCCTTTGAAATCCACGATACAGATCCAAAAATGCCGACAAAAATTCAATACGTATAATTCTTCATTTTAGTAAACAATAAAGGTGAATATAGTTGTTTTCAGGAAGATAGGTGAACAAATATGTCCTTTATTGATGAAGAAAATTATCGTATGAAACGTGCAAGAAAAAAGAAGCATAAAGGTATTGTTATTTCTAGTATAGCAGGAACAATTGTAGGAGCTTCGTTATTTGCATTTGGAGCTCCTTTGTTTTCAAATGATGCAGGCACGTTTCCACAAGCAGAAGCAAGTGGAAGTAATATGGCCCAAGCGCAAGGAATTAAACAAATTAGCTTTGTCGATGCTGTTGATCGTGCGTCTGAAGCTGTTGTTGGCGTTATTAATATTCAGCGAGATAATTTTTCAGAGGCAGATTCAGAAGCTGGTACAGGATCAGGCGTAATTTATAAAAAGACAGATGGTCAAGCTTACATTGTAACGAATAATCATGTTGTTGCTGGGGCGAATCGTATTGAAGTAAGTTTAAGTGACGGTAAGAAAGTTCCAGGAAAAGTATTAGGAACGGATGTAGTCACAGATTTGGCTGTACTAGAAATAGATGCAAAGCATGTGAAAAAAGTAATTGAAATTGGCGATTCTAATGCTGTTCGTAGAGGAGAACCGGTCATTGCGATTGGAAACCCGCTCGGGCTACAATTTTCTGGAACTGTCACACAAGGTATTATTTCGGCTAATGAACGTATTGTCCCTGTGGATTTAGATCAAGATGGACATTATGATTGGCAAGTAGAAGTATTGCAAACAGACGCAGCAATTAACCCAGGTAATAGTGGTGGTGCGCTTGTAAACGCAGCAGGTCAATTAATTGGTATTAATTCAATGAAAATCGCTGCAAAAGAAGTAGAAGGAATTGGACTAGCCATTCCTGTTAATAGAGCTGTTCCTATTATGAATGAATTAGAGAAGTACGGAAAAGTAAGAAGACCATATGTTGGAATTGAACTTAGATCGTTAAATGAGATTCCGAATTATTATTGGTCAAAAACATTGCATTTACCGGGCAATGTAACAGAGGGAGTTTGCATTTTAGATGTGAAAAGTCCTTCACCAGGTGCAGATGCTGGTTTACGAGAACATGATGTGATTGTAGCAGTAGATGGAAAACCGGTTCGGGATATTATCGGATTCCGTACGGCCCTATATGATAAAAAAATTAATGATAAAATGACCCTTACATTTTATCGTGGTACAAAACGAGCAACAACAACGGTTAAACTAGGCATTCAAAAGTATTAAAAACAGGAGGGCCTACCTCCTGTTTTCTATTGTAGAAAAGTGAGGTGAAGAATATGAATTTACCTTGTTGTTTAGAACATGTTGAATTAGCTTTAGATATTATTGTGGATGAGTGTGAAGTTGCACCGGTTATCAACAATGTGGATAACTCAGAAAAAGAGAAAAAAACATGTGAATTTTGTCAAAATGAGGCGACATATGTTGTATCGAACACAGATTCTCACACAATATGTGGGTAACATTTGTGGATATGTGGATAAGTTATGTGGATAACATGTTTGTAAGGTGGGGAATACGTGTGAATATCTCGATTATTTCAATTGGGAAATTAAAAGAAAAATATTTAAAACAAGGTATAGCAGAATACTTAAAACGATTATCTGCATACGCAAAAGTGGAAGTAATTGAATTACCAGATGAAAAGGCGCCAGAAAATTTAAGTGAAGCAGAAATGTTAATTGTAAAAGAAAAAGAGGGTATACGTATACTGGATAAAATTTCTGATGATACGCATGTCATTGCGTTAGCAATAGAAGGAAAACAAAAATCATCAGAAGAATTTGCAGTAAGCTTAGATCGTCTTGCTACATATGGAAAGAGTAAAGTTGCCTTTGTAATTGGAGGATCACTTGGACTAAGTTCAGAAGTAATGAAGCGTTCAAACGAATCACTTTCTTTTTCAAAGATGACATTACCACACCAATTAATGCGATTAGTATTGCTTGAGCAAGTGTATAGAGCATTTCGTATTAATCGCGGGGAACCGTATCATAAATAGTAATAGTACATTCAAACGGCTACAGATGTGGCCGTTTTCTATATTTCCTAAAATAAGTATGTTTCTATTTCTAAAAAAGTATGCTGTAATATGAAGAGGAAAAAGTATAAGTAGTCATAGAAGTGAGGAGTTAAAGGTGAAGAAGTTTAAGAAATTTTACTTGGAGATTACGAGTGTATGTAATCTTGCGTGCAGCTTTTGTCCGCCGACGGAAAGACAGAAGCAATTCATTTCTGTGGAGGATTTTGCAAAAAGGTTAGACCAAATTAAACCACACACAGACTACATTTATTTGCACGTGAAGGGTGAGCCGTTGCTGCATCCAAAAATAGATCAATTGTTAGATTTAAGCCATGAAAAAGGGTTTAAAGTTAATATTACAACGAACGGAACGTTAATTAATAAGAGACGGCATAGATTGTTAAATAAGCCTGCTTTAAGACAAATGAATTTTTCGCTGCATAGTTTTGATGGACACCCAGGTTCACAAGATAAAGAGGGGTATGTAAGAAGTATACTTTCCTTTATTAGAGAGGCAACGAGTCAATCGGATTTGATTGTTTCACTTAGATTATGGAATTTAACGCAGGATAATAAAACAAATGCTGAAATCCAGAAAAATAGAGAGTTATTATCCATCATTGAAAATGAGTTTGGTTTATCTTATCAAATCGAAGAGAAGCTTACACCAGGAAAAGGTATAAAAATTGCGGAACGTGTCTTTATTAATCAAGACTATGAATTCCAGTGGCCAGCATTACATGAAGAAGAGGATGATGGAAAAGGATTCTGTCATGGTCTTCGAAATCAAGCTGGTATTTTAGCGAACGGAACGGTTATTCCTTGTTGTTTAGATGGTGAAGGGATTATTAACCTTGGAAATATTAATAATGATTCATTTTCTAACATTATAGAAGGCGAAAGAGCAACAAACATTGTCGATGGTTTTTCTAGAAGAGTTGCAGTTGAAGAGCTATGTAGAAAATGTGGATACCGTAAAAGATTTGGAAAGTAAACATGAAATAAGCCCTCATAAAGCGAGGGCTTATTTTTTATCCCGCATTAACGGGCAGTAAGATCCCCACCTCAAAATTCAGCGGAAGCAAAGAAGTTAGGTAGGGAATCAACTGCCCGTAAAAGCCCGATTGGTGAGGGCTAATAATCAGTGGGGGATGGACACTCCCCACTGATTAAAGTTTCACTTTATTCTTGATAAGAGCGCTCTAATTCATCGATTAAGGAACCAACGTAAGAAACAGCTCTGCGGATTGCGTTTGGTTTTGACATATCGACTCCGGCATGTTTCATTAATTCAAGTGGTTTCATCGTACCACCAGCGCGAAGTACATCTAACCAGCGATCAACGGCAGGTTGTCCTTCTTCTTTAATCATTTGAGCTACTGCAGTAGATGCAGTGAGGCCTGCGGAATACGTGTAAGAATATAAGCCCATATAATAATGAGGTTGGCGCATCCAAGTTAAGCCAGCACCTTCGTCAATTTCTACAGAATCCCCCCAGAATGTGGAAAGTACATTTGTTTTTATTGCAGTTAAAGCTGTAGCTGTAAGTGCTTCTCCTTCTTCTGCTAGGCTGTATACTCTTCTTTGATATTCTCCCTCAAGTAAGTGAGTAACAAAGTTGTGATAATATGTGCCAAGTAGTTGCAGGATTACCCATCTGCGCATTCTCTTATCGTCATTCGTCGCTAATAAATGCTGGGCTAATAGTAATTCATTCATTGTAGATGGTGCTTCAACGAAGTACATAGATGGACGTACATTCATAATACGTTGGTTTTTATTTGCTAAATAAAAATGACCAGCATGCCCAAATTCATGAGCTAATGTGAAGCAGCCACGCATCGTATTTTGCCATGTAATTAAAATGTATGGATGAGAACCATACGGACTTGAACAAAATGCCCCTGTTGATTTCCCTACGTTATCTGCAAGGTCGACCCATCTTTCTTTGAATCCTTTTTCGATAATGGAACTATATTCATCCCCGAGTACTTGTAAAGAGTCTTGAATAAGTTTTCCAGCTTCTTCGTAAGTAATTGTCGGATTAAATTCGGGATCTAAAGGTGCATGTAAGTCGCAGAACAGCATTTCATCGAGTCCTAATACTTTCTTTTTTAAATCTGCAAAACGGCGCATATGAGGCGCTAATTCTTTATAAATAATATCAAGTTGATTATTATACATTTCAAGAGGAACTTTTTGAGGTTCTAAAAGCATATGAGTAACAGATTCAAATTTGCGTAAGCGAGAAAGTGTCACTTGTTTTTTTACTTCAGTCGCATATGTTGTTGCCACTGTATTCTTATATCGTTTCAAGGTGGAAACAAATGATGAGTATGCTTTCCTACGTATGTCTGCGCTTGGAGAAAACTCATATTTGCTTTCAAATAATGCAAACGATACAGGGAGTTCGTTTCCTTGTTCATCTTGTATGGAGTTAAAATCCATATCGGCTAATTTAGTCATACCGTAAATTTTGTATGGAGAACTATGTACTTCGCCAAGTGAAGCAAGAGCTTCTTCTGTTTCAGGAGAGAGCGTGTGCTGCCTTTTTTGTAATATGTCTAGTAATGAGTTACGGAAAGGTTCCAGTTTGATTTCTTCTGTTAAATATTTTTCAATCGTTCCTTCGTCAAATAAGAGGATTTCATTACGGATAAAGGATAGTGCAGTATGTACTTTTGTCCATAAAGCAGCAATTTTGGAAGAGTTCGCTTGAACAACTGGATTTGTACGGTCAGTAGATTCTTTTAAATTTGCGTAGGAGTATAATTTTGTTAACTTCATTAGAAGCTCTTCTTCTAAAAGTAGGCAATGTAATAAAGTAGTGGGGCTAGTGTGTAATTGCCCTTTAAACACATCAAGTTTTTTTATATCGTCTGTTAATACACGTAATGCAGTTTCCCACTCTTTATCAGATTCGTATAAATCAGAGAGGTCCCATGTTAATTCAGTAGGAACTTCTGCGCGAATATGGCGTTTCTCAATTACATCTTTCATATTTTATATCCCCCTTATTATAAGTATATAAAAACATGATACTAGAAAATTCAGTAAAATGAAAATATTTTACATTTCTATATATGAAAAAGAAGGACAAGCATAAAACTGCTTGTCCTTCGAGTTACATTTAAAAATTAATATACTTTATCACCGTTGAAAATAGAGTTTTTCACGACTACATAATCTACAGTACGAATTGAGTCTAATTTTGTTCCGCCAGCGTAAGAGATGGAAGATTGAAGATCTTGTTCCATTTCGATTAAAGTGTCTTCTAAAGAACCTTTATGCTCAACGAACATTTTCTTACCTTCAACGTTTTTCTTCTCGCCTTTTTGGAATTCAGAAGCTGAACCAAAATACTCTTTATAAAGTTTGCCTTCTTTTTCGATTGTTTCCCCTGGAGACTCTTCATGACCAGCGAATAGAGAACCGATCATAACCATAGTCGCCCCAAATCGAATAGATTTAGCTACGTCACCGTGTGTACGAATACCACCGTCAGCGATAATTGGCTTACTTG
Organism: Bacillus sp. BC05(2025); assembly: GCF_056725905.1. Classification (NCBI taxonomy): domain Bacteria; kingdom Bacillati; phylum Bacillota; class Bacilli; order Caryophanales; family Bacillaceae; genus Bacillus; species Bacillus sp. BC05(2025). Next base: position 173,609 of record NZ_JBWYRA010000008.1, on the reverse strand, counting down.
CAGCTTTTGCACACCAGCGAAGTGCAGCTAGTTGCCAACCGCCAGTTCCAAAGCCTGTTTTAATTTTAGTAATACAAACTTTACCAGGTCCAATACCAACTTTTGTTGCGTCAGCACCAGCGTTTTCTAATTCTCTTACCGCTTCTGGAGTTCCAACGTTTCCAGCGATAACGAAGCTTTCTGGTAAATGCTTTTTAATATGTTGAATCATGTTGATCACAGCATTAGAATGTCCATGTGCAATATCAATCGTGATGTATTCAGGTGTAAGTTGTTCAGTAGCTAATTGCTGTACGAATTCGTATTCGTCCTCTTTTACACCAACGCTAATAGAAGCGATTAAACCACGTGATTGCATATCTCTAATGAATGAGATTCGTTTCTCTGGTTGGAAACGATGCATGATATAGAAATAATTGTTTTCAGCTAAATAAGTTGCGATTCTTTCATCAATAATCGTTTGCATATTTGCAGGTACGACAGGTAATTTAAATTTATGTTTACCTAAAGTGACAGTTGTATCACATTCAGAGCGGCTGTTCACAATACATTTTGCAGGAATTAATTGAATATCTTCATAGTCGAATACGTTTTCCATCATTTACACCCCTAAAATACGAATATTTTATTTTTATTAATCAAAAATGTTCGTCCATATGATAATTTACATTATTTTCATTAAGAAGTCAAAGGATTTCTTAATATTTTTTAAAAAAGTAGATTTTATATCTAAAAAACAACGTTAAAAACGAACCTAAAACGTTTTTTTATTAGTATTGTTCGTCTATAAAAAATACAGAAAATAAAGACAATTACACAAAGTTGTATGTATTCTTTTTGTTTTTGGGAGTGGATGTAGGAACTATGAAAAGGTTAATGCTAACAATACGAGCAAAAGATGTTATCAAGTAGTTGAACAATATATGAAATGATCAGGTTTATTTCTATATAAAAAGATGAATCTGGCATGATCCACCTTTTTATGTGAGGTTTCAAGTATAATAAGTAGGGCGATAGTAACGTATACAAAAGATAAAAAAGAAAATAATACAGAATAAAATGAGGTTAATATATGAGTGAAAAAGGTTTTTTTGAGTATAAATTAAGTAAAGAAATTGTAAGGGCACTTACTGGGTTAGGGTATGATCATCCAACAGAAGTACAAGGTGAGGTTATTCCAGTCGCATTACAAAAGAAGGATCTTGTTGTGAAGTCCCAGACGGGAAGTGGAAAAACAGCTTCATTTGGTATTCCACTTTGTGAAATGGTGGAGTGGGAAGAGAATAAACCACAAGCATTAGTTTTAACACCAACGAGAGAGCTTGCGGTACAGGTAAAAGAAGATATTACAAATATAGGTCGATTCAAAAGAATCAAGGCTGCGGCAGTTTATGGGAAATCCCCATTTGCACGTCAAAAATTAGAATTAAAGCAAAAGACACATATTGTAGTTGGGACTCCTGGTCGTGTGTTGGATCATATTGAGAAGGGTACCCTTTCTTTAGAGTGTTTGAAGTATTTAGTTATTGATGAAGCAGATGAGATGCTAAATATGGGTTTTATCGATCAAGTAGAGGCAATTATTGATGAATTACCTACAAAAAGAATGACAATGTTATTTTCAGCAACACTCCCAGAAGATGTTGAGAAATTGTCTCGTACATATATGAATTCACCGACTCATATTGAAATTAAAGCGGCTGGGATTACGACGGATAAAATTGAACATACTCTTTTTGAGGTGATAGAAGACGAGAAGCTTTCACTACTTAAAGATGTAACAACGATTGAGAATCCGGATAGTTGTATTATTTTCTGCCGTACACAAGACAATGTAGATCATGTATATAGACAATTAAAACGAGCTAACTATCCTTGTGACAAAATACATGGTGGTATGGTACAAGAAGATCGTTTTGAAGTCATGGATGATTTTAGAAAAGGAAAATTCCGTTATTTAGTAGCAACAGACGTGGCTGCAAGGGGAATTGATATTGATAATATTACACATGTTATCAATTATGATATTCCACTTGAAAAAGAAAGCTATGTACATCGTACTGGAAGAACGGGACGAGCTGGAAATAGTGGAAAAGCTATTACATTTATAACACCATATGAAAATAGATTTTTAGAAGAGATTGAGGAGTATATTGGCTTTGAAATTCCAAAGGCAATTGGACCTTTAAAAGAAGAAGTTATGAAAGGGAAAGCTGCATTTGAAGAAAAGATACATGCTAAACCAATTATAAAGAAAGATAAAAATGCAGACATCAACAAAGGCATTATGAAGCTGTACTTTAATGGTGGGAAGAAAAAGAAAATTAGGGCGGTAGATTTCGTCGGTACAATCGCTAAAATTAAAGGTGTTACAGCAGAAGATATAGGCATTATTACGATACAAGATAATGTTTCTTACGTTGAAATATTAAATGGAAAAGGACCACTTGTCTTGAAAGTCATGAAAACTACAACGATTAAAGGGAAACAACTAAAAGTTCATGAAGCAATTAAGTAAATAAAAAACTATCCACTTTAATAGGTGGATAGTTTTTTATTTATGATTCTTTTAAATCATCCACTAGTTGCTCCGCTAAACGTCTATACATATTACTCATAGTCACGAAGGAGGTTAGTAGTAGAAATTTTTCTAGCTTTGTGTCTTCTAAGGAAGAAATCTCATTTACTTCTGTAACACGGTGATTTACGTCTTGTTTAAAGCTTTCGACATTGCTTTCAGTAAGAGCAAGATAATTTTTGTATAACGTATTTAATTCGAATGAATCATCATTTAATAAGGAGTCATTTATAGTTTCTAATGAACTTTTTATGTCGTTAATGGAAAGAGCACCTTTTAATTGATAAATTAGGCTAATTAAAATCATATGCTCTTTTGAATACTTTTTATTTTTGATAGGGATGAATAGTTTCCCTTTTGCGTAATTATTAATCATCGTTTTTGTTAATACTTTTTCATCATCAGTTCTCGTTGTATCTGCATAAGTATTCTCAAATAGTTGGACAACTTGATCTACATATAAGTCAACATTTGGAATATCTTCAAGTTTAATATTTTTTTCTAAATGCAATGTCTCAAGTAATTCATTTATATTTTCCACGTAGAATCCCTCACTTTTATAACTTAGTGGAACTTAATGTCTAATACATCTTTAAATATGGTATTACGAAACAAATGAATTGTAAATGTTGACCTTAAAAAGAAATGTGTATATAATTACATGTAGTTATCGAAACTACATGTAATTATATGAGGGGTGTTATTATGAATGCTTATGTAAGGGAACCAGTTAATGCATTTACTCACTTAGGTGGAGCGATATTATCATTTATTGCCTTATTAGCTATGCTTGTGAAAGTTTCTATCAAGATGCCATCGTTTGCTGCAATTACAGCTGTTATTTTGTTTGGTATCGGAATGATGGTCCTTTATACAGCGTCAGCTGTATATCATAGTGTTGTGGCCAATGAACGTGTTATTTACTTCTTTAGGAAGCTAGATCATTCTATGATTTTTATATTAATTGCAGGTACATATGCACCCTTTTGCTTAATTACATTAAATTCGGCAAGTGGTTTGCTATTATTTTGTTTAGTCTATGCAACTGCGATTTGTGGCATTGTGTTTAAAATGTTTTGGTTTAATTGTCCAAGATGGTTATCGACAGCAATTTATATTACGATGGGTTGGTTAATTGTTTTATTCTTTGCACCGTTAGTTGAGAATTTAAGTACAGGAGGCATTGTTTTCTTAGTACTTGGGGGCATTTTTTATACAATTGGTGGATTTATTTATGGAACAAAGTCAAAATGGCTAGAGTTTAAATATATGGGACATCATGAAATTTTTCACGTTTTTGTATTATTAGGTAGTCTTGCGCATTTTCTAAGTGTATATTGTTACGTAATTTAATAAGAAAAACGCCACATAATAAAAATATGTGGCGTTTTTCTTATTACTTGATTGGAATCGTATATGTTATAAATTTATTATGGGATAAAATGTAAGTTTCTGTGTTCGCATATTAAACATAGGATAAGAAATATGTGATATACTTTGAGAAGTTTATAATGAATGAAATATGGAGGACTATAATTATGGCAATACTTGTAACAGGTGGAGCAGGGTATATTGGTAGTCATACATGTGTAGAATTACTAAATAGTGGTTACGAAATTATAGTAGTTGATAATCTTTCGAATAGCTCGGTAGAATCTATAAATCGAGTGAAAGAAATAACAGGAAAACAATTTAAGTTTTATAAAGAAGATGTTTTAAATCAAGAAGCACTTGACGAAATTTTTGAAGAAAATGCAATCGAAGCAGTTATTCACTTTGCAGGATTTAAAGCTGTAGGGGAATCAGTAGCAATTCCATTAACATATTATCATAACAACATTACGAGCACGTTAGTGCTATGTGAAGTAATGCAGAAACATAATGTAAAGAAGATGATTTTTAGTTCATCTGCAACTGTATATGGTATCCCGGAAACGTCACCGATTACAGAGGAGTTTCCATTAAGTGCAACAAATCCATATGGTCAAACGAAATTAATGATTGAGCAAATTATGCGTGATGTAGCATTTGCGGATAGAGAATGGAGTATTGCGTTACTTCGCTATTTCAACCCATTTGGTGCACATGAAAGTGGGCGTATTGGAGAAGATCCAAATGGAATTCCAAATAACTTAATGCCATATGTCACACAAGTGGCAGTAGGTAAGCTAAAAGAATTAAGTGTATTTGGAAATGACTATCCAACGAAAGATGGAACAGGCATCCGTGATTACATACATGTTGTAGACTTAGCAAAAGGTCACGTAAAAGCGCTAGAGAAAGTACTGAATGCAACAGGAGTAGATGCTTATAATCTGGGCACAGGTACAGGGTATAGTGTACTTGAGATGGTTGAAGCATTTGAAAGGGTTTCAGGAAAAAAAGTTCCTTATAAAATTACGGAGCGTCGTCCTGGTGATGTGGCAATATGTTTTGCAGATGCATCAAAGGCAAAACGTGAACTAGGATGGGAAGCAAAACGTGGATTAGAAGAAATGTGTGCAGATTCTTGGAGATGGCAATCAAATAATAAAAATGGCTATTTGGAAGTTTAATATGTAGATACAAAAAATGACCTTTGCATGAGCAAAGGTCATTTTTGTATCTATTTCCCGTTAAGTTTATTAGCTAATTTGGTAAAAAAGGTCCGCTGTTTTATAGGAATATTTGACTGGCAAAATGTATAATAATCAATATCTTTAATGTAAGTAAAGAGTCTAGAAATAGCATATAGGAATGTAATAGAAGATCCAACTGCGAAACTAATGCCGTAACCATTGAATCCAAATGGAAGCAAGAGAAGGCTTAATAATAGGTTTGCAAAAAAGAAAATAGCTGATGTTCGAAATGCCCCTTTACGATCCTCAAAGTATAGGAGTAGTAATGTAATAACGAGCACCATTCCATTTGCATAAGCACCAACTATAGTTAGTTGCAGAATAGAGTAATTAAGTGTTGTGTTTCCAGATTGCGAACTAAACATCCATATTATAAAAATAATAAGTAAGGAAAAAATACCTTGATTACGAAGTATACGTTCCATTTCCTGCTTTAAGACAAAGTTCATGGAATCTTTCAATTGTAAAAGTGTATGTAATGTTCCGCCATTGTTTACCGAACCGAAGAACTTTTTATATCTTTCATAAAACCTGGTTTCAATGGATACTACAAAGAAAATATAGGTTGGGATAATACTTAAATACGCCCAGAAAACAGCAGTATCATAAATTTGATGATAAATAAATGTGTCTTCAATATTTCCCCGACCGTCTCCAAACCAAATAACAAAATTACATACCCAAATACCCACATTGTAAAATAGGCTTGACCAAAATAACTCTGGATATTTATCTAAATAAGAAAGAAAGGTAAATTGTTCAGTAGCATCGCTATTTGGAAACATTCGTACAATAACGATACTTAACCATACTAGTGTAATGAAAGTACCAATTGTAAAAGAAATTAAAAGCAATAGGGCAGATCCATGTTCTAACCCAAGTGTAGGGTGCCAGTAAGCTATTAGGATAATTCCTAATAGGGAAAAAATGGATCCGATTAAAAATGCCAGTGCAATTGATTGATAATCTTTAGCTGCTGTTAAATAAATGGACTGAATCCAGATAATATTTAAAGCTAAAAATAAAAACAGCATCACGATTTTATAATATAAAGCTAATGGTGTGAAAAATGCAAATAAAAGCCATAACATAATAGCTAAAAAAAGTGTGATCTTCGTCATTCCTAAAAATGAAGAAAATACTTTATCAGCTTTTTGTTCGTATAAAAGGTCAGCTACATATCTAGTTACAATCAGCTGCAATGCTCCGTAAATAATTTGAGAAAAAATAAAGCAATATGAAATTGAAATAGTGAAAAGGCGCTGTTCTTCAATTGAAATAGAATGAAATAAACTCAAAATGAATCGAATAGTTGTTACTGCTAAAATAACGACTAACCAAGGACCAGCTGTAACAAATAACGAAAATCCATAAGCTTTTACCCTTGAAGAATAGTAGTCTTCCTGAAATAATTTTTGTAATCGAAATCCTATACCTGCCATGTTTTCGCACCCCTTTCTAAATAAAGCCTACGATAACTATCAACAACACCTGATAATTGATAATATGCTTCAATACGATTACGCCCATTGTTTCCGAATTGTTGAATGGATTCAGGGTGGCGATAATACCATTCTAAGTGGGTGGCAACTTGTTCAGGAGATACAGGTGGTACAACAAAGCCACATTGGCCGTAAGGATCTTCATCTTGTCCATAAATTAACTCCTTACAAGAACCAACGTCTGTAACAACCCATGGTAATCCCGATGCCATTCCTTCTAACATAGCTAGTGGTTGTCCTTCAGATATGCTAGTTAATACGAGAATATCCGTTTGTTTTAAGTAATCTTTAATGTTTACTCTGCCAGTCATTATTACATGTTCTTTTAATCCAAGTTGCTGAATTAAATCACGACATTCTTGGGCATACTCTGGTTCTTCTGTATCAGGACCTAATAAGTAGAAGATAAACGGAATATCTTTTTCTAATAATAATTTAGCTGCATAAATCATTGTTTTTACGTCTTTAATTGGCACAACTCGTATAATAGCAGAAATAATGAGTTTATCTGAATTATGTTTTGGCTTACGTAGCCCTTTATAGTCAGATAAAGTAACACCATTTGGAACAATTTTTAGTTTATGGGCCGGAGCTCCTAGTTCTTTTTGATATGCACTATTCCGTCCGAATAACGTAATCACATCAGCAGCTTGTTCATATGCTTGGTGAGATAAATGATGGAAGAAAGAAACCCATCTTTTTTTGTATTCGATTGGTATCCAAGTTGATTGGAGTATTTCCTCTTCACGTTCCCGAGAATAAATGCCATGCTCTGTTAGAATAAATGGTATGTCAGATTTGGCACTAATTGCAGCCCCAAGAAGCCCACCATAGCCTGTAGATACAGAATGGATGAGATCTAATTCAGGAAAATCAATTTGTAAAATTTGAATGATTGGTGTGAACATAGATCTCCACATCCAAAAGTAATTTAAGAAAGAACCACTACTTTCTTCATACAAATAGCTTTCTTTCACTATTTCATAAAATTCACGACTTTCGAAGAAGGAATGTAGTGTTCCTAGCTTTTGCTTGTTCCCTAATATTTGTAATGCTTCTGTTTCGTTAGCTTGGAATGTAAACCATTTTTGAAGTGTTTGTACTTCATCAGTCGTTAAATTGGTTTTTATATGTTTTGAGTCACTTTCTGATTGTAAGGGAATCATAATGATATCTTTTACATTGTTAGGAATTTCATATTGATATTCCGCTTCTGTTTTTATTTGCGGTACGATCGCAAAAATGGTGAATTCATGTTCTTTAAATTGTTGGATGATCATTTGTACCCAACTTGCTACTCCGCCACTGACAAAAGGATAACTTCCTTCAACGACTAAACCTATTTTCATCTGCTATACCCCTTTAATTGGAATTGTAGCGTTAGCTTGTTTTAATATAACGCTATAAATTTGTGAATCTAGCTTTGTAACTGTGCCGTATGGGAATGAACCGGTTTTCAATTTTTTCCCTTCTTCCACACGTATAATCGTTGCAGTGTGGTTTGGTAATCCCTTATATGCAATGTGAACAGCATCATCTTCATAAGAAACAGCTAAATCACCAGTTTGATAAATTTTCATGGAAGCAGTTGCTTCGCTTTGTGTCATACTTTTTATATAAGGATATCTTTCTCGTATTTCTTTAATTGTCGTTTTATAAGCTTTAAATAATTCTTCCCACGTTAAATTACCCGAACGTTTTTCATCAAGGATATCATCTGGATGGACGAAATGTGAGATAACCCCTAAATTTGCGGTAACATCAGCTAAAATAAATTGTTCTTCATCTGGAATAGCATAGCCACTCGTAATACGCGGGAAGTGATAAATGTTTTTGTTGTGTTCATCTGGTCCAAATTCTTGAATTAAACTGCCGTTACTTTTACTTCCCACATATAGAGAAGCAACTGTTTCCATAGTTGGAACCGCGTCGTTTAATGCACTTAATCCAGTTGTATTTATAATATTGGATGGTGGTACATAGGTTTTTAGTTTTTCGTTTGGAAAGAAGTTATACACGAGTTTTTGTAAAGCATTTAAGGATTCCTCCATGTCCTCTTTTGAATTCCACGGAACATATTCAAGTGCTTTATCTACTTGGTCTGGTGGTAATAATAAAGGTTGATGGTTATAGCCATGAATACCGATTTCTCCACCGTGACTTAATAATTCTCTCCCAAATAATAAATAGGTATTTCTATTTTTACCTGTGAAATCTTCAAAAGGTGGCGTTACTTTATTTTGGTATGTCCCAATTGCAACCCCTGTATATTTAATATCAAGCTCTTCAGAGATATCCTTCATATTTTTCCACCAATGTTTTTTATAAAATTCTTCAACAGAAATTTTTTCTGTTGTTAAGTTTTTTAGTTCTCCACTTGGAATTGGAGATGGGAAGTCATCGATATACATAATCTCCGCTCCAAGTTGTACTGTAGCGAAAGTCGGGAAAATAGTACCCAGCGATTGAACGAACATACCCCTACCTAATTTATCGTTCAATGCTGTTGTATTCCAATATAAGACTTTTCCTTCACCGTAGTCATTGGTCCAAAGGATGGGAGTATCTTCTGCAGTAATCCAAGTATTAGTTGTATTCTCATCTAGCGTAATATTCATTGAGCTATGAGTGAACAATGGAGAAGAACTTGAGAGATCAGGATAACCAGGGAATAAAACTTCTTCAAAGGTTAATCCTTTCACATCTTTGAAGCCTTCTTTTTTTGTAATACCAAATAATGTGTTCCAGGAAGGATCTGAATCAAGTCGGTTTGCGATAATAACCCTTCCGCCCATTTGTACAAAATTTTGAATATCAGCTTGTGGAAGTTGCGCCATTATTTCACCTGTAATAATAATCCCTGTATAGGGGGAGGGAGTAAGTCCCTTAATTTCATTAGCTGTAATATCTTTATAGTGTAGGTGTGCGTAATCCATTGCCTTTTTCGTATTAAATTCGACTTGTTGCCCTAATGTATTATCCGTTTTTAAAACGTATAATTGCATTTTTTGTCCATTTTGGGCTACATCTTTTGCTTTGAGTGTTTTAACAGTATCTGTTTCTTTAGTTTTAGGAACAGAAAACTTTTGATAGAAATTTTCTGTTCGATATATAAGGATAGATATAATTAAGAGAAATAAAATGATACTAACAATTCCGATGTATATATTAATCCCCTTTTTCAATGTGTACGCCTCCAAACTGCCTTACAAATAATTGATATTTACGCGGTAGTATATGAACTCTTTTTGCAACTGCTAGATTATTGATTAAGTTATAGAGCTCGTCCCATAACTTTTGCTCATAATATATTTCAAGTAACCCAACGTAACCGTAATATGATTCAGGATAGAAATGAATAAGATTTAAAAATTGTTCTTCAGACTTTGCATATTGTTTTGTATGTAGAAACAGATTTCCAAGGTGGAAAGGGTAAAGAGGTTCGGTAGGGAATAGTTCTACAATTTGTGTAATAAAATTCATAAATTCAGCGATTATTTTTTCCTTTTGCTGATTAGAAAGAAGACCACTGTCTATATATCTTAAATAGTTAGAAACCAACTCTTTTGCAATTTCATTTTGTGGATTTTGTAGAAATTGCTTATTTAAGTACTCGATCTGTTTTTCGTACCGTTCATTTAGTAAATTAATAGTAGTTGCTGCGTAATGTACAGTTTCAGGATCTTTATGGTGAATGGCTTCTTTCAATAAGCCTCCTTCATTGGAAATAGAGGAGGAGCTTAACTGTACAATGAGTTGTTTATGTAATTCAGGCTTATCTAGTTCTAATCCGGAAGAAAATGAAATTAGGTCCATATCTTGTTTTGCAGCTGCCAAAATATCTTCATAATGATCAACTTGAAAGGAAACATACTCAGAGTATTGCTGTAACCACTCGGTTTTGGAGCATCTTATATTCAGTAATAACATGATTGCTGATACAATAAGTCCGACAAGCGGGAAAAGGAGAGAGATAATCAAGCAAAATTCAATAATTCCTTTCTTATCTTCAGTAATCAAACCTTTCGTAAATCGAAATAAAAGAAAAACCAAAATAGCATAAATAAAGTAAAGAAGGAGTAAAATCATTAGAATATCACTCCTTTAGAAGAAAGAGCGTTTTGTATACGAGTTTGGACTGGTAATAAAAACTTTTCTTCAGTGCCAGGTAATAGAATCATAACTTTTTGTTTGGTCGTGCTATAACCGAATATATCAATATCTCGTAAATGATCTTTTAAAATAGAATTTATCATTTCTAAGGAATCTTGTGGAACAGTAAATTCAAAATAGGAATATGGATAAGATAATGTTTCGTAACGTTTCTTTTCTATTTTTAGTAAATGTTCAAATTCATCTTCATAATAAATGCTCGTTTTAGGGAATGTACGATCCTTTTGACTTGATAGCCAAAGATTAGAAGCGTTTTGTAAACGATCGCCCATCCAGCGTAAATACCATGTGAAAAGTTCGAATTGCTCAGAAGTTACTTTTGAAAATTCAATTTCGTCTAATATAATGACGTATTGTACATCATCTTGGAATAGGACGGGACCAACTAAAAGTGGAGCGTCTTGAAAATCCTCTTCTGTACGGAAGAAAGGTCGATTATGCGCTAGAGCATTTTTGATGACTAGCGAAGCATTTTTAACAAAAATGGATTGAGGTAATGTATGTTTACCAGTTTCTGCTCTTAATTTAATACGAAGTGATTGTTTATTGTTATCGACGTGATAGATACCAATTTTTTTTGCTCCGAAATACATTTTTAATACATTTATTCCTTCATCGAGTACAATTTCAGGATGTGTATGATTTAAAGCTTTAAACATATGATACATTTTAGATAAGTGATTATTTGATTCAAGTACACGAGAACGTAGTGTAATACGTGTTTCATCCAATTGTTTCACAACATACTTTAATTCTTTATTTTCGGCTTTTAGCTCATTATTTATCATATGTACATCTTCATACCGTTCTTTTTGTGCAGTACTCATTAGTCCACAACATAAACTAATAACAAGTAAGAAAATCCAATTAATCCAGTAATCTAATGAATAAAAGTACAGTAATATATCATCTTCTTTATATATACCGCTTACAAAAATATAAATCATTGCTTCTAGAAAGGTGAAAAGGGCGATAGATATGCCATACCGGCTAGAAATAATTAATGTAATAAATAAGAGTAAGAAGTATTCATACGTTGGTGTTAGAAAATCAGCTAGTATTGAGAGAAAAAATAGAGCAATAAAGAGAATCGTAGGTTCAATCATTTTTTGTAATAAATTAGATTGTCTATAGTGCATAAAAAATCCCTTCTTTCGTTTGCAAATTTAATTTTGAGGAATAGTACACTGAAATAAAATACATAATTTAAAAGAATTATTTTAAAATATATAATATATGAAGCCCAAATCATTTTATCAACAGAGATGTAGTAAATTCAAGTGAAATAAATTCTAATTTTTGTTAATGTATTGTATTTATTGGAATTTTTATTAAATGTCGAGTTTGAAAAAATGTAAAATGTTATTGTATTACTATACTTGTATTAATATTTAAAATGATAAAAAATTACAGTTTTATAGGGGGTAATATTATTATGGAGTGGAAACGTTCCATATGCTTTTTAGCTATATTTTCTTTTATTTTTTCCTCAAGTACATCCGCACAAGCAAATGTCGTGGAACCAGTTTTAAAAAATGTACGAAGTTATAAAATTTATTATGGTGAAGCAAATGAGCAAGTAATTGAGAGACTTTCAAAGTATGACATGGTCATTATAGAGCCATATGCATTTACGAAAGGGCAAGTTCAGCAATTAAAAAAATCAGGAACAGTAGTCCTTGGGTATGTTAGTGTTTTAGAATTAGAATCGTGGCATAAATCGCAAGTAGTTGAATCAGACTATTATTATCAAGACGGTAAGAAAATGAAGATTGAGCAGTGGGATACATATATCATGAATTTAGCTGATGAACATTACCGTCGGATTGTTGTAAATAAGGTGAAACAGCAAGTTATTGGAAAAGGAATAGACGGTGTGTTTTTAGATACCGCTGGTGATATTGATGACTATTTTTATGATCAGCCAGTTACACAGGGGAAATTTCGCGAAGCATATGTAAATTTATTAAAAGAAATAAAAGGTGTTGATTCTGATTTGCTTCTTATACAGAATTGGGGATTTGACACAATCAAAAATACATCCTTGAATTTTATACATGGTGTATTGTGGGAAGGCTTCAATAAACAAGTTATTACGAAAGATGAATGGAGTCAAAATTGGATGCGCTATTTTAAACAACAAAGTAATAAGATTGTAACGTTTACTGTTACTCCAAATACCGTATCTAAAAAATATAGTTCTATAAATGGATTTATTCCCACAATTAATCCGAATGATATTTATGATAAATAGCCATTATTAGGGATGAGAAACTATCAATATTAACTATGAAAGTTTAGGTCAGTAATACGATTATCTTATAAAGATGAATGTATTACTGACTAGCTCATTCTATAATATTCCATGTTAGAAATTAGTAGAGTGAGATAGAAAAAATGCATTATCCTATTAATTTTTATAGAAATGAAAAACGTAATATTTAAAATAACATCAATACTTGTGTCATGGTTAGAGTACGTTTATAATCAAGGAATCCTATTAATGTTCTGATAGGATTATTTATAATTGAAAGCGTTTTAAATATGGCGTTCTTCAAGGTAGGAGGTCTGACCTATTTAGATTAAAAATTATGTATGTAGTTTTAAATAGGAAGAAAAATAATAAAGAATCACTTTATATTGTGGGGAGGTTAAAAGTGTGAAAGGGAAAGACTTTCACACGAATATATATGGGTTACGTAGGATTATTACTTTCGGGTGCAGCTTTATTTTTAAATAGTCTTGTTATATTAGGAAAAGCAGAGATGAAAAGTGCGGGTGTTTTTAATTTATTTGTAGGTGCACTACAAATTATTATTCCGTTCTATTTGATCATGATTTCTGACCAAAGCAATTGGACAGTATATTCATATGCAGCTACTTTCTTATTTGGATTAACCTATTTATATGTAGGTGTTACTTTTATAAAAGGAATGGATAGTAGCGGTCTAGGGTGGTTTTGTATTTGGGTAGCAATTATTGCTTTATTCTATATGGTTGTTTCATTTGTTCAATTCCACGATGTTGTTAATGCGTTAACGTGGTTTATGTGGGCATTACTTTGGTATTTATTCTTTGTATTAAATACACAAAAAAAGAACATCAATCAATATCTTGGAAGGATTGCTTTCGTACAATCATGGGTAACATTGACGTTACCTTCACTCTTTTATTTTATGGGAGTATGGGGAGAGGGATTCGTATATGAATTATGGGTTTATGTATCTGTAATTTCTATTTTATACTTCTGTTATTGTATTTATAAATATCGAGTACGTTAATATATTTTCTGTAGAAAAGCATGGAATCGTTAAACGAATTCCATGCTTTTTATATGTTAGCACTTATAATAGAGATGTATTATTTTACAATTTATTGAAATGGGGATGATGAAGTTGAAAAAAGTATTGGTGCTAGGGGGAACAAGGTTTTTTGGTAAGCATTTAGTAGAATCACTTTTGCAAGATGGGCATGATGTAACGATTGCGACGAGAGGAATTGCGGAAGATCCTTTTGGAAGTGCAGTAAAAAGACTTATTGTAGATAGAGAAGATGAAAAACAACTAACAGAGCGTCTAGAAGATAAAAATTATGATATTGTATATGATAATTTATGCTATAGCTCGAATGCAGCGAAGATAATATGTGAAGTGTTACGAGGGAAAACGAAGAAATATGTTATGACATCTTCAATGGCGGTCTATGAACCTGCACTAAGCTTATCAGAAGAAGACTTCAATCCGTACGAGTATGCAATTGCGTATGGAGATAGGAATGACTTCAATTATGGTGAAGGTAAGAGATTAGCCGAAGCAGTTGTATTTCAACAAGCAACATTTCCGGTTGTTGCAGTGCGTTTTCCAGTTGTTATTGGAGAAAACGATTATACGAGAAGATTACATTTTTACGTTGAACATATTGTGAAACAAGAGCCTGTCGCCGTGAAGCATTTAGATGGAGAATTGTCATTTATACATGAGAAAGAAGCAGGAGAATTTTTAGCTTGGTGTGGGATGAAGGACATAGAAGGGCCAATTAATGCTTGTAGCAATGGGGTAGTTTCTACTAGCGAAGTTATTCATTTCATAGAAGAAAATACGGGATTAAAAGCACTCGTTCAAGAGGCAGGAGATCATGTAGCGCCTTATAATGAAGTGATTAATTGTACATTACATAATGGAAAAGCTAGTGAATTAGGATTCCCGTTCCGAGAGTTGAAAATAGAAATAGAACAAGTATTACGTTATTACATACATGCAATGAAATAATCATAAATCCCCCGGTGGCAATCCGGGGGATTCTGGAGGATTTCGACAATACTAATTTTACATTACCAAACTTACCTTATACGCACGACTAATGTGTTTGTGATTGAATTGCTTGTAAATACTTTTCATTTACCTGGTCCCAGTTCACTGTATGCCACCAATTGGTAACAAATTCTGGACGCCGATTTTGATACTTTAAATAATAGGCGTGTTCCCATACATCGATGACGAGTAATGGAGTCTTCCCTTCTTGCAGAGGTGTATCTTGATTAGGTGTACTCATAACAGTAAGTTCTTGACCATCAAGGACAAGCCACCCATAGCCACTTCCAAAACGGCTAATTGCTGCTTTAGACAGTTGATCTTTTAAGTTGTCAAAGGTATTGAAATAATAATCAATTACTTTTGCAACGTCTCCATTAGGCTCGCCGCCACCTCGTGGGCTCATTACTTCCCAAAAAAGACTATGACAATAATGTCCACCACCGTTATTTCTGACAGCTGTAACAATTTCCTTTGGTAAAGTTTCTAAATTACATAGTAACTCTTCTAAAGATTTATTATGTAATTCCGTATAGTTTTCTAAAGCGGCATTCAAGTTATTTACGTATGTCGCATGGTGTTTTCCGTGATGAATAGAAAGTGTGTCGCTATCGATATATGGCTCTAGTTCATCATAGTCATATGAAAGCTTTGGCAATTGAAATGAAGACATAACATTACCTCCTTTCTTTTTAAAAGTTGGTCTAGGTAAAAATAATTTACCTGAGTCAAAAATACACCTATTTTTTATGTAAGTCAATAGTAATCCCTTTAATTTTCTGAAAAATATTACAATAAAAGTAACAATTCGACTTTCGTTTGTGACTCTTATTCTTTTTGCTTATACTGTAAAGTAGAACGTTTTGTTGGAATAGAAGGAGATCGTTTATGAGTAAAACGAAACAATTAATAGAGGAAGCGAGTCAATTTATTACGATTTGCTATAAAGAACTTAATAAAGAACAATTCATAGAAGAACGTATGAAAGAAATTCAAGTTGAAATAGAAAAGACGGGGACGTATGAACATACATTTGAAGAACTTGTCCATGGATCGCGAATGGCATGGCGCAATAGTAATCGATGTATCGGAAGACTATTTTGGAGTAAGATGCACATATTAGATGCACGTGAAGTAAATGATGAGGAAGGTGTATATAATGCGTTGATTCATCATATTAAATATGCAACGAACGATGGAAAAGTGAAACCGACAATTACGATTTTTAAGCAATATCAAGGTGAAGAGAATAATATACGAATTTATAATCATCAATTAATTCGATATGCAGGATATAAAACAGAAATGGGAGTGATTGGTGACTCTCATTCCGCTGCATTTACGGATTTTTGTCAGGAACTTGGCTGGCAAGGAGAAGGCACGAATTTCGATGTATTGCCACTGGTATTTTCTATCGATGGAAAGGAACCTGTATATAAAGAAATTCCTAAAAACGAAGTGAAAGAAGTACCAATTGAACATCCAGAGTACCCAATTTCATCTTTAGGAGTCAAGTGGTATGGAGTACCGATGATTTCAGATATGCGCTTAGAAATTGGCGGCATTTCTTATACTGCCGCTCCGTTTAATGGATGGTACATGGGTACGGAAATTGGGGCCCGTAATTTAGCGGATCATGATCGTTATAATTTACTGCCCACCGTTGCGGAGATGATGAAGCTAGATACATCGAGAAACGGTACGTTATGGAAAGACAAGGCATTAATTGAATTAAACGTGGCTGTTTTACATTCCTTTAAAAAACAAGGAGTTAGTATTGTTGATCATCATACTGCAGCACAACAATTTCAGCAATTTGAGAAGCAAGAAGCTGCTTGTGGTCGTGTTGTAACCGGCAATTGGGTGTGGCTCATTCCACCGTTATCTCCAGCTACCACTCATATTTATCATAAACCGTATCCAAATGAAATTTTGAAGCCGAATTTCTTTCATAAATAGTTTGTAGTATAGGACATTTTCTATAAAAATATAATTTTTTTAATTACTGTTACGTAGCAAATGGAAGCCTTTACTCTCGGTTATTTTTGGAAGGAGCTTTTTGAACGAAGGAGTTCCTTATGTTATAATCAAATTTCTGTTTCGAAGACCTTATAGAAATATAAGGTCTTTTATTTTGCTTTTTTATGTAATAGGAATAGAAATTTTCTTTTAAATAAGGGATTTAGCATATTTTTAGGGACAACATAAGTGTGTGGAAAAATTGATGAATTATTATGCTTATATAATCATTATGTTTTGGGTGTAAACAATAAAACATAATAAAGTTGTTTTTTTAGATTGCTGAGGAAGGAGGAAGTGTAAATGAGGATGAAGAGTCGAAAAACGGATTGGCCTGTATTTCTTATTAGTGGTGGCTCGCTTTTATTATTTGTAATTGCGGTTTTCTTAAATAAAAGTTACATAGAGAGAGTCATTAATAGCAGTTTTGCAGCTTCAATTAAATACTTTGGTGCTTTTTGGCAGATTCTATTAATTGGTACATTTGTTGTTGCAATGTGTATGGCGTTCTCGAAGTATGGGAGAGTTAAACTTGGGGGATTAGAAAAACCTGAGATTAGTACGACAAAATGGCTTGCTATTATAATGTCTACATTACTGGCCGGAGGTGGTGTTTTCTGGGCAGCGGCAGAGCCGATGTACCATTTAATGACGGTGCCACCAATACATGAAGGTATAACTGCTGGAACGAAAGAAGCAGTTATGCCTGCTTTAGCACAAAGTTATATGCACTGGGGATTCCTGGCTTGGACGATTTTAGGGACAATTAGTGCGGTAGTTATGATGTATGGTCATTATCATAAAGGTATGCCATTAAAACCTCGAACACTTTTATATCCTATTTTTGGAGAGAAATTGCGAAAGAGTTGGCTTGGAACAATGATCGATGTATTTGCCATTATTGCGGTAGCGGCAGGGACGATTGGTCCAATTGGATTTTTAGGTCTACAAGCAAGTTATGGCCTACAAGCATTGTTTAACATCCCGGATGTGTTTACGACTCAATTAGCCATTATTGTTTGTGTAGTAGCTGTTTCTACTATATCTGCGGTAACAGGAATTGATAAAGGGATTCAAATTATAAGTAATTTAAATGTTAGGTTAGCAGTTTTATTAATGCTATTCGTATTACTGTTTGGACCAGGTGGATTTATTATTGATTCATTTGTTTCTTCGTTTGGATTTTATATAAATGAATTTATTCCAATGAGCACATATCGTGGTGATACAACTTGGTTAGGATCCTGGACAATCTTTTTCTGGGGATGGTTTATTGGGTATGGACCGATGATGGCAATTTTAGTGAGCCGTATTTCAAGAGGAAGAACAATCCGAGAAATCATCGTTGCAATTGGAATTATTGCACCGATTATTACAACGTTTTGGTTTACTATTTTGGGAGGATCAGGTGTGTTTTATGAGTTAATGAATCCTGGTTCTATATCGGCAGCATTAAGTGAATCTGGTATGCCAGCGGCTATGATTGCAATTACAGAGCAACTGCCACTCTCTCACATTATTGGACCGGCATTTCTTTTATTAACAATTTTATTTGTAGTAACAACAGGGGATTCAATGGCGTATTCGATTTCAATGGCAGTGACTGGAGATGGAGACCCTAGAATTAGCTTACGAGTGTTTTGGTCGCTTATTATGGGAACAGTTGCAGCGATTCTTTTATACATGGGTGAGGGAAGTATTAATGCGCTGCAATCATTCATCGTAGTAACAGCTGTCCCGGTATCCATTCTGTTATTCCCAATGCTATGGCTAGCGCCAAAAGTTGCGGGGGAATTAGCTTTAAAGCAAGGTATTGTAAAAGAAGAAGAGAAAACCTCCTTCTTGTTCCAAAAAGCTAGTAAATCAAAGTAAATAATTGTATTTATATAAAAAGAGGAAGCATCTCATTTGAGATACTTCCTCTTTCCTATTTATCCAACTATTTTTTTGAAGGATACAGTTTCAATCTATTCTAATACTTTATCTTTCGTCTCTGGAACACATAATAACATCGTAACTAAACCAATTGGATAGATAATGAAGATGAGAGATAATGCTCCCATTAAATTACCACCTGCAGCAAGTAAGCCGATAATAACAGGCCCAAATCCAGCTAAACCACGTCCTGTACCGAAAATAAAGTTTTCTGCTGTAGAGCGAGCTTCAGCAGGATAGTTTTCGGCTAAAACTGCCCCGAATCCTCCCATCATGCCATTGGCAAAGAATCCAAGCAATGCACTTCCCCATAACAATAATGTTGAGTCTGTGAATAAGAAGAAGTAAATGAGACAGTATATAGTACCACCGACATAATAGATTGTAAAAGTTTTACGGCGACCAATTTTATCAGCTAGAATACCAAAAGTTGCAATACCAATTAGCATACCGATCGTAGAGATGAACATCCAGCCGCTCGCCTTTGCTAATGTGTAGTTATATTTATTCGCTAAAATAGTTGGCATCCATGTGAAAATTCCATAATATCCGAAGTTTTGGATGAATGACATAATAATAAGACCAATTGTTGTTATCGTTACTTTTTTATTTGCAAATAACTTTCGGAGTGGGAACTTTTTCATTTGCTTTAGTTGCTCTGCCTCAGTAGTTGTTAAATTACCTTCAGCTTCTTTTTGTAACAATTCTTTTTTGTATCGTTGTTTTTGTTCCCATATTTTCGGTTCACTTAAACTTTTTCGGACATAGACAGCTAGTAGTGCGGGAATGAGTCCAAATAAGAAAACGGCTCTCCATCCAAAGTGTGGAACGATAAATGCTGGTAGGAGTGAAGCGACTAGTACGCCGAATTGCCATCCAAGTGCCACAACGGATGTTGCCTTTGCGCGCATTTCTTTCGACCATGTTTCAGTTACGATGGCCATTCCAATACCGAATTCACCACCAACTCCCATTCCAACTAAAAAGCGAAGAATTAATAATTGCCAATAATCTGTTGCGAAATAAATGAGTGCTGTTGCGAGTGAAAATAGTAAGATTGTGAAGGCCATCGTACGGATCCGACCAAATAAATCAGCAATAAATCCAAATAAATAAGACCCGATTAGCATTCCTATTGTGGTGGCTAATGTTAAGTTTCCACCTTCAACAGGGCTTAAATGAAATTCCTTTAAAATGTAGACGAGTACGAAAGATAAGAGCAACATATCTAAACCTTCTGCTGCATACCCTAGCGCAGAACCAAATAATGTTTTATATCTTTTCTCTTTCGTCTCCTCTGTTGTTGATTGTACATCAGTAGTGACGTTCATCATTACTCCTCCTCATTTTCTTTCTACAGTCGCTATGGAAGAATAACAAAAGGCCTTCTCACCTGATATGATGAGAAGGCCAAAAATTCATACGTATGCCTAAAAAAGGACATACGTATAGAGTATATTCCGACTTCCTTCTCAACCTCACGGGGTTGGGTTAAAGGACTGTATTATATTACTTTATTTTTAGCACTCTTCTATTACATTGTCAAATAATGAGGGAATTGTTATGTGTAAAATATTTCAAAAGATATTTTATTCTTCTTGACGCACACTTCATTATTTTCCCATAATAAAACTAACTCATATAAAAAGGAATGAATCACGGATGCTAAATTTAGTACTTATGATGATTGAACGTGTCGGACTTATTGTTATTTTAGGATTTTTACTTTCCCATATTAAAACGTTCAGGCGCCTTCTTCATAAGCAAGATGGATATGTAGATAAGCTTAAGCTTATTTGTATTTTTTCAGTGTTTACAATTGTAAGCAATTACACAGGAATTGAAATTGCCGGGAATACAATTATGAAAGAAAATTGGCTACAAGGTGTTTCGTCATCTAGTACAATTGCGAATACACGTATTATGGGTGTTGGAATTAGTGGATTGCTTGGAGGTCCTATCGTTGGCATTGGAGTAGGATCGATTGCAGGTATTCACCGTTATATGCTTGGCGGGACGACAGCGCTGAGTTGTGCAATTTCGTCAATTTTAGCAGGTGTTATAACAGGATACATTGGATACATTTTCAAAAAATATAATCGTGCAATTACGCCTAAATTTTCAGCGGTTTTAAGTGTATGTATCGTTTCTTTAGAAATGATTATGATCCTATTAATCGTAGAGGATGGGAGTAGTATCGTGAAAACAATTGCGATACCAATGATCCTTGTAAATAGTTTCGGGAGTTTTATTTTACTTTCTATGATACAAGCTATTTTGCGTCAGGAAGAAAATGCGAAAGCCCTGCAAACACATAAAGTATTACGAATTGCTGACAAAACATTACCATATTTTCGCCGCGGATTAACAGAAGATTCTTGTAAACATGTGGCACAAATTATTCACCGCTTTACGGGAACAGATGCGGTATCCTTAACAGATACAGAGAAAATATTAGCTCACGTTGGATTAGCATCAGATCATCATATTCCTTCACATAGTTTAATAACGGGTTTATCGAAAGAAGTGTTGAATACGGGAAAAATAATGAAGGCAAAATCGCGTGAGGTTATTAATTGTCAACATGAAAGCTGCCCTTTGCAAGCGGCGATCGTTATTCCACTAACTTCACATGGAAATACAATTGGGACATTAAAACTGTATTTTAAAAATTCTAATCAGTTAAGTCGCGTAGAAGAGGAATTAGCAGAAGGATTAGCAAAAATATTCTCTACACAACTTGAATTAGGTGAAGCTGAGTTGCAAAGTAAATTATTGCAAGATGCAGAGATAAAAGCATTACAAGCACAAATTAACCCACACTTTTTATTTAATGCGATTAATACAGTATCAGCTTTATGCCGAACAGATGTAGAGAAGGCAAGGAAGTTATTATTACAGCTTAGCGTGTATTTCCGTTGTAATTTGCAAGGAGCACGCCAATTACTTATTCCATTAGAACAAGAGTTAAATCATGTACATGCATATTTATCTTTAGAACAAGCGAGGTTTCCAAATAAGTATGAAGTGAAGATGTACATTGAGGAAGAGTTAAAGACGACCTTAGTTCCACCGTTTGTACTTCAGTTATTAGTTGAAAATGCATTGCGCCATGCTTTTCCGAAAAAGCAGCCAGTGTGCCAAGTTGAGATACATGTGTTTGAAGAAGAGGAGATGGTTCATTTTGAAGTGCGAGATAATGGACAAGGGATTGAGAGTGAACGTCTAGGGCAATTAGGAAAAATGGTAGTTCCATCAAAGAAAGGGACTGGAACGGCTTTATATAACATTAATGAACGACTTATCGGGTTATTTGGGAAAGAGACAATGCTTCAAATTGAAAGTGAATTAGAGCAAGGGACAAAAATCTCCTTCGTAATCCCGAAAAAAGTAGGGGAGGAAAAGCGGAGTGTTAAAAGTATTAGTAGTTGACGATGAAATGTTAGCACGGGATGAGTTGAAATATTTATTAGAACAAACGAAAGAAGTAGAAATAGTTGGTGAGGCTGATTGTGTAGAAGATGCATTAGAAGAGCTAATGCAAAACAAACCAGATATTGTTTTCCTAGACATTCAGTTATCGGATGATAACGGATTTGAGATCGCAAATATATTAAAGAAGATGAAAAATCCACCTGCAATTGTGTTTGCGACTGCCTACGATCAATACGCACTGCAAGCATTTGAAGTAGATGCGTTAGACTACATTTTAAAGCCATTTGATGAAGAACGTATCGTACAGACATTAAAGAAATATAAAAAGCAAAAACAAATAAAATTAGAAACAAAACAGGAAGTAAAGAGTGTAGATGTAACGACGGAGATGCATAAATTAGCATTACCAATTGAGGAATCGATCGTACTTGTGAATATTGAAGATATTATATATGTAGGACTTGTGGACGGAAAAGTGACAGTAAAAACGATGAAGGAAACATATGTAACACATGATACACTTGTCATTTTGGAAAAGAAGTTGCCGCAAGCAAGTTTTATGCGTGTTCATCGTAGTTTTATTGCAAATATTAATCATATTACGGAAATACAACCGTGGTTTAACTCTACTTATAACTTAATTATGAAAGAAGGTTCAAAAGTACCTGTTAGCCGAACATATGCAAAAGAACTCAAAAAGCTACTTCGTATTTAAGAAGTAGCTTTTTGCATTTCATCTGCCTATTTTTGTAACTAATTTTGTATATTTGACGTTCTGATGTGTAAACGCTTACAGTTCCGTTTGTATTTTATACAATAAAGGTACCAAATCGAAAGAGGTGGCCGAAATGAGTACGAAAAAAGTATATAGTTTCTTATCACAAGCATTTATATTTTCAGCTATTATGTTAGTTTCTAATATTATTGCAACACATTTACCAATTCCGATGCCTTCATCGGTAATCGGGTTAGTCATTTTATTTAGTCTATTATGTTTAAAAGTTATTAAATTGGAGCAAGTTGAATCACTTGGAACAGCTTTAACAGGTATTATCGGATTCCTTTTCGTCCCATCAGGTATTTCAGTTATTAACTCTCTTGGTGTAATGGGACAATATTTTGTACAAATTTTAACTGTAATTGTTGTCGCAACAGTTATTTTACTCGCTGTAACAGGGTTATTTGCACAATTCATTTTAGGCAAAGACGATAAAGAAACAAAAGATACGAAAGAATTGAAAGTAGTAAATAAAGGACGCAAGCACGGAAAAGTTGCGTAACCAATTTAGTATATATTGTTTGGAGGGAATGAACATGGCAAGCACAATGACTCCATATTTCGGAATTGTCGTTTCGTTGATCGCATACGGAATCGGAACCTTATTATTTAAGCATTCAAAAGGATTCTTCTTATTCACACCATTATTCGTAGCGATGGTATTAGGGATTGTCTTTCTAAAGGTAGGTAATTTTACTTTCGAAGAATATAATACTGGCGGAAAAATGATTAGTTTCTTCTTAGAGCCAGCAACAATCGCATTTGCAATTCCATTATATAAACAAGTGGATAAGTTAAAAAAATATTGGTGGCAAATTTTATCGGCTATCGTAGTTGGATCTATTTGTTCAGTAATTGTTGTATTTATTGTTGCAAAAGCAATTGGTTTAGATACAGCAGTAATGAATTCAATGTTACCACAAGCAGCAACAACAGCAATTGCATTACCAATCTCTGAAAGTATCGGTGGTATACCAGCAATTACATCATTTGCAGTTATTTTTAACGCAGTTATTGTATACGCATTGGGAGCATTATTCTTAAAAACATTTAGAGTAAAACATCCAATTGCAAAAGGTTTAGCACTTGGAACAGCAGGTCACGCATTAGGAGTAGCAGTAGGAATTGAAATGGGTGAAGTAGAGGCAGCTATGGCGAGTATTGCTGTAACAGTAGTTGGGGTTGTAACTGTAGTTGTCATACCGATGTTTATGCCATTCATTGGCTAGTAAAACTTACTTGGAAAAATGAGAAAAGCAAGCTATTTGTAGGACAGATTTCTACTGATAGCTTGCTTTTTATGTTACAGTAGTGGTAAGACCTATTTTAACAAAATGTAAGTTTCCTTAAATCTTCATTAATACTGTGTAGAATACGTTTTGAATTAGGTCATTGTATTGTAAAATAAGAAGTAAGCTACTATAGGGTCTGCTAAGGGAGACATATAATAAGCTTATAAAAATCTTCATATGAATGAATAATTAAAGGTAGAGAATAGAGAAAAAATCTACTTATTAACGTTTTACTTTATAGGACAGGAGAGAGTACTCGTCGATTATGCAAATAAAAAACCTGTTTCAAAGCAAAGGATTTCAGAGGTTACTCGTATTAGTAATACTTGCTCTCGTGTTATACGGGCTGCAAAGTATGTTGAATTTAATTTTAATTACGTTTATTCTTACGTATTTAATGGATCGATTCCAAAAGTTTATTTCCCGCAAATTAGATCATTTCATGCCCATTAATCGAAAACTCATTATAGCATTTCTATATGTCATGTTAATTGGCGGAATTGCTATTACGCTATTTAAATATTTACCAGTATTAACGATACAAATTTCACAATTGATTTATCAATTTAACGTATTTTTAAGAAATCCACCAGATAGTGAATTAATTAAGTATGCAGTTAATGCTGTCAATCATATGGAACTGTCGAAGTATGTAGGACAAGGCGTAGACATTTTATATAAATCGATTACGAATGTTGGAAAATTTGGCCTTCAAGTGTTACTTTCTTTAATTTTAAGCCTATTTTTCTTATTGGAGAAAGCTCGTATCGTTGCCTTTACTGCAAAGTTTAAAGAAAGCCGACTTGCAATTTTCTATACTGAAATTGAGTACTTCGGTAAGAAATTTGCACGTTCATTCGGAAAAGTAATCGAAGCACAATTTTTAATTGCAGTTGTTAACTGTGTTCTATCCGTTATTGCACTATGGATATTAGGATTCCCACAATTATTAGGTTTAGCGTTAATGATCTTCTTACTCGGTTTAATTCCAGTAGCTGGGGTTATCATTTCGTTATTCCCGCTTTGTATGATTGCTTACAATATCGGCGGTATTATGTACGTTGTTTATATTTTAGTTATCGTAACAGTCATTCATGCGCTTGAAAGTTACGTGTTAAATCCGAAGTTTATGTCCCAAAAAACAAACTTACCGATTTTCTATACGTTTATGGTATTAATCTTCTCAGAACACTTCTTAGGTGTATGGGGATTAATTATCGGTATTCCAATCTTCATTTTCTTATTAGACGTCTTAGATGTGACAAGTGATGAGATGGAGAAGGAAGTTGGAAAAAATAAAGTGAAGTAAGAAAAAGCATCGATGTTCGATGCTTTTTCTTTTATAACATGATGTTCCTTATGCCATACTGTAAGAAGAACATAGAATAGGGGTGAAAGAATGGCTGTAAATGAAAAGGTAGAGTTAGCTACATTTGCTGGAGGATGTTTCTGGTGTATGGTTTCGCCATTTGAAGAGATGGAAGGGATTATAAAAGTTGTTTCGGGCTATACAGGTGGTCATAAAGAGAATCCAACATATAAAGAAGTATGTTCAGAAACGACGGGACATTATGAGGCAGTACAAATTACATTTGACGCAAATAAAATGCCATATGAGGAGTTATTAAATATATATTGGAGACAAATTGATCCGACCGATGTAGGTGGACAATTCCACGATCGCGGACAGTCTTACGAAACAGTGATTTTTTATCATAATGAAGAGCAACATAAAAAAGCAGAGGCTTCAAAAGCGAATCTTGCAAAGAGTGGACGCTTTTCAAAGCCAATTGCGACAAAAATATTACCAGCTACTACGTTTTATCCGGCTGAGGAATACCATCAAGGATATTATAAGAAAAATACATTTCGCTACGAGTTATACCGTAAAGGCTCGGGACGAGATGCTTTTATTAAGCAACATTGGCCAAAGGATAATGCTCATTTAAAAGAAAAACTAAATGAGATGCAGTTTTATGTAACGCAGGAAAATGGTACAGAACCACCATTTCGAAATGAGTATTGGAATCATAAAGAAGAAGGTCTTTATGTAGACATCGTTTCAGGAGAACCGTTATTTACTTCTTTAGATAAATTTGATAGTGGGTGTGGATGGCCTAGTTTTACGAAGCCAGTTATGTCAGCTAGTGTGAAAGAAAAAATGGATGTGAGTCATAATATGACGCGTACAGAAGTGAGAAGTAAGGAAGGAGATTCACATCTTGGGCATGTATTTCCAGACGGTCCAGGACCAAATGGACTTCGTTACTGCATTAATTCTGCAGCCCTTCGATTTATTCCAAAAGAGGAATTAGAGAAAGAAGGCTATGGTGATTTTCTAGTCTTGTTTGGAAATAAAAAATAACCTCGCTAACTGCGAGGTTATTTTTTATTATTTTGCTTTTTTCTTTTTAAATTTGCTTAATACTTCATAAACGATTGGAACAATAAGAAGTGTTAATAATGTTGAACTTGTTAATCCACCAATTACGGTTACACCAAGTCCTTTAGAAATTAAGCCGCTACCTTCAAATCCTAATGCAAGCGGGATAAGGGCCCCAATCGTTGCAATTGCAGTCATTAAAATCGGACGAAGGCGTGTTGCACCAGCTTCTAATAAAGCTTCACGTGTTGATAGACCTTCATTCTCTTTATGAATAACGCGGTCGATAAGTACGATTGCGTTTGTTACAACGATACCGATTAACATAAGCGCACCAATCATTGCAGACACACTTAATGTTTCACCGGAGATTAATAAGGCAATAAGAGCTCCGATAATTGTAAATGGTAGCGAGAATAAAATTGCGAATGGTGCAAGGGCACCACCAAATGTAACGACAAGAACGAAGTATACAATGGCAATCGCAGCTAACATCGCTAAGCCAAGTTGCTTAAATGATTCTTCAATATCTTTTGTAACGCCGCCCATAGAAACATCTACGCCAGAAGGAAGATCCATTTTATCTACTTCTTTTTGAACAGCAGCAGATGCTTTTGAAACGTCATCAGATGTTAGTTTTGCGCTTACTTCTGCATAAACACGGCCATCGCGGTGTTTCACTGTATTTGAAGTTTCCCCTTCTTTTACAGTCATCACATCTTTCACAGCTACTTCATTACCGAGTGGTGTTGTAAGTTTTCGATTTGTTAAGTCATCGATTGTTTCATAATTTTGTTTTTCAGCTTCTACATATACATTGACGTCTTTACCGTCTTTTTTAATTGTTGTCAGAACAGGGCGATCATGTTGATTAGAAAGTCCCATTCCAATTTGCGCCGCCGTTAGACCCATTTTACTTAGCTTTTCCTGATCTGCGACTAAAGTGTACTCAGCATACGTTTTTGCAATACTAGAGTCTATATCTTTTAAGTCTTTGTTTTTCTTCATTATGTTTTGAATATCTTTTACGACAGGCTTAATGTTTTCCGAGCTATCTCCGTACACGTATAGTTTAATTTCATTACTACCGCCACTTGCTCCGAAATCTTGGTTTTTCCATTCGCCTTTTCCAGACATCTTCTGTAAATCTTTAACGACCTGTTCCTTCTCTTTTTCGAAGTTTTTCGTGTCGTTATCATATTGCACAAAGAACATTGCCTGGTTTGATTGACCAGGACTCATTGGGTTTTCGCCACCTAATGAGAATTGAATTGTTTTGACGTCTTTATTATCTTGGAAGTGCTTCTCAGCTTTCGTTGCAATTTTCTCAACGTCTTCTAACGTTTGACCTGGTTCAGGATTGTACGTTGCAATGATCATTTTTTCTTCTTCAGATGGTAAGAAACTTACACCGATAACTGGAACAAGTGCAAGACTACCAACTAATAGAAGGATAGCGATACTTGATGTAATAATTTTATGATTTAAAGCCCATGCAAGTATGCGTTTATAAATGTTTGCTAATTTACTTGGTTTTTCTTCATGATGTACTTCTTTTTCCCTCATGCTCTCTTTTTTAAATAAAGAGTGAGCTAGCATTGGTACGATTGTAACTGCCACTAGTAACGATGCTAATAAAGCAAAGACGATAGTTAAGGCGAATGGTAAGAACATTTCACCAATCATACCTTTTACTAGTCCAAGTGGTAAAAATACTGCAATTGTTACGATGGTAGAAGACATAATCGGGATAAACATTTCTTTCGTAGCTTCACGAATTAAATCTTTTCCGCGCAGCTTCTCTTCTGATAATGACATACGTCGGTAAATATTTTCAATAACAACAATGGAGTCATCCACAACGCGCCCGATAGCGACTGTCATTGCTCCGAGTGTCATAATGTTAAGCGTAATATCCATTTGCTTTATAACTAATACAGCAATTAATAAGGAAAGTGGTATGGAAACGACAGAGATTAATGTTGTACGGATATTTCGTAGGAACAGCATAATAATAACAATCGCAAAGATAGCGCCGAAAATAGCTTTGCTCAGCATTGTTTCTACTGATTTCTCAATAGGTGCACCTTGGTCAAATGTTGAAATAATCTCTAAGTCTTTATATTTTTTCTCAAGCTCTTTTACTTTATCTTTTACTGCATTTACAACATCAACTGTATTCGCATCAGCAGCTTTTACGATTTGAATTCCAATTGCTTCTTTTCCATTTGTTCGAGAAATAGATTCAGCTTTTCCGACTTCTTTAATGTCAGCAATTTCGTCTAACGTAACTGTTGGAATCCCGTTCATAGCGGCTGGATTCATTTGTGATGTTTGTGCACCGGCCCCAGCCCCAGGATTTTGAC
Organism: Bacillus sp. BC05(2025); assembly: GCF_056725905.1. NCBI lineage: Bacteria > Bacillati > Bacillota > Bacilli > Caryophanales > Bacillaceae > Bacillus > Bacillus sp. BC05(2025). The sequence continues at coordinate 144,220 of NZ_JBWYRA010000008.1, read as the reverse complement.
TACCTTGACCGCTCGGTGAGGAAGGAACAGCTGGGATTTTCAATTCTTTTAATGCTTTCATTGTTGTAATATTGCCATCTACAACAACTGATTTTTCTGTGTCTTTAAATGTATATAAACCAAGTGGTAAAGATACGTCCGATCCTTTAATTACATTTTTTACAGTATCTTCACTTAAACCTAATTCTTTCATCTTATCTTTCTTGAAGACAAGTTGTACTTCATCTACTTGTTGACCTGAAATTTGAACAGATGCAACACCATCAAGTCCTTTTAATCCTGGAACAACATTTTTTTCGACATTTTCAGTTAAGGTAGCTAAAGATTCATTTTTACTTGCTACGCTTAATGAAATAACAGGAAAGGCATTGAAGTTTAAACGTGAAACTTTCGAATCCTTTACGCCTTCTGGCAGTTTCACATTTGCGAGTGCTTCTTTAATTTCTGTTTCAGCCTTTTCCATGTTTTTATCAAAATCATATTCTACTTGAATAGAAGATGCATTTTGAAAAGATGATGAACTAACAACGTTTACACCACTTAAATTTTGCAGTTGCTCTTCCATCGGTTTTGAAACCTTATCAGCTACTTCTTCTGGTGTAGCACCAGGATAAACCGTGGTTACTGTTACAACAGGTGTTGTAATATCAGGAATTGTTTCCAGCTTCATATTTAGCCCAGAATAAATACCTGCAATGGTAACGATAATGGTTAGTAGCCAAACTGCGAACTTATTTTTTAACGAGAAATTAATGATTTTGTTCATGTTTGCGCTCCCTTTGTATTGTATTGACCAACTGGTCAGTCTAATACATAATATAACTGACTGATTGGTCAGCCGTCAATGAAAAGGGATGGTATAATACATTCATAATAAGATGCGAGATTAAATTTAGGAGAGACATGATATGAAAGAAAAAGAGCGTTTAATTATAGAGATGGCTATGAAGTTATTTGCGACTAAGGGTGTAAATGCGACATCAGTACAGGAAATTGTGACCGCTAGTGGCATATCTAAGGGAGCTTTTTATTTATACTTTAAATCGAAAGAAGAGCTTTTATTAGCAACACTTCGATATTACTATGACAAGATTCAAAATAAAATGATGGATATTGATAAAGAATCATTATTACCACGTGAAAAATTTGCAAAACAATTGCATTGCCAGTTTAACGATATACAAAAGCATAAAGAATTTATTATTATGCATGCGAGGGAAAATGCGATTCCTTTTAATAAAGAAGTGGAAGAGTTTATGATGCGGATGAAGTTAGAGTCCCATGCATTTTATCGGAATAGTTTATTGTCCATTTATGGTGAAAAGGTTATACCCTATTTATTGGATTTAGTAATTATGGTAGAAGGTATATGCCGCGGATACTTGGAATTAATTATTTTACAGGCGCCAGAAATTGACTTATCGTATGTCTCAACTTTTATTTTAAAAAGAGTAGATCATTTAGTAGGAGGGCTTGTAGAATCTGCGGAGAAACCTGTTTTGCATGAAGAAAGGCTTGGGGAGTTTCTTTGTAAATCAGAACTTATTAAGGAACAGGTTAAAGAACATTTTTTAAAAGAAATTATTATATTTAAACGTACATTAGCAGATCAATTAGAAAATGATGAATTACTTGTTACATTAGATGTTTTAGAGGCGGAGATGAGATTGTCTAATCCAAGAATTCCAGTCATTAGAGGAATGTTAGCAAATTTAGAGACATATCCGGAATTAAAAGAATTTAAATTGCGACTTATGGGATATTACAATATAAAAAGTTCTTAATAAAAACAAGCAAAAAACTCCTTGTCCATACAAGGAGTTTTTTTAAGATAAGACTACTTACTATTTTGAGACCACTCTTCAACATCCCAAACTTTTGTGATCCAATCTTCATAGAAGTCCGGTTCGTGACATACAAGGAGGATTGTTCCTTTATATGCTTTCATAGCCTTCTTAAGTTCCGCTTTTGCTGTAACATCAAGATGGTTTGTCGGCTCGTCAAATAGTAGCCAGTTACTTTCTTCACCCATTAGTTTACATAAACGAACTTTTGCTTGTTCTCCACCACTTAATTGACTTAATGGACGAGAAATATGTTCATTTTTTAATCCGCATTTTGCTAACATCGCACGAATTTGATGTTGGTCTAGGCCAGGGAATGTATTCCATACATCATCAATTGGTGTTATATTGTCAGCTTTAACTTCTTGCTCAAAGTATGCAGGCTCTAAGAAGTCACCAAGGCTTGTTTTACCGCTTAAAGGTTTAATTTTACCTAAGATTGTTTTTAGTAACGTGGATTTACCAACACCGTTACATCCAACAATAGCAATTTTTTCACCACGTTCGATTGTCATTGATAACTTTGGTAGTAGCGGATGTGTATATCCGATTTCTACATTTTCACCTTCAAAGACGAAACGACTACTTGCACGACTTTCTTTAAATGAGAATGCCGGTTTAATTGCTGTTTCCGGGCGATCAATAAGCTCCATACGATCAAGTTGTTTTTGACGACTCTTTGCACGACCTGTCGTTGAATAACGAGCTTTATTCTTTGCAATGAAGTCCTCTTGCTTTTTGATAAACTCGCGTTGTTTTTCATAAGCGTTTATATGTTGATTTTTATTGATTTCTGCTAGCTCTAGGAATTTTTCATATGTTGCTGTATAACGCGTCATTTTTGTAAATTCTAGATGGAAAATAACATCAACACATTTATTCATAAATTCCGTATCATGGGAAATCAACAGGAACGCATGTGGGTATTCTTTTAAATAATTCGTTAACCAATGAATATGTTCAACGTCTAAATAGTTGGTAGGTTCATCAAGTAATAATACTTCTGGTTGTTCAAGTAATAGCTTTGCAAGCAATACCTTTGTACGTTGTCCACCACTTAGTGCTGAAACATCACGATCTAAACCAATTGCATCAATTCCAAGACCACGTGCAGCCTCTTCAATTTTCATATCTAGTAAATAGAAACCGCCCGCCTCAAGTGCATCTTGTATTTCTGCCATTTGCTCAAGAAGTTCTTCTAGTTCTTCTGGTGTAGCAGTTCCCATTTTTTCTGTAACTTCATTTAAAGCTTTTTCCTTTTCAAATAGCGGTAAAAATGCATCCGCTAGTACGTCACGAATTGTACGTCCAGGCGTTAAAACCGTATGCTGATCTAAGTAACCGTAATGTGTGCCCGGTGTCCATTCTACACGACCTTGGTCATGAATAAGCTGACCAGTAATGATATTCATGAATGTTGATTTACCAACACCGTTTGCACCAACTAATCCAACATGCTCACCTGCTAGTAATCGCATAGATACATCTTTAAATAATGTACGATCGCCAAATGTATGTCCTAATTTTTCAACTGTTAATAAGCTCATAGTATCCTCCGTCCAACTTGAAATAGTACCTTGAATCATGATACTAAATTCTTTCATATAATGCTATCATTTCAAAATGTATATTTTTTCAAAAGAAGTGTTTGTAAATGTTAGTATATAAAAAAGTTACTTCTACCTACAGAAGTAACTTTTTTATTATGCTTTTTGTTTCACTTCGCTAACTTTCTTTTCAGCTACAATAAAATGTGGTCTACGTTTTGTTTCATAATAAATACGACCGATATATTCACCAATAACACCTAGGAATATGAGTTGAATACCGCCAATAAATAGTATAGCGGAAATGAGAGTGAAGTAACCGGGAACTTCTACACCACCAAGTATGATTTGAACGAATGTAGTGATTACGTATAAAAGTCCCAAAATAGTTGTTAATAATCCAAGGTATATAGATAGGCGTAACGGTTTATTATTGAATGAAATTACACCGTCGATTCCGTAGTTTAATAACTTTGAAAACGTCCATTTACTTTCCCCGTCTGAACGTAATACATTTTCATATTCAATGATTAATTCGTTATAACCGATCCAAGAAAACAAGCCTTTTGAAAATCGATTGTATTCACTTAAAGATAATAAAGAATCAACTGCTCTTCGGCTTAAAAGTCTAAAGTCACCAATGCCGTCTACTAGTTCAATATCTACAAATTTATTCATCACTTTATAGTAAAGACGAGAGACGAAAGAGCGAACAGGTGAATCACCAGTTCTTGTTCTCTTTGCAATTACTTGGTCGTAGCCTTCGTTATATCCCTCTAATAGTTCTTTTATTAACGTAGGAGGATGTTGTAAGTCAGCATCCATAATAACAATTGCATCGCCTGTAGCATATTTTAAACCAGCTAACATTGCAGCCTCTTTTCCGAAGTTTCGGCTAAATGATATATAATGTACCGATGAATCTATACTAGCTAAATCACGTAAAATATTTAATGTATCATCTTTACTACCATCATTAACAAAAACAAATTCATAATCGGTAGTTAATTTATGAATTTCAAGAGAAGTCTCTGAATAAAAGGCACGAAGCACCTTTTCTTCATTGTAGCATGGTACAACGATTGAAAGAGTCATTTTTGACACTCCTTGTTTGAAATGGGTTAAAACAATATTACGCATTTTTATATGAAGCTATCCAATTGGATAGCTTCATGATTAATTAGGTGCTTATTATTGCTTTTTAAAAGAGAATTTTCGTCGTGCGTTTGGATTTGTGAAAATTAATAAAGCTACACAAATAATTAGTGAAATGATCGATATAATCATACCTAATTTGAAGTAAGGTGTAACGTAAGTCATTTCGATTACATGTGAACCTTTTGTAATGGGAACACCGATAAAGGCAGAATTTGCTTTTGTAAATTCTGTTTCTTTTCCATCAACTTTTATAGTCCAGCCTTTACTATATGGAACCGATAAATATAGTAGACCATCTTTATTTGAATTGATGTCCCCTTTTAAATAATTGTTTTTATAATAAATATTTTCAAGCTTATTTTCAGTTAATTTTTTTGTTTCTTTTTGTACACTTTCATAGTTTACGATATTTGCTTGTAAGTCCCCTAATTCATACTCACCTGCGTTATCAATAGAAATAGTTAGGTTGTCTGGGCGATCAGTGCCTAAATTATAAACGAACCTTTCTAATGGATATGAGTATGCGCCAGCATCGTCACCTTTTCCTAGCGTTTTTCCATTAACAGTTGCATTGAATGTACCTGTATTTTTCAGTTTTAATTCTATCAGTAGGTCACCAGGCGTATTAGGATAATTGATAGGTACGATCATATTTCCAAAACCATGAACAATTAATTTATTTCCCTCTTTTTCCATGTTTTCGAATTTTGCCTTTTCCTGTTTAATAGATATTGCCTTTGATTTAAGGTCTTGTTTATTAAAATGGTTTAATGAAAATTCTTTTGTATTATTAACGACAACAGCGTGTAATAATAATTGATCACGCTGAGCGAAGTTTAATTTAGAAAACTCCTCTTCACTTATAGCCGAATCATATACATATCCTAACGGTAAAGCATAATCATTTTTGTAAATATTATATGGTCCCACTTGCTTTAATAGTTTATATCCATAAGGTATATTCTTTGGATCTGTATTAGCGCTTAATACGCGATATTTTACACCTAGCATATTTTCAAGTAGTAGTCGACTATCAGCTTGATAAAACATTGAAGGTGTATCGTAGTTTTGGTATACGCCGTATTTATTTTTCATAAAGTCATGGACATAATAATTAACTAAACTTTGATACGTACTTACGCCATGATATCCTTGTAGCATTGGTGCGTTATATTCACTACCTGGATTAAGAATACGATAAAAGCCTTTATCATGTTCTTGGATGTAGCGGATTGCATCAATTTCTTCTTTATTATCATAGCCTGGTTCGTGTAACTTTTCAGTTGAAATCTGGCTCTGTCCATAAACCGTACTAAGTATATTATTCGCATACATATAATTCATAGAAATTGTGCTAACGAGTATGTTTAATATAACTAAAAATTGTATGAAAGATCTAGAAATATAGCGCCATAGACATACTGTAATAACAGAAAAAATGACAGTTCCGAGTAAAATGTTATCAACGTCTTGTAAAGGTTTATCAGTTACATTTATATTTGCTTTTCTATAAAATGCATAAATGAATAATCCAATAGACACTAATAAACTTATTAAATAAGGTAATTTGTAGTCTTTCTTATGAATAATCATCCAATCTAGAATGTATGCAATTGTTTGGGCAATTACAAATACAAATAAATAAAACCACCTAGATTGCATTGCTGAAAAACCATTAAACACAGAATATGTATATGGAAGCATAAACAGAATAAACATGAAAAACGTAAAGAATACTTTGTTTTTAACAAGTTTATCACGTATAAACATTCCAAATACGATTAAGAATAAAATTAAAGCTGGTAAAGCTAATTGATGATTTTCAGCACTATACATGAAGAAAATATTTTCCATTAAATCTTTATAAAATTTATCTTCAAATAATAATGGTATTTCAAACTTTTTTGATAGTCGATCAGCGCTAAATACGGCATTAACTGATGGGAGGAAGCAAACGGCGGCTAAACCGAGTGATAGTCCGTACAGTAAGCCGATTCTAATGTAATAGGTTAGAAAAGAGATAATCGTTTTATTTTGCTGTGTTGCAAAGTATTGGAACAATGCATAAATGAACAGGAAAATACTTGTGATAAAGGCAAAATAAAAGTTTGATGCTAACATTAAAGTAGAAGCAATTAAGAAAAGTCCTCGCTTCTTTTCAATAATATATTTATCAAGCCCCCACATTACTAATGGTAAAAATACAATGGCATCAGCCATGAAATCCCATAGTAAAGAATGACGCATGAAAGTAATGCAGCCACCATATATAATAGCAGCAACAAAAGATGAGAATACTGTTTTATTATGATAACGTAAAGAGCCATACATGAATAACATAGCTAAAAAGTTTTTTAAAATACTCATGTATAATTTCACATCATATACTTGTTCAAGACTTAGTTTAGGTAGTAACAGTGTAATCCAGAAAAACGGTGATGTGCTGTAATAATAACTAAACTCTCCAAATAAATCTCCACCTAAACCATAATCAAAAGACCAAAAAAGGTTGCCATCTTTAAAGGCATGTTGTAGAAGGAACGTAAAAAAGCCAAATTGACGTAACGCATCCCCTGTACCAGAAAAGGCTTGGTTAGATGTTAAAAAGAAATAATGAAAAGCAAAAGCGCACAATAATAATATTGGCATAATTATCATTGTTTTCTTGGAAAAGAATGTATTATTCGGCTTTATGCTCATAAAAATTGATAATCCTCCTTTGAAAGTCGTTACATGTAGCCACTAGTTTTTAGGTAGCATATAAAAACACACCAATTTTTAAAGGTGTGTTCTTTAGTTTTAACATGAGAAAATATATATTTTTGTTGAAGCATATATATTTTTACAAGTGTTGAAGTTCATAGTTTATATGTAATTTAGTATAAGGCATTTTCAGAAAGTAAGTCAATTTGAGCTGGAATATATAGCATTTTTTTACTGAAGAAAAATGATGGTATATAAAAAAAGCAAAAAGCTTTTCCATCTTTAAATAGGAAAAGCTTTTTGCTTTTAAGTATGTTTGCGAATGAGCTTTTGTTTTATAAACCCTAAAACGAATCCACGTATTTGAGGATCAATTCCAATTCCAATCATACCGTATAGTATACCAGTAAGAGTTAAAGCAATTAGTGGCGGTAAGTTGATTAATGCAATTCGGTATATACCGTAACTAATAATAAAGGCTAAGGAATTAAATATAATTCCTTTAACTAATAATTGCATACCTTTACGAATAAAGAGGGTAAATCCAATTAATAGTGTAATTTCGGTAAGGATAGCTGCGGCAGCTGCCCCCATCATTCCATATTTACTACCTAATACAATATAACCTATGATGGCAACAACTAATCCAATAGTCATTGTTGTTGCACGTTTCCATTGCTGGCCAATCGTTGTTAAATTGTCAGCTAGTGGATAGTTAATTGATTGTAAAATAACCATAAACGCTAGAATAGCAAGAGCGCCTCCGGCGGGAGCATATTTTTCTCCTAATAAACTAACAATCCAGAAACTTGGATCAGCAATAAAGGGGATAGAAATTCCCATTCCTAAAAAAGACATAAGTTTTAGTTCAAAGCTTGATAATTTTCTATGTTCTTCAATATTTTGCTCATTACCAAAAGCAAAAAGCCTTGGATAAAAGGCAGCTGCAATTACTCCAGGTATTTGATATAGTACGGCAGGTATTTTATATGCAGCACCAAAGAATCCAACTTGCTTATATGTTGAAACTTTTTCTAATATAATAGGCCCTAATTGTGGTAAGAGCATAATGATGATTCCATTGATTGTGAAAATAAGTAGTTGATCTAAAATACCTTTATCCCAACCTTTATGGACTTTCGTATAGCGTATTGTCATTATAAAGGCAATAACACCTGTTACAAGACTAGATACCCCGTACATGGCAGCAACCATCATAAGTGACCATTGAAAAGACATCCCTAATAATAGGGCAGCAGCAGCTGTTACACCTTGTAGTACAGAAATAATAGCTGTAAATTGCATGCGCTCTGTAACTTGGAAGTAAGCCATACCAACACCTTGTAAGGTTGCTCCGAACATCGTTGGTAGAACAACCCAATATACCATCGCACGTAAGTAAGCGTCAGGATAGAAGAACTGGGCAAAAATAGCGAAAAGTACAGAAATTACGATAGCTAATATTAAACGAATACGTAAATAACTACTTATTAGTACGCTAATATTAGCATCGCTTCTTGTTCCTTCACGCATAAATGTATGTGTTAAACCTGCATCTGTAAAGTAACAAATAACAGCTGAAACAGCTAATGCAGTTGTAAACATACCGTAATCCTCTGGAGAAACATATCGTGCAAAGAGAATTGTTGCAATAGCTAGTACAAAGCGAACAGTAATGTTTCCTACAAAGAGGTAGGATGCGTTTTTTAAAATTTTATTTGTTTTCATGAGAAAAGACCTTTCTATTCTTTAGGATCTCGTTAGTTTGTCCTATTTGTAATTTGATCTGTTTACAGAAAGAGGGAGTAGCATTAAATTTTTGGTTTAAGAAAACAAAAATTTAATTCGTACAAACCAAAGCATTGCATATAGCTTTTTACTACGCTTTCCGTTTTTTGAATAGATTTTACGGCAATATTTCTTTATATCTTTTTTAATTAATTTGACTTGTGATTTATCTAATTGAGAGTTTTCTTTAATGTATATACAAGCATTATTGATGACTGTATAAGGAAATAAATAAGTCTCAAGGATTTCAACAAGTGATTGAGGGTCTTTTGTAATGAAATCTTGAGATTTATTATGTACCCAGTCTTTCATACGATTGAATACTTCCAGTTCTTTTGTTGTTTTTAATTCATAATCTTTATACTTAGAAGAAAGATTTCCTTCTGATAAGATTCGATAATATGTTAAATACTCATCTACATAGCATACATTTGTCACACTCATTAGTTTAAATAAAAACTCCAAATCTTCTCCCCAACTACATCCTGGCGTAAAACGAATGTTATGATCCATAACGATAGATCGTTTGAAAATCCAAGTACTTGTTTGAGCGACAACTTGATGTGTTAAGAACGCTTTTGTCATATCGCCTTTAATGAAGTTTGTTGTATGCTCAACTTTCTCGCCTGTTTCTTCGTAGAAATTCATATAACCACAATAGCACGCGTCCATCTCGTTTTTATGCATACTTTCGACTTGCTTCTCAATTTTAGTTGGATGCCATAAGTCATCACTATCAAGGAAAGCGACATATTCTCCGCTAGCATTTTCGATACCTGTATTACGGGCTACCGAAACACCTTGGTTTTTTTGATGAACGTATTTTACTTGCCCTGGGTATTTTTCAGCAAGGTTTTTCACGATAGAAGGTGATTGATCTTTACTCCCATCATCTACAATTACAATTTCAATGTTTTTATATGTTTGATCTAGTATTGACTGCATCGTTTCTTCAATATATTTTTCCGTGTTATACAGGGGTATGACAACAGAAACAAGTTGCTTTTGTTCCATCATAGAATTTTTATCTCCTCAAGTTTTTTATGTCTTGCATCATATATACAAGCCTTTTGAAAGGAAGAAGATTACAAGAACATCTGTATAAGTTTAACGCATATAAACTTTGTAAATCAACTTTCTATTGTTGTACTTTGTATAAAAAGTATTTATTATAGAACATATTGTGTTGTAAAAATATAGAAATATATTTTGAAAATTATGTATCTGAAGGGAGAAGATGAGATGTTAAGGCGATTTACTCGCAAATCTAATATAATCCTTTTAGGGATTATTATGATAGTCGGTTTTGCACTTCGTTTTGCAACTTTACAAACACATGGTGCAGATTTATCTATAGCTAGTGATGATATAGGTTATCAAAAAACGGCAAATATTTTATTGGAAACAGGGATGTTAACGTATCATGAACCAGATAAACCAACGATTCATATCATGCCGGGTTTTCCAGCCTTATTAGCTGCTGTATTTTATTTTTTTGGAAATGGCAGTGAAGGTCTTTTTGTAGCAAAATTAATTATTATCCTCTTAGGGGTACTTAGTATTTTGCTAACTTATAAGATTGGTACTTATTTATTGAATCCTGCTGCAGGATTAATAGGTGCTTTCTTATTAGCTGTGTATCCTCCAGAGATTGTTATGGAAAATTTAACTTTAACAGAAGGGCCATTTCTATTCCTTTCATTAGGATTAGTATATTGGAGTTTAAAATTAGCTGATACTCATAAAACAAAACATCTTCTGATAGTATTAATTTTCTACTTTTTAGCACTGTACCTCCGCGTACAAATTGCCTTATATCCAATCTTACTATTTGGGTACCTTTTAATGAAACGCTACCCATTCCGTATTATGATGAAGCAAGCGATTATAAGCATAGGAATAGGGCTTATCGTACTTGGACCATGGTGGGCGCGCAATTACATTCAATTTGATAAATTTATCCCACTAACTGCTGGGGCAGGGAATCCGTTATTACTTGGAACGTATCAAGGGAAAGGCTACCCAGAAGGTAAGGATATGGGGGAACTTGAAATAGAGTTACATGCAAAGTACCCTAATCTTGAAGCACATGAATTTATGGAATTAGAAGAAAAAATAGCGATTGATAAAATGAAAGAATGGTGGAAAACTGATAAGGAATCTATGATAGAGAGTTATATAGTCTTGAAGCCAGAAATTCTTTGGAAAAAACCGTATTATTCTATAGAGCATAATATTGAAGTGTTCAATGTTTCTGCAAAGGATATGAATGAAATATATAATTTTATTAAGACGACGTTTTTAATATGTACAGTACTTTCGTTTATCTGTCTTTTAAAAAGGTGGAGAGAGACTACATTTTTATGGTCAATCCTTTTATTGCAAACAGCTTTAACATGTTTTTATGTTGCATATGAACGATATGCATTACCGTTAATACCATTCTTATTTATTATAATTGGAGTAGGGACCGTGGCAACGGTTATGAAAATTAGTAAATTATTAATTAGAAAAAAATAGTTTGTAATAAAAAACATCTTAATTTTTTTAAAAAATTAAGATGTTTTTTGTATATATTCATATTTAAATAGAAAACTATTCATTATCGGTTTCAGGTTGCGTTACTTTTAATTTTTGCTTTAATAACGCATAATCTTGCGTTAACGTTACAAGTTGATGATGTAATTTAGAAATTTTTCTTGTTAAGTCAAAAATTAAGATGAAACAGAATAATAGTCCAAATAAGAATAAAACAGATGGAGGATATTCTACGTGTAATAGTTGTCCAATCCAATTTATAATTTTTTCAGTAGAACTTAAAATTGCCATTGAAACACAAACGAAAATCCATAAAATGGCATATTTAGTTTCTAAAGCTCCACGACGAATGGAATTAATAATTAATAAAAATAATAATAGAATGAAGATAAATGAAAAGGTAATTATAGGCATTTATTATCAACCTTTCACAATTTTTTGCATCAATATAGCGAGACTTACTTTAATCATGTAATATGCAGATTTAAGGGGTGTAATAGAAGATTGTCCCCCTTGGCGCTCTTGCATATTTACGGAGATTTCATTAATGCGTAATTTTTTCTTTTTTAAATGAATAAGGACTTCTGGTTCTGGATAATCTTTTGGATAATTATGTGCAAAAATCTTAATTACTTCTCGATTGATAGCACGATACCCAGAAGTTGGATCCATAAAGGTTTGTTTTGTTAGTACTTTCAGTAGAGCAGTAAAATAAAAAATACCAATTCTTCTGGAAATACTACCTTTATAGGCTGTTTTCTCTGTAAAACGTGAACCTAGCACCATATCGCATTGGTCTTCAGCAATAGGTTTTATAATTTTGTACAAGTCATCAGGATTATGTTGCCCATCAGCATCGAACTGAATCGCAATATCATATCCATTCTCATAAGCGTATTTATAACCAGTTTGTACAGCTGATCCAATACCTAGGTTATATGGTAAGTTCACAAGATGAACAGGAAAATCATTTACGATTTGAGCTGTTTTATCATGTGATCCATCATTAATAACGCAAATGCTTAATCCTGTAAAATGCTGTTTTAGTTTTAATAATCTTGTTAATGTATCTGCAATTGCTTCTTCCTCGTTATACGCAGGAATAATAATTAACGTTTTTGGTATTGAAATTGGTACCTCAATAGACATTATCGCACCATCCCTTATATACTTAATTATATTATAATTATTTTTAAACGAACCTTATCTAATATACCATTAATAGTATAGCAAAATAAAGGAAAAACTGGTGGGTTATTTAGGAGGCAAACAGTAAATAAAAGATAAGAGATAGAATTTTTTACGATAAAAAAATACATGCAAGGATGAAATAAACCTGTGCATGTATGAAGTGAGAGTATCGTATTATATATTCCATGGCTTACTTAAAGTTAAAACTTCAGCCATCTCTTTACTTTTTAAACGTCCTTTTTTTCTATTTTCCGCGCGTTCTAAACCGGTTGTGTGTAACCAATGTTCTTCCTGAGTTTCAGGGAGTACTTGTGGTACGGACGAAGGTTTTCCATCTTTTATTGCCACAAATGTAATGAAGCAAGTAGCAGCAATTCTACGCTCGCCTGCTAATAAATTTTCTGCGATTACTTTTACGAAAACTTCCATTGAAGATTTCCCTGTATAACATACAAATGCTTCATAACAAACAGAATCAGCTTGGTGAATTGGAGTTAAAAAATCAACTGAATCAATAGATGCTGTTACGCAATGTTTACGACTATGTCTTGCAGCCGCAATTGAAGCAATACTATCAATTTCTGCTAATAATTTCCCTCCAAAAAGTGTTTGGTGATTATTTAAATCGTTAGGAAAAACACGTGTTGTTTTAATTGCTTTAGATTCTCGCATGAATTTCTTTTCCATATATTCAGCCCCTATAGTCTGTTTTCAATCAGAATAATATGTGTAAGTGGATTACTCATATTAGATATTTAATAAAGTAAAGCGTATTCCAAAAGAGGATTATTTAAACTTCTGTATTTGTATTCATGTAACTGAAAGAAAATTTATTTTATCTAAAATGTAGTGTAAAAGAGGATTCGCTTACATTGCAAGCAAAAAGTAATGACTATGTATTTGTCATAGAAATTCCCTATCAGCCGTGTACCCATTCATGATAGAATCGTTTTGTTATGAATGGAAATAGAGGTGCAATGGACATATGAATCATATACAAACAAATTTTTCATCTTTCTTCAATAAAATTACGATTGGTGCGATGCTTGCATTTTTTGTTTATAGTTGTTGGACAGCATTTGAGACAAGTAAGCAATTTTTTGGGGGAAGTACAACAAGTGTAACAATCATATTGGCAATTTTCGTCATACTCATTTTGTTAGTGGCATCAATTCTACAATATCGTTTTACAGACAAACAATTTCTTATTTTTCTTATAAGTATATCTATAGTTGTGAGGCTTAGTATGCTGTTATTTGTAGACGCTCCAATAATTGGTGATATGAAAGTGATGTATGAGTCTGCAAAGGAGATTGCAATTGGTAATAATATAGGGACTGTAACTCATTTGCCGTTTATTATATATGAGTCAGTAATTATTCGCATATTTGGTGATACATTATTCGCTTTACAACTATTTAATGTGTTATTTTGCGCAGGAACTGTATTTTTTATTTATCGTATTGCGGCAATGGTTTTTGGAGAAGAATGCGGTCGTATTGCTTCCACATTTTATGCTCTGTATATTCCAAATATATTCATGAGTTCCGTATTAACTCCTGAGTCACTTGCAATATTTTTATTTTATTTTGCTTGCTACATACTTTTATATAAAGGATTAGATCATCCTTATATGTGGGTGTTTTCAGCGATTTTATTTGCATTTAGTAATATGATTTTCCCAATGGGATTATTTCTTCCTATTTTTATCACGATATATGTATTATTAATTGAAGTGTTTCAATCAGCAACGAAACAAAAAGTGTTACTAAAGATGATAGGGATACTTATTCTATTTTATAGTGCTCATTTTAGTGTGAATTATGGAATTAAGACAATGGGACTGTCACAATATACGATTACGAATGAGACGTATGTTCAATCTGTCTTAATTGGAAAAACGCAACATGAGGAAAGAGTATCGAAAAATCAAAGTGTAACAGAGCATATTGATCAAAAGTTAAAAGAGATTGAGGGAGAAAGATTTAAACTTTTAGAACCGATGATAAATCAGTTTTCAGATGAGGGAATAAATTCTATTCTTTTTAAATGTGAAAAACTGATATATATAGCCGTAACATTGTTTATGACTATAGCTCTATTGCACTTCCTTATTAAGAAACAACAAAATGAGGGATATATGTTGTTCTTATTTTTAACTAGTGGCTACGTATTGTTAAAGCTCTTCCAAGTAGATATGGCATATTACAATGTAATTATGCCAGCATTGTTTATTTTGCAGAGCTTTGGTGTTTATATGAGTTATGTGTATTGTCAAAAAATATTTTTCAGAAAATAAAAAGAATCCAGTTTGGATTCTTTTTTTATGGATAGAAGATGAAAGCTAAGAGTCAGCAGGGATAAAATATCTCTACTGACATAAACTTCACTCTATCGATTTAATTCCAGTTGTAAACTATCGGCTGTTAGAGCCATTTTTGAGGAATCGTCTTGAATTCCTTTCATTACTTGTGAAATGGTTTCTAACTCATTTTCAATTTTTTTATTCTGTTCTTTCGAGTTAGACATGTCTTTTACGATTTCTTGGAAGTATTGATCCGTTGCAGACATACTATCAGTTCCTTCAGATACGAGAGAGCTAATTTGTTTCACGGAAGAAGAGACACGAACAATCTGTTCATTTGTTTTTTCAACGAGCTTTGTAACGTTAAATATAGATTCTTTCGTTTGCTCTGATAACTTTCTAATTTCTCCAGCTACAACAGAAAAGCCTTTGCCAAATTCCCCAGCACGCGCAGATTCAATTGCAGCATTTAGTGCGAGTAAATTTGTTTGCTCGGCAATTGATTTTACAATATCTATAATTTCGTTAATTTTGTTAGAAATATCGAGAAGTTCATGCGTATCTGTAATAATCGTTTCCATGTTCGTTTGAATGTATTCCATTCGTTTATTTTGCTCATTTAATTGTTCTTTACCTTTATTTGCTTTTTCTTCTGATGTTGTAGCTAATGACGTACCTGTTTTAGCAATCTCTACAATCGTTTCAGATTTAGCGGTTAACTGCTGAATAGAAGCGCTTGTTTTTTCAGATACAGATGCTAGTTCTGTTGCAATATGTGTAATGGTCATAGCTGTTATTTCTTTTTCTTTTTCAAGTTCTTTTTGCATTCGTTCATATTCAGATTCATAAGCCGCAATAACGAGTTCTTGTTCAAGAGTAAATAATTTATTTATTACGTTTATGGAATAAGAAAAATCGTCAATTGTTGTAATTTTCGTTTTTAAAATCTTCATGATAGAGCGGAATAATTCTTGATAAGCGGCAGTATACCATTTTCTATGTAACCCAATTTGTACATGTCTTTTGGCAATTCTAACACGTTGTTCAATAAAGTCTTCATGCATATCTCCGCTAAATAATTCTTTTATATGTGTTTTTAAAGTTTGCTTTAGTTTTGGAATAGAGCTATAACGTTCGATAATCGTAATTAAATTAGGCTGTTTTGTAATATTGGAATAGAATTTTTCAGTAATCCAATCAATTTCTTCATAAATAAAAGGCTGTAGTACCTTTACGATTTGTAAATCTTCTTTTGAAATATGTAGCATATCCATTTGAATTTTCAGTTCAGAATTAGTAGGAACGTTAAAAGTGATTTGTTGATTCTTACTTAATTCAAGTATACTGACGTTTGTTTTATTGTTATGTTTTTTAAAAACCCCAAGCATCGTTCTTCCCCCTGTTTGTAAAGCGTTTTCATTTTTTAGTTCTAATATAATTATATATTTTTATATACAATTACTCTATATTAGTGTGTAGAATAGTATATAAATTAAGAGAATTCCATATAGAATTCTCTTAATGACCTTTATTAATTTTAGCATGTGTTTTAAAGAAAACTGGGAAATGTACATTATATATGACAGTGACAACACGAATAATGAATGTTACTAGTAAACAAACATAGAAAGCCAATACGTGTGCCCCCATTGCATATGTGATTAGGAAACTAATTGCCCCTAAAATAGAAGCGATGGCGTAAATTTCTTTTCGGAATACGTAGGGGATATCTTGAGCGCAAATGTCACGCAAAATACCGCCTCCAATACCTGTAATGACTCCCATTGAAACAACTAAAAATGAGGCGTCAACATGATGTGACATTGCCGCATTTGCACCAATAGCTGTAAAAACACCTAAGCCAACAGCATCAGAAAGCATAATAACAACTTGAAGTTTATTGATACGCTCAAAAAACATACAAGTAAATAATGCTGATAATACGCTTACGAAAAAGTAAATGGGTTTAACAAATGCGACGGGAGGCAGGTTACCGATCATAATATCACGAATAATACCGCCGCCGAGCGCAGTAGCTACAGCTAAACAAAGGACACCAAATAAATCTAAATCTTTTTTTAAACCAACTAATGTACCAGAAATGGCAGCGGCGATAATGCCAAGAAACGTAAATATATCGATTAATAACATGGCCTTAATCCCTTCCTCTTAAAGATGTTCCAGAGAAAAAATATACACTAAAGTATTGGAAATAACAATTACTTTTCGCTACATGTAGAAAAACGGATAAAATACATAAAGAAAGCGTTTGAAAATGTTTGGAAAATAGCTATAAAGTAATTTGAAAAAGATATGAAAAGATTAATTTTACATTTTTTTGATGTTACCTAGTTGGTAAAATGTTACAATGTTAGATATGTTGTTTACATCTGTATAAAATGATAAAAAAATATGTATATACTGACAAAAATAAGGGGATGGTTGTTAGATAGCTTTTGTAAAAATAGGGAGTATAGCTAAAGGACAGTAATTTCTATTACTGATTAATACTTGTCCTGGCTAGTTTTAGCCGGAAAAATAGTTCTCGATTTGAATATGAGTTATGTTATAATTGCTAGGTGTGTTTGAATGATAAAAAATTATGATTAAAAGATAATGTTAAGATTTTGTATGGAGGTCTTGGAATGTTAGCAAATCAAGCTAGGGTTAGATTTGAGCGTTTTTTGCTCTTTTTTATTATTTTACAGCCTGTTTTAGATTTATTAACGTCTCTTAGCATCACTTTATTAAAGTCAAGTGCTACCGTTGGAATTTTAGTAAGATTCCTTATTATGGCTGTTGGTGGTATTTACATTTTAATTCAGGCAAAAGAGAAGGAAAATAGAAAGTTTTTAATTTATCTTATATTATTAGCCGGAGTTTTAGGGGTAGGATTTATTAATAATAAACTAGTTAAGGATCCTATTGTACTTGGTGAAGAAGTTAAATTCGTTGCGAAAGCATTATATATATATATCATGCTGGGATCATACATTTTAGCTTTAAAATCATTGAAAAAGAAAGTTAATATTAGTGATAAGGTTCGAAATAGTATTGTATATGCTACATTAATCATTAACGCAATTATGGTTATTTCTATTTCAACATCTACTGACTTTGGTAGTTATGAATGGATGAAGGTAGGTTCTCGAGGTTGGTTCTATGCAGGGAATGAACTAGGTTCAATCTTAGCTATTATTTTCCCTATTGTGGTACTATATTCTATTCAAAAAACAAAGAGCTGGAAACACGTTTTATATTGGATTCCATCGCTTTTAATGATTTACTCATTAATTCAGGTCGGTACGAAAGTAGGAATGGGCTCAATTGGTGCTACGTTAGCGGCAGCAATCGGAATCATTGTACTACAATTATTATTTGATAGAAAAAATCCAAACAAAAGATCTCTTGTGTTTAATGCATTCATTGCTATTGTCCTATTAGCTGGTGTAGTTGGAACGTTTAAACAAACGCCATTAGCACAAAATATGGGTATTCACAATAACTATTTATCAGAGCAAAATGTGGCACAGCAAGGTCAAAAGGAAAAAGAAATTAAAGAAAAGCTGAAAAAAGAGCAAGAACTTAAAGCAAAAGAAGAAAATCATCATAAAGTTGAAAAGCCAGAAGAAAAGGCGAAGATAGAAGAGGAAGTTAAGAAAGAGCTTGAGAAAGAGCAAAAGAAAGAAAATCAAGAAAATCTTATTTTCAGCGGACGTCAAGTATATGAAGAAAGACATAAGCAGTTCTTTAAAGAAGCGCCAATGTCACAAAAGCTATTAGGAATGGGTTATGCAGGTAATTTTAAATATAATGAACAAAAGCAGCCAGATCCAAAGCTAATTGAAATGGACTTCCACGATTGGTTTTATGACTTTGGGATTATTGGTTTTGCATTACTAATGATTCCATTTATTTATTACGGCTTAAGAATCCTACTAGTATTTATTACAAGGTTTAAAGAGATATTTAATATAAAATATGGAATGATTGCAGCAAGCTTATTGTTAGCATTAGGTATTGCTTATATTGCAGGACATATTTTAACAGCACCAGGAGTTGGGATTTACTTTGTAGTGGTGTTAGCTTATCTAATTGTAGACTTAGAAATTGAATGATCAAAATAAAAGCTAACTTTTGTTAGCTTTTATTTTTTAGTACAGTAAAATAAAGATAGATGGAAATGTAGCGAGGATTTAAAGGAGGAAAAAATATGAGGATATTGCATATGAATGCAGGAGCAGAAGATGGGGGAGGGAAAACACATATTATTTCACTTCTTGATCAGTTTCCAACTGGTGAAGTAGAATTAGCGGTATTTGAAGATGGAATTGTTGCGAAAGAAGCAAGAGAGTTAGGGATAAAAGTCCATGTGTTTTCACAAAAATCTCGCTATGATTTATCCATTTTAAAGAATATAAGTGAATTCATTAATAATGAAAAATTTGATATAGTTCATACGCATGGTCCTAGGGCTAATTTCTATGTTTCTTTAATGAAAAAGAGAATAACGGCAAAATGGGTAACGACTATTCATAGTGATCCATTTGAAGACTTTACTAAACAAGGCTTAAAAGGTTGGATTTTTACTAAGTTAAATTTGAAAGCTTTAAAAAATATAGATTTATTTTTTGTTGTAACAAATAGATTAAAGAAAAGTTTAGCTGCTTTAGGTATTTCTAATGAAAAGATGCATGTTATTTATAATGGAATTGAATATGATAAGGAAAAAGCAGAAGGTTATAATAAAAAAGAAATGTTCAATATTGATGAAGATGTATTTACGGCAATCCAAGTAGCACGATTGCATCCTGTGAAAGGACATGAAGTTCTATTTGATGCGTTACAACAAACAAAATTAGAGAAAATTAAAGTATTGTTAGTTGGCGATGGCCCGTTAGAAGAAAATCTAAAGTCATTGGCTACTGAAAAAGGGATTAATAATAAAGTTGAGTTTTTAGGGCATCGTCAAGATGTAAAACAATTATTTGCGTCGTCACATGTAAATTTATTAACCTCCCATAGTGAAGGATTCCCACTAGTTTTATTAGAAGCGGCAAATCAACGCGTACCATCAATTGTGACTAGGGCTGGAGAAATTGAACCATTAATTGTAGATGAAACGTACGGATGGATTGTGCCAACAGGTGATGGAAAGGCATTAGCATTAGCTTTAGAAGAAGCGTATGATAAGTGGAAAACTGGAGAATTAGCAGCAATGGGGAAACATATTTATGAGCATGCTACTATGAACTTCTCACTTCAAAAACTATATGAAGATACAAAGGAAACATATAAGCAATTAATAGCGAAAAACTTGTAATGATAGAGAGGATAGTTAACTATGGCAGTACAAACAGTTGATATTCTGGGTGTTCCTTTTTCTACAATGACAATGGATGAAACGGTCCAATATTTAAAAGAACAACTAGAAGTGGAGCGAACACATACCTTTCAGGTAGTAACAGCAAATCCTGAAATTGTTATGTGTGCAAAAAAGGATGAAGCATTCCATCAAACATTATTAAATGCAGATTTAATTACACCTGATGGTATTGGAGTCGTAAAAGCAAGTAGTATGTTAGGTACACCTGTAAAGGAACGTGTAGCAGGTTTTGATTTAATGTGTAATTTACTTGCATCGTTATCAGAAGATAGTAAACCAGTATCAGTTTTCTTATTAGGTGCAAAACCGCATGTTGTACAAGCTGCAGCAGATCATCTAACGAAGACATATCCAGCTGTATCTATTGTTGGTATACAAGATGGGTATTTTAAAAAAGAAGAAGAAGAGAATATCGTTTCTCGTATTCAAGAAGCAAAGCCGGATTTATTACTTGTCGCACTTGGTTTCCCAAGACAAGAGAACTTTATCCAAACGAATAAGCATCGTTTAGAAACGAAAATGGCTGTTGGAGTGGGCGGAAGTTTAGACGTATGGGCTGGAGAAGTAAAACGCGCACCAAAATGGATTCAAGCAATCCATTTAGAGTGGTTTTATAGATTGTGTAGTAATCCAACGCGCTGGCGTCGTCAGTTAGTATTAGCGGAATTTTTAAAAGAAGTCATGCGTTCGAAAAAGTAGCGTCCTATCGCTACTTTTTTATTTGGCCATTTTTGATCAAGTAAGGTTTTTATCATCTATTACTCATTGCTCCAGCTGAATTTTGAGGCAAGGGTCTTACTGGGCGCTCAAATAGTGGGATAAGTATTTTATTTTTTGGGAATGATGAAGGAGAATTTTTTACACGAAAGTATTTTACTTATACAATTCACACATGTAAAATGATGTGTAAAGACAGCTGTGTAAGGAGGACTTCTTGTGGGTAAGGTGAAAGAAATTTCGAAGCGAAAGCTACTTGGTATAGCAGGGCTTGGATGGTTATTTGACGCAATGGATGTTGGAATGCTTTCATTCGTAATGGTAGCGCTGCAAAAAGATTGGGGATTAAGTACGCAAGAAATGGGCTGGATAGGCAGCATTAATTCAATTGGTATGGCAGTTGGGGCGCTCGTTTTTGGAATACTATCAGATAAAATAGGACGGAAATCAGTCTTTATTATTACATTATTACTATTTTCTATCGGTAGTGGTTTAACTGCTTTAACGACAACACTTGCGATGTTCCTTGTTTTACGATTTTTAATTGGTATGGGGCTTGGCGGAGAACTTCCAGTTGCTTCTACATTAGTATCAGAGAGCGTTGAAGCACATGAACGTGGCAAAATAGTTGTGCTATTAGAAAGTTTTTGGGCAGGTGGATGGCTAATTGCAGCTCTTATCTCTTATTTTGTTATTCCGAAATATGGTTGGGAAGTTGCAATGGTATTGAGTGCGGTTCCAGCACTATATGCTTTATACTTAAGATGGAATTTACCGGATTCTCCGAGATTCCAAAAGGTTGAAAAAAGACCGTCCGTTATTGAAAATATAAAATCAGTTTGGTCTGGGGAATACCGTAAGGCAACAATTATGTTATGGGTTCTATGGTTTTCTGTTGTCTTTTCCTATTATGGGATGTTCCTTTGGTTACCTAGTGTTATGGTATTAAAAGGATTTAGCTTAATAAAAAGTTTCCAATACGTACTGATTATGACGTTAGCTCAATTGCCAGGGTATTTCACAGCTGCTTGGTTTATTGAACGTCTTGGTCGTAAATTTGTTTTAGTTACGTATTTAATCGGTACAGCGTGCAGTGCTTACTTGTTTGGAGTGGCAGAGTCATTAACGGTATTAATCGTAGCAGGCATGTTATTATCCTTCTTTAATTTAGGTGCTTGGGGTGCATTGTATGCTTATACACCTGAACAGTATCCGACAGTTATTCGTGGTACAGGTGCAGGGATGGCTGCAGCATTTGGTCGTATTGGCGGTATTCTTGGGCCGTTATTAGTAGGGTATTTGGTTGCTTCACAGGCTTCACTATCACTAATATTTACGATTTTCTGTGGATCGATTTTAATTGGCGTACTTGCTGTAATTGTACTCGGACAAGAAACGAAACAACGAGAATTAGTATAAGATGAGGCTTTAATCAGTGAGTGGGTTATTCCCACGCTGATTATTGGTCCTTACCGATAGCGGAATAAAAAGGCAGGGGAACCGTGAAGGTTTCCTTTTTTCTGTTTTTTTAGATAAATAATGGTATAGTAAGAAAAAGGGAATGTTCCTTATAAAAGCGAATGTATACAACAGGACATACGGACAAAGGAATTAGGTGGTTGAAGAAATGAAAATTTTACTGATCATGGAAGAAGCAGAAGAGCGAAGAAGTTTAGCTGAAAAATTCACTGAAAATATAAGGAATGTAGAATGTTTTGAAGCAAACACAGGAACAGAATCATTATTTATCATGAAAAAGCATACACCAGATTTTGTTTTTTTGAACTCTAAATTACTAGATGGAACAGGTTTTGAATATGCAAGTTTATTACGTGAAGTAAATTGTTATACGAAATTTATTTTTATGGGTGAAGATATAGAAGAGTCGATTACGGCATTTCGTTTTCAAGCATTTTATTATTTACTACGCCCATTTCGCGAAGAAGATTTGCAATTCCTTTTATATAGAATGGGGAAAGAGCAAGGCGAGAAAGCAAAGAGTTATTTACGAAAACTACCGATAGAAGGTCAAGAGGGGATTCGGTATATTTTTCCTGAAGATATTGTATATGTAAGCAAAAATAAGGAAAACAAAACGGTTTCAATTTATACAACAAATAATCAGTATATTTCAACATATACACTTCAGGAGCTGGAAAATAAGCTAAATGTATATGATTTTTTACGTGTGCATAAAAGTTATTTAATTAACATGTCATATGTACAAGAGTTAAAACCTTACTATAATGGCACATATAATTTGTATTTAGATAAATATGATGAGCAACCGATTCCAGTTAGTCGTAATTATGTGAAAAAACTCCGAAATAAAATTGAATTATAGTAGATAATGCGAACTTTTTAACATGATAAACTAAAAATCCTTCATGATAAGGAGGATTTAAGTTAAATATTCAGAAAATTTAGTACAATCCCACTAAGAAATAGTATTGGGGGGATTGTATGTGAGAACATTGAAGTCGATTTTGCTTTGGGGAGTTATTGCAGCAGTAGGAGCGGGTGCTTTTGGTGTAATAGCTTTATCGCAAGGTGAAACTATTAATGCCGTGTGGCTCTTAGTAGCTGCGGTATGTGTATATGCAGTTGCTTATCGATTTTATAGTAGATTTATAGCGAGGAAGGTATTCGGTTTAGATAATAATCGGCAAACACCAGCCCATACATTAAACGATGGAAAGGACTATGTTCCGACAAATAAATGGGTATTATTTGGGCATCATTTTGCAGCGATTGCCGGGGCAGGACCGTTAGTAGGACCGATTTTGGCAGCGCAAATGGGTTATTTACCAGGGACAATATGGATTATTGTTGGGGTAGTTGTCGCTGGAGCTGTACAAGATTTTGTAATTTTATTTGCTTCGATGAGACGTAATGGTAAATCTTTAGGAGAAATGATTAAAGATGAAATCGGTCCTGTTACAGGGCTCATTGCAATGATTGGCATTTTAGGCATTATGATTATTTTATTAGCGGTATTAGCATTAGTAGTAGTAAAGGCGCTTGTCGGAAGTCCTTGGGGAATGTTTACAATAGCAGCGACGATTCCTATCGCTATTTTAATGGGAGTGTACATGCGCTACATTAGGCCTGGACGGGTTGGCGAAGGGTCAGCAATCGGAATTATCCTACTTATATTGTCTCTTATTGGAGGGCAGTATGTAGCCGAAAATCCAACGCTTGCAAGTATGTTCACGTTTAGTGGTGAAACGATTGCTATTATGCTTATTGTATATGGATTTATCGCATCGGCCTTACCAGTTTGGATGCTTTTAGCACCGCGTGACTATTTAAGCACATTTTTAAAAGTTGGAACAATTGTAGGGTTAGCAATCGGTATTTTAATTGTAGCACCAGATTTACAAATGCCGGCAGTTTCAAAATTTATTGATGGAACTGGTCCCGTGTTCTCTGGAAACTTATTCCCATTCTTATTTATTACAATTGCTTGTGGTGCAGTGTCTGGATTCCATGCTCTCGTTTCATCAGGTACGACGCCGAAGATGATTGAGCAAGAGGGACACGCACAGCCAATCGGTTACGGAGCAATGTTAATGGAGTCGTTTGTAGCCGCGATGGCGATGATTGCAGCTTGTGTATTAACACCAGGAACTTACTTTGCAATCAATAGCCCAGCAGCACTTATCGGTACGGATGTCTCTCAAGCAGCTCAAGTTATTTCTTCATGGGGATTTGCTATTACACCAAATGAATTAAAAGATCTCGCTGTGAACGTTGGAGAGCAAACAATTTTATCACGTACAGGTGGTGCGCCAACGTTAGCGATAGGCATGGCATATATTTTCTCGCAAGTAATAGGTGGAACGGCCATGATGGCATTTTGGTATCATTTTGCAATCCTCTTTGAAGCTTTATTCATTTTAACAACAATTGATGCTGGAACGCGCGTAGGCCGATTTATGATTCAAGACATTTTAGGGCATGTATATAAGCCATTTGGGAAAACGGATTCTACATTAGCAAATGTAATAGCTACAACGTTATGTGTATTAGGATGGGGCTATTTCTTATATCAAGGGGTAGTTGATCCGCTTGGTGGGATTAATACATTATGGCCACTTTTCGGCATTGCAAACCAAATGTTAGCGGGTATTGCATTATTACTTGGAACGACAATTTTGTTCAAAATGGGGAAAAAGGCATATGTTTGGGTGACGCTTATTCCAACTGTCGGATTGCTTATTGTAACAATGACGGCGGGTTATCAAAAGCTATTTCATGAAAACCCTAAAATAGGATTTCTATCTCATGCAAAGGTGTTTCAGGGAGCATTAGATGAAGGGAAAGTGTTAGCACCAGCTAAAAATGTCGCTCAAATGAAGCAAATCATCTTCAACGATTATATCGATGCAGCACTTTGCGGAATTTTTATGATCGTTGTAATTGCTGTATTAATTTCTGCGATTAGAATTTGGATTCAAGTATTAAGAAATAAGCCAATGCTGCTAAAAGAGGCACCATATATACCTAGAGATGAAAGTGAGTCGAGAAACTATGCTTAAAAGACTACGACAAGTATGGGGACAAAGAAAACACTTTATTAGTTTGCTCGTTGGGGTGCCAAGTTATGAAACATATGTAGAGCATATGAAAAAGCATCATCCAGAAGAAGAAGTTGTATGTCAAAAACAGTTTTTTGCAGAAGCGCAAGAAGCTAGATTTAATGCGAAGGGCGGAAAGATATCACGTTGTTGTTAATAAAAGGGCGAATTTTCGCCCTTTTTATTTTTGCTGTTTCACGTGGAACAGCAAAAATAAATAAAAAGCTTTGGGAATTATAGGTATTTCGTATACAATAAAATAAGGAAAGGGATAGATAGAAAAGTAGGGAGATTATTTTATGTTAAAGGACTTATTTGTAAATACAACAATTATTCTTTCCTTTATTTTTGTTGGAGGTCAGATTTTAAGAGATAGGCCGTTAAAAGAAGAGTTCTCTTTTTGGCAGAAATGTGTAGTAGGTATTATTACTGGAATGTTAAGTGTATTGTTGATGTACTTTGGTGTACATATTGAAAATATTATGTTGGATCTACGCTATTTAGCGGTTATTTTGGCAATTATAATCGGAGGTCCGATAGCTAGTAGTATAACAGTTACGATTATTTTGATTACCCGATTATTTTTAACTGAGTATTCTTTAGCCTCTGAATTGGCTTGTTATACGATTATATTGATAGGTGTTGGGATTACTTTCATTTGGCGGATGAAAGCCTCTATATTTACAAAGTGGGTCTGGTTTAATGTATACAGTTTATTTATTTTAGCAGTGCCGCTTTCTATTTTATTTGAGGATATGTCTATAGTAGCACTATATTTAGTTTGTAGTAGTGTTGCAGCATATATCACATTTATAAGTGCAAATTATGTATTGCAATCCAATGAGTTATTTCAAACGATGAAGCAATATGCAACGATAGATGCATTGACAGGTTTAGGAAACGTAAGACAATTTGATTTAGAGATGAATCGTCATATTGGTAATAAGCGTATGACAAATGATTCACTTTGTTTACTACTTATAGATATTGATCATTTTAAGTATGTAAATGATACGTATGGGCATCCTGCAGGAGATGAAGTATTAAAACAAATAGGTTATATTTTAAGAGAAGTTTCACCGTTCCCAAATTTGGCCTTTCGAAAAGGTGGAGAGGAGTTCGCTCTTTTGATACCAAAAAAGGGAATAGCTTATGGAATGCGTACGGGAGAACAAGTTCGTACAGCTGTTGAAAACCATTCATTTCAGTTGTTAAATGGAACAAAAATAAATATTACAGTTTCAGTAGGCATTTCAGTGTATGAAGAATCTCCAGAGCAATTTATTCAAGCAGCTGATGATGCATTATATTATTCCAAAAGAAATGGTAGAAATCAGGTTAGTTCTGCCTCTTAAAGGTAAGATGACCCGAAGAGCTTATAAAAAACACCCACAGAGGGGAAATATATTCACTCTGTGGGTGTTTTCATTTACAGGTTAGACAAGTTCTTTTGATACAACGAATTTACGATATGCACCGTGATGTGTTGGACCTACGTATTCGTTAATCTTGAATGAATAACGGATAGCAGCTGTGATAAATTCTTTAGCAGTTTTTACTGCTTCTTTTACAGGTTTTCCTTTTGCAAGTTCTGCTGTAATTGCCGCAGAATATGTACAACCTGCGCCATGTGTATTTGTCGTATCAATCTTTTCTGATTCTAGAAGATCGAATGTTTCTCCGTCATATAGGACGTCGATAGCAGTTTCTGTACCAAGCTTGCTACCGCCTTTAATTAGGACGTATTTCGCACCTAAAGCGTGGATTTTTTTCGCTGCTTCTTTCATGTCTTCAAGAGAATTAATTTTTACGCCACTTAATTGGTAAGCTTCAAATAAGTTTGGTGTTACGACTAATGCTTTTGGAACTAGAACGTCACGTAAGCAATCATTCGTTTCAGGATGTAATGCTTCATCAGCACCTTTACATACCATAACAGGGTCCACTACTACATTTTTGAAATTATGTTTTTCGATAGTTTCTGCAACCATTTCAATAATTTCTACTGATCCGAGCATACCTGTTTTTAAAGCATCTACTCCAACACCTTCAATTGTCGTTTCTAATTGTGGTTTTAATGTAGAAGCTGGGATTGGGAATACGTTATGTGCCCAACCGTTATGTGGATCCATCGTTACGATTGTCGTAAGAGATGTCATTCCATATACACCAAGTTCTTGGAATGTTTTTAAATCTGCTTGTATACCAGCACCGCCACTTGTGTCAGAACCAGCGATAGTAAGTGCTTTATTTAATGTCATTATGAAAGCCCCCTCAGGTGATATAATGAAAACTATGTTTTCACCATTATATCAATGTTACGAATAAGTACAAAGTGAAAAGTAGATGATTTATGTTAGAGGCTATGTAAAATCTTGTATGTAGGAGACGAATTATGTTTCAAGAGAATCGTACAAATGAATTAGTTATATTAAAAGAAATTGCAGAAACACTAAATACATCAAATGATACATATCATGTATTGCAAGCAGTACTAGAAAAATTACTTAGTGTAACGGGTTTAACGACAGGATGGATTTTTCTGGCGGATGAAAATGGGAGATATACGAAATTAATTGATTACCAGTTACCAGAGGCACTTACATATGAAAACAAACGCCCGATGTGTGAAGGGGAATGTTGGTGTTTACGAGGCTTTGTGGATGGAAAATTAGAGCGGGCTGTTAATATTATTGAATGTAAAAGAATTAATAACGCAATTGAATATAATTGGGGAGATACGGAAGGGATTCTTCATCATGCTACCGTTCCTTT
The DNA here is from genome assembly GCF_056725905.1 of Bacillus sp. BC05(2025). NCBI lineage: Bacteria > Bacillati > Bacillota > Bacilli > Caryophanales > Bacillaceae > Bacillus > Bacillus sp. BC05(2025). Next base: position 115,688 of record NZ_JBWYRA010000008.1, on the reverse strand, counting down.
AAAGGCTGGAGGAGAAAAATTTGGTTTGTTAAATGTGGCGAGCCCAGGTAAAACACATTTTTCAGAAGAAGAGCTAGTGTTGCTCCAATCAGTTGCTTTTCAAATTGGAACGGCTTTAAAACGAGCGAAGTTATATGAAAATGAGAAGCGAAGAGCGCATTATTATGTAAAGTTAGAACGGTTCATTCAAGTTTTAAGAACGATTCATCAAATTAATCTATTACCTGAAAAAGTTGTAAATCAATTAGGTGAAGTGTTTCAGTGGAATCAAATCGCATTCTTTATTAGGGAAGAAAAAGAATTATCCTTGCGGGCATCTTATTGCCAGGAAGAATTACAAGAGGATATAAAAGAAGCAGCGAAAGAAGCGTTAGAAAAAAGTGAACCTATTTTATTAAATCATCAAACCCATCATAAGGTAGCCTTTAATAGAACGATTATTGCTACACCAATACAGATTCAAAGTCATATATTTGGTGTTTTATGTGTTAGTTCAAATAATGGTGAATTTGATGTGAATACGATAGATGTACTTCAAGCAATAACAAATCATATTTCCTTTGTAATAGAAAATATAAGATTAAATGAGCAACGACGTGAACTTGTACGAATGGAAGAAAGAAACCGATTAGCAAGGGATTTACATGATTCAGTTTCACAAAAATTATTTTCATTAACCTTTATGACAAAAGGTGCTGAGGCGGTTTTAAAAGATCAAAATGAAAAGGTAGACCAATCTTTGCATGAGATGCGTGAATTAGCGCAAGGAGCTTTAAAGGAAATGAAGACGTTAATTTGGCAATTACGTCCAGCTGGTTTAGAGAAAGGATTACTACCAGCTTTAAAGCAGTACGGTGAAAACTTGGGACTGAAAATTAGGGAACAAGTTACAGGTGTCCGTGATTTGCCACGCGTAGTAGAGGAAGCGCTATGGAGAATTGGACAAGAAGCTTTAAATAACGTAAGCAAACATGCGAATGTTAGAGAAGCGACGATTTATTTCAAAGTGACGGAGAAGAATGTATCATTGGAAATAGTCGATCAAGGAAACGGCTTTGTAGAAAAGGATATAAAAGAGAAGAAATCACTTGGCATGACTACGATGCGAGAAAGAGTGGAATTAGTCGGTGGAACAATTAAAATTATAAGTGGTAAGAAAAGAACAAGTGTAAAAATAAGCGTACCATTATGATGTGAAAATGAGGGAAGTTCGTGAATATAAAAGTATTGTTAGTCGATGATCATACAGTTGTTTTAAAAGGATTGGCATTTTTCTTAAGTACGCAGGAAGATTTAGAGTTAGTTGGAGAAGCAAGTAATGGGAAAGAGGCATTAGTGAAAGTAGGGGAGACAAATCCTGATGTTGTACTAATGGATCTATACATGCCTGAAATGGATGGTGTTGAGGCGACAGCGTGTATAAAAAAAGAATATCCAAATGTGAAAGTAATTGTATTAACTAGTTTTTCTGATCAGGCGCATGTTTTACCAGCATTAAGGGCGGGAGCAAGTGGCTATATTTTAAAAGATGTAGAACCGGATCAGCTTGTTGAAGCGATTCGAAGCGCATATAAAGGTAATATTCAATTACATCCCGATATAGCCAATGCCCTTCTCTCTCAAACGTTACCTGTGGAAGAAAAAGAAGAGGAACCTTCTATTCAAGTAGATGTGCTAACAGCAAGAGAAAATGAAGTGTTGCAACTCTTAGCGAAGGGGATGAGTAATAAAGAAATCGCTTCTGTTTTAGTTATTACAGAAAAAACGGTAAAAGCTCATGTCAGTAGTATTTTGAGTAAGTTGAATTTATCTGATCGTACGCAAGCGGCGTTATATGCAGTGAAAAATGGAGTCGTATAAGACAAAAGTCGTAAGACCTAGTTCGCCTTTAGAAGGTGGACTTTTTTTATGGAAAAATACGTCTATGTGAGGAAGAAATTGTCTTGATATAAAGATAAAATATGTTTGTAAGCAACAAAACAACAATTACAAGGGATACCTTTTTTGAAAGCATATAACAACATACGAGTGAGTAGTAGGAGGAAAAGGCAATGACAACAGTTTTATTTGTAAAAGCAAACAACCGCCCAGCGGAACAAGCAGTTAGTGTGAAATTATACGAGGCATTTTTAGCAAACTATAAAGAAGCACATCCAAATGATACAGTAGTAGAACTTGATTTATATAAAGAAGAATTACCATATGTAGGCGTAGATATGATTAATGGTACATTCAAAGCAGGTAAAGGATTTGATTTAACGGAAGAGGAAGCAAAAGCAGTAGCGGTTGCTGATAAGTATTTAAATCAATTTTTAGAAGCTGATAAAGTCGTTTTCGGTTTCCCATTATGGAACTTAACGATTCCAGCAGTATTGCACACATATATTGATTATTTAAACCGAGCTGGTAAAACGTTTAAATATACGCCAGAAGGCCCAGTTGGTCTAATTGGAGATAAGAAGATTGCATTATTAAACGCGCGCGGCGGCGTATATTCTGAAGGCCCAGCAGCCGAAGTAGAAATGGCTGTTAAATATGTAGCAAGCATGATGGGCTTCTTCGGTGCAACAAACATGGAAACAGTAGTTATTGAAGGACATAATCAATTCCCAGATAAAGCAGAAGAAATCATTGCAGCGGGTCTTGAAGAAGCAGCTAAAGTAGCAAGCAAATTTTAATTGAAAACAGAATCGTCACTCGAACAAAGTAGCATTAACAGATTAGCGTTAATGCTACTTTTTTATATTTTCAGTTCGTCAGCTAGTTTTTCCAATTGCATTCGATCTTGTATGTAATAGGTTCTTCCGTCTTTTTTTAAATAATGTTGTTGGCAAAACTGGTTTAATACATATAAAAGATGGCGGTAGCTGACATTTAAATATTCCGAGACCTCGGTATGTTTTTCTGTATAACTGTTATTTTGTTCTGTTAATAGAATAAACGCTGCTAAACGGTTTTCGAATGGGTAACTATTATTTTTAGCGTAACTTTCTGTTCGGGTAATTGTTTTTTTACCGATAAATTTGCATAGTTTCTGTAGAAAGATAGCATCTTGTAACAAAAGATGCTGACAATCTTTAAGAGGAAGCGCTAAGCATATACAATCTTCGATTACTTCCACCGTTTTCGTGACGGATTCCACGCCAATTAATCCTAATTCTCCAATGAACGAAGGTGCTTGAATAAAGTTAATTAAGGAGATCTTTCCGTTTTTGTGACTCATATATATTTTTGCTTTCCCGGAAATTAAGTAATAAAGATAAGGAACATGAACCCCTTCATTACATATCTTTTCTCTCTTCTGAAAGGAATGTAGTTCAGCATACGGTAAGATGTCAAAAGAAAAGAGAGTATGGAAATTGTAAGTTTGTATGTAATGAGAGATTTCTTCGCTATTTTTGCTGACTTTCATATTTTCACCTCATACTTAGTATGAGATATCTCCTATTATTTTTACAAGAAAGAATGATACGATTTACTTAAATTTGTTTTTGTAGAAAAGAGAGTGTGAGGGGTTTATGAAAAAATACAAAACACTATTATTTGATGTAGATGATACATTGTTAGACTTTCAAAAGGCGGAGAAAGAGGCGTTACGTATGCTGTTTGAAGAGAAAGGGATTCCTCTAAGTAGAGAAGTTGAAGCGCGGTATAAAAAAGTTAATAAAGGTCTTTGGACTGCTTTTGAAGAAGGTGAAATAAATCGTGATGAAGTCGTAAATACACGATTTTCGATTTTGTTTAAAGAATACGGGGAAGAAGTAGATGGGATATTATTCGAAAATAATTATCGTAACTACTTAGAGGAAGGGAATCAACTCATACAAGGTGCATTTGAATTTATAAATCAAATTCAAGGGGAGTATGATTTATATATAGTGACAAACGGTGTTTCTAAGACGCAAGATAAACGTTTGCGTAATGCAGGATTACATTCAATGTTTAAAGATATTTTTGTTTCTGAAGATACAGGTTATCAAAAGCCAATGAAGGAGTATTTTGATTATGTTTTTGAGCGAATTCCCAATTTTTCTCCTGAAGAAGGGCTCATTATTGGGGATTCGTTAAGCGCTGATATAAAAGGTGGATATGTAGCAGGAATTGATACTTGTTGGTTTAATCCAGAGAAAAAATCAAATCATAGTGAGATTGTACCAACATATGAAGTGCAAAATTTTGAAGAGTTATATGCATTATTGAAGCAACGTTTGTAATGAGAATGGGCAGTGGAACTTTTGTCCCTACTGCCTATTTTTTAAATTTGTAGTTTCGTTATGTTTTGGAAGTGGAAATACATTTCCGATAGCAGCTGCACCAAGCATTGGTAATAGTAAATTAAGCGGAGGTTTTAAAAGGTCTTTTTCAAATGGATATAGAATATATTTCTTTTATTATGTACATCAAATTCTTTGTAGTTAATTTAGAACATTCAGAAAAACAGATTGACATTAGGAAATTATTGCTATAAAATCAACGGTAATTGCATAGTCTTATCAAGAAAAGGTGGAGGGACAGGCCCGATGAAACCTTGGCAACAGCCGTATAACGGAATTGTGCCAAATCCTGCAGGTAATATCCTGAAAGATAAGAAAGAGCCTTTAGAGCGTGTTTTCAAACTGCTCCTTTCTTGTTTTCAGGAAAGGAGCAGTTTTTTATTTTGTATAAAAAGAAAGGAGAATGAGAGATGGGAGAATCATGGGGAAAAGGAACAATTTGTGTGCAAGGTGGCTATACGCCAAAGAATGGTGAACCGCGGGTTTTACCACTTTATCAAAGTACAACGTATAAATACGATACTTCGGATGATTTAGCAGCCTTATTTAACTTAGAGGCGGAAGGGTATATATATACGCGTATTGGAAATCCTACTTTAGCTGCATTTGAGCAAAAGCTAGCGGATTTAGAGGGTGGTGTAGGAGCTGTTGCAACGGCTTCTGGGCAGGCTGCTATTATGCTTGCTGTTTTAAATATTTGTAGTAGCGGAGACCACTTGCTTTGTTCTTCCACAGTTTATGGCGGGACGTTTAATTTATTTGGAGTGAGTTTGCGTAAGCTTGGTATTGATGTTACATTCTTTAATCCGAATTTAACTGCTGATGAAATTGTGGCCCTTGCTAATGATAAGACGAAACTCGTTTATGCAGAATCGCTAGGAAATCCAGCGATGAACGTTTTAAATTTCAAAGAACTTTCAGATGCAGCGAAAGAGTTGGAAGTGCCTTTTATCGTGGATAATACATTAGCAACTCCTTATTTATGCCAAGCATTTGAACATGGAGCAAATATTATCGTTCATTCTACGACGAAATATATTGATGGTCATGCGAGTTCGTTAGGTGGCATTGTCATTGACGGAGGGAACTTCGATTGGACAAAAGGGAAATATCCTGAACTAGTTGAACCGGATCCAAGTTATCACGGCGTAAGTTACGTTCAAAATTTTGGTGCAGCAGCTTATATTGTGAAGGCACGTGTTCAATTATTAAGAGACTACGGAAACTGTATGAGCCCATTTAATGCGTATATTAGCAATATCGGTTTAGAAACACTGCATTTACGAATGGAGCGTCATAGTGAAAATGCTCTTGCAGTTGCTAAGTGGCTTGCTAACCACGATCGTATTGAATGGGTGAATTATCCGGGATTAGATAGTAATGAAAATTATTCGTTAGCACAAAAGTATTTGAAGAAAGGTGCTAGTGGGGTTTTAACATTCGGCATTAAGGGAGGATTAGAAGCAGCGAAAGAATTTATCGCAAATGTAAAACTAGCAACTCTCGTAACGCATGTAGCTGATGCGCGAACTTGCGTTATACATCCCGCTAGTACAACGCATAGACAATTAAGTGCTGAAGATCAACGTCTAGCTGGTGTTACATCAGATTTAATTCGTTTATCGGTTGGTATAGAAGATGTTTCTGATATTATTGCCGATTTAGAAGCAGCGTTAGTCGGAGGCAAACAACATGCCAATCATAATTGATAAAGATTTACCAGCTCGCAAAGTGTTGCAGGAGGAAAATATTTTTGTAATGACGAAGGAGCGAGCAGAGACACAAGATATACGGGCTTTGAAAATTGCTATATTAAATTTAATGCCTACAAAGCAAGAAACAGAAGCGCAATTACTTCGTTTAATTGGCAATACACCGTTACAATTAGATGTTCATTTACTTCATATGGAATCACATTTATCCCGTAATGTAGCACAGGAACATTTAACGAGTTTTTATAAGACATTCCGTGATATTGAGAATGAGAAATTTGATGGACTGATTATTACAGGAGCGCCAGTTGAAACCCTTTCCTTTGAAGAGGTAGATTATTGGGAAGAGCTTAAACGTATTATGGAGTATTCAAAAAAGAACGTAACATCTACGCTTCATATTTGCTGGGGAGCACAGGCTGGTTTGTATCATCATTATGGCGTTCCAAAGTATCCTCTTAAGGAAAAAATGTTTGGTGTATTTGAACATGAAGTGCGTGAGCAACATGTGAAACTGTTACAAGGGTTTGATGAGTTATTTTTTGCCCCGCATTCTCGTCATACGGAAGTACGAGAGAGTGACATTAGAGAAGTGAAAGAGTTAACGTTATTAGCAAACTCTGAGGAAGCGGGTGTTCATCTTGTTATTGGGCAAGAAGGAAGACAAGTGTTTGCGCTCGGTCACAGTGAATATAGTTGTGATACGTTAAAGCAAGAATATGAACGAGATCGTGAAAAAGGGTTAAATATTGATGTGCCGAAAAATTATTTTAAGTATGATAATCCAAATGAAAAACCGCTTGTAAGGTGGAGAAGCCATGGAAATCTATTATTCTCTAATTGGCTAAATTATTACGTGTATCAAGAAACCCCTTATGTATTATAAAAAAAGATTGTGTAACACGTGGCAACGTTTTCTTTGCAATGGTTAACTTATATTTTTCCGAATGTTCTAAAAACATTGTTTTTCAGATTTTTTACTCATATAATTTCATCTAAACACAATTTTTAAGGGGTGGACAGTATTATGAAAGAAATTCAAGTTGGTTTATTAGGTCTTGGGACAGTTGGTAGCGGTGTAGTTCGTATCATTACAGATCATCAAGAGCGACTCATACACCAAGTAGGTTGTCCTGTAAAAGTAACGAAAGTACTAGTACAAAATATTGAAAAAGAGAGAGAAGTAGAGGTACCTTCTACTCTATTAACGCAAAATGCAAATGAAATTTTAGATAATCCAAGTATTGATGTTGTCATCGAAGTGATGGGTGGCATTGATGACGCAAAATCATATATTTTACAAGCTTTACAAAGCGGGAAGCATGTTGTGACTGCCAATAAAGATTTAATGGCGTTACATGGAGCGGAACTCTTAGCGGTAGCAAAAGATAATAAAGCAGATTTGTTTTATGAAGCAAGTGTAGCCGGAGGGATTCCGATTCTACGAAGTATCGTAGAGGGACTTTCTTCAGATCTTATTACGAAAGTAATGGGAATTGTAAATGGAACGACAAATTTTATTTTGACGAAAATGTCAGATGAAGGGAGAGCATATAACGACGTGTTAAAAGAAGCTCAGCAACTTGGATTTGCAGAAGCAGATCCAACATCAGATGTAGAAGGTTTAGATGCAGCAAGAAAAATGACGATTTTGGCTACCCTTGGTTTCTCTACAAATGTAGAGCTTGGAGATGTGAAGGTAAAAGGAATTACTTCTATTACAGAAGAAGATATTGAATACAGTAAGAGTTTAGGATACACGATTAAATTAATTGGTCTTGCGAAGCGAGATGGTGAAAAATTAGAGGTTACAGTTGAACCGACACTACTTCCAAATACACATCCTCTTGCGGCCGTACAAAACGAATATAACGCTGTATATGTGTATGGGGAAGCGGTCGGAGAAACGATGTTTTATGGACCAGGTGCAGGAAGTTTACCGACAGCAACAGCTGTTGTTTCCGATTTAGTAGCTGTAATGCAAAATATTAGATTAGGGGTAACAGGAAATAGTGCTGTAGTCCCGCAATATCAAAAAGTATTAAAAGAGCCAGACGAAATTGTTGTGAAGAAATTTTTAAGACTTCATGTGAAAGATGAAATTGGTGTATTTGCAAAAATTACTTCGTTATTCTCTGAGCGTGGCGTTAGCTTTGAAAAGATTATTCAAATGCCACTTGAAGAGAAAGGAAAGGCTGAAATTGTCATTGTAACGCATCGTGCGTCTCTTGCTGATTATGATTATATTCTACATACATTGCAATCGTATGAAGAAATAGATTGTTTGAAAGCAAATTATCGAATTGAAGGGGATGCGAAGTAGCATCTCGTATCATAAAACAAAAAGGGCCTATTAAGCAGCTTGCTTAATAGGCTCTTTTCTATTTAAAATCTTCGTACCAACTTGAATAAATGCTTGGATAATCCAGCCTGTTGTAAAGGATAAAATGATTGTTCCAAAATAGATAGGTCCATCTAATAAGAAGCTTAATGTTAAAAATAAGAATGCTAACGAAATTTCTGTCCTTCTAAATGTCCATTTCTTTTTCTCAGCAACTGTTAAAACGAAAGCTTCTTGAGGTGCTGCACAAAGGTTTGTAGAGACGTAAAGACCAATTCCAGCTCCAACGAATAGATTTCCGCAAATAAGTGTTATATATTTTGGAAGAGAACGGATAGCGTCCATAATAGTTGTAAGGGAACCGATCCAATCAACAAAAAGAGAAATAAGAACCATTGTTACAATTGTACCGATCGTAATTTGTTTTTTATTCCAAAAGAGTACGATAAGGGTAAAAGCAAAGTTAATCATGAAAATCCAAAAACCGATACTTATCCCGAAATTTTGATATAGTGCAATAAAGAAGGAATCATAAGGGCTAAGTCCAAAGGAAGTAATTGTCGTCATCATATTAATGCCGATGGCGAGAATGAGTAGACCGCCAATGAAAAATATATATTCTAATTTGAGTCGAAGCATAGTTGTATATCCTTTCAAAAAGTATTTGCTAGGAAAGGATATATTGTGGAAAGCTTACCAGGTCAAGGGAGAATTTTTGCAGGGAAGGGGAAAATGAGATGACGAATATAAGGAAGATTGCTGAGCTTGCTGGGGTATCTGTTTCAACTGTTTCACGTGTACTAAATAATCATCCATATGTGAATGAACAGAAACGAAAAGAAATTTTAGCAATTATAGAGGAATTAAATTATACGCAAAATGTGAATGCAATTCATTTGGTGAAAGGAAAAACGAATGTAATTGGCGTTTTATTACCGCACGTAAATGATCAATATTATAGCGCTATTATCGAGGGAATATCAAAGGAAACAGCAAAGAATAATTATAATATGATGCTTTGTCAGACGAATTATAGTGAGGAAAAGGAATTAGAAATTTTGAATATGTTAAAAATGAAAAAACTTGATGGGGTTATTATATGTTCGCGGGCAAATAGTGAGGAAAAGCTTGAAGAATATACGAAATTCGGCCCTATTGTTATGTGCGAAGAAATCGACTCGAATTTCATTTCGAGTGTGCATATTGATTACTATAAAGTGTTTTCACGTGGAATGAAAAGCTTAATAGATGCGGGTCATACAAGTATTGGGTATTGCATTGGAAGAAGTAATAGCATTAATAGTCAGAGAAGAAAACAAGCATATGAAGATTCCCTTCAACAAATTGCTGTAACACCGATAGAGGCTTGGAAGTTTAAAGGCTGTTTTACAGTGGAAGATGGGCGTAATGTGATTAGGGAATGGACACGTATGTCAGTAAAACCAACAGCGTTTCTTGTATCTTGCAACCATATTGCCGCGGGGATGGTAACGGAAGCGAAAAAACAAGGCATTCGTATTCCGGAAGATATTACGATTATCGGTTGTGATGATCAAGATGTGGCAGATATTTTAGGCATTACGACGATTTCGTATTGTAGTAAAAATGTTGGCGCAACGGCATTTGAATTATTATATGAAAAGATTAATGATGAGCAAATCGATGTAAAGCACGTAGAGTTATTGCCAGAATTAGTACATAGGGAAACAACATAATAGATAAGGTTTGAAAATCGCTTTTCAAAATTGCGTTTGGTATAATTATGGACAATCTATGAGGGCTAAAAGGGGTTTTGATATGAGATCAAAAGTAGTAAAAGTAATTCTACTCATTACAATTGCATCTTTCTGTTTATTTGCATATGGCTTTGTTTCAGGTGTAAATGATGTATTAAATCCGAAAGCTTCAAATTTAATTAAAAAGACCGATGTAGTGGCAAAAGAGAAAAAGAAAACGGGAACATTACAAATCGTTACTTTAGGTGATTCATTAACACGCGGTGTTGGTGATAAAGAAGGAATTGGTTATGTTGGACGGATGAAAGAAGATTTACAAAAAGATTATAAGCAAAAGGTTGCTTTAACTAACTTAGCAGTTAGTGGTGCGAAAATGCCTGACTTATTAAAACAAATTGAGAGTAGTGGCGCTCAATATTCAATTAAGCAAGCAGATGTAATCGTTTTAACGATTGGAGGAAATGATTTATTCCCAGGTTGGGACTCGCTTGGAAAGATAGATTTAGAAACATACCGTCCTGATACAGAAACATTCCAGAATGAAGCGAAGAAAATTATAGAAGAAGTTCGTAAGTTAAATACAGATAGCCCAATTTTTTGGCTAGGTTTATATAATCCTTTTGAAGATGTAGAAGATTTAAAAGGGTCTTCAAACATTGTTGTAGACTGGAATGCATCTTTAGAAAAATTGGCAATAAATAATAAAAATGTGTATATTACACCGACATTTGATTTATTCCAAAACCGTGGGAAAGATTTATTATACTCCGATCATTTCCATCCGAATGAAATAGGATATACATATATGGCGGACCGATTAGTTCAAAATGTTGCGAGTAAATTAAAACTAGAACAAGGAGGGGTAAAATGACGACGATACTTTCCGTACGAGACGTGAAGAAGGTAATTGGAAAGAAGACGATTGTAGAGAATATTTCCTTTGATGTAAAACAAGGAGAAGTGTTTGGCTTCCTAGGGCCGAATGGTGCTGGAAAAACGACTACCATTCGAATGTTAGTTGGATTGATTAAAGAAACAGAAGGCACGATTTCTATCGGCGGTTATTCTATTAAGGAAAATTTCAGAGAAGCGATGCGTCAAATTGGGAGTATCGTTGAAAACCCAGAACTGTATACCTATTTAACGGGATGGGAAAATTTAAAACAATTTGCCCGTATGTTAGGTGGTATATCAGATGAACGTATTATTGAAATTGCTCAAATGGTTCATTTGGATGAAAGAATTCACGATAAGGTAAAAACATACTCACTCGGTATGAAACAGCGTCTTGGTATTGCGCAAGCGCTTCTTGGAAATCCCAAATTGCTCATATTAGATGAGCCTACAAACGGTTTAGACCCAGCTGGGATTAGAGAACTTAGGGAATTTATACATAAGCTTGTGAAAGAAGAAAATATGAGTGTGTTTATTTCAAGTCATTTGTTAAGTGAAGTGCAAATGATATGTGATCGCGTTGCTATTATTCATAAAGGAAAGATGATAACAGTTGCCAAGGTTGAAGAGTTAATTCAAACAGCAAGTGATCGCGTAGAATGGATTGTTACACCAATTCTTAAGGCAAAAGATATGCTAGAAGATGCTGAGGAAGTAAGAGAAGTGAGTATAGAAGGTGATCGATTACTATGCCGCATGAATATCGCATCTATAAGCAATTGGAATAAACGTTTTGTAGAAAACGGGATAGACGTACATAGCGTTAAGGAACTTGTATTTACGCTAGAAGATTTATTTATTGAACTCACAAGGGGTGAGCAGCATGCGTGAATTTGCGAATCTAGTTTTAAATGAATCAGAAAAGATTTACCGCAAGAAACGTATTTTTGTTGTTATGCTTATTTTAGCAATCTTGATCCCACTTTTTGTGTACGCGCAGTATCGTGAAATAGAAACGACACAAAAAAGACTCGGTACAACTGATTGGAAGGTTTCATTACAACAGCAAATTGTTGATTCTCAAAATCGATTGAACAATTCTAGGTTGCCAGAAGAATGGCGTGATTGGTTAAAGGTAAGAGTTGAGCAACAACAATATTATTTAGATCATGATATTAACCCGATGGCACCGGGTGCACCGACTTTTGTCAGGGCATTTATTGAACAAGGAATTACGTTATTTATTCCGCTTCTCGTAATGATTGTCGCCATTGATATCGTTTCAGGAGAACGAAGTGATGGGACGATGAAGATGTTACTTACGCGGCCGATTCGGCGCTGGAAAATACTCCTTAGTAAATACGTGACGATGTTATTTTTCATTTCGCTCATACTGTTTCTTGTAGGTTTGTTTGCTTACATACTATCAGGGCTTGTATTTGGGTACTCGGGATGGAATTTACCTGTTTTAACAGGATTCGTCATTGATAAGGAGACGTTAAATACGAACTTTGTGCACCTTATTCCGCAGTGGCAATATATCTTAATGGCGTATGGACTAGCCTGGTTTGTTGCTATCGTTGTTGGAACTATATCATTTATGGTCTCTGTTTTAATTCGTAATACACCAGCTGGTATGGGCGTTATGCTAGCTGCATTAATTGCAGGCGGTATTTTAAGTTCGTTTGCAACATCTTGGGAAGGCGCAAAATATATTTTTAGTGTGAATTTATCATTAACGGATTATTTATCAGGAAAATTACCTGCATTACAAGGTTTATCGATGGGATTTTCTTTGATGAATTTAACTGTATGGGCCGTTGTGTCCCTAATTATTTCGTTTGTAGTATTTACAAAGCAGGATATGGTGAATTAATTGGACGGGAAGTGAAAGTATGAAAAATGTTTTAAAAAATGATTGGGGGCCATTATTGGCACCGGAATTCGAGAAAGAATACTATCTTACTTTAGCTAATTTTTTGAGAGAAGAGTACAGCACACATGTAGTTTATCCGAAAGTAGAAGATATTTTTAACGCTCTAGAATATACAAGTTATGAAAATACAAAGGTCGTTATTTTAGGACAAGACCCATATCACGGACCGGATCAAGCACATGGTTTAAGCTTTTCAGTACAACCAGGTATTAAAACGCCACCGTCATTGCTAAATATGTATAAAGAACTTCGAGATGAATATGGTTATGAAATCCCGAATAACGGTTATTTAGTAAAGTGGGCAGAGCAAGGAGTTTTATTATTAAATACTGTACTAACAGTTCGACAAGGTGAAGCAAATTCTCATAAAGGAAAAGGATGGGAGCACTTCACGGATCGGGTAATTAAGCTATTAAATGAACGTGAAAAGCCAGTTGTTTTCATATTGTGGGGACGTCATGCACAGGCGAAGAAAAAGTTAATTACGAATACGAGGCACTATATTATCGAATCTGTACATCCGAGTCCACTATCAGCAAGACGTGGTTTCTTTGGGAGTAAACCATATTCTAAAGTGAATACGATTTTAGCTAATATGGGTGAAAGAGAAATTGATTGGGAAATTCCAAATCTGTAAATAAAAAAGGTAGTTAACAGTCGTTAACTACCTTTTTATTATTGTTGTTCGTTCTTTAATTTAGCATCTAGCACAAAAGTACCAAATGGGATAACTGATGAAACGAATGCTCCAAGTGCCCATAAAATTGATTTACGGTGTGCGATTGTTACTTGAATTACTGCAAAGATGAATAGAATAAATAGAACACCATGAGCCATGCCTGTAATTTTAACAGCTGTTGCAAATCCTGCGAAATATTTTAATGGCATTGCTACAAATAATAGTAATAGGAAAGAAATACCCTCAACTAGTCCAATTGCTCTTAATCGTCCGATTGGTGTAGATAACATAAAGCAACCTCCTTTAACGTATGCTTGTATATAGTAAATTTGTATTCTTTTTCAAAATAAAATAGTCTATTTTGTTTCATTATATACAAAAAGAAAGTTTACACTACGAGAATAGTGCAAAGTTCAAAATATAGTCACAAAAGCATGAGAATTTAAAGAAAAACCTATTTGAAGTATTTGACTTCAAATAGGTTTTATGGGTGAAAATATTAAACAAGCGCTTCTCGTTTTAGTACGAACTTCTCTACAACTTTTGCAACGCCATCGTTCATATTTGTATCTGTTACGTAGTTTGCAATTTCTTTAATATCATCAGGTGCATTACCCATTGCAACGCCAAGACCAGCAAATTCAATCATTGCTTGGTCGTTATAGCTATCGCCCATTGCGATAACTTCTTCACGCTTAATGCCAAGCTTTTGGATCAGTTTGTTTAAGCTCGTTCCTTTTGTAACACCGGCTTCAGTAAATTCTAAGAAGAATGGTTTAGAACGCATCACGCTTAATTGGCCTTCTAGTTGTTTTTGTAGTTTCTTTTCAACTTCAACAAGACGTTCAGCTTCCTTATTCATTAATACTTTTACTACAGGCTCTTTAACAGCAGCTTTAAAGTCATCTACTACAACAATTGGCATACCAGTAATATCGCCCTCAATTTCAGTATAAGGATTATTTTCTTCCGTTACGATATCATCGCCCATATAAGTATGAATCCATACATCTTCAGCTTTACTAATTTCAAATAGGTTGTGAACGATTTCAGGAGATAGCGTACTACTAAAGATTTCTTCGTTTGTTTTACAGTTAATAATTTTTGCACCATTAAAAGATAGAATGAAACTGCCGTATTCTTCTAAACGAAGTTCTTTCGCTACATTGCGCATACCAAACGTTGGACGCCCAGAAGCAAGTACAACTTTTACACCTTGCTCTTGTGCGGTCATTAGAGCCTCTTTCGTGCGAGGTGAAATAGTATGGTCATCACGTAATAAAGTATCATCTAAATCTAAAACAATCATTTTATAAGTCATATTGAAAATTCCTCTCTTTGTTGAAATAGAAATAAAGTTTTATGAAGATGTTGGGTAATATATAGTAAGACATCGAACCTCTTTATCCTGCATTAACAGCCCGTAAAAGTCCGATTGATGAGGGCTGATAATCAGTGGGGATGAACAAAACCCATACTGATTAAAGTTTCACTTTATGTGAAGTTAGGAGAAGTCCTCTATTGTTAGTATAAATTACCATGAGCGTGTTGCCCATGATAATTTATACCGTTAACTCCTGATTAGCTTTTAATTTATTATTATCGTAACAACTCTATAGGTAGAGTGCAATAATGGAAGTTTTCCAATTTACGATCGTTGTTTTTCTGTTGAACGAGAAAATAGTATTTCGAGCAAAATTGCCATTACAGATCCAAGAACGAGACCGTTACTTAAAAATGATGCTAGAAATGGTGGGAGTGTAGAAAATGTCCCTGCTGGAACGAACATAACGCCGACGCCTGTAAAGATTGAAAGCCCCGCTACTTTAAATAATCGTTCTTTATTCTGCACCGTTTCGTATTCGCGGAAGGCAAGACCAATCATGCTTGCAAATACAGGATAAATGGCAGCATATCCAACTGCGACAGGTATCGCCGCAAAGAATGAAGTAATCTTTGGAAATATACTAACGAGAATAATAAAGCTTGATCCTAACATAAATGGGAGTCGTTTATAAATATTAGTCGTTGCAATAAAGCCTGCTGATCCAGAAATAGCGACAGGTCCAATCGCTGAAAAAAGACCTCCTAGCAATTGATTTATTCCCGTTATAATGCCGGCTTGTTTGAAACGATCTGGTGCCGTATTCTCTTCATATTTAGAAACAACCTTTTGCACAACACGAATGCTTGCTAACATATTTGTTAGAAGTAATAGTGTAACGAAAATGACCGTAATGGCCATGTTCCACTCAATACGAGGCATCCCGAAAACAAATAGAGACGGAAAACGGATTATATCTGTTACAGGCGTTACTGGATTAGATAATCCGAAACATGCAAATAAAATCCAACCGCAGACGATGCTGAAAAGAACAGAGTATTGTCCGATAATAGGTAGCTTCATGATGAAGAAGGATAGTAAAATAACAATCAGTGATAGAATAAATACGTCAGCTTGTACTTCTGTATGTTGTCCGTCAAGGCCAAACATTCCCTTTAAGAAGGACCCACTCAGTTGTGCTACAAGAAGAAATAAATATGTTCCAATGACTGTCGGTGTAAAATAACGAACTAGTTTATCGATAAGTCCAAAAATGCTAAGAATAATACAAATGATGCCGCTTAATAAGAAAGCGTACTGAAGGACCTTAAGTGTTTCATTACTGGATCCAAATAATACGACACCTAAACTTGCATAAAGGGAGAAAATCCCCCACCAAAGCCCTGCAGGACCTTCTTGAATAGGAAGTTTATGCCCAAATAAAGCTTGCAGTAGGCCAGCAAAACCAAGAACAAATAATGTTCTTTGTACGAATGCAATAGCTTCAGCTCCATCGAGACCATAACTAGTTGCGACGCTAATTGGTACGATAAGGCTTCCAGCTAAAATAAAGAGCGCCCATTGTAAGGCGGAAAGAAATGTTTTCATTATATCAACCTCTTTCATAGATTCCGTATCTAGTATATATGTATTTCATTTCCACTGGCAAAGATTGTAGATAGAGAAAAGAGTTGAAACACGATATGAATGCACGTAAGCAATTATGGATAGCAGTTATATGTATGACCTTTGTTGTAATTCTAGGAACGTTAGGATTTATGACGATTGAAGAGATTAGTTTGTTTCAAGCATTTTGGATGACGATGATTACTGTATTAACCGTTGGATACGGAGATGCCATTCCTGTAACACATGCAGGAAAAGTTTTTGCACTTCTTATTATACCTGTTGGCGTCGGTATCGTTACATATGCAATTGGTGTAGTGGCAGCTATGATTATTGAAGGGAATTTATTTCATGCAGTGCGGAGGAAGAAGATGGATAAACAAATAGCGCAGTTACAAAATCATATTATCGTATGTGGTTGTGGTAGAGTCGGGCTTCAAGTTGTACATGAATTACAAGAAAAGAAAATCCCATTTGTCGTCGTGGATAAGGATGAAAGCATATTAGAGAAGGAAAAACTTTTGTATGTACATGGAGATGCAACGGAAGACCAAGTGCTACATCATGCCGGAATTTCAAAGGCAGCGGGTTTAGTTGCTATCGTCGCAAATGATGCTGAAAATGTATTTATTACATTAACAGCTAGAGGATTAAACGATGCAATTAAAATTGTGGCAAGAGCAGAAAAACCAGAAACTGAAGACAAATTAAAGAGGGCTGGGGCAAATAAGGTGATTAATCCATCTAGCATGGCAGGGATTCATATTGCAAAAGGTATTGCGAATCCGCTAACAGTTCATTATATTGATACAGTACTATATGGCGTGGAGCAGTCATTTGTAATTGAAGAGATTGCAGTCGGTGAGGGCTCTATTTTAGCTAGTAAATCATTACTCGAGAGTGACGTGAGAAATCAATTTGATGTAACAATTTTAGCGATTTTGAGAAATGGGAATGTTATACATAATCCAACGGGGCAGGAAAAACTACAAGAACATGATATGATAATAGTATTTGGTTCAGTAGAGAAGCTGGGACAATTTGAGAAGGAACTACAAAGTAAGAGGTGAAAAGGAATGCAAATATCGAGTGATAAAATTTTAAATAAAATGGCGAATGAAATTGCAAAAGCAAAAAGTAGTGAAGGACAAAAATCAAAAGAGCATGTATTAGTTGTGCGTGCTTTATGTGATTTACTATTAGATGAACAGGTTGAATCTTCTACGTATAGAGAGCCACAAATTCAATCACAAATCATCGGATCACAACCCATAACAATGCAACCAATCACACCGATTTCTGATGAGCCAGTATATATAAAAGAAAGTGATGCAAACGGTAATTCCTTATTTGATTTTTAGAAGATAAATCGTTTGGCTTATATGAAAAAATTGCTTATGATAAAGGTAAAAAAGGGGAATTAAGATGAAAATTTTCTTTTTACTAGGTTGTATTGCAGCAGGGCTATCTGTTGCTTTAGGAGCTTTTGGAGCACACGGTTTAGAAAATAAAATTTCTGCAAAAATGTTAGAAGTTTGGAAAACAGGTGTTACATATCAAATGTTTCACGCAGGTGGACTATTCGTAGTTGCTTTATTGATGGATAAAATTCAATCATCACTTTTAACTACTGCTGGCTGGCTTATGGTAGCCGGAATTATTATGTTTTCAGGCAGTTTGTATGCATTAAGTACGACAGGTATTAAGTTCTTTGGCCCAATTACACCTCTTGGTGGCGTAGCGTTTATTGTGGCGTGGATCTTAGTCGGAACTGCAGTTGTAAAAGGGTTATAAAAAACAAAAGCTGGCATATGCCAGCTTTTTTTATGGTCTTGGAGCATAAGTAGCTTGTTGACTAGGTAAATACGTAATTTCTTCTGGGAATTCCACATAATCTAAGTAAATCATTAGTAGTAAATAACGTTTCCCTGATTGTGGCTCACTAATTACAATATGATCACGACCAGCGGCTTCGATAATACCCGTGTACGATTGTGTACCAAGTGAGCTACCACGTTCATAAGTCATTACAACTGTGGCTTGCTTGCCTTTGTTCAAGCGGAGAATATTTTCAATATAAGACTGTTCTAATGGTAACATGCCTTGAGAAACAGCAAATTGAGCTTGCGCAGCTTGTTGTTGCATCGCTTGTTGCTGTTGTTGTTGTTGTGGGGTCATTTGTTGCGGTTGTACATAAGTTCCAGACGGTTGATAAAAACCTGTTCCATAATACGGGTTTTGTTGCTGTGCCATTCAAAAATCCCTCCTTGTTTTCATCCCTTAATATATGCTAGGGCAATCCCCAGCAGATGGCTGGAAGAAGCAGTGCTTCTTGAAGCGACCAGAGTTTTGTTGGTTATACCAAGTTGGTGGACATGCACCTTCAGGCCTAAAAAACCATAAGGCAAAGTTGGCAGGCCAGAAACGTTGTCCTTGAATCGTTCGCCTTGCTAAGGCGATATCTTGTTCTCTCGCACGCTGATAAAAATAACCTTTTTGTGTTGCTTCAAAACCGCCAGGGTTTTGATAGACCATTTGACGTAAATTACGAATACTTTTAAAATCTAAACAATTTCCGCGGACACGATTTACTCCAACGTTTCCGACCATCAACATTCCCTGTTGACCTTCTCCTTCAGCTTCAGCACGCATCAGTCTAGCTAATAACTTTACATCTTCTTCGTTATACGCGATAACGCCCATTATGTGTCACCTCTCTTTTTGGAATCCTTTGTGGAAAGAGGTTTATCTCTAGATGAAGTGTGTAACAATTACTAGTTCATACGTATGAGAAAAAGGACTCAGATATGACAACCAAACAAAGTTTTACATTGAGGGAAGAAAATAAAAAAAGCTAGCGTCAGCTAGCTTTTCATCATTAAAATACTTTAGACCATAAGTTTGAGAAGAAATCTCCAATAGAGCGCATTGATAACACAAACCAGTTTGCTTTTTCAACTTCTGCTGTCGTTTTTGCGGTAACTTTCATACTTTTACTACCGTCTAAGAAACCATATTTATCAGTTGATTCTAAAGTAATCGATCCTACTTTGGCACCTTTCTTAACAGGGGCAACTAAATGTCCATCTTCAGCGAGGGATTTATCTACCTCAGTCCCAATTTTATAAGGAGCTTTACTACCTTTCTTCGCAATTACTGTTATTTCTTTTTCCGGTGTAACAGTGACTTGGTCTTCTTTCCCTTTTACTACAGAGATTGTATTGTTTTTATCCACTTTTAGTTTTTGTTTTTCGAAATTATTAAATCCGTATTCAATTAATTCACGGGATTCAGTGAAACGCTCGTCCATTGATTTTGTTTTTATAATTACTGAAATGAGGCGTAAGTCACCACGTTTTGCTGTAATAGTGAATCCGTATCCAGCAGTATCAGAACTACCAGTTTTTAAACCATCTGTTCCTTCATAAGAGAAAGCGGCACCTGGCAACATCCAGTTCCAGTTTTCCATACGAATTGGTTTCGGATGATTATCTGGGAAGTTTCTAAATCTTTGTTTTGTATCCTCTAGCATTTCTGGATACTTTGTAATCATTGCTTTTGAAAGCATACCCATATCGCGAGCTGACATGGAATTTTCTCCATTCGGATCAGTTCCTTCAGGATGTTTTCCTTTTAAGTCAGCGTTATTTAACCCAGTAGCGTTTACAAATTTATATTTCTTTAACCCTAGTTTTTTTGCATGTTCATTTGCAAGATTTAAGAAGTTTTTCTCACTGCCTGCAAGAAGTTCTGCTAAGGCAATACTAGATCCGTTTGCAGAGAAGATAACGATAGAATGATATAGTTCTCTTACAGTATATTGACGTCCCTTTTCGAAGGGAACGTTAGAGAATTCATTATTACGTGAAACTTCATAAGCGTAATCAGAAATGTTTACCTTTGTATCCCAAGTGATTTTTCCTTCTTTAATTGCTTCTAACACGGCATAAACAACAATTAATTTTGACATACTAGCGATAGCTAGTAATTCATCTGGATTTTGTTCATGCAGTATTTTTCCTGTATCTGCATCAAATAGAAGTGCAGCAGCTGCCTCAATGTGTATTTTTTCTTCGGCATGGGATGTTGTTACTCCTAAGGAAGAAATTGACAATAGAAGCATTAGTAAAATAGATAAGATTTTCTTCATATAGATTATCACCTTCGCATCGTTATTAGCATATAGCTCGTACCATTTTAGCATAAATTTGGATATAGAAAGGTTACAATTTTGTAAGGAATTTGAAAGGTATTTGTCGATTTTTGTTCAAATTTGTGGAGAAAAGAAGTTTTTTGGAGAGAAATATAGAAGGTAATAAAAAAAGGAACGAATTCCGTTCCTTTTTTACGATTTTATATGTGTAAAAATTTCTCTACTTTTTCGTCTGGTAAAATGTTTCCAACAAAAAATGTTCCGAATTCACCATAACGAGCGCTTACTTCATCGAAGCGCATTTCATATATAAGTTTTTTAAATTGAAGAACATCGTCAGCGAATAATGTTACGCCCCACTCAAAATCGTCGAATCCAACAGATCCTGAAATAACTTGGCGCACTTTACCTGCGTACTGGCGACCGATTTTACTATGACTGTACATCATTTTTTTACGTTCTTCCATAGGAAGCATGTACCAGTTGTCATCACCTTGGCGACGCTTGTCCATTGGATAGAAGCAAATGTGATTTGCTTTTGGTAACTCAGGATATAAGCGAGCTAAGATTTGTGGATTTTGGTATGGATCTTCATCAGCTGGAAGGTAGTTGCTTAGTTCAACAACAGATACGTAAGAGTATGCAGGAACCATATATTCAGCTAATGTTGTTTTATTCAATTCTGTCTCAATTTCATTTAACTCTTCCATTGTTGGACGCAAAATCATAAGCATAATATCAGCTTTTTGGCCAACAACTGTATACATCGCATGACTGCCTTTTTTCGCACTAGCTACTTCATTCCATTTTTCAACGACATTTAAAAATTCAGACACAGCTTGTCCGCGTTCGTCGCTAGATAATGTTTTCCATGCAGCCCAATCAATAGAACGTAAATCATGTAAACAATACCAGCCATCTAACGTTGTTGTTGCTTCACTCATTCTATTCACCTCAGTTAATGATAGTTTTACACGTTAACTATAGCATATATAGTTTTAAAATCATCTATATAAAGCCTTGGTGCATAAAACTGTCACATTTAAATTTACTTGAAAATAGGAAGAGATAAGGGTTAAAGCGGATTTATTTCTATGCTGAATTTTATGAAAATATAATCATTTTTATTTTATCTATTTTTTGGGAGCTATAAGTTTAAAATATAGAAGAAAAGCAGTATTCTTAAAGATAGAGTTTTTTTAACATATGTAGGAGGGTTTATTCGTGAGCAACTTATTTACAACAGTAAAAGAAAAAGTTCAAGGAAAAGGCATTTCTATCGTACTTCCTGAAGGAACTGATGAAAGAATTTTAGGCGCTGCAGAGCGTTTAGCAAAAGAAGAGTTAGTAAAACCAATCTTAGTTGGTAATAAAGAAGAAATTAGCGCAAAAGCTGCTAGCATGAATTTAACATTAGCAGGCGTTGATATTTACGACCCAGCTACATACGAAGAAATGGATGCAATGGTAGCATCTTTCGTTGAACGCCGTAAAGGTAAAGCAACTGAAGAAGACGCTCGCAAAATCCTTAAAGACGAAAATTACTTCGGTACAATGCTTGTATACATGGGCAAAGCACACGGTTTAGTAAGTGGTGCAGCTCACTCTACAGCTGATACAGTTCGTCCAGCACTTCAAATTATTAAAACAAAACCAGGTGTTACAAAAACTTCTGGCGTATTCATCATGGTACGTGAAGAAGAGAAATATGTATTCGCTGATTGTGCAATTAACATTGCACCAAACAGCCAAGATTTAGCTGAAATTGGTATCGAGAGTGCGAAAACTGCTGAACTATTCGGTATTGATCCACGCGTTGCTATGTTAAGCTTCTCTACAAAAGGTTCTGCGAAATCTCCAGAAACAGAAAAAGTTGTAGAAGCAACTCGCATTGCAAAAGAAATGGCTCCTGAATTAGCTTTAGACGGAGAATTCCAATTCGATGCTGCATTCGTACCATCTGTAGCTGAGAAGAAAGCTCCAGGTTCTACAATTAAAGGTGATGCTAATGTATTCGTATTCCCAAGCTTAGAAGCTGGTAATATTGGCTACAAAATCGCTCAACGTTTAGGCAACTTCGAAGCAGTAGGACCGATCTTACAAGGTTTAAACATGCCTGTAAACGACCTATCTCGTGGATGTAACGAAGAAGAAGTGTACAAGTTAGCTTTAATTACAGCAGCTCAAGCACTTTAATTCTATAATGAATTGAAATAAAGACCGTCGCTATTATAGCGACGGTCTTTATTTTTCTAAGCCAAGTGCTTTATTATTACGATCAATAATACGCTGTAAATTCGTCTCATATAAAGGTATTTCATCTATTGTTAATTGAGATGGTGTTAACTTTGGAGCGAATTGCTGTAATGTTTTTAAAAGACGCATCATTAAATCTTGTACTGTAATGGTTTCGCCAAGTAATTCTGAAAGTGAGGCCATCGTACTCGGTACAATTTCAGGATACGTAAAGCGTGTTTCCTCTCCTTGAATGGCTAGGTTGTAGAAATCACGAACGAGTGCGGCACGTTCAGAACCACTTCCTGTAGCGCATAGATAAATTTGGACAGCGACACCGCCGCGAATACGGCGCTGTGAAATACCAGCAAATTTTTGATTGCGAATACTTAAATCGTAGCTACCAGGGCAGTAAGAACCAACGATTTCTTTTGCCTCGATTGTAACATCGTAATCCTTTAACATTTCTTGAATTAAATGCCACATTGTATCGTATCCAAGATCAATATCGATACCCTTTTCTGTTTCTTGGAATAACAGTGATACGTTTAAAACATCTTCATCAAGTACGACTGCAAGTCCGCCAGAATTACGAACGATAACATTGAAGTTGTTTTCTTTTAGAAAAGAAATACCTTCTTCCAAGTGCGGTAGGCGTGAATCTTGAATGCCAAGAACAATTGTATTGTGATGAACCCAAGAACGCATTGTTGCAGCTGATTGACCATTTCCAATGCTTGTGCATAATGTGTCATCCATGGCGAATGACTGCAAGGCATGGAATGTTGGTCCCAAACTAGACTGATCTACAATACGCCACTCTGGCTGAGATAAAATGGAACGGGAATTGCTCATATAACTAACCCCTTATCTTTAAAATGACAATCTCTATTATAGCAAAAAATGAAGAATGGGGTTTTCTCATATATAAAGGGAAAATTTAAAGGTGAAAGACTAAAAAAGGATGCATTATATGCATCCTTTTTATTCTGCAATTTTTTCTAAATTACCGTTTCGATCCATTCGGAAAGATGTTTGAGAACGTTCCTCGTCATCCATGACAGCCAACTTACGAGCGCGGTTCATAATATTCATAAGTGTTTCGTAATCTTCTTGTACAGTATGAGATTGCTTTTCTAATTTTTCTAGTTTCTTTTCCAGTTCTTCATTTCGAAGGATTTGTGATTTAATTTCTTGTTTCAATCTCGTATTCTCATTTTCAAGAGCTGTCACTTTTATATTGGAAGATCCGACTGTTTGTAAAAAATAAATAACATCTTGCATTGTCATAGAGCTTTTTGCAGCAGGAACGGTAGTTTCTTTATATGGAATAGCTTCTTTATATTGTACAATTGATTCCTCTTGTACAAATTCTTCATAATCAGTTATTGAATCTGAAGCTGGTGGTGTATAAAGTAAACGTTTTTTCGCTTGTTCACCGCTTGCAGCGCGCATTTTATCTTTACGATGTTTTTTTGCTAGTTGAAGAGCTTGTTCATAGCTATAGCGAACAACAGCATTCCAACGGAAACCACAGGCAGCCGATGTACGATTCAACCTGTCTCCTACTTCTTCAAATGCATTTAATTGCGTACTTCCTTCTCGAACGTGACGAAGTACAGTTTCAGCAAGTAATAAATCATCCTCATCCGTCCAAGCATCTTGTCTTACTTTCATAGATTCAACTCCCTTTCTTTTTATGAACTTCCTATTTTTATAATGGGCAAAAAAATGAGCTTTTATACAAAGCTTTTAAAAATATGGTAGATTTCGATGAATTTTGAGGTGGGGGTCTTACTGCCCATTAAAGCGGGATAAATTTTGCCAAGAATGACGGAAGCTTCCGTAGGAGAACATATAAATATGTAGCATTATATGAGGAAAGAGCGTCGAAAGGAAACTTGCAACGAGCTTCAAAGAGCGGTAAAATACCATTTAGTGTTTATTTTTAAATGTACTTGAGAAAAGTTTAAAATAGAGGAAGTGTTATATAATGGGAAACGAATTTCGTGTGTGTGATGATTGTCAGGCAACAAACGTTAAAACGTTGATTCCAAAGCTAAAAAAGGTAGATTCATGTGCAACGATTGAAGTTGGATGTCAGTCTTACTGTGGTCCTGGTCGTAAAAAATCATTCGCATTTGTAAATAACCGTCCAGTTGCGGCACCGACAGAAGACGAATTAATTGTAAAAATTGAAGCAAAGTTAAATAAGTAAGGAAAAGAAGAGTGAACAGATTACTCTTCTTTTTTTATGCCCATAAAGGGAAGGATTTATTCTGTGGAAGCTTAATTGGTGATGATAATAGATAATGACAGATAGGCGTTATCTATTTATTAAGGTCTCAATCTATATGAATTTGTATTTCAAAATAATAGTTGACAGTCTTTGGAAGCGATAGGTAGAATAGAAGGTGTCTGATTCTGAGAATCATTATCAGGAAAAGAACGATTCATTTTATTTTTTTTATTACTATTTGAGAATAAATTTCATTAAATTAAACATATGTTGTTGGTTAGGATGGTTGAGGGATGGAAGCGAGCGCAAGGAGTATAGAACAGCAAGATGTGAATGTTAAAGAGATTAAGAGCAGGCCGCTCATTGCTTCTATTATTTTAGTAGCAGGTACAATTTTGTTAGCTTTAAGCATGGCATTGTCTATTTCGTTTGGTGCTGCAGATATTAGTTTAAAGACTGTATGGCAAGCTGTGTTTCAGTTTGATGGTTCTATTACGCATCATAACGTAATTCAAGAACTTCGTATGCCTAGAGCGATAGGGGGCGTAGTAGCAGGTGCCTTTTTAGCAGTATCAGGGGCAATTATGCAAGGTATGACGCGAAATCCACTTGCTTCCCCATCGTTAATGGGGATTACAGATGGGGCTGTATTTGGAATTGCAATTATGTATGCATTCTTCCCTAATTCACCTTATTTAATGTTCGTTATCGCATCGTTTATTGGTGCTGCGTTTGGAGCGAGCATTGTATATGGAATTGGATCTTCTTCACCAGGTGGATTAACGCCTGTGAAATTAGCTTTAGCGGGTGCAGCGATTAGTGCTTTATTAGGGGCCATTTCATCTGGAATTGCGCTATATTTCAATCTTGCCCAAGAGGTGAGTATGTGGAATGCAGGCGGAGTTGCTGGCGTGAAATGGGAAAGTATTAATATGTTAGTACCGATTGGTCTAGTTTGTCTCTTAATTGCAATTATGATGTCGAGGTATATTACAATTTTAAGCTTCGGTGAAGAAATTGCGATTGGACTTGGTCAAAATACGACATTAATTAAATTTATCGGAACAGTACTTGTTCTTGTGTTAACAGGTTCGGCAGTTTCTATGGCAGGATCGGTTGGATTTGTTGGTCTTGTCATCCCACATATGACTCGTTTCCTTGTAGGCTCAGACTATAGATGGGTTATTCCATGTTCTGCGGTCTTAGGCGGGCTGTTAATTGAATGTGCAGATATGTTATCTCGCGTTATTAATCCGCCGTTTGAAACACCAATTGGAGCAATTACAGCGCTAATTGGGGTTCCATTCTTCCTCTACTTAGCACGTAACGAAGGGAGAGGGAAAATGTGAGGACAAGTGTCTTAACAAAAAAGAACGTTTCGGTTTTAACAATTTTAGTAGGATTAATCGTTACTGTATTTTTAGTAAGTTTAAATACAGGGACATTTAAAATACCACCAATGGACGTATTAAAGTCATTGGTTGGACTCGGGGCTGAAGATCAGTCTGTTATTTTATTTGAATTCCGTATGCCACGTATGGTCATTGCTATATTAGTTGGATCTGCTTTAGCGATGTCAGGTGCGATTTTACAAGGGTTATCACGTAATCCACTTGCTGATCCAGGTATTATTGGTATTAACGCTGGAGCGGGGTTAACAGTCGTTATCTTCGTTTACTTTTTCTTCGGGAAAGTTGGAACTGGTACATTTTTATCTGTATTTATCCTTCCTTTCTTTGCGTTAGTTGGTGCGATATTAGCAGCGGTTATTATTTATTTATTAGCATGGAAAGACGGCGTTTCATCAACGAGATTAATACTTGTCGGTATCGCTGTTGCAGCCGGGTTTGGTGCTGTTAGTTTAATTTTTTCTATGAAGATGACATCTAACGATTTCCGTTTTGCTACGATTTGGTTAGCAGGAAGTCTATGGGGCACAGATTGGAAGTTTGTACTAAGTGTACTTCCATGGATGGTTATTTTCTTGCCACTTGCTATTAGTAAGGCTCACATATTAAACGTAATGAACCTAGGCGACTCCACAGCAGTTGGTCTTGGTGTAAATGTAGAAAAAGAGAGACGTAAATTATTATTTATTGCAGTTTGTTTAGCTGGTGCCTCTGTTGCTGTTGCCGGAGGAATTGGTTTTATCGGTTTAATGGCTCCACATTTGGCGAGGCGCCTTGTTGGCGGTAAACATCAAATTATGCTGCCTACCGCTGCACTAATAGGGACGTTTTTACTTTTATTCGCAGACGTAATTTCAAGAAGTGTGTTAACAACTTCAGAAATACCGGTCGGTCTTGTTATTTCTGTAATTGGTGCACCATATTTCATATACTTACTTATGAGGACAAAATAAAGGGAGGCTTTTTGTATGGCAACTTTAGCAGTTGATGCGGTATCTGTTGGCTATAATGAAGGGTTAATTATTGATGGATTAACAGTTGAAATTCCGGAAGGGAAAATTACAACAATTATTGGACCAAATGGTTGTGGGAAGTCCACATTATTAAAAACGGCTTCTCGTATTTTGAAGGCGAAAAAGGGTACTGTTTATCTTGACGGAAAAGCAATTGAGAAACAGCCAACGAAAGAAATCGCAAAGAAAATGGCAATTTTACCACAGACTGCAGAAGTGCCAACTGGCCTTACTGTGTTTGAACTCGTTTCATATGGACGCTTTCCTCACCAAAAAGGGTTTGGAACATTGAAAGAAGAGGATTATCGCTACATTCATTGGGCACTTGAAGTGACGGGAATGACAGAATTCGCAAATCGTCCAGCAGAGGCGTTATCAGGCGGGCAACGTCAACGCGTATGGATTGCGATGGCTCTTGCACAAGGGACAGAATTACTTGTATTAGATGAACCGACAACGTACTTAGATATGGCTCATCAATTAGAAGTATTAAACTTATTGAAAAAGTTAAATGAAGAAGAAGGTAGAACGATTGTTATGGTTATCCATGACTTAAACCATGCTTCTCGTTTCTCAGATCATATGATTGCATTAAAAGCAGGTAAGTTAATGAAGCAAGGAACGCCAGACGAAGTGATGACGAGTGAAACACTTCGCAGTGTATTTGAGATTGAAGCTCAAATCGTTCCGTGTCCAGTAAACTGTAAACCAATTTGTTTAACATATGATTTAGCGATGATTAGTAATCAATTGCGTAAAAAAGCATAAGTAGAATCCCCCTCGTAAAGAGGGGGGCTTCTAATGGACGTTGAGCTTCTTATTAGTAAATAGGAAGTTGAACACCCGTTAGAACGGGGCATAAGCAACAATTAATTAATATATATTTATTAATTGTTAATCTTGTTTCTTATAGTTCACTGTAACCTATAAGAGAAATACAGCTAGAAGGAGTGGGAACATGAAGAATTTTAAAATGGCGTTATTAGCAATGGTACTAGTCGTTACTTCTGTACTATTTGCAGCTTGTTCTAACAAAGAAGAGAAGAAAGCAGATGCGAAGGATGCGAAGACTGAAGAGCGCACTGTACAACATGCAAAAGGGGAAATTAAAATCCCTGCAAATCCAAAGAAAATTGCTGACCTTAGTGGTTCAACAGAAGAATTATTAATCTTTGGTATGAAACCAATTATTACTGCTAATACATCACAAGAAAAAATTGATGCACATATTGAAAAGAAATTAAAAGACGTAAAACCAGTTGGTTCTGCTTGGGGCGATAAAATTAACATCGAAGCAGTAGCTGCTGCAAAACCAGACTTAATTCTTGTAAACAATCGTCAAGAAAAGATTTATGATCAATTATCTAAAATTGCACCAACAGTTATGTTAAAAACTCCATTAGACCAATGGCGTCCGAAATTCGAAGAAGTAGGTCAAATCTTCGGTAAAGAGAAAGAAACAAAAGAATGGTTCAAACAGTATGATGAAAAAGCAAGCAAATTACATGATAAAATCGTAGCGAAAACTGGTGATGCTAAATTTATGAAAATGGCTGCATATCCAAATGCTTTCCGCGTATACGGTGACTACGGTTACGGTAGCGTAATCTTTAACGATTTAAAATTACCAGCAGTTAAAGGTACACCAACTGATAAACCTTTAGTACAAGTACAAAAAGAAGCTTTAATTGATTACAACCCAGATTACTTATTCGTATTTACAACTGGTGACGGTTCTCAGCGTCTAAAAGAATTCCAAGAAGAATCAATTTGGAAAAATATGAACGCTGTTAAAAATAACCACGTATTTACAATTAAAAACGAAGACTTAAACAAAGGTTACTTCCCTCTAGGTAAAGAAATGATCTTAGATGAAGTTGCTGAATTCGTTTTAGGTAAATAATGTATAAAGAAAAAATCACTTTTACTTCGGTAAAAGTGATTTTTTCTTTATATACGGGTAATTAATATAGTCTTTCATTTCTTTCTGTTTCCTATTTCGTTTATAATATATAGTAAGAATGCAGTAAAGAAAGGAGGATGTCGGAAGGTGGTATATTTAAACGACAAACTCAGCGAAACAAAAGTGTTTAAAGACCCGGTACATAAATATGTGCACGTGCGCGATCGTGTTATTTGGGATTTAATCGGAACGAAAGAATTTCAACGCTTGCGCCGTATTAAACAGCTTGGAACGACATTTTTTACATTTCACGGTGCAGAGCATAGTCGCTTTACTCATTCGTTAGGTGTATATGAAATTATTCGTCGTATGATTGATGATGTGTTTGATGGCAGACCAAACTGGAATGCTGAAGATAGATTGTTATGTTTATGTGCGGCATTACTTCATGATGTCGGTCACGGCCCGTTTTCTCATTCGTTTGAAAAAGTATTTTCATTAGATCATGAGAAATTTACGCAAAAGATTATCGTTGGAGATACGGAAATTAATCGCGTATTAAGTCGTGTGGATAAAGATTTCCCCCAAAAGGTAGCGGATGTAATCGCAAAAACATCTACTAATAAGTTAGCGATTAGCATGATTTCCAGTCAAATTGATGCAGATCGCATGGATTATTTATTAAGAGATGCGTATTTCACTGGCGTAAAGTATGGAAACTTTGATATGGAACGTATACTGCGTGTCATGCGTCCGTACGGGAATCAAGTAGTCATTAAAAATAGTGGTATGCATGCTGTTGAGCATTATATTATGAGTCGTTATCAAATGTATTGGCAAGTATATTTCCATCCGGTAACGCGCAGTGCCGAAGTTATTTTAACGAAGATTTTACACCGTGCAAAGTCATTGCACGAGAAGTATTATACATTTAAAAATCATCCGGTTCATTTCTATTCTTTATTTGAAGAAGAAGTGACAGTAGAGGATTATTTAAAGTTAGACGAGAACGTTATGTATTATTACTTCCAAGTATGGCAAGACGAAGAAGATCCAATTTTAAGTGATTTATGTCGCCGTTTTATGAATCGAAATTTATTTAAATATGTAGAGTTTACAGATAAGCACGGTTTAGACAATTGGATGGAATTAAGTAGCTTATTTAAAAAGATTGGACTCGATCCAGAATACTATTTAGTAGTTGATTCAACATCAGACTTACCGTATGACTTTTACCGTGCTGGTGAAGAAGAAGAACGTCTGCCAATCTTACTTCTTATGCCAAATGGAGAGCTTAGAGAGCTTTCACGTGAATCGGATATTGTTGAGGCGATTACTGGTAAGAAGAGAAGGGATCAAAAGCTATTCTACCCGCATGATTTAATCTATGAAGATGGAAGAAAAGGAAAATATAAAGAGAGAATCATCGAGTTACTAGAAGGAAAAAAATAAGAAGCAGCTAAGCGCTGCTTCTTATGAAAAAACTTGAAATTATTTGTCGCTTAAGCGTTTTCCGCCAACTGCATAATGGTTTTTAGACATTTCTTCAATGAAAACAACAATGTTTTCTTCAGGAGCACCAGTTGTTTCGCTTACTGCTGCTGTTACTTTCTCAGCAAGAGCTTTCTTTTGTTCCTCTGTGCGTCCTTCTAGCATTTTCACTGTTACGTATGGCATATATAATCGCTCCTTTTATGTAAGTTACACTCTTATTATAGCGGATTATGTGGAAGAACAATCGAAAAAACAAATAATTTCTTTTTTTGACATATGGAAGAGGAGATGAAACATGGATCAGTTATTTAGATACCCGTTGCACCAAATTCCTTTGGTAGCAATGGCCATTATTATCGCATTATCAGTGCATGAATTTGCGCATGCATATGTAGCATATAAATTTGGAGACGATACAGCAAAGAGACAAGGCCGTTTGACTTTATCACCGATGGCACACTTAGATCCTATTGGGATGATTGCGGTATTAATTCTTGGTTTTGGTTGGGCGAGACCAGTTCCTGTTAACCCGTACAACTTTAAAAGACCACGTCTTGCTGGTATATTAGTTTCTATTGCAGGGCCGATTAGTAACTTAATTTTAAGCGCAATCGGTTTAATTATTTGGTATAGCTTATTAAAGTTTGGTGTATTATACTCAATTCCATCTGCAGTAGCAGATACGTTAGCTCAATTTTTCCAGATTTTTATTATGTTGAATATTGTTTTACTTGTCTTTAATTTATTACCGATACCGCCACTTGATGGATATCGCGTAGTGGAGGATCTAGCACCAACAAATATTCGTGCGAAAATGACACAGTATGAAAAGTATGGAGCGATAGCGTTATTAATTCTTGTTATTACACCGCTTAGCAATTACACAATCCAGCCTATTTTTAATGTTGTTATTCCGTATGTATTAATATTTTTACAGAATATCATTGCGCCTATTTTCGGCCTTTAAACGAGGAGGAACTTACATATGACAGAGAAAAAGAAAAAAATCGGTTTTAATATCGTGAAAAATGATTCAACAGATGGACATGGTGGTTTTGGCGTTGGGGCATTAAGTCTAGAAAATATTTCACCTGTATTTGTCGATGTATTAGAGAAAACAGCATTTGTTGATATTGGTGCGATGCATGCGCGTAGTACAGTAGAAAAAGGTATTAAATTTTTAACAAATAAAGATGAAGTTCCAAACGGAAAACCATTTTGGCTTGTGTGGGTAACAATTGAAAGAACTGCGACAGGTGCGTATTATGCAGGTGTAACAGCTTGTGAAATGACAGTTGATCGTGAAATTCGTCGCGGATATAAATCACTTCCAGAGCACGTAAATAAAATGGATAAATCATTAAAGCGTCACATTATGGTTGACCATATGGACGAATCATCTAAAAAAGTACTTGGTACATTCTTGAAAGAGCATAATGAAGCGATTTGGAACGAATCTAGCGAAGAATTGCGCCGTGCATTATTAAGTGAATAAAAAAGTAGCTGACGGATGCCCGTCAGCTATTTTTTTACCAAGGAAGATATTTTTTCCACCAACTTGTTTTTTTCTTTTCTTCAGTTGTCTTTTCAAATTCCTCTTTATCATCGACGTGATCCATACAGTATTCAGTTGGTTCTGTACCTTTTGCAAAATACATTTTCACTGAAATTGGACAATTTTTTGTAGCGATTTTTCCGTTTTCAGGGTTAATATTGACTGCAACGACGTCACTTGGCTGTTTAAACTCTTGTTTAGGTTGTCCATCTAAGCCTTTCTCCATCGTATCGGTCCATATTCTTTTCGCATATCCTTGCTCTGCTACGTTTGAAATCGATTTAGGTCGATCATATCCAACCCATACGCCAGTTACGATTTGCGGGGTAAACCCAATCATCCAACTATCTGTTTCAGTGGAACCAGATTTTCCAGCATATGTTCTGGATAGTTTAGATAACATCGATTGACCAGTTACAGCAGCATAACTGCTTAGTTTTTTATTAAACATGCCCGTCATCATTTCTTCCATCACAAACGCTTTGCTCTTATCGAGAATTTGTTTACTCTCCAAATGAGCATCGTATAGCATATTTCCTTCATGATCCATAATGCGTCGAATGAAAATCGGTTTTACTTCTTTTCCGCCATTTGCGAACATGCTATAAGCGTTAACCATTTCAATCGGTTTTACAGGAGATGTACCGAGAGCAAGAGAAGGGACGTCTTTTAATGCGCTCTTAATTCCGAACTGTTTCGCCGTTTTTGTAAGGATGTCTTCGCCTAAAAATAAATTTGTCTTCACGGCATATACGTTATCAGAGACCGCAAGAGCCTGCGCCATTGTTACAAAATCGTCTGCATAATAGTCTTTATAGTTTTTCGGTTTATACTTTGAAACACCGTCACCTAAAGTGAACACAGTGTATTCACTTTTTAAGCGCGTAGCAGGGGTAAATCCTCGTTCTAATGCCGCATAATATAGAAATGGCTTAAACGTAGATCCAGGCTGGCGAGCGGCCTGTGTAGCCCTGTTAAATTGGCTCGTATTATAATCAGTCCCGCCAACAAGGGCAGCCACTTCTCCTGTTTTTGGATTCATAGAGACGAGCGCGGTTTGTATGTTTGTTGTGTCAGGTATATGATCTTTTACAGCTTGCTCTGCAACAGATTGTAATTTCGGGTCGAGTGTTGTATAAATACGCAAGCCTCCTTTTTGTAAGGCTTGTTCATCTAATCCGATATCACGAAGGAGGGAAGCTTGTACAGCATCTTGGAAATAAGGTGCAACCTCTGCCACCTTTTTCGTATCTAATGAGGCGAAAGTTAATGGCTCTTTCTTCGCTGAAGTTGCTTGTTTCTTCGTAATATAACCTTGCTCTACCATTTCATCTAATATGAGAGATTGTCTTTCTTTCGCACGATCTTCTTTTAAAAAGGGAGAATAGACACTAGGTCCTTTCGGAATACCTGCGAGCATGCTAGCTTCTGCTAACGTTAATTCTTTTGCAGTTTTATCGAAATATAAACGGGACGCAGCTTCGATTCCGTAAGCACCATGTCCGTAATAAATCGTATTTAAATATCCTTCTAAAATATGATTTTTATTATAATTCACCTCAAGGCGAATTGTGTACATTGCTTCTAATAGTTTACGTTTCCACGTTTTATCATGATCTAAGTACAGGTTACGAGCATACTGTTGTGTAATCGTACTAGCACCTTGGACTTTTGCCATCGCTTTTAAATCGGCAACAATGGCACCAGCAATACGTTTCATATCAAAGCCATGATGTTTGTAGAATCGTTGATCTTCAATAGATAGTGTCGCCTCTTTTACATAAGGAGAAATTTCATTGAGAGATACATTGTAACGTTTTTGCATTTCATTACTTTGTCCTATAACAGTGTCATCATTGGCGTAAAAGACACTTGTTTGCGGGACAGCAACAGGAGGAGGTCCCATAATTTTTGCAACTATAATAATAACAAAAAAGGAAAAAACGAAAAAAAGAACAGAAGAAAACATTACGGTGAAGAAAAGACGTTTATATTTTTTAAGTTTTGGATTCATAGTTTGATTCATCTTTTTCAGCCCCTCATCATACAAACATTATTGTATTAGTATTGAGGGTTTTCGGTTATTTTAAACAATGAAATTTTGAAAACAAAAAGCTCCTTCAATTAAGAAAGGAGCTCAAGGGCACGTGCTGGCCAATCGGTAATAATGACATCTACACCATAATCGATCATAGTTTGTAAATCTTTGTATTCGTTAATTGTATAAGGGCGGAAAACGTACCCTTGTTTTTGCGCTAGTTGAACAAATTCCTTTGTAAGCAGTTGGAAATTTGGATGTAAACCAGTTGCTTCTCTAGTTTTTGCTTCGGCGATAGGATCAGCAAGTGGTGTATCATATAAAATTGCCCTTGGAATTTCAGGAGCTATTTCTGCTAATAATGAAACAGAGGCGTGGTTGAATGAAGAGAATACAATTTGATTAGACAGGTGGTATTCTCGAACGAGAGCGACAACTTTTTCTTCAATATTTGGATAGTGGATAACATCTGTTTTTAACTCAATGTTGAGCTGTAACTTTGTTGTAGATAACCAAATGAATACTTCGCGTAACGTCGGAATTTTTGCTTCATGGAAAGAAGGGTCTTTATGACTACCAGCATCTAAAGCTTGTAATTCTGCTACTGTTTTTTCAGAAACGTGGCCTATGCCATTCGTTGTGCGATCTACCGTTTCATCGTGAATCACGACAAGTTCACCATCTTTTGATAGGTGGACATCAAGTTCAATTCCATGGGCGCCAATGCGTTCAGCTTCTTGGAAGGCAATCATCGTATTTTCTGGATGTGTTCCTTTTACCCCGCGGTGGGCGAAAATAAGTGGTTTATTCATACGGAAATCTCCTTATCGTTTCTTTTCTTTCATTATGAAACTGCTTTTGGAAAAATACAATTGAATAGGATAAACATTTACAAAAGTCTAACAGTTGCACAAAAGTTAACGTTAACGTAAAATGTAATAATCGAGTGAAAGGAGGAATAAACATGTATAAAATTGATGAAGTCACAAAGCAAGTTGGTTTAACAAAACGTACACTTCGTTATTATGAGGAAATTGGTTTAATTCATCCCCCTGAACGTAGTGAGGGGAACATTCGCCTGTATACAGATGAGGATATTGCCAGAATTAAAAAAATTGTGGAAGCGAAAGAAGTGTTAGGAATTACGCTTCAAGAGATGCAGTATTTCTTATCGTTAAAAGAAAGAATGGAGCAAAGAAGAAATAGTGAGAATCCTCTTGACCGCGAAGTGATTCAAGAAATTAAAGAGATGCTTAAGCAACAAGTGCAAACGCTAGACGGAAAAATGGAGCAAATGCAGCGTGTAAAGGCAGAACTTGAAGATAGCTTACATCGTGCCGTGACATTTTTAGAGAGCACAAAAGGAGAATGATCAAAATGGAGAGCAAACAAAAACTAGGGAGATTGATTACAGTGGTAGCTACCTTCCTTGCCTTTTCGGGTATAGGGGTAGTCGACCCAATTTTACCAAGCATTGCTGAGCAAATTGGCGCATCCCATTGGCAAGTAGAGATGTTATTTACAGCATATATTTTAACAATGGCGATTATGATGTTACCAGCTGGAGTATTCGCATCGAGATTTGGTGATAAACGAATGATGACGATTGGTCTTGCGATCGTGACTGTATTTGCGTTTATATGTGGTATATCGCAAACGATTGCTCAATTATCTCTTTTCCGCGCAGGATGGGGATTAGGAAATGCGATGTTCTTCGCAACGGCGATGACATTATTGATTGCATTAAGTAAAGAAGTTCATGAAGCAGTAGGATTATATGAAGCAGCTATCGGTTTAGGGATGGCAGGCGGACCGTTATTAGGCGGGATATTAGGTGGACATTCTTGGCGTTACCCATTTTTTGCGACGAGTATTTTAATTTTCTTAGCATTTATTTTAGTTTTCTTTTTTGTAAAAGAACCCGAACGAAAAGTGAAGCGTAAAGCAGCAGGCGTAGGGGAATTACTTAACCTGGTGAAGTATAAACCGTTTATGCAAGGTGCGATTTCAGGAATGTTATACTACTACGGATTTTTCGTTGTGTTAGCATATTCACCACTTATTATGCATCTATCTGCTATTCAATTAGGATTTGTATTTTGTGGATGGGGATTAGCGCTAGCTTACGGTTCTGCAATTTTAGCCCATAAGCTAGAAGGTAAATATGAGCCAAAAGCATTATTGAAAGGTAGTTTACTCGTATTTGCGATTTTCTTAATCGCACTATTCTTTGTGAAAGTTATGTGGTTACAAATTGTATTAATTGTCCTATCAGGATTAGCATCTGGATTAAATAATGCATTATTTACAAGTTATGTAATGGATATTTCACCTTATGAAAGATCTGTTACATCAGGCGTTTATAACTTTGTTCGTTGGTTAGGTGGCGCAATTGCTCCAATCTTATCAGGGATCATCGGTCATGCTGTTTCACCGCAAAGTCCGTTTTTAGTCGGTGGAATTGTTGTGTTAGTTGGTTGCGTAATGCTTTTAATTCCGATTCGAAAACCGGTAGAAGTAGAGACAAAAGCCCTTTCTTAAGAAAGGGTTTTCTTTATGCATATATATTGGAACCCTCTGACTAAAATATATTTTCGGTATTTTTGTACTTTTAACTATACTTTTTGGATGTTTTGTTTTATTTTTGTTAGGGGACATTAATGATGTCCCTATTATAAATTTGCATTGAAAGGCGTGATTGTACGATGGAACTATGGTTCACTGAAAAACAAACAAAACATTTTGGGATTACGGCGCGTATTAACCGCACATTACATACGGAGCAAACAGAATTCCAAAAACTAGATATGGTTGAAACGGAAGAGTTCGGAAACATGCTTATTTTAGATGGCATGGTTATGACAACAGAAAAAGATGAGTTCGTTTATCATGAAATGGTAGCGCACGTACCTTTATTTACACATCCAAACCCTGAAAACGTATTAGTTGTTGGTGGCGGTGATGGCGGTGTTATTCGTGAAGTATTAAAACACCCAAGTGTAAAGAAAGCAACTCTTGTTGAAATCGATGGAAAGGTAATTGAGTACTCTAAACAATACTTACCATCAATTGCAGGCGCATTAGATAATGAGCGTGTAGAAGTAAAAGTAGGAGATGGCTTCCTACACATCGCAGAGAGCGAAAATGAATATGACGTAATTATGGTAGATTCTACTGAGCCAGTAGGACCAGCGGTAAACTTATTTACGAAAGGTTTCTACGCTGGAATTTCTAAAGCGTTAAAAGAAGATGGTATTTTCGTTGCACAAACGGACAACCCTTGGTTTACACCAGAATTAATTACAACTGTGTTTAAAGACGTAAAAGAGATCTTCCCTATTACTCGTTTATACACAGCGAACATTCCAACTTACCCAAGTGGTCTTTGGACGTTCACAATTGGATCTAAAAAACACGATCCATTAGAAGTAAGTGAAGATCGTTTCCACGAAATCGAAACGAAATACTACACAAAAGAATTACACAATGCAGCATTCGCATTACCGAAGTTTGTTGGCGATCTAATTAAGTAAGAAAATCGTATCGAACAAATAAAGTGTAAGTAGCTCATTTAAGGTGTTTGTCCAGAAGACTTGAACATGCTAGCTACTTACACTCCTATAAAGAAAATCGTCTTTTTGTTATGAAACAGAAGACCCGGTAAATCGAGAAAGAGGAGCAGCTCGCTCCAAATTTGAGAAATAATGAAAGGTTGGGATACCTTAAGTTCCACATAAGGAGGAAAAGAATATGCGTTTTGATGAAGCTTATTCAGGTAAAGTATTTATTAAAAGTCATCCAAGTTTTGAAGAGTCAAAGGTAGTTATTTACGGGATGCCTATGGATTGGACAGTAAGTTACCGTCCAGGTTCTCGCTTTGGCCCTGCACGTATTCGTGAAGTATCAATCGGTCTTGAAGAATATAGCCCATATTTAGATCGTGAACTAGAAGAGGTAAAATATTTTGATGCGGGTGATATTCCATTACCATTCGGAAACGCACAACGCAGCTTAGACATGATTGAAGAGTATGTATCAAAACTTTTAGATGCCGGTAAGTTTCCACTAGGTCTCGGCGGTGAGCACTTAGTGTCTTGGCCAATTTTTAAGGCAATGGCAAAAAAATATCCGGATTTAGCAATCATCCATATGGATGCTCATACTGATTTACGTGAGTCGTATGAAGGGGAGCCTTTATCCCACTCTACACCTATTCGTAAAGTGTGCGATTTAATTGGTCCGGAAAACGTATATTCTTTCGGTATTCGTTCTGGAATGAAGGAAGAATTCGAATGGGCAAAAGAAGTAGGTATGAACTTATATAAATTTGACGTATTAGAACCGTTAAAAGAAGTATTACCGAAACTTGCAGGACGCCCAGTCTATGTCACAATCGACATTGACGTATTAGACCCAGCTCATGCTCCTGGAACAGGAACGTTAGAAGCTGGAGGTATCACATCTAAAGAATTATTAGATTCCATCGTAGCAATTGCAAATTCAAATATAAATGTAGTTGGAGCAGACTTAGTAGAAGTAGCTCCTGTCTACGACCATAGTGATCAAACACCAGTCGCAGCAAGCAAATTCGTGCGGGAAATGCTGCTCGGTTGGGTGAAGTAAAAGCGGAGGCAGCTCGCTCAGAATCGCAGGTCATTGGAACGCTCGACCGAGAGTGTGAAATGGCCGGAGATTCTAGCTGCTGTAGCTGGATAAAATAAAAGTGAAGCCGACTGTTTAGACCCGGTGACTAAGGTTCTTTCCTGCAAAAGGTGCTTTTTACCTTTTGGCAGGGAAGGTTCTTAGACGCAAGGGTATAGGAGGCGTAACTGGATAAAACAAGGGCCTCCTATATGAATAGGGGGCCCTTGTTTTGGCGATATGTGTCGGTAAGTCAATATATTTAAAAAATCGCCGATATAATTTTATTTACCTTCACGCGACATAAAAAAGAGCTATTCTCAAGCGATGAGAATAGCTCTTTTTCTTATGCAACCTTCTCTTCCGAAGTAATGCCGCGAATTTCATCAGCAGAGCGAATTGGATATTTACGGAACACGATTGATCCGATATATCCAACAATCGTGGTAACGATTCCACATAATACAGCAGCAATTGTTACCTTTACAACGTCATTAAATCCGAATAAGACAAGAAGTCCTGGGATTGGTGATGCTGTTCCTGGCGCATTATTAACGAGCTGGAACAGAGATGTAATAATACCAGCAAGTGCACCGCCAACGAAGTTCGTCGCATAAATTGGAATTGGATTTGCTGAAACAACATCGGCTTGTGTTAAAGGTTCGATTGCTACAGCAATTGTATCTTTCTTTGAACAAATCTTTAGTCGTTTAAAGAAAATAAAGTTCATTGGGGCTGAGGCTGCTACGGCAAGACTACCAATTGCCATTGGTAAACCTGTTAATCCAAGCATTGCAGTGAGTGCCATAGAACTCAGTGGAGAGGTAGAAATAACTGTTATTAATCCACCAAGCATAATACCCATAATAATAGGACTTTCTGTAGTTGCAACTGAAATCATAGAACCGATTTTACCGAGCGTTGCGTTCACGAGCGGATCCATAAGCATTGCCATTCCGCGTGAGATTGGTGCGGCAATAAATAAAATTGCTAAAAACTCTACGCCAGCCGGTAATTTTTTTTCGAGAAATTTCACGACGAAAGCGCAAACGTATCCAGCGAAAAATCCTGGTAAAATACCGAATCCGCTAGTAGCGATACCGATTAAAACAGCATATACGGGTGAAACACCGATTGCTAGTGCGACTAAAATTGCCGCTGCGACACCGCTCATACTACCAGAAGCTTCCCCTACTGATTGTAAAAAGTCGTTATGAAACATTTCTCCACCGATATAACGGTGAAATGCTTCAATAAGAAAACTTGCGATTGCTGCATTAGCTAAAGCACCCATCGCTTTCATACCGTAAGGAGCACGGTAACTAAAAAGTGTAAATAGACAAAGTACAACAAGTAATAGTGCTAAACCTTGCAAGATAGCCATTTGAAAACTGTCTCCTTTGATTTTTGTAATAAAAATTTGTATCATTCAATAATAATATAAAAGTTCATGAAACGGAAAAATTTTTTATTGGGAACTTACTATAAGGTGAAAATGCCTTACAATAATGTAAGGAAAGTGTAAGGCATTTAGATAGAGTATAGTATGTCATTTTTCGTATAATACAAGTATAGATATATGACTAGAGAGAAAGAAGTGCAAACAGGAGGTTCATGTATGAAATTGGTAATTAAAGTTTTAGCTGTATTCGCCATCATTTTAGGCGGAACAGCGTATTATTTGAACACAAAAACAGAAGGTGTACATGCTTTTGTAGACAACTTCTTTTCAAATAAAGAAATACAAGATTATTATGCGGTTATAGATAAAGGTGAGAAAAAAGACGGTGAATACTTGTATACATTTAAAGGGTATACAGAGGACGGAAAGCTACAAGTTGTGAAAAAAATGATGAACCGTGAATTGCATACGGGGGCGTTTATAAAAATTTATGCAAAAGGTATGCAAGGAAAAGGATGGGCTGAAATCCCGAAAGAATCAATTCCGCAAAAAGCGTTGGAAAAAATAGAAAAACGGTAAAAGGAGCGACTCATTCGCTCCTTTTTTAGTGCGTTAAAATCGTGATAGATGTTTTTTCTTTGTTAGAAACGATTTGTACACGTCCGCCAATTGGGAAAGTGAAAATCGGGGTTGTATGCCCGAAACTTGCGTTTGCAATGATAGGGATATGTGCAAGTTCAAGCTTTGAAGCAATCATTTCTTGTATGTCTTCTATCGTACATTCTGCACCTTTTTGCATCTTTCCTATAACGATACCTTTTATGTACTCAAAATCTTGCTGCTGCATAAGGGAATGTAAATAACGATCAAAAGTTTTAAGGGTAGCTGTTCCAGTTAAACTATCCTCTTCAAGAAATAAAATTTTGCCTTTTAAATTTGGCATATATGGTGTACCTTGCAGTAAATTCAATGTGCTCATATTACCACCGATAATCTCCCCAGTTGCTTCGCCTTCGTGAATTGAAACATATCCTTCATTTTTAATAAATTCTCGATTTTCCTGATCGATGTACCAAGAATCATCGCTCCATGTTTCAGATGGCAGGACTTCAATAGGCTCATTAGAAGTTAAGCATTTTAAAAAGTAATCGTTCGTATACTCGAGCCCTTTCTCCATTCCAAATGAAGAGAAATGGGGCCCTGAATATGTAATGAGTCCTGTTTTTGCGTAGATGGCATTATTTAAAGCGGTAATATCAGAGTAGCCACAGAAGAACTTCGGATTTTCTCGAATTAAATTATAATCGAGGTGTTTCAATAAACCGTTAGAGTTGTATCCGCCAAGTGTCGTCAAAATAGCTTTTACATTCGGGTCTTTAAATGCCTCGTGGAGGTCGTGAACGCGTGAAGAAATAGAAGAGGAAGCAAATCGATCGATCTCGTCAGCATATGTTGAGAATGTAACTTGAAAGCCCATGTCGGTTAATCTTTTGATAGCAAGCTCTTGGCACGTATTTGAGACAATACTTAAACTACAAGATGGTGAAATCACTCTAATTTCATCACCTGTTTTTAATTTATTTGATAGCATTTGATTCACCTCTTTAAATGAAAGAATATTTAGATTTAAAAAATATTTTATCATATGAAATAAAGTGAAAGTGAATTATTTTTTGAAATGGAGTTTTCCTGATTTTTCAGCAGACAGACAGAGGTTTTTTTTGATATGATAGGAAAAGTGATTTATTATATACATTATTTAATATCTATAACATTTGAAAGGTGTGCAAGACGTGGAGAAACAACTTGCAGGCTTGCCGGTACACGTTCATTTCGTAACAGAAATCCGTGAAGGGGCGAGGAAGGAAACCGTTGCTTTTGAAGCAAATGGTCAATACTATGTAAAAGGTCAAGGTACATACGTAACATTCCAAGAGCCGAACGAACAGGGCGAAGTGAAAACAATTATTAAAATTCAAGATGAACAAGTTCTCATTATGCGTTCAGGTGCTGTTTCTATGCGTCAAACGCATGTGAAAGGTGAATGGACAACTGGTACGTACACGAGTGAACTTGGTACGTTTGCATTGCAAACGAAAACTGATAACGTTCTTTTTAAATGGTCGGATGAAAAGAAAAAAGGACAACTCTTCTTAACGTACGCATTGCTTCTAAGTGAACAAGAAGCTGGCAGATATACAATTACAATTAATTTGAAGGAGGCAAAATAATGAATTCTTTAGAACAAGTAAAAGGATTAATTAAAGAAGAAATTCAAGCTGCTGTATTAAAGGCAGAATTAGCAACAGAAGAACAGATTCCAAACGTTGTATTAGAATCTCCAAAAGATAAGACAAATGGTGACTTCTCTACAAACATGGCAATGCAACTTGCGCGCGTTGCGAAAAAAGCACCTCGTATGATTGCAGAAGAATTAGTTGCAAACTTCGATAAAGCAAAAGCTTCTATTGAAAAAATTGAAATCGCAGGTCCTGGTTTCATTAACTTCTACATGGATAATAGCTACTTAACAGACTTAATCCCAACAATCGTTAATGCTGGTGAAGCTTACGGTGAAACGAATACTGGTAAAGGTGAAAAAGTACAGGTTGAGTTCGTATCTGCGAATCCAACAGGTGATCTTCACTTAGGGCACGCACGTGGTGCAGCAGTAGGTGACACTTTATGTAACCTACTAGCAAAAGCAGGATACGATGTATCTCGTGAGTACTACATTAATGACGCTGGTAACCAAATTCATAACTTAGCTCTTTCTGTTGAAGCTCGTTACATGCAAGCTTTAGGCTTAGAGAAAGAAATGCCAGAAGACGGATACCACGGTGCAGACATCATTGCAATCGGTAAACGTTTAGCAGAAGAATTTGGTGATCGTTATGCGAAAGCTGATGAAAAAGAAAGCTATGAATTCTACCGTGAGTACGGTTTAAAATATGAATTAGCAAAACTTCAAAAAGACTTAGAAAGCTTCCGCGTTAAATTTGATGTATGGTTCTCAGAAACATCATTATACAAAAACGGAAAAATCGATCAAGCTCTTGCTGTATTAAAAGAGCGCGAAGAGATCTTTGAAGAAGATGGAGCAACTTGGTTCCGTTCAATGACTTACGGTGACGATAAAAACCGTGTATTAATTAAAAATGATGGATCTTACACATACTTAACACCAGATATCGCGTATCATCGTGATAAATTAGAGCGTGGTTTCGATAAATTAATCAACATTTGGGGTGCTGACCACCA
This sequence comes from Bacillus sp. BC05(2025), assembly GCF_056725905.1. Taxonomy (NCBI): domain Bacteria; kingdom Bacillati; phylum Bacillota; class Bacilli; order Caryophanales; family Bacillaceae; genus Bacillus; species Bacillus sp. BC05(2025). The sequence goes on along the minus strand of NZ_JBWYRA010000008.1, from coordinate 71,823 downwards.
CGGTTACATTCCTCGTATGAAAGCTGCTATTCAAGCGCTAGGTTACGATAAAGAAACACTTGAAGTAGAAATCATCCAAATGGTACAACTGTATCAAAACGGTGAAAAAATGAAGATGAGTAAGCGTACAGGTAAAGCAGTTACACTTCGTGAGCTTATGGAAGAAGTAGGCGTGGACGCAATGCGTTACTTCTTCGCAATGCGTAGCGGTGATTCTCATTTAGATTTCGATATGGACTTAGCTGTATCAAAATCTAATGAAAATCCAGTATACTATGCACAATATGCACATGCTCGTGTATGCAGTATCCTTCGTCAAGGTGAAGAGTTAGGATTAGCTACAGGTGGAGACGTGAACTACAAACTTGTTACTTCTGAGAAAGAAGTAGAGTTACTGAAAAAACTTGGTGAATTCCCAGCAGTAGTTGCGGATGCAGCACAAAAACGTCTACCACACCGCATTACAAACTATGCATTTGAATTAGCAGCAGCATTACACAGCTTCTACAATGCAGAAAAAGTATTAAACCAAGATAACGTAGAATTAAGTAAAGCTCGTTATGAATTAATGAAAGCAGTACGCACTACACTTCAAAACGCACTAGCAATCGTAGGAGTATCTGCACCAGAAAAAATGTAATTAAGAAAAGCGGAAGCGGCTCGTTCAGAATAGGAGGGGATGGAGCTCCTGACAGAGAGGCGTACTTTGCCTCGGAGGAAGGCGCGAAGCCACCGAGTATTCTAGCCGCTGGAGCTGGACAATAAAGAAAAGCGGAGCCGACTGTTTAGCCCCGAAGGCTAAGGTTCTTTCCCACAGAAGATGCATTTTATCTTCTCGTGGGGAAGGTTCTTAGACAGAAGGGGCTAGGAGGCAGAGCTGGACATAAAGAAAAGCGGAGCCGATTTTTCGCTTTCAGTAAAAGGCAATCACACAATGTTGTGATTGCTTTTTTGTATGGAGATAATAAAAAATAAAATTTTATCAAACAAAAGGAGAATTTGCGTCGTCTTATATAAATGACAGGAGGTTTCCGATGGAAGAAAAGGTAGAAGAATTAATTGATATATATAAGCAGCAAATATATTCCTTATGCTATAAATTAGCGAAAACGAAAGAAGATGCAGAAGATATTTTTCAAGAGACTTGGATAAAGGTTTTTTCCTCTAGGCACCAACTTTCTTGTGTGGAAAATTATAAAAAATGGATTACTACAATTTGTGTTCGTACATTTTATGACTTTTATCGTAAAAAGAAAAGGTTTAAAGATCGCGTATTAGATTTGTTTCATAAAGAGGATGGTGGAGAAATAGATTTCGCAGATGAAGTGGATGTATCAGAAGAATTTATTCAAAAAGTAGAAGCAGAAATGATACGGGAAGTTATACAGTTATTGAATGAAAAATATAAAACCGTGCTCGTACTCTACTATTATGAACAATACTCTTATAAAGAAATGAGCGAAATATTAAATATACCGATTGGTACGGTGAAATACCGCCTTAATTATGCGAAGAAGCAAATGCGGGAACATTTGGAGGGGTTCGTTTATGACGGAAGATAAGTTTGATCAGAAGATAAGGAGCAGCTTAGCTGAAGACACAATTCCAAGCGAAGAGCTGATAAATAATACGAAACAGGGCGTACGAAATGCTCGCAAATTAGAGAAGAGATGGGTTATTTGTATTCATGCTATTTGGATTATTTTATTAACAGTTGTTATGGAACAGTTTGTCGTTCATTTGAATCATAAAGTCCCTATGTTGATAGCAAGTGTGATTATGATGCATCTATACGTTCCTATATATATTGTCATACAGTCATTTTTAAAGAAGGAGTATAAATTACATGATAGAGTTCGCTAATCCATTTGTAGTATTTGAGATAGCTGGGATTACAATGCTTTTGACTTTTATAGCACTTTTAGTATGTGTAGCATCATGGGTATATACAGATGCGAAAACGCGTGGAATAAGTAAATGGTGGAGTGTTATAGCAATTGTATTGCCATTTTTTATTGGAGTTTTGTTATATATGATACGAAGAAGTAACAAGAAAATAGAAGGAGAACATACAATGAAGGCTATGAAAAAACAAAAGATAACATTGGTTGTCATATTTGCAAGTGCGATGTTTGTATTACTGAGCGGCTTTGCTTTCGTTCAAACGTTAGATGATATGTGGAAAGCTGGTGATATATATTTAGAAAGTGAGAAGCAAGGAGAGGCAAGTTATGAAGCAAAATTTTCATCATGGGATATTGCTGGTAAAGATATTGAAATTCAGTACGAGAAAGATACAGAAGTGACATTTTCTTATGAAACAGATGCAAAACGCGGTAATTTATGCTTTAGCTTGTATGAAAGACAAGGGGAAGGGATAAAAGAGTTAAAGGAAATTTGTGAATCAAAAAAAGGTGCTTTTACAGTTACATTAAAAGCGAATGAAAAATATGTGTTTCGTATAAGTGGTGTAATGGTGAAAGATGGATTTGTAAAAGTAAAATGGAAAGAGAAATAAAGGGGCCCTGTAAAAGGACCTCTTTTCTATTGGATAGTATACGTAACAGAAAAGCTAATAGGACTATAGTAAACGTAAGGCGCATGAAATTGAACATACATATTTCCATCTGTTTTTGCAGTGAAAATTCTGCCGTACCCATCAGAATAACGTCCGATAAGGCTATGATTTGAGTCATAAACACTGTAACTAGGAGTTTTACTGTTAGGTTGAATTGTTAACTCTTGTCCCTTTTGAAGGAAAACAGGTTCTTGTTCAGAACTACTTCCAGTTTGCAAAGAATAAAATTTTGTAAAGCTTTGTTCTTGAGTGGCAGCAGCGACCTTTGTTTCAGGAATAAACGCGGTAGTACCAGTAATTCCTGCTAAAGTTAACGCACCGGCTAAAATCATTTTTTTCATAGTAAAAAAGCCTCCTTATTAGTTGTAATCATTTTTGTTACAGTTAATATTGTATATGATAATGAGCAGGAGGAAATATGCTTTTATGCATATATGTATTTTCTCAATAAAGGACCACTGATTTTTATCAGTGGTCCTTTAAATAATTAAGCGGCTTTTTGATTTGTTTGAGTAACAGGTTTTTGAAGAGTATTATAAACACCAGTTCCGATAACCTCTAATGCCATTTTCATACGTTCAGGTGAAATGTTTTCTAACACATTATCTTGAGGTGTATGGTATACCTTCTCAATATGATAGATTAATGGATTCCAACTATCGACACCCATCCATATGAATAGGGCGGCCGGAATACCAACTTCAGCAAATGGCACATGATCACTAGAGCCAAATTTTCCTTGAAGAACGAGTTCATTATTTAATTGTTTACCTGCTTGTAAGGCTGCGTTTGTTACCAGGTTTGGAGAACCGTTAGGCGTCATAGCATATAAATTCTTCGCTTTGTCGTAATTTGTTGCAACCATGTCTGCATTAAAGACACCTAAAATTCGATCGCGTTCTTTTTGGGACAGACTATTCACGTAATAATCGGAGCCAAGTAAGCCAGTCTCTTCAGAACCAAAAGCAATAAAACGAATTTCTTTATCAGTTTCTACATTTTGAAAAGCGCGTGCTAACTCTAATACTAACCCTGTACCAGAAGCATTGTCATTTGCTCCAGGTGCGCCGACTACGCTATCATAGTGCGAACTTACAACGACAGCTTTTTCATTACCCGTACTATTTTTAGGTTTCTTTTTAGCGATGACGTTTAATGATGTTAAATTAGATTCATGTCTTGCTTTTAGGGAAAGAATTGTTGTCCCTTTTTTAGCAATTTCCTCTTTAAATGCATTTCCTTGCGCATAAGCAAGACCAAAGACAGGGATAGATTGCTTTTTCGTTAGGCGGGGATTGAAGGTTTGTCCATAATTTCCACGTCCGCCAATTAAACTGTATAAAAGAACTCCTTTTGCTCCTTTACTAACAGCATTTTCAACTTGTTTATTGTAGTCTGCAACTGTTGTTCCTCTTTCAAATAGAACAATTTTCCCGTTTACTTCATTTGGGATATCCTCTAATTTTGTTCCACCTTGAACAAAGATAAGAGGGGCTGTAACAGCTTCTGTAGAAATTAGTGCGTTAGGAGCAGCGCCAGCTTGCCAATTACGCTTTGTGGATAATGGTGATTCCATAAATCCAACGTATTGATCGGGCACTTGAAATGGTTGATATTCTACTTCATAGCCCATTGATTTAAGCTGCATACCAATGTAGCGAGAAGCCCATTCTTCCGATTTTGTCCCACCGGGGCGAGGACCAATTGTTTCAGATAAGAAACGGATGTGTTCGATGGCGTGGTTTGCATCAACTTGTTTTGTGATAGGTGAAGTTTGTGTGATTTCTGACGTGGAATCAGCTTTAGCTTGTCCGACTGGAGCTAAGCTAACAGCGAGTGATACAGCAAGCAAAGAGCTTACTATTTTTTGTTTCAAAGATTTTTTCATTTTTTCCTCTCCTATTCTTCTATTCTCTCTGACTGACAAAAGAAGACGGATAACGACTTCATTTTACCTTTATCTCTATTTATTTTCAATATTCTGACATTGAGAAATAAAAAATGCTGTATGCATATTTGCATATTTTTGATAGAGACATGTATGCTATCATTTTAAATGAAGGTTCGCTTTCTGTTTGGAAAGCTCCTACATTGCATGAATCTAGTGTACCCAAACTTTAGATTATGTAGAGAAAAGAATCCACTGTAGGGTTTCTTTTCTCATGTTTGAATCATGTGATGATAAATATGTTTCCGCATTTCATACTTATTATCAGTGATATATGTAAGGCATCCATATGAAAATACGAGGCTGTTCAAAGGTTTTCCGTACCTTTGGACAGCCTCACCCCGTTAAAAGGACGATACTCTATGTATCGTCCTTTTTTGCATAAAAAACACCCAATCAAATATTCACTTGATTGGGTGTGAAAAACTATTAATAATATTTTTTTCGTTTTGTAGCTAAAATACTTAACAATCCAGCTAGTAGAAGTACGATACCTACTGTTTGAGTAGGATCCTTTTTGTGACCTGTATTTGGAAGTTCTTTACCTGTATTTCGGTCATCTTGCTGTTTGTTTATTTGTGTTTCAGGGTTTTCTTTTTCTTCGGAAGTTCCGTTACCATGTGTTTCAGGATTTCCTTTTTCCGGTTCTTCAAAAGTTTCTTTCCCTGTTTCCTCTTCTTTATTAGGAGGAGTAATTGGTTTATCATCTCCACCTGATGAAGAATCGATTTTTTTATTTGAAACTGTAATTTGTAGTGGTGTAGCTTGAGCTTTTTCAATTGTAAAGTTTATTGGTGATGCATCTAATTGATAGCCTGCAGGAGCTTTTGTTTCCACTAATTGATAATTACCAGGTTTCAAATCATTTACGATTAATTTACCATGCCCGTCTGTTTTTAAACCTTCTCGTACTACTTTTCCGTCTTTATCTAAAATATTGAAAATGGCACCTTCAAGTGTTCCGTTGTGATCCATATCAACTTTAGTTAACTCCATTGAACCTGTTGTTAAACTATTTAAAGCAGTAATAGAAGTAACTTGAGATTGTCCTTTCGTAATTGTGAAAGGAATTGGCTTAGCACTTAAATCGTATCCAGTAGGAGCTTTCGTTTCGATAAAATGATAGTCTCCCGGACGTAAATCAGAAACAGAAATTTTTCCATCTTTATCAGTAGTTAAATCAGAACGCACATCATTGCCGTTCATATCAACGATTTTAAAGATAGCTCCTTCAAGAGTAGAGCCGTCAACATCGTCGACCTTAGTTAATTCAACAGCGCCTTTCGTTAAGCTATTCGTAGCGGTAACAGAAGCTTTAGCTGTTTGACTCTTTTCAACAGTAAAGTTGATAGGATTTTGATTTAAGTCGTAATGGTTAGGAGCCTTCGTTTCAATAAACTGATAGTCTCCCGGACGTAAATCAGAAACAGAAATTTTTCCATCTTTATCAGTAGTTAAATTAGAACGCACATCATTGCCGTTCATATCAACAATTTTAAAGATAGCCCCTTCAAGAGTAGAGCCGTCAACATCGTCGACCTTAGTTAATTCAACAGCGCCTTTCGTTAAGCTATTCATAGCGGTAACAGAAGCTTTAGCTGTTTGACTCTTTTCAACAGTAAAGTTGATAGGATTTTGATTTAAGTCGTAATGGTTAGGAGCCTTCGTTTCAATAAACTGATAGTCTCCCGGACGTAAATCAGAAACAGAAATTTTTCCATCTTTATCAGTAGTTAAATTAGAACGCACATCATTGCCGTTCATATCAACAATTTTAAAGATAGCCCCTTCAAGAGTAGAGCCGTCAACATCGTCGACCTTAGTTAATTCAACAGCGCCTTTCGTTAAGCTATTCGTAGCGGTAACGGAAGCGATTTTTTCTTGTCCTTTATTAACTGTAAACTTAATAGGTGTTTCGTTTAAGTCATAGTGATTAGGAGCTTTTGTTTCGATAAACTCATAGTCTCCCGGTGGTAATTCATCCACAACTAAACGGCCGTTTTTATCAGTAGTTAAATCAGTACGGACGTCGTGTCCATCCTTATTAACAATTTTAAATACCGCACCTTCAAGTGTTGTGTTTTCTTCAATATCATCCACTTTAATTAACTCCACACTACCTTTCGTTAAGCTGTTCGTAGCTGTAACGAAGACATGTTTTGTTTGGCTTCTTTCAATTGTGAACTTAATAGGATCTTCATTTAAGTCATAATGTTTCGGAGCTTTCGTTTCAATAAATTGATAATCTCCAGGTTGTAAGCCTTTAGCGATGATTTTTCCATCTTTATTGGTAACTAAATTCGTACGAATGTCGTTACCGCTCATATCAGTAATTTTAAATACCGCGCCTTCCAGCGTTTCTTTCGCATCTAAAGAGTCAACTTTCGTTAATTCTACGCCACCTTTAGTTAAGCCATTTTTAGCAGTAACAGAAATGTGAGTTGGCTGGCTTTTCTCGATAGTGAAAGGAATCGGTTTTTTATTTAAATCATAATCTTTCGGAGCTTTCGTCTCGACGAATTGATAATCTCCTGGACGTAAATTAGAAGCAGAAACTTTCCCGTCTTTATCAGTAGTTAAATTCGTGCGAACAACTTTCCCTTTCGCATCAATGATGTTAAATACTGCATCAGAAAGTTTTGTATCTGGATTTATATCATCCACTTTAATTAATTCAACAGCACCTTCAATTAAGCTGTTAGTAGCAGTGACTTGTAGCTTCTCTGCTTGGCTTTTCTTAATTGTAAATTTAATCGGTGTAGCATCTAGTTTATAGTGCTTAGGAGCCGTTGTTTCAATAAATTGATAGTCTCCAGGGTGTAAATCAGGAATAGTAACTTTTCCGTGCGCATCTGTCGTAATGCCAGTGCGAACGTTATTACCGTTCATATCAACAATTTTAAATACTGCACCTTCAAGAGCTGTACCGTCGATATCATCCACTTTAGAAAGCTCTACCGCACCTTTAGTTAAACTATTTTTAGCAGTAACAGAAATCGGTTCGGCTTGTCCTTTTTCAATAGTGAAAGGAATCGGTTCTTTATTTAAATCGTAGTGTTTCGGAGCTTTCGTCTCGACGAATTGATAATCACCTGGACGTAAGTTAGAAACGCTAATTTTACCTTGTGAATTTGTAGTAAGGTTTTCGCGAATTACAGTACCCTTCATATCAACAATGTTAAATACTGCGCCTTCAAGTGTAGTACCATCGACGTCGTCTACTTTAGTAAGTTCCACGCCGCCTTTTGTTAAACTATTTGTCATAGTAACAGTAGCAACATCTTTCTGGCTTTTTTCAACTGTAACTACAATTGGTTTTTTATCTAAATCATAATGTTTCGGAGCTGTTGTTTCGACAAATTGATACGTACCAGGACGTAAGTTTTCAACAGTGATTTTTCCTTCACCGTTCGTTTTTAAATCTGTTTTAATTACAGTTCCGTTTTGATCTAGTAAATTAAACACAGCATCGGCAAGTTTTGTTTGATCGTTTAAATCATCTACTTTAATTAATTCGATACTACCTTGTTTTAAACTATTTTTAGCAGTTAAAGAAAGAGTTTTCTTCTGTCCTTTTTCAATAGTGAAATGGATTGGTGTTTCATCTAAAACGTAATGCTTAGGAGCTTCTGTTTCGATGAATTGGTAATCACCAGGACGTAGGTCGTTAACTTCAATTTTCCCTTTACTATTTGTAACAAGGCCTTTATGAATGACAGTACCCTTCATATCAACAATGTTAAATACTGCGCCTTCAAGTGTAGTGCCATCGATGTCATCTACTTTAGAAAGTTCCACTGCACCTTTTGTTAGAGCGTTTTTGGCCGTAATATGAAGCGTTTCAGTTTGGCTTCTCTTAATTGTAAATTCAATCGGTTTCTTATTTAAATCGTAATGTTCAGGAGCGGCTGTTTCAATAAACTTATACGTACCAGGACGTAGATTTTCAACAACAATTTTTCCTTCAGCATTTGTTTTTAAGCCTGCCTCAACTATCTCTCCGTCTGCATCTAATAAATTAAATACAGCATGAGCGAGCTTCGTATCAGTATCAATATCATCAATTTTTGTTAATTCAACGCTACCTTTTTTCAACGTGTTTTTCCCTGTAACAGGAATTTTTTTCGTTTGGTTTCGTTCAATTTTAAATGGAATTGGTGTCTCGTCTAACACATAATGTTCAGGAGCAGCTGTTTCAATAAATTGATAGTCTCCAGGACGTAAGTCAGAAACAGAAATTTCACCATTTTCATCTGTAACAAGATTTGTGCGAACTTCTTTACCATCCATATCAACAATTTTAAATACTGCATTTTTCAGCATTGTACGATCGATGTCATCTATTTTTGTTAAAATGACGCCACCTTTCGTTAAGCTATTAGTAGCGGTAACGTTGATATTTTCTTTTTGACTTTTTCCGATAGTGAACGGAATAGGATCTTTCCTTAAGTCATAGTCTTTCGGAGCTTTTACTTCAATAAATTGATAGTCACCAGGACGTAAATCAGAAGCAGACACTTGACCATGTTCATCAGTAGTTAATCCTTTACGAACAACCTTTTTCGTATCATGAGCATCAACAATGATAAATTCTGCACCTTCAAGAGTAACGCCATCAACGTCATCGACTTTAGTTAAAGTAACGCCACCTGTAAGTAAACTATTTTTCACAGTGACAGGGACTGGAAGATCTTCTTTGCTACCTTTTTTAATCGTGAACTTAATAGGTGTTTGATCTAATTTATAATGTTCAGGAGCAGCTGTTTCAATAAATTGGTAATCTCCTGGTGCTAAATCAGGAATAACTAGTACTCCATAATCATCTGTTTTTAAATCTTTCGCAATTTCTTTGCCAGTTGCGTCTTGTAATGTGAACACTGCGCCGGCAAGAGCGATACTACTCTCCACATCATCTTCTTTAATAAGTTTAACTTTTCCTTTCGTTAAACTATTTTTAAATGTAAGTGGAAGAAGTTTTTGTTGTCCTTTTTCGATTGTAAATTCAATTGGTTCTACATTTACATCGTAATAAGTTGGAGCCTTCGTTTCGATAAGTTTATAGTTACCAGGACGTAAGTCGTCAACAACTAGCATTCCTTTACTATTCGTAACAAGTTCCGTGCGAACAACTTCATTTGTATCTCTATTAACGATTTTAAATACTGCACCTTCAAGTGTTTCTTTTTCATCTGCAGCATTCACTTTTGTTAATTCAATACCGCCTTTTGTTAAGCTATTTTTAGCAGTAACAGTAGCCGACGTCGTTTGACTTTCTGTAATCGTAAATTTAATCGGATTTGTATTTTTATCGTAATACTTCGGTGCTGTTACCTCGATAAATTTATAATCGCCAGGGCGTAAGCCAGTAGCGATAGCTTTACCATCCACACCAGTTTTTACATCTTCGCGAATGACTTTCTTTTCATCATTAGCATCAACAATTTTAAATACAGCACCTGCAAGAGCTGTACCGTCGATATCATCAACTTTCGTTAATTCAACATCTCCTGGTTTTAAAGCATTTTCAGCTTTCACAAGTAGAGTTTCTTTCTGACTTCTATCGATTGTAAATTCAATAGGTTCTGCTCGTAAAACGTAATGTTCAGGAGCAGCTGTTTCAATAAATTTATACGTACCAGGACGTAAATTACTAACTTTAAACTTACCTGTACTATCGGTAGTTAAGTTAGTGTGTGGGGGAACGTCATTATTATTTGCATCGACAAGTTTGAATACTGCACCTTTTAGCGGCTTTTTATCACCAAACTCATCAACTTTTAATAATTCAACATCTCCTGTTTTTAAACTGTTTGTTGCCGTAACGCTAGCTAAAGATTGTTGGCTTTTGTCGATTGTAAACTCGATAGGGTTTGTATTTAACGTATAATCCTTAGGAGCTTCTGTTTCAACAAATTTATACGTACCAGGCTCTAAGTCTTTAACAGTTACTTTACCGTCAGCACCAGTTTTTACATTTTCACGAATGACTTTCTTTTCATCATTAGCATCGACAATTTTAAATACAGCACCTGCAAGAGCTGTACCATCGATATCATCAGTTTTTGTTAAAGTGACGCCACCTTTAATGAGATGATTCGTCGCAGTAACAGTAACTGCTTCCTTTTGACTTTTTACAATTGTAAACTCAATTGGTTTCTTATCTATGTCGTAATCTTTAGGTGCCTTTTCCTCGACAAATTGATAGTTGCCAGGGCGTAAATCCTTTGCTTCGATTTGACCTTGGTCATTTGTCGTTAATTTTTCATATCCGCGAATTACATTGTTATGTCGATCGCGTACACTGAACTCCGCCCCTGCTAAAGTTTTTCCATCTTTATCGACTTTTGTTAAAATGGCCGATCCTGGAATCAAACTGTTTGTTGCAGTTCGGTTTATTACTGTTGTTTGATCTTCCGCGATTTTAACCTCAATCAGTCGATCATCTAATTTATAATGTTCAGGAGCCTTTGTTTCTTTTAAGTAGTAAGTTCCTGGTTTTAAATTATCTACAGTAATTTGTCCTTTATCATTTGTTGTTAATTTTGCGTGTTCTGAAATTATATTTTTATCTTTATCTAATAGTGTGAAAATGGCACCTTGCAATGTTACGTTTTTGTTCAGGTCATCAGACTTTGTTAAAACTACTTTCCCGACAAACTTCTTATTTGCAAGTTTATATGTTGTAGTTTCTTGTGTACCAAGTTCAACAATTTTTCCTTGTTTTAAATCCCAGCTAATTACATAGCCTTCAGGAGCTTTTGTTTCTTTTAATAAATATTTATCGCGTTTTAAGTTATTAAACTTAGCGATACCGTCTTTGTCTGTTATTATTTTACGAATAACGGTTTTCCCTGTACGATCGTATAAAGTAAACTCTGCCCCGGCTAATGGTGCGTTCTTATCATCGCTATCTACCTTTATAATTTCAAGGTTTCCACGACCTGTAGTAGCAGATCCTCCGCCTGAACCAGAAGACATTCGTACTTCAATCGTTTCGGTAGTTTCCGTATTTGTTACTGTTAACTTATTGCCTGTGATTTTTGCTTTATTACTCACTTTTTCTTTATCGTCTGCATTAATAAGTGAGCGATATTCTAAAATATAAGCTCGATCAATTTTCTTCAAGAAAGCAATTTCAAAATGTTGCTTTCCAGTATTATTGTCTGTTGTGATCGTTAACTTATAGTCTGTTCCTTGTTTTAATTCATTTGCTGTATCTTTTGTTAAATTTCCATATGGATCGACAGTTGTAGGATATAAGTGGAATGAATCTTCCACAAGTACTTGGTTGTCTGTTGGGTCGTCTGTTACAACTGCGTCTGCAATGGTCGATTGGCTTTCATTAATTGCAATACTCCAATTAATATAGTTGTCGTCTTGCACAGCTTTTTTAGTAACAAAGCTGCCACCTTTATTTACTTGAGCGTCACCTTTAAGAGTGTTTACAATTTTAGAGCCATCTTTCAACTCTGCCTCGTTTTTGTAGGTACTTTGGATAAGTTCACCATCAAGGCTTGTTTTAAAGATAATATAGTAAGGTGAATTAATTGATTGTTTGAAATGGACCTTTAGGGTATTTTTATTTTTCTCTGTAGGTTCTTCAAGTTCATATTGCTCAGTCGGTACAGCATTACCAGGTCTTGCATTATCTGGGCTTCCATTTAAAATCATATCGCGCACTTCAATGGATCCTGGCACTAACTTTTGTTTATCTTGTATTACGTCTATAACATACGGATCTTTAATCTCAACGTTATTATAGTTAAAGCCTATTATCCAAGTAATTTCCTTCGTTTGGGCGTTATAAGAACCGTATTTATAACCATTTGCCTTTGTAAAGGTATCAGGATCAAAATTCGCTTCAACTTTATTTGATTGTTTGTTGGAATCTGCATCTATCCAAGATAGGTCACCTGTATTTTTAAATGAAGTTTTACCACTTTCTAATTGGGTATAGTCAAAGTCCGTTGTATATTTTATGATTAATGTTTTTGTCATATTAGACTGATATGTACCTATAAGGGTAACTTTGAAACCTTTATCTGTTACATCTAAAACATAGTCAGTCCCATCTTGAAGGATATAATCTCCGTCTTTAATTTCTAGTTTCTTATCTTTTAATTGTAAGCCACCATGATTAAAGGTATCTGTAATGATCGCATTGTTTAATGGATAGTTGTTATTATTTACTGTAATTGTCCAGGTTGTTGTTTTGTCTTTATAGTTTGTTTCAGCTTTATTATTAGATTTAATAATATTTTGCTGCTTGAAGCCAACTTCATTTTCTTTACTTGAACCATTATCAGCTGTAACTGTATTTTTTACTTTTCCATCTTTTATGACGTTACCAGTTGGCTTTGTTTTATAGGAAATTACATAAGCACTATTAATATCCTCATTAAACTGTAAGTCGAATCCGTTCTTCTTGTTACTTACAGTGTAATTATTAACAGTATCTCCTGTTACAAGCCTTCCATTATCATCGTAGGAAGCGTTTTTCACAACGATAGAATTTGCATCTAGTTCATGTGTATCGTCAAAAATATCTTTTAAAAGTGCATCAGTTTTTTTGATATTTTTTTGATCACCGTTGTAAGTAATTGTCCATTCAATCGTTTGCGTCTTTGGATCATATTTACTTGTTTTGTTTAAATGTGTACCACGAGAGACAGTAACAGTAGCACTTGCGTTTTGTTGTTTTTGATTATCACTCGTTATCGTAACGTTATTTCGGAAGTCTTTTACATTTTCATCAGTAATTTTTGTGGCATATTCGATTTGGTATGCTTTACTGATATTCTCCTTAAAAGCAATCTCCAATTTTGAACCATCTGATGAAATAACTTTGTAATCTGCTGGATCAGCTTCTTCACCACGTGTTGCGTTCCCGTTAACATCAACCTCTAAATAATAAACTTTAATAGAATCCTTATTTAAAATTGTACCTTGTGGGATGTTATCTTTAAAAACAGCGTTTTTAAGATTTTCTTTTGTTTTGTTCATTTCTACTGTCCAATTAACTTCATTTGTATTAATTGGTCTATCAGGTAACCCTTTTTTATTTGTAGCTGTTTGTACATTGGGCTTAAAGTCAACGGTAATAGAAACATCTTTATCTTTAATTGGAAAAGGAATTTCTTGTGTTGTTGTACCTTTAATTTCAGCTTTATTAAATTCTGTCTTTAATTGTAAGTTACCAACAACATCTGGATGTTCTTCAACGTAATCGTTGAATGTCATTGTGACTTTTCCATCCTTTGTAACAGTAAAGTTCCCAATAGGGTGATTTTCATTATCATATAAAGGACTGTTAATTGTATTGTAAATCTTAAAATGTTTAGGAAGATCAAAAATATAGTAATCTCCACTTTTTACATTCATTGATTTTAAAAGTTCCCATGTAAACTCAATGTTGGCAGGGGAATCTGTGCTTGGACGGTTATCCTCTGTAAATGGTTTTCCGTCTTTGTCCGTCAACTTTACACCCGTTAAAATGTTTGTTGTTATTTGCTTTGGACCTGAGTTTATATTCTTAGTAGGGTCGCTTGCTAGCTTTTGTTCTGAGTTGTCAGTAGCAATTTTAGCTGCTGGATTTTGTTCCGGATTGTCAGTAGCAATTTTAGCTGCTGAATTTTGTTCCGGATTATCAGTAGCAGGTTTAGTTGCTGGATTTTGTTCCGGATTGTCAGTAGCAGGTTTAGTTGCTGGATTTTGTTCCGGATTATCAGTAGCAGGTTTAGTTGCTGGATTTTGTTCCGGATTATCAGTAGCAGGTTTAGTTGCTGAATCTTGCTCCGTATTACCATTAACAGGTTTAGCTACTGGATCTTGCACTGGTTTATTAGTATCCTGTTCGGTGCTATCTTCTTTAGAATCTTCTGCTTGAACAGGAACTGTTATAGGTTGAACCATTGTTCCTAAAGGAAAAGCGATTTGAACTGATTTTTCTCCAGTTTTTAAAGTTGGGTTAAAAACAGTATCAATTTTAATTTTTCCTTTAGCATCTTTCGAATTTTCTACTTGATCATTAAATATTAGTTTTAATTTATTATCTTTAGCTGTTAAAAAATATTGACCAATATTTTTTTGACCTGTTACTAAATCTCCTTGCAAATCTTTAGATATTTTTAATGCAAGTGGTATTTGAATGACTGCTGTATCGTTTGCATGTACCACTCGTTGATCCTTTATTGACCAAGCATATTCTACTTGAATGGTTGATCCTATCTTTATTAAGTTGTTAGGATTTTTTGCTTCGTCAATAATGTGATCCGTTGCATCTTTCATCTCAACAGTGTCAAATAATGAAGTTTCCTGTAAAGTCTCAGCTTTTGCCTGATTGTACGGGAAACTAATAAACTGTGAAAATAGTACAAATACAATTAAACATATATTGAAAAGTTTTTTCATTTTGCCTCCTTTGAACATTCATTTGTTCACTGAGGAATATATTCCACATGAACAAATGGAATATAAAAAAAGTTAATTGTTATAAAGTCTTTGTTGCTACTATCCCCCCGTTTCTATGTACGTTCTCTGACAGAATAGATGTTTAATCAAAGGCATATATAAAGTAACGTAAAAATCTGGAATATACATAATTCGACAAAAAATGTCGAAAGTATGCTGATAAAAGGAACGATATCAGACCTTTATATACAAGAGTATTTTCTTGTGAATGTGTTATGAACTAGATAGTCATAAAGGTAAGTTTTACGATACATGCTAACCAAAGTAATGTATCCCAAGTTAAAAGTTTGTTTTTTGCTTTAAAATTGTGTGGAAAAAATCTGAATAGGGTTGATTTTGGTTAGGTTGAAGACAATATGCACTTTGAAAATATTCATTTATGTAATATGAAATTGAGGTAATTGTGTCTTAATAATGTCACTTATTACACTTATGAAAATTAACTTTTTGCCTAGAGAGAGTTGTACAATTTGTGGACCGAAGTTAACATGGTACAGTTCCTTTTCGGATTTAGTGGAATATAAGTTATTTATAATATTCGACTAAATCATTACTGCGGTCATTTTTGAAGCTGTTTTACATAATAAAAAAGAAGGTATCCCTTTTGATAATAGTGTTATCTTCTCTAGAAGATGATTATGAATAACCTTCGCTAAAGATTATATACTTAAATGATAAAGAGTTCAACAGCGGTTTAACAAATATTTTCCAAAAATTAAAAATGACCGTTTTAGTAGAAAAATTCTACAAACGGTCATTTTTAATTTTATATTTCTGTTAAGATTATCGGTTCACCGCGTGTTACGACAACTGTATGTTCACATTGTGCAACAAGGCTTTTATCAGGTGTAACGAATGTCCAACCATCATCGCCACGTTCGATAATGTGATCAGCCTTCATAGAAATGAATGGCTCTACAGCGATAACTAAACCATCTTTTAAAAGCGCATTATCCATTGGGTCAAAGTAACTTAAAATATGGTTTGGTGCTTCATGTAAACTAAGACCGATACCGTGACCAGTTAAGTTTTGAATTACATTGTATCCATTTTTATGTGCAAAGTTTGAAACAGCACGACCAATTTGGTTTTGTTTTGAACCAGCTTTCACCTTTTTCATTGCTGCCCAAAATGCATCAACAGCTGCTTGGCAAAGCTTTTCTTTTGCTTCATCTTCTCCAAGTACAAATGAAATACCTGTATCTGCATAATAACCATCAAGTGCAGCAGATACGTCGACATTTACTAAGTCGCCTTCTTTTAATACGCGATCTCCTGGAATACCGTGAGCAACTTCTTCGTTTACACTGATGCAAGTTACACCAGGGAAATCATATTCTTTTTCAGGTGCAGAAATAGCACCGTGCTCATCTAATACTTTTTTACCGATCAAATCAAGCTCTTTCGTTGTCATACCTGGCTTCGCTTCTTTTTTCATTTCTTCACGTGCAAGCGCAACGATGCGGCCGATTTTTCGTAAGCCTTCTAAATCTTGTTCATTACGAATAATCATGAAAACCACTGTCCTTCCTCGAATATATATCTTACCCGATTGTATCATGTTTATTTTCGTCCTGCTACTCGCTTGCAGTATGCGGATTGATTCCTCTCATAAAGAATACATGACAATTGTCATATCGATGTCATGACGCATCATACTGTTTCCTAAGTTTTCCAAGTAATACAATGTAAATATAAGAAACAGCGGGGGTGGAGAGATGGAAAAGATTATTGAAGTAAATGGTGTTTCTAAAACATTTAAGCATAAAAGTGCAGTAAATAACGTTTCATTTCATGTAAATAAAGGAGAAATCGTAGCATTGCTTGGACCGAATGGGGCAGGGAAAACGACGACGATGTCGATGATGCTTGGATTAAAGGATCCGACGGAAGGAACTGTTTCTATATTTGGAAAGAGTCCAAAGCATAGAGATGTTCGTAATAGCCTCGGCGCGATGTTACAAGAAGTAAGTGTCATTGATAGCATTACAGTGGAAGAGGCAATTGAGTTATTCCGTAGCTATTATACGAATCCGGTAGCGAAAGAAACGTTGCTACAGTTATCGAATTTAAAATCAGAGCGAAAGCAAAGATGTGAGAAATTATCAGGCGGTCAAAAGAGAAGGTTAAATTTTGCACTCGCACTTGCAGGAAATCCAGATTTGCTATTTTTAGATGAGCCGACGGTTGGAATGGATATTACGTCTCGAAGAACGTTTTGGGAAACGATTCGAAAGTTAGCAAGTGAAGGGAAAACGATTATTTTAACGACGCATTATTTAGAAGAAGCAGATGCATTAGCAAATCGTATTTTATTATTTGCTAATGGAAAGATTATCGCAGACGGTACGCCAGATGAGATGAAAGCGACGATTTCACGAAAAACAATTACATTTTATTCGAAGGAAAGTATTCCTGCAAAATTATTAAAAGGGTTACCAAGCGTAACAGAAGTACAATCAAACGAAGGCCATTTCACTTTAATAACTGAAGATACGGATGCAACTTTAAAAGCAATTTATGAAAAGAACTTACCTGTAACAAATATTTCAGTTGAACGTGGAAGTCTTGATGAAGCATTTGAACAGTTTGTCGCAAATCAGAAGGGGGAAATCGCATGAAAGCTTTATGGATGCAATGTAAAATAGAAATTTTACGTACGTTCCGCAATAAATTATTTATCTTTTTCTCATTATTAATGCCAGTTATGTTTTACTACATTTTCACTAATGTTATTCAAGTGCCACAAAACGGAGATGCGTGGAAAGCGCATTATTTAATCTCAATGGCGACGTTTAGTATTGTAGGGACAGCACTTTTTAGTTTCGGTGTAAGGATTTCTCAGGAAAAAGGGCAAGGTTGGACACATTTGTTGAAAATTACACCACTTCCAGAGGGAGCGTATATAACAGCAAAGATCATCGCTCAAACAGTAGTGAATGCTTTTTCAATTTTAGTTATCTTTATCGCAGGGATATTAATTAATCATGTTGAGTTAACAGTAGGGCAATGGATTGGTGCTGGATTATGGTTGTTGTTAGGTGTAACACCATTTTTAGCATTAGGAACAGTAATAGGTTCTATTAAGAAGGCGGATGCAGCAGCGGGTTTAGCGAATATTTTAAATATGAGTTTAGCTGTAATTGGCGGTCTATGGATGCCAATCGAAGTATTCCCGAAAATATTAAGATCTATCGGTGAATGGACACCAACATATCACTTCGGAAGTGGTGCATGGGATATTGTAGCTGGAAAATCGATTGGCTGGGAAAATATCGCGGTATTAGGAGGTTATTTCCTTATATTTGTTGTAATATCAATATATATAAGAAAAAGACAGGAAGCGGTATAAATGATAGAGAAGAAGAGGATTGAGATTTTTCCGAAACATATGGGTTTCTTTCCGTATATGTTTCTCGTGTATTTATTATTTCCGATTTACCATTTATCGCAGGCGTCAGGGTGGAAGCTTGTAATTGGAAGCGGTATGTTGATAGTTTTCATTATCACATACCGTCAGCTTTATTTTGTGCAGAGAACGTTTGTTTTTTGGGCATGTATTCAAATGGTACTCATTTTTTTATTTGCTTTATTTTACAACCCCTTCATGATATTCTTTGGTTTTTTCACAGCAAGTGCGATAGGGTTTGCACCAAATAAGAAAGTGTTTCGATTGTTGTTAAGTTTGTTAGCTGTAATGCTTGGAAGTTTTATATTTGTAAATATGAATCAAATAACAACTACGAGTTTAGTAAATATTGTTCCGATGTTTATTTTAATGCTACTTACACCATTTGGAATGCGTAATTTTAATCAAAAAAAGATGTTAAGAAATCAATTAAACGAAGCGAATGAGCAAATTAAAGATTTAGTGAAACGTGAAGAACGGCAACGAATTGCAAGAGATCTTCATGATACGTTGGGGCATACGTTATCACTCATTACTTTAAAGAGTCAGCTCGTGGAGAAATTAATTGTAAAAAATCCGGAGCGTGCAAGTGCGGAAGCAAAGGAAATTACACAAACATCTCGTACTGCTTTAAAGCAGCTAAGAGAATTAATTTCGGATATGCGTATGATTACAGTAGAGGAAGAGCTAGAGCAAATAAGGGCGATCTTACAAGCGGCTAATATCGAATTAGAAGTAAAGCAGGAAGCGAGTTCGAGTTCGTTATCACCTATTGAACAAAATATTTTAGGAATGTGTTTACGTGAGGCTGTGACGAATGTTGTAAAACATAGTAAGGCGAAAAATTGTACAGTTTCTGTAATAGAATCACAAGGTGAGCTGATTTTGAAAGTAGAAGATAACGGAATCGGTTTAGCAGATCAAAACCACGATGGAAATGGCATTCGTGGTATGAAGGAGCGCATCGCTCTTATTGATGGGTTTGTTGAACTGGCCACAATCAATCCAGGGACACTATTAATAGTAAAAGTACCGGTTGTTATTCGAACAGGAAAAGATGAGGTGAGGGCATGATTCGAATTATTATTGCAGAAGATCAGCGGATGCTTCGTGGTGCATTAGGAGCCTTGCTTGATCTAGAAGATGATATCGAAGTAATTGGGCAAGCCGCGAACGGGGAAGAGGCACTAAAACTAATTGAATCGTTACAACCTGATGTAAGCATTATGGATATTGAAATGCCAATTCAAAGCGGATTAGATGTTGCGGAAACATTAAAGAAAGAAAAATCAGCATGTAAAGTAATGATTTTAACAACATTTGCGCGTCCTGGTTATTTTGAACGAGCAATGAAAGCTGGCGTACAAGGATATTTATTAAAGGATAGCCCGAGTGAAGATTTAGCTGCATCGATTCGTAACGTAATGAAAGGAAAGCGAGAAGTCTCTCAAGATTTAATGTTTGGCTTATGGCAGGAACAAAATCCGTTATCAGATCGTGAAAAAGAAGTATTGCTACTCGCGAAAGAAGGAAAGACGGCAAATGAAATTGCGAAGACACTTTATCTTTCACCTGGCACAGTTCGTAATTATATTTCTGAAGTATTAACGAAGCTAGATGCGAAAAATAGAATTGAGGCCATTACAATTGCAGAAGAAAAGGGATGGATATGAAAAGAAGTTTACCTATGAGTGGTAAGCTTCTTTTTTCTTATAAACAAGTATTTCAATAGAGAGTTTCGTCACAGTCGCATCGCTCAGGATTTGAAGTATATCGCGTAATATAGATTTTACTTCATTTTTCGACAAAAAATTTGTTATAGTAAGATTAGGTTGTTGATCTGAATTTTGGACAACTTTACCACTAATAGTTGTGATTACTCCATTTTTATCTACTTTTACAATAAGATCTTGTCCATATACTTTATAGTTTTTATATGTTTGTGCAAGGCGAGCTTCGGTTTGATTTTCTTTTGTTTCTTTATTTGTAGGTTGGAAATCTACATTTTCTTAGTAGTGACTTGTTCTTGTTGAGCTTTAGCCACGTTTACCTCACCCTTTAAATGTTTTTTCGCAATATTCTCTTTCGTATCATTTTGAGGTTTTGTTAATTTCCCAATTGTTAAACCAGGCTGAGCATTTTCAACTTTTACTTCACTTTTATCTAATTCTTGGGCATGAATAGCTTTTGTTGATAAGGAGCAAAGGAGACCGAACGGAATGAATGCACTGGCAAGTTTTCTCTAATTCATCTATAAAACTCCTAATCTATTATTGTATGTGGGATGAATTGTATTAAGAATTTGCCGAATTTTATATATATATTATGCATTATTTCATATCAAAAATTGTCGAATTCACATTATTGTAGTGGTATGACAACTTAAAAAATTAGATTGTTATAATGGGATGGTGAGTAAGTATGCACGCAGAAAAACTAGGAAGTGAAATTAAGAAAATTAGGGTGATGAGAGGGTTAACACAAAAGCAGTTATCCGAGAACATATGTCATCAATCGGAAGTGAGTCGAATTGAATCGGGCGCGGTATACCCAAGTATGGATATATTGCAAGGTATTGCAGCAAAGTTACAAGTTCCCATTATTCATTTTTATGAGGTACTCATTTATTCGGATATTGAGAGAAAAAAACAGTTTAAAGATCAAGTCATTATGCTGTGTAAGCAAAAAAAATATAAAGAGATTTATAATAGAGTATGGAATGAGCTGAAAAAGGAAGAATATCATCCTGAATTCCAGCAGTTTCTTCAATGGCAATATCATGTGGCAGCTTACATATTGAAGAAAATTGATTATGAATATTGTATTTTAGAATTAAAAAAATTATTAAACCAACAATTAGCTGGAATAGACGTATACCAAAATCTTTATATAGAGAATGCAATTGCAAATATTTATGCTGAAAATAATTATTTTAAGAAAAGTATTGAGTTATTTGAAGATATATTAAAACAATTAGAGACATTGCATGATAATGAAGAATTCGACGTGAAGGTAAGGTATAATCATGCAAAAGCATTATACTTAGATAATCAATATGAACAAGCCTTGTATCAAGTGAATAAGGCGATTGAAATATCTTGCCGAATTAATAGTATGGCATTAATTGGACAGCTGTACTATCAAAGAGGTGAATGTCTAGAAAAGTTGGAGTATGATGAGGCAGAGATTGAAGATACATATAAGAAAGCAAGTTTCTTTTTTGATATATTAGAAATGCATGCATATAAAGAGGCGATCGTAAATAAAATCAATCAATGAATAACCCTAAAAAATGGATATGCATAATTGCATACGGTATGGATAAATTTTCATGATATATTAAAAGAAAAAAATGTGGGTGATGGAATATGAAAAAATTACTTATTGGTAGTTTATTAACGTTAGCAATGGCATGGGGTATTTCATTAACAGATACAGCTTTAGAGAAAAGCCAAGTAATTTCTCATAATGATCAAGAGGTACAATTAGCTTCGGACCTACCTTTTGAATATTAAAAAAACAACCGTCTTACTTAGACGGTTGTTTTTTTGTGGAGTAACCTCCAAACATCTTTACTAGAAACAGGCTTGCTAATAAAGAATCCTTGAATGTTGTCACAGTTTTGTTCATATAAAAACTTCCATTGTTCTTCTGTCTCTACTCCCTCGGCGATAACTTCTAAATTTAGTTCTTTTGATAGTGTAATAATGGAAGAGATAATCGCTTCTTCTAAAGGACTAGTTGTAATGCCGCAAATAAATTCCCGAGCAATTTTTAATGTATTAATTGGATATTTTGTTAAATAAGCTAAAGAACTATAACCAGTTCCAAAGTCATCGATTGAAATTTGAATACCGAGATTTTGAAGCTGTTCTAGTTTTGCAACTACAGATTGATTTTGATTAATTGCAATGCTTTCCGTAATTTCAATATCTAGTGCTTCTGGTTTTAGTTCTGTTTCTTCTAACACTTTTGAAATGGTTGGAATTAAATTTGTATGGTTAAATTGAACAACAGATAAATTTACACCAACTTTCAAGTGAGAAAAACCTTGATTATGCCACCTTTTTGCCTCTAAGCAGGCGGTACGTAAAATCCAATTTCCAAGCTCAATAATAAATCCAGTTTCCTCCGCTAGAGGAATGAATTGAGCAGGCGATACGATGCCGAGTTTTGGATGCTTCCAACGAATTAATGCTTCAAAACCGATAATTTGTTTTGTTTTTGTGCTTACTTGTGGCTGATATTCCAGGAAAAATTCATTTTGTTGTAATGCTTTTGCAAGTTCACCTTCTAAGAATTGGATTTCATTTTGGGCGATACTTATTTCTTTTGAGAAGAAAACAAATCTGTTCTTTCCATTTGCTTTCGCGCGATACATAGCCATATCAGCATTTTTCATTAATTCAGTAACATCGGTTCCGTAATCAGGATACATGGCAATTCCGATACTCGGTGTAATAGACAGTTCTTCGTCTTTAATGAAGAATGGTTTATTTAAAACGGTTAAAATCTGTTCAGCTATAAAAGCCGCACTTTTTTCTGAGTACATATCTGGTAATAGAATTGTAAACTCATCTCCACCTTGACGAGCAACGATATCTTTTGAACGCAAGCAACCACGTAATCTTTTTGCTACTTCAATTAATAATAGATCTCCGACATCGTGACCAAGTCTATCGTTAATTTTTTTGAATCTATCTAAATCAAGGAACATGACAGCAACATCATTCGCGCTAGTTTGAGCTGTATTTAAAATGTTTTTTAAATCTTTTTCAAACTTTCGGCGATTTGGTAATCCAGTAAGTGCATCATGAAAGGCTAAATGTTCTACTTGTTTTTGCTTTTCATATAAAGTTGTAATATCACGTGCTATGCCGAACATCCCAACAACTTCTTTGTTTATGAAAGTAGGGATGAGTGTAATGTGAAGGTAATAGTAATAGCCTTCGTTTTCTTTTGTACGAACTTCTAAAGTTTGTGGCCTACCTTCTTTTGTTATTTGTAAAGCTTTCTTTAATAGATCATGGTCTTTTGAATCAATGAAGTGTAGAAGAGAATAGCTTGCTACTTCACAATAGTAGGCAGTAAACAAGCTTTCACATGCCTTATTAGAATGTTGAAAAATACCATTCATATTTAAAGAAAAAACAGCATCGGGATGATCTTCAAATAAAGATTTATAGCGTTGTTCACTTTTTGATAATGCAAATGCACCTTCTTCAACTTCATCTTCTAGTTGTGTAGTCAGCTGTTCATATGTATCGATTAATACTTTATTATCTTTCCACATGTAAAGTTGTCGTAAGAATAAAAAAATAAGTGATAATACGAGACCGATTAACATGAACTTATCATCCCAAGGTTGAATGATAATAAAGGAAAAAGTAATGATTATACTAAAATACGGTAATATAAAGCGCACATAGTCAAATCGATAATATTTTGTTTTCGTTTCATGTTGCATTGGTTTATCCAAAATGTATAGTATGGACGATAAACAGATTAATAAAATGGAAGCAGTATGTATTAAATAAGAGAATTCAGCGGAAGTTTGCATTCCTTTGTTTAACTGGAATAGCTGTATATATCCGTAAACGAGCATGATAGTAAAACCAATAATTAATGAAATTCTACTAGAAGAATATTGTTCTCTTCTATACAGGCTAATAACGGCGTAAATTACTAATGATTGTGCGACAAAGTATCCAATTAAAATCCACGTGCCCTTTGTTAGCATACTGAAGCTTGAAAGATCCAAAATAAAAGTTAGGGTAAAATAAATATTCATAATAACGATAAAGATGCTATCGAATGAAAATTGAGCAAGGCCCCTAATAGAGTAATGTTTTATGAATTTTATAGTAAAGCCAGAAAAGAGTAAAATATATTGGATGATGAAAAAAGGTAGTGCTTCATATGAGAATATGACTTGAGTGCATATAGAAAGTGAATCAAGAAATAAAGTTATCTCCATAGCCAATCCACAGAGGCAAGTGCATAATAATAACACCCAAAATAATTTATCGCCGCGCTTCATCTTCTTAATTGCTTTATATGAGCAATAACAAGAAAAGACTGCAGCAAAACAAAATAAGAAAAGGATTCCAATTTCTTTTATATTCCATTTATCTGGAATAAAGAATATCCAAAGAGAAAATATAAAAATATACATTATGACAAATTGTACATACTTTTTTTGATTAATCATATTATGACTCCATTTCAATAAAGTTGAATCTTAGGGGGAAAATGCTAATTTAAATAATAGCATATAAAATAGGAACATTTTTACTATAAGAATTACTTTTTGAAAAAAAGGCGCAACATTACAATTTACCATTGTAACGTTGCGCCAGTTGTTCTTTTCATTCCTCTTATAGAAGAAAGTTCAGCTATTAATTGGAATAGTGCTAAATCTTTCTGTTTACTTTCAATCATAATATCGAAATCATGATTGATTTTTTTTGCAATGTGTAAGAAAGGTTTAATAAACTCTAAATTAATATATTCAGCGTGAGCCCTAAACTCTTTTTCTGATTTAGGGGAGGAAATGTGAACTTTAGGAAGGATATTTGTATGTGACCAAGTTTCAAAAATTGCAGGAAGTAAATCTTCTAGCGGTTCTTCGCAAAGGTTAGCCATGTGATGATGATAATCAAATACGAAAGGTATCTTTTCTTTTTGGCAAATTGATAAAGTTTCAGCAGTTGTATATGTTTTATCGTCGTTTTCAAGCGTCATGTGCTTTTTTATATGTGCAGGAAGTTTTTTTATGTTTTCATGAAAACGTCCAACCGCTTTTTCTTTATTTCCGTAGGCACCACCTACATGGATGTTAATATAAGAAGAATCTGCAATCCCTATTGCATCTAATACTTTATAATGATAAGTCATATCTGTAATAGCGTTAGTTGTAATATGTGGCTTATCGCTTGTAAATAGCGTAAATTGATTTGGATGAAAACTTACTCGCAAATTGTGTTCTTTAATTAAGGCCCCAATTTTACGCCAAAGCGGTGTGAACAACCCGATGTAATCAAACTCGACTTCGGGATGTGTTGCAAGTGGGACGATGGAAGAAGATAAGCGATATAATGGAATTTCATGCGCTATATTGTAATGAAGAATACGTATTGTATGCTCAAGATTCTGCCGCGTAACATCGTATAATTTATCTTCTCGTTCTTGTTTACTAAGCTTTTGAAAGCTTGTAAATGTCATCGTTTTAGCCGGAGAACAGTCCCAGAGTGCCATTGCATGTGAGACATATCCGAAACGCATAATCATAATGAATACATCTCCTTTATTCATTATCCTTCCTATAGAAAGAAAGCAAGTATCGTTCCTACCCATTCTTTTCCCCTATCAATAAGAGAATGCGGGCTAACATCTTTAAAGGAAAGTAATGACGCATTTTCTAGATCTTCATGGAATTTGCTTTTTACTGTTTGTATAAAATGTTCATCATATAAAAGGCAGTTGATTTCATGGTTAATATATAAACTTCGCATATCAAAGTTTGCAGTTCCAATATCACAAATATAATCATCGACTATAATAACTTTAGCATGAAAAAAACCTTGTTGAAATGCGTAAATATTGCATCCAGCTTGTATTAACTTTCGGCAATATGGGAATTTTGCTTCGCGAACAAGGGCGTGATCCGCTTTTTCTGGAACGAGAACCGTGATTTGAACCCCACGTTGTCGCGCTTTTAATAATGCATTCATAATTTTCTTCCCAGGAATGAAATATGGTGTACCGATAAAGAGTTCTTTTTCCGCACTTTCAATTAAATGTAAAAATGTATTTTGCAAGTAGGCACCATCGGTAGGGATAAAACGATGCAGAATGATTCCTGGTTGTTGCTTAGGAAAATAAAGAGGTGAATTTAATAAATTTTGGTTCGTATCGTCGAGCCAATCATGTAAAAATTGCTTTTGTAAATCTTGTATTCCTTCCCCTGTAAGGCGTAAATGATAATCGCGCCATAATCCTAATTTTTGATTATGCCCTAAATATTCTTCTCCAATATTAAACCCACCAATATAACCAATTTTTCCGTCAATAACTGTAATTTTTCTATGGTTTCTTTGATTTGCAGAAAAGAAAAGAAAAGGAAACCTTGCTTTATGACAAAATGAAAAAGAGACCCCATGTTTTTGCAAGGAACGAATTGCCTCGTTTGATAAATGATGGCTTCCTAATCGATCGAGTAAAAGTCTTACTTCAATCCCTTCCTTTGCTTTATCGATAAGTAACCTTAAAAATTCACGGCTGATTTTATCGTTTTTGACAATGAAGAACAAAACGTGCACATGGTGCTTCGCCTGTTTTATATCAGTAAATAGGGCGTCATACAAATCTTTTCCGTATGTATAAAGGTGAAAATCACTTTGACGTAAAGGGAAAGAACGAGAACGTACACGCTTTAAATGAACAATTCTCCCATAAGAAAGATCGATTACAATCCAGAGAGCGATGCCTATTAATAAGAGAGATAAGAAGAACATGAGTAAATTCCCTCCTTCACGGTCTTTTCACCATCAGTTTTTTATAAATTAAACTTTCAATGTATCCGATTATTTGGTGGCTAATAATCAGTAGGGAATAAACAGCTCCCTACTGATTAAAGTTTCACTTTATAGTTTCACCGAAATAAACAGCTTTATTAAAAAATATGTTGTTGTATAACAAAAAACTGTTGACTGAATGCTCACTCATTATATAATGAAGGTAGGGGATAAAATTCAGAAAATTATATGTTTTTGAAGATTCTAAAAAAAGAAAGAGGGCTTACAAAGAGAGGGGTAGCATAAAAATGAATAGCTTACTGATCATGAATTGGCTGGCTGCCATTGCTGTTATTGCTTATGCGGGATATTTGTTTGTGTATCTTATACGAACGAGGATGGCCTACATACAGTTAGGAAAAAAGATTGAATTTGACCGTCGTTTTAAAGAGCGTTGGGATCTCCTTAAGGTCAATGTTTTCGGTCAGAAAAAGCTGCTGAAAGATAAAAAGAGCGGCATTATTCACGTTATGTTCTTTTACGGATTTATTCTTGTCCAATTTGGAGCAATTGACTTCGTTTGGAAAGGACTCGCACCAGGATCACATCTTCCACTTGGACCACTATACCCTGCATTTACATTCTTCCAGGAAATTGTCACACTTGTTATTTTAATTGCAGTCTTTTGGGCTTTTCATCGACGTTATGTTGAGAAGCTAGTTCGTTTAAAACGTAATTTCAAATCAGGCCTTGTTCTTATCTTTATTGGCGGCTTAATGATTTCTGTGCTACTCGGTAATGGAATGGGAATTATATGGCACGGCGAGGAGCTTTCATGGAGTGAACCAATCGCTTCTGCAATCGCTTACGTTTTCTCGGGGATAAATGAAACCGTAGCCATTTCTGTGTTCTATTTCTCTTGGTGGGTGCATTTACTAATTTTGTTAACGTTTTTAGTTTATGTTCCACAATCAAAACACGCGCATCTAATTGCAGGACCAGCCAACGTTTTCTTCGGTCGCCTTTCAAACCCAGGAAAACTTGAAAAGATTGACTTTGAAGATGAAACACAAGAAACGTTTGGTGTTGGTAAAATTGAAGACTTTAGACAAAATCAGCTTATTGATTTATACGCTTGCGTAGAGTGTGGTCGTTGTACAAATATGTGTCCGGCAACAGGAACAGGTAAAATGTTATCGCCGATGGATTTAATTTTAAAACTTCGCGATCATTTGACTGATAAAGGAGCTGCAGTAACATCAAAAGCACCGTGGGTTCCAGTAGTTGCTTTTAATAATACACAAGGAAATCAGTTAGCGATGATGGCAGCTGGGAAAGGACAACAAGAATCTGCAGCTGCAACACTCGCTTACGATCCGAGTTTAATCGGAGATGTTATCACAGAAGAAGAGATTTGGGCTTGTACAACGTGTCGTAACTGTGAAGATCAGTGTCCGGTTATGAATGAGCATGTTGATAAAATTATTGATTTACGTCGCTATCTCGTTTTAACAGAAGGAAAGATGGATGCGGAAGCGCAGCGTGCGATGACAAACATCGAGCGTCAAGGGAATCCGTGGGGTCTGAACCGTAAAGAGCGTGAAACATGGCGCCAAGGTGATGATGAAGTAACAGTTCCAACTGTGAAAGAAAAATCGAAAGCTGGCGAGGAGTTCGAATATTTATTCTGGGTTGGTTCAATGGGATCATATGATAATCGTAGTCAGAAGATTGCGATATCGTTTGCGAAGTTGATGAACGAAGCAGGCATTTCATTTGCGATACTTGGTAATAAAGAGAAGAACTCTGGAGATACACCGCGCCGACTTGGAAATGAATTTGTTTTCCAAGAGATGGCGACAAAGAATATCGAAGAATTTGAAAAAGCAGGAGTGAAGAAAATCGTTACGATTGACCCTCATGCTTATAACACATTTAAAAATGAGTATCCGGACTTTGGCTTGCAAGCAGAAGTCTATCATCATACAGAACTGTTAGCTCAGTGGGTGAAAGAAGGACGCTTAAAACCTGTTCACGCTATTGAGGAAACAGTTACGTACCATGATTCCTGTTATTTAGGAAGATACAACGAAGTATACGAAGCGCCACGTGATATTTTGAAAGCGATTCCTGGTGTGAACCTTGTAGAAATGGCACGTAACCGTGAAACGGGAATGTGCTGTGGAGCAGGCGGTGGCTTAATGTGGATGGAAGAGACAGCTGGTTCACGTATTAACGTTGCTCGTACAGAACAAGCATTAGCTGTGCAACCATCTATTATCGGTACAGGTTGTCCATATTGCTTAACGATGATTAGTGATGGGACGAAAGCGAAAGAAGTAGAAGAAAATGTTCAAACGCTTGATGTAACAGAGATTTTAGAACGCTCTGTTATCGGACAGAAGAAAGAAGCAATGTAATCTGCAAGCATGAATACAACTTTAGAGAGAGGTGCAATCATTGCACCTCTTCTCAGCGTAACAATGCCGAGCGAGCGCTCGGTTCTAAAAAAAGAAATGGGGGAAAGAAACATGAGTAAAACAGTTATTTTAAGTGCTGCAAGAACACCGGTTGGGAAATTTGGAGGATCTTTAAAAGATGTAAAAGCAACAGAGCTTGGAGGAATTGCAATTAAAGCAGCGCTTGAAAGAGCGAACGTTTCTGCTAGTGATGTTGAGGAAGTTATATTTGGCACGGTTATTCAAGGCGGCCAGGGACAAATTCCATCGCGCCAAGCTGCGAGGGCTGCTGGAATCCCTTGGGAAGTGCAGACGGAAACAGTGAATAAAGTTTGTGCATCAGGACTGCGTGCGGTTACATTAGCGGATCAAATTATTCGTACTGGCGATCAATCATTGATTGTAGCTGGCGGTATGGAGTCGATGAGTAACAGTCCTTACATTTTACGCGGAGCAAGATGGGGATACAGAATGGGCAACAGCGAGGTTATCGACTTAAATGTTGCTGACGGTTTAACATGCGCATTTTCAGGTATACACATGGGTGTTTATGGCGGAGAAGTTGCGAAAGAAGATGGAATCTCTCGCGAAGCACAAGATGAATGGGCATATCGTAGCCATCAACGTGCAGTGTCAGCGCATAAAGAAGGACGTTTCGAAGAGGAAATCGTGCCAGTAACGATTCCGCAAAGAAAAGGTGATCCGATTGTCGTTGCAAAGGATGAAGCACCGCGCGCGGATACAACGATTGAAAAGTTAGCAAAATTAAAACCTGTATTTGATAAAACGGCGACGGTGACAGCTGGTAATGCGCCAGGCCTAAACGATGGTGGTGCTGCACTTGTATTAATGAGCGAAGACAGAGCGAAACAAGAAGGAAGAAAGCCATTAGCGACAATTTTGGCGCATACAGCAATTGCAGTGGAATCTAAAGATTTCCCGAGAACGCCAGGGTATGCAATTAACGCATTGTTAGAAAAAACAGGAAAGACAATTGAAGACATCGATTTATTTGAGATTAATGAAGCATTTGCAGCGGTAGCAATTGCAAGTACAGAGATCGCGGGAATTGACCCAGAAAAATTGAATGTAAACGGCGGAGCAGTAGCGATGGGACACCCAATTGGAGCAAGTGGAGCGCGCATTATCGTTACATTAATCCATGCACTTAAGCAACGCGGCGGCGGAATTGGAATTGCTTCGATTTGTAGTGGTGGCGGTCAAGGCGATGCAGTGATGATTGAGGTTCATTAATTTACGGCGAGAAAACGATTCATTTATTACAGAATTATATTAAGGGGGAAGAAGAAATGAGTGTACAAAAAATTGTTGTAATTGGTGCAGGACAAATGGGATCAGGAATTGCACAAGTATGTGCAATGGCAGGATACGATGTGAAGGTACAAGATTTAAAACAGGAGCAATTAGATAGAGGGTTGGCTATCATTACGAAAAACTTAGCGCGCCAAGTAGAAAAGGGGCGCATGAAGGAAGAAGAAAAGGAAGCGACATTAAACCGTCTTACAGTAACGCTTGATTTAGATTGTGTGAAGGAAGCAGACCTTATTATTGAAGCAGCTGTTGAGAAAATGGATATTAAAAAGAAAATCTTTGCGAATCTAGATGAAATCGCTCCAGAACACGCAATTTTAGCGACGAATACGTCATCTCTGCCAATTACCGAAATTGCAGCGGTAACGAAGCGCCCGGAAAAGGTAATCGGTATGCATTTTATGAACCCCGTTCCGGTTATGAAGCTTGTTGAAATTATTCGTGGATTGGCTACAGATGATGCAGTATATGAAACGATTGAAGATATTACGAAGAAAATTGGGAAAGTACCAGTTGAAGTAAATGATTTCCCAGGGTTTGTATCGAACCGCATTTTATTACCGATGATTAACGAAGCAATTTACACGTTATATGAAGGTGTAGCGACGAAAGAAGCGATTGATGAAGTAATGAAACTCGGTATGAATCACCCGATGGGCCCTTTAACGCTCGCTGATTTTATCGGTTTAGATACATGTTTATACATTATGGAAGTGTTGCATGAAGGCTTAGGTGATAGTAAATATCGTCCATGTCCATTGCTACGCAAGTACGTAAATGCAGGATGGTTAGGACGTAAAACAGGTCGTGGTTTCTACGTTTACGAATAAATTCCCCTTTGTTACAAAACAGTGGTCTTACCAAATTGTTAAAAGGATATATAGCAAATGGAGGCGGAGTATATGAACTTTCGTTTTAATGAAGAGCAACAGATGATGAGGAAAATGGTTCGAGATTTTGCGCAGAAGGAAATAGCTCCCTTTGTTCCTAGTATGGAACAGGGGGTGTTCCCAAAAGAGATTTTGCAGAAGATGGGTGAGCTTGGATTAATGGGAATTCCAGCGCCTGCAAAATACGGCGGTTCAGAAATGGATTTTATCTCTTACATTTTAGCGATCGAAGAAATTTCAAAGGTAAGCGCAACAGTTGGTGTAATTTTAGCTGTACATACGTCAGTTGGGATGAACCCAATTTTATATTTTGGAACAGAAGAACAGAAAGAAAAATATGTTTCTAAACTTGCGACTGGTGAATATTTAGGCGCATTTGCATTAACAGAACCCAATGCAGGATCAGATGCAGGGAGTTTGAAATCAAGAGCTGTAAAGAAAGACGATCACTACATTATTAATGGATCGAAAGTATTTATTACAAATGGCGGTGAAGCAAGTACATACATTGTATTCGCTTCTACAAATCCAGAGGCAGGAAAAAGTGGGATTTCTGCATTTATAGTAGAGAAAGATACACCAGGCTTAATTATTGGCAAAGATGAGCATAAAATGGGACTTCTCGGTTCTCGTACGGTACAACTTACGTTCGAGGATATGAAAGTGCCGGCTGAGAATTTACTTGGTGAAGAAGGACAAGGATTTAAGGTAGCGATGGCGAATTTAGATGTTGGACGAATTGGAATTGGAGCGCAAGCACTAGGAATTGCTGAAGCGGCGCTTGCATGTGCAATTGATTATGCGAAAGAACGTGAGCAATTCGGAAAGCCAATTGCGGCGCAGCAAGGGATTGGCTTCAAACTTGCCGATATGGCTACTAGTGTAGAAGCGGCGCGATTACTCGTATATAGAGCGGCATCATTAAGGGCACAAGGACTACCATGCGGTAAAGAAGCATCTATTGCGAAATTATTCGCTTCTAAAACAGCTGTTGAAGTTGCGATTGAAGCGGTGCAAGTATTTGGTGGATACGGTTATACGAAGGACTATCCAGTAGAAAGATTTTTCCGTGATGCAAAAATCACGCAAATATATGAAGGAACGAGCGAAATACAGAAACTTGTTATTAGCCGAGCTTTATAAAAGCACAAGGGGGAGACGGGCATGCATTTTAAACTATCAGAAGAACATGAAATGATAAGAAAAATGGTTCGAGACTTTGCTAAGAACGAAGTAGCACCGACGGCAGCTGAGCGTGATGAAGAAGAGAGATTTGATCGTGCAATATTTGATCAAATGGCCGAGCTTGGCTTAACTGGTATTCCGTGGCCTGAAGAATACGGCGGAATTGGAAGCGATTACTTAGCGTATGTAATTGCTATTGAAGAATTATCGCGCGTATGTGCTTCTACAGGTGTAACATTGTCTGCGCACACTTCGCTTGCTGGTTGGCCCATTTTTAAATTTGGAACAGAAGAGCAAAAGCAAACATTTTTAAGACCGATGGCTGAAGGGAAGAAAATTGGCGCGTACGGCTTAACGGAGCCGGGATCTGGATCGGATGCTGGTGGAATGAAGACGATTGCTAAAAGAGATGGAGACCATTATGTATTAAATGGATCAAAAATATTTATCACTAATGGTGGTATTGCTGATATTTATGTTGTCTTTGCGTTAACTGATCCTGAATCGAAGCAGCGTGGCACGAGTGCATTTATAGTGGAAAGTGATACACCAGGATTCTCAGTTGGGAAGAAGGAGAGTAAGTTAGGGATTCGCTCTTCACCAACAACTGAAATTATGTTCGAAGATTGCCGCATCCCTGTAGAGAATTTACTAGGGAAAGAAGGACAAGGGTTTAAGATAGCGATGCAAACATTAGATGGTGGCCGTAATGGTATTGCGGCGCAAGCGGTTGGTATTGCACAAGGGGCTTTAGATGCTTCCGTAGAATATGCAAGAGAGCGTCATCAGTTTGGGAAGCCGATTGCGGCGCAGCAAGGGATTGGCTTTAAACTTGCAGATATGGCAACGGATGTGGAGGCGGCGCGCCTTCTAACATACCAGGCGGCTTGGCTGGAATCGGAAGGGCTTCCGTATGGGAAAGAGTCAGCAATGTCAAAAGTATTTGCAGGCGATGCAGCGATGAAGGTGACGACTGAAGCGGTACAAGTATTTGGTGGTTACGGTTATACGAAAGATTATCCAGTAGAGCGTTATATGCGAGATGCAAAGATTACACAGATATATGAAGGAACACAAGAGATTCAAAGGCTCGTAATTTCTCGTATGTTAACGAAGTAGGATGAAAGGCGTAGGTATTTTCCTACGCTTTTTCCTTCCAAAAAAATAATAGAGAGGTGAAGGGGATGGTTAAACATAATGTGCATGCATCAGTGAAAGATGAAAAATTAGTCGCGTTAAGACGTGAACAAATGATTAAAGGTGCAGTGCAATTGTTTAAGCAAAAAGGATTTCCGCGTACAACAACGAGAGAAATCGCAAAGGCAGCTGGATTTAGTATTGGAACGCTTTATGAATACATTCGTACAAAAGATGATGTTTTGTATTTAGTTTGTGATAGTATTTATGAACATGTAAAAGAAAGATTAGAGGAAGTAGTTTGTACAGAAAAAGGAAGTGTAGAAAGTTTAAAGATAGCAATAACGAATTATTTTAAAGTGATGGACGAATTGCAGGAAGAAGTATTAATAATGTATCAAGAGGTACGCTTTTTACCGAAAGAATCACTCCCGTATGTATTAGAAAAGGAGTTTCAAATGGTAGGAATGTTTGAGAATATTTTAGAACAGTGTACGGAAAATGGAACATTTACATTAAATAAAAAAGAAATACAGCTTCTTGCTCATAATATTTTTATACAAGGACAGATGTGGGGATTTAGACGTTGGGCGTTGCAAAAGCTATATACGCTCGAAGAATATACAGAAATGCAAATTAGGTATGTATTGCAAGGGGCTCATATGCTTCCGAAATAAGGAATGGACAAATTATAAATTTATTACCCTATAAAAGTTTCCCGTTTTTTTTGTAGCATATTTGTGCGACTTTTGTTTATAATGAATAGTATGGATTTTTTTAAGCAGGCCGTTATATATAAGGTTATATTTGATGAAAGGAAGTGCCGCATAAGTGGATTTTAAGCAATATTCACCAGAAGAGCTAAAAGAATGTTCAATGATTGAAGTTGTACATAGCGTTTTAGGGGATAAAAAACAAGCAACGACATTCAACGAGTTGGTTCAAGAAATCGCTCAAGTGCTGGGACTATCTCAAGAGCAAGTTAATGCGAAAATCGCACAATTTTATACAGACTTAAACATCGATGGACGTTTCATTAATTTAGGAGAAAATCGTTGGGGATTACGTAGCTGGTACCCATACGAGCAAATTGATGAAGAAATCTTGCCTCAACCAAAACCGAAGAAGAAACGTAAAGTTGAAGAAGACGGTTTTGACGACTACATTGAAGAAGATGAAGACTTCGACGATGCAGACATAACTGAAGATGAAGAAGATGATGTAGAAGATTTGGACAAGGTTCTTGAAGATGAAGACGGAGATGACGATGATCTTGATGATTTAGATGAAGATGATGACGACTTCGCCGAAGAAGAACTTGAGTATGATGAAACTGAAGAAGAAGAAGAGGAAGAACTGTAGTTCTTGACTTTTCATTATCGTCCATGTAGAATCATTTTTGGGCTCTTTAAAAAAGGACGATAATACTTTTAAAGTGTAAATATAAAAGAAAATTGCTCCCTACTTATTACTTTTTGTGATGAGGGGAGCAATTTTCTTTTTTGTTTTTTGTTTAGAAAATAAAAAGAGTCTAACAATAAGATGGATACAGTGTTATCTACATACGTTGCGCTTTGCAACGGTGATTATATAACAGCAAAGTAGAAGGGAGCTTTTTCATGACTAAGTATATTTTTGTAACAGGCGGTGTAGTATCGTCTTTAGGAAAAGGTATTACAGCAGCATCTCTTGGAAGACTTTTAAAAAATCGTGGTTTAAACGTAACGATTCAAAAGTTTGATCCATACATTAACGTAGACCCAGGGACTATGAGCCCATACCAACACGGTGAGGTATTCGTAACAGATGATGGTGCAGAAACTGACTTAGACCTTGGTCACTATGAGCGTTTCATCGACATCAACTTAAACAAATACAGCAACGTAACAACAGGTAAAATTTACTCTTCAGTTCTTCAAAAAGAGCGTCGTGGTGAATACCTAGGAGGAACAGTTCAAGTTATTCCTCACATTACTAACGAAATTAAAGAACGCGTATACCGTTCTGGTCGCGAAACAAACGCGGATGTTGTTATTACAGAAATTGGTGGAACTGTTGGTGACATCGAGTCTCTACCATTCTTAGAAGCAATCCGTCAAATTAAGAGCGACATCGGTCGTGACAATGTAATGTACATTCACTGTACGTTAATCCCGTACTTAAAAGCAGCGGGTGAAATGAAAACAAAACCAACGCAACATAGCGTTAAAGAGCTTCGCAGCTTAGGTATTCAACCAAATATTATCGTTGTTCGTACAGAAATGCCTGTTTCTCAAGATATGAAAGACAAGCTTGCATTATTCTGTGACATTGATACAAAAGCGGTTATCGAAGCACGCGATGCAGATACTTTATATGCAGTTCCATTATCTCTTCAAGAGCAAAATATGGACCAAATCGTTTGCGATCACTTAAAATTAGACAATCCAGCTGCAGATATGACAGAGTGGACTGCGCTAGTTGAAAAAGTGCGTAACCTTTCTAAGAAAACAAAAATCGCTCTTGTTGGTAAATACGTAGAGCTTCAAGATGCATACATTTCTGTTGTAGAAGCACTTCGTCATGCAGGTTACTCTTTCGATACAGATGTAGAAGTGAAATGGGTAAATGCTGAGCACGTAACACCAGAGAACGTACAAGAATTAGTAGGAGACACAGATGGTATCCTTGTACCAGGTGGCTTCGGCGATCGTGGTGTAGAAGGTAAAATCGTTGCAATTCAATATGCTCGTGAAAACAAAGTTCCATTCCTAGGAATTTGCTTAGGTATGCAACTTGCATCAATCGAATTCGCACGTAACGTATTAGGATTAGAAGGAGCTAACTCTTCTGAAATTAATCCTGACACACCTTACGCAATCATCGACCTATTACCAGAACAAAAAGATGTAGAAGACTTAGGTGGTACACTTCGTCTTGGTCTATACCCATGTAAGCTTGCTGAAGAAACAAATGCATACAATGCTTACAATGAGCCGGTTGTATATGAGCGTCATCGTCATCGTTATGAGTTCAACAATCAATTCCGTCCGGATATGGAAAAAGAAGGATTTGTATTCTCTGGTACAAGCCCAGATGGCCGTCTAGTTGAAATCATTGAATTAAAAGATCACCCTTGGTTCGTGGCAGCACAGTTCCACCCAGAACTAGTTTCTCGTCCAAACCGTCCACAACCATTGTTCCATGACTTCGTAAAAGCGTCTATTACGAATAAAGAGAGCAAGTAATAAAAAAAGCGCCTGAAATAGGGCGCTTTTTTTAATATTCATTTAACATTTCATCGATTGTAAATTTAATTCCGTGATATGCGAATAAAGCTATCATTAAGCTTGGGAATCCGTAGCGATCACCTTCATCGTCTGGAATAAGCCCTTTTAACAGCTTTGTATCAATATGTACGTCTGTATATTGTTCTAGTGATTCAGTACCTTCTTGAATAGCAGAGATGCCGACAATAGAGTGTCCATCTGCTTGCAGTTTTTTTGCTATTGCTACAACTTCTTCATCTGTTGAAAAACGGCTAATAAGAAGTACACGATCTGCAGAAGTTACTTTTACTTCTTTATCATTTTCAAATAATCGTTTTGCTTGCTTCATTGGTTCAGCACCGAATAGCGCTTCAGCAACAACGCCCTCCATTTCATTTGTACCATGTAAATAAATGAAACCTTCGCCAACTAATGCTTGAGCAAGTAGACGAGCGCTATCTTCTATATTCATTTCCTCTTTTTGAGAGACTCTGGAGAAATAACCACTTAATTGAGTTGAAAAAATTTTTAACATAATGTTACTCCCTTCGTACATGTTTACCGGCTTTCATTATAGTGTATTTTTTTAGAAAGGTGAAATTGAATGGTGGCATAACAAAATGGGAAACGGTAAAATAAGAAAGAAATAGGAAGGAATTTGGTAAAGAATAGCGAAAATTAATCGTTAAGATATAAGAAGCTTTAAATCTTGTACTTACACAGAAAGGTTGGGAGTTATGGAAGGGAAAATTTTAATCGTTGATGATCAATATGGAATTCGTGTGTTATTACATGAAGTGTTCCAAAAAGAAGGTTATCAGACATTCCAAGCAGCGAATGGATTTCAAGCTTTAGATATCGTGAAAAAAGATAATCCAGATTTAGTTGTGTTAGATATGAAAATTCCAGGTATGGATGGTATAGAGATTTTAAAGCATGTAAAAGAAATTGATGAGAGTATTAAAGTAATTTTAATGACTGCTTATGGGGAGCTTGATATGATCCAAGAAGCAAAAGATTTAGGAGCTTTAATGCACTTTGCTAAACCATTTGACATTGATGAAATTCGTCAAGCTGTGAGAAATGAGCTCGCTGTAGAGGCGTAAAAATGAATTTTTTATAAAAAATATGGAAAAAAGCGTTTACATGGACTATTGTGCAGGTGAATACGGTTGAGTTTTTGAGTACAAGTTGTTATCCTATTGAGTGTAGAAAAAAGTCCGGTATGTAGATATACATATTTTACCTTATTCTGGTCATACTACCAGCGATAAGAACTTATCGGATACAAAAAACGTTTTTTAGGAGGATTCACCATGCCTTTAGTTTCTATGAAAGAAATGCTAAACAAAGCACTAGAAGGAAAATACGCAGTTGGTCAATTCAACATGAACAACTTAGAGTGGACTCAAGCTATCTTAGCTGCTGCGGAAGAAGAAAAATCTCCTGTAATCCTAGGTGTATCTGAGGGTGCAGCTCGTCATATGACTGGTTTCAAAACAGTTGTAGCTATGGTTAAAGCTTTAATCGAAGAAATGAACATCACTGTTCCTGTAGCGATTCACCTTGACCATGGTTCAAGCTTCGAAAAATGTAAAGAAGCAATCGATGCAGGTTTCACATCTGTAATGATCGACGCTTCTCACCACCCATTCGAAGAAAACGTAGAAACTACTAAAAAAGTAGTAGAATACGCACACGCTCGTAACGTATCTGTTGAAGCTGAGCTTGGAACAGTTGGCGGACAAGAAGACGACGTAATCGCTGAAGGCGTAATTTACGCTGACCCAGCAGAGTGTAAGCACCTTGTTGAAGCAACAGGTATTGATTGCCTAGCTCCAGCTTTAGGTTCTGTACACGGTCCTTACAAAGGTGAGCCTAACTTAGGATTCGCTGAAATGGAACAAGTTCGTGACTTCACTGGCGTACCTTTAGTATTACACGGTGGTACTGGTATCCCAACTGCTGATATCGAAAAAGCTATCTCTTTAGGTACTTCAAAAATCAACGTAAACACTGAGAACCAAATTGAGTTTACAAAAGCTGTTCGTGAAGTATTAAACAAAGACCAAGAAGTTTACGATCCTCGTAAATTTATCGGACCTGGCCGCGACGCTATCAAAGCAACTGTTATTGGTAAAATGCGCGAATTCGGTTCTAACGGTAAAGCGTAAGAATAAAATTCCGTTTTGGAAACCGTCTACTCTTTTAGACGGTTTCCTTTCGTTGTATAATGAAAGCGTGAACAAATCTAAAGATTTTATCATTTTGTTTTTGAAATAGAAAATAATGTGCATAGTCCTATTAATAAATGTGATAACGTATCTAAGTTGATAAAGTAAATTCGATGAATAGTTAATCTTTATCTTTTTGTATTACAGGAGAAATGAAGATAATGGTTTCCTATTTATTGAGTGTTAGGGTGGAAAGTGTGATTGAGATTCTTAAGGGGAGCTTTCTATAAAAATATAGAAAGTAAATACATTCACAAGAAGGGAGCTCAATATGGAAAAATTGCTAATTGAAGGCGGAAGAGCTTTAAATGGAACAATTCGCGTGAGTGGTGCAAAGAACAGCGCCGTTGCACTAATTCCAGCGACAATTTTAGCTGATACTCCAGTAACTATTGGTGGTGTCCCTAATATTTCGGACGTGAAAATGTTAGGAGACTTACTAGAGGAAATTGGAGGAAGGGTAACTTATGGACAGGAGGAAGAAATGGTAGTTGATCCTTCTAACATGGTTGCAATGCCTTTACCAAATGGAAAAGTGAAAAAATTGCGTGCTTCTTATTATTTAATGGGTGCGATGCTTGGCCGTTTTAAAAAAGCTGTTATTGGGCTTCCAGGTGGATGTCATTTAGGACCGAGGCCGATTGATCAACATATTAAAGGGTTTGAAGCGTTAGGTGCACATGTTACGAATGAGCAAGGTGCTATCTATTTAAGAGCAGATGAATTACGCGGGGCTCGTATATATTTAGATGTTGTTAGTGTAGGAGCTACGATTAATATTATGCTAGCAGCTGTGCGAGCGAAAGGTAGAACTGTTATTGAAAACGCAGCAAAAGAACCAGAGATTATTGATGTAGCTACATTGTTAACTAGCATGGGAGCACGTATTAAAGGTGCTGGTACAGATGTAATCCGAATTGATGGTGTGGATTCTCTGCATGGTTGTCATCATACAATTATTCCAGATCGTATTGAGGCGGGTACGTATATGATTTTAGGTGCTGCGTCAGGAGGAGAAGTGACAGTTGATAATGTTATTCCTCAGCATTTAGAGTCAGTTACGGCAAAGTTAAGAGAAGCTGGTGTCCAAGTTGAAACGAATGATGACCAAATTACAGTGAACGGTAATAGAAGATTAAAAGTAGTTGATATAAAAACGCTTGTATATCCAGGATTCCCAACAGACTTACAACAGCCGTTTACAACACTTTTAACAAAGGCGCATGGAACGGGTGTTGTAACGGATACAATTTATGGTGCACGTTTTAAACATATTGATGAATTACGTCGTATGAATGCACAAATTAAAGTAGAAGGTCGTTCAGCAATTGTAACTGGTCCAGTTTTATTGCAAGGTGCAAAAGTGAAAGCAAGTGATTTGCGAGCTGGAGCAGCCCTTGTTATTGCAGGATTAATGGCGGACGGAATTACAGAAGTAACCGGACTTGAGCATATCGATCGAGGTTATGAAAATATAGTAGACAAGCTTACAGGGCTTGGCGCGAACATTTGGCGCGAACAAATGACGAAGCAAGAAATTGAAGAGATGAAGAACGCATAAGTGATACTTCCGCGATGGGGAAGCGAAGCATCACTACTTGCGGAAGTACACTTTATAGAAAAACACGGTTCACAAAATACGGCAGAAATATAAAGACTTAAAGGAGAGGGATTATCGTGGAAAGAAGTTTATCTATGGAGTTAGTACGTGTAACAGAGGCTGCAGCTTTATCATCAGCGCGTTGGATGGGACGCGGGAAAAAGGATGAGGCAGACGGTGCAGCAACATCAGCTATGCGTGATGTATTTGATACAATTCCGATGAAAGGGACAGTTGTAATTGGTGAAGGTGAAATGGATGAAGCGCCAATGCTATATATCGGAGAAAAATTAGGTACAGGATATGGTCCACGTGTAGACGTTGCGGTTGATCCTTTAGAAGGGACAAACATCGTGGCAGCTGGTGGATGGAATGCTCTTGCTGTTATAGCAATTGCAGATCACGGTAATTTGTTACATGCTCCTGACATGTACATGGATAAAATCGCGGTTGGCCCAGAAGCAGTTGGGGCGGTCGATATTGATGCGCCTATCATCGATAACTTACGTGCAGTTGCGAAAGCGAAAAACAAAGATATTGAAGATGTTGTAGCGACAGTTTTAAACCGTCCACGTCATCAAGCAATTATCGAAGAAATTCGTAAAGCTGGTGCTCGTATTAAATTGATTAATGATGGAGACGTAGCTGGCGCAATTAACACTGCATTTGATCGTACAGGTGTAGATATTTTATTCGGCTCTGGTGGTGCGCCTGAGGGTGTACTAGCAGCGGTTGCATTAAAATGTTTAGGCGGCGAGATTCACGGGAAACTATTACCGCAAAACGAAGCTGAATTGGCGCGTTGCAAAAAGATGGGCATAGAAGACATCAACCGCATCCTTCGCATGGAGGACTTAGTAAAAGGTGACGATGCAATCTTCGCAGCAACAGGCGTAACAGACGGAGAACTATTACGCGGCGTTCAATTTAAAGGTAGCGTAGGAACAACACAATCCCTTGTTATGCGTGCAAAATCAGGCACAGTACGCTTCGTAGACGGACGTCACAGCTTGAATAAAAAACCGAACTTGGTTATTAAATAAAAAGTGCAAGCGGCTCGTTCAGAATCGCAGGCTATTTGGAACTCTCGACCTTGAAGCGCTCTTTGCTTCGAGTGAG
Source organism: Bacillus sp. BC05(2025) (assembly GCF_056725905.1). NCBI lineage: Bacteria > Bacillati > Bacillota > Bacilli > Caryophanales > Bacillaceae > Bacillus > Bacillus sp. BC05(2025). Next base: position 29,698 of record NZ_JBWYRA010000008.1, on the reverse strand, counting down.
AGAGTGAAATGACCGGAGATTCTAGCCGCTGGAACCGGATTTAAGTAAAAAGCGTAAGCAGCTCGTTCAGAATGGGAGGGGGATGGAACTCCTGACGAAGAGGCGTTTTGTGCCTCGCAGGAAGGGATGAAATGACTGCCCCTTCTAGCCACCGACCATTCTAGCTGCTGAAGCTGGATGAAATAAAAAGCGAAGACAAATTTTCTTGTCTTCGCTTCTTGTATTTGTGTTCCAACGTATTGATTAAAACTAGATAAAAGGGTTACAATAGTGAATATTACCCTACTTGAACTTATTGCCTTTCATTATTAATTATTTGCCTTCCGTATTTTTTCCCTTTACCCATGTGAAAAGAGAATAATGTTAAAGTGTGGTGTCTGAATGAATTTGTCAATTGCAGCATTAGAAAACATGAAATTAAAAGAGTTATACGAGCTTGCGAAGGAGTTTAAGATTTCGTATTATAGCAAATTAACGAAAAAAGAGTTAATCTTCGCCATTTTAAAAGCTCGAGCAGAAAAAGAAGGCTTCTTCTTCATGGAAGGCGTATTAGAAATTATTCAATCAGAAGGATTTGGATTCCTACGTCCTATCAACTACTCTCCAAGCTCAGAAGATATTTATATCTCAGCTTCGCAAATTCGTCGTTTCGATTTACGTAATGGAGACAAGGTTTCTGGTAAAGTACGACCTCCGAAAGAAAATGAACGCTATTTTGGATTATTACAAGTTGAAGCTGTAAACGGAGATGATCCAGAATCAGCAAAAGAGCGTGTGCATTTCCCTGCATTAACACCATTATACCCAGATCGCCAAATGAAATTGGAAACGGAACCGAAAAAGTTACCGACACGCATCATGGATTTAATCGCACCAGTTGGATTTGGACAACGTGGTTTAATTGTCGCGCCTCCAAAGGCTGGTAAAACGAGTCTATTAAAAGAAATCGCACACAGTGTTACAACAAATCATCCGGAAGCTGAATTAATTGTACTTTTAATTGATGAGCGTCCAGAGGAAGTAACAGACATTGAACGTTCTGTTAAAGGAGATGTTGTAAGCTCTACTTTTGATGAAGTACCAGAAAATCATATTAAAGTAGCGGAACTTGTGTTAGAACGTGCAATGCGTCTTGTAGAGCACAAGAAAGATGTTATTATTTTAATGGATAGTATTACCCGTTTAGCGCGAGCTTACAACCTTGTTATTCCACCAAGTGGTAGAACATTATCGGGTGGTATCGACCCAGCTGCCTTCCATAGACCAAAGCGTTTCTTTGGAGCTGCTCGTAATATTGAAGAAGGCGGTAGCTTAACGATCTTGGCAACAGCGCTTGTTGATACAGGATCTCGTATGGACGATGTAATTTACGAAGAATTTAAAGGAACTGGAAATATGGAACTTCACTTAGATCGTTCATTAGCTGAGCGTCGTATCTTCCCGGCAATTGATATTCGTCGTTCTGGTACACGTAAAGAAGATCTATTAATTCCGAAAGAACATTTAGACAAGCTATGGGGTATTCGTAAAACAATGCGCGATACACCAGACTTTGTTGAAGGTTTCTTGCGTAAACTTCGTCAAACAAAGACAAATGAAGAATTTTTACAAAACATTGTTGCAGATTCGAAAAGATATGTAACAACGAAGTAAAGGGAAAAGATTGGGACTCGCTTATTTTATGGTAAGCGAGTTTTTTATATTTTTTAGGTGATGTTAAAGAGAGATGAGTGGAAGGGCATTAGTTCGTTCTAGTCGGATGGGTTGGCTCTTATTTAAGTTGATGGGGCTAGAATCTCCGGTCATTTCACTCTCTCGCTCGAAGCAAAGAGCACTTCAAGGTCGAGAGTTTGAAGTGTCCTGGCTTTTGAACGAGCCACTTGCGCTTTTAAATGATATCCAGTTCCGGTGGCTGGCTCCACTTTAAGATAGTATCCAGCTCCAGCGACTAGAATGGTAGGTGGCTTCGCGTCTTCCTACGAGGCAAAAAGCGCCTCTACGTCAGAAGCTACATCCCCCTCACATTCTAAACGAGCCGCTTCTGCTTTTAAAAGGTATCCAGTTCCGACGGCTAGCTCTTCGTGTCTAAGAACCTCCCGCATTAAAGGTAAAAATCACCTTTTATGCGAGAGAACCTTAGCCAGTCAGAGCTGAGTGAGCCGTCTCCACTTTAAATTTAAAAAGACAAAAACAGGTAGTTGCAAAATGAAGTTAGCCTTGTTATAATTTCATCATATGTGTTTCATCAATATAGTTGTGTATGCAGCTGAAGATGAAAAACTCTGTTTCGAAAATGATTCAGGGCGGAAGGAGATGAAAAGAATGAAAGCAGGAATTCACCCAGATTACAAGAAAGTTGTATTCATGGACACAAACACAGGCTTCAAATTCTTAAGCGGATCTACTAAAGGATCTAACGAAACTGTTGAGTGGGAAGATGGTAACACTTATCCATTACTAAAAGTTGAGATCAGTTCTGATTCTCACCCATTCTACACTGGACGTCAGAAGTTTGCTACTGCAGACGGACGCGTTGACCGCTTCAATAAGAAATACGGTCTTAAGTAATAAAAACATAAAACAGGCAAGTGTATCTATTCGCTTGTCTGTTTTTTTTGCGAAAATATTATACCTTTACCCTACTTTTAACTAAAAAGTAGATGAAAGGAGAGCTTCATGTACTTAATAAATCAGAACGGTTGGATTGAAGTGATTTGCGGTAGTATGTTTTCTGGTAAATCAGAAGAGCTTATCCGCCGTGTGCGTCGTACGCAATTTGCGAAACAACATGCAATTGTATTTAAACCATGTATTGATAATCGCTATAGTGAAGAAGACGTTGTGTCACATAACGGATTAAAGGTAAAAGCAGTTCCTGTTTCAGCTTCAAAAGATATATTTGAACATATCACTGAAGAAATGGATGTAATTGCAATCGATGAAGTGCAATTCTTTGATGGGGACATTGTGGAAGTGGTGCAAGTATTGGCAAATCGTGGCTATCGTGTCATTGTAGCTGGTTTAGACCAAGATTTCCGTGGTCTACCATTTGGACAAGTTCCTCAGCTGATGGCGATTGCTGAACATGTAACAAAACTACAAGCAGTATGTTCTGCATGTGGATCTCCAGCGAGTCGTACACAACGATTAATTGATGGAGAACCAGCGGCATTTGATGATCCGATTATTTTAGTCGGGGCTTCAGAATCGTATGAACCACGCTGTCGTCATTGTCATGCAGTGCCTACAAACAAAGATAAGTAAAACTCGCTGCGCAAGGCGGGTTTTTTTCAGAATAGAGAGTGTGAGTGGTGTGAGCCGCTTGTGCTTTTAAATATAATTTGCGTTTTTTTGAGTAAGTACCATATACTATTTGTATTAGATACTAGGATGTAGAGGTGAATGATGTGTTAGATCGTTTGCAAGCTGTAGAAAATCGTTATGAGAAGTTAAATGAATTGTTAAGTGACCCAGAGGTTATTAGCGATACAAATAAGCTTCGTGAATATTCAAAGGAACAGTCTGATATACAGGAAACGGTAGAGGTGTATCGTGAGTATAAGGATGTTCGTGAGCAATTAAAAGATGCGAAAGCGATGTTAGAAGATAAGTTAGACGCAGAAATGCGTGAAATGGTAAAAGAAGAGGTTTCTGAGTTAGAATCACAAGAAAAAACATTATCAGAGCGTCTGAAAATTTTACTTGTACCAAAAGACCCTAACGATGATAAGAACGTTATCGTTGAGGTTCGTGGAGCTGCTGGTGGCGACGAGGCCGCTTTATTTGCTGGTGACTTATACCGTATGTATAGCCGTTACGCTGAGGTACAAGGTTGGAAAACGGAGATTATCGAGGCTAGCTATACAGAGTTAGGTGGATATAAAGAGATTATCTTTATGATTAACGGTAAAGGTGCTTTCGCGAAGCTGAAATTCGAGAACGGCGCTCACCGTGTACAACGTGTTCCTGAAACGGAATCTGGTGGACGTATCCATACATCTACAGCAACTGTAGCTGTATTACCAGAGGCAGAAGAAGTAGAAATTGATATTCATGAGAAAGATGTTCGTGTTGATACATTCGCTTCTAGTGGACCTGGTGGACAGAGCGTTAATACAACGATGTCAGCGGTACGTTTAACGCATTTACCGACTGGTGTAGTTGTATCATGTCAGGATGAGAAATCACAAATTAAGAATAAAGAAAAAGCGATGAAAGTATTACGCGCACGTGTTTATGATAAGTTTAGACAAGAAGCACAAGCAGAGTATGATCAAAACCGTAAACAAGCTGTTGGTACGGGCGATCGTTCAGAGCGTATTCGTACGTATAACTTCCCGCAAAACCGTGTTACAGACCATCGAATCGGCTTAACGATTCAAAAGCTAGATCAAATCTTACAAGGTAAGTTAGATGATTTCATCAATGCCTTAGTGATGGAAGATCAGGCTCAAAGGATGGAGGCAGCTGAGTAATGCGTGTCTATGAAGCCCTGAAATGGGCTTCTTCTTTTTTACAGGAGAATGGACGAGATGAAAATGCGGGAGAAATTGTCCTTTGTCATGTATTAAAGACGAATAGAACAGGATTATTGATGAATATGCGTGAAGAAATAACTGCGGAACAAGAAACAAGTTTTACAGAGTTTATCCACAAGCATGTAGAAGGTATTCCTATTCAATATATGATTGGTTATGAAATGTTTTATGGAAGATCGTTCTTTGTGAATGAAGAAGTGTTAATACCAAGACCAGAAACAGAAGAGCTTATAGTAGGAGTGTTAGAAAGAATCGAGCGCCATTTTGGTGATGAGAAACTACATGTAGCAGATATCGGTACAGGTAGTGGAGCGATTTCGATTACGCTTGCTTTAGAGAATAAAAATCTTCATGTGTATACGGTAGATATTGCGCAGGAGTCGATTGAAGTTGCAAAAGAAAATGCAAAAACTTTGGGCGCAGAAGTAACGTTCTATCATGGTGATTTATTATCGCCATTTTATGAAACGGATCAAAAGTTAGATGTTGTTGTATCAAATCCTCCATATATACCAGAAGAGGATTGGCGTGGTCTTTCTCCTGTGGTGAAAGAGCATGAGCCAAAGAGAGCACTTGTTGGTGGTGAAGACGGATTAGATTTCTATCGCCGTTTTATGGAAGAGTTGCCGAATGTGTTGCAGAAGAAAGCAATTGTGGCATTTGAAATTGGAGTAGGGCAAGGTGAGGACGTGAAAGAGCTGTTACAACAAGCTTTTCCACATGCTCATGTTGAGGTTGTTTTTGATATTAATGGAAAAGATCGTATGGTATTTGCAGAGATGGAGTAAGGTTCACGCCTTACTCTATTTTTTGTGGGAAAATTTATATAGATTTTGAATTTAATAGTTTAGAAACATGAAAGTCTGTCCACACTGTTTGTAGAAGGGACGGTGGAGGAAATGAAAAAACAAGTTATTGCTTATCTTCTTCTATTATTAATTGGTGCACAGTTACTTGTGCAGTTTGGATATATGAAAGCTGATGCGAAAGGGCCTTCAGTTATTCCGAAAGAGGCCGTTCGATTACGAATTTTAGCAAATAGCGATTCAGATAAAGATCAGGCGTTAAAGCGTAAAGTACGTGATGAAGTAAAAGCACAGATTGATGGATGGGTAGCGGATTTAACTTCATTTGAAGAGGCACGTAAAGTTATTCAAAGTCATATTCCAGAAATCGAAAAAACAGTGGCAAATACGTTAAAGAAAGAAGGAAGTAAAGATTCATTTCAAGTGAAATTCAGTAAAAATGTAAAGTTTCCTACAAAGGTATATGGGAATTTTATTTATCCGGCAGGGCAATATGAAGCAGTCTTAATTACAATTGGGGAAGGTGAAGGGGCAAACTGGTGGTGTGTATTATTTCCACCGATGTGTTTCTTAGATTTTTCAAGTGGTACAGCTGTAAGGAAAGAAGAACATGTTGTGAAGGCTGAATCTCCTGAAGAGGAGCAAGTAAAACAAATAGATGATGAAGAAGTAGTAAATGCAGAAGAGCAAAAAGAGGACGAGGTGAAAGAAAAGAAAGTTGTAAAGCAGGAAGTCGCAAAAAAAGTAACAGCTTCTGAAAAGAAAGTAGTAAAAAATGAAACAAAGGTAGAAGAACAACCTGTAAGTAAAGAAGAAACAAAACCTGTGGAAAAAGTGGAGAAACCTGTGGAACAAAAACAAGAAAAACAAAATGAGTACGTAAAAATAGAGGAGGAAGAAGAAAAGCCAGAAGTTAAGTTATTTATTGTAGAAGCTTTTACATCTTTATTCTCTAAATAGTACTATTCGTAAATCCCTTCTCATATATAAAAAAGAGGAGGGATTTATTATGAAGAAGGTATATTTTGCGACGAAAGCAGATGTGGAAAGATTGCATTCTTTTTTCGGACAAGCTAACAAAAAAGATGATAAAATAAATGAGTTGTACGCGCAATTTATGATTTTGGAAGAGGCGGAAGAAATACGGGCTGTCATCGGATATGAACAAAGTGAAGAAAACGCGCTTATTCGTTCTTGTTTATTCACACCTAATGTGGATAAACAGACTTTCTTATATTTTTTCGAAATGTTTTTGCAGTATATGAAAGAAAAAAATATTCGACAATTGTACTTATTAACAAATCATCCACAATCTATAACAATCTTTCAGTTTTTTGACTTTGTTACTATAGAGAAAGAAAACGTACCAGAGGGAATTCGACAGTTAGAACACTTTTGTAAAAATATAAAAGAGCCAAATGCAATAATACTAAATTGTCAGCTATTCACAAAGTTATCCACGGATTAATTAGGTTTATCCACATTTTGTGGATAAACCTTGTTTGTCTTTTGGATAAATCTCATAGTAAACTAAAAATAGACAGTATTTCAGGGTAGAAAAGGACGTGGGAAAAAATGCATACAAATATGTGGGTTGTGGATAATGTTGTGGAAAGAAAAAAATATTATCCACAGTTACAAGAAGCAGCGAAATTATTAAGGGAAAACGAGGCGATTGCCTTCCCTACCGAAACAGTATATGGACTAGGTGCAAACGCAATGAATGATGAAGCGATCGCGAAAATCTTTGAGGCGAAAGGAAGACCGAGTGATAATCCACTGATTGTCCACATCGGTACAAAATCGCAGTTAGATGGGATTGTGAAGGAAATTCCGCCAGTTGCTGAGAAGTTGATGGAGCATTTTTGGCCAGGACCGTTAACAATTATTTTACCTAGAAAAGAAGGAATTTCAGAGAAGGTAACGGCAGGACTTAATACGGTTGGAGTAAGAATGCCTGATCATCCAGTAGCGCTTGCTCTTATTGAAGAAGCAAATGTACCTGTTGCAGCACCGAGTGCAAATCGTTCTGGGCGTCCAAGTCCGACGTTAGCGTCTCACGTATATGAAGATTTAAATGAGAAAATCGCAGGTATTGTAGATGGTGGTGCAACAGGAGTAGGTGTTGAATCGACTGTAATTGATTGTACGAGTGCTGTTCCAACGATATTACGCCCAGGTGGGATTACGAAAGAACAATTAGAATCGGTAATCGGCACGGTTTCTTTAGATCCGGCTTTAAAGGATGAGAAGGAAAAACCGAAATCACCTGGAATGAAATATACACATTATGCACCGAAAGCGCCGCTAAGTATTGTTGAAGGTTCACGTGAATTTATTCAACGCCTTGTGGATGAGAAGAAGGAAGAAGGATTCAAAGTAGGTGTATTAACGACAGAAGAGTATCAGCACGTATATAGTGCGGATGTTGTATTGTCTTGTGGTGTTCGAAGCGATTTAGCTAGCGTTGCGACTAAATTATATGATGTACTTAGAACGTTTGATGCAAGTGAAGTGGATGTTATTTTTAGTGAATCATTCCCGAATGAAGGAATAGGGAATGCCATTATGAATCGATTAACAAAAGCGGCAGGACATCAAATTATTACTGAATGATAAGGTACGATTAGCAAACAGAATATTTCTCCTCGGATAAGCATATTTTGAAGTAGCACGTCCGAGGAGGGACATGAATGACGTTTGAACAGCTAATACCTTTAATAATTATGGCATTCGCCTTAGGGATGGATGCGTTCTCGGTAAGTCTTGGTATGGGAATGATGACCTTAAAGGTAAGACAAATCCTGTATATCGGTGTGACGATAGGGATATTTCATATTATCATGCCATTTATAGGGATGGTATTAGGTCGTTTTTTATCAGAACAGTATGGAGACATTGCACATTTTGCAGGTGCTATTTTATTAATCGGATTAGGATTTTATATTGTATATTCATCTATCTTGGAGAATGAAGAGACTAGAACGGCCCCTATTGGAATTAGTTTATTCGTATTTGCATTTGGGGTTAGTATAGACAGTTTTTCAGTAGGTCTTAGTCTTGGTATTTATGGGGCGCAGACAATTATTACGATATTACTTTTTGGATTTGTTAGTATGTTATTAGCGTGGATTGGTTTATTCATTGGGAGACATGCGAAAGATGTGCTCGGTACATATGGCGAGATAGTAGGTGGTATCATTTTGGTTGGATTTGGATTATATCTCCTTTTTCCTATATAATTTTAAGGAGGAGGGCGTTATGAACAAGTTATTGGAATGGTATATTCGATTTGTAACTTTCTTTCCGAGGTGGTTACGACTGCTTGTTATTTGGGGTATTATTTTGCAAATTTCAATTTTAGGTTGGGTTAAGTTGGTTCGCGAATAGTAAGATAGCTCCTTTCTGTGCATAGTTTTGTTTGTACTATACTAATTGCGCTAAAAAATTCCACATATAGAAAGGATGAGATGATGACGAGATTGAAGCAAGTTTTTGGTATTATTATTAGTTTTTTTGTATTTTGGTTTAGTATGCTCGGTGTACAAATGTTTGCTGAGTTTTTGGATATTGAGTCATTGAAGTTTGTTGCGGGAAAAACGGAGGCAGCGCGTGCTTTTTATTCTCCATACCCGTTTTTAATTGTTTTTCTAATTACATTGCTTTCCCTTTACTTCTTCGTAATTAAGCTTGGGAAACCGAAAAAAGAGAAAGTACCTACTTTAGAGGAAAAGAAAGAAGAATTACAATGATAAAATCCCTTGCTATTTAGCAAGGGATTTTATGTTTGATGAACGTAATTGCTTTCATTCTGTATTTAGATATATCCAGCTCCAGCGGCTAGAATGGTCGGTGGCTTCGCGTCTTCCTACGAGGCAAAAAGCGCCTCTACGTCAGAAGCTCCATCCTCCTCCCATTCTGAGCGAGTCGCATCCGCTTTTAGACATTATCCAGTTCCAGTGGCCAGCTCTTCGCATCTAAGAACCTCCCGCAATAAAGGTAAAAAGCACCTTTTGTGCGAGAGAACCTTAGCTGGTCAGAGCTAAACGGGCCACTTCCACTTTTAAACGGGCCTTACCAACTCAAATTGTTCTCCTAGTTTTGCGTAGTTGTGTCCTGCTAGGCGGCTTACTGGTTTGAGTCCTTCTGCGTGAATGCGACCTTTTTCGTATAGGTGTTCTGCGATGTGGAAACGAACGACACGTCCAATTAGTAAATCACATGCTGGTGAGTCTTCTGTTCCACCAAGAGGAATTGCACGTTCTAGTACGCATTCCATTCGAATATTTGCTTCTTTTACACCTGGAACAGAGATGACATCACTTTCAATTGGTGTTAATTTTGCTAGTTCAATTTCACTTTCATTTGGCGGGAGGTTAGCTGCTGTTTCGTTAATTGCTTCTACGTAAGATTCATCGGAAATATGTACGACAAACTCACCTTTTTCAATTGCATTTCGAGAAGTGTCCTTTCTTTCTCCTGCTTTCCGTTGGACAGAAACTGAAATAAGTGGTGGATTTGCAGCAACAATGTTGAAATAACTGTATGGTGCACCGTTTAATACGCCTTCTTTTGTTACAGAAGTAACGAATGCGACAGGGCGTGGAATGATACTTCCCGTTAATAATTTGTAATTCTCTTTTTCCGTTTGTTCATTTGGATTAATGGATAACATGATTGAAATCCCCTTTCTAAATATGATGACTTATTGTTTGTTTACAAGATGTTAGTGGAAAACTCCTGCTGGAAATAATATTTTGTTACATAAAAAGAACTTACTTCAATCGTAATGAAGTAAGTTCCATTTAAATAATCTCGAATTCAAGATAAAAATTATAATAAAACGTATGCGCCAGGTCCGATTAAAGCTACACCAATCGCAACAGCGATTAACATTAAATTGTATTCATATCCGTTTTGTGTCACCCAGTAACCATTTTTTCCATGAACAGTGAAGATTGCCATTAACATTGTTCCAACGATAAACAATGAACCAACTGCAATGAAAATACCTGATGCAAATAAGAAACCACCTAGTAATTCAGTTGCACCAGCCATAAATGCCATAAATACACCAGGGCGTAAACCGATTGATTCCATCCAGCCACCTGTTCCTTTTAAACCGTAACCGCCGAACCAACCAAATAATTTTTGAGCACCATGACCCATGAATGTAATACCTATAATAAGACGAATAATAAGAAGACCGAAATCCATCATTTTAAAAACATCCTAAAAGTTATTAACTTACCTTACGTAAGTAATAATAAAATAGTTACTTACTTTAGTCAAGTGGATTTCGAAAAAAATTTGAATTAAATTTTACAAATTAACAACAAAAAATAAAATGTAGTAAAGACCTCTAGACAAGTTGGATAAAAAAAGAGAAAATATAAGTAGAAGTTAACTTCTTATTGTTATTCAGACAATCAGAATTGACTGGAATTTTGTGAGACGCTACAATAAGAGTCTAGTAGTAATGACGTAATTTATTTCGAAAGCGTTTTTACAGTATAATATTCGAAGTATGAGGTCTTACGTTTATTCAGATCTTTAATAGAGATTGCCCTATAAACTTTTAGGTAAATTATAAGGAGGACTATCCTATGTTTAAAAAATTATTCGGTCTTGGTTCAAAAACAAATGAAGAAACAATCGTAGCTCCATTAACTGGAGCAGTAAAAAATATTGAAGAAGTACCAGATCCAGTATTCGCTGGTCGTATGATGGGTGACGGTGTTGCAATCGATCCTACTGAAGGTGTAGTTGTATCTCCAGTTGATGGCGAAATCGTACAATTATTCCACACGAAACATGCGATTGGAATTAAAGCGAAAAACGGTACAGAAATTTTAATCCACGTTGGATTAGAAACTGTAAAAATGGAAGGTGAAGGTTTCGAAGCTCACGTTTCTGAAGGACAAGCTGTAAAAGCTGGAGATAAATTAATCTCATTCGACTTAGAATTAATTCGCGAAAAAGCGAAAAGCACAATTACTCCAATCGTTATTACAAACACAGATGCAGCTGAGTCTATTAAAACAACTGTAGGTGTAACTGCTACAAAAGGTTCAACAGAGGTAATGAAAGTTACAATGAAATAATTATTATTAAATGAAAGGAATCCGTTTCGTATGAAATGGATTCCTTATTTTGTTTTGTAGTCTGTTCCTTATGTATGGTAAAATACTTTGGGCACTTGGAAATAGGGTTTCACATATATGTGGATAAGGCGCATTTTTCTTAGAAAAAATATAAGAGAAATGCGTCTTTCGTATATTCACATTTCTTTTGTTCTATTTTAATTTACGCTATGATAAAGGGTAGGAAGTAGAGAGAAGGGGTGGGTTTAAATGAAACGAGTATTATTTGTTTGCACTGGAAATACATGCCGTAGTCCGATGGCTGAGGCGTTACTGCGTCACCATGGAGAAGGCAAGTTTGAAGTGCAATCTGCTGGTGTTTTCGCCTATCCTGGAAGTGATGCGTCGGTACATGCAAAGGAAGCCTTAGCTGAAAAGGGGATTGCAATCGATCATGCTTCGCAGCAGGTAAACGAAGCCTTAATTGATTGGGCAGATATTGTAGTAACAATGACGGAAAACCATAAGCAAATTATCCTTGGGCATTATCCGAGTGTGGAAGGGAAAGTAGATACATTATATGGAGTAACTGAGGGGACAAGTAAGGATATTTCAGATCCATTCGGCGGATCTCTCTCTATTTATAAAGAAACGTTAGAAGAGATGGAAAAACTTGTACAAACTTTACTGAAAAAACATTCAGAAGGTTGATGTTTCGTGTATAATACGATATTGGAGATCACTTCGTCCCATTAAAGGGTCAAGTGAGAAATGAAGATAATGGATTGAAACTTTGGAGGGGTAAAAATGAAAGTAGTAGTAGCATCTGATCACGGCGGTATGAATATTCGTAAAGAACTTGTAAGTTTATTAGAGGAGTTAAATATTGAATATATTGATTTAGGTTGTGAATGTGAAGCTGGTTCTGTTGATTATCCTGATTTTGCGTTTCCAGCAGCGGAAATGGTAGCAAATGGCGAAGTAGACCGTGGTATTTTAGTTTGTGGGACAGGCATCGGTATGTCAATTGCTGCAAACAAAGTAAATGGTATTCGTTGTGCATTAGTTCATGATACTTTCAGCGCGAGAGCAACGAGAGAGCATAACGACACAAACATGTTAGCAATGGGCGAGCGTGTAATTGGTGCTGGTCTAGCACGTGACATCGCAAAAATTTGGTTAACAACTGAATTTGAAGGTGGCCGTCACGAAAACCGCGTAGGAAAAATTAAAACTTACGAAGCAAAGTAATAGATTCTAACTAGAGGCAGTAGGAAATATAATTTGGTGAACCAACCTGTGAAAGGAAGAGGCGTAATGACAGAAATCGTAAAGGTAAGAGAACAGCTACAAAGTTCGCTTTCTGACTTCCAAGAACAAGCTTCATTACAAAGTGGTCAAATTTTTGTAGTGGGGTGTAGTACGAGCGAAGTACTAGGAGAAAGAATTGGAACATCAGGAACGATGGAAGTAGCAGAGGCGATTTTTTCTGAGTTAAAACAATTTCAAGAGCAAACAGGTATTGAGTTGGCGTTTCAATGTTGTGAGCATTTAAACCGTGCTTTAGTAGTTGAGAGAGAGTTGGCAATGAAATATCAATTTGAAATTGTAACAGTTACGCCTGTTAGATCAGCAGGTGGTGCATTAGCAACATATGCTTATCACAATTTGAAAGATCCGGTAGTAATTGAGTTTATTAAAGCAGATGCGGGGATGGATATTGGTGATACATTTATCGGTATGCATTTAAAGCACGTAGCTGTTCCGGTTCGTACTAGTGTGAAGGAAATTGGAAGTGCACATGTAACGATGGCAACAACACGTGGAAAACTAATTGGTGGAGCACGTGCTGTTTACGCGGCGAAGGAAGAGTCTGTCACTTGCCGTTAAAGTTACGAATAAGGTATGTTGTCTGACTTTATCATAGAGGAAAGAAAAGACCGATTTTCGGTCTTTTTTTTCTTTTATGATATAGAAAGTCATGTTAGAATGTAGTTGAAAACATGAAGGTTCGAAAGAATTACAACCTGAATTTTCGTTTTTTCTGAATAAATGAGAAAAAACTATTGGGAATCGATGTAATTCGTTCAGAAAAGGGGGATTTTGGTGGATCATTTAAAACGTCAAGATGAAAAGGTATTTGCTGCAATTGAGGCAGAGCTAGGAAGACAGCGCACAAAGATTGAGCTAATTGCTTCGGAAAACTTCGTAAGTGAAGCAGTAATGGAGGCGCAAGGTTCTGTTTTAACGAATAAGTATGCTGAAGGATATCCTGGAAAACGTTACTATGGTGGTTGTGAACACGTAGACGTAGTAGAAGATATCGCACGTGATCGCGTAAAAGAAATTTTCGGCGCAGAGCACGTAAATGTTCAACCACATTCTGGTGCACAAGCGAACATGGCAGTATACTTCACGATTTTAGAGCAAGGCGATACAGTACTTGGTATGAATTTATCTCATGGTGGTCACTTAACACACGGAAGCCCTGTTAACTTCAGTGGAGTACAATATAATTTCGTAGAATATGGCGTGGATGCTGAATCTCACCGTATTAATTACGATGATGTATTAGCAAAAGCGAAAGAACATAAACCAAAATTAATCGTTGCGGGTGCAAGTGCATACCCTCGTGTTATCGATTTCAAACGATTCCGTGAGATTGCAGATGAAGTGGGTGCATACTTAATGGTTGATATGGCACATATCGCTGGTTTAGTAGCGGCTGGTTTACATCCAAATCCAGTACCACATGCACATTTCGTTACAACAACAACACATAAAACATTACGTGGTCCACGTGGTGGTATGATTTTATGTGAAGAGCAATTTGCAAAACAAATTGACAAATCAATCTTCCCTGGTATTCAAGGTGGCCCACTTATGCACGTAATCGCTGCAAAAGCTGTTGCGTTTGGTGAGGCACTTCAAGATGATTTTAAAACATATGCACAAAATATCGTTAACAATGCGAATCGCTTAGCTGAAGGTCTTCAAAAAGAAGGGCTTACACTTGTTTCTGGTGGAACAGATAATCACTTAATCCTAATTGATGTTCGTAACTTAGAAATCACAGGTAAAGTAGCAGAGCACGTATTAGACGAAGTTGGTATTACAGTAAACAAAAATACAATTCCATTTGAAACAGCAAGCCCATTTGTAACAAGCGGTGTACGTATCGGTACAGCGGCTGTAACATCTCGTGGTTTCGGTTTAGAAGAAATGGATGAAATTGCGTCACTTATTGCTTACACATTAAAAAATCATGAAAATGAAGCTGCATTAGAAGAAGCACGTAAGCGTGTAGAAGCGTTAACGAGCAAATTCCCAATGTACACAGATATATAATAGATTGAAGAAGACTGCTGAGACGTAATTGTTTTAGCAGTCTTTTTTTGGACATATATTGTTCTTTAAGTATGTATACAAATGATGAATAAATTTTGGCGATATAATGAAGGATACAGCTCCCATAATTGGTAAAGATACTAGATAGATTCATCGGAAAATCATGATTTTGCCAAATTTGCCCTTGAATATTAGTAACGTTTTCTTTACAATCGTAAATAGTGTAAAAAAGCGTGCAAACGCATGAATATCATCTAAAGGAGAGATTCACATGGGAAAACTGTATGTATTTGATCACCCGTTAATTCAACATAAGATTACATATATTCGCGATAAGAATACAGGTACGAAAGATTTTCGTGAATTAGTGGACGAAGTAGCAAGCTTAATGGCTTTCGAAATTACTCGCGACCTTCCACTTGAAGATATTGAGATTGAAACGCCTGTAAGCAAAGCGACAACAAAAGTGATCGCTGGTAAAAAACTTGGTTTAATTCCAATTTTACGTGCAGGTTTAGGAATGGTTGATGGAATTCTGAAATTAATTCCAGCAGCAAAAGTAGGACACGTTGGTTTATATCGCGACCCTAAAACATTGCAACCGGTAGAATACTATGTGAAACTTCCAACGGATGTAGAAGAGCGTGACTTTATCGTACTAGATCCGATGCTAGCAACAGGTGGTTCTGCAGCTGAAGCAATTAACTCTCTGAAAAAGCGCGGTGCAAAGCAAATTAAATTAATGTGTATCGTTGCAGCTCCAGAAGGGGTAAAAGTAGTACAAGAAGAACATCCTGATGTTGATATTTATGTAGCAGCATTAGATGAGAAATTAAATGACCACGGATATGTAGTGCCAGGTCTTGGTGATGCTGGTGACCGTTTATTCGGAACGAAGTAAGACAACTGACGAGAGGGGATTCCCCTCTCGTTTTTTTGTACCTTGATAGGGTAGGGGAGGGGGATAAATATACATAGTATATACAACATAAGTTGCATACACCTCACATATAATATAGAAGTCTTACGTCTAAGGAGCACTATATTATGGAAGGAAAGCGTTATATCGTAAAAATATAATGGTGACAAACTTGTGAACATTTCCTTCTATTATAATGAGAAAACTGTTAGAAATTGCATATCTCTAACCAGTATTTAGAAGGGGAACGTTTTCATTTTTGGGAGGAAATGACTAATACTCAAATTTTTTGATTTTTTACGATTTCTCGTTGACACTGTTAATACCCTATTGTATGCTAACAACGGGGATAGATGGTAGGGCTTTCAGTGACAAAATTACATCTATTCCGTGACGAAAATGTAAACTTTTTGTTTTGTATAGGATTTATGCAAAAAAATGAGTTATTATTAACACATCGTGAATGAGGGTTACATATTGGAGGGATGAATCCTTGCAAAAAAACGATCGCAGCCATATAAAAGCTTATGCTTTAATGTCAGGTATTCTTGCTCAGTTAGTCGGTTCTATTCTTGTTGGGATCTTTGGTGGGCAGTGGATTGATAATAAGGTTGGAACGTTTCCATTGTTTCTTATTATAGGGTTATTACTCGGATTAGGAACAGGGGTATACGCAATGATTCGACTCATTCGACATTACTATTCGGGAGAGCAATGATGATAGACGTACATGGACTTGTCCAAAGACAAAAGAAATATATGTACTACTTGCTTGCGCTTCTAGTGCTAGGATGGGGATTCACCTCTTACAAGGATGTATTTCTTGGGCTGATTATCGGGACGATTTTCAGTTTTCTTAGTTTGCGCATCATTGCACGTAGAACAGACAAGCTGTTGGATCGCGTAACAAATGGAGAAAACGTGAAGTTTAAGGCAACAGCGGTAAGTACATATTCAAGATTCGCCACGATTGGGTTATTAATTTTATTTGCAGCCAAATATCAAGAGTTAATTGCGATGTGGGGCTTAGGTGTAGGATTGCTGACAGGATACCTTGTCATGATCATAGATTTTCTTTATTTAGAGTATAAGAGCAGGGAAGAGAGGTGAATTACTAGTGGAACACGGTAGATTAGTTGAATTTCTAGGTTTAACGTTCGATTTGTCGTCAGTTATGATGGTTACTGTAGCAGCAGTTATTGTATTCTTAATCGCTGTTATCGGAACTCGCAGCTTAGCTCTTCGCCCAACAGGAATGCAAAACTTCATGGAATGGGTGTTTGACTTCGTGAAAGGGATTATCAATAGTACGATGGACTGGAAAACAGGTGGACGTTTCTTAACGCTTGGCGTTACGCTTATCATGTTTATCATCGTATCGAACTTCCTTGGTTTACCATTCATGTATTCAGCAACTGAAGCTGGCGAACATATTGCATGGTGGAGATCACCAACGTCTGATCCAGCAGTTACATTAACATTAGCCGTGATGGTAGTTACCCTCACCCATTATTATGGAATTAAGATGAAGGGTACGAAAGAATATGTAAAAGGTTATTTCCAACCTATGAAATTCTTATTCCCATTAAAGGTTATTGAGGAGTTTGCTAACACATTAACGTTAGGTCTTCGTTTATTCGGTAACATTTATGCAGGTGAGATCTTATTAGGATTACTTGCTAAGTTGGGCGGAGCATCATTCCTTGGCGCATTAGGTGCACTTGTACCTATGTTAGCGTGGATGGGATTCAGTGTATTCGTTGGTTCAATCCAGGCATTTATTTTCGTAATGTTAACGATGGTTTATATGGCTCATAAAGTAAGCCATGACCATTAATATAATTTAAGTAAGAAAAAATTTATTTTTTTATAATACAAAGGAGGACAAATTAAATGAGTTTAGGTGTAATCGCAGCTGCAATTGCAATTGGTTTATCAGCATTAGGTGCAGGTATTGGTAACGGTCTTATCGTATCACGTACAATCGAAGGTGTTGCTCGTCAACCAGAACTAAAAGGCGCACTTCAAACAATTATGTTCATCGGGGTTGCTTTAGTTGAGGCACTTCCAATCATCGGTGTAGTTATTGCTTTCATCGTAATGAACAAATAAGGGAGACTCCCCTTACATAGATGGCGAAGAGTGTTTTTCCGAACTTTCTTCGCCATTGCTTTATGAATGAAACGTATGTCTTTTTTTTTCATATGATCAATTTAGATATTTTGAAGGGAGTGAATCCTTGTGCCAACTTTATTATTAGGTGCTGCCATTCCATTTGGAACGATTGCTTATACATTGTTCATTTTCTTACTTCTATTAGTAATGCTACGCAAATTTGCGTGGGGTCCTTTAATGGGAATTATGAAAGAACGTGAAGAGCATGTTACTAATGAAATCGACGCTGCAGAAAGAAGTAATGCTGAGGCGAAGAAGTTAGTAGAAGAACAACGTGAAATGTTAAAACAATCACGTGTTGAAGCACAAGAGTTAATCGAAAGAGCGAAAAAGCAAGCTGTAGATCAAAAAGATGTTATTGTTGCTGCTGCGAAAGAAGAAGCAGAATCAATTAAAGCATCTGCTGTACAAGAAATTCAACGCGAAAAAGAGCAAGCAATTGCTGCTTTACAAGAACAAGTTGCTTCTTTATCTGTTCAAATTGCTTCTAAAGTAATTGAAAAAGAATTAAAAGAAGAAGATCAAGTGAAGTTAATTCGCGATTATATTAAAGAAGTAGGAGAAGCGCGATGAGCAATGGGATTGTAGCAAAACGTTATGCTGTCGCTCTTTTTAAAATTGCTAAAGAAAAACACGTATTAGAAATGTTTGAAGAGGAATTACGCCTTGTACAAAACGTTTATGTAAAGAACGGAGAACTACATAGCTTTTTAACGCAACCGAACATTTCAAAGGAACAAAAGAAAACGTTTCTTGCAAACGTATTCGGATCTGTTTCTGAATCTATTTTAAATACGTTATATATTTTAATTGATAACAAACGCATTGATATCTTACCTGAAATTGCAGATGAATATGTTGTTCTTGCTAATGAAGAACGTAACGTAGCGGACGCAACTGTATATTCTACTCGTCTTCTATCAGAAGAAGAGAAGCTTAACATTGCAGAAGCATTTGCGAAGAGAACAGGAAAAGATGCAATTCGCGTAAAAAATGTTGTAGATGAAGATTTACTAGGCGGCATTAAAGTACGTATTGGAAATCGCATTTATGATGGAAGTTTACAAGGAAAATTAGCACGTATTCAGCGTGAATTAATGAAGAATAGATAGGGGTGAAGCACATGAGCATCAGAGCTGAAGAAATTAGCGCACTGATAAAGCAACAAATTGAGAACTATCAGTCTGAAATCGAAGTTAGTGATGTTGGTACAGTTATCCAAGTTGGTGACGGTATCGCACGTGCTCATGGTCTTGATAACGTTATGGCTGGTGAACTTGTAGAGTTCTCTAACGGCGTTATGGGGCTAGCACAAAATTTAGAGGAAAACAACGTAGGTATTATCATTTTAGGACCTTACACAGAAATCCGTGAAGGTGACGAAGTTCGTCGTACTGGTCGCATCATGCAAGTACCAGTAGGAAAAGAACTAATTGGTCGTGTTGTAAACCCATTAGGTCAACCAGTTGATGGTTTAGGCCCAATCAATACAACAAACACTCGTCCAATCGAAAGTCCAGCACCAGGTGTAATGGATCGTAAATCTGTTCATGAACCACTTCAAACAGGTATTAAAGCGATCGATGCTCTTGTACCAATTGGCCGTGGTCAACGTGAGTTAATCATCGGTGACCGTCAAACTGGTAAAACAGCAGTTGCACTTGATACAATCATTAACCAAAAAGATGAAGATATGATTTGTATCTACGTAGCGATCGGACAAAAAGAATCAACTGTACGTAACGTAGTAGAAACACTACGTAAGCACGGTGCATTAGAGTACACAATCGTTGTAACTGCATCTGCTTCTCAACCAGCTCCATTATTATACCTAGCTCCTTACGCTGGTGTAACAATGGGTGAAGAGTTCATGTACAATGGTAAACACGTATTAGTAGTATATGATGACTTATCCAAACAAGCAGCAGCTTACCGTGAGCTGTCATTACTATTACGTCGTCCTCCAGGTCGTGAAGCTTATCCAGGGGATGTATTCTACTTACATTCTCGCTTATTAGAGCGTGCAGCAAAATTAAGTGATGCAAAAGGCGGCGGTTCTTTAACTGCACTACCTTTCATCGAAACACAAGCAGGGGACGTATCAGCTTACATCCCAACAAACGTAATCTCGATTACGGATGGACAAATCTTCTTACAATCTGACCTATTCTTCTCTGGTGTACGTCCAGCGATCGATGCGGGTACTTCTGTATCTCGTGTTGGTGGATCTGCTCAGATTAAAGCAATGAGTAAAGTATCAGGTACACTTCGTCTTGACCTTGCATCTTACCGTGAGTTAGAAGCGTTCGCTCAGTTCGGTTCTGACCTAGATAAAGCAACTCAAGCGAAACTAAACCGTGGTGCTCGTACTGTTGAGGTATTAAAACAAGGATTACACAAACCGTTACGTGTAGAGAAACAAGTTATCATTCTTTACGCTTTAACACGTGGATTCCTAGATGATATCCCAGTAGTAGATATCACTCGTTTCGAAGAAGAATTCCATGCTTGGTTAGATTCTAATGCGACTGACTTATTAGAAGAAATCCGCACAACTAAGAAACTTGCGGATGACGACAAATTTGCAGCAGCAATTAACGGATTTAAAAAAGTATTCGTAGCTTCTGAATAATAATAAAAAGTGAAGCCGACTGTTCAGCCCCATCGGCTAAGAGGTGGAACTAGATTAATAAAAGCGGAAGCGGCTCGTTCTGAATGTGAGGGGGATGGAGCTTCTGACGAAGAGGCGGTTTTTGCCTCGTAGGGAGAAGTGAAGCCACCGAGCATTCAAGCCGCTGGAGCTAGATAATATATAAGGCATCTCAATTTCTGAGATTGCTGACGGTTATGTAAAGGAAAAGAGTAGGTGCACCTATTCTTTTCCTTCAATCATGAGCAAGAATATCTTGCAACGTAGATTAGGAAGAGGATTCTTACTAATCGTGCCAACTTCCGGAAAAAAGGTGGTGAAAACCTGTGGCATCTTTACGCGATATAAAAGCGAAGATTAACTCGACAAAGAAAACGAGTCAAATTACGAAAGCGATGGAGATGGTATCTGCATCTAAGTTAAACCGTGCAGAGCAAAATGCTAAATCTTTCGTTCCGTATATGGAAAAGATTCAAGAAGTAGTAGCGAGCATTGCGCAAGGAAGTAAAGGAATTAATCATCCGATGCTCAATGCGCGTCCTGTAAAGCGTACAGGATACATCGTTATTACATCTGATCGCGGACTAGCAGGTGGTTATAACAGTAACGTATTACGTACAGTAAGTAACGTAATTCGTGAACGTCATAATATGGATTCAAACCAATATTCAATTATTGTGCTTGGACGACTAGGACGTGATTATTTAAAACGTCGCGGCTTTAACATCATTGATGAAGTAGTTGGACTATCTGACCACCCATCATTTACTGATATTAAAGATCTTGCTTCTCGAGCAATTGCGATGTTTGCAGATGGTGCTTATGATGAGCTGTATATTTACTACAACCATTACGTAAGTAAAATTTCACAAGAAGTAACGGAAAATAAAATTTTACCGCTTACTGATGTGGCGTCTGATAAACCGACGACAGCTTATGAATTCGAGCCTTCTGAAGAAGAAATTTTAAAAGTACTATTGCCACAATACGCAGAAAGCTTAGTGTACGGTGCATTACTAGACGGTAAAGCAAGTGAACACGCAGCGCGTATGACAGCAATGAAGAGTGCTACAGACAACGCAATGGAAGTTATCGATTCACTTACACTTTCATTCAACCGTGCGCGTCAGGCAGCGATTACGCAAGAAATTACGGAAATCGTTGGTGGAGCAGCAGCGTTAGAATAGTATTAAAAGGCGGAAGCGGTTCGTTTAGAATGAGAGGGGGATGGAGCTTTTGACGTAGAGGCGATTTGTGCCTCGTAGGAAAAAGCGAAGCCAACGAACATTCTAACCGCTGGAGCTAGATTCAATAAAAGGCGGAAGCGACTCTTTCAAAAGAGTCGCGTAAGCTATAAACCAATAAAAAATGAAAAGCTAGCTGCTCGTAGAAAGTTGGCTAATTAAAAGAAAGCTAGGAGGGAACCCGATGAATAAAGGGCGCGTTACGCAAATCATGGGTCCGGTTGTAGACGTTAAGTTTGATGGCGGAAAGCTACCAGAAATCTACAACGCCCTTACGGTAAAACAAAGCAACGAAAACGGAAGTATTAACTTAACATTTGAAGTTGCACTTCATTTAGGTGATGATACAGTTCGTACAGTTGCGATGTCTTCCACAGATGGACTTGTTCGTGGCACAGAAGTAGAAGATACTGGTAAACCAATCTCTGTACCAGTTGGTGATGTAACACTTGGTCGCGTATTTAACGTATTAGGTGATGCAATTGACTTAGATGGTGAGGTTCCTGCAGATGTACATCGTGATCCAATTCACCGTCAAGCACCTGCATTCGAAGAATTATCTACTAAAGTAGAAATTCTTGAAACTGGTATTAAAGTAGTAGACTTACTTGCTCCTTACATTAAGGGTGGTAAGATCGGTCTATTCGGTGGTGCCGGTGTAGGTAAAACAGTATTAATTCAGGAATTAATCAATAACATCGCACAAGAACACGGTGGTATCTCTGTATTCGCTGGTGTAGGTGAGCGTACTCGTGAGGGTAATGACTTATACCACGAAATGAGCGATTCAGGCGTAATTAAGAAAACTGCGATGGTATTCGGACAAATGAACGAGCCACCTGGAGCACGTCAACGTGTTGCATTAACAGGATTAACAATGGCTGAGCATTTCCGTGATGAGCAAGGACAAGACGTACTTCTGTTCATCGATAACATCTTCCGTTTCACGCAAGCAGGTTCTGAAGTATCTGCCCTTCTTGGTCGTATGCCATCTGCGGTAGGTTACCAACCAACACTTGCAACAGAAATGGGTCAATTACAAGAGCGTATTACATCTACAAATAAAGGATCTATCACGTCTATCCAAGCGGTATATGTACCAGCCGATGACTATACGGATCCAGCACCAGCTACAACGTTCGCTCACTTAGATGCAACAACAAACTTAGAGCGTCGTTTAACACAAATGGGTATTTACCCAGCCGTAGATCCATTAGCATCTACATCTCGTGCACTTTCTCCAGAAATCGTAGGAGAAGAGCATTATGAAGTAGCTCGTCAAGTACAGCAAACTTTACAGCGTTATAAAGAGCTTCAAGATATCATTGCTATCTTAGGTATGGATGAGTTATCTGAAGAAGATAAGTTAGTTGTACATCGTGCTCGTCGTATTCAATTCTTCTTATCTCAAAACTTCCACGTAGCTGAGCAGTTTACAGGTCAAAAAGGTTCTTATGTACCTGTAAAAGATACAGTTAGCGGATTTAAAGAAATTCTAGAAGGAAAATATGATGACCTTCCAGAAGATGCATTCCGCTTAGTTGGTGGCATTGAAGAAGTTATTGAAAACGCGAAGAAAATGATGGCGTAAGGCCTTAGGAGGGACGAAGTATGAAGACATTTCCAGTCAGTATTGTAACTCCTGATGGACCGGTTTACGAAAAAGAAGTAGAAATGGTAAGTGTAAAAGCGGAGAGTGGGGAAATGGGGATCTTACCGGGTCACATTCCAACTGTTGCACCATTAAAAATTAGTGCAGTTCGTCTGAAAAATGGTGGACACACTGATTATGTAGCGGTAAGCGGTGGCTTTATCGAAGTTCGTCCAGATAAAGTAACTGTATTATCATCATCTGCTGAAGAAGCAAACCATATCGATATCCATCGTGCAAATGAAGCGAAGCGTCGTGCTGAGCAACGTCTGCAAGATAAACAAGCACATGTTGACTTTAAACGTGCAGAAATGGCATTACAACGTGCTGTGAACCGTTTAAACGTTTCCGATATGAAATAAAAAATCCGTAAAGGCTTTGCCTTTACGGATTTTTTTTTATGTTGTTTATGGATAATTTTACAAAAATGGTATAATTATATTGTTGCTCGTATAAGTAGAGAATGTACAACAATTTATAAAGGGGATGAATAAATGATCGGCGAAATGAAACGAGAAGCATTGCACTCCTTAAAAGGAAATTGGGGACTAGGTGTTGGATCAACGATTTTATATTTTATTTTAAGTTATGTTGTTTCAATGGCTGCAATGCTTATACTTTTAATTCCAGGAATTATTATATTTTTCTTATTTGCTGTTTTAGTAGGTTCGGTTGAAGAAGAAACAATATCAATTGGAGCAGGCGTTACATTCGGGATTTTTTATTGCATTATGATAATTTTAGGTAACGCATCGTATGGGATTACATCATACGGTTATACAAATGTATTTTTACAGATTAGTAAACGAGAAGGTGCTAAAGTAGATTACTTATTCGAAGGATTTCGTGGCTTTAAAAGAATGATGAAAACAATGTGGGCAATGCTTGCAATTTTATTATATACAGGTACATGGATTCCAATGTTGCTAGTAGCCTTATTTGCATTTTTAGGTGAAGAAGGAAATACGTCGTTTGCTATTGCTTTCTTTGTATTATTGGCTATTTCAATCGTTGGTATGATTGTGATGTACTTTTCTTATGCGCTGACGTACTATGTTATGGTTGAAAATCCAGAGTATAGTGTGTCACAGGCGATGAAAGAAAGTAAGCATCTTATGAAGGGGCACAAATTGGATTTGTTTCTGTTGTGGCTGAGTTTTATAGGTTGGGCAATTTTAGCGATTTTTACACTTGGAATAGGCTTTCTTTGGCTTAGCCCGTATATGAGTACAACGACAGCGCATTTTTATCGCCATCTTTCAAAAGATCAATTGTAGTAGGAACATGCTATACTAATAGAGTTATTACGTATAGGAGGCAAATTATGATTAGTGATTTAAAAGGAGAAGCGCTAGATTCATTAGAAGGGAAATGGGGCTTAGCTGTTGGGGCAACATTACTAATTTCGATTCTTATTTCAGCTTTTAGTTTTAGTATTGATTTCATTTTCTCTCAATTTTGGGATTGGAAAGAAGTAAATAACTCACTTTCAGTAGACGTTATTTCAATATTGATGGTAGGTCCATTAACGTTAGGTGGCTATTGTTTAGCGCTGCATATCATTCGTGAAAAAGAAGCGCGTATCGGGCATATATTCAGATGGTTTACAGAAGGAAGTAAGTTTATAAAGTCATTTTTATTATATATAGTAGTGAATATTTATCTTTTCTTATGGTTTTTACTATTTATTATTCCAGGCATTATTAAATCATTTTCTTATGCGATGACGTACTTTATTATAAATGATCACCCTGAGTATTCTATAAATCAAGCTATTACAGAGAGCCGTCGTATGATGGATGGGCATAAGATGGAGTATTTCATTTTATGTTTAAGCTTTATTGGTTGGTTTATATTAAGTTGTATTACACTCGGGATTGGATTCCTATGGCTAATTCCATATTTTTATACGACGTCAGCAGCTTTTTATGAAGAGATTGCAGAGGAATATTACGAGAAAACAATTCCGACACTATAAAGTGGGGCATCCCACATTGATGATTCATTTTATAAAACCCCCAGTATGAGCTATTGGTTCATACTGGGGGTTTTTTGTAGGAATTTTATAAATTGATGACTCGTAAGTGGTTTACTGAAATAGTAACCTTGCATATACTTACAGTTGTTTTTTTGTAGAAATTTAAGTTGTTTTTCTGTTTCAATTCCTTCAGCAACGACAGAAAGATTTAACGTATTTGCAAGGGAAAGGATAGTTGAGACAATAGCCCTTTCTTCAGGACGGTGATCAGCGAGTTGTGTAAATTCTCTCGGTACTTTTAATGTATCGATAGGGAAAATTGATAAATAAGCGAGAGAAGAATAGCCGGTACCGAAGTCATCAATGGACGTTTGAATACCATATTCCTTTAATTGTTTTAGTCTTAATAATGTTTCTTTTTCATCAATCATCGCAATTCGTTCTGTTAACTCAAGTGTTACATATTTGGGATCGACGTTAAAGTCTGTTAGTATTTGTGAAATGTGTTCGATTAAATTATCTTGCTGGAACTCCTTTGCTGATAAGTTCACACTTATTTTTAAATCTGTATAGCCAAAAGTATGCCATATTTTTAACTGGCGACAAGATTCTTTTAATACCCAATGACCGAGTGGAATGGCCTGCGGAGTCTCCTCTACAATTGGAATGAACTCACATGGCGGAATGTCACCTAGGAGTGGGTGTTTCCAGCGTATTAATGCTTCAGCACCAATAATTTTTTTCGTCGTAATATCAATTTGTGGTTGATAAACGACATAAAATTCTTCGTTTACTAAAGCGAGTGGTAAATCTTTTTCAATTCGAGCTTTTCGTTCCATTTTTTTATATAATTCTTTCGTGTACAGAGAGCTACCGTTTTTTCCTTTGTTTTTTGCTTCATACATGGCCATATCGGCATGCTGCAAGATTGATAATGGATCTTCACCTGCTTCAGGATATATTGCAATCCCGATGCTTGGTGAGATTTTTAAATGTTGATTTTCAATTTCGAATGGTTCGTTCATGTCTGCTACAATCGCGTCAGCTATTTTTTTTACATCTGGCCTTTTTTGATAATTCTCAATAAGGATTGTGAATTCATCCCCAGCTAATCGGGCAAGTTTCATATTTGGTGTTGCTATTCTTTCGAGTCTTTTTGCTACTGCAATTAATAGCAGGTCTCCTACCCTATGACCGAGGGTGTCGTTAATAACTTTAAAGCGGTCTAGGTCGAGGAACATAACAGCAAAAGGCCTTTTTGATATTTTGGATCGAGCAATTGCTTGTTCTACATATTGATGAAATGCACGGCGATTTGCAAGCTCTGTTAATGTATCATGGTAGGCTAGAAAGTTAATTTGTTCTTGCTGTTGTTTGCTTTCTGTAATATCTTTAATCATTAAATAAACGCCAGAAATATGATTTTTTAAAAAGATAGGAACAGCTGTAACATGCAAGTAGTAAATATCTCTATTTTTATGATACGCCCGTACTTCTAAAGAAATAGATTTTCCCTTTTTTACGCGATGGAAGGCATTAATAATCTCTTCCAAATCTTCTTCATACGTAAGTGAATAGTATGGTTGTTTTAATAATTCATTCGTTTGATAACCGAGTAAAGTCGTACCAGCGTTGTTCACGTTGAGAAAATTACCGTACAAGTCTAATGTGAAAATTGGATCTGGATGGTGCTCATATAAAGATTTAAACATTTGTTGGTTATGGTATAGTTCATTTTTTTGTTCTACTAAATCTTCTGTACGTAGTTCAATTTGTTTTTCGAGTTCTGAGTTGAATTGCATTTGAGCTAGTAATAGTACTTTATTTTGTTTTCGAACTAAACTATGGCGTATGAGAACGAAGGAGAAAGTTATCATAAGCCCAATTACTACAATAGGTGCAAAAACGTATTCAACTAGTATAAACACAATAAGCATTACTACAGAAATATAAGGTAATGATAATCTGATCGATTCACCAAGTTTAGGTGTTAATAGTACTTGCTCTTGTTTTTCAGGTTCTTTCGTATGCAGAATACAGGCGATTGCTACTAGTACTAAAGTTACTTGATAGAGAGGAGTAACTGTAAACATAGAATACTCGGGTGTGAAGTATTTAATATAAGCATAAATCGCATCTGTAGTAGCATATAAAATTAAAGCACTGCCAAGAAGCGCGCCGACTTTTTTGGATAATAAAGATAATGGCTTGAATAACAGATTGATTCCTATAAGGAAAAAGAGTAAATCGGTCATTGGATAGGTAAGTTGAACAAATATGTCGATATTGGATGTTGAAGAAACGTGAATAGTACGTTCGATAAGTAAGTAGTAACTTAAAGTGAATTGTGCTGTAACAATAATACAAATATCACATATCATAAAAAGCTTTTCTAATAAATCGCGGTTATAGATGATTTCATATAGAAAGGCAAATGCAAAGCTAATTAAAAAAAGTAGATAAAAAAAATCGGACAAATCAACGAATGTATAGTAGTCCTTTAAAATTAAACGTTGATAGGCAACGATGATATCTCCAATGAAATAAGAGAGGGTTCCAATACATAAAATGGTCCAAAATAAACGAGGTAACCCTTCTTTCTTGTTTGAAAAATAAAGTATATAACTACAAGCGATAATATCAATGAATAAAGTACTCATTCCAATTAATATTTGAAAAGGAAATGAGTATTCATATAGAAAAGGCATTGCCACATAATGAATCGCTACAGATAACAATATGATGCTTATAAGAATACTTACATGTGTTTGTTTTTTCATTTATCTCACCCACGGTATATACATATAACTTCCTCTTTTTATTTTTTATTGTTTCTTGAAAAGTATATATAATTTCTATACTTATTTTACACAGGTATAGCGAGTTCTAAAAATAGATTTTAATAATTCCCGTTTCTGTCCCCCAACATATCGACATAGGAATTTGAAGTTTGCTATAATGATTAAAATAGTTGCATTATTTAGAAAAATTTAAAAATAATAATTACTGCAACTAGGACATATTGTTTACTAAGTGAACTTGTTCTTAATTCAGGGGGGAGGGTTTCACAATGGTAAGTGTATATGAAAATAGTTATATGATCGTTTTGATTTTCTTGCTATTAGGCATATTGCTGCCGGTAGTGGCTCTTACATTAGGAAAGATGCTGCGCCCAAACAAACCAAGTGCAGCGAAAGCGACGACGTATGAGAGTGGGATTGAGCCTTTTCATGATGCAAATATTCGGTTTCATGCTCGTTATTATATTTTTGCTTTATTGTTTGTCATTTTTGATGTAGAAACTTTATTTTTATATCCATGGGCTGTTGCATATGACAAGCTCGGTTTATTTGCACTGATTGAAATGCTCATCTTTGTTGTAATGTTGCTAGTTGGATTAGCGTATGCTTGGAAAAAGAAGGTGTTACAATGGTTATAAATTTTGAGGAGTTACATCCAAATGAGCGAGCGGAATTAGAACGAAATATCTTTTTTTCTACATTGGAACAGTTGAAGGGATGGGCACGGAGTAATTCTTTATGGCCGATGACATTCGGACTGGCATGCTGTGCAATTGAAATGATGGGAGTAGGTTCATCGCATTACGATTTAGATCGATTTGGGTCATTTTTTCGGACTTCACCAAGGCAATCGGACGTTATGATTGTGTCGGGAACGGTAACGAAGAAGATGGCTCCTATTGTTCGGCGTTTATATGATCAAATGCCTGAACCGAAATGGGTTATTGTAATGGGATCTTGTGCGACAGCAGGTGGCCCGTATGTAAATTCATATGCTGTTGTGAAAGGTGTAGATCAAATTGTACCAGTTGATGTGTATATTCCTGGTTGTCCACCAAATCCTGCTGCCTTAATTTATGGAATTAATAAATTGAAAGAAAAAATTCGTTACGAGGCAAAGACGGGGAAGCAGGTGACGAATAAATGAGTGATCCAAGCAAAGAATTAGAGGATTTGAAAAGAGAAGCGGCTAGGCGTGCAAAAGAAGAGGCGAGAAAGCGTCTCGTTGCGAAACATGATGCAGAAATAAGTAAACTTGAGGAAGAAGATCAGGAAAAAGAGAAAGCGCTACCAAAAAATGATGAAATGACTGTGGAAGAAGCAAAACGACGCGCAGCTGCGGCCGCAAAAGCGAAAGCAGCGGCATTAGCGAAGCAAAAAAGAGAAGGAACAGAAGAGGTAACGGAAGAGGAAAAGGCAAAAGCGAAGGCAGCAGCTGCAGCGAAAGCGAAAGCAGCGGCGTTAGCGAAGCAAAAAAGAGAAGGAACAGAAGAGGTAACGGAAGA
>NZ_JBWYRA010000007.1:0-233643 GCF_056725905.1 Bacillus sp. BC05(2025) | reverse complement strand
TAATAAGGCTCGGTAGCTCAGTCGGTAGAGCAGAGGACTGAAAATCCTCGTGTCGGCGGTTCGATTCCGTCCCGAGCCACCATTTATCTTAATCATATACGCCGGCTTAGCTCAATTGGTAGAGCAACTGACTTGTAATCAGTAGGTTGGGGGTTCAAGTCCTCTAGCCGGCACCATGTAAGTTTCGGAGGGGTAGCGAAGTGGCTAAACGCGGCGGACTGTAAATCCGCTCCTTCGGGTTCGGCAGTTCGAATCTGCCCCCCTCCACCATTTACATAGGGGCATAGTTTAAAGGTAGAACTGAGGTCTCCAAAACCTCCAGTGTGGGTTCGATTCCTACTGCCCCTGCCAAATATATTTACACAACATGGCGGTTGTGGCGAAGTGGTTAACGCACCGGATTGTGGCTCCGGCATTCGTGGGTTCGATTCCCATCAGTCGCCCCATTTTTATTTTAAAAATTACAAATAATCTAATGGATACTTACATATAATTAAGTAAGAATTCGATGGGCTATAGCCAAGCGGTAAGGCAACGGACTTTGACTCCGTCATGCGCTGGTTCGAATCCAGCTAGCCCAGCCATTTTGCGGAAGTAGTTCAGTGGTAGAATACAACCTTGCCAAGGTTGGGGTCGCGGGTTCGAATCCCGTCTTCCGCTCCAATAAAATTTCATATGGCGGCATAGCCAAGTGGTAAGGCAGAGGTCTGCAAAACCTTTATCACCGGTTCAAATCCGGTTGCCGCCTTTTCTTTTGTGCCGATGTGGCGGAATTGGCAGACGCGCACGACTCAAAATCGTGTTCCTTCGGGAGTGTCGGTTCGACCCCGACCATCGGTATCACGAACGGCGTAATAAAAAATCTCTATACTAATTGTATAGAGATTTTTTTGTTTTCTTCGCGTGACAAAAAGTGTGCGGTGAGTAAACTAAGCAACATTAAAAGGATAAGAACAAACCTATATAATGAGCACTCTAGAGAGAATTTCTCCACCCCGGTGACATGAAGTTAAATCCGACACCACCAGTCGATATTAGTACATTATCAACGGTTAAGTTTGTAATTTCTAAAAACCTCTTTTCAAACTCTGCTTTGTTGTACTTGTACATAGTTGAGTGGCACGCCCACATGTGCGTTGAAGTACTCAACCAGTCTCCTAAATCCTTTAATTCAGGAAACGCCTCAAATCGAAGTGGTTCATCTAATTTCATGAATCTCACTTGATAGATAGTTGGGTTTAACTTTTCTCCTATTCCTTTAAGAGTATGTGTGTGTGTTTCGTTTGAATGTGTCATAATTCTCCCCCCATTTCCCCTTCAAATTTTTTCCTATTTTAATTATACAACAATAGAAAGTAATTATCGTAATATTATGGAAATAGGTATCGGCGATATAAAAACTCTAACAGAAAAGTTAGAGTTTTTTTGTTAAATTATACTATGTGCTTCTAAAATTCGTAATAAACGTAGGAATTCATGTATAATATAACTTGTCGAAAGAACAAAATGATAGTGATTTATATTATGTCTGTAATATGAATTAAAAATGAACTTTTTATATTTCTTTTAAAAATGTGTTGAATACACATTATATTTCATATTAATATTTTTATGTAGATTTAAAACGGGAAAGAGAGTGGAAAGTATGGGTCGTAAATGGAATAATATTAAGGATAAAAAAGCATCAAAAGATGCAAATACTAGCCGTATATACGCGAAATTTGGACGTGAAATTTATGTGGCGGCAAAACAAGGCGAGCCAGATCCAGAATCAAACCAAGCGCTTAGAGTTGTATTAGAACGTGCGAAAACATACAATGTGCCAAGAACAATTATCGATCGTGCAGTTGAAAAAGCAAAAGGCGGTTCAGAAGAAAATTATGATGAGCTTCGTTATGAAGGATTCGGACCAAATGGATCTATGGTAATTGTAGATACACTTACGAATAACGTAAACCGTACTGCAGCAGATGTACGAGCTGCATTTAGCAAAAACGGTGGTAACATGGGTGTAAACGGTTCTGTAGCTTACATGTTTGATGCGACAGCTGTTATCGGCCTTGAAGGGAAAACATCAGATGAAGTTCTTGAAATTTTAATGGAAGCAGACGTGGATGCACGTGACATTCTTGAAGAAGAAGATGCTGTTATCGTGTATGCTGAACCTGACCAATTCCATGCAGTACAATCTGCACTTAAAGATGCTGGTGTTGAAGAATTCACAGTTGCTGAATTAACAATGCTTGCACAAAGTGATGTAACACTTCCTGAAGATGCACAAGCGCAATTTGAAAAAATGGTTGATGCATTAGAAGATCTAGAAGATGTGCAACAAGTTTACCACAACGTAGACTTAGGAGAATAATACGATAGATAGAAGCCCCTTTCGTTTAACGGATAGGGGCTTCTTTTTATGAATTTAATTAAGGTGATGAATGAGTAAAGGTATTTTGTTGTAGACAGGGAATATGCTTATACGGATATGTGAAATATTCATTATTGTTAGGAGGCTTAATATGGAACATAAAACACCAAAGCATATCGTTGCTGTAGCAGGTTATTTAATAAATGAAAAAGACGAAGTGTTATTAGCTAAAGTACATTGGCGATCGGATACGTGGGAGTTGCCAGGAGGACAGGTAGAAGAAGGAGAAGCGCTCGATCAAGCTGTTTGTAGGGAAATAAAAGAGGAAACAGGATTAACGGTGAAGCCTATCGGTATTACAGGAGTTTATTATAATGCTTCCATGCACATTCTAGCTGTTGTTTTTAAAGTGGCATACGTGAGCGGTGAAATACAAATTCAGCCTGAAGAAATACAAGAGGCTAAATTTGTTGCTTTAAACGAAGAGAACATAGATGAGTACATAACGCGTCCTCATATGAAATCCAGAACGCTTGATGCGATGAGAGCAACACATTGTATTCCTTACGAAACGTGGGAAGTGCAGCCATATCATTTAATAGGTAGGTTGTAAAGAAAAGAGTAGCTGGTTTGAGATACAATCAAATCACTACTCTTTCTTGTATACTGTTTAAGAAAAAGGTCAAAATAATAATAGGGCTAGTATTGATTTCAAGAACGTCTGTTCTGTATAATATATGATATATTGTATACATTTAGATTACTAGATATTTACAAATATATATATTTGTAGATGATATAATGAAAATAGGTTGCTTTAATAGAGAAGCCTTAAACCTTACTTTGTTATTGGTTATTCTTGTTTTGACATAATCTATATTCAATATTTCAGATGAATAGTAGATAAAAAAAGACTGTGATACAATACTTTTTTATACCTTACAATGATGTAAGGTACGTGTAAGAGAAATCGATGGGATGTTTTTTTACAACAAGGTATTCTTAAAGTAAGGGTTATACGCTGTGTGGAAAAGAGGTGTTCAAGATGAAAGAACGAGTATTATCTAGGGTGAACTATCATCAAAAAGTTGCATTAAATCCAATAACTAAATTCTTTTATAAAGCCATTATATTATTATTATTGTTAAGTTGTACGTTATTATTCGTTGGAAATGTGATGATTGAGCAAAGTGATATTAGTAAATTACATGTACCGGCTAAGTTAGAGGTGCCAGAATCATTGACACATGCATTTATTGCGACAGAAGATAAAAGGTTTTATCATCATAACGGTTTAGATTATATAGCGATTGTCAGAGCGTCTGTCGAGAATATAAAAGCTGGTGGTGTTGTGCAAGGTGGAAGTACAATTACACAACAGTTATCCAAAAA
The DNA here is from genome assembly GCF_056725905.1 of Bacillus sp. BC05(2025). Taxonomy (NCBI): domain Bacteria; kingdom Bacillati; phylum Bacillota; class Bacilli; order Caryophanales; family Bacillaceae; genus Bacillus; species Bacillus sp. BC05(2025). The sequence goes on along the minus strand of NZ_JBWYRA010000007.1, from coordinate 229,886 downwards.
TGCTTTTTTAACAAATGAACGTACATTTTCTCGTAAGTGGAAAGAGATTTTCTATACGAAAAAGATTGAACGTACATTTACGAAGGATGAAATTTTAAAATTGTATGTAAGCAATATTTATTACGGAGAAGGAGCATGGGGAATTGAAAAAGCGGCAAACCTTTACTTTGGTAAAAAGGTAAGTCAATTAACGCTAGCTGAAAGTGCGATGATGGCTGCTGTAGTAAAGGCACCTGCTTATTATTCACCGGCACAAAATTATGATAAGGCTGTAGAGAGACGAAATGTTGTTTTGAGACTGATGGAGAAAGAAGGCTATATCAATCATGATGAGTATGTGCAAGCAGTTAGTGAGAAGTTAGTAATTCGTCATGATATAAAAACAGAGCAGTCGATGTTAAATAGTGCTCGTGAAAAAGCAGTAAGCTAAAGGAAGTTCCTACATAGGAGCTTCCTTTTTTTGAATAAATTGTGACAAATTGTGACACAATATCGTCACAATTATTGTGTTTTTGTAATTTATGTGAGCGTGTTCATTGCGTGACGTATATAAGTGTTGATATTATGTGTATTGTGTACAATGCTGTATACAGAATATGAATTTAAAGAGGAATGTATATGAAATCAAATAAACTCATGGCTCTTGGTATAGTTTTTTCTATCGCAGTATTGATTGTAATCGGAACAATTGCGTATAGCATCATAAATGACAAAAAAGATAAAGGGAATGAGATGTTTGCTTATTCTACACAACAATCTTTAGGGAAAGATGATGCCCCAGTTAAGGTAGTTGAATTTGGAGACTTCAAATGCCCTGCTTGTCGTACTTGGGATGTAACAGTATTACCACGATTAAAAGAAGAGTATATCGATAAAGGCAAAGTGCAGTTATACTTTATTAACTTCCCATTTATCGGAAAAGACTCTGATTTAGGTGCAGCGGCTGGTGAAGCAATTTATAAACAAGATAAAGATTCATTCTGGACTTTCTATGATGAGATTTATCAAAGTCAAAAGAAAGATACGGAAGAGTGGATTACAGAAGAATTGCTTCTTAATATTGTGAAAGAGAAGCTTCCGAAAGTTGATGTAGCGCAATTTAAGAAAGATTTACACAGTAAAGAAATAAAAGAAAAAGTACGTAAAGATTCAGATCGTGCTCAAAAATTAAAAGTTCAAGGTGCTCCTTCAGTATATGTAAACGGGAATCTTGCAAATCCTGATTTCGATAGTATGAAGAAGGCGATTGATAAAGAATTGAAAAAGTGATGAGTATCTCATCACTTTTTCGACTTTTTTCGATAAAATTCTTGCTTCCGCTTTTTGTACATGCTATACTACTTTACATAAGTTATTCTAATATCTTATATTTATTTCATATTTGCGGGTGTAGTTTAGTGGTAAAACAAGAGCCTTCCAAGCTCTGGTCGAGAGTTCGATTCTCTTCACCCGCTCCAAATTTTATTAAATGTTTTTCTATAAATTGTGATCAACGCAGTGTTTCGTTTCCGAGATAAACGAGGCATTGCGTTTTTTAATGTTTGGAAAACATAATTGTATGCGAAAATAGAAGTAAAGAATAGTATTCCGAAAGTGAATTGCTAACCAATAGATCGTTACATAAAAGATGGATTCATCTGAGGAGGCGATTAGGAATGGATTTTGAACAATTAAAGCAAGATGTAATTGCGTATAGTAAAACGATCGGTATAGATAAAATAGGCTTTGCTAGTGCTTCACCATTTGAAGAATTAAAGCAGCGGTTAATCCAGCAGCAACAATTAAATTATCAATCTGGATTTGAAGAGCCTGATATAGAAAAAAGAACGAACCCGCAGCTTCTACTACCTGGTGCAAAATCAATTATTGCGATTGCATTAGCGTATCCTTCAAAATTAAAAAATGCACCATTAAGTAAGCGAGGAGAACGCCGTGGTATTTTTTGTCGTGCCTCTTGGGGACAAGATTACCACCTTGTTTTACGGGATCGTTTGCAAAAATTAGAAGCATATTTAATTGAAAAACTTCCCGATATAGAAGTTAAGTCAATGGTTGATACGGGTGAATTAAGTGATCGAGCTGTTTCGGAGCGTGCCGGTATTGGATGGAGCGGTAAGAACTGTGCCATTATTACACCTGAATTTGGTTCATATGTATATTTAGGAGAAATGATTACGAATGTTCCCTTTCCACCAGATCAGCCGATAGAAGATCAATGTGGGAGCTGTACAAAATGTATTGATGTTTGTCCTACAGGTGCTTTAATACAAGGAGGACAGTTAGATTCGAAGAAATGTATTGCATTTTTAACACAGACGAAAGGATTTTTGCCTGAAGAATACCGCGACAAAATAGGAAATCGTATTTATGGATGTGATACATGTCAGACTGTTTGTCCGAAAAATAAAGGGAAGGATTTTCATAATCATCCTGAGATGGAACCAGATCCTGAGTTAGTTAAGCCGTTATTAACACCACTTTTAACAATTAGCAATCGTGATTTTAAAGAGAAATATGGAATTATGTCTGGTTCATGGAGAGGAAAAAAGCCGTTGCAACGAAATGCAATTTTGGCACTTGCACATTTTAAAGAGGCATCAGCAATTCCTGATTTAATTGGTGTGATGAAAGATGATCCAAGACCAGTACTTCGCGGAACTGCAGCATGGGCACTTGGGAAAATTGGTGGAGATGGCGTGGGTGAAGCTATTGAAAAAACGATGCAACGTGAGAAAGATGAAGAGGTTCTCCATGAAATGAATCGAGGACTTGAATTGTTAGCGCAGAAAAAAGAGTAGATAATATCTCCCTTTGTCATATTGTAATATGGGAGGGAGACGAAATGGTTGTAAAAATAAATATTGAAAAGCAAGTACAACAATTTTTAGCATATATAACAGAGAAACGAACAAATGTAGACGGTATTGCTGAAGATTTATTACAAATAGCACAGAGAAAGAAACAATTATTTCAAAAGCGTAATGCAGAGATAGTGAAAGCAACTGCGGATGTTTCTTTCATGAGACAATTAAATAATAGCAATCATCAAGAAATTGATTATCAAATACATTTTAAATATTTAATTAAGCATAAAGAATTATTTTATATCGAAGAGGAACAACTAAAACGAAGAGTTTGTTTAAATAATAGCCAGGTAATAGGTGATTATGCTATTGAGGTGCCAGAAGCAGTTGGAATGAGTGAGACATTAGAAAGGGAAGTTACAAAAGAGAAGTACGGTTCTTATCAGTACAATCGTTTAGAAGCAGTTAAATATGCAGAGCGTTGGTGGGATGATCGAAACCCTGTATATCGAAATTTCCCTGATAATTGTACGAATTTTATTTCGCAATGTCTTCATACTGGAGAAGTACCAATGAATGGATATCCTAATATTCGCAAAGGATGGTGGCAAAGGGAGAATCAGTGGAGTTGGAGCTGGGCTGTCGCGCACTCTTTTTATTGGTATTTGTCAGGTGCTACAACAGGGCTTCGAGCTGAAGCTGTAGAAAAGCCAGAGGACCTTATTCTTGGTGATGTCATCGCTTATGATTTCGAGGATGATGGTAGGTGGAATCATACAACGATTGTAGTAGCAAAAGACGCAGATGGTATGCCGCTTGTAAATGCACATTCAGCGAATAGTCGTCGGCGTTATTGGAACTATGAAGATTCTAGTAAATATACACCACAAATGAAATATAAATTCTTTCATATTATTAATGGGTAGAGATTTTTCGTTCAAGTGGTATAATACTTAGTAGACAAAAAACAGAGGTGAATATCGCGTGGGAGTACATGTTGTTTTATATCAACCAGAAATTCCAGCAAATACAGGGAATATTGCTCGTACTTGTGCAGCAACTGGAACAGAATTACATTTGATTAGACCGCTTGGATTTTCAACGGATGATAAAATGTTAAAGCGTGCAGGATTAGATTATTGGCAGCACGTGAAAATTACGTATTATGATTCAATTGAAGAGTTTTATGAGAAAAATAAAGACGGTGAGTTCTTCTATTTAACAAAGTATGGTGAGAAAGCTCATACAGCGTTTGATTATAGTAAACGTGAGAAGGATTACTACTTTGTATTTGGAAGAGAAACAAACGGCTTACCAGCTAATGTAATCGAAGAAAATTTCGATCATTGTTTACGTATTCCAATGACTGATAAAGTGCGTTCATTAAATTTATCTAATACAGCAGCTATTTTAATTTATGAAGCGTTCCGTCAACAAAATTATCCAGGATTAGATTTAGAAATTGTTTATTAAAAGTCGCCATTATGGCGACTTTTTTTCTAAAAATAAAAATAATATGTGATCATACATTTAAAAAAGGGTACATATTCATATAGAATGGGGATATATGAATAAAAATAGATTAGACGGGTTGAGATAAATATGAAGGAACGATATAGTAATCAAAATACCTTTTTAAGTATGATAGATATGGATTTAATAAGAAGAGGATTATTACATGCTATTCAAGATTTAGTATTTATTGTGAAAGTTATGGATGATGAAATCTTTACATATATTTATGTAAATAAGATAGGTATGGATTATGCGAAGCTAAGCGAAGAGTGTTATGGAAAAACGTTCGCTGAAGCATTGCCGAAAGATACGGCGGAAATATTGCAAGTGCAATATGCAAAAGTGGCGAGCGAAGCGAAAGCACATACCTTTTGTGATGTAGTTAGTTTACCAACTGGTAATGTACATTATGAATCTTCACTTAATCCTGTATTTGATGAAGAAGGAGTATGTCAGTTTATTATTTGTATTACGAGGGATATTACAGCTCAAATTGAGGAGAAGATTGAAATAGAGGAAAAACAAATGTTATTTAAGTCATTACTAGAATATAATAATGACTCCATTATATCTATAGATTCTATAGGTAGAATTACATACGCGAATCCAGCAACGTATGAAATATTTGGATATCGATATGAAGAATTGAACAATAAATTTATTTTTGAATTTATTAATAAAGAATATGAAAAAGATTTTCAAATTATATTTAAAGGATCCATGCAAGGAAAAGCGAAGCAAATTGTTTCAAAGAAATATGTTCATAAAGAAGGGTACGAGCTCTATATTTCTTTGAGAACTATTCCAATTATTGTGAACGGTGAAATTATTGGGATATATATTGTTACGAGGGATGTTACAAGGCAAGTATTAAATGAGATGAGAACGGAATATTTAGCTTATTATGACCAGCTAACAGGATTAATGAATAGAATTTCATGTACAAATAAGTTAAATGATTTTTTAAATGAAAAGATAGATTTTGCGTTTATCTTTATAGATTTAGATGAATTTCATCTTATTAATGATACTTTTGGGCATAAAGAAGGAGATAAAGTATTACAAAAAGTGACAGAATGTTTAAGCAGTATCCAAATAGGCGGTATGCACTTATTTAGAGAACACGATGATCAATTTGTTATGTTAATAGAAAATATAACGAAAGAACATGTAGAGGTAGTAGCAAAAAGCATATTAAAAAAAATCAGTGAACATTTTGTAATCGAGGAAGAGGACGTATATTTAAGTGCGTCAATCGGAATTGTAATGGCTCCAACAGATGGAGAAGATGAAAAAATATTATTCCAAAGGGTTGATGCTGCCCTGGAAAAAGCGAAAGAAAAAGGAAAAGGGTATTATCATTTTTATTGTAATGGATCAGATTGTGAGCGTGAAAAAAGATTTATAATAGAAAACCAATTACATCGTGCTATAGAAAAAAATGAATTCTTCTTGCATTATCAGCCGCAAATTAATATTGAAAAGACAAAAATAGCTAGCATGGAGGCTTTAATAAGGTGGAAAAATAAAGAATTAGGATTTGTCTCTCCTAATCAATTTATTCCGCTGGCAGAAAGAACAGGTTTTATCATTAAGCTTGATGAATGGGTAGTAAATGAAGTGTGTAAGCAAATACGTGAATGGTTAAATAAAGGATATGAAGTTGTCCCGATTGCAGTTAATATTTCAGCCAGACACTTTCGCTCTATTACATTAATAGAGATGATTACACGAGCTTTACATAAGTACAATGTACCAGCTCATTTATTAGCAATAGAGGTTACAGAAGGAGCCCTTATACATAAAGACATATCGAAAAGAGTATTGCTGCAATTAAAAGAACAAAATTTAAAGATTCATTTAGATGATTTTGGAACAGGATATTCATCTTTAAGTTATTTAAAAACGTATCCAATTGATACTTTGAAAATTGATCGTTCTTTTATGGAAGGTATACATGTAGATGAACGCGATACGAATATTACGGCTGCGATTATTCATTTAGCTCATACTTTGGAATTGAATGTAATTGCAGAAGGAGTAGAAAAAGCGGAACAAATACAATTTTTGAAGGAAAAGAATGTGAAGTTTGTACAAGGTTATTATTATAGCAAACCACTATCAAAATGTGATGTGGAAAATATATATTATAAATAATTTATAAAAAAGGTGATGTGCTAAAAGCACATCACTTTTTTTGTGTACCAGGTTTATCATTGTAACCAGATGTAAAAATAGCTGTAAGAAATGTGAGTGATACACCTAAAATTAATAATAATTTCATACTAATATCCCTCCTATATTTCAGTTTACGAATCTGAAATATGAATCGAAATGTATGTAATGTTCTTGGAAGAAAAGAATTTATTTAAAATGAATAGAGGTGTAAAAACTTTAATACCTATATTATACAGAATTTTCTTTGAATTTTGGAGAGAATTTTATAGCACAACTGTATATTTCATTTTGATTTAAAGAATGTTTGAGGACATCCTAGCATACCTTTTATAATAATCCGATTGAACAAGGAGATGGGGGAGGAGCTATAATGGATATTCTAAAAAAAATTGAACAGCATCGAGAAGCAGAAGAACGCTTACAATGGGAAGGTACGTTTGCGGAGTATTTAGAGCTTGTGAAGGAAAGACCATGGGTGGCTCAAACAGCACACTCTCGCATTTACAATATGATAAAAGATGCTGGAATTGAAGAAGTAGATGGTAGAAGAAAGTATAATTTCTTTAGTAATCAGCTATTTGGATTAGAGGATGCTTTAGAACGTCTTGTAGAGGAATATTTTCATCCATCTGCAAAACGATTAGATGTTAGAAAACGTATTTTATTATTAATGGGTCCTGTTAGTGGAGGGAAATCAACATTAGTTACGATGTTAAAACGGGGATTAGAAACATATTCACGAACAGATCGAGGAGCAATTTTTGCAATTAAAGGATGCCCAATGCACGAAGATCCGCTTCATTTAATTCCGCACCATTTACGGGATGATTTCTTTGATGAGTATGGAGTTAGAATTGAAGGGAATTTATCGCCACTCAACGTGATGCGTCTAGAACAAGAATATGGTTCAAGAATTGAGGATGTCGTTGTAGAGCGTATTTTCTTCTCGGAGGATCGTCGTACAGGGATTGGTACATTTAGCCCATCTGATCCTAAATCACAAGATATTGCCGATTTAACAGGTAGTCTGGACTTTTCAACAATTGCAGAATATGGTTCGGAATCAGATCCACGAGCATATCGTTTCGATGGAGAATTAAATAAGGCAAACCGTGGGATGATGGAATTCCAAGAGATGTTAAAATGCGACGAGAAGTTCTTATGGCATTTATTATCGCTTACGCAAGAAGGGAATTTCAAAGCGGGAAGATTTGCGCTTATTTCAGCAGATGAATTAATTGTAGCGCATACGAATGAAACGGAGTATCGTTCTTTCATAGCAAACAAGAAAAATGAAGCATTACACTCAAGAATTATTGTAATGCCTGTCCCATACAATTTACGAGTGAGTGAAGAAGAACATATTTATGAAAAAATGATTCGTGAAAGTGATGTATCCAATGTTCACATTGCACCACACACACTTCGCGTTGCAGCAATGTTTACAATTTTAACTCGTTTAAAAGATCCGAAGCGTCCGGATATTGATTTAATTAAAAAGATGCGTTTATATGATGGAGAAACGGTAGAAGGTTATAATGCGATTGATGTAGAGGAGCTGCAACGTGAATATCAAGATGAAGGCATGAGCGGTATTGATCCTCGTTATGTGATTAACCGAATTTCTTCTACAATTATTCGAAAAGAGGTACCATCTATTAACGCATTAGATGTACTTAGATCGCTAAAAGACGGGTTGGATCAGCATCCGTCAATTAGTAATGAAGATCGAGAGCGTTATATGAATTTCATCTCATTAGCAAGAAAAGAATATGATGAAATTGCGAAGAAAGAAGTACAAAAAGCATTTGTGTATTCATATGAAGAATCAGCGAAGACACTTATGGATAATTACTTAGATAACGTTGAAGCATATTGCAATAAATCAAAATTACGTGACCCATTAACAGGTGAAGAAATGAGTCCAGATGAAAAGCTAATGCGCTCAATTGAGGAGCAAATTGGAATTTCAGAAAATGCTAAGAAAGCATTCCGTGAAGAAATTTTAATTCGCATTTCTGCTTATGCGCGTAAAGGAAAACGCTTTGATTATAACTCACATGAGCGCCTTCGCGAAGCGATTCAGAAAAAACTATTTGCTGATTTAAAAGATATAGTGAAAATTACAACATCAACGAAAACACCAGACGAAAATCAGCTTAAGAAAATTAATGATGTTGTTGCACGCTTAATTGATGAGCACGGCTATAATTCTTCATCTGCGAATGAATTATTACGCTATGTAGGTAGCCTGCTAAACCGATAGTTTGATAACAAAACGCTGTCTCTTGTATTTTGCGGGACAGCGTTTTATTATCCATTCATATGTGTAAAGTGTCATACCTTGTCCAAATATAATAAATTAAGATGCAATTTTATGAATTTATTGTCAATTATTTTTACAATATGCATATGATAGAGTAACCAACCATTCATACGAAAAAAGCCAACACAATACAATATGTTGCAAAGTGTAAATGTGTGCAACTATGCATTGTGTTTCTTTCTTATCAAAGGCTGAATGATTCTTTTCTAGTATGTGAGTGGCAAAATTTTGTTTAGGATGCTCGGAGTATTATATGAAAAACGTTATATATGTTTATGGGATGATTTTCGATGGGCAGTTACCTTTCATTCTAGCTGGCACAGTATAAAACAAAATTTCTAGATTGCTGTTCATATAGGAAGACAATTACAGTAAGGAGGGAAAGAAATGGGTGAAGAAAACCAACCAAATTATACGATTTCACAGGAAAACTGGTCCCTCCATCGCAAAGGATATGACGACCAACAACGCCATCAAGAGAAAGTACAAGAGGCAATTAAGAATAATTTACCCGATCTTGTAACAGAAGAAAGCATTGTTATGTCTAATGGTAAGGATGTTGTAAAAATACCGATTCGTTCTTTAGATGAATATAAGATTAGGTACAATTATGATAAAAACAAACATGTTGGGCAAGGAAATGGTGACAGCAAAGTTGGTGATGTCGTTGCGAGAGATGGATCAGGTGGTCAAAAGCAAAAAGGACCAGGAAAAGGGCAAGGAGCAGGGGATGCGGCTGGAGAAGATTATTATGAAGCTGAAGTCTCTATTTTAGAATTAGAGCAAGCATTTTTCAAAGAATTAGAATTACCTAATTTAAAGAGAAAAGAAATGGATGAAAACCGAATTGAACATGTTGAATTTAATGATATTAGAAAAACAGGATTATGGGGCAACATCGATAAGAAAAGAACGATGATATCCGCATATAAACGAAATGCGATGCGTGGTAAAGCATCTTTCCATCCAATTCATCAAGAAGATTTAAAGTTCCGCACTTGGAATGAAGTATTAAAGCCAGATTCAAAGGCTGTTGTATTAGCGATGATGGATACGAGTGGATCGATGGGAATATGGGAGAAATATATGGCACGGAGCTTCTTTTTCTGGATGACGAGATTTCTACGCACAAAGTATGAAACAGTAGATATTGAATTTATTGCCCATCATACGGAGGCAAAAGTAGTTCCAGAGGAAGAGTTTTTCTCAAAAGGAGAAAGTGGCGGAACAATTTGTTCTTCTGTATACAAAAAAGCACTCGAGCTAATTGATAATAAATACTCACCAGACCGCTATAATATTTATCCATTCCATTTTTCAGACGGTGATAATTTAACATCAGATAATGCTAGATGTGTAAAGCTTGTTGAAGAGTTGATGAAGAAGTGTAATATGTTTGGGTATGGAGAAGTGAACCAGTATAATCGCTCATCATCTACCCTTTTTTCTGTTTATAAAAACATTGAGGATGAGAAGTTTAGGTATTATATAGTGAAAAATAAGAAGGATATTTTTCACTGCCTTAAAAAGTTCTTTAAGAAATAACCTTGAACATAAAGATAATCAAATGTAAAACATCTTAGGATTAGAAATATATCAGTGAATACAAAATGGATTTTTGAAGGGGAAATAAAAAAATTATCAGTGGGAAAAATCAAAATCTCATAATTCATAGGATAAAGGAATAAGGAAAGTAAAGTTAAAACGATTGGTACGGATCCAAACAATGGAACTATGAGACATATAAAGGCTAGAGAAGCAAAATACAACGCGACAAAAGAAAGATGTTATGAATTAGTTAATAAATATATCAATCGAATATATTATATGTATGAATAAATGTGAAAGGGAACGATAAATTCAGTATAAAAAACTATATAACATTTTTTTCCTTTTGTTAACTTTAAATAAAAAGTGTTCTTTAGGAGCCAAGAGATTAAACAAGCATGTCTTCCTAAAGAACGCTTTTTTGCGTTTAAAGTGTTGATGGTTCAAAAAAATTAGGGGTATTTGATGTTAATCCATTGACAGTTGTAAAAAAACAGAAGAGTTTAAAGAGAGACAGCGGGTCAACGGGAACAAATACTTGCAAAATTAAGAGAAAAAGGACTAAGGGGTGACACAAACATATACTTTTCCGAGCATGTTGCACGCTCCTTAGGTGAGAGATTAAACAAGGGAGGATATGGGATAAAACCAATTCGAAAATAAAGAATTTTTTAAAAGTTAAACATTTAAAAAACAGTTTTTCTCAGTTACAATATTCTATAATAAAGTAGCTAGGCCTTATTAAGATAACCATAAAAATTTATAATAGTTACATAAATCATAATGTAGTAGGAGGTAGGAATGTATGAGCAATGAAAATGATCCCTTAAAAATAACAATTGAGAATAGTGAATGGGCAAAAGAGGTAGAAAATAAACCCTATCTAGAATGGTTACGAAATAATTATAGAAAGTGTTGGATTGACAAGGATAATAAAGAACAAGTTAGATATAAATACGAACACGTTAATAGACCAGGTATCACTATTACTGTTGACAAGGATGGAAACATCAAAGATGGTTGTCTTGATACCACGGATTATATTTTAGAAGCAGAACTAGTTGAAGAATATATGGAGACTATCGGTGGGGCATCATTTGACCTTTTAGACGAAAATGACGAAATTTGGGAAAACGATTGTAGCTCTGATTTTAATAACGAAGAATACATAATAAATTACAAGCTCGAAAACGAAAAGTATTTTACTGTAACACCTGAGGAAAGTAAAATTGATAAATTATCATGGGCCTTGTGGGTAATTAATAAACAAGCAAAAGCGTATAGGGATCAATTACAATTTGACTCCTCTAACCTTACTGAAGATGTTAAAAAGTATTTTACAGTAATGAAACATAATTACTATATTCTAAAAGCTTTTGCTTTTAAAAAGTTACACAAACAAAATAAACTTACTTATAAAGGTATTCATATTGGACAGGATAAAATAAAAAAATACCCCTATGTAGAATTCGGTAAACGAGGTTTTCACCTTGTTGCAAAGGGAAAGTATCTTGAAGCGCTTATGAGGGAAAATCGTATAACAATTACAAACCCTTTACCTAAAATTGAATCTATAGATCATTCACGCAATCATAAACAGATAGACCTAGTTACTGCAGAAGAGATTGTATGTGAATTCCTACAACCAGGATTTCATGGGGAATTATGGACTACAATGGTAAGAGAAAAAAAACAGATAGGGAGAGATAAAAGTACCGGGAAAATTATATTAGTAGACACACCTGACAAGTAAGTAGCTTATTGTTTTAACAATAAGCTACTTACTTGAATGACACAACAATAGTTGTATTGTAATTTTCCTAGCGTTTTTGCACCAGAACTAAAAAAGTAAATACCCCAAAACGAGAAAATTTGCATTTCCAAGTCAAAAGGTACAAATTTTTTGTTTTGGGGGCGTTATAAGATCCTGAAGTTAATGGATGTGGGGTGATCCCCCTTTTATGAGCATTTGGAATATGAGTTATCGCATATTGTTGATTTTGAGAATTATATTTTAGTATATAACTCCACTACAAACTCATCTTTTCTTTTCCACTCTTTTTTTCGTAAATAAGTCACTTTCTCAAGTGCCGATTTGAGAAGATGATTTTTCTTCTCTATATCATTCGTTGCATAATAAGCCTCTAAAACATTTTTGATCCTCGGAACAAATTCATGTATATGTTTTTCTTTTTCTAATATCTTTTTAATTTCATGTTTAAGCTCTTCAATTGCCTCTTGGGTAGTCTTCAATCGTACAGCAATAGATTTTTGCCGCTCTAAGAACGTGTCAATATCATATACACCTTTTTCTAAAAAATCATGGAGATTGCTTTTTTGTTTTTGCAGATCATTTATTTGTTGTTCTTTCTTTTCTAGAGCTTTCTGTTGTAAATCAATATTATTGTTCGACTTCTTTTTTTGTATCATATTTTCTTGTATCTCAAAGCTTTCAATAATTTGTTTTAATCCATCAAGTATGCGCTGTTCAACAAGTGTTAAGGATGCTCCTTTTTGAACGCCTTTACAGGATGGTTGAATGCAACGAACTTGGGGATTAGGCCGATCTTTTCGTGGCTGATAAAGCATGGAGTGTCCACATAGTTTACACAGTAAGATTCCAGCCAATGGATTAGACAGTTTTTTTGTTTTTATTGTAGGAGGTCTCCAACGTTTACTATGAGCCGTATTAGCTTTTTGAAATAATTCTTCGGATACAAGTGGAGGATGAGCGTGATTGTGTCGTTGCCATCGTTCTTTTGGTACTTTTTTTCGTATATACTTACCATTTTGTTTTGTATAGCGTATTTTCCCCCAAATGATGTGACCGAGGTATACTTCATTTTTAATAATGGATGAGATAGTTGAAGGGTTCCAGTATTCGCCTTCTGGAGGCAAAATACTTAATCTATCTAATTCTTGTGCGATTGCCTGCCTGCCCATCCCGCCAGCCATGCTTTCAAAAATTTTAGATACTATCCAACTTTTTTCAGTATCAGGGTAAAGTTTTAAATTATTATCTCGTAAGTAGCCATAAGGGGGGACACGGGAAATTGATTTTCCTTCCCTTGCAGAAGCTCTTCTCCCACGCTGCATACGTTTCACGATTGTTTTTAATTCTTCTCGAGCAATTAAAGACTTGATACTGAATGTTAATTCCTGATTTTCATCATTTGGGTCAATGACTTCTGTTGGTGTAATAATGAATGTTTCTGAATAACGAAATACACGATAAATTGTTCCCTGATCTACCATATCGCCGCGACCAAGGCGATCTAAGTCCATTACTAATACTGCATCAGCTATGCCAGTTTCTACTTCACGAAGCAATTTTTGCATCATAGGTCTTTCAGATATATATTCACCAGAAACAACTTCTTCAAAAATATCAATTATATTATGATGCCCTTTATGAGCGAGTTCTAATAACTGAGTTCGATGACGTTCGAGTGTATCATAATGTTGTCCATGTTCTATAGCCTTTTTTTCTTCCTCCAGATCTTTTCGGCTTTTACGTAAATAGATAAATACATCAAGTTCTTGTGGACGATACATTAGTTTCACCTACCAGCTTGTCTAGTATTATTATTATAGATATGTATGGCTAGCTTGTCCTATGAAAATGATAGTTCGTCTTTTTCCCCCCCTTGCATACATATAATGCAAGGGGGGATATGATGAAAGAATTTCAATTTGGTAATACAAAAGTTATTATTCATTCATCGCTTGCATCAATGGAAAAACAAGAACAAAAAGAATGGTTTCAACAAGAATGGGAAAAGAAAAATCCAATTTTAAGATCTATAGTTGAAGCGGTAGTCAGTTGCCAAGAAGATGAAAAATAAAAAGAGCATTCTCTTTTATTAAGAGATATGCTCTTCTTTTTTCGTTAAATTATTCATCAACATAAATAATTGTTTTTTATCGTGAATAGCTTTTTTAGTTCTGTAAATAATACTCTTGATCATTGTTATGAAGGATAGGTGAAGCTTGAGATAGATCAATACCTTTCTCTAAAGTTTCTAATAAGTAATATCCAAGTGCTTTATCCTGTTGTATCAAGTTATGTAATAGGGTGCTTGCGCGAGCAATTCTATATTTTGTTTCATCTAAGGTTAAGGATGAATTATCTATTGTAATGAGATGAAGCTCATCTTGTAGCTTTTGTAATAATGAAAGTTGAATGGTATCCGTCTTTCCTGTTTCAAGATTACTTAAATAAGCTGGTGATACACCAAGCTGTTTTGCAAAAGTGTTTAATCCAATTCCTTTTTGAGTGCGAAGTGTACGAATGTGTTTACCAATTTCATTTATCATAAGACTAACCTCCACGGATTTATTGAAAGGAATACATAAAATGAATAAGCAAAAGAAAATTACAATTACATCAGTAAGTTATGTTCATGATCCAGAATCAGCTCAAAAATGGTTTGAAGCGTATATCAAGATTGTTGAAAAAGAATTAGTTAAAGCAATTAATAAGGACTAGCCACTAATTTTGATACATACAGTGTAAATAGAGCATCATGAGAGGAGGTCCTGAATTGAAGACCGTTGCATATTATAGAAGTTCAATTGATTCTCAGGAAAACTCAATCGAAATGCAACAAAATTCAGTTCTTACTCGCTCCATTGATATGGCATTGATTATCGATGAAGAATATATTGATGAAGCGGTATCAGCCCGAAAAGTTAGTTTGAAAAAGCGTCCAGCCCTACAAAAATTAATACAAGATATCAACAATAACGATGTTGGAACTTTATTCTTATTTAAGCGAGATCGACTAGCAAGAAATGTAATGGAGTATTATGAAATTTATCAAATACTAAGAAATAAGAAGATAAATGTTATTTTAACTGCACCAAATGAGCCACCAGTGTACTACACACCAATTGGTGAATATCTTGAATTAATTATGGCGGGTATGGCCCAACGTGAAGGCGAACAAATTATTGAACGTTTAAAGCAAACATTAAAGTCAAATTTCCAAAGTGGTAAAAATCCAGGACGTCTTCCGTATGGTTTCAAATGGAATAAAGAAACGAAAAAAATTGAATTGGTTGATGAACAAGTACAAGTTGTTAAAAGGATTTATCAAGAACTTGTATCGGGAAAATATGAATCCTTGAAAGAACTTTGTAGTGTATTAGGCTTTAAGGAAAACGGTAAGTCTTGGACTCCAACTGATATAAGAAAAATTGCATTAAATCCAACATATATTGGATTGCGTACTATGAATATTTTTGGTGAAGATGTTACTAGTAAATATGAAAGACTTTCCATTATTGATAAGAATACATGGGAAAAAGCATGTAGTATTGTCACCATTTTATCTCCCCAAAAGACTCATCAGGATTATGTATTTGAGCAAGTGTTATTTCCAATGCAAGGATTGTTAATTTGTTCGAAATGTAATGAATCATTACAAAAAGTAAAGGCTAGAAAAAAAGAAAATTTAAAGTATAAATGTTTAAATCATTCTTCGGTTTATGTTCTGAAGAGTACAATTGAACCATTAGTCTTCGAACGCTGCAAGGAATATTTTGATAGCTTAATTACTTCCCATTTTCATGAACTATTTGATCGATATGAACAAAATGCTAATAAGCAAGTAAAACAGAAAATACAAACCATTGAAGAGAAAATCCAGCTTATGAATGAAAAGTTAATTACAAAAGTAGATACATGGTATCACGAAACTGATGTACCTTATAAGGATCAGAAAGAAGTCGAAATTATGGCGCTGTATGATGAGCTGGCAAAATATAAAAAACAAAAAGAACAGGTGACACAGGAATTAAGTGATGTAAAGCAATTACGTGAAAAGATAAGTAATTATCAATCCTCTATGTCGTTGTCCTATGACGAGATAAAGGAGAATCGACAGTTAAGTTCCTTTTTTCAAGATTTAATACAACAAGTTAAAACTGACGGAAAGAACTGCGAAATTATTTTTAAACACCCATTCTTACGTACTCAAGAGGTGTTAACATCATGAAGCTTTCTCATATATTACAACTAAATATGAAGGCTGCTTTTTATGGCCGTCATTCTACGGATAAACAAGATATGGATATGCAATTGAATTCCGTTATGGAAGTGATTCGCAAATATGATTGCATTCATACTCATTCTTTTCTTGATAAGGCTGTTTCCGCTCGTAAAAATAAAATTACAAGTAGGAAAGAACTTGAAAATATGTTCGAAGCGGCAAAAAGAAAAGAATTTGATTTTGTCATTGTTTATAAAAGTGATCGTTTGGCCAGAGATCCTCTTGAGCATCAAACGATACGTATTGTCATGAAGACACTAGATATTCCCATCATTATTAGTTCAACCGAAAGTGTGTACAATACTGATACTGACTTGATTGTGCAACTTATGGAAGATGGTTTTACTAAATATGAAGTTGACACCATTATCGCCAGAACACGATCAGGTCTAGAAAACAAAGCAAAGCAAGGGAAATGGCTTGGTGGTAAGTCACCATTTGGTTACACATATGATAAGAATAGTGGGCAGTTTATAGAACATCCTGAAGAGCTTTGCTATGTAAAAGAAATTTTCAACTTATATTTTAATGGTCATGGATTTCAGCATATTGCTAATACATTTCCTAACGGTTCACGTCGCGGAAAAGATTGGGGGAAGGAGAATGTAAAGGCGATTGTGCTTAATCCTTTTTATTGTGGTTTATTATCATGGCGCCGACAAACAGATGGAAAGCAAAATGCAAGAGATATTTGGATTGAAGCACCAAACTACTATGTGAAGCCAATTATTTCACGAACGACATGGGAATCATGCTGGCGTATTTATTCAGAAAAACGTAATGGCAACATGGTTCCTAAACATTACAAAACAAGTTTTCTTTTGCAAGGATTGCTTTCTTGTGAAAAGTGCCAGGAACTAATGAAAACAAAGAATCAACAGACAGTAAGTTCTACAAATAAACAGTATGGAGGGAAAATTTATTTTTGTACTAACTGCAAATTAAGAATAGATGCAGATCTCCTTCATGATAAAGTAGTGAATCAAACACTTACTGATGTGAAAATAAGTGGATTTCAAAATGTATATCATGCGATAGAACAAAAAATTCAGTATGAGATACAAGAATTGAATAACAATATTCAAAAGCATCAACATTTTTTCGAAAGCTACACCATCAAACTTCACAATATTACAGAAGAGCTCAAACAGCGTATGAAAAATAACGATGATAAACGTTTTTTAAAGTCCTTAGCGATTTATCGCTCGGATGTACAGCGAAAACTAGATGGAATCATACAACAAATGAACGACTTTAAACAGCAAATCACCCTCAAAGAAAAAATTGAAAAAAGTAAAGAAACATGGTTACATACTTTGAATGAAGTATTTCAAGATGATGTCAAACTTCAAGAAATAAGCAATATGGATAAAAGACGATTTTTATTACCTCTCATTCAATCTGTATCCATTAAAGAAAATAAAAAGCATAACGAATATGATATTTCATTACAGTTACGAACCGACTTTTCAAAGCGTGATGTAAAAAATCAAATCAGCTTGATTTTGTAAAACAGCTATCACATTGGTGGCTGTTTTTTCGTTATTGATGTATCGGTATTTGGGTTGAACTGTAAATGAAGATTCTTTTGCTACTCGGTGATTAGGAGGGAGTGGTATACCACCCTACCCTAATCACCGAGTTTGATACTCTTGAGAAAGAGCTTGTATCTTAAGGATAAAGGGTTTGTCTTTATTTATTATTATGGACAGTGATTTAGAGAAATAAACATACTCGGTGATTAGGGGATAGGTAACTATTTAAAACATTTGAGAGCTCGGTAATTGGGTAAATAAAAAATGCCTTATCATTCTCCCTGTAAGGAGGCATGAGGGGGTCACCATACATACCCATCAACTTACGAAAAATGGTTCTGGTGCAAAAGCTCCAAGATCCTTGCAAGTAATCTCCTAATCTTGGACATACTGATAGTATGACTCTAAAAAAGGTGCGTTATCAGTATGGAAAAGGAAAATTCGTTTAAATGGAAGTATTATCAGCCTGATATTATTTTGTTAACGGTAAGATGGTACCTACGGTATAACCTCAGTTTTCGTGATTTGTTGGAAATGATGAAGGAACGGGGCTTATCTATTTCTCATACCACGATTATGCGTTGGGTTCATCATTATGGTCCTGAATTGGACAAACGAATTCGTCGTCACCTCAAGTAAACCAATGAATCTTGGAGAGTCGATGAAACATATATCAAAGTTAAAAGGAAATGGATGTACCTGTACCGTGCTGTTGATTCGAAAGAAAACACAATCGATTTTTATCTAAGCAAAACAAGAGACCGAAAGGCTGCAAAGCGCTTTTTCAAGAAAGCTTTGCGGTCTTTTCATGTTTCAAAGCCACGTGTTATAACAGTCGATAAGAATCCGGCTTATCCTATAGCAGTTGAAAAAAGAAAAAAAGCATACCTGATGGTATGCAACTTAGACAACAAAAGTACTTGAATAATATGGTAGAACAAGATCATCGCTTTATAAAGAATATGCTAGGGATCAAATCTTTTGACACAGCTATATCCATTCTTTCTGGAGTAGAAGCCATGCATATGATTAAAAAAGAACAGATTGATTTACGGAACCAGTCTGTCCAAAATCAGAAAGAATTCATCCATCAATTGTTTGGACTTGCAGCATAAGATACGATTCCGTTAGGAATATATGTGCTTTATTCTCTTTTACTTTATTTTTGCACCAGAATCAAATATCTGTTAATAGCTTTAATATTGTAAGGAACTGTGAGTATAGTTCTTTTTTTGTGACACATTATAATTCTAAGTAATTTAAAAGAATTACTTGATATTGTGTTATTTACATGATAATATCAAATTAACCATTAAGTAATTCTACTGAATTACACAAAGGAGGCGCTGTGAAAATACATGAGGTTGCAATAATCAAAGTGGGTCAAAATGTTTCAAGGATCTCTGATGATGGATTAAAGGAACATATTTTTTATACAAGTTGATAACTTGAACTTTGTCCTAACTCATATAGATGGTGAATATTTGAAATAGAATATGCTTTCATAGTATTTGTACTGCAAAAGGAAAATATATGAAAAACACACCATGTTCAAAATAGGAATTTATACATATATCGTTTGTCTTTTTTAACGTAATACAATCTCGGAAAGACATCCTAGAGTCTGCAACATAAAAGTCTCTATTACCGAATAAATACCATGAATGGCTACAATAGAGACATGAAAAAAAAGCTTATCTTATTGGCGTACGAAAAGCTTCATAGAAAGTGGGTGAATTTATGGACACAACTACAATCATTGCATTATGTGCAATTTTTAGTGTCGTACTAGGAATAGTAACGTTGGCGACGACTATTCTAGTAGCTTTCATTAACTCGAAAAATTGATAGTCTTATATCTTTATTTGAAGCGTCTCAGTGTTGGTAGCACATGAGATGCTTTTTTCTTTGTAAAATAATGTACATTCAATATACATTATCACATAAGCAATATCCGAAAACGGTAATAACTATGGTACTTATAAAAGAAACAATAGTAAACGTTTATAACGAAAATCCTTTACGTACTCTCATTATAACTTCTACATTTAGTGTTTATCAAGCCATAAACTCAAAATTTATACTTCGCTTCCTCCACATAGTGTAACCAAATCCCCTATATTATAAAATATCCTACCGCCCTTCGGTTGCTGTTTCCCTTCCCCACCAATCAATAAACGTTGTCTCGATCTGCATCGTTTTGTTTTGTTATGATTTTTTTACAGGTTGTGGGGGGGGGCTTCCCCCATTTTCCTCTATCGCGCGTTAGCGGTAGTATCTCCTTCATATTCAAAAGGAAGAGAATCTTTCTTTTGATATACATATTGAGCAATAAAGCGCCGAGCAGCAGTAATACCCGATAAATCATCTTTTAATAAGGGGTAATGGCAGGGTTCTTACTATGAACCGCAAAGTAAACTCTTTAAATCGGATAAAATAATAAGAGTCGTTACCAAAACACATAATTTTTGTAATTGATTTAATCTTGATTAAGGTACTTCGTATCACTGGCATACGATATTACCAAAAATAATTACCAAAAATAATTGCCAAAATGATTATCATAAACCCTTTCCCAAAGTGTACGATACACTTTTTATAACTTCATTAGATTTTACTTTGCGGTCTATGACAGCGCACCACTATAAACTGTTAAAAAATATCTAAAAAAACAGTAAATGTGACCTTTTCAGCTTATTTATTAACGGTTATAATGTCCGTTAATGCTTTAAACGCGTGATTTAGTTCCATTACTACACAGATCCCAAAAGAAGTTATAGTAGATAAATTGTTATGGATGATAGTGATAATTAGAAATAATGAAATATCTGTTAATAGCTTTAATATTGTAAGGAACTGTGAGTACAGTTCTTTTTTTGTGACATAACATCGAGTAATTCAAAAGAATTACTTGATATTATGTTGTTTCCATGATAATATCAAATATATCGTTAGGTAATTCTACCGAATTACATAAAGGAGGGCACCATGAAAATAAATGAGGTTGCAATAATCAAAGTAGGTCAAAATGTTTCAAGAATCTCTGATGATGGATTAAAGGAACATATTTTTTATACATTTGATGACTTGAATTTTGACCTAACTCATATAGATGGTGAATATTTGAAACAGAATAGAAATTTGCAAAGTAATCATCTCACTCATACGGGCGATATTGTGGTTAGCTTTGTTGGCACAAAGGCAACTGTAGTAACAGAAGATAATCAAGGGAAGTTGCTTAATCAAAATTTCGCCAAAGTAATTATTGATGAATCATTGATTGACCCGTATTATTTCTGCTATGTTTTAAATGAATCAAATCATATTCGTAAACAAAAAAATGTGCTCATGCAAGGTACTAATTTACCTAAAATGACACCAGCTATTTTAAAGGATTTAAATGTTAATTTACCTAATCTTCAACAGCAATCATTTATTGGTAGAGCTTATTTTAACTTATGTAAACGACAATATTTATTAAAACAACAATCTGAATTAGAAGAACAATTTTTTTTGAAATTGATTCAAAAATCAGATGTGGAAAATAACTAATTTATTAGGAGTGGAAGAAATGGAAGAAAAAAACTCGAAAACACTATACCAAGCATTATGGAATTCAGCTGATGTTTTACGCTCTAAAATGGACGCAAATGAATACAAAAGTTACCTATTAGGATTAGTTTTCTATAAATACTTATCAGATAAGATGCTTATTCATGCTGCATCATTACTCGAAGAACCAACAACCGACCTAGAAGTCGCACAAAAAGTCTACGCAGAAGCGTACCAAGATGAAGATGTGAAAGATGATCTATTTGGCGAATTACAATATGACTTTTCTTATACACTTGAACCGAACTTAACCTTCACAGCACTTGTTCAAGGTATCCATAAAGGGCTATTCCAATTAGAAGATTTGGCACAAGGTTTCCGCAATATTGAGCAATCAAGTGAAACATTTGAAAATTTATTTGAAGATGTCGATCTATACTCGAAAAAACTAGGTTCAACACCTCAAAAGCAAAATCAAACGATTGCGGAAGTGATGAAAGAATTATCGGTATTGAACGTTGCAGGACATGACGGTGACATGCTAGGTGATGCGTATGAATATTTAATCGGCCAATTTGCATCGGATTCAGGTAAGAAAGCGGGAGAATTCTACACGCCACAAGCCATTTCAACGCTTATGACAAGAATCGTCTTACATGACAAAGAAAATCAAAAAGGCTTCTCGGTGTATGATCCAACAATGGGATCAGGTTCACTTCTATTAAACGTGAAGAAATACTCGAATGAAGCCGGAACGATTTCATATTTCGGACAAGAGCTAAATACGTCTACCTATAACTTGGCTCGTATGAACATGATTTTGCACGGTGTAGACACTGCCAATCAACATTTGAACAATGCAGATACCTTAGATCAAGACTGGCCTACTGATGAACCAACGAATTTTGATGGAGTATTAATGAATCCTCCATATTCGGCTAAGTGGACCGCGGAAAAAGGCTTCTTAGATGACCCACGCTTCTCAATGTACGGAGTATTAGCTCCAAAATCAAAAGCAGACTTTGCTTTCTTACTACATGGCTTCTATCACTTGAAAGACAGCGGTGTTATGGCGATTGTATTGCCACATGGCGTTTTATTTAGAGGGAATACAGAAGGTAAGATTCGTAAAATTTTATTAGATAACGGAGCAATTGATACGGTGATCGGGCTACCACCGAACATTTTCTTTAATACATCTATACCTACAACGGTTATCATCTTAAAGAAAAATCGTTCAACAAAAGATGTGCTATTTATCGACGCATCAAACGAGTTTGAAAAAGGTAAAAATCAAAACGTCTTAACAGATGAACATATCGACAAAATGCTTGAAACCTATATTCAACGTAAAAATTTTGAAAAATACGCACATGTCGCTTCTTTCGAGGAAATCGTTGAAAATGATTACAACTTAAACATCCCTCGCTATGTGGACACATTTGAGGAAGAGGAAGAAATCTCACTTGTTGAGCTATCAGGTGCAATGCAACAAACACAGCAAGAACTCCAACAAGCTGAGCAAAATCTATTTGCGATGCTGAATGAATTGGAGGGTACGAACGAAGATGCTCAAAAAGAACTTCAACACTTTATTCAAGCGTTTGGATTAGGTGGTGAAAAGAATGAGTAAGGCTATGCCTGAGGTGAGATTTAAATCATTAGATAAAATATATAATACAGTTGCTTTAAGTGAGGTAGTAGATAAAGTAAAGTCTTATGCATTATCTCGTGATGTAGAGACTGTAGAATTTACAGGATATAAATATATACATTATGGTGATATCCATACTAAAAAAGCATCTTTAATAGATGATTCGAATATATTGCCGAATATTGTAGCGGGGGCTTATATCTCTTTACAAAAAGATGATTTAGTATTAGCTGATGCTTCGGAAGATTATCAAGGTATTGCGACACCTGCTTTAATACTAAATACACCAAAGCAAAAGTTAATAGCAGGTCTGCATACAATTGCTTTAAGACCGAAAAACAAATACAGTTCAATTTATATTTATTATCTATTATACTCTCAAAGCTTTAAGAAATTTGGATATAAAACAGGAACAGGGATGAAAGTATTTGGAATCAATTACCCTAATTTAACTAAGTTCGAAAATTTATATCCAACTTTCGAAGAACAACAAAAAATCGGCACATTCTTCAAACGATTGGACGATACAATCGCTTTGCAACAACAATTGGTCGAACAGCAGCATCAATACAAAAAAGCGATGCTGCAAAAAATGTTCCCACAAAAAGGCGAACGTGTGCCGAAAGTTCGCTTTGAGGGGTTTAGTGGGGATTGGGAAGAAACTTTATTTGGAGATTTATATAAGATATCTTCCGGTTTTGCTTTTAAAAGAGATGATTATGTAAAAGAGGGAGTTCATATTGTTAACGGTGAATCAATTCAACATGGTGAAGTCCTCTCTAATGATTGGAATTATCTTCCTAGCGATTTCCTGAATAAATATGAGGGTTTTATCCTGAAAACTGACGATATAGTTGTAGGATTAAATCGGCCAATAACTAATAATCTTTTAAAAATAGCTAAGGTTCCTGCAAATTTAAATAATTCTTTACTTTACCAAAGAGCGGGGAAAGTTAATTTTAAAACTGATAATATGAGCAAGGAGTTTTCTTATCAAATAATAGAAAACGAGATTTATAAATTTGTTAAAAAGGAAGCTGTAGGATCTGATCAACCTTTTATTTCAACCACTAAATTAGAAAAATGGAGTTTTTTGTATCCAGTTAATTTTAGTGAACAACAAAAAATCGGCACATTCTTTAAGCAACTGGACGATACGATCGCCCTTCATCAGAAAAAGCTGGAAGATTACCAACAACTGAAAAAAGCGTTATTACAGCGCATGTTCGTTTAATATTTTAAAAATCGAAATGAGGTGAGCGTATGGTTCATTCTTTTGTACCTGAATCAGAACTAGAAGATAACTTAATTCAACAATTAATACGTGGTGAATCTCAATGGACATATCGAGAGGATTTACATACGGAAGATGATTTGTGGGAAAACTTTAAAAATAAGCTCGAAAACAATAATAAAGATGTGCTGAACGAGATTCCTTTAACAGAACAAGAATTTCGTCAAATTAAAGAACAGCTTCATTTCGTGAATTTCTATGAAGCTGCGAAATGGTTAGCGGGTGAAAATGGCGTCGCTAAAGTCCAAGTACAGCGAGAAGATGCGGCACTTGGTACGATTCGTTTGAGAGTATTAAATCGTGCTGATGTAGCGGGAGGTATGTCCTCTTATGAAGTAATTAATCAATATCAGAGCAATAAACGAGCAAAAGCAGATCAAGAACGTCGTTTTGATGTGACACTACTCATTAACGGATTACCGATGATTCATATTGAGTTGAAAAATCGAAAGCACTCCTACATGGAAGGCTTTCGTCAAATTAAAAAGTATTTAAAAGAAGATAAATTTACAGGTATTTTCTCGACTGTACAGATGTTTGTCGTATCGAATGGTACAGATACACGTTATATTGCGACTGCTCGTGATGAAAAATTGAATGAACAATTTTTAAGTAAATGGGTAGATTGTGAAAATCAACCGGTCAATAATTACTTAGATTTTGCTGAAAATGTTCTCTCGATTCCGCAGGCACACAAAATGGTGACGCAATATACGGTCATTGATAGTGCGAAAAAGGCTTTGATTTTGCTTCGTCCGTATCAAATCCATGCGATTGAAGCGGTGAAAGAAGCTTCAAGACGCCAAGAATCGGGCTATGTATGGCATACAACCGGTTCAGGTAAAACATTAACATCGTACAAAGTAGCACGTAATTTACTTCAAATTCCGTCCTTACAAAAAACAATCTTTATTGTGGATCGTGTCGATTTAGACCAACAAACAACGGGTTCATTCGAATCGTATGCAGAACATGATGTGATTGAAATTGATGAAACGGACAATGTGAATGATTTAATTAAGAAGTTACTGTCCAAAGATCGAAATGTTGTCGTGACAACGATTCAGAAGTTAAATCATGTTATGAAACGTTTTGATGGAAAAGACGATACAAAGAAATCTGATACTTTGCGTCAGTTGAAAATAGCATTTGTCGTAGATGAATGTCACCGAGCAGTATCACCTCAAAAACAACAAGAAATTAAAGA
This sequence comes from Bacillus sp. BC05(2025), assembly GCF_056725905.1. NCBI lineage: Bacteria > Bacillati > Bacillota > Bacilli > Caryophanales > Bacillaceae > Bacillus > Bacillus sp. BC05(2025). Next base: position 204,220 of record NZ_JBWYRA010000007.1, on the reverse strand, counting down.
ATTCTTTGTTCGTTCATTATGGTACGGCTTTACAGGTACGCCTATTTTCGCTGAAAATGCGAAACAGGCTGTAGGTAATCTCCCTCGTACAACAGAGGGACAATATGGGCAAAGATTACATGAATATACGGTCAAAGAAGCTATTTACGATAAAGCGGTGTTAGGGTTCCAAATCGAATATAAGAGTACCTTTTCAGAAGAAGAACTCGATGAAGCATTGGTTCAATTAGATAGTGAAATTGAATTAGACGACCTTACACTTGCAGATAAAGAAGCACGTCTACCGAAGCGTGTGTATGAAGATGAACGTCATATGTTAGAAGTCATTCAATCAATCGTTAACAAATCCCGCAACAAACTCGGCTTCCAAAACGGTGCCGGTAAGACGTATAATGCGATTCTAACAACTTCTTCGATTACACAGGCACAACGTTATTACGACCTGTTTAAACGTGTAAAAGTAGGAAAAACAACCATTCAGATTAGTGAGAAAACAAAACGTACTTTACCAGACTTCCCGAAAGTAGCGATTACCTACTCGATTTCCGAAAATGAGGAATCTTCTATCGAAAATCAAGAGAAGATGAAAGAGGCCCTTCTTGATTACAATGAAGCCTTCGCTACAAGCTATACGTTGGAAACGATGCGTTCATACAATCGCAACGTCAATGACCGTTTAGCACGTAAAAAAGAGAAGTTCTTACCTAGATCGGAACAATTGGATATTATCATTGTTGTGGATCGTTTATTAACAGGTTTTGATGCGCCTTGTCTATCGACATTGTTCATTGACCGCCCTGCAATGAAGCCACATGATTTAATTCAAGCTTTTTCACGTACAAACCGTCTGTTCGATAAGTCGAAAAAATACGGTCAAATCGTAACATTCCAAACACCCATGATTTTTGAAGAAAAAGTGAAGCAAGCACTTGTCCTTTATTCAAATGGTGGCGAAAATGAAGTGGTTGCACCAACGTGGGAGGAAGCACACGAAGCGTTCTTAACAGCAATTGAGGAATTACGTGAGATAGCCCCAACACCTGAAGAAATAGATTTAGAGGGCTTAGAAACAGCGCAATTGAAGAAATTTGCGAAAGCCTATCAAGTTTTAGATAAAGCCTTTGCGAACATTCAAGTATATACCGAGTATAGTGATGTGCAGCTTGGTTCAGATTATCCAATCCAAATGGACGAAATTGAAGAGTACCATGGCAAATACGTCAATGCACTAGAGAAACTTCGTCGAGAAAAAGAAGATAAAGACGATGTGGACGTGAATATTGAGTATGAGTTGGAATCTGTGAAAACAGAAGAAATCAATTATGAATACATTTTGCTTCTCATCCAAGCCTTTTTACCGAATATGCACGATAAAAAAGAGAAACAACCACCGGCTGAAAAGACAGTAGAAGAAATCAATCAGTATTTAGCAAGGTTGAAAAAAGGGAATCCGACACTCGCCGGATTAATGGAAGAACTATGGACAAACATTCAAGCGAATCCAGAAGCCTATCGCGATCAACATGTATCGTCACTATTAGAACAAATGATACAGCAAACGATTAATACGTTAGTAGATGGGTTTGTGAGTACATGGAGAGTACAGAAATCTGAACTTGCATTTATGGTTGCAAACTATAATCAAAACCTTGAAAAACAAAATGGTGAAGCTGAATTGAAGCGTACAAGCGATTATGAAGCATACAAAGAACATGCTGAAAATCCAGTAACAAAATTAAAGTATTGGAAATCAGTCAAAAATGCTTTCGAAGAAATGATGATTCATGATGTTCTTCCATTGCAAAACAAATAGGGTTTAAAATAATGCCTTTAAAAGAGAGTGAAATTGGTATTTTACAAGACAAGAAAACCATCGTTTTTGTTAAAATGTCGAATTTTACTACTCTAAGCGAATTAATTTGCGTGCTACCTCCAATATAAATTTTATAGTAATTAGGCTACATAATATGAATTTATAGATTTAGATATATATATACTATTTTCTCGATATTAAATTATAACCATATAAGATACAATTATAAGTAATTCTCTTATTACTATATATTTGTAATTTCCTGTTCAAGAATCCTTGCTGTAAAAGGATTCTTTTTTTGTTTCAAAAGGTACACCACAGCTTCCAAATCACCGAGTTTGATGCTCCTGAGAAAGAGCTTGTATCTTAGGGATAAAGGGTTTGTCTTTATTTATTATTATGGACAGCGATTTAGAGAAATAAACATACTAGGTGATTAGGGGATAAGTAACTATTTAAAACATTTGAGAGCTCGGTAATTAAGTAAATAAAAAATGCCTTATTATTCTTGCTGTAAGGAGGCCTGAGGAATTATTGAGTATAAGGTACAACACATTTTTAAAGAGGAATGTATTTCTTGAGGCGAAAATAATAAAGTTATCAGCGAGTTTTGGGAACTGAATATATTTAAATTTGGTTACACCCCTGCTAATTGAACCAGTATAATCGCCACAGTACACTTATGTCAGCCTATAAAAATATTAAAGATGAGAATTTCAGATATTATATTTTAAAGCAAAAAGCAGATGTATTCCACGCGATGAAGAGCTTCTTTAGAGAAGAATCAGGAGAGAAAATGGCATAACCCCTTAAAGAAGGGGTTATTTTTTTGTAAACTTTTTATTTTTCTAGTTGACAATGAAAATGAAAATCATTATCATTTATTCGAGATATGATTACATTGAGATTTATATATTTTGGAGGAGATGTAAGGTTGAAGAAAAATAAAAGAAAACATATAAATGCGATGATTATCGCTGCGGCGTTATCACTTCCATTTGCTGCGTATTCAACACCTGCTTTAGCAGTCGTAGCAATTGAGGCTAATAAAAAGGAATATGCTTTAGAAGATGGTACATATGATGCTGTTATGAAAGCATATAAAGATAAAACGAATGAAGAGTCTATGGCAGCTGTTTATATAAAGAATCCTAAGTTAACAATTGAGAATGGAAAGAAAATCGTAACGGCAACGTTAAGTGATAGTGATTTCTTCAAATACTTGAAAACAGAGGATATTCATACTCCAGGTGTGTTCCATGATGTAAAAGTAATATCAGAAGATAAAAAGAAAAATGGAACGAAAGTGATTCAGTTTGAAGTAGGGGAATTAGGGAAAAGGTATAATATGCAAATGCATATTTATATTCCGACAATGGCCTATGATAATAAGTACCAAGTACAATTTGAAGTAAATACATTGAATTTAGATAAAGATGTTCCAGAAGAACAAAAGGAAAATAAGGAGGATAAAGTAGATCAACAAGATGCGAATGTAATAGTAGATAAGCAACTACAAAGGCATATTAATAAATATAACTTGAATAGAGAGAATCTAAATACGCCAATAACTAAGGAAGATTTATTAAAAGTTAAATCTTTAATAGTCGTTGAAGCCAAAAGTAAAGGAATAAAAGATGTAAGCGGTCTAGAATATATGAAGAACTTAGAAAGCTTAACGTTGGAAGAAGTTAAGTTAGAAAATATACAATTTATCTCGAACTTGAGGAAATTGAAATCAGTAAGTATAACTTATGGTGAACTTAAAGATATTGGACCTTTGGCTGAGTTAGAGCACCTGGAGTTTTTAACTTTGAGAAACAATAAAATCTCAGATTTAAGCCCATTAAGCCAAATGAAGAAGATTAAAATGCTAGATTTAAATAGTAATGATATAAAAGATATTAAACCATTATTTACAGTGAAATCTTTAAGGACTTTAACTGTAGCAAATAATCAAATTAGTAATGCAGGTCTTGAAGGAGTTCACCAATTAAAGAATTTAAAGACATTTGAAATAACCAATAATGGATTGAGTAATGTCGAACATATTAATGGAATGAATAAATTAATTGAATTAGGGCTTTCCAAAAATGAATTAGTAGATCTTACACCATTATCAAAATTATCAGGGTTACAGAAACTAAATCTAGAAGAAAACTTTATTTCAGATATAACTCCACTTAGTCAATTAACAGGTTTATATGATTTAAAGCTAGGGTCAAACGAAATTCGTGATGTTAGACCGGTTCAAGAGTTAGGAAAAAGAATGTACATTGACGTTCAAAGACAAAAAATCTTTTTAGATGATGTGGAAAAAGATAAGGAAGTTAAAATACCTATCTATAATTTACAAGGAGAGCCATTCAATACTATTCAATTAAAGAATGGAGATGGAATAGTTAATAATGGTTCTGTTAAATGGAGTACTACCGGTGAAAAAACATACGAATTTATGTTGGATATAAAGCCAGAAGAGAATCGTATTAAGTTTAATGGAACAGTAATTCAAAATGTTGTTGAAAGGTTAGATGAAAGAAAGGAAACAATCAAAGAGGATAATGAACAAAAGGAAAATGTAATTCTCGATAAAACTTTACAACAACATATTAATAAAGAGAATTTAGGTAGAGAGAATTTAAACGCTCCTATCACAAAAGAAGATTTATTACAGATTAAAAAATTAGAGGTACTTAAAGAAAAAGGAAAAGAGATAAAGGATATAACAGGGTTAGAGTACATGACGAACTTAGAAAAACTCACTTTAGAAGGAGTAAGTTTGAAGAATATCGAATTTATCTCGAACTTAGAAAGGCTGAACGATGTGAATGTATCTCATAATCAAATTGAAGATATAACACCACTATCTTCATTAAAAAATCTACAATGGTTAAATCTTACGGACAATCATATTAAAGATGTATCGATTCTTGGTTCCATGCTAGATTTAATTAGCTTAAAATTATCTGGAAATGAGATTCGTGATGTAAGGCCGTTAATACAATTAGGTCAGTGGTTTTCAATTGATGTTGGAAGACAAAAAATCTTTTTAGATGAAGCGAAAGTAAATGAAGAAATTCAAGTTCCTGTATATGATTTAGAAGGGGAACGCATTGAGAATATTGAACTAACAAGTGAGAGTGGAACGTTTAACAATGGAGTAATAAAATGGAGTACTCCAGGTGAAAAGGTATATAAATTTGATTTAGATTCGGATGAAATTAGTATAAGTTTTAACGGAACAGTAATCCAGAATATAATTGGAAAAGAAGAAGTAAAAGAACCAGCACAAGAAGTGGAAGAATCGAAAGAGGAAGTAAAAGAACCAACAAAAGAAGTGGAAGAATCGAAAGAAGAAGTAAAAGAACCGTCAAAAGAAGTGGAAGAATCAAAAGAAGAAGTAAAAGAATCAACAAAAGAAGTTGAAGGCTCGAAAGAAGAGCCAAAAGAACCGTCAAAAGAAGTGGAAGAATCAAAAGAAGAAGTAAAAGAATCAACAAAAGAAGTTGAAGGCCCGAAAGAAGAGGCAAAAGAACCAGCAAAAGAAGTGGAAGAATCGAAAGAAGAAGTGGAAGAGCCAACAACAGGAGCTGAAGGATCAAAAGAAGTAAAAGAACCAACAAAAGAAATTGAAGGTTCAAAAAACGCATTAAATCAGTCAGTAGCAGTTCAAGACCAAAGCGTGAACAATCAGGTTGTGAAAGAAAAAGTAGTAGAGAATCAAAACGTGAAAGAAAATAAACAAGCTGTTAATAAGCAAGAAGAAAGTAAGAAATCATTAGGAGCAACAGGTGGACAAGCGAATACATCAACGTTACTTTCAGGCATAGCATTAGTTCTTTCAGCACTGAATATGTTTTTTTTTAGAAAGAGATTATTTAAGAAATAAAAACGTATTATCTCATTATAATGTAAAATGATTATATGTTTTTTTGAGAAGACATTATCATGGCGATTTCATTTTGAAATATGCTTATGATGATGTCTTTTTAGAAGGATATAAATGGGAAAGGTGTCGGAGAGCGGTTATTACAAGCTGCTGTTCAGTATATTTTCTCGTTCCAAGGGATGAAAGATAGAACTATGCTTGAATACGAATAATGATCGTGCGATGGAGTTGTACAAGAAAGTAGGTTTTGAGGAAAAAGCATGTTTACAACACTATATAATAGAGTAAAAACCCATTCGTATGAAGATTATATTTCATACGAATGGGTTTTATTTCATTTATTTTGCCGCCCTCAGTAATAACAGATTCAGGATTAATTTGAGGGCCGAATTCTTCTTGTATAAGAGGTGCTAATCGTTACATAACCTTTTTTATTTTTTTCGGAATTTCTTTCGTTTGCAAATTAACATCTTCTTTTCGTAGCTCTTTAAAGAGTGAGGTAACCATAAGAACGACTACGATAGAAAATGGTAGTGCTGCGATTATAGCCGCAATTTGCAGTGCATTTAATCCTCCAGCTTGTAATAAAATAGCTGCAATGATCGCGATTGTTAATCCCCATATAAGTTTTAAACTATTTTTCGGTGATAAGCTTCCGTTACTCGTTTGCATGGAAACAACAAATGTTGCCGAGTCAGCAGAAGTAACGAAAAATGTGGCTACTAAAATTAACCCGATAATTGTTAAAAATGTAGAGAACGGTAGGTGTGAAATAACAGCAAATAATCCAATCTCTGTACCATTTTTCGCGATTTCATCAGCTATACCAAGCGATTGGAACATTTCCATATGGATAGCGGTACCGCCAAATACTGCAAACCAAAATGTGCAGATAAGAGTTGGGACTAATACAACTCCAAAAATAAATTCTTTTATTGTGCGTCCTTTAGAAATACGGGCGATGAATGTACCGACGAATGGGGACCAAGAGATCCACCATCCCCAATAGAAAATAGTCCAGTTTTCTATCCAAGAAGAAGATTTTTCATTAAATGCTCCTAAATTTAATCCCATACTAGGCAAAGCTCCGATATAAGAACCGAGTGTAGATGTGAAATATTTCATAATGAATACAGTTGGTCCTAAAAGTAAAAAGGAGACGAGTAAAATACCTGCAAGAGAGAAATTTAAGTTACTCAAATATTTAATCCCACGATCTAAGCCAGTTTGTGCGCTTGTTAAATATAAAACAGCGAAGATGGCGATAAGTATGAGCTGTGTAAGTAAAGTGTTATGAATAGAAGGGAATAAATAGCTTAATCCTCCGGCGATTTGTTGAGCACCAATCCCAACAGATGGCACAATACCGAATACAGTGGCTAAAACAGCTAAAATATCAACTGTTTTTCCGATAGGAGAATTTTTCGATCGATTAAATAATGGAGTAACTGTAGCCCCAATTGTGCTACCTTTTTGTTTGCGAAATGTGAAATATGCAATTGTTAAAGCAACCATTGCGTATAGTGACCATGGAAAGAGACCCCAGTGGAAAAATGAATATTGCATAGCGAGCTTGGCGCTTTCCTCTGTACCTCCTTTTCCTGTTAGTGGATCTGTAAAGTGTGAAATCGGTTCAGCGATTCCATAAAAGAGGAGTCCAATTCCCATTCCTGCCCCAAATAACATGGATAGCCAAGATGGATAACTATACTTTGGTTTTTCTCCATCCTTACCAAGACGAATAGAACCGTACTTAGAAAATGCTAAATAAGCGGCTAAAATAATCATTGCGGTCATAAGTAGAGAGTAAAACCATCCAAATTTATTGAGGATAAATGAATTTAAGGAAGATGTAACGCTTTGTAAATCATAGCCTTGTATCCAACTTGCCGGGGTAATTCCCCATATGATGAATAATGTTGTTAGCAAGATGGAGATATAAAATACACTGTTCTCTTTTTTTATCATAGAATCCCACCCTTGTTTAATAAAGTTAACAATTATATTAATCATAACAATTAAAGGTTTAATTGTCAAAAAATTCGATTTTTAGAACGTGTAAAGGGACTGTTTAATCGCTATAGATTCATACCTATTGGAGGTTAGATAAAGGAGAGATTGTTCACGATATATACAAAATGTAAGAAGAAATAATATGAAATATTGCATTTTATATTTTTATATCTAGATTTTATGTTAAATTCTTGGATGGAATATTTAAATAGGGGGCAAGGATATGAACAAGAAATCAAAAATTAATAAAGTAATGCTTAGCATTAGTACAATGGCTCTATCGCTGGGGGCAATTCAAACTCATGCATCAGCAGAAGAAACGGTGCCATATAATGTATTGCATTCGAAACCAGTTGGAATTGAAAAGCCAGTAGATGAGATTGGACACGTTTCTAAAGCAGAGGAAACATTATCGTTTCAAGAACGGTTAAAAGTAGGAGACTTTTCGCAGCGACCAGCATCTATTATGAAGAGCTCAGAAGTAAAGCAAATGAAAGAAAGCTATTCAATGGCTGATTTAAATAAAATGAATGATCAAGAATTAGTCGAAACACTAGGAAGTATTAAGTGGAATCAAATTACAGACTTATTCCAGTTCAATGAAGATGCAAAGGCTTTTTATAAAGACAAGGAAAAAATGCAAGTAGTTATAGATGAATTAGCTCATAGAGGTAGTACATTTACGAAAGATGATTCAAAAGGAATTCAAACGTTTACGGAAGTGTTACGCTCAGCTTTTTATCTTGCATTTTACAATAATGAATTAAGCAATTTGAATGAGAGAAGCTTCCAGGATAAATGTTTACCTGCTTTAAAAGCAATTGCGAATAACCCAAACTTTAAGCTAGGTACATATGAGCAAGATTCAGTCGTATCGGCATACGGTAAATTAATCAGTAATGCTTCAAGTGATGTAGAAACGGTTCAATATGCAGCTAATATTTTAAAACAATATAATGATAATCTTCGTACGTATGTAGACGATCGTATGAAAGGACAAGCTGTATACGATATGATGCAAGGGATTGACTATGATATGCAGTCTTACTTAATTGAGGCTCGTAAAGAAGCGAATGAAACGATGTGGTATGGGAAAATAGATGGGTTTATTAATGAAATAAATCGTATCGCTCTTCTAAATGAAGTAACACCAGAAAATAAGTGGCTCGTTAATAATGGAATTTATTTCGCTAGTCGTTTAGGGAAGTTTCATAGTAATCCAAGTAAAGGATTAGAAGTTGTTACACAAGCAATGCATATGTACCCGCGTTTAAGTGAGCCGTATTTTGTTGCAGTAGAACAAATTACAACAAATTATAATGGGAAAGATTATAGCGGCAATGCAGTAGATTTAGAGAAAATACGTAAAGAAGGAAAAGAACAGTACTTACCAAAAACATACACATTCGATGATGGATCTATCGTGTTTAAAACAGGGGATAAAGTATCAGAAGAAAAAATTAAGAGATTATACTGGGCTGCGAAGGAAGTAAAAGCGCAGTATCATCGTGTAATTGGAAATGACAAAGCGCTAGAGCCAGGCAATGCAGATGATGTATTAACGATAGTGATTTATAACAGTCCAGAGGAGTATCAGTTAAATAGACAACTGTATGGATATGAAACAAACAACGGTGGAATTTATATTGAAGAAACAGGAACATTCTTTACATATGAGCGTACGCCAGAACAAAGTATTTATAGTTTAGAAGAATTATTCCGCCATGAGTTTACTCATTATCTGCAAGGGAGATTTGAAGTGCCAGGTTTATTTGGAAGAGGAGATATGTATCAAAATGAAAGATTAACTTGGTTCCAAGAAGGGAATGCTGAATTTTTCGCAGGGTCTACTCGTACAAATGATGTAGTACCGAGAAAGAGCATCATTAGTGGATTATCATCTGATCCTGCAAGCCGTTATACCGCAGAGCGCACACTATTTGCTAAATATGGTTCTTGGGATTTCTATAATTACTCGTTCGCATTGCAATCTTATTTATATACACATCAATTTGAAACGTTTGATAAAATTCAAGATTTAATTCGAGCGAATGACGTGAAAAATTATGATGTATATCGTGAAAAACTAAGTAAAGATTCTAAACTAAATAAAGAGTACCAAGAGTATATGCAGCAGTTAATCGATAATCAAGATAAATATAATGTACCGGAAGTAGCAGATGATTATTTAGCTGAACATGCACCGAAATCGTTAACAGCAGTAGAGAAAGAAATTAGTGATACATTACCGATGAAAAATGCAAAAATGACAAAACATAGCTCTCAATTCTTTAATACATTTACACTAGAAGGCACATTTACAGGTAATGTAACAAAAGGTGAGTCAGAAGATTGGAAAGCAATGAGCAAAAGAGTAAATGAAGCTCTAGAACAACTGGCACAAAAAGAATGGAGTGGCTACAAAACTGTTACAGCATACTTCGTCAATTACCGTGTAAATAGCTCAAATCAATTTGAATATGATGTAGTTTTCCATGGTATCGCAAAAGATGATGGAGAAAATAAAGCTCCAACGGTTCATATAAATGGTCCTTATAATGGCCTTATAAAAGAAGGTATTCAATTTAAAAGTGATGGCTCAAAAGATGAAGATGGAAAAATCGTTTCTTATTTATGGGACTTTGGAGATGGAAGCACAAGTGCAGAGGCTAATCCAGTACATGCATATGAAAGAGAAGGAACTTACAAAGTTGCGTTGCTAGTAAAAGATGATAAAGGGGAAGAGAGTAGAAGCGAAACAACTGTTACGATTAAAGATGGAAGTTTAACAGAATCAGAACCAAATAATCGTCCAGAAGAAGCGAATCGTATTGGGCTAAACACGACTATAAAAGGTAGCCTTATCGGTGGAGATCACACTGATGTTTATACATTTAATGTAGCATCAGCGAAAGATATCGATATTTCCGTTTTAAATGAGTATGGAATCGGGATGACATGGGTGCTTCACCATGAATCAGATATGCAAAATTATGCTGCATACGGCCAAGCTCATGGAAATCATATAGAGGCAAAAATGAATGCAAAACCAGGTAAATATTATTTGTATGTATATAAATATGATAATGGCGAGGGAACTTACGAATTATCAGTAAAATAAATGCTTTTCCAATGTATGTTTAACTTTACTTTTTGTGGAAAATAGTATATTATATAGATATATAATATATCGGTTATTTACTAGGAGGAGCCTGTCACAATAGGCTTCTCCTGTTCTTTTTTAGGGGGCCTGTCTTACAGGCTTTTCTTTAAAAAGTAAATAACTGAAAATTAAGAACAATAATCTTTGAAAGAGGTGGGGCATACACATAACAAAAAAGGGATTGTTTAAGAGAGGAGGATAAGAAATGGTTTTGTTTGGTTATCCACTTGAAACAATTTATTTATACGGATTTATTGTTGCTACTATACTCACTGTGATTTATATCTTTTTTGGAGATATATTTGAATCCATATTTAGTTTTGGAGGCGGATCGGTATCCGTTGTTACTTTATTACTTAGTTTTTTCGCCATGTTATGTGGACTTAGTTATATAGGAGAATATTTATTTTCCTTTAATAGCATTCTTATTTTTGGGGCTGCATGTGCTATATCCTTTATTGGTGTATTCATAATGAAAATACTAATTTTAAAGCCAATTGCAGAAGCAGAACAAAATACTGTGCAACGTATGGATGAATTCATTGGTTGCAAGGGAGAAGTCATTACGACAATTCCTACAGAAGGATTTGGTGAAGTATTAATTTCCTCCCAATTTGGAAGTAATGCAATTCCAGCTAAAACAATTGGGAAAAAAGATATTTCACAAGGAACTGAAGTTATTATCGAGGGAGTCCAAGATGGTGTTTTGCTTGTACAAAACATCGCTTATTCTTTAAAAAAACCAAAATTATAAGGGGGAATTCACATGACGATTCCATTAATTATTGGCGGAGTGTTACTCGCAATTTTAATTCTACTCATTTTAGTATTCATTACGAAGTATCGAACAGTTGGACCAGATGAAGCGTTAATTGTTACAGGGAACTGGCTTGGTGGCGGAAAAAATGTAGTTACCACTGATGATGGAAAGAAGATTAAGATTATTCGCGGTGGCGGTACATTCGTAGTTCCAATTATGCAACGAGCAGAGCCTTTAAGCCTATTAAACTACAAGTTAGAAGTGGGTACACGTGATACGTATACGAAGCAAGGTGTTCCAGTTACAGTAAATGGTGTTTCTATTATTAAAGTAGGTTCTACAATTGAAGAAGTATCTACAGCAGCTGAGCAATATTTAGGAAAAGAAACAGAAGAGTTAAAAGTAGAAGCAAAAGAAGTTTTAGAAGGTCATTTACGTGCGATTTTATCTTCTATGACAGTAGAAGATGCGTATAGTAATAGAGAGCAATTTGCTCAAAAAGTACATGAAGTAGCTTCTACTGATTTAAAGAAAATGGGTCTTCGTATCGTTTCCTTTACAATTAAAGAAATTATGGATAAGAATGGTTACTTAGATGCACTTGGTCAGCCGCAAATTGCGACAGTGAAGCGTGATGCAACAATTGCGAATGCAGAGCGTGAAAAAGAAGCTCGTATTGAAAAAGCTCGTGCTGAGAAAGAAGCAAAAGAAGCTGAATATCAACGTGATGCTCAAATCGCTGAAGCTGAAAAACATAAAGAATTAAAAGTACAATCTTATAAGAGAGAGCAAGAACAAGCTCGAGCAGACGCGGATCTTTCTTACGAATTACAACAAGCGAAAGCACAACAAGGTGTTACAGAAGAACAAATGCGCGTTAAAATCATTGAGCGTGAGAAACAAATTGAATTAGAAGAAAAAGAGATTGCGCGTCGTGAAAAGCAATACGATGCAGAAGTAAAGAAAAAAGCAGATGCAGATCGCTATGCTGTTGAGCAATCAGCAGAAGCAGAAAAAGTAAAACAAATTAAAAAGGCAGATGCGGATCAATATAAGATTGAAGCGGAAGCGAGAGCTCGTGCAGAAGAAGTACGTGTAGAAGGTTTAGCGAAGGCAGAAATCGAAAAAGCGCAAGGTCAAGCAAAAGCAGAAGTACAAAAAGCGCAAGGTACAGCAGAAGCAGATGTTATTAGGTTAAAAGGTTTAGCAGAAGCAGAAGCGAAGCAAAAAATTGCAGAGGCATTTGAGTTATATGGCCAAGCGGCAATTATGGATATGGTTCTTAAGATGCTTCCAAGTTATGCGAAGGAAGTTGCAAGCCCACTTAGCAACATTGATAAAATTACAGTTGTTGATACAGGTGGCGGTGGTAAAAATAGCGGCGCCGGAAAAGTTGCAGGTTATGCGACTGATTTAATGGCAACGATGCAAGAAACGTTAAAAGCATCTTCTGGCATTGATTTAAAAGAGTTATTAGAAGGATTTGCTGGAAAAGGAGCAGTACAGCAATTATCAAGCGATAAACCTGTTGTATCTGTAGTAGAAGATGAGAAAAAGGAAGTAGAAAAAGAGAAAGAATAGTAAAGCGGGAGGGACCTCTAGTAAGTGCGATGCTAGAGGTTCTTCTGTGGATTATAATATTTCGAATAATATACATTTTTATATATTGTTTTAATTATTTAATTTATATAGAATGAAAAAGGTATGTATTAACTCTTTAATAGAAAAAGAGTTAATACAATTAATCGTGTAATTTATATAAATAAATTAAATGTGAGATAATTACATTTAAAACGGTATGGAGGGGTAGAAATATGTTTCAAGGGAAATTAAGGAGTAGTAGTCTAAAAGCAAAGTTACTTGTATCATTTGTTATCATTTTAATTCTTCCAAGTATTGTAATTGGTTGGACGTCTTATCAGCAAGCGAAAACAAACTTTAATGAAACGATTTCACAAACGGCGAAAGATAATATAAAAATTTTGGATAATGTAATTAATAAAGAATTGGATAGTAAAAAAGTAGATGCAGTTTATTTTACGAAATTATTTACACAATCAAGTTACCAAACGGATCAAATACAAAATATCCAAAATAAACTAGAAGAATATAATAAGTTACATCCAGAACTGGAAGCCATCTACACTGGATCGAGCAATGGGCAGTTTATTCAATCACCGTCTATTCAAATGCCAGAAGGATATAATCCTACAGAAAGAGATTGGTATAAAGAGGCAGTGAAAAAGAGTGGAGAAGTAATTATTACAGCTCCATATAAATCAAAAACGACAGGAAATATTGTTATTACAATAGCAAAACAAAATGAGGATAAGAGCGGTGTTCTCGGTATTGATTTAATTATTAATGATATCGTAAACACTTCAAAGATGGTTAATATCGGTAAAAAAGGATATGTAGCAATTTTTGATCAAGATAAAAATGTGGTAGCACATCCAACGATGAAGCCAGGAGATAAGATAGAAGAGAAGCTTGAAAAAGAGTTGTACAAACAAGAAACAGGTGAGTTTAATTTCACATTAGATGGTGAAGAGCGTCATATCACTTTTAAAACAAATAAGATAACTGGATGGAAGTTAGCAGGAATTATGCCTGCAAAAGAAATTATCGAAGCAGCTAACCCTATTTTCTATAAAACGATAACTGTTATTGGTATTTCATTAGTAATTGGTGGGATTTTAATTTACTTCATAATTGCTTCTATTATTAGTCCGTTAAAACAACTTGTTACATCATCGAAAAAAATCAGTGAAGGGGATTTAACAGAATCCATTACAGTTCATTCTAAAGATGAAATTGGACAGCTAGGAGAAAGCTTTAACGAGATGGCAGCCTCATTACAGAAGGTCATTTCCAATATAAATACTTCAGCAAGTCATGTAGCGGCATCTTCAGAAGAGTTAACAGCTAGTATGAAGCAGACAAGTGAAGCGACGGAACAAATTACACAAGCAATAGAGCAAGTTTCGAGTGGAGCAGAAATACAAACGAAAGAAGTTGAAGAAGGCGCAACATTATTAGAAGAAGTTACAGAAGGAATTCAGCGTGTTGCAGATAGTTCTTCATTAGTATCCACAGCATCTATGTATACGAAGAAAAAGGCTGAAGATGGTGGGAAGTTAGTTGAACAAACTGTGAATCAAATGCAATTGATCCATGAGTCTGTTTCACAATCAGATAAAGTGATTGTTTTATTAGATGATAAGTCGAAACAAATTGGAGCAATCCTTGAGGTGATTCAACATATTGCAGAGCAAACAAATTTATTAGCATTAAATGCTGCAATTGAGGCTGCGAGAGCTGGAGAACAAGGAAGAGGATTTGCCATTGTAGCAGATGAAGTGCGAAAGTTAGCAGAACAATCAGGACAGTCTTCTACGGAAATTGGAAAACTAGTAAAAGAGATACAATTTGACATAAAAGAAACGGTAAGTTCTATGAAGCAAGTTGGAACAGAAGTACAATCAGGACTTGTAGTTGCAAATGAAACGAAGCAAAGCTTTGCTGAAATATTGAAATCTACAGATGATACAGTTGTACAAATTGATAATATGGTAGAAGTAGCGAAACAAATGACAGTAGATGCAAAACAAGTTAGTGCATCTATTAATGAAATTGCAGCTACGATTGAAGAAAATGCAGCAAGCGTTCAAAATATTGCAGGCTCTTCAGAAGAACAATTAGCTTCAGTAGATGAAATCAATGCAGCAGCAGTTCATTTATCGCAAATGGCAGAAGAATTACAAGAGATGATTAGTAAGTTTAAAGTGTAATAACAAATGTTAAGAAACGAGGTAATAATTTTACTTCGTTTCTTTTTTTACGAAGAGAAAAAGAAATATAGAGTAACCGTGTTATGATTTAAGTATAATTAAAAAAGACTGTATATTCTTTAAATTCTACTTTTAATCATGTTAGGGGAATGGTTTTGAAATTGAAAAAATTAAAACTACAACCGAGAATTACTTTAACAATTAGTACACTTATTTTAGTTGTACTTCTGTTAACAAGTTATTTATTTTATTACATATTGTCTGAAACGGTAGAAGAGCAAATTGGGAAACGTGCTTTGCATGTTGCGAAAACCGTTGCTGCTATACCTGAAATAAAAGAAGCTTTTCAAAAAGAAAACCCAGCTTCTATCATTCAGCCAATCGCAGAGAAAATTCGAATTGATACAGATGCTGATTTTATTGTAGTTGGAAACAAAGAGGGGATTCGATATGCACATCCAGAGCGAGATAAAATAGGAGAAGCAATGGTTGGTGGAGATAATGAAGGGGTTCTATTAGAAGGGAAATCTTATGTTTCGAGAGCAACTGGATCATTAGGCCCTTCATTACGCGGGAAAGTTCCAATTCGTAATCAGGAAAATGAAATTATAGGTGTAGTGTCTGTTGGATTTTCAATGGATGATATTCATGGAGCGGTAGAAGTATATGGAAAGCGTGTATTTTGGATTACAATAATAGGTCTTTTAATCGGGGTAATTGGTTCTATATATTTAGCGGGAAGTATAAAAAGAATGATGTTTGGGATGGAGCCAGAAGAAATTTCATCTTTATATGAAGAGCATAGTACAGTGATTCAATCTGTACGGGAAGGAATTATTGTTATTGATCAAAATGGAATGATTAGTTTAGTCAATCAAGCAGCTTACGATATTCTTTCGCTAGATGAACAACGAAATATTATTGGAGAATTTATTTTAAATATAATTCCTAATTCAACGATATTAGATGTACTTCAAACTGGTGAAGAACAGTTTGATCGTCAATTAAATATACAAGGGCAGGCTGTTATTGCGAATCGTCTACCTATTAAAGTAAAGAATAGAGTAACGGGTGTTGTATCGAGCTTACGTTTGAAATCTGAAATGGATCAGTTAACAGCAGAGTTATCTCAGACGAAGCAATATACAGAGGCATTACGAGCGCAAACACATGAATATAACAACCTATTGTATACGCTTTCAGGGCTTATTCAGTTAGAATCATATGAAGATGCTTTAGAGCTAATTCATAAGGAAACAGCGATATATCAAGATTTTGTCCAATTCATTATGAAGCGAATTCAAAATCCATGGTTAGGTGGAATTTTAATTGGATTCTATAATAGAGCAAGAGAGTTGAAGATTGATTTTATGCTAGATCGTGAAAGTAGCTTAGAAAAATTAAGCCCGCATATTGAGAGTAATTATGTCGTTTCTATTTTAGGGAATTTAATTACGAATGCATTTGAAGCAATCGAAGGAAATGAAGAGAATGATAAGAAGGTAAGAATGTTTGTAACTGATATTGGAGAAGAAATAGTAATTGAAGTGGAAGATTCAGGACAAGGGATTCATGATGAAGTCATTACTAGCATATTCTATAAAGGCTTCTCGACGAAAGAGGGCGGGAAGCGAGGATATGGGTTAGCAAAAGTGAAAGAGTTAGTAGAAGATTTAAATGGAAGTATTGCAATCGAAAAAGGGGATTTAGGTGGCGCATTATTTATTATCGCATTACCAAAAGAGAGAGGCGAATTGTAATGGGTGAGGAGATTGAAGTATTGATTGTAGAGGATGATATTCGAATTGCGGATATTCATCGTCGTTTTACTGAAAAGGTTGAGGGGTTTAAAGTAATTGGAACAGCAACGACTGGGGAACAAGCGAAAGAATGGTTAGATCTTGTGAAACCACAGCTCGTTTTATTAGACGTGTACTTACCTGATATGCAAGGTACGGAACTTGTTACGTATATTAGGCATAATTTACATGATACAGATATTATTATGATTACAGCTGCATCGGAAACAGATGTAGTGAGGCATGCTTTACGAGGTGGAGTAACAGATTATATCGTAAAGCCACTTATGTTTGATCGATTTAAGGCAAGTTTGGAAAATTACCAAAAAAAGCTTGTACAGTTAAAGAAAAATAATCAGTTATCTATAGAACAAATTGAACATTTATGGTCTCAAAGAGGCGTAAAGGGAAATGAAATAGAATATGCTCCGAAAGGTATAGACCCCTTAACTTTAGCAAAAATAAAAAAGCATATGTTAACAGTGAATGAAGAAGGAATTACAGCAGAAATGTTAAGTGCGATGGTAGGAGTAAGTAGGTCGACAGCGAGGCGTTATTTAGAGTATTTAATATCAGGAAAGAAAGTACATGCGGAACTTACATATGGGAGCGTTGGGAGACCAGAAAGAAGGTATTTTCTTGTTCCTTCATAATAAAAAAACAGTAGAGGCTATGTGCCCCTACTGTTTTTTTATCTTATATTGGAATAATCCCAATTACAATTCCAGTAATCAACATCACCATTGTCGTTCCAACTGCCCATAATAAAGTGAAGCGTTGATGTTCACCAAAATCCACTTTGGCCATTCCGACTAATAAATAAGTGGATGCGACAAGAGGACTTAATAAGTGAACAGGTTGCCCGAGTAATGAAGCGCGTCCCATTTCAGCTGCACTAATTCCGTAAGCAGCGGCAGCTTTCGTTAAAATAGGTAATACTCCGAAATAAAAAGCATCGTTGGACATGAAAAATGTGAACGGCATACTAAGAAGTGCCGTAATAATTGGCAGTTGTGGTCCAAGAGCATCTGGTATAAGAGTGACTACACTTTGAGCCATTGCATCTACCATTTTCGTTCCTGATAAAATACCAGTGAAAATTCCAGCGGCAAATACGAGAGAAACAACCGCTAATACATTTCCTGCGTGAGAAGCAATACGTTCTTTCTGTTGTTCTAAGTTCGGATAGTTAAGCATAACAGCAATAGCGAAAGCAATTGTAAATAAAACAGGTAACGGCATAACTTCTAGTATGAGACAGACAAGTAAAGTAGCGGTTAATAAAAAGTTAATCCATAGAAGTTTAGGGCGCTTATGAACAGCAGATTCCACTGTGGCAGCTTGCTCATCCATCGTTTGCATTTGTTTTAAATGTTGTACATCCATAATTCCTAAACGTTTTCTTTCTTTTTTGCCAAGATAGTAAGCAACGAAAATGACCCAAATGGCACCAGCGATCATTCCTGGTATAAGTGGTGTAAAGAGCTCTGATGCGTCTAGTCCAAGAGCACTCATAACCCGAGCTGTCGGTCCGCCCCACGGTGTAAGATTTGTAATTCCTGCCCCTAACATAACAACCCCAGCTAATATAAGTGGATTCATTCCAAGGCGTTTATATAGTGGGTACATTGCGGAAACAGTAATCATATACGTTGTTGTTCCATCTCCATCTAATGAAACGATAATCGTAAGAATCGCTGTACCAACAACAATTTTTAAAGGGTCTCCTTTTACAAATTTCAAAATCCGACTAATGACAGGATCGAATAAACCGCTATCAATCATAATTCCAAAATACAAAATAGCGAACATAAGCATAATACCAGTAGGTGCTAGTTTTTGAATTCCTTCTAACATCATAGGTCCCATATTTGCATAAAAACCACCAATTAATGCGAAAGTAATTGGTATTAATATTAATGCGACTAGTGCAGACATACGTTTCGTCATAATTAAAAACATAAAGACAAATACCATCGCAAATCCAAGTAGTGCTAACATGTAATCTCCCCCTCAAAAAATGATTACGCTTTCAAAATGGAATGAAAATTCAGAAAAAGGTTTTTTTGTTTATCATAAAAGTATCCATCCAAATGGTAAATAATTTGAAAAATAACATCATTAGAAGCATAATTTTTATTTTGGTCATTTTGTTCACGGTAGTTAATTTGAATTTTTAAAAAGTAAGCTGCTCTCCGTAAGAATGGTAGAATAAGATGAAAATATTGAAGTGTGAAATAGGGAGTAGATTTTATATGAAAACGAGAATGGAAGAGATTTATAGTTCTTATGAAGGAAAAGTAGAAGAGATTTTTGTTAATGAATCTTCTTACGTATATGAGTGGGAAAAATTAATGATGATCCGAAAAACTAACGGTGAGCTTGAAAAGGTTGCGGTCGGTATCAGTGGAAATATAAGATTAGTAAATGTAGTTGTTGGACAGCAAATTAATACAGATACATTATTAGTTAAGTTAGAAGATGATTTATTAATTACAGGTTGTGAATGATGAGGGATGTGTAGATATGACTACACATCTTTTTGTTCCATATATTACAAAAGGCACATCATTTTTTCACAAATCGCACACAAGTTTTTGATATGCTCCTAGTGGAAGATACGGTTAGGGAGGAAATGAAATGAGAACAAAGTATGTGATGCTTGCTATATGCTTATTTTTTGTTTTTACAATTGTAGGATGTGGTAAGAAACAAGCAGAGGCAGTAGCAATCGATGAGAAACATGATAAGTGTGATATTTGCCAAATTGGGGTAATGGATAATCAATTTGCAACAGAAATCATTTTAGAAAATGGAAAAGTGTTAAAGTTTGATGATATCGGTTGTATGTATAAGTGGATGGAGATTAATCCGGGCGAAAAGACAAAAGAAAAATTTGTTCGAGATTATGATTCGAAAGATTGGGTTTCGTTAGAAGACGCTACTTATGTATATGATAAAACAATTACAACACCAATGGCTTATAACGTCATTTCATTTAAAAACAAAAAAGATGCAAAGAACTTTGTATCTAACTATAAGGGGAAAGTTCTTTCATATAAAGAGCTAGCAGAGCATAAATGGGAAATGAATAAAGAAATGATGGGGAATCCGAAAAAGGGAAATCACGGTGGACATCATTAATACTAGAAAAAGACAACTAAATAGTTGTCTTTTTCTAGTATTATTCAGGTGCAAATATAGAAAAGGTGTAAAATTTTTAGAAGAACGGTTACAATGGAATATAGTAACCTAAAGCAATCATTTATGTACTTTTTAGAAATGTATACAAATGCGGTAAAATCGTGCTAAACTAATTGCTTCGCTAATATAAGTTTAGATAATCCGATTAAAGAAGGAATATAAAGGGCTTATGGATAAATGTACTCAAGAAGAGTTATTGTATGTGATGGAGGAATGGTTAAGAAAACATTATCTTTCATAGGAGCTGTAGTTGTGAGAAAACAAAAAATTTTATTATGTATGTTATTAGGACTTTTAATGACGGTAGTGGCTTGCGATAAGCAAGAGGAGCCAGAATCGAAACCGGTTCATGTGAAAAATGAAAAGAAAAAAGAACAGCATAAAGAACAGGAAGAATCTAAAGAAGAAAAAAGTATAAATTTAATGGACAAACAGTTACTACTTTCTGCGACCCTTGGAGACACAGAAACAGCTATGAAGCTGATTCAAGATGGAGCGAATATAAACGTAGAAGGTGACAACGGAGAAACACCTATCCTTGCAGCAACGTACCAAAACCATGTAGAGACAGTGAAAGCATTAATTGGTGCAGGTGCTAATATTGAAAGTAAAGATGAGAAACAAAGTAATCCATTTCTTTATGCAAGTAGAGAAGGATATACAGACATTGTAAAGCTACTAATTAATGCAGGAGTTAATACGAAAGAAACGACTAAATCAGGTGGAACAGCACTCATTTCTGCATCTGAACGTGGCCATGTAGAGGTCGTAAAAGAATTGTTAGAGCATACAGATATTGATGTGAATTATAAAAATGCTCGTGGTGGAACAGCTTTAGTAGAAGCAATCGTATTAGGAAATGGTAGTGAAAATCATAAGAAAGTAATTCAAATGCTTATTGACCACGGGGCAGATGTAAATATGGCCAATAAGGAAAATATTACGCCACTGCAATATGCTGAAAAAAGAGGTTTTAAAGATATTGCAAATATGTTGAGGGTTGCTGGGGCGAATGAAGTAGTACAGCTACAACCACAACCGGTGGAATAACAAGTATGAAACAATCCCATTTAGATAGACAGAATGAAGAAGTCATTTCGTATGATGGATTCAGTAATGTGTATGTAAATGGGGTTTTTGTTTTGGAAAAAATGATTTGAAGAGGGGGGATAGATAAGGAATTTTAAGGAAATAGTGCAAGTGTTGTTACAGTATGGAGAATATTAATATGAGAAGAAACATACTTTTGGAGATAACTGTAATTTAAAAAGTGATAAGAAAATTAAAAGTCTTAATTATAGAATATTAAAGGTAGTTGGGAGTTTGTTTGTACTATTCATATGTAATGATTAATGTAAAAAGGAATATGGTGAAGATTAACATTCGATTAACAGCTAATTAACAATCTATCAAAACTGACTTAATAAATGCGTAATATAGTAAAGGTAACAAAATAACTAGGGTAGAGAACATTTGAGAACACCCGCTTACATATAACGTGCCACTTTCTTAGGTGTGCTCTATTCCCTAGAGTTCAAATAAGGAGAAAGGTGTTCTATGTAAGTAGGTGTTTTTAGTTTGGATAAAAATAGAAAAGCTAGGTGGAATGAATGTTTGAAGAACGTTATATTGCAATGATAAAAGATTGGAAAGGATACAAAACATATAAAAAATTACCGAAAACAGTTTTTCTTATGACTGGTTCAATGCTGGAGTTACCAGAGCGTGTATATGAATTACAGAAGCATGGACATGATGTATTTCTTCATTGTGATTTTATACAAGGTTTAAATACAAATACAGAGGAAGCTCTTTTGTATATTCAAGATGTTATTGGGGCACAAGGCATTATTTCAACAAAAGGTTCGACAATACGAAATGCTAATAAAATTGGATTAAAAACGATTCAACGCATTTTTATTGTTGATACTTTATCTCTTACAAAATCAATTGAGAATTGTAAAACGACTAAACCGAACGCGGTAGAGATTATGCCTGGTATTATGCCTTCCATTATTAAGCAGTTAGCAGAGAAAATAGAATTTCCTATTATTGCAGGTGGACTGATTCAAACACGAGAAGATGCGGAAATTGCTATTCGTGCAGGAGCAAGTGCAATTTCAACGAGTCATTATGAAGTATGGATACAAGAAGAAAAAAGGAGTGCAACCTTGTGATTGAATTGAAAAATGTTTCAAAGGTGTATAAAAATGCGGAAGAGACAGCGGTTAAAGGTGTATCAGTTCACATTAAAAAGGGCGAGTTTTTTGTTTTAGTTGGACCTTCAGGATGTGGGAAAAGTACACTATTACGAATGATTGCTGGCTTAGAAGAGATTTCTTCGGGAGATTTAATTATTAATAAACATGTTGCAAATGATTTAGAGCCGAAAGACCGTAATCTATCAATGGTATTTCAAAATTATGCATTATATCCACACTTATCTGTAGAAGAAAACATTTTATTCGGACTTAAGGTAAGAAAAGTACAAAAAGAAGAGCGACAAAAGCGACTAATGGAAGCTATTGAAATGGTAGGACTGAAAGCGTATTTGAAAATGAAACCAGGACAATTATCAGGGGGACAAAGACAGCGTGTTGCACTTGCTAGGGCGATCGTGAGTCAAGCACCAATCTGTTTAATGGATGAACCACTTTCAAATTTAGATGCGAAATTACGTGCGCAAATGAGGATTGAAATTAGAGAAATTCAGCAACGTCTAGGAATTACAATGATTTATGTTACTCACGACCAAATAGAAGCGATGACTATGGGAGATCGTATCATGGTCTTAAATAAAGGAAGTATACAACAAGTTGGAACACCGCTTGATATATATAACGAACCAGCGAATGAATTTGTTGCAAGTTTTATAGGTTCTCCTTCGATGAATATAAATGATGGAGAAGTGGACAAAGAAAAAGGCATATTACATATAGGGCAATTGCAAGTTCCATTATCTATCGGACAGTTAAAGCAATTACCAGAAGGAACAATTCGAATAGGTATGCGGCCTGAACATATTGCACTGTCGGAGGAAGGACAAGAAGTTACGCTACAATCTGTAGAAGTATTAGGGAATGAATCCATATTAAACTTCGCAGTAAATGGAAAAACTTGGAGTGCGAAAGTCATTGGACAGCTACTTCTGAGCAAAGGTGACAAAGTAAAATTATTATTCTCGCAAGAAAAGTTATACTTCTTTCACAAAAATACGAATGAACGATTAAAAGTGGTAGCTGAAGAAGAGTTGAAAGTGGTGGCGAAATAATGATTGAAGTAGGTAAGTTACCAGCTCAAGCAAAAGTGTCAAAAAGGAAGAATTTATGGAGTAGAACGAAAGAGTTAAGAATAGGATTATTGTTTTTAGCGCCATCTATTTTACTGTTTTCGATTTTTCTTTTTTATCCATTATTTAGGACGATTTACTATAGCTTTTACTTAACAGATATACACGGAGAAGCTAATCTTTTTGTTGGCTTAGAAAATTATCAATACTTATTTTCTGATCCTGCTTTCTACAAAAGTATAAAGTCAACTTTATTATTTGTTGTATATACAGTGCCCACGAGTATTATACTCGCTTTATTTCTTGCATTGATTGCAAATGGAAAAGTAAGGGGGATTGGGTTATTCCGTGTGTTATTTTCTTCCACCATGGGAATATCAGTAGCTGCTAGTGCGGTGATTTGGCTATTTTTATTTCATCCAAGTGTCGGGTTATTTAATAATATATTAGCTTCTATGAATCTACCTGCAATCGCATGGTTAACGAGTCCAGATTGGGCATTGTTCTCTGTATCGGTTACAACGGTTTGGGTGAATACAGGATTTGCATTTTTAGTTATATTAGGTGGTTTACAAAATATTGATACGTCTTTATATGAGAGTGCATCTATAGACGGAGCTAGCTATTTATATAAGCTTCGTCGTGTTACATTACCGATGCTATCACCAACTTTATTCTTTATCGTGACAGTAACGTTAATTAGTGCGTTCCAAAGCTTTGGACAAATTGATATTTTAACGCATGGTGGACCAAATGATGCAACGAATTTAATTGTATATTCGATTTATAAAGAGGCATTTGTGAATCATCAATTTGGAACAGCAAGTGCACAAGCGATGGTATTATTTATTTTCATTTTCATTGCTACATTACTTCAATTCAAGTTTGCTGAGAGAAAGGTGCATTATAAATGATCGTTAAACAGTGGAAACAAAATTTCCTATTATACATGCTGCTCATTATTAGTGCAGTAATGGTGTTTTTTCCTGTACTCTATGCATTTTTAATAAGCTTTATGACACCAGACGATATTCAAATGAGAAGGTTATTTCCGACTCAATTTACTTTTGATAATTTTATTAATATTTTTCAAAAAGTACCGCTTTTTACATACTTATATAACAGTTTAGTTGTATCGACAGTTGTTATGATTGGACAACTTATCGTATCAAGCTTAGCAGCTTATGCTTTCGTCTTTCTTCAGTTTAAAGGAAGAAATCTTATTTTCTTCCTGTTTATTTCAACGATGCTTATTCCATGGGAAGCGACGATGGTACCTAACTTTTTAACGATTCAAAACTTTGGTTGGATCAATAGTTTTGCTGGGATGACAGTGCCATTTTTTGCAACAGCTTTTGGTATTTTCTTGTTACGTCAACATTTTATGACACTTCCGAATGAACTGAAAGAAGCTGCTTTTATTGAAGGGATTGGAAATGTAAGGTTTTTATTTAGCGTTGTAATTCCGTATTGTAAAACGAGTTTTATTACGCTTGGAGTATATAGTTTTTTAACAACATGGAATATGTACTTATGGCCACTTTTAGTGACCACTGATGAAAGGGTAAGAACAGTGCAAATTGGTGTGAAGCAACTTCAATCTCAAGAAGTTGCAACTGATTGGGGAAGCGTAATGGCTGGTGTTACGGTTATCGTAATTCCGACATTGATTCTACTATTTTTAGGGCAAAAGCAATTACAACAAGGATTAACAAAAGGTGCAATTAAATAACTAAGAGAAGGTGAGATTAAAATGAGTCTAGTTAAAAAAGGTGCTGCTCTATTAATGGCAGCAACAATGGCATTATCTAGTGCAGCTTGTTCAAATAGTAAAACAGAAGGAAAACCTGAAGCGCAGGCAAAAGTAGCACCAGTTGAAAAAAATGGTGATAAAACTGTAATTCGTTTTTGGCATGCGATGGGTGGAAAAACACAAGGGGTATTAGAGGGATTAGTTGCGGACTATAATAAGTCACAAAATAAATACGAGATAAAGCCAGAGTTCCAAGGGACATATGAAGAGTCTTTAACGAAATTTAGAACGATGTCTGCTACGAAAGAAGCGCCAGCTCTTGTTCAGTCGAGTGAAATTACAACAAAATATATGATTGATAGTAAAAAGATTACGCCAATTGATAGTTGGATAAAAAAAGATAAGTACGATACTTCAAAGTTGGAAAAAGCAATTACAAATTATTATTCAGTTGATGGAAAAATGTATTCTATGCCATTTAATTCATCTACACCAGTATTAATTTATAATAAAGATGCTTTTGCTAAGGCTGGATTAGATCCAGAGAAAGCCCCACAAACGTATGCGGAATTACAAGAAGTAGCGAAAAAGTTAACGATTAAAGAAGGCGGAAATGTAAAACAATATGGATTTTCAATGCTGAATTATGGTTGGTTCTTTGAAGAATTGTTAGCAACACAAGGTGCTTTATATGTAGATAATGAAAACGGCCGTAAAGATGCAGCAAAGAAAGCGGTATTTAACGGTAAAGAAGGGCAAAAAGTATTTGGAATGTTAGATGACTTAAATAAAGCTGGTGCACTTGGAAAGTATGGAGCAAGTTGGGATGATATTCGTGCCGCGTTCCAGTCTGGACAAGTTGCTATGTATTTAGATTCTTCAGCTGGTGTTCGCGACTTAATTGATGCATCTAAGTTTAATGTAGGCGTATCATATATTCCATATCCAGAGGATTCAAAACAAAATGGTGTTGTTATTGGCGGAGCATCATTATGGATGACGAATATGGTTTCAGAAGAAACACAACAAGGTGCTTGGGACTTTATGAAATATTTAACGAAGCCAGACGTACAAGCAAAATGGCATACTGCAACAGGCTATTTCTCTATTAATCCAGATGCATATAATGAACCATTAGTAAAAGAGCAATATGAAAAATATCCACAGTTAAAAGTAACAGTGGAACAATTACAAGCGACGAAGCAATCTTCAGCAACTCAAGGAGCATTAATTAGTGTATTCCCAGAATCACGAGATGCAGTTGTAAAAGCATTAGAAGCAATGTATGACGGAAAGAATAGTAAAGAAGCGTTAGATGAAGCTGCAAAAGCGACAGATAGAGCAATTAGTATTTCAGCTCGTACGAGTCAAAAATAAGAGAAAGCCGTATCCGAAAAAGGATACGGCTTTTTTTTAGGAGATAAGGGATCAAAAAAATGAAGAAGTCTTATCTCTTTTATATGAGTAAAGGGTCTAGAATGAATCTTGTCCTTTTCATTATTTGTTTAACTCCATTGCGACTTGTTTACCGTTTACGAAAACCTCTGCCACCGCTACTACAACTTCCATCACTTTTTTCATTTCTCATCTCTCCTTGTTTTTTGTTTCATTTCTTACTTTTAGTATAAGGAAATATAGCAATTGCAACTATCGAATTGGATGACAAGAGACTTACATTGTTGTAAGGATAATCGTTGTATTTGTAATAAATGTGATTTTGAATATGAGTTCAAAGGATTCTGTTGTTTTGAAATATAATTAGAAAGAGAGTGGTTTAGAAAGAAGGGGATAATATGAAAAGAATTCTTGTTATTAGTGATATTCATGGAGAAATAGAAAAGTTCGAACAGTTACTGGAAGAAGCTCAATACGATGCAAAACAGGATCAATTAATTTTACTAGGAGATTATGTGGATCGTGGTCCAAATGCGCGTGCAGTAATTGAAAAAGTAAAAGAGTTAAAAGAAGATGGAGCCTTCGTTCTAAAGGGCAATCATGAAGATATGATGATTAAGGCGTTAACGACAGATGAGGAACGTTCATGGAACCATTGGGTAAAAAGGAATGGTGGAGATAAGACGTTATACAGCTATGGATTTGTAGAAGAAGATATTGTGGTTAATGAGGGGAATTTCCAAAAACCGATTTTACAATCTCGTGTATTAGATGAACATGTAAAGTTTATTCAAGAATTAGATCATTACGTTGAAACAGAAGAATATATATTTGTACATGCTGGTGTTGAGCCATTGAAGCATGTTTCGGAATGTGAACCATATACGTTAATGTGGATTCGTAATGAGTTTCATAGTGGGTATAGTGGTGAAAAGGTTGTTATATTTGGTCATACGGAAACAAAAACGCTTCATGGTAGTGAGAATTGTGGTGTATATTTTGGGAGCAATCGTATTATAGGAATTGATGGCGGTGCTGTATATGGCGGCCAGCTAAATTGTTTAGAATTGCCGAGCAAAAAGGTATACGTAGTAAAAAATTGAAAGAGATAAGAGGAATCTTATTTCTTTCAATTTTTTATTAAGCAAAATTTAAGGAAGAGTTTTTATAATAAATCTTCCCAATTTCATATCGAGAAAAAAGTTAAAATGTAATTATAAATAGAATTGAACAATATGGTGGAAGGTGAGAATATGCGCTTACTCGTAGTAGAAGATAATGCTTCTTTATTAGAGTCCATTGTCCAAATATTATGCGATGAATTTGAAGTAGATACAGCATTGAATGGAGAAGATGGATTATTTCTAGCGTTACAAAATATATATGATGCTATTTTGCTTGATGTGATGCTGCCAGAAATGGACGGGTTTGAAGTAATTCAAAAAATACGTGATGAAAAGATTGAAACACCTGTCTTATTTTTGACAGCGAGAGATTCTTTAGAAGATCGCGTGAAAGGGTTGGATTTTGGCGGGGATGACTATATCGTTAAGCCGTTTCAGGCCCCAGAATTAAAAGCAAGAATTCGTGCTTTATTAAGGCGAAGTGGTAGTTTAACAACGAAGCAGACTATTCGATATAAAGGGATTGAACTGTTCGGAAAAGATAAAGACGTTCAAGTAGATGGACAAAGTATGAAGCTAACATTAAAACAATATGAGCTTTTAGAGTACCTTGTTCAAAATAGTGGAAAGATTTTAATGCGTGAACAAATTTTTGATCGTGTTTGGGGATTTGATTCAGATACGACAGTGGCAATTGTAGAAGTATATGTACATCATTTACGTAAAAAATTAGAGCCATTCGGTTATCAGAAAGATATTCAAACCGTTCGAGGTATTGGATATATATTAAAAGAACAATGAAAAAGGGGAGTATGTTTCAGAAGACGCGCGTTCGATTGACTATATTGAATTCATTAGTATTTATCATTTTGATAGGTGTATTAGGTAGTATCATTTATTCGTACACATATAAGCGTATTTATAGTGGAGTAAATGAATCGATAGAAAAAGCCGTTCAGCATAGAAAGAATGCAGATGATAAAAAACTACCTAAAAAAATTAGGGGATATCCTCCAATTGGGGACCCGAGGATAATAGAGTTAACTTGGATGGGAAACACAGTGGAGATAGGTATTGAAAATGGCAAACGCCGTTTTATCTTTGAAGACAATTTGGAAAAGTTTTCGTCAAAGAAATTAGGAACTTTGCAAGATATAGAAGTGCAAGGGCAATATTTTAGAACGTTTGCATTTCAACAAGATACAAAAATAGTTCAAATTGTAAGGGATATAACAGCTGAAAAAGAAATGTTACATACTTTATTTTTAATTCTTGTGTTAGGTTGTAGCGTAGGAAGTTTATGTGCAATAGGAATTGGCTTTTTCTTAGCTGGTAGGGCACTCGTACCCATTCAAAATTCATGGGAGAAACAGCAGCAGTTCGTTTCGGATGCATCACATGAATTAAGGACACCACTTGCGGTTATTCAATCCAAAACGGATGTGTTATTTCAGTCACCATCTGCGACAATAGAAGAAAAAGCGATGGATATTTCTACGATTTCCAAGGAGTGTAGACGGTTATCTAAGCTTGTAGCTAATTTATTATTGTTAGCACGTTCAGATTCCAATCAAATTGAGATGGATAAGAAAACATTTGAAATGGATACATTGCTAGAAGAAATAGTAGATCCATATAAGGAGATTGCTTCCTATCAAGAAAAAGAGATGATATTGCAAGTAGAACATAACATATCATTTATGGGTGATAGAGAACGAATCCATCAAATGATGGTCATATTGTTAGATAATGCGATGAAGTATACGAATGAAGGTGGTCATATTCAAATCGATTGTACGCAAATGAACAGTTCAATTCGTATACGAGTGAAAGATGATGGGATAGGAGTGAAAGATGAGGATATCCCAAAACTATTTAATCGTTTTTATCAAGGAGATAAAGCGAGAAGTGCGTCAGAAGGAGCGGGATTAGGCCTTTCAATCGCGAACTGGATTGTAGAAAAGCATTATGGGAAAATATTAGTAGAGAGCAGATGGGGAGAGGGTACTTGTTTTGAAGTGATTCTTCCGAAAAACCAAAGAATATAAGTGAGAAGACGATCTTGTTTTTACAAGGTCGTCTTTTTTAAGGGAAAGTTAAGAAACTATTTATAACATGTATGATATACAGAAAGTTCGCCCTATGAAGAAGCGATTATAAAAAGGTATTTGAGCAGATTATATCAATCATAACGTTATTTTGATTATGTATAGGGAATGATGGAAAAGAACGTGTAAGAGGGAGGAATTAATTTTGAAAAAGAAAATGATGACGGTATTCACTATTGGAGTAATGAGTTTAAGTATATTAGGGGGTGCCTCTCCTTCTGAAACATCAAAAGGAAAGACAGATTACGAGCAGCGCAGCAAAGAACAATTAAACAATGGGAAGATACATGCGGTGCATACAGAAGAAAAGGCGGAGAATCTAGGGATTGAAACGGAAGGGAAAGAACAAATTACGCTAGAAAAAGAAATCCATGAAACAGAAGTAGGAAGGGAAGCAGAACAGTTAGGAATTTCGATTGAAGGAAAAGACGTTGGAACTCTTTCAGAAGAAATCTATGAAACAAAAATAAAGCAAGAAGCGTTAAAGTTAGGCATATCTATAGAGAATACAACGATTGTAAATTTAATTAATCAAATTAATACGATTAAAATTAACGATGAAGCGGATAAATTAGGTATTTCGACAAATGGAAAAGAAATAGAGGACATTGAGGAAGAAATCTATGGAACGAAAGTAAGAGAGGAAGCAGGGAAGTTAGGCATTTCCCAAAAAGGAAAAGAAATAGAAATGTTAGCACAAGAAGTGTATGAACAAAAAGTACAGGAAGAAGCAAAAAAATATCATATTGATTTGTATGGTAAAGATATATATCAAGTATTAAAAGAAATTAATGAACAAAAAGTATTACAAATGGCAGATGAGCTTAATATGGATAAAACGAATATGAACGTTCAAGAATTAGCCGAAAAAATAAAAAAAAATCAGCCTGAAAAAGGAAAAGAACTAAATTTTGTACCGGTGATTCGCACGGATGCTGACGCGTTTTATTCGTATTTAACGAACTAAAAAGGGCGTGAGAGTGATACGGAGATGGAAGTGGTATATATGTATGGCTTTACTAGCCATAGCAGTATGGAATGTATATACAAATGGAATTACAAAGTATGTGGAGAAATTAACCTTCTTCAATATACAAAGTGGAAAAGAAGTGGAGTTTAGTAATAATGGTGAAAAGGTCATCTTATCAAATGTACCTTTCATTCAGCAATTACCAGAGCTAGATAGAGGCTGTGAAGTAACGAGTTTAGCAATGCTATTACAATACGCAGGTGTTAAAGTGGATAAAATGAAATTAGCAAATGAAATAAAGAAAGTTGATTTTATGAACGATGGTGTACGTGGGAATCCGAATGAAGGATTTGTAGGGAATATTTATACCTTTTCTGAATCTGGATATGGTGTATATCATGGACCACTTTTTCAATTAGCGAAAAAGTATTTGCCTAATAAAGCTGTGGATTTAACAGGGAAGAGTATAGAAGAACTTTATAAGAGTGTAAAGGCTGGACAACCGGTAGTTATGATTACAAATGCAACATTTGCACCATTAGATGAAGATGAATTTACTACATGGGAAACAAATAGTGGAGATGTTTCTATTACGTATAATGAACATTGTGTAGTACTTGTTGGATATGATAAAGAATTTGCATATATTCGAGATCCTCTAAGTGATAATTTAGATGTAAAAGTACCGAGAGAAAGTTTTGAACAGGCATGGGTACAAATGGGGAGTCAGGCAATTAGTTATGTGAAAAGCTCTAAATGAATTGGTAAGGAAATAGATGTAAGGAATTGTAAGATTTCTGTTAAAAAATAAGAGAACTTCAGCTTATTATATAGGCTGAAGTTCTCTTATTTTTTATGATCGAATCTTTAGAAGTAGTGAATATGTAAAAATGCATAATTGACAAAAAAATTACATGTTATCATTATATATTGTTTTATATATGTTACTTGTATAAAATTACACAAGTATTCACATTACATAAAGGAGGCTTATTATGCAAAAAATATTTAACTGGGTTAAATGCATGAGTATCAAGAAAAAATTAATCATTTCATTTTTTCTTATTTTAACTATACCAGGACTTATTATCGGTGGTGTTGCATATCAAACTGCCAAAACAAATTTTGAACAACAAATTACAGGTAAAGCAAAGGAAAACATTTCGATTTTAAATACTGTTATTTCTCAAAATATAGAAGAGAAATTTGTTGATGCAGCGTACTTTTCAGACATCTTGACAGAAGATACATATCCAAACGGACAAGAAGAAATAGTAAGAGCGAAGTTAGCTCAATATATAAAACTTCATCCAGAAGTAGAAGGTATTTATATTGGAACACAGACGGGAAAGTTTATAAGAGAACCATTTATCCAAATGGCTGATGGATATAATCCAACAGATAGATCTTGGTATAAAGAGGCGCATGAAAATAAAGGAAAAGTAATTGTTACTGCACCATATCAATCAGCATCTACCAAAAATATGGTAGTGACAATTGCTAAAGAAGTAAAAGATGGTAAAGGTGTTATAGGAATTAACTTAAATTTAGATAACATCTTAAAAATTTCTAAAATGATTAATATTGGTGAAAAAGGTTATGCAGTTATTTTAGATCAAAATAAGCAAATTGTTAGTCATCCATCTAGAAAACCAGGTGCAAAAGTTACTGATCCTTGGATTAAACCAATTTATGAAGATAAACAAGGAAATGTGTCTTATACAGAACAAGGTGATAAAAAGAATTTAATCTTTGCAACAAATGAGAAAACAGGATGGAAAGTAGTTGGAGTTATGTTCGACGAAGAAATTACCCAAGCTGCGAATCCAGTATTCTATAAGACTTTTATTGTCATAGCTATCGCTATAGTATTTGGTAGTGTATTAATTTATTTCATTACAAATTCTATTACAAGACCATTAAGAAAAATAGCTGACTCGGCACATAAAATTAGTAAGGGAGATTTGACAGAGAAAATTACAATCCATTCCAAGGATGACATAGGGAAATTAGGAGATTCCTTCAATGAAATGTCTGCCTCTTTACAAGATGTGATTACTCAAATTAGTTTTTCTGCAGAACATGTCGCTGCATCGGCTGAAGAGTTAACAGCGAGCGTACAGCAAGCAAATGATGCGACAGATCAAATCACAATTGTAATGGAACAAGTATCAGGTGGGGCTGAATCACAAAGTCAAGGTGTTGAAGAAGGTGCGGCTACATTACAACAAGTAAATACAGCAATTCAAGATGTAAATGGAAGCGCTGAATCAATTTCTACCTCTTCATTACGTGCGAAAGAAAGAGCTGAAGAAGGAGAAGAATTGGTTGAACAAACAGCAAAACAAATGCAGTCTATTTCTAGATCGGTATCCGAGTCAGATGCTATTATTAAACTTCTTGATGAGAAATCAAAGCAGGTAGGAGCTATTTCTGAAGCAATTCAAAACATCGCTACTCAAACGAACTTATTAGCTTTAAATGCAGCTATTGAAGCAGCAAGAGCAGGTGAACAGGGCCGAGGGTTTGCTATTGTAGCAGATGAGGTTAGAAAATTAGCGGAGCAGTCAGGAGAATCATCTGGAGAGATTGCAAATTTAATTGCAGAAATTAAGGCTGATATTGAACATACAGTTAAGGCGATGGATAATGTGAATGGGGAAGTTCAACAAGGCCTTGATGTTGTAACAAAAACGAAAGTGAGTTTTACGGAAATTTTAAGTTCTACTACACATATTGTTTCTCAAGTGAATCAAATGGTAGAAACAACGAAGAGAATTGCTGGAGATGCAAATGAAGTGACAAATGCTATTGATGAAATCGCAGCAGCTGCGGAAGAAAATACAGCTAGTATGCAAAGTGTTGCTGCTTCAACAGAAGAACAAATGAATTCAATGGAAGAAATTAGTTCAGCTTCGCAAAATTTAGCTGAGATGGCCGAAGAACTACAAGCGATGACTAGTAAATTTAAAGTATAATAACAGCAGATAAGTAAGGTGAAAATAATATCACCTTACTTATTTTTCTATTCAGTAATTAGGGGAGTCATTAACGGGATGAAAAAAAGAAAAAGACTATGGAATTTATGGAAAACGATTACATTGTTAGTTTGTACAGTTGTAATTTTTTCTTTACTTGTGACAGATATATTAATTAGTCATAATGTAGAACGGACGACGGAGGATAGCCAAGCAGAGAAAGCAAAAACAATTGCACACATTGTGGCGAATGATTCGATTGTAATCGATGGTTTGACTGGGAAAGCAGATACTTCTGCAATCCAAACGTATACAAATAGAATACTAAAAAACACAGGTGTTCAATTTATTGTAGTTATGGACATGAATGGAATAAGAAAATCACATCCAAATCCTCAAAAAATAGGTCATCATTTTATTGGGGGAGATGAAGGGCCTGCATTGAAAGGAAAGGAACATGTATCGCTGGCAGAAGGAACTTTAGGTATTTCAATGCGAGTATTTGTACCTGTATTTTCTGAAACGGGTGAACAACTTGGAGCGGTGGCCGTTGGTATTTCAGCAGATAATGTAAAAGAGAGAGTTAAGGAAAGTAGACATATTATTTATATTGGAGTTGGAGTTGGAGTACTAGTCGGAATTATAGGAGCAATATTACTAGCTAGACATATAAAGAAAAGTTTATTTGGTCTTGAGCCGCACAGGATAGCGAAAATCCTTGAAGAAAGAAATACGATGCTACAATCTGTAAAGGAAGGTATTATTGCTGTAGATAAAGAGGCCAATGTGACTTTAATAAATAATGAGGCAAAACGATTGTTTAAGAAAAGTGGTCTTGAAGAAGATTTTATTGGTAAAGATGTTGAGTTGTATATGCCTAATTCACGTATAAAAGAAGTATTACAAACGGGAGAGGTACAATTAAACGAAGAACAAAATATTTATGGAATTACGATAGTGACGAATCGTGTTCCTTTATATGTAAAAGGAGAAATAGTTGGTGCGATTGCAACATTTCGTGATAAAACAGAGATTAGAAAGTTAGCAGAAGAATTAACTGGTATTAGACTATATGCGGAAGCATTACGGGCACAATCGCATGAGTTTATGAATAAAATGCATGTCGTATTAGGGCTTACACACATGAAGCAGTATGAAGAATTGCAGAAGTATATAAGCGGTATGGTGTCAGAGCATCAATATGAAATTGGTGGGGTTATGGAAAGAATAAAAAGTCCAGTATTTGCTGGTTTTTTACTTGGGAAACTTAGCTATGCTAGAGAGAAAAATATAAAATTAATCATAAGTGAAGACTCTTATATGCCGGAAATAAATGATGAAAGTATTATTCATGAACTAATTACGATTGTCGGAAATTTAATTGATAATGCATTAGAGGCAGTGACGAATTGTGAAAAGAAGCAAGTTGAACTTGAGATACAATATGGGGATACATTAATCATTACAGTACAAGATACGGGGAAAGGTATACCAGAAGAAGAAATAGGGGCATTATTTACGAAAGGTTATTCCACAAAGGGAGATAACCGTGGTTATGGTTTGTATCTTGTAAAAGAAAGTATACAGCGAATAAATGGGGAAATTCATATGCATTCATTAGTAGGAAAGGGAACAACGATAACAATTGAAATACCTAAAGGTAGGGATGAGAGGAAAATATGATTAAAGTTTTAATTGTAGAAGATGACCCGATGGTAGCAATGTTAAATACGCATTATTTAGAGCAAGTAGGAGGATTCGAACTTATTCAAGCAGTTAACTCCGTAAAATCGGCGATAGAAGTATTAGAGAGATCACGAGTAGACTTAGTATTACTTGATATTTTTATGCCTGAAGAGACTGGATTTGAGCTTTTAATGTATATTCGGAACCAAGAAAAAGAAATCGATATTATGATGATTTCAGCTGTACATGATATGGGGAGTATTAAAAAAGCATTACAATATGGCGTAGTAGATTATTTAATTAAACCATTTACATTTGAACGATTTAAAAAGGCGTTAACTATATATCGAGAAAAACTTACTTTCATGAAAGAACAACAAAAAATTAGTCAATCGGAATTAGATTCGTTAATTTTGCAAAAAGAAAAAAGAGAGCCTACTGTCACTAAAGAGCTTCCGAAAGGATTAACGAAGCAAACGATGCAATTAATTTGGCAGAAGATCGAGTCGCTGAATGGACGAGCATTTACAACAGAGGAAATGGCGCAATTAGTTGGTGTTTCAAGGGTTTCTATTCGAAAATATGTAATGTTTTTGACTGAAATTGGAGTATTAGAAAACGAAATGGTGTATCAACATGTAGGGAGACCAGTTAGTAAATTAAGATGTATTGACCAAAATAAAATAGAGTTTTACGTATAAGCGACTTATTATAAGTCGCTTATACTTTTTTTAATTACAAAATCAATTACAAAACTTACAAAAACTATTTTTACTATTGAAAGCGTTTTAATATTGTTATTAAGAAAACAAGGGGGTGCCATATGGGAATTCAAAAGAATGTGGAAGCGGTATCATTTTCTGGAGGAAATGACGTACAAAGAGAATCTTTCGCTTCTAAAATTATGAATGTGAAAATCGGTGTTATACCTTTACCGTTATATGTAGTATTGGCTGCTATTATTTATGGGGCATCTGTATATAATAAATTACCAGCAGATATGATTGGTGGATTTGCGGTGATTATGATCATGGGGATTTTCTTAGGCGACATTGGGATGAGAATTCCAATTTTAAAAAATATCGGTGGTCCAGCAATACTTTCGTTATTTATTCCATCATTACTTGTATTTTTTAACTGGATGAATCCAGCTTCAATGGAAGCTGCGACTATGTTAATGAAAAAATCAAACTTTTTATATTTATATATTTCTTGTTTAGTAGTCGGAAGTATTTTAGGAATGAATCGTAAAGTGTTAGTACAAGGTTTCGTTCGTATGTTTATACCTTTAGTAGTAGGGACGTTAGCTTCGGTAGCAGTAGGGTTATTGGTCGGTTCACTATTTGGATTTGAAATGAAGCAAACATTCTTTTTTATCATTGTACCAATTGTGAGTGGTGGTATAGGGGAAGGGATTTTACCATTGTCGCTAGCTTATAGTGATATTTTAAATGAATCATCAGCAACATTTGTATCACAGCTTATTCCAGCGGCTATTATTGGAAATATGTTCGCAATCGTGAGTGCAGGATATATGAAGCGTTTAGGTGAGAAGAAACCAGAGCTTAGTGGTAACGGTGTATTAGTGAAAACAGACAATCAAGCCGAGTTATTAAAAGAACAAAATACAGAAAAGCCAATTGACTTCTCATTAATGGGAGCAGGTTTATTAATTGCGTGTACGTTCTTCATCTTCGGAGGATTTGCTTCTAAGTTCATCGGTATTCCTGGGGCAATCATTATGATCTTCTCGGCAGCAATTGTAAAATATTTTAAATTAATGCCAGCAAAAATGGAGCAAGGTGCATTCCATTTATATAAATTCATTTCGAAGAATTTAACTTGGCCGTTAATGGTTGGACTGGGATTGTTATATATTCCGCTAAAAGACGTAGCAGCAGTTCTTTCAGTAGGATATGTTGTTGTGTGCGCATCAGTTGTTCTTACAATGGTAGCATCAGGTTTTCTTGTAGGGAAAGTGATGAAAATGTATCCAGTTGAATCAGCAATTGTAACGGGATGTCATAGTGGCTTAGGTGGAACTGGAGATGTTGCTATTTTATCAGCTTCAAATCGTATGGAATTAATGCCATTTGCACAAATTTCAACACGTTTAGGCGGGGCAGCAATGGTTGTAACAGCGACAATTTTATTAAAAATGTTTTCATGATCAAACAAGCTAGCTATATTCATATAGCTAGCTTGTCAAATTAAGGGGAGATTATAAGTATGTTAGAAAATCAAATTAATGAAAGATCATTGTTACTGCATAAAGAATTAGTAGGGAAAATTGAAATTACAAGTAAAGTAGAAGTAAATTCAGCGGATGATTTAAGCCTGACATATACACCAGGTGTAGCAGAGTCTTGCAAAGCAATTGCGGCGGATGAAGAAACAGTGTATGACTATACAGCACGCGGTAATATGGTGGCAGTTGTCTCAGATGGAACAGCGGTACTCGGTTTAGGGAATATTGGACCGAAAGCAGCTATGCCTGTTATGGAAGGGAAGAGTATTTTATTTAAAAAATTTGCGAATGTAGATGCTTTCCCGTTATGTTTAGGTACAACTGATGTGGATGAAATCGTTACCCTTGTAAAAAATTTAGAGCCTACATTTGCAGGGATCAATTTAGAAGATATTGCAGCACCACGTTGTTTTGAAATTGAAAAACGATTAAAAGAAGAAACGAATATTCCTGTATTTCATGATGATCAACATGGAACAGCTATTGTCGTTTTAGCAGCTGTTATTAATGCATTAAAGGTTGTTAGCAAACAAATGGATAATGTAAAAATCGTTATTAACGGTGCGGGTTCGGCAGGAATTGCAATTGGGAAACTATTATTAAAAGCTGGTGCAAAGCACATTACGTTAGTTAGCTTAGAAGGTATTGTTTGTGAAGGTGAAACATGGATGAACGAAGCGCAAATTGAAGTTTCAAAAAAGACAAATCGAGAACATGTGCGTGGAACGTTGAAAGAAGCAATTCACCAAGCTGATATTTTTATTGGCGTATCTGCTCCTAACGTATTAACGAAAGAACTTGTACGGACGATGAATGAGAAAGCAATTGTGTTTGCAATGGCGAATCCAATTCCAGAAATCTTCCCTGAGGATGCATTAGAGGCTGGGGCAGCTGTAGTAGGAACTGGGCGCTCGGATTATGCGAATCAAGTAAATAATGTATTGGCGTTTCCCGGAATATTCCGCGGTGCGTTAGATGTGCGCGCGACTGATATTACAGAAGAGATGAAATTAGCGGCAGCATATGGGATCGCTAACATCATTACGGACGAAGAACGTAATGCGAATTATGTAATCCCGAATCCGTTAGATAAAAGAGTTGTTCCAAGTGTTGCGGAAGCTGTAGCGAAAGCAGCCATTGAGTCAGGTGTGGCACAAATTACAGAAATGCCAAGTTATTAATAGCTAGAAGCAGTGCCTAAAAGGCACTGCTTTTTTGAGATAAGAAATCAAAATAATGAAGGAGTGTAAAATTATTTATTTTTGTTTCTTCACTATTTATTTAATTCCATTGCAACTTGTTTACCATTTACTAAAACCTCAGTTACTGCTACGATCACTTCTATCATTTTTTTCATCTCTCATCTCTCCTTGTGTCATTTCTTACTTTAAGTATAAGAGAAGAGAGGTACTTAAACTATCGAAGTATATGACTTAGAAATTACATTGTTGTAAGAAAGTGTTTTAGTTTTGTCACTTTAATCAGCAGTAATTACAAACTGATCATAATATTTTTCATTCACATATATATTTAATACCCATAATCCAGATGAAGGCAGTGACATAGTGAGAGGGAGTTCGTTTGTAGTGGAATCAATTGTATTTGAAGTAGTCCAAGTTGGTTTGGAAATTTCTTGTTGAAAGAGTACGGGTGTTGGAGTTACTGATCCTTGCTTTAGTGCAATAATAGATAGTTTTCCAGTTGGCATTTCAGGATCTAAAAAGTACCACATCATTTCGTTTTTTTCATTTGCGATAATAGGGCTATCAGCCATTGCAATTTTGTCTTCGATACCTCTTAAAGGTATTTTTTCTTGTATGAAGGAGGGTGTTTCTTCCCAATTTACATCTTTTAAAACGCTAAGGTGAAAGAAGGAAGGTGCATTAACTTGAGTGGATGACGTTGCGATAGTTTCTTTTTTAGGTTTTTCTAAATCAAGTTGCGCTTGTGTGCATCCAGCGATGAGAAAGGAGAAAAGTAGCATAGTTCCGATTTTTTTCATGGTGTCACACTCCTAATTTTTATTGTTAGTGTAATTGTATTTGCCAGAAAGCGGGACAATTCCTTTAAAACGTCAAAAGAGGTCGTAAGTTTTGTACGACCTCTTTTGACATTTTCTATATTTGTTCAGTTGAAAAGGAAGGTTCATTCTCTTTTTGCGGCATCGTTAAGAAAATAACAGAAAGAACGATACATACACCGCCTAATAATTGATAGGCTCCAAAGGATTCATTTAGCCAAGCGATTGAAACGATGGCAGCTACAAGTGGTTCAATACTAGATAAAATGCTCGTTTCTGTTGCTGCTAAATATTTCAGACTACCGATATAAAGGAGGAAAGAAAGAGTGCCACTTATGATGATAAGAATAAGCATAGAAAAAGTTTTTGGTGTAAAAGTTTGTGCAAGCTGATTCCATCCAAACGAGCGATTACAAATAAGCAGAGCGATGCCACCGATTAACATCCCCCAGCCAATTACTACAGTTGTTCCGCATTCTTTAATAAGAGAGGCTGGATGAAGGGTATAAAATGCAAATCCGATTGCTGTTAATAGGCCAAAAATAATGGCTTCTTTCGATAAAACAATATTTTCAATGGACCCATTTGTAATAATAAAGTATGTTCCCGTTAGTGCAGTTATAATTGCGAGTAGTTGCATAGAAGCAGGAAATTTTCTTTGTCCAAATGCGACATAAATGGTAATAAGAACAGGGCCAAGAAATTGAAATAATGTCGCTGTGACTGCGTTACTAATATGAACCGTTTCAATAAAGGCGTATTGCGCACCGAGCATGCCGAGAATAGAGAAAATAATAAGTTGTATAGAATATCTAGGGTGTTTCCAAATTTGAAATATGTTTTGTTTCTTTATAAGTAAGAAAGACAAAATAAATATTCCTGCAAGCAACAATCGAATTGTTAAAAAATCAATTGAGGATACATTAGTATGCTGAAATAGCCACTGAATCATTGGACCAGATAATCCCCATAATGTAGCCCCTGTAATAATCATAATGAGTCCGATACGTCTACCATTGTTCATTATCATGTTTCTCCTCTCCGGTATTTGATTTTTTATGTGTGACATGATAAAAGGAATTATATATAACTTCTGGTACTGTAAAAAGTATCAGATTTCAGTTTTATTAAGGGGTCAGATATGATGTTAGAATTAACACCTAATTTAAATGTGAATAGTAAAAGAGCATTGTACGTGCAATTGTATGAGTATATAAAAAAAGAGATTAAAGATGGAACGATTCCGGCTTTTACAAAATTACCTGCAAAAAGAAAGCTGGCGAGCTATTTACAAGTGAGTAAGAATACAGTAGAAGCGGCTTATGAGCAATTACTTGCAGAAGGTTATATTGAGTCGGCATCGAGAAAAGGTTATTTTGTATGTAAAGTTGAACAAATGATTTATGTAGAAGGAAGTGAAGCGAAAGTAGAAGAGGTTCTGTTTAGGGAGGAAAACTATACATTTGATTTCACCCAAACAGGAGTTGATACGCATACTTTTCCGTTCACTATGTACCGCAAGCTTATAAATGATGTATGGCACCCACATAATAATGAATTGCTTTTTCTTGGACATCCTCAAGGGGAATTGAGCTTGAGGGAGGAAATTGCCAACTATTTGTATGAATCTAGAGGTGTGCGTTGTTCAGCCAGTCAAATTGTATTAGGGGCGGGAACACAAATATTAGTAAAGTTACTTTTTCAATTGTTGAAGGGAAGTAATTATGCAGTTGAAAACCCAGGTTATCATAGGAAAATGGTCGTTTTTGAACAAGGAGAAAAAAAGGTTCAAATGTTGTCTTTAGATAGAGACGGAATTTGTATGGCAGATTTAGAAAATAGCACTGCAAATGTTGTATTTGTTACACCTTCTCATCAGTTTCCATATGGAATGATTATGCCTATTACGAGAAGGACGCAGCTTTTACAATGGGCAAAGAAAGCAGAAGATAGATATATTATTGAAGATGATTACGATAGTGAATTTCGCTATTCAGGAAAGCCAATTCCGGCACTACAAGGATTAGATACAGATGGGAAAGTTATTTATATGGGGACGCTATCAAAAGCTTTGTTACCCTCATTACGGATGAGCTATATAGTATTACCGAAGAATTTAATTGAAAGATATCAAAAGGAATATTTGTTTTATACGCAAAGTGTTTCGAGAATGGACCAAGAAGTGATTAGAAAGTTTTTAAATGAAGGCTATTGGGAAAAACATATTCATAAAATGCGTGTCGTCTACCGAAAAAAGAGGGATCGACTTGTCTTTGAAATAGAAAAGTATTTCTCTAATCGTGTTGAAGTGATAGGAGAAGATTCGGGATTGCACATTTTATTACAAGTGCATAATGGAATGCGAGAAGAGGAACTCATTCAAGAAGCTGCAAAATATAGTATTAAAGTATATCCTGTTTCTACGTACTATAAAGACGGTACTGCACCTGAAAATGTCGTTTTACTTGGATTTGCGATCTTATCAGAAGAAGAAATTGCGAAAGCGATTCAACTATTAAATACAGCGTGGTTTAGAAAAAAGTAAAAAAACATCCTCATACATGAGAGGATGTTTTTTATTATTTATTTTCGTCTAAGAATAAGACCATATGCTCTTCGTCCCAATATTGTCCGTTATATTTTAATGAACGTTCTTGTACACCGAATGTTTTAAATCCTAATGATTCATAAAGTTTTTTTGCTCCATCGTTGCCGACAACAACATCAAGCATAACTTGTTCTACCTCTAAAGATTTAGCAAGTTCAAGACATTCTTTAATAAGTGCTTTTCCTGCTCCAAGTCCGCGTGCTTTTGGAGACACATATACAGAACCAATTTTAGCTTTATGTTCTTGTTTTACATATGGTTTCGTTTCCAGTGTTGCAACCCCGATTAATTGTCCATCTTTAAATGCACCTAGCGTATAGTTTTCATCTTGTGCTAATTTTTGTGCTTTATATTCAATTGCACACTCTTTATTAATAATATCTTCATAAGAAGAGCTGAAAGCTTCAGGGTTTTGCTTTAAACCTTCTACACGAAGTTCTAAGTAAATTTCCGCTTCATCTTTTGTTAATACATGGATATCCAATTATATCACCCTCCAAATCTTTGACAAATGTACCTTTATTTTATATTGAAATAAGAATAATTTCAAAAGCTTAGCTTAAATGAGTAGATTTTATGAACAAAATAACACCAGTAGTGTTCACTACTACTGGTGTTTTCACACGCATCTTATTCAAAAGGTAGTTCAATTATAAAGTTTGTTCCTACTC
Organism: Bacillus sp. BC05(2025); assembly: GCF_056725905.1. Taxonomy (NCBI): domain Bacteria; kingdom Bacillati; phylum Bacillota; class Bacilli; order Caryophanales; family Bacillaceae; genus Bacillus; species Bacillus sp. BC05(2025). The sequence continues at coordinate 160,938 of NZ_JBWYRA010000007.1, read as the reverse complement.
CTAATTTGCTTGTTACTATAATGGAACCGTTATGCAATTCTACAATTTCTTTTGCGACAGCTAGTCCGATACCTTTTCCTCCAGTAGCTCTCGTTCTGGATTTATCAACACGATAAAAACGATCGAAAATATGTGAGATATCTTCTTCAGGAATACCTTCTCCCTCATCGTCTACACTTATTGTAAAAGAATCTGTTTCCGTGAGTACACGTATCGTAATAGATGTGTTTTCTGGCGAATGTTGATAAGCATTGTGTAATAAATTTAACATAACTTGCTCCATACGTCTTTCGTCTATGCAAACTTCTAAATCGTCTTTGCAATATACATGGAGTTGCATTTGTTTGTTAGTTAATGTTGTTTTTGTTTTTTCAACCATTCGTTCTAAAAATGGTTGAAGGGCCACTTTTTGTTTTTTGATAACAAATTGGTGTTGTTCTAATTGTACAAGCATAAATAAATCTTGAACGAGATCAGTTACACTATCTGTTTCATCCTCAATGATTTGTAAGTATTCTTCTCGCTCTTCTTTCGTTAAAGTGTCTCTCTTTGCTACTTTCGCATAACCTTTCATATAGGTCAATGGAGTTAATAGTTCATGGGCGACACTAGCAAGAAATTCATTGCGTTCTTTTTTCATATAAGTTAGCTCACTGGACAAATCTTCAATCGTTTTTGCTAAGCTTCCAAGTTCATCATTCCGTTTAATACCTAATTGAATTGGCTTATTTAATTTTGACATTTTTTCTGTTGCCCTCTTCATTTTTATAAGCGGTTCTGTAATAACACGAGAAAAAACAAAGACAGAAATAGTTGTTAAAATAATTGTTAAAACACTAATGATAAGGAATTGGTTCATGAGTTTAAGTAACATATTTTCTAAGAAAGATGTTTTTAATAACATATATAACTTTCCTTGAAACTTTGTTGTGTTAAGTGGGCTTACTGTTGTGATGAATTTTGATTTTTTCCAGTTTCTTTCAACGATTAATCCGCTTTCTGGGACAGATTCTGTTTTACAAGTAAGTTGTTTTTGCATTTCTTTTGTTACGGGTTCTGAGGTGGAAATAATTTTGCCGTTATGGTCAGTAATAATGATAGCTATATCGGAGTTAGAAATTGATTCCGATTCAACTAAGTGTGCAGCCGCATTTGCAATCTCGAACTCAGGGTACACGGGGCGTTTAGGATTTTTATTGTGTTCAGCGTGTTGCATTTCTTTATAATATTCATCCCGTCTCTCGCGAATTTTAATTTTTTTACTATAGCGATTACCTTTTTCTAAAAGAGCAAGTGTTTCTTCTTCAATCCGCATTGTTGAAATGCTTTTGTAAAAAGAAACGAAAGCAATTGTTTCGATGCATAAAGCTAATATTAAAAAGTATGTCCCGATTTTAAGGGAAAGTTTGCTCATGTTCTCACCATACCTTATTCATAATAAACGGTCAGTGGTACGATATTTTCCACTGACCGAAGTAATTATTCACTTTTCCATTTATATCCGACTTTATAGACAGTTTCTAAGTAATTTTCAACTGGAAATCCTTTTTTGCGTAGTTTATCACGGATATTGCGAATATGTGAATCGATTGTTCTATATTCAATGTCTGTTTCATAACCCCAAATTTTTTCGATTAAATCATCTCGGCTATAAGCACGATTTGTATTTTGTAAAAATAGTCCAAGTAACGAAAACTCGATAGGAGTTAGTGAAATTTTTTCGTCATATACTGTGACAGTATGTTTCGTTTTATCCCACTCAATACCATTGAAGCTAACGAAGCCATCTTTCTTTGTACGGCGTAATATAGCCTCAATTCTTGCGACTAATACATGCTCATCAAATGGTTTTGTAATATAGTCGTCCGCGCCCATAGTGAGGCCTTTCACCATATCGTAATTTTGGTTACGAGCTGTTAGCATAATAATTGGAACGTTGGAAATTTGACGGATTTGATAGCAAGTATCCCAGCCATCCATATTCGGCATCATAACATCTAACAAAATAATATCGAAGTCTTTTTGTTCTATTAACTTTAGCGCTTCAAGGCCAGAGGTAGCTTTCATACAAAAATAGCCACGAGGACTTAAGAACAGATCTAATAATCGTAACATACGTTCTTCATCGTCTACTAATAAAATTTTCACCATAATCTTGTGCACCCCAAACTGTTCATTCTACTTGTATAGTTTACATGAAAATGATAAAAAACTCTTTTTATGTGATTGAGTGGGAGAGTGATTTTTCGCTCAGAGTAATTGACATAAAAAATGCACTAGTTTTGCACAACTATTTTTTATAATAGAAAACGTAGCGACACAAAATACCCTATGTTGCGACATAACGTCATGTCATTTTATTTATAAAATGACAATTCCATTCTATTGTGTATGTGAGATAGAGAGGGTTTTCGTATTCACCTCGCATCGGATAAGAAAAATTTCCTATCTCACACTTTTTTTAAAGGAGATCATACACATGAATCCAAAAGAAGAAATTTCAAAAAAAGAAAAGCAAGATCGTAATACGGTTGTCATGTGCATTGCCGTATCTATGGTTATTATTATAAGTTGTGTAAATAAATTTTTGGGGATTTTATAATATAAAAAAGCTTATTGCTTCTTAAGAAGCAATAAGCTTTTTTCATTATGAGAGGAATTGTTCTATATGATAAACCAAGGTAAAATTGCTAACCCAGAAGTCACAATCGCTGTAGTACATATTAAAAGCATAGCTCGTTTGTTTTGTTTCATGTCACATTCTCCTTTATGTATCAATTGAATGCTATACGTTCATTTCATGATTGGTGCTTTACTTTACACTTTTAGTATAATGAATGGAAAGGTTTGGTACGATCGATAAAGGTGACATGAAGATTACATTGTTGTAATGAAAAAAGCAACTTCCTTAATCAGAAGATGCTTTTAAAGACTATATTGAAGTATTAATCATTTAAGAACAGAACCATATGTTCCTCGTCCCAATATTGGCCATTATGTTTTAATGAACGCTCTTGTACGCCGTAAGTTTGGAAGCCTAATGACTCATATAATTTTTTTGCGGCATCGTTACCAACTACAACATCGAGCATAAGTTGTTCTACATGTAATTTATCGGCATTTTCGATAATTGCTTTAATGAGAGCTCTTCCTGCTCCAAGGCCACGCGCTTTTGGGGAAACAAAAACGGAACCGATTTTTGCTTTATGTTCTTGTTTAATGAAAGGCTTTGTTTCTAAAGTAGCAATGCCGATTAAATCGTTATCTTTGAAGACCCCTAGAGTATACTTATCCGGATTGCTTAATCGTTTTGCCATAGCAGCTACAGGATTCTCATGTTTCAGAACATCTTCATAAGAAGAGCTAAAAGCTTCCGGGTTCTTCGTTAAACCTTCCATACAAACTTTTAAATATATTTCTGCGTCCTCTGTCGTTAATAAGCGAATTTCCATAGTTGTAACCTCCTTGGTCGATTTCAAATAAAATAGATCCATTACTTTTATAAAATTGTGTATGCGTTTTGTTAGCAGTCTCTTTTAATTTGTAAAAGAATGAAAAGATATATGCTACAATGTTTTGTTTTTTAATATGTAATGAAATTATATATTAACTTTATTAACTATTCAAGTGTTTAATATATTACATTTTCATAACTAAAATAACTCCCCGATTGAGGAGTTATTTTAGTTATTCGATTGATAACCATCAATTCGATGTGGATGTGTGTAAATATTACAAGATCCATTTCTAATAAATCCTACAACTGTAATGCCTAAATCGTGAGCGAGTTGCAATGCTAGTTTTGTTGGAGCAGATTTAGATAGAACAATTTCGCATCCGATTTTTGAAACTTTGAGTAAAATTTCGGATGAAATGCGCCCGCTAAATGCAATGATTTTTCCTTTAACGGATATATCATTGCGCAAACAGTGGCCATATATTTTATCTAATGCGTTATGTCTTCCAATATCCATTCTTGATAGGAGGATATTGTTTCGATCGCATAGTGCGGTATTGTGAACACCGCCAGTTTGGCGAAATGTAGTGGAAGATTGTTGTAAAGTATTCATTAAGTGAAAGCATTCTTCAGGAGTAATTTTCACGTGTATATCATGTAAATCTTTTGCCTTTGCTGCGTCGTTAACGAAAATAAAACCTTGTCTACCTTTTCCGCAGCAAGAAGTAATGTATCGTTTATTATATAAATTTTGATAGAGCGGATTTATTTTTGATGATGTTACATGGACAATTCCGTTATCTTTTTGAACCCATAGTTCTTCAACATCTTTATAGGAAGAAATAATTCCCTCAGAAATTAAAAAACCAATTACCATATCTTCAATATAATTTGGTGTGCATACGACTGTTACATATTCTTCACCATTCAATTTAATCGTAATAGGAGATTCTGTAACAATCTCATCAAGCTGTTTTGAAAATGTACCAGATTGATAGCGTACAATTGTATAAGTCTCTTGCGTAGGCCCCATATTAAATTCCCCTTTTATATGTATTTCTCTCCCATATTTATCATAAAACAATGGGGAAATAAAAACACCTATTAGCAAGAAGATCACAGATTATTTTGGTTATTATTGTATATGTACGATATAATAGAACAGTAGAATAGTGATATTTTCAAGCTTTTGTAGTTATACCTTATAACATCTAGAATCGACTTCATAAGAAAAGTATTTGCGCAGAGCGTTTCAAAAATATGTATAGTAATGCAATTTTGAAAACGGATTCATAATTGTGTTTTGTACAGTTGGTTGTAAGGAGAGGGGAAACTATGGCAGAACAGACAGTCCGTGTAACCGTGGATGGTAAAGAATTTTCCGCATCGGGTGAAAAGACGATACTACAATTATTTAACGAGAGTAATTTGGAACATCCTCAAATTTGTCATGTACCAGAAGTAGATCCAATTCAAACTTGTGATACGTGTATTGTAGAAGTGAATGGGAAGTTAATGCGTGCTTGTTCAACGAAATTAGAGAATGGTATGCATATCGAAAGACAGTCCCAGCGTGCAAAAGAGGCACAGACAGAGGCAATGGATCGAATATTAGAGAATCATTTATTGTATTGTACTGTTTGTGATAACAATAATGGTAACTGTAAAGTCCATAACACGGTACATATGATGGGAATTGAAGAACAGAAATATCCGTATGAGCCGAAAGTAAGTGCTTGTGAAGTGGATATGTCACATCCTTTTTATCGGTATGATCCAAATCAATGTATTGCTTGTGGACAGTGTGTAGAAGTATGTCAAAACTTACAGGTTAACGAAACTATATCAATAGATTGGAGCTTAGATCGGCCACGTGTTATATGGGATCATGGTGTAAGCATCAATGACTCGTCTTGTGTAAGTTGCGGGCAGTGTGTAACAGTATGTCCATGTAATGCGTTAATGGAAAAATCAATGTTAGGTGAAGCTGGATTCATGACTGGATTAAAACCAGATGTGTTAGATCCGATGATTGATTTTGTAAAGGATGTAGAGCCTGGATATAGTAGTATTTTAGCGGTTTCGGAAGTAGAGGCTGCGATGCGTAAGACGAAAGTGAATAAAACAAAAACAGTATGTACATTTTGTGGTGTCGGTTGTTCATTCGAAGTATGGACGAAAGATCGCCATATACTAAAAGTTCAACCTGTTTCAGATGCACCTGTTAATGGTATTTCCACATGTGTAAAAGGAAAATTTGGATGGGACTTTGTAAATAGTGAAGATCGCATTACGAAGCCATTAATTCGCCAAGGAGATATGTTTGTTGAAGCTACTTGGGAAGAGGCTCTTGAAGTTGTTGCTTCTAACATGCAGCATATTAAATCTGAATATGGTAGCGATGCATTTGGATTTATTTCTTCATCGAAAGTAACGAATGAAGAAAACTACCTGATGCAAAAACTAGCTCGGCAAATATATGGAACGAATAATGTGGACAATTGTTCTCGTTATTGTCAATCTCCAGCAACAGATGGTTTATTTAAAACTGTCGGTATGGGCGGGGACGCTGGAACAGTGAAAGATATAGCTGAAGCAGGCCTTGTCATTATTGTTGGTGCGAATCCAACAGAAGGACACCCTGTACTTGCGACGCGTGTAAAACGTGCTCATAAATTACACGAGCAAAAACTGATTGTAGCAGACCTTCGCAAACATGAAATGGCAGAGCGTGCGGATTTATTTATTCATCCGCGCCAGGGTACGGATTACGTATGGCTTGCTGGTATTACGAAATATATTATTGATCAAGATTGGCACGATAAAAAGTTTTTAGCTGAAAATGTGAAGAACTTTGATGAATATAGCAAAATGTTAGAAAAGTATACGCTTGATTATACAGAAGAAATCACGGGGATTTCGAAAGAAAATCTAAAAGAAATGGCTCGTATGGTATATGAAGCAGATGGTACTTGTGTGCTTTGGGGAATGGGTGTAACGCAAAATACAGGAGGAAGTACAACTTCTGCAGCCATTTCAAATTTACTGCTTGTTACAGGCAACTATCGTCGTCCTGGTGCAGGCGCATATCCATTACGAGGTCATAATAACGTACAAGGTGCCTGTGATATGGCAACATTACCAAACTGGCTTCCAGGTTATCAAGCAGTATCAGATGATACGCTTCGTGCTAAGTTTGAAAAAGCATATGGCACAACGATTCCGAAAGCACCAGGATTAAATAATATTGCAATGTTACTCGCGGCAGAAGAAGGAAAATTACGTGGTATGTATGTCATGGGGGAAGAAATGGCTTTAGTCGATTCTAATGCGAACCATGTACAACATATTTTAGCGAATTTAGACTTCCTCGTTGTTCAAGATATGTTCTTATCAAAAACAGCCCGTTTTGCTGATGTTATTTTGCCAGCGGCACCAAGCTTAGAAAAAGAAGGTACGTTTACGAATACAGAGCGCCGTATTCAAAGATTATATGAAGTATTGAAACCGCTTGGTGATTCAAAACCAGACTGGTGGATTTTACAAAAAGTTGCTCGTGCACTCGGCGGTGATTGGAATTACGAAAGTCCAAGTGAAATTATGGACGAAATCGCATCACTTGCACCGTTATACTCTCAAGCAACGTACGACCGTCTAGAAGGATGGAATAGTTTATGTTGGGGTAGTCATGATGGTAGCGATACACCGCTATTATATGTAGACGGATTTAACTTCCCAGATAAACTCGCTCGTTTATCATTAGATGAATGGATACCACCGGTTGTAGCGCCAGATGAGTATGATTTACTTTTAAATAATGGACGTATGCTAGAACATTTCCATGAAGGGAATATGACGAATAAGTCGGCGGGTATTTTATCTAAAGTATCTGAAGTATTTGTTGAAATTTCACCTGAACTCGCTATAGAGCGCAATGTGAAAGATGGTGGTCTTGTAGAATTAGCATCACCATTTGGAAAGATTAAAGTACAAGCGCTTATTACTGATCGTGTAACTGGGAAAGAGCTATATTTACCGATGCATGCAACGATAAATGAAGAAGCGATTAATATTTTAACTGGGACGGCAACAGACCTGTATACGTGTACACCGGCGTATAAGCAAACGATGGTGAAAATGCGTGTATTACGTGAAAAAGGAAACCGTCCGTTACCATCTTCAAACCCGAGAGATAAACAGCGTAATCCGCAAAATGGTGTTGAAATTGAGCAAAAATGGCAAAGAAAACAATACGTATCACTTGTGGACTAGGGGGCGGAGATAGTGGCGAAAGAAATTACGTTAATTAAAAAGAAAGTTATAACAGAGGAAGAACAGAAACAGCAAGTAGCAGAGGAACTTCTAAATGAGCTATCTAATAATCGTGAAGCAGTTGAAGAAACAATGCAGCTTCTCGCACAGTTGCAGAAGGCTGGTATATTAGATGCGGCAATTAGTTTGCTTGCTGCGAAGGAAGATGTTTCAAAAATCGCGGTGGAGCAATTAAATCGTGAACCAGTTAAAAATGCACTCAACAACATGATGGGGGCGGGGGAAGCACTGTCCTCAGTTGACCCAGAAGTAACAAAGCAAATCACATCGAGTTTAGTCACTGGATTGCAATTTGCAACAGATGAATTAAAGAGTGGTAAAAAAACAAAAGTGATGGACTTCTTTAAAGTGTTAAAAGATCCAGATATCAATAGAGCCATCACATTCGGATTTAGCTTCTTGAAAGCATTTGGACAAGGATTAGAGAAAAAATAGAGTCAATGAAAAAGTGATGGGAAGTAGCCATCACTTTTTTCATTGTATGTATAAGAGTGTTCATGTTAAGCGGAATATATTATTATTAAAGGGATGGGTTAGAAATGGAAATGTGGAATCCATCTCAAATATCGTTTTAGAATGTGGAGGAATATATGCAACACCGTAAAAGACTATCTATACCAGGAGTAATGAGACATTCCTTTCAAACTGTTAGATTTGCCTTTTGGAATGTGTTAACATTCCAACTTGCTTATAAATTGTTAGCAGCGATTGTGTTTATCCCACTTTTCGGTATTATTTTCAATAAGTTGTTGTACTTTGGTGGGTATGCAAACGCAACAAATGATGAGTTATTAGCATTTTTGAAAACACCATACGGGATTTTGGCGATTGTAATTTTATCTATATTGGCATTGTTCCTGATCTTTACAGAGTTTGCAGTACTTATTATCATTTCGTACTTCGCTCATAAAAGGCAAAAGGTGAGATTACGTCCAATTTTATATAAAACAGTAACGTATTTACCTTCTCTGTTTACATATTGCTTACCTGGATTTGTTTTGTATGCAGTTGTACTATTACCACTATTAAGTATGGGATATAAATCTGCATTGATTCCTGAAATTCAAATTCCTAATTTTATTACAGGTGAACTATTTAAGACAACAATGGGGCAAGTGGGATATTATACTTTCTTTGCTGTAGTTGCCTATTTGAATCTTCGTTGGATTTTTGTTTTACCTATTATTGTTTTAGAGGATAAGCCGTTCCGTACGGCAGCACGAAAAAGCGCAAACTTAGTAAAAGAAAGCTTCTTTAAAGTGTTGTTCTTTTTAGTAGGTTTTTTCATATCTGTAGGAATTGTTTTTCTTTTATGTATAGGAATTTATTTACTTTGTCTGTGGGGAGTATATGAATTTACAAACCCAGAAGGGACATTTGCACTACTAGCAGAGTCAACTATTTCTGTTTTCCTAACAAGTACATTGTATCTATTTAGCTTTATTATGACGCCGTTCTATATTATGGCGTTAACAAGACTGTATTTACAAAAGGTTCCAATCGAAGATGTTTTATTAGAAGAAGGATTAGATTATTCAAAGACGAAAGCAGATAAATGTTTCTTCCAAAAACATCGTTGGAAATTTATTGGCGTATATATTGTAGGAATTATTACTGCGGGAATGGTTGTTGCCTTCATTGTGACCTTTATTACAAACACATATAAAGAACCGATTATTATGGCTCATCGCGGTTATATTTCAAAAGGTGTAGAGAATACGAAAGAAGCTGTGCAGGGAGCTATTGATGCGAAAGCAGACTACGCTGAAATTGATGTACTACAAACGAAAGACGGTGAACTAGCAGTTATACATGATTTGAAGTTGAAACGTCTTGCCAATGCTAATCTTCATGTTTCAGATTTAACGATGGACGAGTTAAGACAGCTTACTCTTAGTCAAGATGGGTTTTCAGGACAAATCAGTACACTTGATGAAATCATTAAGCTGGCTAAGGGTAAAATCAAACTTAATATTGAAGTGAAGCTTCATGGTGGCGAAAAAGATTTTGTAAATAAAGTATTAAAAACGATTAAAGATAATGAATTTGAGAAGCAATGTGTCATTCAAACGTTACATTACCCGCTTATTAAAGAGTTTAAGCGTGCAAATGCAGATATAAAAGTCGGATATATACTATATGCAAGTAGAGCTAACTTAAAGAATGTGAAAGCTGATTTTTATGTAGCGGAAGAATATATGTTAAATAAGAAGTTAGTAAGAGAAGCAAGGAAGTTAAACAAGCCAATTTACGTATGGACAGTAAATGATATGGAAAGTTTAAAGGGATATTATAAGTTAAACGTAGATGGTATCATTACCGATTACCCTGAAGATGCACGTGAAACAATTAAGATGTTAAAAGAGCAAGAAGCGGAAGAAAGTGATCTGTTTGATAAAATTACGGAAACAACAGATGATTTATTTTCCAAGTTATTTATAAGTTACCCAGCTGCTGGCTAAATGCCTGCAGCTGTTTTTTTTTTACAAAAAGAATATATCTCTAAAGTATTGTGTAAATTAATAACTGAATATGTATACGGCATCATTGAGGTTTCTTACATCGTTACATTATTGTCAAATAATAAATGATTACTACTTATTTTGAAGGAGTATAATAAAAATAGAGTGATAAATAATGAGATGGAACAAAGAGGCTAATAGAATCAATGTTCCATATATTTACACTATTCTAAATATATAAACTTTAAAAATATAGTATGTTAGCGTTTTCATAACTTTTAAGTTATGCTAGAATAAGGACATAAGTTATTAATTATTACAAAAAGAAAAAAGACTTTCTTTTTTCTGTTAATTATAAGGGGGCATTTCATTATGCGTATTGGGGTACCAGCAGAAATTAAAAACAACGAAAACCGTGTGGCAATGACACCAGCAGGTGTTGTACATTTAATTCGTAACAATCACGAAGTATTCATTCAAAAGGGTGCAGGTTTAGGATCTGGTTTCACAGATGCTCAGTATGTTGAAGCAGGAGCAAAAATTGTTGATACAGCTGAAGAAGCTTGGAACATGGAAATGGTTATGAAAGTTAAGGAACCAATTGAAAGCGAATACAAACACTTCAGCGAAGGTTTAATCTTATTCACATACTTACACTTAGCTCCAGAACCAGAATTAACAAAAGCATTAATCGAAAAGAAAGTTGTTTCTATTGCATATGAAACAGTACAATTAGAAAACCGTTCTCTACCATTACTTGCACCTATGAGTGAAGTAGCTGGTCGTATGGCTGCACAAATTGGTGCACAATTCCTTGAGAAGAACAAAGGCGGTAAAGGTATCTTACTTGCAGGTGTTCCAGGGGTTAAACGTGGTAAAGTAACAATCATCGGTGGTGGACAAGCTGGTACAAATGCTGCTAAAATTGCAGTTGGACTAGGTGCGGATGTAACAATCATCGACTTAAGTGCAGAACGTCTTCGTCAATTAGATGACATTTTCGGAAACCAAGTAAAAACTTTAATGTCTAATCCTTACAATATTGCAGAAGCTGTAAAAGAGTCTGATCTTGTAATCGGTGCAGTATTAATCCCAGGTGCAAAAGCGCCAAAACTTGTAACAGAAGAAATGATTAAATCAATGGAACCAGGTTCTGTTGTTGTAGATATCGCGATTGACCAAGGTGGTATTTTCGAAACAACTGACCGTATTACAACTCATGATAACCCAACTTACGAAAAACACGGCGTTGTTCATTATGCAGTTGCAAACATGCCAGGTGCGGTTCCACGTACATCAACTCTTGCATTAACAAACGTAACAGTACCATACGCAGTACAAATTGCTAACAAAGGCTACAAAGAAGCTTGCCTAGGCAACTCTGCGTTACTAAAAGGTATTAACACATTAGACGGCTATGTAACATTTGAAGCAGTTGCAGAAGCTCACGGTGTAGAGTACAAAGGTGCTAAAGAATTATTAGAAGCAGAAACAGTATCTTGCTAATAGAAGCATTATACAAAACAAAATCGAACAATATATAAACCAACATGATAAGAGCTAAGAGTGAATATCTCTTAGCTCTTCTTGGCAAAAGGGGGCATACATCGTGGCCAACCTATTTAAAAAGAAATCCGTTACGCAATTGTTAGGGGAAAGTAAAAGTAAAACTTTAACGAAAACGCTAGGGGCATTTGACCTAACAATGCTAGGGATTGGTGCGATAATTGGTACAGGAGTTCTAGTATTAACAGGATTAGTAGCAGCAAGAGATGCTGGTCCAGCAGTTATTTTTTCATTCATGATTGCAGCGATTGTTTGTGGATTTGCAGCATTATGTTATGCAGAAGTTGCATCTACACTGCCGGTTTCAGGTAGTGTGTACACATATTCATATGCGACAATTGGTGAGTTTATTGCCCACCTAATGGGATGGACATTACTATCTGTATATGTTGTAACAACTGCCGCAGTAGCTGGTGGATGGACAGGTTATTTCAATAACTTAGTGAGTGGGTTTGGATTAGAAATTCCAACAGAGCTGTTAAAGATTCCATCACAAGGTGGAATTGTGAATTTACCAGCAGTAGTTATTACTTTAGTTTTAACTTGGTTATTATCAAGAGGTACGAAAGAAAGTAAACGTGTGAATAACATAATGGTATTAATCAAAATTGGTATTGTTATTTTATTCATTGCAGTTGGTGCGTTTTACGTACAACCAGAAAACTGGACACCATTTGCACCATACGGTATGAGCGGAATCTTTGCCGGAGGAGCAGCAGTATTCTTCGCTTTCTTAGGATTTGATGCATTAGCAACTTCTGCTGAAGAAGTAAAAAATCCACAACGTGATTTACCGATTGGTATTATTGCTTCGTTAATTATTTGTACAATCATTTATGTTGTAGTTTGTCTCGTTATGACAGGTATGGTTTCTTATAAAGAGTTAGATGTACCAGAGGCTATGGCATATGTGTTAGAGGTTGTAGGACAAGATAAAGTAGCAGGTGTAATCGCAGTTGGAGCTGTAATTGGTATTATGGCTGTAATCTTTGCTTACATTTATGCAACAACACGTGTATTCTTCGCGATGAGCCGTGATGGTTTATTACCGAAATCCTTTGCGAAAATTAATAAGAAAACAGAAGCGCCAGTATTCTCAACTTGGTTAACAGGTATTGGTAGTGCTTTAATTGCCGGATTTATCGATTTAAAAGAATTGTCGAATTTAGCGAATATTGGAGCATTGTTAACATTTGCGATGGTAGGTGTGTCAGTTATTATTCTTCGTAAAACACATCCGAACTTAAAACGAGGCTTTGTGGTACCACTTGTACCAACGCTACCGATTATTTCAATCGCATGTTGTCTATTCTTAATGTTTAACCTACCGTTAACAACATGGATTTACTTCGGTATTTGGTTAGCAATTGGAGTAGTTGTATACTTTGTTTATTCGAAAAAACATAGTCATTTAAAAGACGATGGAAGTTCGCAGGATAATTTAGAACAAGCTAATTAAAAGCTGAATTAAAAGGGATATAAGTATAGTAAGCCTTGTGCGTCTAGGGAGCGCGCAAGGCTTTTTTTCTTTGGGGCAAAATGTACATCCTTTTTGTATGAGAATGTAATGGATGCGGAAAATATGTGTAGATCTTTTTTTAAATGTGAACGAAATGTTCAAAAAAATGTATGAGATTTCATTGACACATATGAATGGGCGCTCATATAATAAGAGTATAAGATATATGAATGATTGTTCATATGTTCAAATAAAGAGGTGAGCTATAATGGCTGGAAATAAAGTAGAAACACCACAAGAGACATGTTCTCAAACGATAATTCATGAAGAAGTTGTTGATCAAGTAAAACAAACAATTCCAACTGATGAAAGTTTAAGTAAAGTAGCAGAACTATTTAAAGTATTAGGCGATCGTACACGTACAAGAATATTACATGCGTTATTTGAAGCAGAAATGTGCGTTTGTGATTTAGCGTATTTATTAGGAATGACACAATCATCTATTTCACACCAGCTTCGTGTGTTAAAGCAAGCGAAACTTGTAAAGAATCGTAAAGAAGGAAAGGTCGTTTATTATTCGTTAGCTGACCAGCACGTAATTCATATCTTCGAGCAAGCGTTTGAACACGTAAACGAGGAAGAATAAAAAAGAACGCGAGGAGGGAGAACGATGGCTGAAGCATTAGTGAAAAAGAAACTGATGTTAGAAGGTTTAGATTGTGCGAACTGTGCAATGAAAATCGAAAAAGGTGTTGGAAATATAGAAGGAGTAAATTCTTGCTCTGTAAATTTCGCAACAAAAACAATGGTGTTAGAAACAGCACAAAATAAAGAAAGCGAAGTTGTTACAGAAGCGAAACAACTCGTTACAAAATTAGAACCGCACATTAAAGTGCAAGAAGAAAAAAGTACAAAAGTAGCAAAAGAAGTATTTATATTAGAAGGTTTAGATTGCGCAAACTGTGCGATGAAGATTGAAAATAAAGTAAAAGAAATGCCGACTGTTTCAGCAGCAACTGTTGATTTCGTCTCAAAGAAATTAAGAGTTGAAGTAGCGAATAAAAGAGAATTAGAAGCGACTGTAGCAAATATAACAAATGTTGTTCAAAAGTTAGAACCAGATGTGAAAGTTGTTCGTGAAGAAAAAGGTGGTCATGATCACGGGCATAGTCACGACCATGGTGAAGCAAATGTGAAAAAGATGGTAGGACGATTAGTGGTCGGCGGAATTTTGACAGCAATTGCTGCATTAGCTGGCTTACCACAGGTGATCACAATTCCGTTATTCGTCCTTGCGTATTTATTAATAGGTGGAGATATCGTTTGGAGAGCGGTAAGAAACATAACTCGTGGTCAAGTGTTCGATGAGAACTTCTTAATGGCAATTGCAACACTAGGAGCTTTCGCGATCCAGCAATACCCAGAAGCGGTTGCAGTAATGTTATTCTATCAAGTAGGGGAACTATTCCAAAGTATTGCTGTAAACCGTTCTCGAAAATCAATTACTTCGTTAATGGATATTCGTCCTGATTATGCGAATGTAAAGGTTGGAAATGAAACGAAACAAGTATCGCCAGAAGATGTACAAATCGGTGATTATATTATCGTGAAACCTGGTGAGAAAGTACCGTTAGACGGAAAAGTAATTGAAGGAACATCCATGGTAGATACTTCAGCATTGACTGGTGAATCTGTACCACGTGAAGTGGAAGTTGGAAATGATGTACTAAGTGGTTTTGTGAACCAAAATGGTGTATTAACAATTGAAGTTACAAAAGAGTTTGGCGAATCAACTGTATCAAAAATTTTAGATTTAGTTCAAAATGCAAGCAGTAAAAAAGCGCCGACAGAAAACTTTATTACGAAGTTTGCACGTTACTACACTCCAGTTGTAGTTATTACAGCAGCGATCATGGCGTTTATTCCACCACTTATTTTAGAAGGAGCGACATTTGCAGATTGGATTTATAGAGCGTTAGTGTTCTTAGTAATCTCTTGTCCATGTGCGTTAGTTGTATCTATTCCTCTTGGATTCTTTGGAGGTATCGGCGGCGCATCTAAAAGTGGTGTGTTAGTAAAAGGAAGTAACTACTTAGAAGCTTTAAATGATGTGAAATATATTGTCTTTGATAAAACAGGAACATTAACAAAAGGCGTCTTCAAAGTTACAAAAATGGAACCAAGCGAAGGCATTACAAATGAAGAATTATTAGAGTATGCAGCATTTGCTGAAGTGTATTCTAACCATCCAATTGCACAATCGATTCGAAATGCATATGGAAAATCAATTGATGAAAAAATAATCGATGATTATAACGAAATTTCTGGTCACGGTACAGTCGTAAAAGTACAAGGAAAAGAAATTTTTGCAGGTAATGCTAAATTAATGAGAAAAGAAAACATTACATTTAAGCAACCAGAAACAGTAGGTACATTAGTTCACGTTGCTGTAGATGGGAAATACGCAGGTTATATTGTTATCTCTGATGAGGTAAAAGAAGATTCAAAACAAGCAATTCAAAAGTTAAAAGAATTAGGTATTAAGAAGACAGTCATGTTAACTGGGGATGCAAAAACAGTTGGTGAAGCTGTTGGTAAAGAATTAGGTTTAGATGAAGTTCACGCAGAACTATTACCGCAACAAAAAGTAGAAGAAATTGAAAAAATTGATGCAGCGAAGCACGGAAAAGAAAAAGTTGCTTTCGTTGGTGATGGCATTAATGACACACCAGTATTAGCAAGAGCAGATGTTGGTATTGCGATGGGTGGTTTAGGATCAGATGCAGCAATTGAAGCGGCAGATATCGTTATTATGACTGATGAGCCTTCAAAAATTGCGACAGCTGTAAACATTGCAAAACGTACAAGACGCATTGTATGGCAAAATATCATCTTTGCATTAGGAGTAAAAGGATTAGTTTTATTACTTGGTGCTTTCGGTATTGCAACAATGTGGGAAGCTGTCTTCTCAGATGTCGGTGTGACACTACTTGCAGTGTTAAATGCAATGCGTGTACTACGAGTGAAAGATTTATAAAAAAGAGGACGCAACTTGCGTCCTCTTTTTTTAGTGATGTTGTTGAAATTGGCTCAATAAAATAATAGCAAATATTACTTTAGTAATAAATAACTTAATATTAAAATTTACAAATAAAAAATATTTGTCTTATTATGTTAATATATTTTTCATAAAGATACATATAGCATGAAAAAACAGAGAAGGGAAAGCTTCTCTGTTTTATCCCGCTTTAATGGGCAGTAAGACCCCCACCTCAAAATTTAGCGAAAGCAAAGAATTTAGGTAGGGGATCAACTGCCCATTAAAGTCCGATTGGTTCAACTAATAATCAGTGGGGATGAAGAAAACCCCCACTGATTAAAGTTTCACTTTATTTTTGTATATTTTTTTCAACTTGTTCTCGAACAGTTTGAATGTAATTCATTTTATGATCCCAGCATTCTTGACTTAAATCGACAGGGTACTCTTCAGGATTTAAAGTTCGCATATACTCTTCCCAAAATAGCGCGAGACTCTGTTCATTGTATTTTTGAATATCCAATATGTCAGGTAGTTCATATGTTCTTTCACCGTTAACGAAAATGTCTTTATGCAGTTCGCGAGCTTCAAAGTTTGTTACAAATTTACTTATATACGTGTGAACAGGATGGAACATTTTTAATCGTTCTTCTTTTCCTGGTTCTTCAGAATCTAATGCAATATAATCGCCTTCTGCATGATCATTAACTCGGTTGATAATACGATAAATTCGCTTCAGTCCTGGAGTAGTAATTTTTTCTGGGTTAGATGAAATTTTAATTGTATCATTTAACTTTCCATCAGTATCTTCAATCGCAACTAGTTTATAAACAGCCCCTAACGCTGGTTGCTCAAAGGACGTAATCAATTTTGTTCCAACGCCCCATACGTCAATTTTTGCTCCTTGAGATTTCAAGTGCATAATTGTGTATTCATCTAAATCGCTAGAAGCAATAATTTTTGTATGTGTAAACCCAGCTTCATCTAGTAGTTTTCTTGCTTTTTTAGATAAATAAGCCATATCACCACTATCAAGGCGAATGCCATAAAAATCGATACGATCCCCAAACTCTTTCGCGACGCGAATTGCATTTGGAACACCGGATTTTAATGTGTCATATGTATCAACGAGAAAGACGCATTTTTTATGTGTCTCAGCATATTTCTTAAACGCGACATATTCATCACGATATGCTTGAACGAAAGAGTGAGCGTGTGTGCCGGCTACAGGTATTCCGAAGCGCTTCCCAGCCCGTACGTTACTCGTAGATGAGAAGCCACCAATAAAGGCAGCGCGTGTGCCCCAAAGAGCAGCATCAAACTCGTGGGCACGTCTTGTGCCGAATTCTAAAAGTTCATCGTTATTTGCAGCGTGCTTCATACGAGCAGCTTTCGTTGCAATTAATGTTTGGTAATTCACAATGTTTAACAGGGCAGTTTCAATAATTTGTGCTTCGCCAAGCGGTGCATCAACACGTAATAAAGGCTCGTTATTAAATACAACTTCACCTTCTTGCATACTTCGAATCGTCCCAGTGAATTTCATATTTTGTAAATAGTGAAGGAATTCTTCTTCAAATTGTAATTCTGCTAAATAAGCGATATCGCTTTCGGTAAAGCTGAAGTTTTCTATGTACTCTACAATCTTTTCAAGACCAGCAAAAACAGCATAACCGTTCTCAAATGGAAGTTTTCGAAAGTATAAATCAAACACCGAGCGGCGATTGTGGATACCATCTTTCCAATATGTATAAGCCATATTAATTTGATATAAATCTGTATGTAAGGCATAGCTATCGTCTTTATAATAAGTCATCGCGAAAACACCTCCATAATTTGGTTATAGTATACCAATTTTTCACCATTCGTAGCAAAGAAGAGATATTAGTATGAAGTCAAGAGAGAAAAAAATGAAATAATGCATATTTTTTAGAAAATTAACATTTATCAATTTATATTTCTCTAGATTTTATGTATTATTAGAGTAATGGGGGTAAATGAGAATGGAGGAGGACAATGCAACAAACATTAGAAAAAATAGGCAAACAAGTCTTTTACAAGCGGCTACAGCAAAAAATGACACAAGAAGAATTATGTCAGGGCATTTGTTCTGTCTCATACTTAAGTAAAATCGAAAATGGAAAGATCGAAGCATCAGAAGAAATTCTACAATTGCTCTGCACAAGGTTAGAAATTGCCGTGACGGATTTGAGAGATGTAGAAGAAGATGTGAAGGGGAAGCTGGATGATTGGTTAAACGCACTAATCCGTTTGGAGAAGGTGCAAGTTGAACGTATCTATAATGAATTGCAAGAGGATATGCAACACGTTTTAGATTTTGAAATTATAAATTATTATAAACTACTTAATATACGTTATTTACTGATGAAAAGGGACTTGCCGGTAATTGCAGAAGAATTAGAGCAGCTGAAGAAGGCATATAAGAAATTCTCGCCTTTTCAGAAGTTGTTGTATACGTATAGTAAAGGATTATTATGCTGTTTACAATATAAGTGGAAACAGGGATTAAGTTATTTATTAGAGACAGAAGTTATGGCAAAAGAGTTAGGGTATCATGAGACAGGAATTTATTATAATATTGCTCTTACTTATAGTCATTTGGAAATCCAACATCTTACGTTACACTTTGCAAATATTGCACTAGAGGCATTTAGAAATGAGTATAAATTTCGGAACGTGATAAACTGTCAAATTCTTATTGCATTAAGTTATGCTGAACAAGGGCAATATGAAGAAGCTCTAGAAATGTATGAGAGCATACTGCGGGAATCAGAGGCTTTTGCGGATAAAGATGTTCTAAAAGCTATTACTTTAAGTAATATTGGGAATATATACTATAAAAAGAAAAAATATAATCAAGCAAAAGATTATTATTTAGAGAGTTTACAACTTCAAAAACAAATAGATTTAAATTATATAGACACATTATATGAAATGGCATTAGCTTGTATTAAATTAGATCAGTTTGAAGAAGCAAGAGAATGGATTGATAAAGGTATTGTTGCTGCCAAACGTGAAGAGAGATTTAATACAAAATTATATTTACTGCTCATGCTTCGAAATAAGTATTTTGAAGAGGCGCGAGAGTATAAGCAATTTTTGGAATTAGAAGCTATTCCGTTTTATAAATCAGCAGGTAATAAGATAGAACTAAAGAAAGTATATATGGAGCTTGCGGAATACTTTTCTAAATCACTGAACTTTGAGCAAAGTAATCACTACTATAAGCTAGTTATTGAAATGTTAGAAAGCCATAAGGAGGATGAAAAATGAAAAAAGCATTAGCTGGAATTTTAGCAGTTGCAGTAGTACTTACAATTGTTGGTGGAGTACAGTATACGAGTAAACCAGATACTTATGGATTAGATTCTAGTGTGTCACAAACTGTAAATGTATAATATTGAAAAACCCCTTTCCAATCGGAAAGGGGTTTTTCAATATTTGTTCCCCAAAATTCTACAATACTTGAGAAAATAATTATTTGAATTTTTAGTATATTAATAGTGGAAACATAATGCTAATATGAAACTACTCTTTTTCAAAAAATAATTTATTAGGGGGAAGGTTCATGAAAAAGAAAAGTTTAGCATTAGTGTTAGCAACAGGAATGGCAGTTACAACGTTTGGAGGGACAGGCTCTGCATTTGCGGATTCTAAAAATGTTCTCTCTACCAAGAAGTACAATGAGACGGTGCAGTCACCGGAGTTTATTTCTGGTGATTTAACTGAGGCAACTGGTAAGAAAGCAGAATCTGTTGTGTTTGATTACTTAAATGCAGCAAAAGGTGATTATAAGTTAGGGGAAAAGAGTGCGCAAGATTCTTTCAAAGTGAAACAAGTGAAGAAAGATGCTGTAACTGATTCAACAGTATTACGTTTGCAACAAGTATATGAAGGAGTACCTGTATGGGGGTCTACGCAAGTAGCTCACGTAAGTAAAGATGGTTCTTTAAAAGTACTGTCTGGAACAGTTGCGCCTGATTTAGACAAAAAGGACAAGTTGAAAAATAAAAATAAGATTGAAGGCGCAAAAGCTATTGAAATTGCGCAAAAAGATTTAGGGGTTACACCTAAATATGAGGTAGAACCAAAAGCGGACTTATATGTATATCAAAACGGTGAAGAAACAACATATGCATACGTTGTAAATCTAAACTTCTTAGATCCAAGTCCAGGAAATTACTACTATTTCATTGAGGCGGAAAGCGGTAAAGTGTTAAATAAGTTTAATACAATCGATCATGTGACGAATGATGATAAGTCTCCAGTTAAACAAGAGGCTCCTAAGCAGGATGCAAAAGCAGTTGTAAAGCCTGTAACAGGAACAAATAAAGTAGGAACTGGTAAAGGGGTATTAGGAGATACGAAATCGCTTAATACAACGTTATCTGGCTCATCTTACTACTTACAAGATAATACGCGCGGAGCAACAATTTTCACGTATGATGCGAAAAATCGCTCAACATTACCAGGAACATTATGGGCAGATGCAGATAATGTGTTCAATGCAGCGTATGATGCAGCGGCAGTAGATGCTCATTACTATGCAGGTAAAACATATGATTACTATAAAGCTACATTTAATAGAAACTCTATTAATGATGCAGGAGCGCCATTAAAATCAACAGTTCATTACGGAAGTAATTATAATAATGCATTCTGGAACGGATCACAAATGGTATACGGAGATGGTGATGGTGTAACATTCACTTCATTATCTGGTGGTATTGATGTTATTGGTCACGAATTAACGCATGCAGTGACGGAAAATAGTTCTAATTTAATTTATCAAAATGAATCAGGAGCTTTAAATGAAGCGATTTCTGATATCTTTGGTACTTTAGTAGAATTCTATGATAACCGTAACCCAGATTGGGAGATTGGTGAAGATATTTACACACCTGGTAAAGCAGGAGATGCACTTCGTTCTATGAGTGACCCTACGAAGTATGGTGATCCAGATCATTATTCTAAGCGTTACACGGGTTCAAGTGATAACGGTGGGGTTCATACAAACAGTGGTATTATTAATAAACAAGCTTATTTATTAGCAAATGGCGGTACACATTACGGTGTAACTGTAACTGGTATCGGTAAAGATAAGCTAGGTGCAATTTACTACCGTGCAAACACACAATATTACACGCAATCTACTACATTTAGCCAAGCTCGTGCTGGTGCAGTACAAGCTGCAGCTGACTTATATGGTGCGAATTCTGCGGAAGTAGCAGCAGTTAAGCAATCATTTAGTGCAGTTGGTATAAACTAAGGTTTTAAGGGAAATTATCAATAAAATACTTCAAAAATAAAGAAGGAGCCTATGCTCCTTCTTTATTTTTTTCTCCATTTTTTCCACAAATAAAACAATCCAACACACCCCGCGATTGTGACAATCCACTTCGCTTCATTCGTTCCATTCATGACATGGTATGCAGAATATACCTCGATTAACAAAGCCGGTATTTTACCTATTGTACTGGCAATACTGAAGGAGAGTAATGACATTTTGCCTAGAGCGGCAAATAAAGTCACGATACTTGATGGGATGAAAGGTATTAATCGAAACGATAGAACGAGTAGAAAGGCCTCTCTACCTTCTACATAAAGTAGGCGTTCTACCTTTGGGTACTTATTTACTTTATCGTGAGTGAACTTTTGAAGGCCTATACGATAAATATAAAACGAGATAATAGCCCCTAATGCCTCACCGGCGATCGAAATAATCGTTCCGTTTACTACGCCAAAGAGCTGTATATTAATAGCGGTTAAAAAAATACTAGGGATAACACCTAAAAGACTAATAACGATGTTAATTAAGATACTAAGTGGAATTGCGATTGAATAATAGTCTGTTAAGAAGTTTTGAATTGTTTCAGCCATTGTTTAAAATCCTTTATCTTTTTTTGCATTACACCATATTTCCATTGCATAGGCAAGTGCAAATTTACATAATGTAGAAAACGTCGATAAAACACCCTTTATATACTACATAGGGGTACTATGTATATGAAATATGGGGTATATTTTAATTTTTAAAAAATCACTAAAAAACCTTTAAATAAAGGATTTATTCGGTGCTTTCGGGGTTGGTTTAACTCGGGAAATAATTAGGAAAATATAGGGGTATATTTCTAAAGGGAGGGAAAATAGCGATTTTATGAAAATCAGGTGATAATATGGCAAAATAGGTGAAGAATTTAAAAAATGTGTATGTTTTTTCGGTGTGAAATTGACTTTTAGTGGAGTTACGATAATAATCATGGAAGAGGTGATATGATGAAACGAATAAGTAGTCTTTTCTTTGGTAGTTTATTGGCACTCATGCTGATCTTAAGTGGATGTGCAGGAAAAGAACAAAAAACAGAGAAACAAACAGGGAATCAATCGACATCAGTAGAAAAAATTAGTGATAATATTTTAGATGAAATGGAAGGGCCACCTAAAAATGGTCATACGATTGAAAGACATGTAGGCAAATCAGAAGAAGATTTGAAGAATCGCTTGAAGACAGATAAAGTATCAGCAGCAAGTACATACTATGATAAGGAAACGGCAACGAAAGCTGTAAAAGATAGTTTGAAGCAGCATGATAAGGAAATTCAAGATTGGTTAAAAAATTCTAAAGAGGCTCGTCTCGTATTAAATACGACACATTCATTCCCGGTTGGAAAAACGGTAATAAAGAAAAATATGAATGTAAAAGATAAGTTAGTCAAAACTGTTACTGTTTTAGCGAGAGATAAGTCAGGAGATTTAGGATATAAGATCATTACTTCTTATCCATCTGATAAATAAGAAGGGGGAGTAAATATGTATACGACATTACAATATTTTTTCAAATCGTATTGTACGCTAAGTATCCACGAGGATGAAATAGTAGGCGTGATGGAAGAATTTATAGAGCAAGAAGATGAAGAAATTGTTTTGAAATTACGTGATGAATTATTATATATGAAGAAAAAGGATGGTTGGGAAGAGGCGTGCGTATTAGCTGCAAAGCAAGGAAATCGTATGTGGTCGTTAGAAGAAACAAAAGACCATCTTGCAACCTTTTTATTATTATTGCAAAAGAAAAAGGCGTGAGTAGATCACGCCTTTTTTATTTGTTGAAATTTGTTCGTTTAATAGCGTCTTATTGTTTTGGAGCGCTTTTATATACGCTTTTTGAAATTTGCCCATTAGATATTACTTCACCGTTTTGTGTAACTTTTTTATACGTAACGGCTGTTATTTTATCATTAGTCTTACTAATTACTTGAGAAGAAACTTCAACATTTTTACCAGTATTTGTACCGAAAATACGTGTAGTAATGCTACCTCCATTTGAAAATGCTTGAATATAAATATGATTGCCTGTATTGTTTTTAAATTTTAAATCTGGACCATAATCTGCTACTGCTGCATCTTGCCCAAGTGGTAAATAATTTACGGGCATAGAATGATTGCTTCGAGAAACAATTCCTAAATCTGCTCTTAAAGCTGCGCTATATAAAGTACTACTAACTTGGCAAACCCCTCCGCCTGCACTTTGTATAACTTTACCTTGTGAATATACGGCTGCAGATTTGTAACCATGTGCAGCATCAGTTACGCCAACGCGGCCGTTAAAACTAAATGTTTCATCAGGTGCGACAATAACTCCACTTAAAGTGTTAGCTGACTTATTTACGTTAAAGGATTGATTCCCATTACGACCAGCCATCGGAGTTGAGTATTCAGCAATTACTTCTTTAATCCCCATTTTCTGTATATCCTCTGTAGAACGTTCAGGTTTTAATAGTGTAACTGGTAATGTAACGTCAGGCGTGCCAGAAGTAATGGCCTGTTTCGTTAAATCAGTTAACTTTTTTTTATCGATTTTTTCTCCATTTTGACTTTGGCTAATATTTACTGTAGTGCCTTCAATACTTAATTCAGCATTAACAGGATTTTTTAATGTTTCATTATATTTATCCTTCATAAAGCTTTCATAAGCAGTTGTATTTAATTGAGGTGTTAATTTGTAGTCACGTTTTAATTCCCCATTTTCAGCTTGCTTCCGGATTTTGTAACGAGTTATTGCGTTGCCTTCTTGTTCTTTAAAGATTTTGTCGATAATATCTTTTTCTTTATAATGTATCCCTAAATCTTTCCATGTGTAAGTCTGTTTATCATTTTGGAATATGTAGGTAAGAGATTTTTGATCTAATTCAGTTATTTTTTGATTAATAATAGCTTGAATATCTTTTTTATTTTTTCCATCGAGAGAAATACCTTCAAATGTAGTATTTGGTAATGCAGTAGTATCTAATTGATTATTTAGTTTAGATACATATTGATATCCGCCAACACCGCCTACACAAAGTAATATGCCTCCAGCAATTACAGAACCGATCAGTATTTTACTTAGCTTCATTTATTTCCCCCCAGAAATTTTTGTATAAATATATGTATTACATTTTTTGTATAAAAATGATGAAAATAACATTATGTACGTACTAGTATACTATTATTTTCACTATGCGTGTAATGTTTTTATAAAAAATGTTACACTGTTGTAATAATTGTCTCTTTTTGTCACAATGTGTACAAAAAGATGTTGAAAATTATAATAAAAAGGCTGTCTAGAAAGATCTAGCAGCCTTTTTATTATAATTTTTTATGTTCATTTTTATTCGTAACACCGAGATGTTCTTGTAGTGTTGTCGATATATTCTTGACGCTTTTTTCGTTTGGAACGTAATAATAAATACCACCTATATATTTATCAGTACCTTCTACTTGCATTTTGTCCATTTTTAAATTGGAATCCATTGAATTTTTTGCAATTGTCATCATATCATCAAAAGTTAAATTTGTTTTTAAGTCGTTATCAACAGCGTCTAATAGACCACCGATCTTATTAATGGAATTAAGAGATAGTGCTTTTTGAGCGATAGCTTCTAAAACAAGCTGTTGTCGTTGACCGCGCATATAATCACTATCGATATGACGAGTTCTAGCTAGCGCCAATGCCTCTTCACCATTTAAATGTTGACGACCTTTTTTCAGGTGAATAGCATCTGCTTCGTCTTTACTATTTTGTTCTGTAAACTCAACTGGAACATCGACAGTAATACCACCAAGGGAATCAACAATTTTAATAAATGATTTAAAGTTGAATTTTACATAGTAATCAACTGGAACATCTAAAAAGTTCTCTACCGTATCAATCGTGCTGTCCACACCACCGAATACATGTGCATGTGTAATTTTATCGTATTTCTCACGTGATTTAATGTAGACACGTGAGTCACGTGGAATACTGACAAGCTTAACAGATTTATCGTTTTTATTAATTGTGGCAAGTAATAGCGCATCTGTACGAGTTGCTTTCCCATAATTTTTGTCCCTAATTTCACTTTCATCAACACCCATAATGAGTACAGAAATGTTATCAGTCATAGGTTTAACGGCCTTTTCACGTTTGCTGGATTTATCTCCGCGGCTCAGTTCGGAATAGGCATTACTTAACACAGACTTTGCTTTACTGTATATATGGAAGGAATAGCCCCCTGCTCCAAGTGCTACAACCAGTAATGGAATAAGCAGGAACCAAAGTAGGCGTTTTTTCTTTGAGCGTCCTTTTTTGGCTCGAGTATCTTTGTTCATATCGGATTTCATCATTTTTTCTCCTTTAAAACTATCAAAGTATATACATCTAGAAGAGCATTCAAACACATAAAAAATATTGTACGCTAAATAAAAGCGATTGTACATGTATAAAAAATAGATGTCTTGATTATTTATAAAGACATCTATTCGTTATTGTATACAAAAGATAGGGAGAAGAAAATGATAAAATTTTACCTAATTACAACATAATGCTTACGATAATTGCAGATAAAATGCTAACGAGAGTAGCTCCATATAGTAATTTAAGGCCAAATCTGGCAACGACGTTTCCTTGTTCTTCGTTTAATCCTTTTACCGCACCTGAAATAATGCCGATAGAAGAAAAGTTGGCAAAAGAAACGAGGAAAACAGAAATAATACCAACTGTACGAGGAGAAAGGCTGTTCGAAATTTTACTAAGGTCCATCATGGCTACAAATTCATTCGTTACAAGCTTCGTTGCCATAATGCTACCAGCTGTGACAATTTCAGAACTTGGTACACCAATAAGGAATGCAATGGGCGCAAATACGTAGCCGATTAATTGCTGGAAAGTAATGCCGAATATAATGAGGAATAGGTCATTAATGCAGCTCATTAATGCGACAAATCCGATGAGCATAGCGCCGACAACGATGGCTACGCGAAAGCCATCTAGAATGTATTCTCCAAGCATTTCAAAAAAGCTTTGTTTTTCGCCTTTAATTTCTAAAATATCTTCTTCATCTTTCACGTCGTAAGGGTTAATGATGAGTACGATAATAAAGCCACTAAATAAATTGAGAACGAGTGCAGTTACTACATATTTAGGTTCGATCATTGTCATATAGGCACCTACGATAGACATAGATACGGTTGACATCGCAGAAGCGCAAAGTGTATAAAGACGGTGTTTTGGAATTTGAGCTAATTGTTTTTTTACCGTAATAAAAACTTCTGATTGGCCGACAATGGCAGATGCGATAGCGTTGTAAGACTCTAATTTCCCAAGACCATTTATTTTGCTAAGGAAGTAACCAATCCAACGAATAAAGAAGGGGAGTATTTTAAAATGTTGTAATATACCAATTAAGACGGAAATGAAGACGATTGGTAATAGTACAGTAAGGAAGAATGGCATTTCACCTTTATTGGCAAGCCCCCCAAATACGAAGTTTATACCATCAGCGGCATACTCGAGTAGCTTTGTAAACAGACTGGAAATGACCCGAATAAGTATGAGGCCGATTTCTGTATTTAATAATAAATAGGTTAAAATTAACTGTATAATAAGCATGATGAAAATTGGTTTAAATTTAATGTGTTTCTTATTGTTGCTAGCAATATAAGCAAGGAAGAAAACAACGATAAGTCCCACGAAAAAAGTAATGAATTTCATAGTAAACCCCCTAAAAGAGATATTCTGCTATATATGTTTTTCATTTCAAGGGAGAATATGCATCTTTGGTAAAGAAAGGAATACAGAACATGAATATATGCGGAGTGCACCACGTTGCAATTATTAGTTCAAATTATGAACTATCAAAGGATTTTTATACTCGGATATTAGGTTTTAAAGTGATAAATGAAGTATATAGAAAGGAACGAGATTCTTATAAGTTAGATTTATGTGTAGGGGAAGAGTATCAAATTGAATTATTTTCATTTCCAAGTCCTCCTGAGCGTCCAAGTTTTCCAGAAGCGGCTGGACTTAGACATTTAGCATTTGCTGTTCCAAATATAGAAGCGGCTGTGAAACATTTAAATCAATATGGTGTTGAAACTGAGGCGATACGTATGGATGAAATAACCGGGAGAAAATTCGTCTTTTTCCAAGACCCTGATGGCTTGCCTTTAGAATTGTATGAGGTTTGAAATTGGTGAATTTTATATAGGGTTGCTTTTCTGTAAATGAAGAAACTAAAGTGAAACTTCTTTTTTAAAGGAGGTGTAACTTTAGCTAAGAAAGCTAAAGGGCATATGTGGATATTATAAAATTATTGATGGTCGCTATCCTTATTGCATTAACAGGTTTTTTTGTAGCTGTTGAGTTTGCAATTATTAAGGTACGTAGCAGTCGTATTGATCAACTCGTTAGTGAAAAGCGACGAGGAGCATTGGCAGCCAAAAAAGTAACTTCGAATTTAGATGAGTATTTATCAGCATGTCAGTTAGGTATTACAATTACTGCTTTAGGACTTGGGTGGTTAGGCGAACCGACTATAAAACATTTACTCGAGCCGTTGTTTTTAAAACTACAATTTTCACCTGCAATTGCAAGTACCGTTTCTTTTATTATTGCCTTTGCAGTGATTACGTTTTTACATGTTGTCATTGGTGAACTTGCTCCGAAGACGCTTGCTATACAAAAGGCGGAGCAAGTTAGCTTACTATTATCGAAGCCAATTATTTACTTTTACCGAGTAATGTATCCGTTTATTTGGGCTTTAAATGGTTCCGCAAGGCTTGTGGCAGGGTTATTTGGATTACATCCGGCTTCTGAACATGAAGTTGCTCATTCGGAGGAAGAATTACGATTAATTTTATCTGAGAGTTATGAGAGCGGAGAGATTAATCAAAGGGAATTTAAATATGTAAATAATATTTTTGAATTTGATAATAGAGTTGCAAAGGAAATCATGGTACCTCGTACGGAAGTTGTAGGATTATATGAGGACGAACCATTTGAAACACATATTAAAATAATCGCACAAGAAAAATATACGAGATATCCCGTATTTGGTGAAGATAAAGATGAAATTATTGGGATGGTTAATGTAAAGGATTTATTTATTCGTTATATGGATGGTAATCGAGACGAGGAGTGCTCGATTACGCCATATACAAGGCCAGTTATTGAAGTGTTAGAAAATATCCCTATTCATGATTTGCTATTACAAATGCAAAGAAAACGAATTCCATTAGCTGTATTATATGATGAATATGGCGGAACTGCTGGGATCGTTACACTAGAAGATATTTTAGAAGAAATTGTTGGAGAAATCCGAGATGAATACGATGAAGATGAACACCCGCCTATAGAGCATATAAGTGAAGGCTGTAAGATTGTAGATGGAAAAGTGCTTATTAGTGAAATAAATGATTTATTTGGCATACACTTAATCGCTGATGATGTAGATACAATTGGTGGCTGGATTATGGTACAAAAGCAAATCGTTGCTGAAGGAGATATTATTGAAAAATCCGGCTTTTCTTTTAAAGTTCTTGAAAAGGATATGCATCAAATTAAACGAGTGGAAGTAAAGAAAGTAGAAGAATGATTTTCTGTAAATATTTATCCCACTTTAATGGGCAGTAAGACCCCCACCTCAAAATTCAGTGAAAGCAAAGAATTTAGGTAGGGGTCGGGCTGCCCATTAAAGTCCGATTGGTGAGGGCTGATTAAAGTTTCACTTTATAAAAAGTATATATAGAAAAATAAATGTTTGCGCTTTCAAAATAGGTGCTATATAGTGAAGGTGGATACTGAAAAATTCTTCTGCATGATACTCGTATTTTTAGAGGGCGAATTTTTGGGATAAGGATTTAGAATGAAAAGTATAGGTGATGAAAATGATAGCAACGAAGGATATACGTATAGAAAAAGACTTTTTAGGTGAAAAGGAAGTACCAAATGTAGCTTATTATGGTGTACAAACATTACGTGCTGTAGAAAACTTTCCGATTACAGGATATCGCATTCATCCGTCACTCATTACGGCAATGGCAATTGTGAAAAAAGCGGCGGCACTTGCAAATATTGATACTGGTTACTTAGCGAAAGACATTGGACATGAAATTGCAGAGGCAGCGCAAGAAATTGTTGATGGAAAATTCCATGATCAATTTATCGTAGATCCAATTCAAGGCGGTGCTGGAACTTCTATTAATATGAATACAAATGAAGTAATCGCTAATCGAGCGTTAGAACGTATGGGATATGAAAAAGGCGAGTATGCAAAGATTAGCCCAAACACGCATGTGAATATGGCTCAATCAACGAATGATGCGTTTCCAACGGGAATTCATATTGCAACTCTTATGATGTTAGAAGAACTTCTTATGACAATGGAAGAACTTCATGCTGCGTTCCGTGCAAAAGCAAAAGAGTTCGATCACGTTATTAAAATGGGACGTACACATTTACAAGATGCTGTTCCGATTCGTCTTGGACAAGAATTTGAAGCGTATAGCCGAGTGCTTGAGCGTGATATAAAAAGAATTAAACAGTCTCGTCAACATTTATATGAAGTAAACATGGGGGCGACAGCTGTTGGTACAGGATTAAATGCAAACCCTACGTACATTGAACAAGTGGTTAAACATTTACGCACATTTAGTGGATTCCCACTTATTGGTGCAGAGCATTTAGTTGATGCAACGCAAAACACAGATGCATATACAGAAGTATCTGCGGCATTAAAAGTATGTATGATGAACATGTCTAAAATTGCGAATGACCTTCGTATTATGGCATCTGGTCCACGTGTTGGATTGGCGGAAATTCAATTGCCAGCCCGTCAACCAGGTTCATCTATTATGCCAGGGAAAGTAAATCCTGTTATGGCAGAAGTAATTAATCAAGTTGCTTTCCAGGTAATTGGTAATGATCATACAATTTGCTTAGCATCAGAAGCAGGACAATTAGAGTTAAACGTAATGGAGCCTGTACTCGTGTTTAATCTAATTCAATCTATTAGTATTATGAATAACGGATTCCGTGTATTCCGTGAATATTGTATTAAAGGAATTACAGCAAATGAAGAATTGCTGAAGCAATATGTTGAGAAAAGTGTTGGAATTATTACAGCAGTTAACCCTCATATTGGTTATGAAGCAGCATCGCGTATTGCACGTGAAGCAATTGAAACAGGAAAATCTGTTAGGGAGTTATGTTTAGAACATGGTGTACTGACAGAAGAAGAATTGGATATTATTTTAGATCCATTCGAAATGACGCATCCTGAAATTGCTGGTGCTTCTTTATTAAAGAATAAGAAGATGTAATGTGAAAAAACACCGATCCATTTGGATCGGTGTTTTATTTTTAAAAGATATTAAATACAGCGTTTAATTGAAGTAAGCTAATGATAGCTAAGAAGATTAAACTGTATTTCATTGCTGTTTTAAATAGGGCAGATTCTTTACCAACTAGTCCAACTGCTGCACAAGCAACTGCTACAGATTGTGGTGAAACCATTTTTGCCATTGTACCACCTACTACGTTTAATGCAACAAGTGTAGAAGGAACGATGTTTAGTTGATCTGCAGTTACTGCTTGAAGCGGTGCGAATAATGAACCACTTGATACTACTGAACCTGTAATGAATACGCCAATCCATCCTAAGATTGGAGAAAGGATTGGGAATGCATTACCAGTAGAAGAGAATGCAAGGCCAAGTGTAGATGACATACCAGAGTAGTTCTCTACGTAAGCTAAAGCAATAACGCTACAAATTGTATATACTGGAGCTTTTAGTTCTTTCATTGTTTCAACCATTAATTCTTTTACCATATTACCTTTTACGCGGTATACGATAAGTGAAACGATAATTGCTAATACGATTGCAGTAGTTGTAGATGAGAATACATCAAATTTGAAAACAGCTGCGAAAGGTGTATCAGCTTTTGTAATTGGTGTAGTTTTCATAACAGCATTGTGAAGACCAGGGAACTGAATGTTAAATACTAGGTTTGCTAGTGCACCATCCGGAGCAAATAACGCTTTAATTGGTTTTAAATTAAAGATTGTTACGAATGCAGTTAAGAATACGAATGGAGACCAAGCATATAAAATTTGATTGAATGTATGAGATTCTTTTTCTTCTTGTTTTTCTTCTTTATTAGAAGATTTTGGCTGCCAAACACGTAAGAATAATGCAAGAGAGATCATACTTACAACGGCTGCGAAAATATTAGTAAGTTCTGCACCTAAGAAGTAAGTTACAACGAATTGAGTAATTGCGAAAGAAACACCACTTACAAGAATACCTTGCCAAGTTTCTTTTATACCTTTAATTCCATCAACCATTGATACAAGTAAGAAAGGTAAAACAATACTAATAAATGGTAAAATAAGAACAGTTTGACGACCGATAGTTAATGCATCTAGCTCAGTTAATTGTGCTGGTACTGTAACTGGGATACCCATAGCGCCCATAGCACCACCAGCAATGTTTGCTACTAAACAAATACCTGCTGCTTTTAATGGATTAAAGCCCATACCTACAAGTAGTGCAGCTGTAATAGCAACTGGAACCCCTAGTCCAGCTGCGCCTTCTAAGAAAGCACCGAAAGAATAAGCGATTAATAATACTTGTAAACGTTGGTCATTTGTAATGCTTGAAATACTATCACGAATGACATTGAATTGCTCTGTTTTAACAGTTAATTTATAAAGGAAAATTGCTGCGATAACGATTGTACAGATTGGATAAAATCCAGATAAAATACCGAATCCGGCAGATGCTACAGCTACTGTTGCTGGCATTTTATAAACGAATATAGCAAGAATAATAGCGACGATCACACTGTAAAGACCAGCGATATAACTTTTCATTTTCAGTCCCATTAAACAAATGATGAAGCAGAAAATTGGAAGTGCTGCGATTAGTGCAGATAACCAAATATTGTTTAATGGGTCATAAATTTGTGTCCAAGTACTCATAATAATGACAACTCCTATCTATTTTATGTGAAGAAATTCACATTATTTGTGAAACTATTCACAATCAACTTACAAGCTTAGTATATTCTCCTTCAACACTATTGTCAACGTAAAAAAGTATAATTATTCCATAATAGTGTTAAAAGAAATGCTTTGTTCATAAAGTAGACAAAAAAGCCCGTTCAAAAAGATTTGAGCGGGCTAGATAAATTATTTGCATATTCTTTTAGTTGTTTATACATTATTGATCCTAAAGTTCTATATGAGAGACCGTCATTATATTAAATGGTATAGCTTGTCCTATTTGATCAAGTCAGAAAGGGGACAGTGAATACATCTAATAGGAAGTGTTCCGTCACATTTTAAGTTACTAAATACGAATTAAAAAGCAATGAGTTAATTTTTAATGTTACGGCATCCTTTTTTACTGAAAATTCCTTTTAGTGTAACAAAGAGGTTAAATATACGCCAACTACTTTACGAAAGGTTATCAATTATAGATGGTATTTTACGATATCATTACTGCACATTGCAATGAGGTGAAAATATAACAAAAAGCCTGATAAAACAACGTTTACAAGCAATGTATTTGCAGCCCGCTGTTTTGCTTTTTCGTTATATCATATAGTATAATATTCAAAATCAGCAAGGAATTTTTCCTGAGTTCTTTGTTGATTAAAATGGAAAAAATTTTCGGCTTTATAAGTTGATAAAGTTATGTCGTAACAGGAAATATAAGAACAGATATATAAATAAATAAAAAGAAAATAAAAACGAAAATGAGGGGAACTTTATGAGCCAAAATCAATTCGAATGTCGTATTTCAGAAGAAGATGTACAAATGTTAAGAGCGTTAGCGCATCCGTTGCGTCTACGTCTAGTAATGGAACTAATGCAACGTGGGACATGTAATGTAACACAATTACAGGAAGTGTTAGAAATTCCGCAATCAACTGTTTCGCAACATTTAACGAAATTAAAACAAAATAAAGTAGTACGCTTTGAACGACGAGGGTTAGAAGTGTATTATCAAATTCATAATGATAAAGTAAGTGAAGTAGTAAAAACATTATTTTCTTAAAATTTGAATATTATGGAAAAAGACGTGTGGGATATACGTCTTTTTTTATTTGTCAGAAAGGTGATATGGGAGTAAATGTTAGCATGTAAGGAAGAAAAAGCTATCAATTTACATGTTGCTATATGGAATAGATTCTAAAGGGAAAAGAAAAGATAGAAAGGAGTGTAGTAAGTAAAAGGAGGAATAGTAGAATGGATGTAAAACGTGTGAAACAAATTTTATCTTCTTCAAGTAGAATTGATGTTACATATGAGGGCGTACCAGTATGGATTGAGAGCTGTGACGAGCAGAGTGGAGTTGCTCAAGTGTATGATGTATCTAATCCTGGAGAAAGCGTTCACGTGAACGTGACGGCTTTAGAGGAGAAGTAATAGAAAAGACGCTTCTAAAATCAGAAGCGTCTGTTTTTGTATTATTCCATCATACTCGCAACTTTTTTAGAGCAGAGAAGGAGTACAAGTCCTAAGACGATAACGATAATGCCAATACTTGCAAATACTTCAAGGTATCCTAATGATTGTGTAAAGGAAGCAAGCTTACCAGCTAACCAGTTAGCCATACCTGAACCAGCTAACCATACACCCATTAGTAATGATGCTAATTTAACAGGTGCAATTGCACTTACCATTGATAGACCGATTGGTGATAAGAATAGTTCTCCAATTGTATGGAACATATAAGTGATAACGATGAATAATAAGTTTGCTTTAACAGTTATATCAGCTTCACTACTTCCAGTTTTTAGAACCGCTAATGTTAAAACCAGGTAACCTATACCTAGTAAAATCATACCAAATGCCATTTTTGTTGGTATTTTTAAATCGCCACGCTTTGATTTAGAAAGTTTTAACCATAGCATAGATACGAATGGTGCAAGGAGTACGATGAACGCTGGATTAACGGATTGGAACCAAGATGTTGGAACTTCCCATCCAAAAATTGTACGATCAACAAATTTATCTGTATAAAGTGTTAAAGAACTACCAGCTTGTTCAAAGCCTGCCCAGAAGAATACTACGAAACAAGTTAAAATTACAATTGCCCAAGTGCGATTTTTTTCTTGTTTTGTTAAAGGTTTCTTTTCGATTGCAGGTTGATTTTTTGATTTTTTACCAACAACTGTTGTTCCTGCTGTACCCAGGTAGCGAGGAGCTAATAAGTTGAAAACAATTTGTCCAATAATCATACCGATACAAGCTGCTAAGAATCCGTATTTATATCCCATAACCATAACGCCATCAACGCTTGTTTTAAAGAAATCTTCTGCTAAAAATCCACAAATAAGTGGAGCGAAGAAAGCACCTACGTTAATACCCATATAGAAGATAGTAAATGCACTGTCACGACGTGAATCATTTTCATCATACAATTCACCTAACAGTGTAGAAATATTTGGTTTGAAGAACCCATTACCAATAACTAATAGTATTAATCCTAGAAATAGTCCTGTTTTTGTATTCATTGAGAATAGTACAAAGTTGCCGATTGCCATAATAATTCCGCCGAGAGTAATGGCATGACGTCTTGTAATATAATGATCCGTTAGCCATCCACCTATAATTGGCATGAAATATACTGCTGCTGTAAAAGTACCATATAATTGCACTGCAAACGCCTTATCAAATCCTAACCCGCCACTAACCGCAGCAGTCGTTAAATAAAGAACTAAAAGGCCGCGCATTCCATAATAACTAAATCTTTCCCACATTTCTGTTAAGAACAACAAGTACAATCCTGGTGGATGTTTTTTTGGTGATTGTTGCTCTCCAGCTTTGTCTAATTTTAAAGCTGCATCCATTTTTGTTTCCCCCTAATCCTGTATAACGGATATTTATGTAATCATTTTAATTTACAAAATATTTAGAAGTCAATAGAATTATATGGAAATAGAAAGAAAATTCCTAAAAAAGTTCTATTTCACTTCGACCGTTATTGTATTTTGCCCTTAAAACGAGATGATAAGCGTTTTCAAATGTAATAATTGAATTCTAAAAGAAAATAAAATAGTGATTAATCAGAAAATTTAGATTAAAATATTTATTCTGATATAAAGAAAATATATTCTATTTACTTTTATAATATAACATATTGGGAATAAAAATACAAAACGAAATAATGTGACATTTAAGTGAATTGAAAAATAACCAGCTCCATAGAAGGGGAGCTGGTTAGAAAAATATTATTTAACAAAGCGTTTTTCGATATCATCTAATAGTAGGTTAGCAGCCATTACACCACCAGCTGTATTCCAAATAACGTCATCAACTTTGTATGCTTTACCGTTTTTCACTGCATTTAAATTTTTAAATAGCGGATCGTTGATATATTCTTTTTCTAATTCAGAGCCTTTTTTCTCGTTTCCTTTATCGAATGTGAAGTAGAATAATACATCGCCATCCATTGCAGAAATACGTTCTTTAGATACGTTACGCTCTGCAAAGTCGTCTTTATTTTGATCGCCAGGGCGCTTAAATCCAAGCTCTTTTAAAATAACACCAGAGAATGTATCACCATGATAAATACGAACATCACCAGGCATGAAGCGAACCATAGAGATTTCTTGATTTACTTTATCGCCTAGTTTGGCTTTTAAATCTTTCATGCTTTTATCGTAATCAGCTAAAACCTTTTGACCTTCTTTTTCTTTATTTAATGCTTTTGCATAAAATTTGAAGTTATCTTTCCATTCACCGCGTAGCGTTTCAGAGAACACAGTAGGTGCAATTGCTTTTAGTTGCTCGTACACTTTTTCGTGACGCATTTTGTTACCGATAATTAAGTCTGGTTTTAAAGAAGCGATTGTTTCTACGTTCACTTGTCCTTCATCACCAACAACTTTTACATCTTTCATTTTATCTTTAATATGTGGATACCATGGATCACCAGTCCAAGATTTTACAGCCCCAACTGGTTTCACACCTAGCTCAAGTAAAGCTTCAGTTCCTTCGTTTGTTAAAATAACTACACGTTTTGGATTCGCAGGAACTTCTGTTTTACCCATTGCATGTTCAACCGTAATCATTTCTTTTTTCGTATCTTCTTTTGTTTCTTCTTTCGTATTTGATTTTCCACAAGCACTTAAAAGTAGTGAAAAGGCTAGTAAAAATACAAATACTGTAAACGATTTCTTTCGCATGAATTTCATTATGTACCCCCTACATATTGAGAAGTTTTTTCAATAGCAAGCATGATATTAAGCCTTTATCTTTTGATTGTCAATACATACGGTTGAAAATAATTCTCATTTCCGTTGACAATGCGAATTAAGTTGAAATACACTTACAACGTATCATTATACATTGAAGGGGAAACGCTGCATGTTATTAAAAACAAATCAAGCAAAATGGATCGGATTATTTGTTGGAATCATTGCAGTCATTATTTGTATTTGGGGAAGTATTATTTTCGGATATACAAATACGAGTGGGAAATTAGCGTTAGATGCTTTTTTTCATTTTAATGGTTCCAATGAACATATTATTATTCAAAATGTGCGTCTACCAAGGGCGTTAATTGCAGCTAGTGTTGGTGCTAGTTTAGCCATTGCTGGTTGTCTTATGCAAACGTTAACGAAGAATCCACTTGCTTCTCCAGATTTTATTGGATTAAATTCAGGTGCTGCGTTCTTCATAGTTGTAGCAATTGTTATTTTTTCCGTGACATCATTATCAGCTTTCACGTGGATTGCCTTTTTAGGAGCAGCAATTGCAGCTGTACTTGTATTCGCTTCTAGTTCTTTAGGAAAAGAAGGGACAACGCCACTTAAGCTGACATTAGCAGGGGTCGCAATTAGTGCGTTATTTTCATCATTAACACAAGGATTACTTGTGTTAAATGAAAAAGCACTTGAAGAGGTATTATTTTGGCTTGCCGGATCAGTGCAAGGAAGAAAGTTAGAAATTTTACAATCTGTATTCCCTTATTTATTAGTAGGCTGGGTTGCATCAATTATGATGGCAGGGAAAGTAAATACATTAATGATGGGGGAAGATGTTGCAAAAGGGCTTGGACAACGAACGATTTTAATGAAATCATTTGTACTACTTATTATTGTCTTGCTATCTGGTGGTTCAGTTGCGGTCGCAGGTCCAATTGGATTTATTGGTATTGTTACTCCGCATTTTGCCAGATTTCTTGTTGGAGTAGATCATAGGTGGAGGGTACCGTATAGCGGCCTGTTAGGTGCAATACTATTAATCTTAGCTGATATAGCAGCAAGATATGTCATCATGCCACAAGAAGTACCAGTAGGAGTTATGACAGCATTTATCGGAGCTCCATTCTTTATTTATATTGCACGTAAGAGAGGGCTTAGCAAATGAAGAAGTATATTCCGTTTCGTATAGGAAAAGGCGGGCTCTCGTTTTTAATGTATAAACGAGCTTGTCTCGTCTTGTTCAGTTTATTAGTTGTTTTAATAGGATTATTTTTTGCAAGTGCAGGTATGGGAGACATGAAAATTGCTCCTTATGATGTATGGCAAGCGATCACTGGAAATGGCGATGCGATGTCAAATATGGTTGTAAATAAGTTTCGTATGCCGCGTATTTTAATTGCCATCCTTGTAGGAATTGCACTTGCTGTAGCAGGATGTATTTTACAAGGTCTCGTTCGAAATCCACTTGCTTCTCCTGATATTATCGGGATTACAGGTGGTGCAAGTGTTGCAGTTGTCTTATTTTTAGCTATATTTAGCGATAAAAATAATGCGCTAACCGTAAGCATTCATTATATGCCGTTAGCAGCCTTTGTTGGGGCAACAATTGTAGCGCTTTTTGTATATTTATTCGCATGGAGAAATGATGGATTATCACCAATTAGTCTTGTTTTAATTGGTGTTGGGTTTTGGGCGTTAACGAAAGCGGCAACGACTTTGTTTATGTTGTTAGCACCAATTTATCAAGCGAGTCAAGCGAATGTATGGATTACAGGTACTGTGTACGGGTCTTCATGGCAAAATGTTATGGTACTTGCGCCGTGGGTTCTCATCTTAACGGTAATATCATTTATAGCTGCTAGACATTTAAATGCGCAAGAGCTAGGGGATGATATTGCGGTAGGACTTGGTGTTCCTTTAACGAAGTCACGCGTATTCATGTTATTACTTAGTACAGCTTTAATTGGTGGAGCAGTTGCCTTTGCCGGAGGTATTGGATTTGTCGGTTTAATGGCACCTCATATTTCACGAAGACTAGTTGGTTCTTTATACGGTGCATTACTCCCAGTTGCGGCAATCGTTGGTGCAATTTTAGTACTTGCTGCAGATTTAATTGGGCGTACAGTTTTCACGCCACTTGAAATTCCGGCAGGAGTATTTACATCAGCAATTGGTGCACCTTATTTTATTTATTTACTTTATAAAAGTCGGAATTCATAAAGGAAGATGAATATGCAAAAAGCATTGGAGACGAAACGTTTGACGTTGTCTTATGATGAAACAATTATTATTGATGAAATGAATTTAGAAATTCCAAAAGGCGAAATTACAATCTTTATCGGTTCTAACGGTTGCGGGAAATCAACTTTATTACGTTCACTAGCTAGATTATTAAAACCAACAACTGGTGACATTTTGTTAGATGATCAAGCCATTCAAAGTATGCAAACGAAGCAAATCGCTCGCCAAATGGCAATTTTACCGCAAGGACCGCAAGCACCAGAAGGGCTTACAGTATTGCAACTTGTAAAGCAAGGACGTTATCCATATCAAACATGGCTGAAGCAATGGTCAGAAAAAGATGAGGAAATGGTACAAAAAGCCCTTGCAGCAACAGGTATGACAGAATTTGCTGAGCGTGATGTGCATGCTCTTTCAGGTGGACAACGTCAACGTGCTTGGATTGCAATGACGCTTGCACAAGATACAGATATCATTTTACTGGATGAGCCTACTACATATTTAGATATGACTCACCAAATTGAAGTGCTAGATTTATTATTTGAATTAAATGAAACAGAACAAAGAACAATTGTTATGGTATTACACGATTTAAATTTAGCATGCCGTTATGCAGACAATATTGTAGCCATTCAAGATAAACAAATATATGCACAAGGTAAGCCAGAAGAAGTAGTGGATGAGAAGTTAGTACGTGATGTATTCCGAATGGAGTGTCAAATCAGTACGGATCCGTTATTTGGGACACCACTTTGTATCCCGCACGGAAAAGGAAGACGTGTACGTAAAGAGGTTGCTCAGGCAATGAGATAATGAAAAAAGACGATGAGGGTTCATCGTCTTTTTTATTTTTCGCAAGAGAATAACAGAAAGAGGGGAATACGTAACCGTCGTTCATATTCTTCTTCGCTTTGAAAATAAGTTTGACTTGGTGTAGCTTCTTTTATATTTGTAATCGTAAATCCAGCTTGTTGTAATAATGTGAAATATTCTTCCGTTGTACGATGATATTTAATAACTTCTTGATCAATCCAAGGTTCAACGCGTTTTCCCATTTTAAAATAATCATCCACGAGCCAGCTCGTTCTCTTGCCGCTCGTTTGCAAGCTTTCAAATGAAGAGGTAATAACAGGGTGTTGAACGCTAAAAATAAAGGTTCCATTTGTTTTTAAAGTTTCGTACACATTTTGAAAAATGATAGGAAGATGTTCAATATAATGTAAGGCGAGTCTAGATGTTACTAAATCAAAAGTAGCAGGAGGGTATGTGTAGTCTTTGAGGTTTAAAAAATGGACGATTCCATTTTTATTTTCTAGTTGTTTTTTCGCTTTTTCATACATAAGTTCGGAGCCTTCAATACCAGTGTAAGAGTGGCAGTCTTTTTCTAATAATTCCTTGCCAAATTTAGCGTCCCCACAGCCTAAATCGAGAATTTTCTTTCCTTTCACATCACCAATGAGTTGAAAGAAGGCTGGTTTTTCAAGTGATTCATTTGGGCTATTTTCTCGGTATCTTCGTTTCATATATTGTTCAAAAAACGCTTCGTTATTATATACATCAGATTCAGTAAATGCCATGATTGAAGCCCCCTTAAATATTTTTTTTATTCTACCAAATATGAAAAGTAAATGATAGATTTCTTGTAATGAATCATATATAATCTAGAATTGTAAGCGGTTACTTTAAACTATTTTTCTATAATAAATTCTGAAAACGTGTTAAGCTAGTAGAGGGATTATTAGAACTATTAAGACAATAATTCGCTTACATGAACGATGGGAGGCTTCACGATGTCTAGTAAAACACTTGCAAAATTTTTAGAAGAAAATTTAGAGGATTTAAAATCAAAGGGGCTTTATAACGTAATTGATCCGCTTGAGAGTTCAAATGGACCGATCATTACAATTGGCGGAAAAGAATATATTAACTTATCTTCAAACAACTATCTTGGGTTAGCAACAGATAGCCGTTTGCAAGAAGTAGCAATTGGTGCAATTCATAAGTACGGTGTTGGGGCAGGAGCTGTTCGTACAATTAACGGTACTTTAGATTTGCATATTAAATTAGAAGAGACAATTGCAAAGTTTAAACATACGGAAGCTGCAATTGCTTACCAATCAGGATTTAACTGTAATATGGCAGCGATTTCAGCCGTTATGGATAAAAATGATGCAATTCTTTCAGACGAATTAAACCATGCTTCTATTATTGATGGTAGTCGTCTATCAAAAGCAAAAATTATTGTTTATAAACATTCGGATATGGAAGATTTACGCCAAAAAGCAATCGCGGCGAAAGAATCAGGTCTTTACAATAAATTAATGGTAATTACAGACGGTGTCTTCTCAATGGATGGAGATGTTGCAAAACTACCAGAAATTGTTGAGATTGCAGAAGAATTAGATTTAATGACATATGTAGACGATGCACACGGTTCAGGTGTACTTGGAAAAGGTGCAGGAACTGTAAAGCACTTCGGTCTATCTGATAAAGTTGATTTCCAAATTGGTACATTATCAAAAGCAATTGGGGTAATTGGTGGATATGTAGCAGGGAAACAAAACTTAATTGACTGGTTAAAAGTTCGTTCACGTCCATTCTTATTCTCTACAGCATTAACACCAGCTGATGCAGCAGCTTGCATGAGATCAATTGAAATTTTAATGGAAAGCACAGAGTTACATGATCGTTTATGGGAAAATGGTCGTTATTTAAAACAAGGATTAAAAGAACTTGGTTTTAACATTGGAGAAAGTGAAACGCCAATTACACCTTGTATTATAGGTGACGAAGTGTTAACACAAGAATTTAGTAAACGTCTAAATGAGGAAGGCGTATACGCAAAATCTATCGTGTTCCCAACTGTAGCTAAAGGAACAGGACGCGTTCGTAATATGCCTACAGCAGCTCATACGAAAGAAATGTTAGATGAAGCAATTCGTAAGTATGAAAAAGTAGGAAAAGAAATGGGCATCATTTAAGTAAGGGCATCTTTTGAATAGCTTGCAAATGAGGAGTGGGGAAAATGAAAAAAATTCTAGTAACCGGTTCTTTAGGGCAAATTGGTTCTGAATTAGTAATGAAGCTTCGTGATGTATACGGTGCATCAAATATTATTGCAACAGATATTCGTGAAACAGATAGTGAAGTAGTAACATCTGGTCCATTTGAAACGTTAGATGTAACAGATGGACAAAAACTACATGATATCGCAAAGCGTAATGAAGTAGATACAATTATTCATTTAGCAGCTTTACTTTCAGCAACAGCAGAAAAAAATCCGTTATTTGCTTGGAATTTAAATATGGGCGGACTTGTAAATGCATTAGAAGCAGCTCGTGAATTAAACTGTAAATTCTTCACGCCAAGTTCTATCGGTGCATTCGGTCCATCTACGCCGAAAGATAATACACCACAAGATACAATTCAGCGTCCTACTACGATGTATGGGGTAAACAAAGTAGCAGGAGAATTACTATGTGATTATTATCATCAAAAATTTGGCGTTGATACGCGCGGTGTACGTTTCCCAGGTTTAATTTCTTACGTAGCTCCTCCAGGAGGGGGAACAACTGATTATGCAGTTGAAATTTATTATGAGGCGATTAAAAAAGGCACATACACCTCATACATTGCAGAAGGAACATACATGGATATGATGTACATGCCAGATGCTTTACAAGCGATTATTTCATTAATGGAAGCTGATCCAAGTAAACTTGTGCATAGAAACGCGTTCAATATTACAGCAATGAGCTTTGAGCCGGAGCAAATCGCAGCATCTATTCGTAAACACATTCCGACGTTTACGATGGATTACGCTGTAGATCCTGCTCGTCAAACAATTGCTGATAGCTGGCCAAACTCTATTGATGCAACAGCAGCAATGAACGAGTGGGGCTTTAAAGCAGAATATGATTTAGACAAAATGACAACGGACATGTTGGCTAAGTTAAAAAAAAAGCTCACAGCTGAGTTAGTGACGAATTAATAGGAAGGGTCGATTCTTAGGAATCGACCCTTTTATTTGTATTTTAGTAATATACAAATAATTACAAATGTGATAGAATGAGTTAATTTGTGCATAAAGGGGAGAGATACAATGGAGAAATGGGAGTTAGCAAAGGAAATTTACAATACGTCACGTTTAACGGGAACATTTAAACTTCGATCAGGACAAGTATCAACTCAATACTTTGATAAGTACTTATTTGAATCTAATCCAGTACTGTTATTAGAAATTGCTAAACAGTTGAAAGAGCTCATTCCTTCTGATACAGAAGTACTCGCAGGTTTAGAAATGGGAGGAATTCCAGTAGCAACAGCATTATCTTTACAAACAGGTATACCAGTTGTA
Organism: Bacillus sp. BC05(2025); assembly: GCF_056725905.1. NCBI lineage: Bacteria > Bacillati > Bacillota > Bacilli > Caryophanales > Bacillaceae > Bacillus > Bacillus sp. BC05(2025). The sequence goes on along the minus strand of NZ_JBWYRA010000007.1, from coordinate 117,489 downwards.
TTTGTAAGAAAAGAAGCGAAGAAGTACGGTACATGTAAGTTAGCAGAAGGTGTTAATATTGCTGGGAAAAATGTTTGTGTTGTTGAGGATGTTATTACGACAGGCGGTCAAATATTATTAAGCACGAAAGATTTAAGAGAACTAGGTGCGAAAGTATATCATGTTTTAGGCGTGATTGAACGAACGAAAGAGGGAAAAGAAAACTTACTAGAAGATGGCTTACAGCTACATTCCTTATTTACAATGGATGAGTTAATTGAAGGAGAAAAGGAACATGCAAAGGGTTGACGTTGTATATGCGCTTATATATGAAGAGGAAACAGATAAGATATTAATGGTACATAATGTAGAACAAAACGTTTGGTCATTACCAGGAGGGGCTGTTGAAAAGGGTGAAACGTTAGAGAAAGCTCTAGTAAGGGAAGTAAAAGAAGAGACAGGTTTAACGGCTGTGGCAAGTGGACTTGTTGCGATCAATGAAAAATTCTTTGAAGAGTCAGGGAATCATGCGCTACTTTTTACATTCCGAGCAAATGTAGTAACAGGTGAACTTATTGCAGAAGATGAAGGAGAAATTTCTGCAATAGAGTGGGTGGACCGAGCAATTGCGAATGAACAATTCCCATTCTACGATGGTGGATTCGAGGCATTATTAGAAGTAGCCATTCCATACAAGTTTCAACCAGAAACAAAGTGATTGAAAGAAAAAAACAGGAGCGACAACGCTCCTGTTTTTCTATTCAATCGTCTTCAGTAATAACTTTTTCAATAGCGGTTTAATTTTCAGACGTAAATCTTCAGCATGATTTGCAACTAAGAAGTGATGGTTATAAATGTTCTTCATTAATTGATAAGTTGCTTCTTTCGCTTCGCCTTCTTCGATGAAGATTCCGATTACTTCCATACCACTTTTACGAGCAAGTTTGACAGCTTCATGCGTATCTAAAATACCGTCTTGTTGATAGTCTAGCGCAGAAGGCTCACCATCTGTAAAAATAAGTAAGAATTTATGCTTTTCTGGTCTTTTCGCAAGCTTTTCAGAAACGATACGAATAATATATCCGTCGCGGTTATCTTCTTCTTCGCGAAGCTGCATAATTTCAGGCCCAACGTTTGGTAACGTTGAGTTTTTATACGTTACAACTTCATGGATAACGTTCGGCTTATCTTCAGGTTTAGCACTAGAGGCATCTTCCCAAAATCCGCTAATAGCGTGCGGGATTTTTAAAGATTTTAACGCTTCATGGAATAGGACTACACTCTTTTTCGTTTCTTCCATTTTGTTATACATAGACCCAGAGCAGTCCACTAGTAGTTGGAATGCAACATCGAGTTCTTGTGATTCTTGTCCTTTTTTATAAAACATGCGAGGCTGCTTTTCAGTATAAATACGAAGGAATTTTTTACGAAGTCTTCCGTAATATTTATCACTATTTGCATTCGTTTTATTTTCAATCGTTTTTTCGATAATTTTCTTTAATTCTTTTACATCTTTATTAACGACTGATTTGATAACTTGGTAATCTTTTTTCTCATCGCTATTTGCTTTGCGAGCTTCTTTAAATGTATGAGAGGCACCAACGTTATACTTACCGTATGCACCGTCGTTTTGGCTAGAAGCGTGTGAAGCTCTTGCTTCTTCTGTATCAGCACCATCAAAGTTGGATTGTGTGCTCTTTTGAGAAGTACCTTGTACAGAACCAAGTGCTTGGTCGCCATCTTCTGATTCGCGAGCAGTATCGCCCATCATATTTGTTTTTGTTCCGCTTTCTAATTCAAAGCGTAAAAAGTTCTCGTTTTCGTTATTTTTATTTTCACGATGCCATGTAGAGAAACTTTCATCCATTTTGTTTTTATTTTCATCGTCATCTATGAGTTGTGTATCATCATTTGCTAAATCTTCAACGCGACAGTTCTTTTCGTCTGCGATGACAGATAAATAAAGCGGAGCATGTCCGAAATAATTATTAAGCATATCACTTTCAAGAAGGCCTTCTAAACGATAGCGAATTTTCTCAACGATATACATAATATCTTCCGTATTACGAGCTTGGAATGTTTCATGCAAAATTGCTTCAATTTGCTCGAAGTATTCATTATTAAACATTTCATATTTATCGCTCGTTAATGACAGATAGCAGAGACAAAATAGACCATCACCGTGATAGTTACGAACACGATTGATTTCATTTTGTGAGCCGAAGTAATTGCGATACATTTCTTTTCTTCTTTTAAAAATATGCTTTGTGCCAGGGCGTAAGTTTTTTACAATTTCCTCAACACGTAAATCTTCTAATAGAACAAATAATTGTGTTAAAAACTTTTTTAAGGGTGATTCTTGTAATTCAATCGCATAAGAACGAATTAAAGTCATGTCCGAGTAATGTTTATTACCAAGTGCTTTTAAAAACACTTCGCTTTTTAATCCGATTACTGTATCCTCTTCTTTTCGATCATCCCAAAAGTGACTAATGACAACCTTTTTTTCAATTTCGTCGTAGTATGCTTTATAGCCATACTCAAGGTAGGCATCGTCTTCTTTTAGAAGAGCATACATTAAGTTTTCCATTTGTAGAAACAGCGACGCATCAATTTTTTTGTCACTAAAAATTTGTCTCATGAATTATCCCTCAAAGAAATAACTTTCTGCTAATTCACGGACAGTCATTTGTTCTGTTTCATCGTTTAATTTTGCGATAATACTACGTTCAATTGCACGCATAACAGGAATATATACACCTAAATCACATGCGTCGATAATGCCACGAATACTTGCTGCTTCTTCACTTACACGTCCATCACGAGCTAAAGGCATAAGGTCGCTTGCAAATGCAACGAACTTTTCAATTGTTGCAACATCATTTAATTTTGATTCTGCTAATAATAGTTCTTTTAATGTATCACCTTGAATATAAGGAACTTCAATAATAACGAAACGGTTTTTTAATGCTTCGTTTAGTTCACTTGTACCAACGTAACCTTCATTAATTGCTGCGATTACACGATATTCTTCATCACCGTATACAACTTCTTGTGTAAATGGGTTAGTAATCATTTTACGGTAATCTAATGCACCGTGAAGAAGTGGTAACGTTTCAGGTTTTGCCATATTGATTTCATCAATATATAAGAAATGACCACTCTTCATTGCCTTCATAAGAGGACCGTTAACGAATGTAACTTCAGATGCGCCATCTTTTGTTTGTAGTGTGTTGTATCCTAAAATACCTTCTACATCTAGATCAACAGAACAGTTAATGCTATGCATTGGTTTTTGGAATAAAGAAGAAAGAGTTTCAGCTAGTACTGTTTTACCACTACCAGTCGGCCCTTTTAATAGAATGTTTTTGCCAAGAAGAAGTGCTGTAATGGCATCTTCGATAATGCTGTTATCAGATGCTTTATATATTTTGGTACCGATTAAATGTGCATTTTCACCAGCTTCTTGTTTATTCTTTTCGTGAATGTTTGAGAGCTGTTGTTTTAAATCAGCATGTATATGAAATTGTTCTAACATGTATTTCCCACCTAACATTATTTTCATAAAGTAATACATCTTATGATAACTTGTTTTAATATGGTATGCAAAGAAAAGGAAAAGAGAGAAATACAAAAGAAAAAGCAATCAATATTACATTGACTGCTTACAGTAAAGGAGAAATGAGCCTCATAAAAGACTCCAATATTCGTTTTTTGATACTTCTTTTTTGGAAAGCGTTCCATTTAATTTCAGTGGAATGCTTAAAGTCTTCTTCAAAATCACGTTTTATATCATGAACAGTTTCTGATTCATAAAGTACGCTAATAAGTTCGTAATTTAATTCAAAGCTACGTACGTCCATATTTGCTGTTCCAATTGTCGCGATTTTATCATCAACAAGTACAATTTTCGCATGCATAAAACCATCTTTATAACTATAAATGGAAGCACCAGCTTTTAAAAGTGGAGTGAAGTAGGACTGAGATGCTTGATCACTAATAATACTATCACTTTTACCAGGGTATAAAATACGTACATCTATGCCAGATATTGCACTTAAGCGTAATAACGTTAAAGTTTCTTGATCTGGAATAAAGTATGGTGTAGCGATCCAAATCGATTTTTTTGCAGATCCCATAACAGCTAATAATGTATTACGAATGCTTTTATCATCTGAGCTTGGTCCGCTCGCTACAATTTGCACAGCACCTTCTGCACTTGAAATTTCTTTACCTGGGAAGTATTGTCTATTCATAAATTGATCCCAGGAATAAGTATTCAACCCACTAGATGCATAGAGCCAGTCCTCTAGAAAGATTGCTTGTAATTTATATAGTGCTTTTCCTTCTATTTTTAAATGACTATCCCGCCAAACGGGGAATTTTTTTGAACGGCCAAGGTATTCATCACCGACGTTGAGCCCCCCAGTAAAACCGATTTCTCCATCTACGATGACAATTTTACGATGGTTCCGATAATTGACAGTTTCAAGTAACCAAGCTGAAAAAATAGGGTCAAATTCAACAATTTCAATCCCAGCTTCTTTCATAGGTTTTAAAAAGCGTCTTCTTAATGTATTACTTCCTAATCCATCATAAAGGAAGCGCACAATAACACCAGATTTTGCTTTTTTTATTAACGCATCCCGAACTTTTGTACCAATTTCATCAGATTTATAAATATAGTATTGAATATGTATGTGATGTTTTGCTTGCTCGATAGCTCGCAAAATTTCTGAGAATGTTTGATCTCCGTTTGTTAAAAGTTTTGTAGTTGTTCTATCTGCGGCAGGTCCGCCTCCGAATTTTTGTATAACTTTTGTTAAATGTGTAGAACGCTCATGTAAGGGGACTGTGAGTGATAATTCTACTCGTCTTCCTTCTAATATTTCGCGGAATAATTTTCTTTGCTCTTCTGAACGATGTAGATGTTTTTTTCTTCTCCAACGGCTACGACCGAAAATAGAATATAAAAGCACACCTACAACGGGAAGAAGTGCTAATACTAAAAACCATGCTAAAGTACTTTGAGGAGACCTATTTTCGATAAAAATAACGAATGAAATTCCTATGATTGTAATAGACCATAAGGCACCGACAAATGTATATAAAGAAATAAACGATGTATTTAATAGGAAAAGAACGATAGATATAATGACAAATATTAATAATAATTGAACGATAGGCTTCTTCATTGCTATAAAATTCCTCTAATCTTTCTTAAATATAAACTTCTTATAAAAAGGTACAATCCGACATTCTTATTATAAAGTGTTTTGTTTTTTTTACAAAATATAGACATTTTCCTCATGCTTTCCGCATTTGTCCTACATACAGTATATTGTTACGCTATTAGCCCGCTATTTGCTGGTTAATAAACAGTGTAGGAGGGACAAAATCCTTGCCCTTTATATAGGAAAGGGGATAACCATATTACATGGATTCTTCCTATTATATAGGTTACCAACAAGGTCCGTACTATTCATACAATATCTATTAAGATGAGAAAATGGAAAAGGAGCGGGGAAACATGAATTATATAGAAAATAACGGATTGTATTATCGTAATCATCATCATGGAGGGCATAATCATAATGGCGGACATCACCATCATGGAGGACACAATCACCATGATCATCACCACCATCACGGAGGTGGATGGGGCTGGGGTGGTGGTTCATGGGGCGGTGGATTTTTCCCTGGAAGTTTTGCTGGAGGTGTTTTAGGGGGACTTACAGCTGGCGCGTTAACGGGTGCAGCAGGTGGAGGCTACTATCCAGCACCGTACCCAGTAACTTATCCAGCGCCATACCCAACGCCATATCCGGGTTATCAGCCAATAACATATCCATATTAAACGAAAAAAAGGGGCTTTCCTCTTTTTTTCGTTTAATAAAGTATTTATAAAATATTTCCAAAAAAATGGTGAAAATATGTTAATATTTTGTTATTGTAATTTTAAAACATATATACTGATTTTAATTTTTATATTCTTATTCAGGAATAGTTGTATAGTGTGCTCAAATGTCTATTTCGCTAGTAAAGTAAAAAGGTTAGATGTAAGTAGAATGAGTAGGAAACTAGGGTTGTATAGAGCTAGTTATAAAGGTATGTAAGAGAATGAAGAAGCTATAATAAGGTAAGCTAAGTATATCGATAAGAAACAACTATTTATAATTGAAACGGTATTATATTGCTTTTTATTACAAATAATATTATGTTATTTTAATCGGCATATTTCAAAATATGATTTATGTAAAGGACGATTATTAGGAAATGAAATGTCTCTATTTCTATGAAAAGAAACAAGTTGTGTTTTAGTCAGATAGGAAGCAAGGAGAGATGCGCATGCTAGAACAAAGAGGTCATGCATTATATGACTCTTCATTGCGAGATTTAAAGTTAGCATTAGATGAGTCTTCAATTGTTGCGATTACAGACCGAAATGGTCTTATTACATATGTAAATGATAAATTTTGTGAAATATCCAAATATCCACGAGAAGAGTTAATAGGGAAAGATCATCGTATTTTAAATTCAGGACATCACCCGAAAACATTTTTTCAAGTTCTTTGGAAGCGTATTTTGAACGGAAAAGTATGGAGAGGTGAAATTCGAAATCGAGCAAAAGATGGAACATATTATTGGGTTAAAACAACAATTGTTCCATTTTTAAATGAAAAAGGAGAGCCATATCAATTTATTGCGATCCGAAATGATATTAGTAGTAGGAAAGAAGCAGAACAGAGGTTGCGTTTAAGCGAAAGCCGTTATAGGGAGCTTGCGTATCATGATGCTTTGACGAGTTTACCGAACCGACTACAGTTAATAACGACTGTAAACGAGATGATTGCAGGCAAAAAAGAATTTGGTATGATTTATTTTGATTTGGATCGTTTTAAATTTGTAAATGACACGTTAGGTCATATGATAGGGGATTTACTTTTAAGCGAAGTTGCTTCACGGTTGCATTATGTGCTAGGAGAGAAAGATGTTCTGGCTAGGCTGGGTGGCGACGAATTTGTGCTGTTAACAAAAAATCATACGCAAGATGAAATGAGGCAGCTAGCGACATCGGTGTTGTCGTGTTTTCAGGCACCATTCATGCTTGAAGGGCATGAAGTATACATTTCAGCTAGTCTAGGACTTTGCTCATATCCGCAAGACGGACAAGATGTGGAAACGCTATTGAAAAATTCGGATTTAGCTATGTACAGTGCGAAAGAACAAGGTAGAAATGCCGCGTGTTTCTTTACAGATGAGTTACGTGCGAAAATAAATCGTAGAATGAAAATTGAATTTGCTTTGCAAAAGGCAATTCGTGATGAAGAGTTAGATGTGGCGCTGCAGCCTATCATTGATTTGAAGACGAAGAAATATACTGGTATTGAGGCTTTAGCACGTTGTTCGACAGAAGAGGGGCCGATTTCGCCAGGCGAATTTATTCCAGTAGCTGAAGAATCTGGACTTATTATAAAATTAGGGGACTGGGTATTAGAAAAGTCATGTCGCTTGTTTAAAACATTGCCAGAGTATCAAGACGGACTAAAGTTATCTGTGAATTTATCCATACAACAATTAATGCAAAAGCGTTTTATTTTATCTGTACGTAGCATTTTGAAGAGAACTGGTTTCCCTCCAAATCGTTTGATTTTAGAAATAACGGAAAGCATTGCTGTTCGACATTTTGATTATATTATTGCTACATTACAAGAATTAAGGAATATGGGTATATTAATTGCTTTAGATGACTTCGGAACGGGCTATTCTTCTTTATATTATTTAAAACAATTACCACTGGACATAGTAAAAATTGATCGTAATTTTATTCGTGAATTTCATTATGATCATGCACAGCCAGAGCGAACGATTGTAAAATCTGTTATTGAAATTGCCCATAGCTTACATTTAGCAGTAGTTGCTGAAGGGGTAGAGACAGTAGAGCAGGAAAGTTTATTACAATCTATGGGTTGTGATTATGTACAAGGATTTTATTATGCGAAACCTTTATCTGTAGGAGAGTTAAAAGAAAAGTTAATGACAGATTTCGAATGAAAAAGAGAAGCTGGTAGCTTCTCTTTTTTAATTTATTTTTTTGAGTTTTTCATTAGTACTGGATAAAGAATAAGGCCTAATACGAACAATCCGATTCCTAAGAAGAACGTTTTTAAATCAGCAGTGCCTGTTTTGATAACCCAAATAGAATATATAAATGCTAACGTAGTAATGATGCCGTCCTTTATTCGAGAGCCAGGCATTATATCATATGTTTCTCCTGTAATAACCAGTTTGAATTGGTACAGCGTAGAAACAAGGTATGGAATTAAATAAGCTAATGTTGCTACAACGATAGCGAAATTATAAGCTTCTGACACGGTACCAGAAATCGTTGAGAACAAGAAAATTTGCGTCATTACATTTGTAATCAATAATGATTTTGAAGGACTACCTTTTTTATTCGTTTTCGCGAAAAGCTTAGGGAAAAGTCCGTTCTTTGCAGCCTGGTAAGGTACTTCTGAACTAACAACAATCCAGCCCACTGTAGATCCAAATAAAGATACAAGTGCAAGTAGAGCCATGATATAGGCACCTTTATTGCCAATGGCTAAATTTAATGCATCTACTAATGGTTTTTGAGACTCCTTTAAAGCATCTTGCGGGAGAGCGCCCATTGTAAGTAGAGTAATTGACATGTAAATAAGAAGAGCGATAATTAATCCGAAAATGGTAGCTTTTTTTACATCGCGCTGAGATTTTGCACGGTTAGAAAGCATGACAGCCGATTCAATACCGATAAACGCCCAAAGTGTTGCAATAGCAGCTGAATTGATTTGTCCACCTAAAGAAATGGATTGTCCTGCTTCATTCATAAATGTTTGACCGTCTCCGAAATTAGAGGCATTGAAAATAAATAATGTGATTACAATAAACATTGTAAATCCGATAATCTTTGCAATGGTAGCAAGAAGATTCATATTTCCAGCTCGGTCAATATTTTGAGAAAGAATATATTGAATTCCCCATAACATAAGGCTACATACGAGGAAAGTTAATCCTTTTCCGAGTTCTAGTGAAAATCCGTTCGTTGAAAAGAGAATTTGCTTACTTTGTAAAACTGGAAAGAATGTTGATAAATATCCAGCGAAGGAAATAATAACAGATGCTGTTGCAGCCCAGTTCGCAGCCCAATATCCCCATGCCATACTATATCCTGCAACTTTTCCCGCTTTTTTTGAAGGAAACATTGCTTGAGCGTAACTTTGTGGTCCTGCTTTTAATTCTGGTTTTCGAATTGCTAAATTTCCAAACACGAGTGCAATCATAAATACGCCAAGTCCTGTAATACTCCATGCAAGTGTAGAACCCATTGGACCTGATACTTGTGCTAAATTTGCTGGGAGCATAAATACGCCACCACCAACCATATTTCCGATAACAAAAGCTGTTAAAATCCATAATCCCCATTTTTTCGTTTCCATTTTTGTTAACTCCTTTGTAGTAAGTTTTGCTTAAACATCATTTTTTACTAGCTTTTTGGCAATAAAAAAAGAGCCATGTAGATAAAAAATACCTACATGGCTCTTCGCCTAACGTAGGTACAACGGGAATAACCCTTGTACCTACGCGTAATTTTTCCGCTAGGTTTCAAGGGTTACGTATGATGATGATGTTTTTGTGCAAATGTAACTACAATTGTTGTATAAGTAAGCATAGTTCTTTGCTCCCTTTCTCCTCTGATTTTGAAGTTAGTATACTACATGTTTTTTTGAATGAAAAGAAAAATATAAAAATTTTTATAAAAATACGTTTTAAAGATTAAATATTTACCTTTATTTTTCCTATACTGGAAAATAAGTGAGAGATTGGCAGAAGAGTGTAGCATGGTATAATACATATAGAATTAGAAGGTGACAAGGGGCTATTGTAGATGATGAGCAAGTATGAACAAATTTATACAGAAATCAGTAAGTCTATTGATAATAAACAATTAAAAGAGGGATGCAAAATCCCATCAGAAACTGAATTAATGAAGCAATATGAAGCGAGCCGAGGTACAGTAAGAAAAGCTGTAGATTTATTACAAGAGCGTGGGTATGTTCAAAAAATACATGGAAAAGGTGTCTTTGTTTTAAAGCGAAAAAATATTGAATTCAACTTTGGTGGCATTGTAAGCTTCCAAGAAGAAAATGAACGTTTAGGACGCCATTGTATTACAGAAGTCGTGGAAATGGAGAAAGTAAAAGCGACAAAAGAGGTTGCAAAGCTATTAAATGTGAAAGAGAAAACAGAAATAGATCATATTAAACGCGTACGAAATATTGATGGAGAAAAAGTAATTTTGGATATTAATCATTTTGTATCGGAATATATTCCTGGATTAACGAGTGAAATTGCAGCGCAGTCCATTTATAAATACATTGAGAAAGAACTAGGTCTTCATATTAGTTATTCGCAGAGAGTAATTGAAGTACAGCCATGTACAGAGGACGATAGAAAGTATTTAGATTTAAATGGAACAGACTATGTTGTTGTCGTGAAAAACTTTACGCATTTTTATGATGGAAGTCAGTTTGAATATACAGAATCCCGCCACCGCTTAGATATTTTTCATTTTTCAGATGTGGCGCGGAGAAAATAAGGAGATGGAACGTAATAACGTTTCATCTCTTTTTTTATAAAAAAATGACAAACTCGTATATACGAGTGTTGACTAACTTATATATACGAGTTAATATGTAATTGTAAACGGTATCAAAAAAAGAAAAGAGGGACGGGAATATGGGGAAAGACTATCGTAAAACAGCAGAGGAAGTGTTGCAGTATATTGGTGGGAAAGACAATATTGAACAAGCTGCACACTGTGTAACGAGACTCCGTATCGCTTTAAAAGATGAAAGTAAAATAGATAACGATAAATTACAATCTGTTTCATTAGTGAAGGGAGCGTTCCATAACGCTGGAGTATTTCAAATTGTAATCGGTCCAGGAGATGTTGATCGAGTATATGCTGAATTGATAACGCTTGCAGGTATGAAGGAAGCGACAGTAGCTGACGTAAAAGATTCTGGAAATCAAAAGTTAAATCCAGCTCAAAAGTTTGTAAAAGTATTTTCAGATGTATTTATGCCGATATTACCAGCAATCGTAACAGCTGGTTTACTAATGGGAATTAACAACCTATTAGGGGCGAAGGACTTATTTTTTGAAGGTAAAAATTTATTAGATGTGTATCCAAACTTAAGTGGGCTTTGGGATTTAATTAATATGATGGCGAATACAGCTTTCGTATTCTTACCAGCACTTGTCGGTTGGTCAGCAACAAAACGTTTTGGTGGTAGTCCGATATTAGGGATTGTTATGGGATTAATGCTTGTGCATCCAGCATTATTAAACGCGTGGGATTACGGAAAAGCAGCGACTGGTTTAGACGGACAAAAGATTGAGTACTTCGATATTTTAGGATTATTTCAAATTGAAAAGGTAGGGTATCAAGGTCAAATCTTGCCGGTTTTAGTAGCTGCATTTGTATTAAGTAAAGTGGAAATTTTCTTGAAGAAACATGTACCAAATGCAATTCAACTATTAGTTGTACCAATTACAACGATTGTCGTAACAGGTGTATTAGCATTAGGAATTATTGGTCCAGTTACACGTCATATTGGAGATTTATTAACAGCTGGATTAGTAGGTGTATATGAAACAGTACCAGTAGTTGGTGCAGTATTGTTTGGAGCATTATATGCACCGCTCGTAATTACAGGTATGCATCATATGTTTATTGCTATCGACTTACAATTAATTGCACAGCACGGTGGTACATTCATTTGGCCAATGATTGCCCTTTCTAACATTGCGCAAGGTAGTGCGGCACTTGCGATGTTCTGGATTTCTAAAAATCAAAATGATAAAAGCATGGCATCTACATCAGCAATCTCAGCATATTTCGGTATTACAGAACCAGCTATGTTTGGTGTAAACTTACGAAATAAATTTCCGTTCTATGCAGCGATTATAGGATCAGCTATTGCAGCTATATTTATTACGTTAAATGGTGTATTAGCACCTGCTATCGGAATTGGCGGATTACCAGCATTTATTTCTATCATTCCGAAATCGATTCCGATGTTTATTGTCGGAATGATTATTGCAGTTGTAATCCCATTTACGTTAACGTGGTTATTTGCAAAACGAGTAAAACAGAAGTAGGAGGAAGTTGAACATGAAGGATTGGCATAAAAGTGTAGTTTATCAAATTTATCCGAAGAGCTTTAATAGCTATTACAATAAAGAAACCGGTGATATAAAAGGGGTTACAGAGAAACTAGATTATTTAAAAGAACTCGGAGTAGATTATATTTGGTTAACACCGATATACCAATCACCACAAAATGATAATGGATACGATGTAAGTGATTACTACAGCATTGATCCATCTTACGGGACGATGGAAGAGTTTGAAGAGCTTTTAGAAGAAGCAAAGGCACGTAACATTGAAATTATGCTGGATATCGTTGTAAATCATAGTTCGACGGAGCATAAGTGGTTTAAGGAAGCGAAGGAAGATAAAAATAGTCCATATCGTAATTATTACATTTGGCGTGATGAAAAAAATAATTGGCAATCTAAGTTTGGCGGGTCTGCTTGGAAATATGATGAGAAGACAGAGCAATATTTTTTACATCTATTTGATGAGACACAAGCTGATTTAAATTGGGAAAATGAAAAACTTCGTGAAGAAGTATATGATATGATGCGTTTTTGGCTAGATAAAGGGGTAACTGGATTCCGATTAGATGTTATTAATTTAATTTCGAAAGATCAACAGTTCTTAAATGATGATGGAAGTACGGCGACAAGCGATGGCCGTAAATATTATACAGATGGTCCGCGTGTTCATGAATATTTACAAGAGATGAACCGAAATGTTTTTGAAGGGAAAGATGTAATTACAGTTGGAGAAATGTCATCTACGACAATTGATAATTGTATAAAATATTCAAACCCAGAGCGCAATGAATTAAGTATGACGTTTAGTTTTCATCATTTAAAAGTAGATTATCCGAATGGAGACAAGTGGACGAAAGCAGATTTTGATTTCATTAAATTAAAAGAGATTATGTCTAATTGGCAAATTGAAATGCAAAAGGGCGGAGGATGGAATGCATTATTCTGGTGTAATCATGACCAGCCTCGTATTGTATCACGCTTCGGTGATGATCGAAAGTACCGAAATGAATCTGCAAAAATGTTAGCGACAGCTATGCATATGTTGCAAGGTACACCTTACATTTATCAAGGCGAAGAAATCGGTATGACGAATCCTAAATTCGAATCCATCGAGCAATATCGCGATGTAGAATCGTTAAATATATACGATATAAAGCGAGAAGAAGGATTATCAAAAGAAGAGATAATCGGGATTTTAAAACAAAAATCTCGTGACAACTCCCGTACGCCGATGCAGTGGAATGAAGAAATGAACAGTGGTTTTACAACAAGTACACCTTGGATTTCAGTGGCTGAAAACTTTAAAGAAATAAATGTGGAGAAGGCACTAGAAGATAAAGAGTCTGTATTTTACCATTATAAAAAGTTAATAGAACTTAGAAAAACGTATGATGTAATTACAGAAGGAGAATATGCTATTTTAGATGAAAATCATCCTAAAATTTGGGCATATACTCGTACTACAGAGAGTGAAGTGTTGCTTGTTATTAATAACTTCTACGGAGAAGAAATAACGTATTCAGTACCAGCCCATGTTCAATTAGATGGAATGAAACAAGAAGTAATACTGTCGAATTATCAAGATTCCAGCAAGGATATTACAAAACTTAACTTAAGACCATATGAATCAATTGTCTATCGATATGCGAAATAAAAAGGTTGTATGCCCGCCGTGGCATACAACCTTTTATTTTAAGACACCACTATATAAAATGCTTACTTCTACCTCAGGTTTGAATTTTACTTTTGCATAATCTTTATTCCAATTTTTTTTCTTCCATAAGTCAGGATGATAAGCGATAAGATGTCTTCCAATACCGAAAGCATCACAATTTGCTTTTTGTAGTTTGCGTGTTATTTTTTTCGCTTCTTTCGTGAGTTGTTTAGAAAGTTCCTTATTTAGCTTTTCTCTGTCGTCCATTGTATACAGATTATCTCTTGGAGATTCAAGTGCTATAACTTTTAATTGGAGTTTAATGTGAGCATAAACATTTCCTTTTTTATCTGTTGTTATTTTTAAATCTCGTTTTAACTTTCGATCGCTAATTTCCACTGTTAAATAATCAGATTTCTTCTCTGATTCATCGCTAGTAAGTTTCTGGGTTATACGGGCATTTCTTCCCATTTTTCCAGTTAATAATACGAATAAAACAGATTGTTTCAAGGGTAAATGCCCAGTTAATTTATCATTGTTAAATAAAGCTAACCCGTTTGTAACTACTTCTTTTCCTTTTATTTTTATAGAAGGGAGGGTAAAGTCTTTACCGGGATCTAACATTTTTGTAGCAGCTGTTTCTAAGGTTTCTTTTGGAAATACACTCATATCTTCTAAGCTTTTCACTTTTTTGTTTAGAAAATCTCCAATTAGTAAATTTCCTATTTTCTTTTTTTTGAGTATCTCCGATGATTCACCATCTACTGCAATAAGTTTTACTAAAGCAGTTGGGTTTGTTGGGTCTCGAAAGCTGACATCTAAATAGGGGAGTATACCCTTTTTTAGAATTTTGGTTCCGAGTAATTGAACACCATATTTGAAATAGCGAATATTCCCAGTCACATTTTTTTTTAGGGCATCGCTTGTATCCATTATGTTATGCCCGGTTGCTGAATATATTTCATTCTCAAATGAAGATTGCTCTCCGCTTGAACTTTTTACGAGCTCGATTGTTTGCTGAAGTTTATTCTCTTCCGTAATATCAGCTCCAATGCTATAAGCTAAACTTGCCTCCCTTAATGGTTCTTGATCCCAACAGCCAGAAAGGAGGGAACTAGTACATAATATTAAAAGTAATTTAACTCTTTTTTTGAACATACTGTTTTCCTTTCTTCTTTCTTATTACAGAATAAAGTAGAAATAAAAGAGGGAGGGCAACGATGAAAATATAGGTGAACTTATCAGTGAAAGTTGAAATTACTTTTAATTCTTCAGGTGTATCTATAAATAAGGCTACACTAAAAGCAATAATACCAACGATTGGAACAGCCTTTTTATGATTAGCAAGATTGAATATATGTCCAATTCCTATAGAGGCGGCACAGTAATAACTAGCAATAGAAGCTACGACAGTTATCATCCAAATTGGTATGAATAGTAAATCGGTTCGGTCTATAATTCCAATATGAAGAGAGCGTAATAAGTAAGCAACTGGTTCTGGAATAAGCTCAACTTGCTTTGGACTAAATACGATAAAGCAAATCCAAACAGTAAAAGCATAAAAGAGAGTTACAAATCCATTAGCAATAGAAATTGCCTTTAGTTTTGCTACAGCAGTCCCATTTACTTTTGGGAAAGCGATAAGAATAATTTCAAAACCATACATAGCTGTAATTGTTTCTTTGGATGCTTGAATAATATTCCACCATCCAGCTTCTGTAATCGGAAAAATATAAGAAAAATCAGCTCGGGAAAGTCCTAGGGCAATTAAAAGAGCCATTGGAATAATAAGAATAGAGGCCATGACATAAAATCGTACGATGACTTTAAACGTGTTATAAGCTACATAACAACAAGCTATTGTACATAATGTGAGAATTGCAGACCACGGAGTTGAGTGTAAAACCCATACTTTAATGACGTTACAAGCATTCAACATGACCGTCATACCAATAAGGGTAAAATAAAAAACATAAGAAAAACCTAATAGTTTTCCAAATTTATTCCCAAATAACATACAAACACTTTCATACATATCTGCATCAGGAAATCGTTTTAAGAAAAGCCACATAAGTAAAATAATAAGTTGAATCGCAAGCCCAGCGATGAGTGCAGAAATCCACCCACCGCCTTTGGCAATCGGATGAAGGCGGTTTGGTAGAGAAAGTATGCCCACTCCAATTTGGCATTGAATAACGAAAAAGGTAAATTGAACTAGCGAAATTTTACTTTGCGTGTTTGTCACCGTCCTCATCCTCTCTCGTTACATGTTGTCGTTGCATTTTTTTCGGTTTTGGATCATGTGGTCGTTCCCAAAATGACCAAATTGGTAGTCTTACGAAAGAATCTTTCATATCTTTAATCCGCATTGGTGCGACAGGAGAAAGATATGGTGTATGAAAAGAATGAAGCTGACATAAGTGAACGAAAGTTATAATTAGGCCGAATGATATCCCAACATATCCGAATATGGCAGCAAGGAGCATTAATGGAAAACGCAGAATTCGAACAGCTGAACTCATATCATTCGATGGAACGAGAAAAGATGAGATTGCAGTTAAAGCTACTACGATGATCATCGTATAAGAAACGAGCCCAGCTTTTACAATCGCATCACCAATTACTAAACCGCCGACGATACCGATTGTTTGTCCAACGCGGCTCGGCAAGCGAATACCAGCTTCCCGTAATAACTCGAAAATTAACTCCATTAAGAGAGCCTCAAAAATAGGAGGAAGCGGTACTTTCTCTAATGAAGATTTAATGGTATACACGAGTTCGAGCGGCAACACATCAGGATGAAAAGCGACAGTTGCAATATATAAAGCTGGTAAGAGAAAGGCAATTAAAAAACTTACTAAGCGAATCATTCGGACGAAAGAACCGACAATCCAGCGGTTATTATAATCATCTGGTGATTGATAAAAAGCGAATAACGTAACTGGTACGATGAGTGCTGTTGGATCTCCGTCAGATAAAATAGCAACACGCCCTTCCATTAAATTAGCAACAGTTCTATCTGGACGCTCTGTATTTAATTGCTGCGGAAATGGCGAGAAAGATGTATCCTCTATAAATTCTTGTATGTATCCTGGTGGCATAAGTGCATCCGTTTTAATCGTTCCTAATCTTCTTTTCACTTCTGTAACTAAATCGTCATTCGCTATATTTTGCATATAAGCAATTGCCACTTTCGTGTGCATTTCTTCACCGAGTGTAAAATACTTAACAACTAAATTTGGACTCTTAATGAGTTTACGAATAGAGGTTAAATTAGTTGCTAGATCCTCTACCAAACCAGTATGTGGACCACGCACAACTCCTTCATTATCAGGCTCTGCTATATCTCTCTTTAAAGATAAAGCTGTTTCGAAAATACAAAAACTGTCGACGTGTTCATGAAAATATAAGGATTTACCTTGTAATAAAAGTTGTATCCCATAATTTAAATTCGTTTCTTTTTTCATATTTAACGTAGAAAAAGCTTTATCTAAAGATAAATCCGAACGCGTTAATAATGGCTCAAGAGCTAATTGATGAATTAGATTTGGATCTGCTAAAGATTCAATATATATGATTATTCCTTTTCCATTTTGAAAAGGGACATCTAATTTTTTTATATCATCTGAGTGACAGAGCTTATTTTCAATGTAATTCATATTTTCCAGAAGTGATGGAAACATATGTTTTTTGCTATTATTTTGTTGTGAATTTTTCTGTTCAGTCATAATTTCCACCTCTATTAGAATAAAGTCGCTCCTGTTAATTTTTGCTTTTTGTGAGAAATTTATGCTTGGGTTATTTAGAAAAAGTAGGGGGATGGAAAGAAAGAGTATATTTGCGATATTAATATATATCTTTTGTACTATAAGGTGGTAAAACTAGCGGTATGCATAATTACATCATTCGATGAATAGGAAATTTATGAAAAGCGATTTATAATACTAGTATTGTGTCTTGCCTTTTTAGGTACAGTACACAGCCGGTGATTGGCTAGTGGAGGTTCTTCCATTTTGCCAGTGCCGGTTTTTTATTGGATAATAGAGAAAATGAAATTTTATAAAGGAAGAAGGGGTTGTTTTGAAGGATGTAAATTCTATCTTTATGAGAGAAAAGATTGCGAGTTCTTATCTTTATTTTATTTCTTTTCTTGGTTTGATTACTATAACTATATCTTTACTTGAAATTAAAATTCCTTCTTATCCAACGATATTAATATTGTTATTAATATTTATGGGGATTGCAGAGTATTTTCCTGTACGATTTTGGAGAGGAACTAGCTCGCTTACCTTTCCGATAATTTACGCTATGAGTTGGCAGTTTGGAATCCATATAACTATTATTGCTATTGTACTCGTAACACTAATTATTCACCTGCATCGTCGGTCGCCGCTACAAAGAATGTTATTTAATAGTACTCAGCATGCGCTTAGTTTGATCTTGGCCCAATGGTTTTTAAATAAATGTATGTCTTTATTAATTAACAAGATAGATATGTCAGTTCTATATGAAAATTTAATATCTTTGTTATTATTTTGCGTGTTTTTTTGTTTTTTCAACAACCGCTTTTACGATTTGTTAATGATACTCCTTCCGCAACCATATTCAATCTATCAGTGGTATAAAAAAACTGTAACTGTATTTCTTTGCGAAACTTTTGGTTTCTCTTATGCAGCACTGATGCATGTATTAATTAGTACATATAGTGTGGAAGTAAACGAGGTTACAGTACTGTTTTTCTTTTTCCCACTTGTAGCAGCTTCAATTATTAGTTCTTTTTCTGTACGGATAAGGATGGAGAAGGAACGATTATATGAATTATTTCTTATTACGACCGAAATTAGTCGAGGACTAACCGGAGGAAACTTGAAGCATATTAAACAAGCACTTAAAGGTTTTTTCGGCATACAAGCATATGTAATATGGACAAAAGATGATGGGAACTGGAATATTCTATTAAAAGATGGAAAAGTCCGCCCTCATATTTCTGACGATTCAGAAAAAACAAAGGCGTTTGAGGAACTTTCTAAAAATCTAGTATTTAATGATTGGAAAATTGGTACGGCTCCTAAAGATGAAATATTTGATAGTGTCATACGCTCACTTGTATATTTTCCTCTTATTGTAAATGGTGAACTAGTCGGAATGTTTGTTGCAGGAAAAAGTAGAACTGCAGGTTTTTTTCCGGAAGATGTACAGTCGTTAGCTACGTTTTCTAACCAATTAGCTAACGTAGTTAAAACAAGGATATTGATTTCTGAGCAGGAAAAAAGAATGATTTTAGAAGAAAGAAATAGAATCGCAAGAGAAATTCACGATGGTATTGCGCAAACATTAGCCGGGGTGATATTTCAACTAGAATCCGCGCAGAAAAAATACCGTGATAAACCAATAGATATGCAGCAAGTAGTAGAGAAAAGTATAAAAGATTTAAGAAGAAGCTTAGGAGAAGTCCGCTATTCTATTTATGCTCTAAAACCATATCCCACACAACAATTAGGACTTAAGCAGGCGATAGCGAGTAAAATAAAATCTTTAAAACAAGAATACGAACTAGATATTACATATCATGAAAGAGGTCATGCACGTGCGCTTAGTTTTCCAAAAGAAAGGGTTATTTTTGATACATTACAAGAGAGTTTGCAAAATATTGTAAAACATGCAAAAGCAGAAAAGACTGATGTTTTACTTAGCTATCAAAGTGAGCACGTGCTTTTAAGGGTTAAGGATAATGGAGTTGGTTTTTCATTATTTGAGTCTATGATTAAAACGAAGAATGAGCCACATTATGGTATATTACATATGAATGAACAAGCTGAACAATTAGGGGCTACTTTACAGATTGATAGTTCTGTAGGGAGAGGGACAGAAATTACACTGTTAATTCCAGATTCACAAACAAGGGGTGCGTAAAATGATTAAAATATTAGTAGTAGATGATCATGCTTTTTTACGGGACGCAATTCGGAGCATACTAGAGGATGAATCTGATATGAAAGTGGTTGGAGAAGCTAGCTCTGGGGATGGAGTATTGGGAAAAGTAGAAGAATGTGGACCAGATTGTATTTTGATGGATATTAATCTTCCAGGGAAAAATGGAATTGAAGCTACAGAGTTAGTGAAAAAAAAATATCCGAATTGCCGAGTACTTGTGTTTACAATGTATGAGCATGATGAGTATTTAATGGACGCACTTCAGGCTGGTGCTGATGGTTATTTATTGAAGGATTCATCATCGGAGCAGGTAGTAGCAGCGATTCGAATGTTATATCGAGGCGATTCTGTTATTCATCCGCGTATGACTAAAAAATTGATTACATATCATCAGCAAAAAATGAAAGTAGAATCAAATGAAAATGAACTGACGGAACGTGAAAAGGAAATTCTTTTTGAATTAGTAAAAGGACTTAGTAATAAAGAAATTGCTGAAGTTCTATATATTAGTGATAAAACAGTTAAAATTCACATCAATAAAATTTTTAAAAAACTAAATGTGAAAAGTCGATCGCAGGCAGTGATTTATGCAGTTCGAAATCAATTGGTTCCGCTAGATTAAATAAGAAATCTTTCAAAGAACTATCGTGTTGCTTTATTCTGTATCACAAAGAATAAAGGACAAGATAGTTCTTTTGTACTATGTAGGCATAGAATCCTTAGAGAAAAGATACTCCTTTTGTTTAATTTTCAGAATAATCTAAATGTGGAATAATAAAAATAGAATTACATTTTAACCTTGTTAATAATTCATTTTGTAAAAATATTTTGTTGGAAATAAATGATGGGGGGCCCTTATAGAAAGAGTAGAGTGAGTTTAGCTATATGAGGTATGGGGATGGTAGTAGTATTGGAAATCTTTCATGATACAAAAGATTAAGATTACTAGAGTTTCCAATGCTAAATGGGGATTTAAGAATCAATTTGTTTCAAAAAATAATATTAAAAATGGGGAGATGCAATATGAAACGAGGGAAATTTGGAAAGATTCTTATTGGAACGTTAACAGCTGGAATGTTATTGTCTCAAGGGATTCCATATAACGTATTAGCGGAAGAGGTAAATACATCTACTTTAACTGGGATTGATGATGCAAATGCTGTATTGAAAGGTCTTACAAAGGAACAACGTAATGCTTTGAAAACGTTAGATACAAAACCGGGTTTTGTTATTTCACCAGGTATAAATACAGCAAGCCCTAATAATGTGAATGTAATTATAGAATTTAAGCAAGCACCTAGCAAAATTGAGGTATTAAAACAAGCCGCTAAAGGAAAAAAGTTAGCTCTTTCAAATGCGGAGCAAAAGGTAGAGGCATCACATAAAGGGTTTAAAGCAGAGCTTGAACAGCTTCAAAAAAATAAAGATAAAGGTACAAATTTAAAATCTACAAAAATAACAAGAGAATATAAGAATGCTTTTAATGGTGTAGCAATGTCGTTACCAGCAAATATGATTGAAGACTTGGTTCGTACTGGTATTGTTAAGCGTGTATGGGAAGATCGTGAGGTCAAAATTGATTTGCCGAAAGAAACATCTAAGGCAGGTATCGAGCCAAAAATGGCAGATAGTGTACCGCAAATTGGTGTGGACAAGCTACATGATGAAAAAATAACAGGTAAAGGAATTAAGGTAGGTGTACTGGACACAGGTATTGATTACAACCACCCAGATTTAAAAGATGCATATAAAGGATATCGTGCAAAACAAGGTGAGGATCCAAGCAAAATAGATCCGAACTCCATAAAAGGATGGGACTTTGTTAATAATGATGCTGATCCAATGGAAACAACGTATAAGGATTGGCAAAATTCTGGAGGATATCCTGAGATTTATGAGGGAAGTGCATATTATACATCCCATGGTACTCATGTAGCTGGGACAATTTCTGCAGACAAAAAGAATAATGTAGATTATGCGGTTAAGGGCGTTGCTCCAGATGTAGATTTATATTCATATCGTGTATTGGGGCCGTATGGAAGTGGTCAAACAAGTGGTATCCTGGCTGCAATTGATAAAGCAGTGAAAGACGATATGGATGTTATCAATTTATCACTAGGAGCGTCTATTAATGATCCTTTATATCCTACTTCTGTCGCAGTGAACAATGCGATGTTAGCTGGTGTTGTTACAGTAGTAGCAGCTGGTAATAGTGGTCCGGAAGAAGGTACCATTGGATCACCTAGTGCAGCAGCACTTCCCATTACAGTGGGAGCCAGTGATGCTGCAATGACTATTCCAACGTTTTCCGCTGATGCAGGTGATGTACATGTAGATAAGATGATGCTACTTGGAAAAAGCTTTACTGATAAGATTGAAGATTTGAAAGGACAATCCTTATCGGTTGTATATGCAGGGCTTGGGAAATCAGGTGATTTTACAGGGAAAGATATAAAAGGGAAGTTAGCTCTTATCCAACGCGGTGATATTACATTTGATGAAAAAATTAAAAATGCTAAGGAAGCAGGCGCAAAAGCAGTAATTGTATATAACAATGTAGATGGGGAAATTACAAGTTATCTTGGAGAAAGTACATCATCTATTCCATCGTTCCGCTTAACAAAAGTAGATGGTGAGAAATTACAAGCAAAAGCTGTACAAGGAGATATGTCGTTAGCGTTCGGAGAACTTAGTAATATAAAAACAGAGGGAGATCACTTAGCTGATTTCAGCTCCCGTGGTCCTGCAACGAAAACAGATGATATTAAACCGGATATTGTAGCACCAGGTGTGTCTATCTTCTCAACTGTTCCTGAATATATTAATGATCCAAAGGATGGAGAAAATTATCCAGTAGCGTATGGACGTATGTCAGGCACATCTATGGCAACTCCTCATACTGCAGGGGTTGCGGCACTCATTTTACAAGAACATCCAAACTATAGTCCATTTGAAGTAAAAGAAGCGCTTATGAATACCGCGGTTGACTTGAAAGAAGAGCGTTCTGTATTTGAAGTAGGATCAGGTCGAATTGATGCGTATCGTGCGGTTCATGCAGATACAGCTATCGAGGTTATTGATAAAACATCAAACGTTGTAAATGATGAAGAAGTAGAAATTGAAGAAAAAACAGGTTCTATTGCATTCGGGTATAAAAATCAACTTGGAAATGGCCCTATTAAAGATAGTCGAAAAGTGTTAATTAAGAACAGCAGTAAAACAGATGGGAAAGAGTTTAAATTAGAAGTAGAGTTTTCACCTACAAGTGTAGGTGTGCAAGATGCAGCGAAGAATGGTGTGAAGCTGAACGTACAAGATTCTATTAAAGTAGCTCCTGGTACATCAGGTGAAATTAGCCCTGAAATTATCATCCCAGAAAATGCTGAATTCGGTAGATATGAGGGATATATTCATATTTCAAATAAAAACAATGAAAAAGAAGTATATCAAGTGCCATTTGCAGTGAAGTTCACAGAAAAAGGGATTGAATCTGTAGATTTGCTGAGAGACGCAATGGCAACAGATGCATCTAAATTCCATCCATTTATGGAAAGACCTAGTTCGCCTTTGACATTTAAATTAAATAGTCCTCTTGAAACCATTGATGCAGTTGTGAAGGACCGAAAGACAGGGAAGGCATTAGGAGTCGTTGGTACACTTAATGCAAGTAGTCTAACACCAAATGTTGAGTATATGATGTTTTCTGGTATGGGAGGGTATGTACTTCCGTTCACAGGAGATCCAGCTCATCCAATTGGGGATAAACCTGTTATGTTGCCTGATGGAGATTACGAATTGAACTTCGTTGGATATGATAAAGAAGGGAAATCGTATACAAAAGGCGATAGCATAATCATTGATAATGTAATACCTGAAATGAAATTTAAGGATGTACAACCTGGTATACACGAAGTCAATGATTCCATGTTTAAAGAAGAAGACGGCCAACGTGCATTATGGGTGCATGGTAATATTTATGATTCTACAGTAGATGCATTAAAGGCAAAAGGCTTGCAGTATGATCAAAAAGCGAATCAAATTGTATATTATCAAAACTCAGCCTTCCCATCAGGTTGGTTGAATACAATTCAAGCAAATGGTGATTTTAAATTTGGAGTACTTCCAGAGGAAATAAATGAGCCGTTAAATTTAAAATTATTTGGATATGACCTTGCCACTGCAGGCAATATGGCAACTGGATATAAAGATTATGTCTTTGTAAAAGAAGGGACAGAATACGCTGTTCCAAGTTATGACAAAGATAAAATCAAATTAGGTGAAAAAATTACGTTAACTTTGAATCTTAATAATGTAAAACAGCTTATGTCAGGTACATTTGAAATTCCTTATTACAAGCAGCTCTTTAAATTTACAGATGTGAAACCAAACCCAGCACTTACGGAATATGTAAAGCAACATGGACTGAACCTTAAATTAGAGGATCCGAAGATAAGTGAAGAAGGAACTTGGGAAAACAAGGTGAAAGTTGGCGCTTCATTGGAAGGAAAAGAATTTAAAGGATTAGATGGAGATACACCATTTTTAGATGTTACATTCGAGATGACGAGCGATGAATACTTTAATGATTTAACTGCATTTGGAGTAGATAAGTTCTCTTATACAAAAGTTGGTGCAACAGAAGGCAATGAGATTCCTGTGTTTAAAGATAAACCTTTTGCTATTGTGTCAAAACATTCAACGGTTACAGGATATATTGGTCCGGAAGCTTTCTTGAATGAAGAGGGGTATTTAGGTAAGAAAGACTATACAAAACTAGGAGCAAAAGTGTACGCAGTTGGCAAGGATGGAAAGAAATATACAGGAACGATTAATGAAAATGGGCAATTTGAGATTCATAGTGTTCCAGTAAGCGATAAAGAATATGACATTTTCGTAGAAATGCCAGGTCATTTAAATAGTAAATTAACAACAAAAATAGGGAAGATGCAAGACGGTGAATTAGTGGGACAAAACTTTAGAGCTGACATGGATGATAACCTTGCAGGTGATGTAAACGGCGATAAAATGGTAGATATTCAAGATGCTAGAATAGCAGCTTTATCGTATGGAAAAGGAAAAGTATCTGTAAAAGATGGAGATATAAATCAAGATGGTGTTGTAGATGAAACAGATATTCGTTTTATCGAGAAAAACTTCTTGAAAAAGGGGCCAGAGGCTAAAGAAAATCAGAAACCAAAAGAAAATGTAGGGCCAGTGACATTAGATAAAATCTTACGCTCTATTGGCTTAGAACCCAAAAAATAAGTGGCAAACTTCTAGAGTAAATAATGCAATCAGATAATGAATAGTAAATGAAATGAGATTGGCTAACAAATAACCGGTAATGATTTACGGTAACATTACCGGTTATTTTAAAAGTAATAGTCGTTTGGGTACATGAAGTAATTAGTTTAAACTAAGTTCGCTTTCGTTATGGGACAAGGTAGTTGTTTAATTATTATTGTTTGTGGGATGGAAATAAGGTTTGTAGTTTGAACTTTAAAAATAGGGGGACTTGTCAAATGGGCATGAAGAAAAAACTTGGTATGGGTGTCATAACTGCAGCGCTGGGCTTATCTTTAATTGGCGGAGGAACATATGCGTATTTTAGTGATAAGGAAGTATCACAAAACACGTTTGCAGCGGGTACTTTAGATTTGAGTGTGAATCCTGAAGTTGTTATTAATGTCGACAATCTGAAACCAGGTGATGAAATGGAGCGCGGTTTTCAATTAATTAACAAAGGAACCTTGGCAATAGGAGATGTGAAACTCCTGACAGATTACAGTGTAATCGATGATAAAGGAGATAATGGAAATGCTGATTTTGGTGATCATATCCGTGTTGATTTCTTGTGGAATTTGGATAAAAATGAAGTTCCAGTATGGTCTACTACATTATCTGAATTAAAGGTAGCTACGCAAAACGGAAGTATTCCTGATCTTGTACAAAAAGGTGTAGTAGACAGAGAAGGAAATGGACTTGCTCCTGGTGATGATGATACTTTCTACGTAATGTTCACATTTGTAGATAACGATGAAGAGCAAAATATATTTCAAGGAGATTCATTAAAATTAAATTGGACTTTCAATTCAATGCAGACAAAAGGTGAAGAAAAATAAAAATAAATGTTATATACGAGAATCAATTGATGAAGAATTGATAAATAAAAATTTTAATAGTGTAAAGGTTGATTTTGTGAATCAACCTTTTTTGTTTTTAGATTTTTTATAGTATTCATAGCAGTACTTCTAATATGTATGGTGAATTGAATAGAGGATATATAGAAGTGATGGAAACATATGCTTTTGGTTTTTACTCTTTTGTTGTCCTTTTTACTCTGTCATAATTTCCACCTCTTTTAGAATAAAGTTACCTCTGTTAAATTTTTCTTTTTGTGAGAGATTTATGCTTGGATTATTTTTGAAAAAGTAGCTTGAAAGTTACGTTACGTCATCTTTTATACTATAGAAAATAAGATATAGGGGATGATATAGATGACTTTGAGGCATATGTGGGGATGGAAAGAAATTTTATATTTATCCCGCTTTAATGGGCAGTAAGACCCCCCACCTCAAAATTCAGCGAAAGCACAGAAGTTAGTTGGGGGATCAACTGCCCATAAAAGTCCGATTGGTTCAACTAATAATCAGTGGGGGATGAAGAAAACCCCCACTGATTAAAGTTTCACTTTATTAGTTTTCGTATTTCTTATTGTCCCAGTAACAGTTGAAGCTTTTTTTATGAATATGCTTTAAAAATAATAGGGAACTCATTATATGCTGGAGTATTAATGGGATTTATAATGGCAGTGATATTTACTACTGTAGTTTATCTTTTTTGTATAAAAAGATATGAACTATCTTGGAAAGATATTGGAATTCGAAAGCTTTCATGGAAAGATTTTTTATGGACAGTTATAGTATTGATTGCCTTAATTGTAGTTAGTATTGCTGTATTAATGATAATGGAGAAGATGGGGATTTCTTTTGAAAATAGTAAAACGGAGACGGTCCAAAATGATAAATCAATATATTCGTTCTGTATCGCGGTAATTGGAGCAGTAGTTATATCGCCAATCTACGAAGAAATTTTATATCGCGGTGTTTTTTATACATTTTTTCGTGATAGATATGGTATATGGGGTGGAGTGCTTATAAGTTCTATAATATTTACTGTTGTTCATATTCCAACATACAACACATTACCAGTAAATTTTTTAAGTAGAGTAGTATTTGCGTGGTTATATGAGAAAACAAATTCTATTTTATCGGCTATGATTGCCCATGCATTATTTAATTTCATAGCAGTACTTCTCACATTTGTGTCGAATTAAGAAGATATATAGGAGGGATACATATGGAAATAGCTGTAGAACGTGTTTTTACAAAAGAAGTTTTAAAAAGAGCAGCGAGCTTGTTTCATGTAACAGTGGAAGAAAAGCCACTTGGAGATTTTGAAAATTATATTTTTAAGGCGAAGGGCGATCGTGACGAAGATTACGTATTACGTTTAACCCACTCTTCTCATCGTTCAAAAAAAGAAGTCGAAGCTGAACTAGATTTTTTACGATATGTTGCAGAGCATGGGGCAAAGGTAGCGGGGCCTCTTTATTCAACGTCTCAAAATCTTGTAGAAGAAATTGGAGCAGAGGATGAAACTTTCTTTTTCGCTTCCTTATTTACATATGCACAAGGTGAGCAAGTAAAAGGAGAAGGATCGCCTTATTGGGGCCAGCCTCTCTTTGAGGCATGGGGAAAAGCGATTGGGCAACTACATCGCCTAACAATGAACTATCCTAAAACAGACTATCGTGATACGTGGGAAGAAGACGAGAGTGGAATTGTTAATGAATTAGAAGATGATCAAGTGAAAAAGATTGCAGCGGTATTAATGGATGAGATAAAGGCCCTTCCAATTGAAAGAGAAACGTTTGGTCTTATGCATGGTGATATTCATCCAGGTAATTTTCATTATGATGGTAAAGAGCTAACAATCTTTGATTTTGATGATGCGGCTTATAATTACTTTATACATGATTTAGCGATGGTTCTCTATTACTCTGTTCTATTTACACCGTGGACAGCGGAAGAGAAGACAGATTTTGCTCGTAAACAGCTACAAGTGTTACGAAAAGGGTATGAGTATGAGCACAGGCTGGCGGATAGTTGGTATGAATCGTTACCGCTATTTTTACGTTTACGTGATATAGGTTTATATGGCACGCTTCAAAAGAAGTTTAAAGGGAAAGATATGCCAGTTCACTTCCGGAATTTATCAGAAGAGCTATACGAAAGAATTATAAAAAGAGAAGCAATTGTGAATATATAATACATTTTGTTCAAAACAAAGTATATAAAATAAATATATACTTTGTTTTTTTATACAAAAATATGTTTACTTTATTAAAATAATATTGTCCTAGATTCGGTATACACTTATAATTTTATATATATTCTGAATATTCTTTATAAAGAAGGAGGGGGAATGTTGGAAGCTTTCGTAAATTGGTTAAATAATATTGTTTGGAGTCCAGCACTTGTTTATTTATGTTTAGGAGTAGGTTTATATTTTTCTATTCGAACGAAGTTTTTACAAGTAAGACATGTAGGAGAAATGGTGAAACTGACATTTCAAGGAGAAAAATCAGAGGCTGGTGTTTCTTCGTTCCAAGCGTTAGCACTTTCATTATCAGGGCGTGTTGGGACAGGGAATATAGCTGGGGTAGCAACAGCGGTTGCCTTCGGTGGACCAGGAGCTGTATTTTGGATGTGGGCAGTAGCCTTTTTAGGAGCAGGATCAGCTTATGTAGAATCTACACTCGCACAAATATATAAGACGAAACATCAAGGACAGTTTCGCGGTGGACCTGCTTATTACATTGAAAAAGGTCTAGGTGTGAAATGGTATGCATTAGTATTTGTTGCAGCGACAATTCTTGCAACGGGGCTTTTACTACCAGGTGTGCAAGCAAATAGTATTGCTGTAAGTTTAGAAACGGCTTTTGGAATTAACACTACATTATCAGGCGCTTTATTAGTTGTTGTATTAGCTCTTATCATCTTCGGTGGAGTAAAGCGAATTGTTAACGTTGCACAAGTTGTCGTACCGTTTATGGCAGTTGGTTATATTTTAGTAGCTTGCGTTATTGTTGCTATGAATATTGAAAAATTGCCAGAAGCATTTATGTTAATTATAAGAAGTGCTTTTGCATTAGAAGCGGCTTTCGGTGGTATTATCGGTTTAGCAATTTCTTGGGGAGTAAAACGAGGCATTTATTCCAATGAAGCAGGGCAAGGAACTGGACCACATGCAGCAGCAGCTGCTGAAGTATCGCATCCAGCTAAGCAAGGTTTAGTGCAAGCATTTTCCGTTTACATTGATACATTATTTGTTTGTTCAGCAACAGCATTTATGATGATTATTACAGGCATGTATAACGTATTTGATGCAAGCGGAAAAAACTTTATCGTAAATAAATTAAATGGTGCTCAACCAGGACCGGGATATACACAGGCAGCAGTAGAATCTGTTTTCCCTGGATTTGGAAACGGTTTCGTTGCAATCTCGTTACTATTCTTTGCCTTTACAACAATTATGGCATATTACTACATTGCAGAAACGAATATCGCGTACTTAAATCGTGATAAAGACCGTCCTTGGATGTCCATGGTACTAAAGTTTGTATTCTTAGGAGCTGTATTCTACGGTTGTATAAAAACAGCAGCAACAGCTTGGGCTTTAGGTGATATCGGTGTAGGAATTATGGCGTGGGTAAATATCATTGCGATTTTACTATTACAAAAACCTGCATTAGTCGCATTAAAGGATTATGAAAAGCAGAAAAAAGAAGGAAAAGATCCAGTATTCGATCCAGGGCCATTAGGCATTAAAAATGCTGATTTCTGGGAGCATGAATACAGAAAAGATAAGAAAGAAGAAGTATCTTAATCGAATAGAAATGAAAAAGCAAAGGGAAAATCCCTTTGCTTTTTTTATGAGCAAAATGAAGCGGGCAGTTATTTTTTTGCCTATTTTTGAATATAAAAAGAATGTACATGCTTTGTTAGTGGAAGGGGGGAGTATGTTGATAGAGTTTCGTAATGTAAATAAATATTATGGCAATTTTCAAGTATTAAAAGATATTAATGTGCAAGTGAAGAAAGGTGAAGTGGTAGTAGTTGTTGGGCCTTCAGGATCAGGAAAAAGCACGTTGCTTCGGTGTATAAATCAGCTAGAGACAATTACAGATGGAGAGTTAATTGTACAAAATACGGAGGTACACAATGCCAAAACAGATATGAATGAATTACGCCGAAATATCGGAATGGTCTTTCAACATTTTTATTTATATCCACATAAAACGGTTCTTCAAAATATTACACTAGCACCTATTAAAGTAAATAAAGTTTCAAAAGAGGAAGCTGAGAAAACGGCAATGTTTTATTTAGAGAAAGTAGGAATCCCGGAGAAGGCTAGTGTATACCCGCATCAATTATCTGGAGGACAACAGCAAAGGGTAGCAATTGCTAGAGGGCTCGCAATGCAGCCGGAAATTATGTTATTCGATGAGCCTACGTCTGCTCTTGATCCAGAGATGATTGGGGAAGTACTTGATGTTATGAAAACGCTAGCTAAAGAAGGGATGACGATGGTTGTTGTCACGCATGAGATGGGATTCGCGCGGGAGGTAGCTGATCGGATTTTATTTATGGATGATGGCAAAATCATTGAGGATACAACACCGGCGCAATTTTTTGCAAGTCCTGAACAAGAAAGAGCGCGTCTATTTTTAAGCCGAGTGTTAAACCATTAAAGGAGGAGTTTTATGCTTAAAATGAAAAAGTTGTTTACGTTAATCGTATTTTCCTGTTTATTCGTACTTGTCGTTGCCGGGTGCGGAAGTAAAAAAGATGAGGCAAAAGAAACGAATACGAAGCAAGGCGGGGCCATTGAGCAAATTAAGAAGCGCGGGAAATTAGTAGTTGGAGTGAAGAATGATACGAACTTATTCGGATTGAAAAACCCTTCAACAGGGCAAGTAGAAGGGTTCGATGTTGATGTTGCAAAGGCGCTTGCGAAAAAAATTCTTGGAGATGAAAAGAAGTTAGAGTTAAAAGAAGTAACGTCTAAAACGCGTATTCCACTATTGAAAAACGGTGATATTGATGCAATTATCGCAACAATGACAATTACAGAAGAACGTAAAAAAGAAGTGGATTTTTCAGATGTATATTTTAAAGCAGGACAATCGTTACTTGTGAAAAAAGGGAGCGATATTAAAAGTATTGATGATGTGAAAAAGGGCGTGAAAGTGTTAGCTGTCAAAGGTTCAACATCTACAAATAATATTCGTCAAAAGTCACCGGAAGCGACTGTATTAGAATTTGAAAATTACAGTGAGGCATTTACGGCGTTAAAAGCAGGAAAAGGTGATGTTTTAACGACAGATAATGCAATTCTTTACGGCATGGCAAAACAAGATTCGAATTATGAAGTTGTAGGGAAAATTTTCACGGATGAGCCGTACGGAATTGCAGTGCAAAAAGGTGCAGATGATTTAACGAAAGAGATTAATAGCTTAATTAAAGACATGAAAGCAAGCGGAGAGTATGACAAATTATATGAGAAATGGATTGGGCAAAAACCAGAGAAGTAAAGTGATAAATAGTAAAAGTGAGAGGATGAGAGTACTCATCCTCTTCTTCTAAAGAAAGAGGGGAGAATATGTGCCTGATTTTTCTATATTAACGAATAACATTGATATGTATTTAGAAGGATTTAAATATACAGTGATGTCTAGTGTAATCGCATTAATAGGCAGCTTTATTTTAGGCATAATATTAGCGGTAATGCGCATTGCACCGATTCGCATTTTAAATTGGTTGGGAGCAACTTTTGTAGAATTTGTAAGAAATATTCCACTCGTATTAATTGCATTTATATTTTATTTCGCTTTACCTGTAATAGGAATTACTTTAAATGGTTTTGTAGCAGGGACAGTTACGCTTACGGTATATACTGCAGCGTTTATTGCAGAGGTTATTCGCGCTGGTATTTTATCAGTCGCGAAAGGTCAGATGGAAGCAGCGCGTTCTTCAGGATTGACGTATATGCAAGCAATGTACCATGTTGTTTTACCTCAAGCGATGAAAATCGTAATCCCTCCTCTAGGAAATCAATTTTTAAATTTAGTAAAAAACTCTTCCATACTTGGAATTATCGCTGGAGCTGATTTAATGTATCAAGGAGACTTAATTTCAACGAAGACATTTGTTACGTTCGATGTGTATATATTTGTCGGAATGTTTTATTTAATATTAACAATTCCGCTCAGTATGCTAGTGCGTTATTTAGAAAAACGCTTAGCAAAGGAGGCGGTGTAAATGGATTTTAAGGGAGCAATAACAGGTGATCATATTCTGTTTCTATTAAAAGGATTACTTATAACACTAGAGGTAGCGCTCATAGCAATTGTACTTAGCTTTATTATTGGTAGTGTAGTAGGGATATTGCGCTACATGAAAATACCTGTCGTCTCACAAGTATTAGGAATTATCGTTGAAGTAATTCGAAACTTACCACTACTATTAATTATATTTTTCACGTATTTTGCACTTCCAGAAGCAGGCTTGAAATTAGAAATTATAACAGCTGTAATTGTTGCTTTAACAATATTTGAAGCAGCAATGATATCTGAAATTGTTCGAAGTGGTCTATTATCGATTGAAAAAGGACAGATTGAGGCCGCAAGATCTTCGGGATTAACGTATGTTCAAGCGCTTTGGCATATCATTTTACCACAGGCGTTAAGAAGAATGGTTCCACCGCTTGTTAGTCAGTTTATTTCATTGCTGAAAGATACAGCATTAGCAGTTGTTATATCACTGCCAGAGCTTATGCATAATGCTCAAATTATTAGCGGGCAAAATGTAAATTATATGATTCCAACGTTTATGGTAGTAGCTTGTATGTACTTTATCGTAAATTATAGTTTATCAATTTTATCGAGAAGATTAGAACTCCGTTAACCTTTACAATATCTGTAAAGGTTTTTCCTTGTTTCTCCTTATTTTCCTTTAATTATAATCTTAATCTCGCGATAATTCGATTTTTTATATTATTTTATCAGAAAAGTTTTAATTTTATATAGAAAATGTAATCGCTTTCGTGTATATTTTTATTATCAGAAAATTTTAACAAGATATAGGGGTATTTGTAGGGGGAGGATTTAGATGCAGCAACCAACGAATGAGAAATTACATCGTACGATGAAGAGTAGACATTTATTTATGATTGCACTAGGTGGTGTAATCGGGACTGGTTTTTTCTTAGGTTCAGGTTACACCATTAATCAGGCTGGACCAGGGGGAGCCATCCTTTCCTATTTAGTGGGCGGATTTATTATGTATTTAACAATGCTTTGTCTTGGAGAGTTAACGGTAGCGATGCCAGTTTCAGGTTCTTTCCAAAAGTATGCGACGAAGTTTATTGGGCCAGGAACGGGCTTTATGATTGGCTGGCTATATTGGCTTGGCTGGGCAGTAACAGTAGGACTAGAATTAACGTCAATCGGTTTAATGATGAAAAGATGGTTTCCGAATGTTGATGTTTGGGTATGGTGTCTCGTATTCGGCATTATTTTATATGCGTCAAACGCAATTTCGGCGAAAAGTTATGCTGAATTAGAATTTTGGTTCTCTAGTATTAAAGTAGTTACCATTCTTGCCTTTGTTGTTCTTGGTGGTAGTGCATTATTAGGGTTTATATCATATGACGGAAAAGAAGCAGCACCTCTTTTTTCTAACTTTGTAAGCGATGGTGGATTATTCCCGAATGGACTAGCTGCCGTATTACTTACGATGATTACAGTTAACTTCTCGTTCCAAGGAACAGAGTTAATCGGGATTGCAGCGGGAGAAAGTGAAAATCCAGAAAAAACAATTCCACGCGCGATCCGTAATACAGTATGGCGCATTATGTTATTCTTCATTTTAACAATGACGATTTTAGTAGGGTTAATTTCTTGGAAAGAAGCTGGCGTAATTGAAAGTCCATTCGTAGTCGTATTTGATAAAATCGGTATTCCGTATGCAGCTGATATTATGAACTTCGTTATTATTACAGCGTTACTATCTGTAGCGAATTCAGGATTATATGCGGCAACTCGTATACTATGGTCACTTGCAAATGAAGGAATGGCACCAAAGTCTTTCCAGAAAGTAAATAAACGTGGTATTCCAATTACAGCGTTAGTTGTAACAATTGCTGTAGCTGCGTTATCTTTATTAACAAGCTTCCTTGCAGAAGATACAGTATACATGTACTTATTATCTATAGCTGGTTTATCGGCTGTTTCAAGTTGGATTATTATTGCTTTATCGCAACTTCGCTTTAGAAGTCAGTATATAAAAGGCGGAGGAAAGTTAGAGGACTTAAAGTATAGAACACCACTATACCCAATCGTTCCAATTTTGGCTTTAATTACAAATAGTATCGTTGTTATTAGTTTAGCGTTTATTCCAGAACAAAGAATGGCATTATATTGTGGTATTCCATTTATCATTTTCTGCTACATATATTATTATATAAATAAGAAACGGCAGAAACCGATGAAGGTGGAGACAACTAATGAAACTAACAATCAAACACGATGATATTGAGGCAGATTTATCGTATGGTCAATTAGCGATTGGAAAAGAAAACGGGTATTCACCGTTACAATTACTCGTTTCTTCTATCGCAGGATGTAGTGCAATTGTCTTTCGAACAATTTTAGAAAAGAAACGTATTACATACGATACGTTTACAATTGAAACGGAAATTGGTAGAAGTGAAGCTTTATCAAAACCAGTTGAAAGTGTTCATTTGCACTATAAAATTAAAGCACAAAACATTACAGAAGAGCAGTTGGACAAGGCACTGCAACTTGCAGTGAAAAATTGTACGGTTGTTCAATCGGTGAAAGATAGTATACAAGTTACGGAAACAATTGAACTAATAAAGTAAAACAGAAAAACGTGAGAGTACGGCTCTCACGTTTTTCTGTTTTAGAGAGAGGGGAAAGTATGATGGAATGTTTAGGGTGTAAATTAGCAAACGAAGAGGAAAAAATATATAAAGTATATGAAGATGACTATGTAACATGTTTTTTAGATCATGAACCTTTCTATCCAGGTCATACTTTAATTGTGCCAAAGCAGCATGTTGTAGAAGTAGATGAATTAAATGATGTTGTAGCAAAATCCGTTATGGATGCTTCTAAGCTTATTGCAAAAGCGATTAGGATAGTATATAAACCTGACGGAGTTACAGTTTGTCAAAATGGTGGAGTATTTAACGAGTTAACACATTATCATATGCATGTCGTACCAAGATATAAAGAACGCTCATTTGCTGAGTTTTATATGGTACAACCGGGAGAAAAGGAGAGTCATAACTTGGAGGAGACACAGAATTTGTTAAAAGAAGCGATAGAGCAAATGCAGTTTGCGGAAAAGGTGTAAGAGGGATGTTATTAAAGCGGCAGTTAGGAAAATTTTAATATTAAAAAGCCCAATTTCTTAGTTAAAATAGAGAAATTGGGCTTTTGTTTATTCTATTATTAAATTTTAACTATAAAAAGATGCTGTAGTGTCACAAAGTATATCGCTCATTCGTTATATAGAGTGAGAGGAGGAATTATATGAAAGTTACAAACAACGATTATGAAAAGATGGAAGAGCTATACGAATTATACGAGCAAAAAATTTATTACGTAGCTTATTCTATTTTAAATAATATTCAGCAAGCAGAAGATGCAGTTCAAGAGACGTTTATTACTCTTTATAAGAACTTGGAAAAGCTCCATAACTTGGCTACTCAAGAGCTTAAACGTTACATTTTGAGGGTCGCGAAAAACAAGGCAATTGATAGTTACCGGAAAAATAAACGACATGAAACATTTTTAGAAGAATATGAAAGAGAATCAGTAGAGGCAGTAGATGAAAATATTGAAGAGTGGGAAAAACGTAAAATGTCTGAGCTTCAAATTGATGCATTGCTAAAAGGGTTAAACGAATCTAACAGACAGGTGTTTAAGTATAAAGTCTTCTATAACTTAACGTATCAAGAAATTTCAAGTGTCATGGGGATAACGGAGGTCAATGTCCGCAAGCAGTTTGAACGTGCTCGAAAACGAGTCCAAAATATGATAGGAGGTATACAACATGACGAATTCAAAGAACTCCAAAGAAATATATGAACTTGCTGAAAAAATTGCTTTAGATGATTTTGATAAACTTGAAGAACAACATGAATTTTCACATACATATACGCGCAAAAAGAAATTGTTTATGGAGGAAATGAAGCTGCAAGATGGACAACCGCAGAAAAAGCGTAAAAAACATCGTATGTTAATCGCTGCTGCTTGCTTATTGATTGGTATGCCGACCACTGTTTTTGGTGCAGTGAAAGTCTATAATATGATTGTTCAAAAACAAAATTATGAAGTAAATGTGTCGGTAACAAACAAGGACTCGAAAAGGGCTGACAAGTGGTATAAATTGAAAATCGATAAATTACCAGAAAATATGGAAGCAATTGATGATAGTGCTATGAAATATTCATTTAAAGATAACTACGCAAAGGGTGGATTTTCATTCGCTCTTCGGAGAGTAGGGGAGAATACAGATTTTCAAACTCTGTATTCGAAAAGTTACGAAGAAAAAGAGATAAATGGTAGGAAAGCAGTAATTGTCCATAAAGAAACAGGAAACAACAATATAATGTTTGACAGAAAGGTCTTTCTCTTTTTTGAGAAAGAAGGGATTATGTTAGAAAGTTATATTGGATCCGATGTAAACGAAGAACAAATGATGGAAGTGTTAGGGAGCATTTCACTTGAGCCTACGTCAAAAGAAAAAGCATCACATATAGTAGATTATGATGAAAATCGTTTTAGCAAAGCAGATGAACGGAAAAAAACTAAGGTTATTCCTTTGAAAAAAGATAGCAAACGACTATTTCATATAGGGCAAAAGGTTCCGGTAACTATAATCATGGATAATAGCCAAATTGAATATGTGATAGAAAAAGTTGAAGTTTTTGATTCAATCAAAGATTTTAAACAAGAAAACTTTTATGAACTTGGCTTAGAAATACTAAGCAGGAATCAGGCTTTGGATCAAGAGGGACAATTGCTACCATACAGACGAGATGAATATAAACTCGGAAATGGTAAAGATTCAATTGATACATTAATAGAATCAAAATTAGTTAGTCCTAAATTTGTTTACTTAACAACAACAGTGAAAAATATAGGTAAACAGAAGACAGAAGAAATTTATATGCATCCATCCATAAAGTTGCTTAAATCTGAAGGGAATGCATGGAACTACGCTGAAAGAGATGGAATTGAGGAAAAAAATATTATGACAGGCGAAGTTGATTATTTAGAACCTCACGGAGATGGAAAAAGCTTTTATAATATTGGCAGTATCCGACCAGGACAAACGGTAAATGTTAAGTTAGGTTATTTTGTAGATGAGGATAAATTAGGTTCACTTTTCCTTGAAGCTTTCCGTTATAGTGGTTCTAGTGGAACTGAGAATATGAATGAGAAAAATCGTTGGTGGTTCGATATTCGTCAACAATCAAAATAATAGAAACAAACCGACGAAAAAACTGCTTATATTTAGCAGCCTTTTTCGTCTCCATACATATGTAAAATTTCTTTTGCACGTATACGTAAACCATCTATCAATTCTGTCGGTTCTAAAACTTTTGCATCTTTTCCGAGTCTATAAAATAAAGGGGTAATAAAATTGATTTCTCCTTTATCAATGGTTGAATTTATATATCCTGTCCCATCCTCGTTTACTATAACGAATTCCTCAAGATAAGGAACGCTTTTACACTGGCGTAAACCTTCTGTTGTTAGTAAAACATGTAACTGAGTAGGACTATGTATTACGTTAGAGTTAGAGGCAAACCACTCTTCTAAATTCATGAATGTATCTTCATTTTCTTCCGTTGATAATATAGAAAGAATACGATCAATGCGATACAGTAATACTTTTTTTCTACTGAAGTCATAGGATGGTAAGTACCATAGCCCATCATGAGCATATACACCGATAGAGTGGACATGTTTTGTTTTTATCCCTGATTTAGATTCGTATTGAAAGTGTAAATTTTTATTTTCAATAGCCGCAGTTAATACTTCGTTTAAAAGAGGTGTATCAATCGTTCTCTTCGGATTCCAAAAAGCGATATAAGAACGTATTTTATCAACTTTCGTTTTTGCATCATGTTGTAGAGAGCTATACAGTTTATGCGTAACGGAATTGATTTCTGTGTTAAAAGGTAAGTTTCTGTAGTAGCTTAAAGATTGAAATGCAAAAAAGATGGAGACTGCTTCTTCTTCCGTAAATAAAATAGGGGGAATGACTCTATTTGTTAATACTTTATATCCTCCATTGCGACCCTGTTCTGCATAAATAGGTAAACCCATATCACTTAAATCTACAATGTATCTATGGACAGTGCGCACGGAAATATTAAATTCATCAGCTATTTCTTGAGCTGTAAATGTTTTTTTGGCAGAAGCAAATATAAGAATATCTAATAAGCGTTTAGCTTTTGACAAATGTATCACCTTTTTCTTTTTAACATGACATAAAGTGTCATGTTTTATTGTTAGTATATTGTTTACATCATAATGTTATCAAGATGAAACACAAGGAGGAAAAGAGATGTCACGTGAAATTGTTTTATTTATTGCGGCGAGTTTAGATGGATATATTGCGAAAGAAAATGATGATTTAGAGTGGTTAATGGAAACGGAAGGAGAGGGAGATAACGGTTATACAGAAATGTATGAAACAATTGATACAATAATCATGGGAAAAAGAACGTACGATTATGTAGTAGAGCATATAGAACCATTCCCGTATGTAGATAAAAAATGTTATGTTTTTTCTAACTCAGAAAAAGGTTCAAACGAACACGTAGAGTTTGTAAATGAAGATGTAGTGGAGTTTACAAAAAGGTTAAAAGCACAAGAAGGATCTAAAATATGGATGGTCGGTGGAGGAAGTCTACTAAGAGAATTCTTTAAGAATAATTTAATTGATGAATATGTTGTTACAATTACACCGCATATATTAGGTTCTGGAGTTCCGTTATTCCAAGATAAGAACCCGGAAATTAATTTAACTTTAACAGATACGAAACGTTTTGGGCAATTTGTAAATTTATATTATAAAGTAAAATGATACAAAAACACGACTACCATCAATAGTCGTGTTTTTGTATAGATGGCAATGAAATAATAAAGCAAGATCCGTGATTGAATTCGCTTGTTACAGTAATATTCCCGCCGTGTAGCTCTACAATTTCTTTCACGATAGATAGCCCTAAACCAGTTCCACCGGTAGCTCGTGATCTTGCTTTATCAACTCGATAAAAGCGATCGAAAATGTGAGGGAGATCTTCAGACGGAATACCTTCGCCTTCATCTTCAATTGTAATAGAAATACTTTTATGTTCTTCTATAACAGAAATGTTTATATGAGAATGTTCTTTTGAATGTCTATAAGCGTTATTTAAAATGTTCATCACAACTTGTTCGAATCGTTGTTCATCTAAGTTTACTAGCAGAGTAGGAGGGCAAGAGAAAGAAACTGTAATGTACCTTTCTTTATACATAGCATTTACTTTTTCGACTATGCGAGTCAGGAAGGTGTGTAAATGTACTTCCTTTACTTGAATAGAAAAGTTATGTTGTTCCATTTGTGCAAGTGAAAATAAATCTTGAACTAAGTTTGTAATGTAATCAGACTCATCTTTTATGATAGATAAATATCGCAACCGTTGCTCAGGAGATGTGCTTTCTTTTAAAGCAATGTCAGCGTAGCCTCTTACGTACGTTAATGGTGTTCGTAATTCGTGAGCAACGCTTGCTAGAAATTCACTTCGCTCTGTTTTCATATAATGTAAATCATTAGCAAGCGTTTGAATAGACGATGCTAGTTCACCAATTTCATCATTTCGAGTAGTCGTTAATGAAACTGATAAATCACCTTTACTCAGTTTTTCAGTGGCATGTTTCATGTGTAACAATGGTTTTGTTAACAACCGTGATAAGAGAAAGATAGTAATGGCTGTTAATAGAAACGTAATGACTCCGGCAATAATGAATTGTATTGTTAGCCCATTCACCATTTTTTCAATAGATTTTGTCCCAAGAAACATGTACACATAGCCTTCATGTTTTCCATCTACTACAATGGGACTAACTGTACATATATAATTAGATGTTTTCCAATGATTCTCTATAATTGCGCCTTCATGATCTGTCCGTGTTTGCATCTTTTCAATATGCTTTTTTATAGTAGTATTTATTTCGTTGGATTTGGCTAGTACATCCTTATTTGCATTTGTAATAACAACAGTCGTTTCGGCTTCGGATTCCATTAGCGCAACATGTGAGATTGTTTGCTTATCAAAATACTTTTCAAGGACATCTCTGTGACTATTTCCGCGCTTTAATAAAGCTGTCATTTCTTCATTTACTCTATTGTTGACAAGGCTATAATAAAGCAAGACAAATAGAACACTTTCGATTAAAAGTGTAACAATTAAAAAATAAAATCCGAGCTGAATAGAAATTCGTTTCATCGTTTTGCTCCTTAATCTAAAGTATCAATCCATCGATACCCGACTCCGTAAACCGTTTTTAAATGGTGATCAATAGGGAAATTTACTTTTCGTAGTTTATCACGTAAATTGCGAATATGTGAATCGACTGTTCGATCTTCTGTATTTGTATTTAATCCCCAAATTCGTTCAATGAGCTGATCACGACTTAATACGTAGTTCACATGACGTAAAAATAATCCGAGTAAAGAGAATTCGATTGGAGTGAGAAGAAGTTCTTCATTATCGACAGAGACGAAATGCTTTGCCTCATCCCATAAAATTCCATGATATTGGATTTGCGCGTGTTGATTCGTTCGCCTTAAAACAGCTTCAATTCTTGCGAAAAGCTCCTCTTCATGGAAAGGTTTCGTTACGTAATCATCCGCTCCGAGTTTTAACCCTTGGATGACATCTACTGTTTGATCACGAGCAGTTACCATAATGATAGGAACGTTACTAAATGATCGAATTCTTTTGCACGTTTCCCACCCATCCATCTTTGGCATCATAATATCAAGTAAAACAAATTTGAAGTTTCGATTTTCTATATGTGAAATAGCTTCTTCCCCGGACACTGCACATACGCAGTTGTATCCGATTGGAGTAAGATAAAGTGTTAATAATTCAAGCATTCTTGGTTCATCATCTACGAGTAGTATATCGACCATAGAGTACCTCCGCATTTGTAGTTATTACTTAAATTGTAAGTCAAAATCATGAAGAAATGGTGCAGATTATCATGCATCTGCATAATTTCTTCAGAATTGCTTGTTATTGTAAAGTTGAAATTCCATTTTAGGTAATGATATTGGCTCGAAAACGATTTATACGGAGGCGGTATAGTGAAAAAGATGACCCGAATCTTTGGGATAACAATAATTACAGCAGTTGGTCTTGCTGCATGTGGACAAACGAACACGGATCATAAAAATCATGAATCGAAAGAAGAGAAAAAAACAGAGCAAAAGGAGATGAAAATGAATCAGGAGGTAACTGCGCCGAAAGAAATGAACGAAGGTGCATCGAATGATTTATTAACGACAAGCTTAAAAAATGTAACGAGATTAAACACAAACGATCCTTTGCAAATGGCAGTATTAACTTCGCAAACGATATGGCCAGCAACGCATAAAGAGAATCAGCCAGGCGCTGTTATTTTAGTACCAATAAACGAGTGGCAATTAGGTATTGCAAGTGCAGACCTGATTCATCATCCAAATAACGGACCGATTCTATTTATAGAAAAAGAAAAGGTACCCGAAATGACGTTAAAAGAAATAAAACGATTAAATCCGCTCGGAACGAAAGATGGAACACAAATTATGGTGATGGGGGATGTCGGCGCATCTACCCTTGAGCAATTAAAAGATTATAAAGTAAAGCAAATAAAAGAAACGGATCCAGCTACATTTGCTAAAGATGTGGATAAAGAATATGCCGATATAACAGGAAGCTACCCGAATAGTGTTATTATCGGTTCGTCTGAAGAAGAAGGACGTTTATATACAACACCAGCTGTAAATTGGATCTCTCATATGCCAGAACCACTTTTATATACAGAGAAAGATAAGGTGCCAGAAGCAACGATAGAGGCATTAAAGGTGAGAAAAGAGAGAGTGAATATATATGTATTAGGACCAGAAAAAATCATTTCAAAAGCAGTGGAAAAAGAGTTAAGTAAATACGGGAAAGTAACGCGTATTAGTGGTGAGACCCCAACAGAAAATTCTGTTGCCTTTGCGAAGTTTAAAGATGAAAAAACAAAATTTGGATGGGGGTTCACAAAACCAGGTCATGGTTTATCATTCGTTTCAAGCAAAACACCAGACTTAGCAGTCGCAGGAGCACCATTTTCACATATGGGTAAACACGCACCTGTCGTATTGTTAGAAGAAGGTAAAGCTTCACAACCAGTGTATGACTTCCTTGCTACTATTCAGCCGAAATTTAAAGATGACCCAACGCTTGGACCGTATAATCACGGTTTCTTATTAGGAAGTACGAGTGATATTTCATTTGAAACACAAGGTATATTGGATGAGAGGTTAGAGATTGTACAAGAAAGTGGTCAAGGGCACGGTGGACATTAATGAAATGAGAGAAGACGCTATGAAGGTAGCGTCTTTTTTTAGGAAACTTTTACATAGCGCAAAATCCTCTACTCGTTATATAATAGCCTTCGTGCAGTCGGCTTAGATTTTCTTATGGAGAAAATCAAATGAGAAAAGAGTAGAGGAGTGGTATTTTGTTTCAAACGATAAAAAATGATTGGTTCTCCAACGTGAAAGGAGATGTGCTATCAGGAATTGTCGTTGCTTTAGCGTTAATTCCTGAAGCGATCGCTTTCTCAGTTATTGCAGGTGTGGATCCGACCGTTGGATTATACGCAGCCTTTTGTATTGCAGTTACCATTTCATTTGTTGGCGGAAGAACTGGGATGATTTCAGCTGCAACAGGTGCAATGGCATTGTTAATGGTGACGCTCGTGAAAGATCATGGTTTGCAATATTTATTTGCTACAACGATATTAACGGGGATTGTCCAAATTATTTTTGGTGTGTTCAAACTGAGCTCATTTATGAAGTTTGTTCCGAAATCTGTTATGAGTGGTTTTTTAAATTCACTTGGAATTTTAGTTTTTACAGCGCAATTGCCACATTTTAAAAAT
Source organism: Bacillus sp. BC05(2025) (assembly GCF_056725905.1). NCBI lineage: Bacteria > Bacillati > Bacillota > Bacilli > Caryophanales > Bacillaceae > Bacillus > Bacillus sp. BC05(2025). Next base: position 74,344 of record NZ_JBWYRA010000007.1, on the reverse strand, counting down.
GCCGCTTGGCAAATGTATGCACTTGTCGCATTAGGACTTGTAATTATATATGTATTCCCACGTATTACGACGGCTGTACCGTCTACACTTATTTCTATTATTATTGTGACAAGTATTGCAATTATGAGCGGATTACAGTTAAAAACAGTAGGGGATATGGGAAGCTTGCCGAAAGAATTACCGTTCTTTAGCATGCCTGATGTGCCTTTTACACTTGAGACATTAGGGATTATTTTACCGTATGCAGTTATGCTTGCAATTATCGGTTTACTAGAGTCTTTATTAACAGCGTCAGTTTTAGATGATATGACGCATACGGAAAGTAATAAACATAAAGAAGCACGTGGGCAAGGTATTGCAAACATTGTTGCTGGTTTCTTCGGAGGAATGGCAGGATGTGCAATGATTGGACAATCTGTTATTAATATTAAATCAGGTGGACGCGGTCGTTTATCAACATTTGTAGCAGGCGGATTTTTAATCGTATTACTATTCGTTTTAGGTGACTATGTCGTGCATATTCCGATGGCAGCATTAGTTGCAGTTATGATTATGGTTTCAATCGGAACATTTGATTGGAACTCTGTAACAACGATTCATAAAGTACCAAAAGGGAATGCATTTGTTATGATCGTAACAGTTGTGATTGTCTTAATTACACATAATTTAGCATTAGGTGTAATTATCGGAACAGTAATTAGTGCGGTTTTATTTGCATTCAATATGGCAAAGATTCACGTGAAACATTTATATATTGAAAATAAGAAAATATACGAAATTCATGGTCAACTTTTCTTTGCATCTACAGCGGACCTTATAAATCACTTTTCATTTGAGAAAGATGTAAAAGAAATTGAGTTGAATTTTACTCACGCACACGTATGGGATGATTCAGCGGTAGCAGCAATTGATAAAGTTATTATGAAGTATGAACAAAGTGGCGTGAAAGTAAGTATAACGGGATTAAATGAACGAAGCTCGAAGATTATTTCAAATTTAGCTACTTATAATAAAAGAATTGCTAGTTAGAAGCCTCCTTTTTAGGGGGCTTTATTATATAATACGAGTAGGATAACGAAAAGGGGATTCAGCATATGTACAAACAAATTATATTAGCATGTGACGGCTCTGAACATGCGCTTCGAGCAGCGGAACATGCAACATATATTGCGAAATGTAGTGAAGAAACAAATGTTGAAGTTGTGTACGTAGTAGATAATAGAACAGCAAAATCAGATATTATACAAGGCCAAACAGATTTAGAAACAATATCGGCTAGCCGAAAAGATAAATTAAAAGAGATTGAAGGTTTATTAAAGAAAGAGAACATCCCTTATACAATTACAATATTACATGGTGATCCTGGAGATACAATCGTTCAATATGTAAATACAGGGGATATAGACCTTGTTATAGCTGGAAGTAGAGGTTTAAATACACTGCAAGAGATGGTGCTTGGTAGTGTAAGTCATAAAATAGCAAAACGAGTGAAATGCCCGGTGATGATTATAAAGTGAAATAGAATGTAACTAAGACCTTAGGATAGCTAGGGTCTTTTTTTATGTATAAATGCCCCTTAATTGTGGGAATACTAGATATATAAGCTAAAAAGATGTTAACTTACAAATTTGTAAGTTTGTTGTTAGTGAAATCGATGTTATGAAAATTATTCCATTGGTAAAATAAACATATCGAAGGGGAGAGAGGGAGGATGAAAAAGATGAAAGTATTTCAAAATTTATCATATAGCCAAGGTGTCGGTCTTATTTGTTTAGGGGGATTTGCTGCATCCGTTACGTTAGCTGTTGTAATAAAGATGATTCATCAAATCTTTTAATAGTAGAGTCGGGAAGGAATTGGTTGTTATACTTAGTAAGAGAAGGATTGTAAATAAAAAATAGCTCTTAGCAGTAGTAAGTAAATGCTAAGAGCTATTTTTATGATTATTTTTCTACTTCTGGCTTCTCACTTGTTACAGTAACGTCTTTCCAATGTGAAGTAATTTGGTTCACTTCAGTGTTGACATTGAAACCTTTCACGCGCTTATTAACACCTGTTAAATCGAATGTGTAATGAATTGGAATCATCGGTGCCTCGTCATGAATTAATTTTTGCCATTTATCGTATACTTCTTTACGATATTTTTCATCAGTAGCTTTTTCTGATAAGCCAGCGTCTAATAATTTAGTATTTTCATCATTTACCCAGCGTTGATAGTTGAATCCAGCATTTTTACCCCATAGACCAGAAAGGTCCGGATCAGAACCAGTGTTCCAAGCACCAGAGAAAATATCAACCTTTGGATCATCTTTTTTAATCATGTCACGCATAGCATTAAATTCATGTAATCGTCCGTCAACAAGTTCTACTTTTAAGCCGATATCTTTCCAAGATTGAATATAGAATTTAGCCAGTGGTTCACTTGTTTCGCTACCGTTACTAGCTAGGAAGTTAATTTTAAATTCATTACCTTTTGGATCCTCACGGAATCCGTCACCATTTTTATCTTTATAGCCAGCTTCATCTAATAGTTTTTTCGCTTTATCTACATCTAAGTTATATGCCCCAACATCGTTATTATGATACTTTGGCATAGATGGTGGAATTGGAGAGTTAGCTGGAACGCGAAGTCCGTGATATACTTTCTCTGCTAATTTTTCTCTATCAATTGCATGTGCCATCGCTTGACGTAAACGAACGTCTTTGAATTTATCTTTATCCATTACAGCTTCGTTCTTTGCTTTGTCCATATGTCCGAACTTAAATCCGATATAAGTGTAAGCAAGGTCAGTTTTACCAATTAGTTGTGTGTTTTTTAATTTATTTACGTTCGGATATTGATCAGCGGTAATTGCTGCAATATCAATATCACCTTTTTTCAGAGATGCACTAACAATAGATGGATTTACAACTTTTAATGTTACATTTTTTAACTTTGGTTTACCAGCCCAATAGTCATCGAAGCGCTCATACTCAACTGATTCACCAGGAACGATTTTCTTCACTTTAAATGGTCCGAATCCAATTGGATTTTGACGAATCTTATCAGATTCAGCTAGTTTTTCAATTGGTACGTCGCCTAAATATTTTTTAGGTGTAGGATATGTCCAAATACCAGTTTTCAGTGAAGGGTTTACTTCTTTATAAGTAATAGAAATTGTTTTTGGATCGACTACTTTAATACCAGAAATTTTGTCAGCTTTTCCAGTATGATATTCTTCCATCCCTTCAATCATTTGCATTTGTGTATCGTAACGGATACCTGTATATTTACTATTACCAATAATTAAGTAAGAGTATTCCAAATCCTCAGCTGTTACAGGATTACCGTCGTGCCATTTTACATTATCTTTAACTTTAATAGTAATTGTTTTTTTATCTTCAGAAATTGTATACGTTGCAGCACCGTCATTTGTAATTTCCCAGTTTTTATCTGTAGCTAATAATTGTTCATCAAAGAAATCCATAATTTCTGAATCTGGAGCAACTTCATATAGTACTCTACTTAAAACACCAGCAAAAGGTGAATTTGAAACGAGTCCATATGTTAATGATCCGTCTTTAATCTCTTTGCCATCATTTTTTACAGCAGCACTAAATTTATTTGTTTCTACTTTTTTCGTATTTGCTTTTTTGCTACCGCTATCAGCACCCCCACATGCAGATAGTAATAATGTTGAAGCAGCAAGTGTACTTAATACTTTGTACAGTTTTGGTTTGTTCATAACTTCTCCACCCCTTATCCTTTTCTTTGTCTCGCATCAGCCGCACGTTTTAACGCTTGACCAATAAAATTTATACACAGCATCAACACTAAAATCATGATTGATGCGGGTAACCAAATCCACCATTTTTCTTGCAATACATCTGGGTTTGTTGCGTAACTTACAAGTGTACCAAGACTCGGTGTACTTTCTGGTAGACCAAATCCTAAGTAAGTCAAACTAGATTCAATCCCGATGTTACCAGCAAGATTTAATGTAATATTTACGATAATAATAGAACTTAAATTAGGTAATATTTGCTGAAAGATAATCTTCCAATTTGGTGTTCCTAACGTTTTGGATGCAGATACGTAATCAAGTTCTTTCTCAGTTAATACTTTAGAGCGTATAAGCCTTGCTTTTCCGACCCATAAGAAAGCGGTCATTATGAGAATAAATGTAGTAATATTGAAAGTTGGAACGAGTGAGATAAATACGATAACAATCATTAAGAATGGCAAAATCATCATAAAATCGATAAAACGCATGATGATGTTATCGACAACTCCTCCAAAATAGCCAGCAATTAGTCCCATCGTAAGACCGATAAGAGTTGATAAAAGAGTGATGGCTAAACCAACTGTAAAGGAATTACGTGTACCAATAATTAATTGTCCGAAAATATCACGGCCACCATAATCAGTTCCTAGCCAATGTTCAGCTGAAGGAGGATCATAAATGGCGAACAAATCGACTCGAACGATATCTTCTTGTTTCATAATAAATGAAGTTGTATAAACGGCTATTAATATTAAAGCTAAAAAGAATAGGGAAAACATTGCTAGTTTATCTTTACGAAATTCTCGCCACATAATGGAGAAACCAGAAGGGCTCTTTTCGTAATGAATGACTTCAGTTTGTTTTTCAGGATTTGCTAACATAACGTTTCTTCACCTCCATTAATCAATACGAATACGTGGATCAACGATGCTTAGAATAATATCGGAAAGAAGAGTCCCGAGTAGCGTTGCGAATCCAGTAAATAATACAAGAGCAGTTACGACACTGAAATCACGTTGAGTGATAGATTGGAAAAATAGTTGTCCAATTCCTGGGTAGCCGAAAATATTTTCTAGAATAATAGAGCCACCAACTAAACCTGTAATTTCATATCCTAAAAATGCTGCAATTGGTAAAAATGAATTTCGTAAAATATGTCTGGAATATACTTTAGATTCTGGTACACCTTTTGCTTTTACTGTGCGTACAAAATCTTTATGTTTCGTATCAATAATTTCACTTCGTAAATATTGTACAGTTCCTACTGTGCCAATTAATGCTCCAGATAAAGCTGGTAAAATCATATGATTTAATTTACTTAAATAGTAATCAAATGATCCAGCTGCCACTTGTGGATCAACGCTACCACTTGTAGGGAAGATTGGGTATAAAAAGCCGAATAAGAATAACATTACTAATCCAAAAATAAATAGGGGTGTACCAAATCCTAAAAAGTTATAGAGTGTAATGAATCGATCAGCCCACGTATCATTCCAACGTCCACTTATAACGCCAAGTGGAATGGCGATTAAATAAGTAAGAATAAGAATTAAAAGAGCTAACAACACTGTATTACCAAGGCGTTCCCCAATAATATCTGTTACTTGTATTTTATGTGCGTAAGAAATACCGAAATCCCCTTGTATGGCATTTGAAATCCACCTTACATATTGTGTGGGAATAGGATCATTTAATCCAAGTTTCTCACGTTGTTCTTCAATTACTTTTGGATCGGCTTTTGGGTTTGCTAGTTCAGCGCCACTTAATGCATCACCTGGCATTGCTTTAGCAAGTGTAAAGACGAGTACGCTTAATATGAATAATTGTGGTATCATAACTAAAATCCGGCGTAATATAAATTTCCACATGTTTTATCACTCCCTTATGGTAATGCCACCCGGTGAGTTGGCGAGATTGGTTTTAAATCGTAAGCACGTCCATTTTCATTGAAATAATTTTCATATGATTTTTCGTACTCAGCGCTTACTTCACGACGCAATTTACGTTGTTGTTCACGGTGTTCTGGACGAATATCAGGAATAGCTGATATTAGGCGCTTCGTATAGATGTGCTGTGGATTGTTATAAATTTCAGCACTAGTTGCTTCTTCCACAATGCGTCCGCGATACATAACACCAATACGGTCACACATATGGCGAATTACACCTAAATCATGACTGATAAATAAGTACGTTAGTCCGAGTTCAGATTGTAAATCTTGTAAGAAGTTTAAAACTTGGGCTTGTACAGAAACATCCAGTGCTGATACAGGTTCATCAGCGATAATAAGTTTTGGCTTTAATGTAAGAGCGCGTGCGATACCAATCCGCTGTCTTTGCCCACCGGAAAATTCATGTGGATATTTATAAATAGACTCCGGATTTAAGCCGACTTTATCAAGATAATCTTGAACAGCTCTACGTTCTTCGTCGGGTGAGAGTTTCTCAAAATTCCGAAGTGGTTCCGCGATAATATCCATAACACGTTTCTTTGGGTTTAAGGATGAATAAGGATCTTGGAAAATCATTTGAATATCTTTTCGTTGTTCTCTTAGTTCTGAGCGACTTAACTTTGTTAAATCTCTATTATTAAAATGAATACTACCGCCCGTCGCTTTCGTTAAGTGCATAATTGCTTTTCCAGTTGTTGATTTGCCGCTTCCAGATTCTCCAACGATGCCATATGTTTCGCCAGCTTGTAATTCGAAGCTTACGCCATCAACAGCACGAACGTAGTCTAATGTACGACCGAAAATACCGCCTTTAATTGGAAAATGTACTTTTAAATCTTCTACTTTAAGCAGTGCCATGAGTTACATCATCTCCTTTCTTATCTTGGAAGTTGAAATGCTTGTAGCAAGTACAACGCACCCAATGGTTTGGTTTTACTTCATGTAAAACTGGATTTTCCTCGTGTTGATCAGGTCTAATCCATGGAATTCGTGCTTGGAAACGGCAACCTGTGCGTGGAAGTTTAGCTAATGTTGGTACAACCCCTTGAATTACATGCAATTTTTCTTTTTCAGCATATGCAGATGGGATTGAGTTTAATAGGGAACGAGTATATGGATGAAGAGGATTATTAAATATCTCTTCAACAGTTCCTGTTTCCACAATTTGTCCTGCATACATAACGATGATGCGATCAGCTGTTTCAGCAACAACACTTAAATCATGAGTAATTAAGATGATGCCCATTTTCGTTTGTTCTTGAATGGAACGTAATAAATCTAAAATTTGCGCTTGAATTGTTACATCTAGAGCGGTTGTCGGCTCATCTGCAATGATGAGTCCAGGCTTGCAAGCAATTGCAATTGCGATAACAATTCTTTGTCTCATTCCGCCAGATAATTCGTGTGGGTATTGTTTATATGTAAGTTCTGGTTTTGGAATACCAACTTGATGAAGTAGTTCTAAGGTGCGTTCTTTCTTTTCTAATTTCGAAAGATTTGTGTGGTAGTCTAAGTTTTCTTCTATTTGTTTTCCAACTGTCATAAGAGGATCTAAAGCTGTAAGAGGCTCTTGGAAAATCATTCCGATATTTGAACCGCGTACTTTGTTTATTTCAGCGGTTGACATGCTGAGCAAGTCCTTATCTCTATAGTAAAGCTGCCCTTGTAATTTTGTATTTGCTTCATTATGCAGTCGCATAATGGAAAGGGCAAGTGCACTTTTTCCGCAACCTGATTCACCGACTATCGCGACAATTTCATTTTCATGGACAGTTAACGAAACATCATCAACTGCGGCATGATATTGATCTTGTATACGAAAGGAAGTCTGTAAGTTTTCAATGCGAAGAAGTGGATTCTTCATGGCTATCCCTCCATCTTTTCTGAAAAGACTAAATATTTTGTATGTTGTTGTTATTTTAATATAAATTGACAATGTTTGACAAGAGAAAGTTGAGAAAATATTCAAAAATCTTTTTATATAAAAATTGAATACAGTTGTAGTAGTAGTTGAAGTGTTTTGGAAGCGCTAACATATATGTGAGAGGGAAATAAATCTTTTGTAAGAAAAGAGTATTATATGTAGAAAAAAGAGAGGTGTTCTGGAAAGAACAGTCTCTCTTTTTTTGATAAGAATAATATTAGTATTTAAGCTTGTTTTTGTTTTGTAGATCCTGTCTTTAAAGTAAGAGCAAGGAAGAACATTGCAAGTACACAAGATGCAAGTAATAAGATGAATCCGCCATCCCATCCGAATGCATCTACGATAAAGCCCATAGCGGCACTAGCGAAAGCAGCTCCGCCTAAGTAACCGAAGAAGCCAGTTAATCCAGCTGCAGTTCCAGCAGCTTTCTTTGGCGCTAGGTCAAGGGCGTGTAGACCAATTAACATAACAGGTCCGTAAATTAAAAATCCAATCGCGACAAGTGCGATACTATCAACCATTGGATTCCCAGGAGGGTTTAGCCAATAAACAAGAACGGCGATAAATACACCAACCATAAATAAAATACCGGCAGGTGCGCGGCGTCCTTTAAATAGTTTATCACTCATCCAGCCACAAAGAAGTGTACCTGGAATACCAGCCCATTCATATAGAGCGTAAGCTGTACGTGAGCTACTATGAGTAAAGCTTTTTTCTTCTACTAAATAAGTAGGAGCCCAGTCTACAACACCGTAACGTACGAAATAAACAAAAACGTTCGCAATAGCGATGTACCATAAAAATTTATTGTTTAATACGTATTTAAATAAAATTTCTTTTACCGAAAGTTCGCGTTCGCGATCTTGCACTTTCTCATCTGGTGGATATTCTCCAGTATGTTCTTCAATAGAAGGTAATCCGCAAGATTGAGGTGTATCTCTCATTGTAATTAATACATAAATACCAACTAAAATTGAAAGAATACCTGGGAAGTAAAAAATACTCTTCCAGTCATTTGCAAAGAAATATAGGCCTAATGTTACAAGAGAAGGCATAAGTGCGCCGCCGACATTATGAGCGACGTTCCAAATAGACATTTTTGTACCACGTTCACTAATTGAGAACCAGTGAACCATTGTACGCCCACAAGGAGGCCATCCCATACCTTGTACCCATCCGTTTAAAAACTGAAGTACAAACATAAGTATAATGCTCGTTGTAATGAAAGAAAATGAGCCGAAAATAATATTAATGATACCTGATAAAAATAGCCCAGCTGCTAAAAAGTAGCGAGGATTACAACGATCGGATACGATACCCATAAGAAATTTACTTAATCCGTAAGCGATAGAAACTGCTGAAAGGATAACCCCAAGTTCCCCTTTACTAAATCCTTGTTCGATCAAGTATGGCATTGCAAGTGAAAAGTTTTTTCGAACAAAGTAATAACCCGCATAACCGATGAAGATACCTAAGAATACTTGTAAACGTAATTTACGGTATTCGCTATCAACGCGATCAGCTGGTAAGCGTTCCGCGTGGGGCGCAGGTTTAAAGAATTGTGTAAAAAACATAAAATGAAAATCCTCCCCTAATTAATTCGAAGTGTTGTAAGGCAAAGAGAATATAAAAAGGCCATGAAATATAAAAAAGTTTCCTTTTTTATGATTCATAGCCGTATACTCCGATTCTCCGTGACTGTCAATATTAACTTCGTCGAAAATTATACAACTTTGTGACAAATTTGTAAACGTTTTTATAAATAAAAAGTGTTGACGGATTTTGTTCGTGGGATTAATATTTAAATACATTAAATATTTTATTGTTTAAATAAGAGGTGGATAACATGCCAAATAATATGACGCATATCGATAAAATTCAAGCTCTTGCCTTTTCGATTGGAAAGAAAATGCAGACGGAGTTATTAGAACAAATGCAAGCAACAGGACTTACACCACCACAGTTTTATATTTTAAAGATTTTAGATCATTATGGAGCTTCAAGAGCGACAAAATTAGCAAAAAAGATGTATGTAAAGCCTAGTGCAATTACAGTGATGATTGATCGCCTAATTGACCAAGAGCTTGTCGAGCGCTATCACGACAAAGATGACCGTCGTGTTGTCGTCATTGAGTTGACAAAAAAGGGTAAAGCTAGGGTAGAAGAGGCAATGACTGCCCGTAATGAGCACATTGCAAAATATTTCTCACATCTAGAGTTACAAGAAAGAGAAGATTTGTTACGCCTCTTTGAGAAACTAGAAACAATTATTTGCGGGACACAAGAGAAAAAAGAGAATAACTAAGAGGAATTGAGGAGATTACATGGAGCAACAAGAAAATATAAATAGAAAGTTGTTGTTAATCGGTTTAATAATTGCGATGCTATTTGCTGCATTAGATGGAACAATCGTTGGTACAGCAATGCCGCGTATCGTTGGTGAATTAGGCGGATTAAGCTTAATGACGTGGTTAACAACAGCTTATATGTTAACATCAACAACAGTTGTACCAATTGCAGGTAAATTAGCAGATTTACTTGGCCGTCGTAACGTATATATAACAGGGCTAGTTATCTTTATGGTTGGCTCGGCGTTATGTGGTATGGCAAATGGTATGACAGAATTAATTATTTTCCGTGGTATTCAAGGTCTTGGTGGCGGTATTATGATGCCAATGGCTATGATTATTATCGGAGATATGTTCACGGGAAAAGAACGTGCAAAATGGCAAGGTATTTTTGGTGCGTTATACGGTCTTGCTTCTGTAATTGGACCACAAGTTGGTGGTTGGATTGTAGATGCAGTGAACTGGAGATGGGTATTCTACATTAACTTACCAGTTGGTATTTTAGCAACAATCTTTATTGCAATGGGATTAAAATCACATAAACAAACAGGACCAATTAAAATTGATATCGCTGGAATTTTCACGATGATTCTCGGTGTTGTAAGTTTATTACTTGCCTTAACATTTGGCGGAAAAGATTATCCATGGGATTCATGGCAAATTATCGGGTTATTTGCATTAGCTTTAATTGGTATCGTTAGTTTTGTTATCGTTGAAACGAAAGCAGAAGAACCGATTTTACCGATGCACTTCTTTAAAAATCGTACATTTACATTATTAAATGCAATTGGATTCTTTATGAGTATCGGAATGTTCGGTGCGATTATGTTCGTACCATTCTTTATGCAAGGAATTGTAGGAGTAAGTGCTGCTGAATCAGGAACAATTATGACGCCGATGATGATTACAATGATTGTGATGAGTATTATCGGTGGGCAACTTGTATTAAAAGTTGGTGTAAAACCACAAATTATTACAGGAATGCTTATAATGGCTGGAGGCTTCTGGTTATTAACAACGATGGATATGCATACAACTAAATTAACTGCAACGTCTTATATGATGGTTATCGGTTTAGGCATGGGTCTTGTAATGCCAACATTAACATTAGCGTTACAAGAAAGCTTCCCGAAAAAAGACCTTGGTGTCGTAACATCATCAAGTCAGTTCTTCCGTCAAATTGGTGGAACATTTGGTATTACAATTTTAGGATCAATTATGAATAACACTTCAGGTACAACATTAACAAAGAATTTAGTACCTGTATTAGATACGTTCCCGAAAGAAGCGGGACAAATGGTAACGAAATTTAAAGATATGATTCATACAGATCCACAAGGTTTATATTCGATGCTATTTAGTCCAGAGGCATTAAAACAAATGCCAGAAGCGTTTGCTAACAGCATTGTACCAATTTTGAAAAACTCTTTAGTAGACTCACTTCATACTGTATTCTTAACAGGATTAGTATTTATCGTAGTAGGCGCTATCTTTACGATTTTCTTACAGAAGATTAAACTGTCAGATCGTAAAAAAGACGCTGAAGAGCCAGCTACAGAGGAAAAAGAACAAACTGTATCGTATTCATAATGAAAAAGCATCGCCTTATGGCGGTGCTTTTTTGAGTATAACCTTAAAAGCTTTTTCGTGAGAAATGATTGACGTATTTCTAGAAATACGTTATATTATTTTCTGTAAACGGTTACATGAAATGGAGAGGGAAGAGAATGAGTACGATTAAAGACGTTGCGAAATTAGCGGGAGTATCTGTTGCGACCGTTTCCAGAGTTTTAAATAAAAATGGATATGTTCATGAAGATACATTAAAGAAAGTAGAACGAGCGATTGAGATGCTAGATTATAAACCTAGTACAGTAGCACGTTCGCTATATAATAAGAAATCTCGTTTAATTGGCTTAGTTGTTCCCAATATCGTGAATCCATTCTTTCCGGAAGTTGCACGTGCCGTAGAAGATGTAGCGCATAAGCAAGGATATACAGTTGTACTTTGTAACTCTGATGAAAACTTAGAGAAAGAAAAGCAATATATTGATGTACTTAGGCAAAATAATGTAGACGGATTTATTGTAGCAACAAATCCACAAAATAGTGTTAATTACATGAATTTGTCAGTACCAGTCGTTGCAATTGACCGTATGTTTAATGAGCGTATACCTGCTGTGTATGCAGATAACTATGCGGGAAGTCAGGCAGCGACAAAATTATTAATAGATAAAGGCTGTAAACATATTGCGCATATCCGCGGACCGCGTGACGTAAGCACCGCTAATGAACGTTTTGAAGGCTTTGTAGACGTTATTACGCAAAATAATCTTTCTTATATGATTGCAGAGAGTACATTTGATCCAGCTAATAGTGAGCGTGTAGCGGTGGAATTATTAGAAGAGTATCCACATATAGATGGAATTGTTGCTGGAAATGATTTAATTGCAATAGGTATTGTAAAGGCTGCACTTCAAAAGGGGATTTCTATTCCGGATGATTTACAAATTATTGGATTCGATGGAATTTCTTTAACAGAGATGATGTATCCATCTATTACAACTGTTGCACAGCCAATTTATGAGATGGGGAAAATTGCAACAGAACTGCTGTTAGAGCAGATGGAAGGAAACATATTAGAAGAGAAACACTATCGTTTACCGATTGAAATTATAGAACGAAATACAACGAAGTAAGGAGATGAAACAGATGCCAAATATTGCAGTAGTAGGTAGTATTTCAATGGACTTAGTGGCCGTTTCAAAAAAACGTCCGAAAGCAGGAGAAACAGTAATTGGTGAAGCATTTCATACAATTCCAGGAGGAAAAGGAGCTAACCAAGCGGTTGCTGCAGCGAGATTAGGTGCAAATGTAGCAATGGTGGGAGCGGTAGGAAACGATAATTATGGAACTGTAGTGAGAAAAAATTTAGAGAACGAACGCGTTTTTATCGACTATGTGGTACCGGTTACAGATGCGGCGACAGGAATTGCTCATATCGTTTTAGCAGAAGAGGATAACAGTATTGTTGTCGTGCAAGGTGCGAATGCACTTGTAAACGAGCCAGTTGTAGATCAATCAAAAGATCTTCTTATAAAAGCAGATATGGTTGTACTTCAACTAGAGATTCCACTTGAAACAGTAAAATATGTATTGGCTATTTGTGAGGAGCACAATATTCCAGTTATGTTAAATCCAGCGCCAGCACAAGTGTTATCACAAGATATTTTAGAAAAGGCAACTTATATTACACCAAATGAACATGAGTGCCGCATCGTATTAGATGATTTCACATCACCAATTGAAGAGTTACTGGCTAGATATCCAAACAAACTATTGATGACAGAAGGTTCTAACGGTGTACGTTTCCATAATGGTACGGAGATTGTACATGTTCCTAGCATCGCTGTTGATGTAGTAGATACGACTGGAGCTGGTGATACATTTAATGGTGCATTAGCAGTTGCTCTTTCTGAAGGAGAAACACTTCAAAAAGCAATTCGTTTTGCAAATATTGCTGGTGGTCTTTCTGTAACGAAGCTTGGGGCGCAAGGCGGTATGCCAACGAGAGATAAAGTACGTGAAGTGCAGGTGATTGTTGGATGAAAAAGCACGGTGTATTAAACAGTGAGATTGCATCAGTCCTTGCTTCACTTGGGCATACAGATACGATTGTAATTGCTGATTGTGGGTTACCGATTCCTGACGGAGTAAAACGAATTGATTTAGCTGTTGAGATTGGAAAACCTAGCTTTTTAGACGTATTGCAAGTGGTAGCTGATGATATGGCAATTGAAAAAGTGACGTTAGCAGAAGAGGTCATTAATAATAATGCGGAAGTAAATAAAGAGATTGAGCTGAAATTAATAGAGCCAGCGTTTGAATATGTATCTCATGAACAATTTAAAGAGCATACGAAGAAAGCGAAGGCGATTATTCGTACAGGAGAGGCTACTCCTTATGCCAATGTAATTTTACATGCAGGCGTAATTTTTTAATAAAAGGGAAGTGATGGGAATGCGTATTGAAATGAAAAATATTTCAAAGGCGTTCAATGGCAATCCTGTTTTGAAGAATGCACAGTTTATGATTGAAACAGGAGAAGTTCATGCATTGATGGGGGAAAATGGAGCGGGTAAATCAACGCTCATGAAAATTTTAACAGGTGTATATAAAAGAGATGGTGGAACAATCAAGATTGATGGACAAGAACGAACTTTTAAAAATGCGAAAGAAGCTGAAGAGTACGGTATTGCATTTATACATCAAGAATTGAACATATTATCGAATTTAACAGTGGCTGAAAATATGTTTCTCGGTAAAGAGTTAATGTATGGGAAGACGGGTATTTTGCGTACGCGTCAAATGAACGCGATTGCGCAGCAGCAATTAGCGGAGTTAGGCTTACATGTAAAAGGCGCTATGCTGGCAGGAGAGTTATCGGTTGGACAACAGCAAATTATCGAAATTGCGAAAGCGTTAATGACAAACGCGAGCGTTATTATTATGGATGAACCTACAGCTGCATTAACAGATCGTGAAATTGAAACGTTGTTTACTGTTATTAATAAATTACGTAAAGAAGGCGTTTCGTTCGTTTATATCTCACATCGAATGGAAGAGATTTTTTCAATATGTGATACCATTACGATTTTACGTGATGGGGAATACGTTGGAAAGAGATCCATTCCGGAAACATCGTTTGATGAAGTAGTGAGTATGATGGTGGGGCGCAGCATTGGTGAACGTTATCCAGAACGAAATAGTCAAATTGGCGATGTTATTTTTGAGATGCGTAATGGAACGAAAAAAGGGAAGTTTGAAAATGTATCGTTTCAAGTGAGAAAGGGTGAAATCCTTGGTGTTGCTGGCTTGATGGGAGCTGGACGTACAGATATTATGAAAGCGATATTTGGATACGAACCTTTAGATTCTGGCCAAATTTTTATAAATGGACAAGAAGTAAAGATTGATAGTCCGATAGATGCGATTAGACAAAGAATAGCTTTTATTACAGAGGATAGAAAATCTGAAGGATTAGTTTTAGATTTCTCAATTCGAGAAAATTTAGCTTTACCGAATTTAGAAAGTCTATCAAAGGGAAGTGTCGTTAGTAACGAACTAGAACAACAGTTTACAGCGGATATGATGAAGCTACTTAATGTGAAAGCATCTAGTGGAGAGCAAGCAGTGAAATCTCTTTCTGGTGGGAATCAGCAAAAGGTTGTTATTGCAAAATGGTTAGGTATCCACCCGCAGTTACTCATTTTAGATGAGCCAACAAGGGGTGTAGATGTTGGAGCGAAGAAAGAAATTTACTCTATTATGAATA
Organism: Bacillus sp. BC05(2025); assembly: GCF_056725905.1. NCBI lineage: Bacteria > Bacillati > Bacillota > Bacilli > Caryophanales > Bacillaceae > Bacillus > Bacillus sp. BC05(2025). The sequence goes on along the minus strand of NZ_JBWYRA010000007.1, from coordinate 59,022 downwards.
AGCTTACCGAGCAAGGAGATGCCGTTATTATGGTATCATCTGAGCTTCCAGAAGTTTTAGGAATGAGTGATCGCGTTCTTGTCATTCATGAAGGAAAAGTCGGCGGCATTTTAGAGAAAGATGCGGCATCACAAGAATCTATTATGGCACTAGCTACAGGGGGAGAGTAAGGATGGCTAAGAAGGGGAATGTATTACAACAACTCGGTTCTTTAATCGGTTTAGCACTAATTATCGTCGTAATTACAGCTTTAAATCCAGCATTTATTGAAATTCCAAATTTATTTAATATACTGCGCCAAGTATCGATTAATGCGCTTATTGCATTCGGAATGACCTTTGTAATTTTAACAGGGGGTATTGACTTATCGGTAGGTTCTATTTTAGCATTATCAAGTGCACTTGTTGCTGGAATGATGGCAAGTGGCATGGACCCGTTCCTTGCGATGGCAGTTGGATTATTAGCTGGTCTTGTAATGGGAATTGTAAACGGTATCATCATAGCGAAGGGAAAAGTAGCTCCATTTATTGCGACGTTAGCAACAATGACTATTTTTCGTGGGTTGACGCTTGTTTATATGGACGGACGTCCGATCACTGGTCTTGGTGATCATTTAATGTTTCAAATGTTTGGCCGCGGTTATTTTCTCGGTATTCCGGTACCAGCTGTTACAATGATGATCGCTTTCGCAGTACTGTACTTTATTTTGAAGAAAACGACATTTGGCCGCCGTACATTTGCAATTGGTGGAAATGAAGAAGCAGCAGCACTATCAGGTATTAATGTTACGAGAATTAAAGTAATGATTTACGGTCTTTCCGGAATTTTGGCAGCGCTTGCAGGTATTGTCTTAACATCACGACTAGATTCTGCACAGCCAACTGCAGGTACTTCTTACGAATTAGATGCAATTGCAGCAGTTGTATTAGGGGGAACAAGTCTTTCTGGGGGAAGAGGCTGGATCGTTGGTACATTCATCGGTGTACTTATTATCGGTGTACTAAATAACGGTTTAAATTTATTAGGTGTATCTTCTTTCTTCCAACAAGTTGTAAAAGGACTTGTAATCTTACTAGCTGTATTAATTGATCGTCGAAAAGAAGCGTAATGGAGGGATAGTTCATGAAGAAATGGTTACTTATACTCGTTGCATGTATTATGGTCATTACTGCTGGTTGTTCAATGGAACCACCGGAATGGGCAAAGGATTCTAGCGATAAAGGTCGAAATAAAACTATTAAAGTTGGATTCTCTGTTTCAACTTTAAACAATCCATTTTTTGTGACTTTGAAAAAAGGGGCAGAAAAGAAAGCGAAAGAGAGCGGCATTGAATTGATTGCTGTTGATGCTCAAAATGATGCAGCAAAGCAAACAAATGATGTTGAAGATTTAATTCAAAAAGGTGTCGATGTAGTTGTTATTAATCCAACCGATTCAGATGCTGTTGCTTCAGCAGTAAGTGCAGCAAATGCAGCGAATGTTCCTGTTATTACAGTAGACCGCGTTGCCAATTCAGGTAAAGTTGTTTCTCACATTGCCTCTAATAACATTGAAGGTGGTCAAATGGCTAGTGATTACATTCGTGAATTAGTTGGCGAGGGAGCAAATGTTGCTGAATTAGAAGGAATCCCTGGATCTTCTGCTGCTCGTGAGCGCGGGAAAGGATTCCATAACGTAGCGGATAAGTCTTTAAAAGTAGTTGCTAAACAAGCGGCTGATTTTGATAGAGCAAAAGGGTTGTCTGTTATGGAAAACATTTTGCAAGCAAATGGTGATATTAAAGCCGTGTTTGCGCATAACGACGAAATGGCATTAGGGGCACTTGAAGCATTGAAATCTGCTGGGAAAACGGATGTAGTCGTTGTTGGATTTGATGCAACAGAAGATGCTGTAAAAGCGGTTAAAGATGGGCGTATGGCTGCAACAGTTGCTCAAAAACCGGAATTAATCGGGGAGAAGGCGATGCAAACAGCAAAAGAGATCACACAAGGTAAAAAAGTGGACAAATCTATTCCGATTGAATTAGAGCTTATTAAGAAAAACAAATAAATATAAAATGAAAATTAGGAAGGAAGAATAACAAATGAAATTCTTTATTGATACAGCAAACATTAACGAAATTAAAGAGGCAAATGCATTAGGCGTATTAGCTGGAGTAACGACAAATCCATCACTTGTAGCAAAAGAAGGAGTAGATTTCCACGAGCGTATTCGTGAAATTTGCAGCGTTGTAGAAGGCCCTGTAAGTGCAGAAGTAATTAGCTTAGAAGCTGATAAAATGATCGAAGAAGGAAAAGAATTAGCGAAAATTGCTCCAAACGTTGTTGTAAAGGTTCCGATGACAACAGAAGGTTTAAAAGCAGTAAAAGCATTCTCTGACTTAGGAATTCGCACAAACGTTACATTAGTATTCTCAGCAGTTCAAGCGTTACTTGCAGCTCGTGCTGGTGCAACATACGTTTCACCATTCTTAGGTCGTTTAGACGATATCGGTCATAACGGTATGGACTTAATTCGCCAAATCGCAGAAATCTTTGCCATTCACGGTATCGAAACAGAAATCATCGCAGCATCTGTACGTCACAGTGTTCACGTAACTGACGCAGCATTAAACGGTGCACATATTGCAACAATCCCAGCAAACGTAATTGCTTCATTAGTGAAGCATCCATTAACAGATCAAGGAATTGAGAAATTCTTAGCTGATTGGGAAAAAACACAAGAGAAATAATAGAAATCAAGAATCCTAGTTTAATTGACTAGGATTCTTTTTTATTTAAAAGAATTTTCATGCAATTTTGCATATTGTCTTTTAAATTTGTTATATAAGCTATTTAATATATATCAAATCACTTTTTATTTTTCATATTTCGACATAAAACGGTAGAAGTTCTGACCAGAAAACTGGAGGGCATGATTCTATAACAGAAAGCTTAACGTTTATAGAATTATGCCTTTTTTATAGGGAGGGCAGTAAACGGGGATTTCGACAAAAATACACTTATTTATCTGAATTTTAAGTTTTATAAAAGGAGAGAAATAGAATGAGAAGAAAAGCGCCATTTAAAGTGTTATCGTCATTAGCAATTGCGGCAATTATCGGATGTACATCTGTAATGAGTGCTCCATTAGCGTACGCAGAAACGCCAGCAAAAAAGAAAGAAAATGTGTCTACAACACCAATTGATTACAATTTAATTCAAGAAGATCGTCTAGCGGAAGCGCTGAAAGAAAGAGGAACAATTAATCCAGCATCTTCTAAAGAAGAGACGAAAAAGGCTGTAGAGAAATATATTGAAAAGAAACAAGGAGATCAGGCAAATAAAGAAATTCTTCCAGCTGATACTGCTAAAGAGGCATCTGATTTCGTGAAAAAAGTAAAAGAGAAAAAAATGGAAGAAAAGGAGAAAGTAAAGAAACCTGAAAAAAATGTTAGCCCTGAGCAAAAGCCTGAACCAAATAAAAAACAATTGAATGGACAAGTTCCAACATCTAAAGCAAAGCAAGCGCCATATAAGGGAGCTGTTCGAACAGATAAAGTATTAGTATTACTCGTTGAATTTAGTGATTATAAACATAATAATATCGATCAAACACCAGGGTATATGTATTCGAATGACTTTAGTAGAGAGCATTATCAAAAGATGTTATTTGGTAATGAACCATACACGTTATTTGATGGTTCGAAAGTAAAAACATTTAAACAATATTATGAAGAGCAGTCTGGTGGTAGTTATACGACAGACGGATATGTAACGGAGTGGCTAACTGTTCCAGGAAAAGCGGCTGACTATGGTGCTGATGGTAGTAGTGGGCACGATAATAAAGGACCAAAAGGTGCACGTGATTTAGTGAAAGAAGCTTTACATGCAGCTGCTGAGAAAGGATTAGATTTATCTCAGTTTGATCAATTTGATAGATATGACACAAATGGTGATGGGAATCAAAATGAACCTGACGGTGTAATTGATCATTTAATGGTAATCCATGCTGGTGTCGGTCAAGAAGCTGGTGGCGGTAAATTAGGTGATGATGCAATTTGGTCACATCGTTCAAAATTAGCAATAGATCCAGTAGAGGTTGAAGGTACAAAATCAAAGGTAGATTACTTTGGTGGAAAAGTAGCGGCGCATGATTACACAATTGAACCAGAAGATGGAGCAGTAGGTGTATTTGCACATGAATTTGGACATGATCTTGGCTTACCCGATGAATATGACACGAAATATACTGGAACTGGTTCACCTGTCGAAGCTTGGTCATTAATGAGTGGAGGTAGTTGGACAGGGAAAATTGCAGGAACAGAGCCAACTAGTTTCTCACCACAAAATAAAGACTTCTTACAAAAGAATATGGGTGGCAACTGGGCAAAAATTTTAGAAGTAGATTACGATAAAATTAAGCGTGGTGTAGGAGTACCTACATATATCGATCAAAGTGTTACGAAATCAAATCGTCCAGGCGTTGTACGTGTTAACTTACCAGGTAAGAGTGTTGAAACGATTAAGCCGGAGTTTGGAAAGCATGCATATTATAGTACAAGAGGCGATGATATGCATACAACATTAGAAACACCATTCTTTGATTTAACAAAAGGAACAAATGCAAAATTCGATTATAAAGCAAATTATGAGTTAGAAGCAGAGTGCGATTTTGTCGAAGTACATGCAGTAACAGAAGATGGAACGAAAACATTAATTGACAGACTTGGAGAAAAAGTAGTCCAAGGAGATAAAGATACAACAGATGGGAAATGGATTGATAAATCATATGATTTAAGTCAATTTAAAGGAAAAAAGGTGAAACTACAATTCGATTATATTACAGATCCGGCTGTAACATATAAAGGTTTCGCGATGGATAATGTAAATGTAACTGTTGATGGACAAGTTGTATTTTCTGATGATGCAGAAGGACAGTCTAAAATGAATGTAAATGGTTTTGTTGTTTCTGATGGAACAGAGAAGAAAGCTCATTATTATTACTTAGAGTGGAGAAACTATGCGGGATCAGATAATGGATTAAAAGCAGGAAAAGGCCCAGTGTATAATACAGGTCTTGTCGTTTGGTATGCAGATGATAGCTTTAAAGATAACTGGGTTGGGGTGCATCCAGGTGAAGGATTCCTTGGTGTTGTAGATTCTCATCCAGAAGCCCTTGTTGGTAATTTAAACGGGAAACCAACATACGGTAATACAGGTATGCAAATTGCAGACGCTGCATTTTCATTTGATCAAACACCAGCATGGAGTGTAAATTCATTAACACGTGGACAGTTTAACTATTCTGGATTACAAGGTGTTACAACTTTTGACGATTCAAAAGTCTATAGTAACAAACAAATTGCAGACGCAGGAAGAAAAGTTCCAAACCTTGGACTTAAATTCCAAGTTGTTGGACAAGCAGATGATAAATCGGCAGGCGCTGTTTGGATTAAACGTTAATAACAGAAAAGCACATTCTTCCTATGAAGAATGTGCTTTTTAATTGTACAGTAAGTTATTATTTTAGCTTATGTAATACAAGTGTCTGTTCATATGTAGTGTATCAAATTATGTAGGGAAAGGAAATATTTCCGAGGAAATTGTCGAAGTATCGTCGGTATTTATACACCTTTTTTGTAAAAGAAGAAATGTAGTATTGCCTTTACAGTTTAATTTATTTACATTGTTACTTGGTTACACACAAAAGTAATATATTCGGCAGTAAAAGAGCGCTATTGGATAGTGCTCTTTTTATAGATAGAAAGGAGTTGAGTTAAATGAAAGAAATAATTGAATGTCCACAGTGTGAAGGAGATATTACTGCGCAACATATTATTGATCTCCCGCATCCTTTTTCATTCAGGTGTCCACACTGTAAAGTGAGGCTAAAAGAAATGAGGATTACACCGTGCTTAATATTAGCAGCAATTTGTATAATCCCACTGTTTATTATAATTGGAGAGAGTAGTAAGGAATTATTAGTAAAATATTTTTCTATTATAGACGATGTACCAACTGTACTTATTTTCTTCTTGTTTTGTTATCCATTGTATTATCTCTATGAAAAATATAATGCCATATTGTTTATTAAATACGGCTTATTGAAAGTTAAAAGTTGAATAGAAGTTTATCATTAAAAAAAGACAATGATGGAATTATCCTATCATTGTCTTTTTTACTTTGTCTCTGCCTTTTACTTTGCTTCTTACGTAAATCATTCCGGCAAATGTTAATAAGAATGCAGTTCCAATAACGAAGCTAATGCTAGGGGATGCCCCGATTGCACCAACTGTAAAGGATCCAGCAACAACTCCTAATGAGAAGAAAGCATAAAACAATCCGAATGCTTTTCCGCGCTTATCATCTGTCGTATTTTCAACAAGTAATGCATTTATTGATGGGAAAAGGATAGCGAATCCAATGCCATAAACCATCATAACGATAAAGAGCATACCTTTTGTTGCGAATAATCCAAGTAAAGCTAATGCTAACGCCATTACTGCAATACCGATTAGCATTAGTTTTGAACGATTAAATCGATCGTAAATACGATTTGTTGGTAGTAAGAAGAAGAGGATAGCGGTAATACCGAATACACTTAACATCATGCCTGTTGTAGATGCTTTAAGTGCTAATGCCTCAACTTTCACTGGTAACATATAAGTGACAATTCCTTGTGAAAACATGAGTGTGAAAGCACCAATGTATGCTTGTAATAACGGTTCCGACTTCAATAGTTCAATCATATCTTCTTTGTTCATCATTTGTGTTCTTGAAGTATCTTTTCTCGATACGTTATTTGGTAAGAAGAATAGAGATACGATTGTACCAAGAACCATTAAAATAGAAATGGTAATGAACACCCACTCTATACCAGCAGTTGCTTTCATAATCCCGCTGAAAGCAGGTCCTACAATTGCCGCTGTTCCAACAGCAGCACCAGATAGAGCCATTGCCTTACCTTGTCTTGCTGCATTTGTTTGTTTTGATAAAAACGTAAAGGCAGCAGGAATTAAAAATCCATCACTAAAGCCGTGCATAAAGCGCACAACTAATAGTTGTTCACCATTTTGAACAACTGTGTATAACAATACTATGAAACTCGTAAGGCCCATGCTTATATAAAGTATTTTTTTTGCACCAAATTTATCGACAGCAGCGCCAGCAATAATATTACCGATCATATTAGCGAATGAGTACATGCCGACAACTAGCCCAATAATAAGAGGGGATCCTCCAAGACTTTGAGCGAACGTACTCATAATAGGTAATTGTGAAAATGTATCTAGAAATGCTACGATAACAATAAAGTAAATAAAATATTTCAAGCGATATTCACCTCTCCTATGCTATTATGGCATAATGCTAATTTCAACCGCAATGAAATTGAATTAACAGATGTGGAAAAAAGTACAAAGTGACAAAATATTGAACGTTATTTGTTAAAATTTAGTGGAAATGAGATTGTTTTTTTGAAATATATGGATAGAAGTATTATAATAGATTTGTAAACTTCACCAGGTTAAGTATATACATAGAGAGGGATGTATAAAATGAAAGCATTACTTTGGCATAATCAACGTGATGTAAGAGTAGAAGAAGTACCAGAACCAACTGTAAAACCAGGAGCAGTTAAGATTAAAGTTAAATGGTGTGGTATCTGCGGGACAGACTTGCATGAATATTTAGCAGGACCTATTTTTATTCCAACAGAAGAGCATCCATTAACACACGTAAAAGCACCGGTTATTTTAGGTCATGAGTTTAGCGGTGAGGTAGTTGAAATCGGTGAAGGCGTTACATCTCATAAAGTGGGAGACCGCGTCGTTGTAGAACCAATTTATTCTTGTGGTAAATGTGAAGCTTGTAAACATGGACATTACAATGTTTGTGAACAACTTGTTTTCCACGGTCTTGGCGGAGAAGGCGGCGGTTTCTCTGAATATACAGTAGTACCAGAAGATATGGTTCACCATATTCCAGATGAAATGACGTATGAACAAGGTGCACTTGTAGAACCAGCAGCTGTAGCAGTTCATGCAGTACGTCAAAGTAAATTAAAAGAAGGCGAAGCTGTAGCAGTATTTGGTTGTGGTCCAATTGGACTTCTTGTTATCCAAGCAGCTAAAGCAGCAGGAGCAACTCCTGTTATTGCAGTTGAACTTTCTAAAGAGCGTCAAGAGTTAGCAAAATTAGCAGGTGCGGATTACGTATTAAATCCAGCTACTCAAGATGTATTAGCAGAAATTCGTAACTTAACAAATGGTTTAGGTGTAAATGTGAGCTTTGAAGTAACAGGTGTTGAAGTAGTACTTCGTCAAGCAATTGAAAGTACAAGTTTCGAAGGACAAACTGTAATTGTTAGTGTATGGGAAAAAGACGCAACAATTACTCCAAACAATCTTGTACTAAAAGAAAAAGAAGTGGTTGGTATTTTAGGATATCGTCATATCTTCCCAGCTGTTATTAAATTAATTAGCTCTGGCCAAATTCAAGCAGAGAAATTAATTACGAAAAAAATTACAGTGGATCAAGTTGTTGAAGAAGGATTTGAAGCACTTGTAAAAGATAAAACACAAGTGAAAATTCTTGTTTCACCTAAATAATATAGAATAGTAAAAAGTAGCTCTTTTCTAGAAATAGAAGAGGGCTACTTTTTTTCTATACAGAAAGGTGATAGACTTTCCTGTAACTACAGGTATTTTGTTTGGAAGGGGAAGTCGAATGCTTTCATTTATGTTGACGTTGAAACGGATGCTAAAAGCTTGTTTACGAGCGTGGAAAGATAAAGAATTTCAAGTATTATTCGTATTAACATTTTTAACATTAACGTCTGGTACGATTTTTTATAGTACAGTCGAAGGATTACGTCCTCTTGACGCTTTATATTTTAGTGTGGTCACGTTGACGACTGTCGGTGATGCGAGTTTTAGTCCGCAAACTGATTTCGGAAAGATATTTACAATCTTATACATATTTATTGGAATTGGATTAGTATTTGGATTCATTCATAAGTTGGCAGTTAATGTACAATTGCCAAGTATATTATCGAATAGAAAAAAAGAGTAAAGCATGTGTATGCTTTACTCTTTTTTTACATTAGTTTAGACAAGCCTTAATAATAGTTTATTAAAATGAAAGTGCATTCAATCATTATATTCACTATGTATAAAGTTATAATGATATGAACATTTACATATTTTAATTTAGTGATAGAAATTTCATGAAAGGTGGGATATTCTAGTCATAGGTTAACCGGACGACATCATAGGATCCTAACAAAAAAGTTTACAATAATTCAATTATAAAATGGAGGATTTCAGATGAAAAAGAAAGTACTTGCTTTAGCAGCAGCTATTACATTAGTAGCTCCGTTACAAAGTGTTGCATTTGCTCATGAAAATGATGGGGGAAGTAAAATAAAAATAGTTCATCGCTGGTCTGCTGAAGATAAACATAAAGAAGGCGTAAACTCTCATTTATGGATTGTAAACCGTGCGATTGATATTATGTCTCGCAATACAACACTTGTAAAACAAGATCGAGTTGCACAATTAAATGAATGGCGTACGGAGTTAGAGAACGGTATTTATGCTGCTGACTATGAAAATCCTTATTATGATAATAGCACATTTGCTTCACATTTCTATGATCCAGACAATGGAAAAACATATATTCCATTTGCAAAGCAGGCAAAAGAAACTGGAGCTAAATATTTTAAATTAGCTGGTGAATCATATAAAAATAAAGATATGAAACAAGCATTCTTCTACTTAGGATTATCTCTTCATTATTTAGGAGATGTAAACCAACCGATGCATGCGGCAAACTTTACAAATCTTTCGTACCCACAAGGATTCCATTCTAAGTATGAAAACTTTGTAGATACGATAAAAGATAATTATAAAGTAACGGATGGAAATGGATATTGGAACTGGAAAGGTACAAATCCAGAAGAGTGGATTCATGGAGCGGCAGTAATGGCGAAACAAGATTACTCTGGAATTGTAAATGATAATACGAAAGATTGGTTCGTAAAAGCAGCTGTATCACAAGAATATGCAGATAAATGGCGCGCTGAAGTTACACCAATGACAGGTAAGCGATTAATGGATGCACAACGTGTTACTGCTGGATACATTCAGCTTTGGTTTGATACGTACGGAGATCGTTAAGTATTTAAAAAAGGTCAAATCTCACAATAGAGTATTTGGCCTTTTTATCACTATACAAATGGAGGTATGAAACGTGAAAGGTAAATTACTAAAAAGTATACTTAGCGTTGGAATCGGTCTAGCGGCTTTATATAGTGGATCGTCAGCTCAAGCGGAAGTGTCTACAAATAAAAATGATACATTAAAAGTGATGACACATAATGTGTACATGCTATCAACTAACTTATATCCGAACTGGGGACAAAGTGAGCGTGCTGATTTAATTGGAGCAGCAGATTATATAAAGAATCAAGACGTTATTATATTAAATGAAGTGTTTGATAATAGCGCATCAGATCGTTTGTTAGGAAATTTGAAGAAAGAATATCCAAATCAAACAGCGGTATTAGGTCGTAGTAACGGAAATGAATGGGATAAAACGTTAGGTAACTATTCATCTGCAACTCCTGAAGATGGGGGCGTTGCAATCGTGAGCAAATGGCCGATCGTTGAAAAGGTTCAATATGTATTTTCAAAAGGATGCGGACCAGATAATTTATCAAATAAAGGGTTTGTATACACAAAAATTAAGAAAAATGATCGTTTCGTTCATGTGATTGGGACACACTTGCAGGCTGAAGATAGTATGTGCGGAAAAACTTCACCTGCATCTGTACGTACAAACCAGCTAAAAGAAATTCAAGATTTTATTAAAAATAAAAATATACCAAATGACGAGTACGTTCTATTTGGTGGTGATATGAACGTGAATAAAATAAATGCAGAGAACAATAGTGACTCAGAGTACCCATCCATGTTTAAAACATTACACGCTTCTATTCCATCTTATACGGGACATACAGCAACTTGGGATGCGACGACAAACAGTATTGCGAAATATAATTTCCCTGATAGCCCTGCCGAGTATTTAGATTATATTATTGCAAGTAAAGACCATGCGAATCCGTCATTTATAGAGAATAAAGTGTTACAACCGGAATCTCCACAGTGGACTGTTACATCATGGCTCAAAAAATATACGTATGATGATTATTCTGATCATTATCCAGTAGCAGCAACTATTTCTATGAAGTAGTCCTAAAAAAGTTTCTTCTTAAATAGGAAGAAACTTTTTTATTTTGTAGAGGAGATTCCAACTTTCTTTCCAATATGTATAAGACATATAGAGAAGAGGAGAGAAAAAATGTGGATCGAGGAATTTTTAAAGAAGTTCCATTACCGTGTGCATTTTTGGATGAAGTAGCTTTAGATAGAAACATTCAATCGATTATAGAATTAAGTGGAAATAAGAAGATTCGTATAGCGAGTAAATCGTTACGTTCTGTTCCGGTTATGCAAAAGGTTTTATCTGCAAACGATTGTTTTCAAGGTATTATGTGTTTTTCACCTAGGGAAGTTTTGTTTTTAATTGAACAAGGATTCAATGATTTATTACTCGGATATCCTGCTTATGATGATAGAGCGTTACATGAAATAAGTTTGCTAACAAAGCAAGGGCTCATTATAACTTGTATGGTGGATTGTGAAGATCATATTGTTTATTTAGAAAAAATTGCTGAGAAGTCTAAAGGATGTTTTCGTGTTTGCTTAGATATTGATATGAGTAGTCGTTTTTTTAAGCTTCATTTTGGGGTCAAAAGATCACCGGTAAAAGATGTGCAGGGTGCTTTGAAAATAGTAAAAAGATTGAAGGAATCATTATTTTTAATACTAGACGGTGTCATGGGATATGAAGCACAAATTGCTGGGGTAGGAGATCATATACCGAATCAACGAGTGAAAAGTAAAGTGATTTCGTACTTAAAGAAGAAATCGGTGTTAGAAGTTAAAGGAAGAAGAGGACATATTGTGAAAGAAATCCAAAAACTAGGTATTGAACTAAGATTTGTAAATGGGGGAGGCACAGGAAGCATAAAAACAACTGAGAAAGATAATGCAGTTTCGGAGATTACAATAGGTTCTGCTTTTTATGCTCCGAAGCTATTTGATTATTATAAAGAGGTGCAATTTCATCCAGCTGTCGGATTTGCTTTACCAGTTGTGCGTAAACCAGCCCCGTTTATTTACACTTGTCTAGGTGGTGGATATATTGCCTCAGGCGCAATCGGGAAAGATAAAGAACCTGAGATTTGGAGGCCAAATGATGCGAAACTATTAGCTTTAGAAGGCGCTGGTGAAGTACAAACACCGATTTTTTATAACGGTGAGGAACGGATAGAGATAGGAGATCCTATCTTGTTTCGCCATAGTAAAGCTGGAGAGTTATGTGAGCGGTTTCCATTTTTATATCGTGTGAAAGAAGGAGAGATTGTTGGGAAGTATGCAACATATCGGGGGGATGGCCAATGCTTTCTATAAAGGGACAAAAATGGAGAAATTGGACAGGGAATGTAGAAGGAACGCCGCATTATACGATGTATCCAGAAAGTATACAAGATGTAGTAGAAGTTGTAGAGCTTGCACGAAAAGAAGGGAAGAAAATTCGCGTTGTCGGTTCAGGACACTCGTTTACCCCTCTTGTGCAGACGGAAGAAATTTTAATTTCTTTAGATGAATTGAAAGGTATTGTGAATATTGATGAAGAGAAGATGGTTGCCGAAGTATGGGCAGGAACAAAGCTACATGACTTAGGGAAGTTACTTGCAGAAAAAGGTTATGCGCAAGAAAATTTAGGGGATATTGATTCACAATCAATCGCAGGAGCGATTAGTACAGGGACTCATGGAACGGGTATTACCTTTGGAAGTTTATCAACACAAGTTATAGAGATTACCGCAGTTTTATCTACAGGTGAGAGTATAGTTTGCTCGGAAACTGAGAATGTGGAATATTGGAGAGCCTTTCAGTTATCGCTTGGAATGTTAGGTATCATTGTAAAAATAAAATTGAAGGTTATTCCAGCCTATTCACTTGTTTATAAAAGTGAAAAACAGTCATTATCTACTGTAATGAACAAGCTAGAAGAATATAAAAAAAATCGCCATTTTGAATTTTTCGTTTTTCCTTATTCAGATGAAGTACAAGTGAAATTTACAAATGAAACGACGGGTAAAAAAAGTGATTTGAAGTGGCATAAACTAAAGGTAGAGTTGCTTGAAAATAAGATGTTCTCTTTGTTATCTAAAGGATGTAAATGGTTTCCTTCTATAAGTAAAGGAGTAAGTCGATTATCAGCTAAAGCTGTACCGAATACAAAAATAATTGGTCCGAGTTATGAAGTATTTGCTACATCTCGTGCAGTTCCATTTTATGAAATGGAGTATAGTGTTCCGTCAAAGTATATGCAGGTCGTTGTAGAAGAAATATCAAATCTTATTGAAAAGAAAAAGTATAAAGTACACTTTCCGATTGAATGTCGTTATGTGAAAAGAGATGATATATGGCTCAGTCCAGCATACGGAAGGGATTCAGCGTACATTGCTGTTCATATGTATAAAGGTATGAAGTATGCTGCTTATTTTGGTGAAGTGGAGAAAATTTTTCTAAAGTATGAAGGGCGCCCGCATTGGGGGAAAATGCATACGTTAACGTACGAAAAATTACAAAATATATATCCGGAAATGCATTCGTTTCTAAAGGTGAGAAAGTTACTAGATGAAGCAGAAGTGTTTTCAAATCCTTACACAGAAAAATTATTTACGATTATGAAAAAAAGCTGACAAAGTATTACTTGTCAGCTTTTTTTAGTATGATCGCATTTCTTGTTTGACTAATGTGCTCGTAAAATAGTAACTTATCACGACTAAATACATGTAATAAAACATGAATAATAAATAGACCGTTAATTACGAGTTGGAATAATAATATAACTACTAATACTAAAGGCTCTTTAAGGTTTAAGATAGAGCTACTCGAAAGAATATAATTGATTCCACCTAAAATGAAATAGAATATACCGTAGCGGATGAATAATTCTTTTAGTGTAATACGCTCTGCCTGGCCTTTAATGTAAATCCGAAGCAATGCTTTTCCTATTGTTCTTCCATTTGTAAAGTATGGAATGATAATAAAGTAAATGAAGATTGAACATGTAATGAAAAGGAGTTCGTATACATTTGTATAAGATTGGATGTTAGCGATAAATAGTGAATTTCCTTTGTTTTTAATGAACGGTACAACGATAGATAAAAAAATCCAATCAATTTGCATAGCAATGAGACGACGAATAAATCCGACTGGTTTTGTTTCTAAATCAATATGAATATCTAATTCGCTTGTTTTCGGAAGGAAGTACGTAAATATTGGTGCAATGATAAAACCAATTACGCCGCCTAGTGTGTTTAAAAACAAATCGTCAATATCAAATAAGCGATAGGCACAATTATAAATACCATATAATCCAGTTACTTGTGTTAACTCAAAGAACAGCGAAAGGCAAAAAGAAATGCACGCTGTTTGTAAGAAGCTGCGTCGGAAATAATAACGTAAGTATATACCGAACGGAACGGTTAGTAGAACGTTAAAAGCAACTTGTAAAAAGGCAGACTCCTTTAATAAATAGAAGTACGTAGCTGGTTTCGTTAAAATCGCTGAGGTATGATTACCAATCTCTTGTATGAAATAAAATGGTGAGAGCTGCATATGTTGTGTGTTAGCCGGTTGTAGGCTACACGTGTCATATGTTTGGGGTAAAGGTAAAATAACAAGAAAATAGGCATTTAATACATAAAGTAATAATGAGTATAAAATAAATGAACGCCATTTATTTAAATAACCGTACTTGCGATAATTAAATATTAAAAAAGGGATTAATAGAAACATTGCTAAAATAGGAAATAAAATAAATGCTGTTTTTATTGGAAATAAATATGCAGTCAAAATGAAACTCCTTTCAATGAAAATTCGTTTATCATTATAACGTTAAAAGAACTTGAAAACAAAATTAAAATATTTCGAAATAGAAAAAATTACAAATTTAAACGAAATTAAGTTATACTAACTTTAATATAAGGATATTATGATTATTATAAGTTGAGAGAGGGTACAAGATATGCGATATGAGCTTTTTTCTGTAAGTGGGGATCATATTACAACTTTTGAAAGTGCATGGCGTTTTCAGGAGGGAGAACAGATTTTTGTTCATGATGATCAAACAAAACGAAATTTTATTATTATCCGCCTAACGCATGATGTATTTCAACAAAATAAACATGTTATTCGTTTGTATTGTCAAGAAAAGAAAGTATACGCATAAAAGAGCCCCTCTTACTGTACAAAAAAAGTAAGAGGGGTTTTACATGTCTTTTAGGAATGGCAAGCGAGAGGATCGTGCATATAGGTAGCATTTGATTTTGAAGAAAGGATATAGTTACGTTTCCAAGTTTCAATTTCTTCTCTTTGAGAAAGCCATGTATGATAATTTTGTTGTGTTTTCCATAACATACGAATCATATATTGTGCATCATCACTTGTACGATGCACATGTAAAAATTCTATATTAATACAACCATTTGTTCCAGGGGATGGATAACATTTTTTAAGCGAATTAAGTAGTTCATTTTCATAACTATATTTAATGCGAATGAGTTTAGTAACAATAAACATATGAACACCTCTTTTGCGATAATGGTAGAAAAGATTTACCGTAATAAGTATTATACTATTCAGAAAATTTAAAGTAAATGATAGGTTTTAACTTCATAGAGTTATAAAAAACGAGTCGTTCTAGTGTAATAGAATGACTCGTTTTTTGATTTGTAAGTTTCACCTTATAAGAAAATAAGAGTAAGTACACCTACGATAATGCAATAGAAAGAGAAATATTTTAAATTTCCTTTTGCCATAATGTTCATAAACCATTTTAACGAAATATATGTCATGATAAATGTTGCGATAAAAGCAACGACATATGGTACGAATAGTGTGTCTAGATTTGGATCTTTTGCAATGTCTGTAATACTTAGTAATAAGCCGCCTAAGCTAACAGGGATATATAGTAGGAATGAGAAACGAAGTGCTGTTTCTTGCTTCATACCAAGTAACATCGCCGCTACAATTGTTGCACCTGAGCGGCTTATTCCAGGAATTAGTGCGCAAGCTTGTGCTAATCCGACGATGATCGCATCTTTCATAGAAAGATCGCCATCATTTTTACGTCCACGCAAGTTTCTAATAATCCAGAGGCCGACAGCGGTAATAAGAAGGGAAATCCCAACCATCTTCACACCTTTTAAGTACTGGTCGATGTAATCTTTAAATAAAACACCAATAACACCTGCTGGAATAGTCGCAATAACAAGATAAATAATAAAGAAGAAATCTGATTTTGCGTCCTCTGCTCTTGTAAAGATATAAGATAGACCATTCTTCGTTAGACGAATTAAGTCCTTTCTATAAATAAGTAACACAGCTAATAATGAAGCTGAATTAACAAGTAGTTCGAAGCTAAACCCTTCTATTTTTAGTCCTAGCAAATGCTGTGCTAAAACGAGATGCCCGCTGGAAGAAATCGGAATGGGTTCTGTTAGTCCTTGGAACAGACCAAGAATTAAATATTTTAAAATGTAGTAAAATTGTTCCATAATAACCTCCTTGTTTAATAGTTGAAAGAAACAACTTGTCCATTATAACAAAGATACGGATGAATATTGAGAAGAAATAAATATTCTAAATATAATAAAAATCCCTTATAAAAGTATAAGGGATTTTTATTATTAATGAGAAACTACTGTTTCTTCAAGACTTTTCGTTAATTGAACATCGACTTTCTCAGCATCATGAATGTGATTCATAATAGTAGTATTTAACTTTTGGAACATTTGTTGTGTATTAGCAAATTCTCGTAATATATCATCATTACAAGATTTTTGGTTTTCGATAGCTTTAATAACATTTGTAGCACCGTTTTGTAACGTTTGAATCATAATTAAAATATTTTCGATTCTAGCGTTTGTATCGGCACTCATTTCTACACCTTCATCGACTAAATGTAAATTATCTTTTGTATTATCGTATGCTTTTTCAATTTCTTCTTGAATTTTTTTCGTTAAGTTGCCGATGTTTTTTGTACTTTCCGCTGTACTTTCTGCTAGTTTTCTTACTTCATTAGCAACGACAGCGAATCCTTTACCGTGCTCTCCAGCACGCGCGGCTTCAATACTTGCATTTAAAGCAAGTAAATTTGTTTGTGCTGCAATGTTTTGAATGACTTCTACAATTTGCTCGATTTCTTTTGAGCGTTCACTTAAATGATTCATACTGTTAGATGTACGCTGAGATTGTTCACCTAATTTGTTAATTACAATAAGTAAACGATGAACAGATTCTTTACCTTCATTAGAACAGTCAATAATTTCTTCAATAGATTGAATTAAGCTTTGTTCTTTTTGTAACATTTCGTTATTCAATTCATTGGAATGTGTCGTGCGCGTTGAAACATTTTCGAAACATGAGTTTAATTGTTGAACTAAATTTTGAAGTGTATGGTGCTGGCTATTTACAAGTTTATGTTCTTGAACAACGCTTTGTACACGATCGTGGATAGAAGAAATAGTCTCTTGTTGTTCGATATCCTTTTGTTTTAATTCTGCTTCTAGTTCTTGTATACGACTTTCTAATTGATCAATTTTATGTTGGAGTGATTTCTTTTGAGTAAACATATATTTATTTCAACCGCCTTTAGAAGTTATATTTTCTCTATATTTGGATTTTAGCATCTTTTATAATTTTTAAATATAGGAATTGTTAAATATTTAAGAATCTATTACATTTTATGCATAATTCCCTTTTTTTCGTCATGAAAAATAAACTGTATTTAATGATATTGTAAACAAACTGTAAAATAAATCATGTATAACTGTATAAGAAGGGAGTCGGATTATGAACTATTTTAAGCGAATCAGTAGTCTAGTATTAGCAGGAATTATAGGTCTTTCTAGTACAGTCGCTGTTAAAGCAGAGTCAAACGACGAGAAACTTAACAACATGCAACAGCAATTACAGCAAAACGATGCAGAAATGCAAAAGAAAGAGCAAGAGAAGCAAGCTGTTAGCAAAGAAATTCAAGGTATCGAAAACGAACTACATAATTTAAATAATACAATTGCAAAAAATAAAGAGGATCAAGCTGCTATTCAACGTAAAATCGATGAAACACATAAGCAGATTGAGCAAAAAAAGAACGAAATTGTCGTTTTAGAGGATAAAGTCCTTGCTCGTAAGGATATTATGAGAAAACGTATGGTTTCTGTTCAAAACAGTTCAAATACGAGTTTAGTAGTAGAAGTTGTAGTAGAGTCAAAGAACTTTGCAGATTTCTTACAACGTATGAACGCAGTTTCTACTATTCTAGAAGCTGATAAAGAAATTTTACGTCTACAAGAACAAGATCTTCGTCAAATTGAAGAAGATAAGAAAACAATTGATGAAAAAGAAGCATCTTTAGTAGTAGACAAACAAAAATTAGCAAAAGCACAAGCTGAGTTGCAAGATAACTTGAAAAAACGTCAAGCTAACTTACAAACAGTTCAAGCTAAATATAATCAGGTTGCAAGCCAACTTAATTTAGCAGCAGAAGAAAAAGCTAAAATTGAGTCAAATATGAAGGCAGTGCAAGAAACAATTGCTCGTGAGCAAGAAGCAGCAAGAATTGCAGCAGAAGAGCGTGCGAAAGCAGAAGCAGCTGCAAAGGCTGAGCAAGAAGCTTTAGCTAAGGCACAGGCGGAAGTTGCTGAAAAGAAAAAGCAAGAACAAGCTAGTAAACCAGCTGAACCTGTTGCTAATAATAATTCGAAGGTAGAACCTGCACAACCATCTAAACCAGCTGCTGGTGGAAGAGAAATCTATGTACATGCAACAGCTTATACAGCAGATCCAGGTGAAAATGGCTATGCACCAGGTCAACAAGTATATTCTGCATGGGGAGGCTATAATCTAACTGCAAACCCAGGAATGAAATTAATTGCAGTGGACCCATCTGTTATCCCATTAGGTTCTCGCGTATATGTTGAAGGATACGGAGAAGCAATTGCAGCAGACACTGGTGGTGCGATTAAAGGTCACAAAATTGATGTTTTAATGCCTGATAAAGCTTCATCTAGTAATTGGGGCAGAAAAAATGTTAAAGTTACAATTTTAAACTAATACGTAATCCAACTTTACAATACGTAAAGTTGGATTTTTTTATGAAACTAATGTTAAGTTGAGTTTACATTTTGTTAAGGTTAGCATACAATATAAATGAGAGGTGGTAAATTTGACCATTTTAAATAGAGTGAAGGAATTAAGAGCTCGGTTTAATTTTTCGCAAAGTGTATTAGCAGAAAAGGTTGGAGTGACGAGACAAACGATTGCTGCAATTGAAAAAGGGGATTATGTTCCTTCATTATTATTAGCGCTTATGATTTGCGATGTATTTCAGTTGAAAATGGAAGATGTGTTTGTTTTAAATAAGGAGGGGAAAGAGGATGAATAGACTTGTATTTTCTTATATGTTAAATGTACTTTTAATGGTATTAGCAGGTTGGGCGTTTATTGAGTTGTATTATTTTACTATCGAAGTTGCTAACTTTATTCAAACGGAGAGAGTACCATTTGAAATTTCATTGAGTTTAATGCCGCTAACATTATTATTAATATTTAGTATTGTATCGACTATTCTTTATAAAATTCAAAAGAAAAAATATAAAAAGCTCTCGTATTGGATGTTTCCACTATTATTTCCTCAAGAAGATGAACGAGAAAAGGCAATTACAGAAAAAGCTTGTCGTACTACATTTATGTCATTATGGTACGTGTTGCCTTGTGCGGTTGGTTTTTTAACTCTTTCTCCAATTGCTAATCTATATATTCCTGCATATCCTGTATATATTGCATTTAGTATTTTCTTTATTCAAATGACGATTTTCCACGTGTCCTTATATCGAAATAAAATCGCTTAAAAAGAAACCTTCTTGCATCGGCAAGAAGGTTTCTTTTTAGCTTATACTTGTACATATAGCAATATTATCTTATCATTTTATATAGAGTAAGATTTTGTATGGGAAAGGAATTGTATATGAATAAGCAAAGAATTTATAGTATAGTAGCAATCCTTCTATTTGTTGTAGGTGGTGTGTTAATCGGAAAGCCATTTTATGATGGATATCAGGCTGAAAAGAAACAGACTGAAAATGTGCAGGCTGTTCAAAAGATGGATTATGAAAAACATGAGACGGAATTTGTAGATGCTTCGAAAATTAATCAGCCAGACTTGGCAGAAGTGGCGAATGCATCATTAGATAAGAAACAAGTAATTGGGCGTATTTCGATCCCGAGTGTTTCATTAGAACTTCCTGTTTTAAAATCTTCTACTGAGAAAAATCTATTATCTGGTGCAGCGACAGTAAAAGAAAATCAAGTAATGGGAAAAGGGAACTATGCATTAGCAGGACATAATATGTCTAAAAGAGGTGTTTTATTTAGTGATGTATCCTCTTTAAAAAAAGGTGACAAAATTTATTTGTATGATAATGAAAACGAATATGAATATGCGGTTACTGGTGTATCTGAAGTAACTCCTGATAAGTGGGAAGTTGTTGAAGATCATGGGAAAGATGAAATAACGCTTATTACATGTGTATCTGTGAAGGATAATTCTAAGCGTTACGTTGTTGCTGGTGATTTAGTAGGAACGAAGGCGAAGAAATAAAAAAGAAGGTCAACTCTCTAAGAGTTGACCTTCTTTTTTACTAATGTTGAGAAATAATAGAATATTTTAGTTGGTATTTAAGTATTTTTCTATTTATGTATAATAAAGTTAGAATTCAAGATTTTGGGAGGAACAAGAGTGAAACAACAGGTGAAGAAACTTCTTTTAACAACAAGTGTAGCATTATTGGTAGCTCCAATTTCAGCTTATGCGCATCCAGGGCGTACAGATGCTAATGGTGGGCATACATGTCGTACAAATTGTGAAAAATGGGGATTACAGTACGGGGAGTATCATTATCACAATAAGCCAGCTTCTAGTAGTGGTGCAACGAGCCCAGCTCCTAGTCAAAATAATAATGGTGCTGTAGAAGCTGAAAGAAAAGCGGAAGCGCAGCGCAATGCAGAGGTTGAAAAACAACGGGAAGCAGAAGCACAGCGTAAGGCAGAGGAAGAGAAACAACGTGCGGCAGAAGAGCAACGTAAAGCTGAAGAGGAGCGTCAACGTGTAGCCGAGGAACAAAGAAAAGCAGAAGAGGCACGTAAGCGAGAGGAAGCACTGCGTCAAGCTGATATGGAAAAAGGGCAGCTTGAGGGACAAAAAAGTGGAGAGACTGATTTTAAAGCAGGGAAAAATGATGCGGAATCACAATTAGCTGGAAAATCAGATACATATAAAGAGGCATTTAAAACTGCTTATGCTGCATCTTGGTCTTTAGAAGAGCAGAAGAAAATGCATTTTGAAAAAGGAAAAGAGCAAGGTTTAGCGCAAGAGACGATGGAAGATAGTCAAATTGCTCCAGAGTTTAAGCAGAACTTTGCAGAAGGTTTCCAAGTAGGGAATAAAGAAAGAACAGAAAAAATTGAAAAAGAGCAAGCTGAACTAGGGGAAAAGGCAGGTAAGGAACTAGCTGGAAAGAACCCTGGAAATAGAGAGAAAGATGTGTATGTGAAGGCGTATGAAACAGCTTATGAAAAGGGTTATAAGTCTACAAAAAAAGCAGTAGAAAAAGCTGGCTATAAGTATGCGTTTGAAAATTATGATTTGAAGGTTCCTGCTAAGTATGAAAAGAATGAATCATTCAAGAAATGGTTTACTGAAGGATTTAAATCGAATAAAAAAGCAATGGAAATTCGAGAAGAAGGATATAAAAAGGGAGACAGTTGGCTTTCATTCTTCTATAAGAGTTTCATACCAAGTGAATATAAAGAACATAAAGAGCTGTATGAGCAAGCGATAGAAAAAGGTAAGAAAGCGTAAAAAAAGATGAGGGAAATCCCTCATCTTTTTTTAATCCATCCATTTCACTAATTTTTTAGAAATTAATAATAAAACACAACCTAATACAATTGCTACAGCTCCAATTACGGTAAATACTTCAGCATATCCAAGTGAAGTTGTGAAGCTTGCAAGTTGTCCGCCTAAAATGTTAGCGATACCTGAGCTTGCCAACCATACTCCCATTAATAAAGAAGCAAGTTTTACTGGGGCAAGTGCACTAACCATTGATAGTCCAACAGGTGATAAGAATAGCTCACCTAACGTATGGAAAAGATACGTAAAGACGATAAATAGTAAGTTTGCTTTTTCTGTAATGTTATGTTCATCACTACCTGTTTTTAATGTAGCGATAACGAGAATGATATAACCGATACCGAGCAAGATCATACCAAGTCCCATTTTAGTTGGGATTTTTAAATCCCCGCGCTTGCGAGTTGCAAGTTTTGCCCATAATGCTGAAATGACTGGAGCGAGTAAAATAATAAATAATGGATTGACCGATTGGAACCAAGATGTTGGAACTTCCCATCCGAACACAGAGCGGTCTACAAATTTGTTTGTATATAATGTTAATGAGCTACCAGCTTGTTCGAAGCCAGCCCAGAAGAAGACAACGAAGCATGTTAAAATGACGATAACTGCAGTACGTTGTTTTTCTTTTTTTGTTAACGGTGTATCTCCAACTGATGGTTGTCCATCTGTTGTTTGTAAATCGCGAGTTGGTTTTTTACCGATATCACCAAGGAAGCGATTTGATAATGTTGTAAATAAAATTTGTCCAATGATCATTCCGATTGAAGCGGCTAAGAAACCGTAACGGAATCCGAAATGTACAACGCCATCAACCGTTGTTTTGAATAAATTTTCTGATAAAAATCCGCAAACGAGTGGAGCTAAAAATGATCCGACGTTAATACCCATATAGAAAATGGTAAATGCACTATCACGTTTTGGATCGTTCTCTTCGTATAATTCCCCAACCAGTGTAGAGATGTTCGGTTTGAAGAATCCGTTACCGATAATAATAAGCGCTAATCCGAGGTATAGGCCGACTTGGTTTTGCAAGGCAAATAGTGTAAGGTTACCGATTGCCATTGTTATACCACCAATTGTGATCGCTTTTCGTCTACCTAGGAACCGGTCTGTTAAGTATCCACCAATCATTGGTGTGAAATAACAGGCTCCAGTATAAAATCCGTAAATGGAGAGTGCCCATGCAGGACTAAACCCAAGACCACCGCTTACTAAAGCTGTCGTTAAATATAATGTTAATAATCCTCGTAATCCATAGTAACTAAATCTTTCCCACATTTCTGTAAAGAAGAGTAAGTATAAACCTGGAGGATGTTTCTTTTTTCTTTGTTGTTCTCTTTCTAGTTGTATCGCTGATTCCATGTTATTTTCCTCCTGACACAAACAAAAACAAAGTTAATAATTTTGTACATTTAATATTTTACTTTATTAACTATTATAAGTCAATAAAGGTTGATTTTTCAGAAGAAATTGGAAAAGAGAGATAGCTATAGAATGGGTGTTTCTTTTGTGATAGACTATGGACTATGTTTTCTTTATAAGGAAGCGAGTTTTTGCACTTTTTTATATGTGGAATTGATTTCATAGAAGATGGAATTAAAGAAGGAGAAAGAGATGAAATTGTTACAGAAAAAAGAAATTTTACTTATTAGTCTTATGTTATTCTCGATGTTCTTTGGCGCGGGGAATCTTATATTCCCACCTTTCCTTGGGTATGAAGCAGGAGAACATGTGTGGATTTCATTAGTAGGGTTTATTATATCAGCAACGGGTCTTCCGATATTGGGAGTTATTGCGATTGCGAAAGCAGGAAGTTTTCAAGCGCTAGCGGGTAGGGTTCATTCCTCATTCGCCATTATTTTTCCGTGTATCGTGTATGTATTCATTGGACCAGGACTTGGTATACCACGTGCAGGAAGTTTAGCTTTTGAAATGGGGCCAGGTCAATTCTTCCCAGAAGCGGGAAGCGTAGTGTTATTATGTTATACGGTTATTTTCTTTAGTATTGTGTACTGGTTAAGTTTATCACCGTCTAAATTAATGGGGTTGTTCGGAAAGGTTTTAACACCGTTATTATTAGCTATGATTGCCCTTATCTTTATAAAGAGCATGTTTACATCAGTAGGTAGTGTGAAAGAGGCTGCTGGAAACTATGGACAAGCTCCTATGTTCCAAGGGTTTTTAGATGGATATTTAACGATGGATGCATTAGCAGCTTTAATTTTCGGGATTGTTATTGCAAATGCTCTTCGTGCAAAAGGTATTGAAGATGATAAAGGGTTAGCGAAATATATGAGTATTGCTGGAATTGGGGCAGGACTATTATTATCTATTATTTACGTCATACTTGGATATGTTGGTTCAATGAGTGGCTCATTGGGGAAATTTGATAATGGTGCACAAGTGTTAGCGCAAGTGATGACTACATTATTTGGACAAGGCGGAGTCGTTTTATTAGGTCTTATTTTTACGATCGCGTGTTTATGTGTGTCAATCGGACTTGTTACATCTTGTAGTCAATTTTTCGCAAGTGCATTTCCGAAAGTAGCTTATAAAGTTTGGGCATTTATATTAAGTTTGGTTAGTATGATTTTAGCTAATTTAGGATTAACACAAATTTTAAAAGTATCAGTACCGATTCTTGGATTTATTTATCCAGTTGCATTAACGCTTATTATTTTAGGGCTATTCCATAAGTATATTGGGAAGTATGCATATGTATATGCAGTAACTGTTGGGATTGTAGCAGCATTTAGTGCAATCGATGTTTTAAATAAAAATATAATGTTGAATCAGTGGACACCAGTATTGAAATACATTCCGTTTTATATGGAAGGTGTTGGGTGGATTGTTCCAGCTATTATAGGTGCTTGTATTGGTGTTATCGTGAGTATTGTTTTCAATAAGAAGAAATAAGTAAGAGGTGTTTTCCTATTTTGGGGAACACCTTTTTTTTTTGGAAAAATGGTATTGAAAATGAATAGACTAAGAGTATGATAAAGATAATTGGTAATATATAGGTTTCGAACGGATAATGAGGGGGGAGCGCATGAAGGAGGATTTGAATAAGAAAATAGAAGCACTCGAAACGGCAATTGAAACGATTCAAGAAGCACTTTTTGAATTGAAAGCAAAACAAAAAGAAATAGAAGTAGAAAATGCTCAGCAACATGTTAGTAAGGGAAAGAAAGAATATATTGAAACGGTTATGGAGGAAAGACAAAAAGTAGAAGTAGCTACAATAAAAGAGCCTGTGCAAGAACGTGAGGTAAAACAAGTGGATATATCTGCTTTTAAGCCGGAACCATTTAATATTATTAAGTTTTGCCAAACGTGGTTACCACGCATATTCGTCGGTATTATGTTGCTTGGAGTAATTTGGTTATTTAAAGCAGGGGTAGATGCGGGATTATTAACACCAGCAATACGAATTGTGTTTGGTATTGTCCTATCAATCGGTTTTTATTATATAGGGGATATACAAATTAAACGCGAGCGGCAAGCGTTAGGGTTAGTATTAGCAGGAGGAAGTATAACGGGTATAGTTTTAACGACATTTGCGGCACATTATTTATATGGATTTATTCCAGCGAGTGTCGCGTTTCTATGTAATATCGCATGGGTCATTTTAGGCATTTATATAGCGAAGAGGTATCAATCGGAATATCTTACTATCTTTGTAGCGGTAGGAGCTTTCTTTGTGCCATTCTTATTAAATAGTACGACTCCTAATCCTTATATTTTCTTTGGATATGAGACGATACTAACGCTTAGCTTATTATGGTATGCGTTGAAAAATCGTTATCAGTATTTATATATGATTTCTTATGTTGTTGCTGCGATTGTTCTTTTTGTCTTCTTTGCTGTTATGTCAATGTTAGTAGAGGATTTGCAAGTACAGTTAACAGTAGTATATGGTTTGATTCACTTACTATTATTTTGGCATATGTTTACGGAGAGAAGTTTTATAGTAGAGCCACGCTTGGCGATATTTAGTGCGAATGCAGTCTTCTTTATATTAGCCATTTCAAAAATACCTGAATTTACAACATGGGGATTAATGATAAGTGCACTCGTGCACGCTATTATGTTCGTGTTTGAATATAGGAAGAATAGACATTCTGCATTTACAAATCTTTTATTTGGTTTCGCAATGGGGGCATTTAGTTTAGCAATTTTATATGAGTATAGTTTAGTGAATGCAGCGATTGTACTATTATTACAAGGTTTCCTCGGTATGTTTACTTCTATTAAAGGAAAACAACAGATAAAATTGTATGTCAGTG
Source organism: Bacillus sp. BC05(2025) (assembly GCF_056725905.1). Lineage (NCBI taxonomy): Bacteria > Bacillati > Bacillota > Bacilli > Caryophanales > Bacillaceae > Bacillus > Bacillus sp. BC05(2025). The sequence goes on along the minus strand of NZ_JBWYRA010000007.1, from coordinate 32,636 downwards.
CAACGATTTATGCAATTGGAATGGTACAGACGATTTTTAGCCCATTTGATCAATTTATTTCAGCAGGATTTGTTGCTCATCTTATTTTAATAGGAACGTTCTATTATTGCATGAGACAGGCGAAAGAAGTATTAGCAAGCTTTGGCAAGTATGTGTATTCTATAATACTCTATTGGTTTATGGTGATTGTATTCATTACAATTACTAGAATTGGTGAAGTTTTGTCTACAGATGGAAGCATAATAAGTGTATCTGTATCGTTATTATGGATGGTATATGCATTATTTGCAGTTTGGTTTGGACGGAATAAAAATATGAATGAAATATTGTATGCTGGATTAGTCGTGTTAGTCGTAACGATAGGAAAGCTATTCCTTCTAGACTTACCAGAAGTTTCAATGATGATCAGGGCAGTGTTATTCTTAATCGTAGGAAGTATAGGTATCGTTATTTCAAGAATGTTTTTCTCAAAAGAAGAGAAGTGAGAAGAAGGCAATCCATATCCGGATTGCCTTTTTTATTATTTCTTATTAATCGTTACAGTCTCACTATATTTCGCCGTTGTATTTTGGCGTAGACGAAGCGTTGCTTGTCCAGTTGTATTTGAATCGATTTGTACGTTCACGATTTTCTCAGCAGAACCTAAGCTGTTTGTTGTGAAAGAGAATGCACTACTATATCCGAAAGTAGATGGCCAAGTACCATTTGTATTTTGAACTTTTGCTACTTGTGTACCACCAGTCGTGAAGATACCTAAAGAGTAATTATTGTATGTTGTGTTTGGTAATAAGTTATTTACTTGAATTTTCATTTGGAACACTTCATTGTTTGGTAGAGTGCTAGGGTGTGTAACTACGTAGTCGTTTGCTGTTACAGCACCGTTATAACCGTATGAACCTGGTTTGAAAGTGTTTGTATTAAACCATTGATAACCTGCATTTGGTGCACTCCAAGGTTCAGGTTGTGGCTCAGTTGATAAGCTTGGTTGTTCAAATGTTTGTAAAGTAGTAGGTAAATCAAGTTGTAAACCATTTACTTGATCTAAACTTGTAAATGTTTCTTTATTCGATAGCCAATTTACGATGTTTTCTAGTAAGGTAGCATCGTTTTCTTCTTTATATCCATCGTAAGTTTTCTTTGTTTGACCAGAATCTTCACGAACGTACTTTGGCGATGCATCTTCAACAGGAGAAGAATCCCCGATAAAGGCAGCTTTTCCAAGTCCTACTTTAGCAATAGCAGCATAAGGACCCTCTGCAACACCACCGCCGTTATAAACACCGCTATCAACAGCGTTATTCCATTTTGACGGGTTTTCTGGAAGGTAAACAAGTCCTTTTGCTAGTTTTGGATTTGTAATTGCTAGAGTTGAACCAGCGTGCATTGCTACAGATGAAACACCTTTTGTAATTCCAAACGATTGTTCAGGTGACACAATATTTTTAGCGGAAACATCACCGATTGCATTGTAACGGAAGCGAATACCGAAGTTGTCAGATAGCCAATCAGAGCTTTCTACTCCTTGCATAGCTTGTGAGTTTACTTCCTCAGTAGACATTCCTTTTGCAGGATTATCCCAAGCACCGCGTCTATATCCATTAAATACTTCAGAAGAGTCCCAGCGATTTTTATTGCGATCTGCATTATAATGATCGGCAATGAAGAAGATACTGCCACCATTTTTCACGTATTGTAACATAGCGTCTTGTTCAGATTTTTTGTAAGGAATATTTGCTTCTGGAACGATAAATACATTGTAGTCTTTTAAATCTTCGTATGTAATTGGTGTAGATTTACGTAGTTCTTTTACATGATAGCCGTTTTGGGCAATGCCGTTTCCGAAATCAGAAAAGCCACCATCAATAACCCAGTCAGCGGTCCCAGCAGTTTGACCGTGTGTATTATCGAATAATACTTTTTTCCCATTGTTTTGATTTACAACTTTTGCAGCAATTTCAGGAGCTGGGTCTACAGAGCTTTCTGCATAAGTAGATGGTATGAACGAAGTCCCTATACTTAGTGTAATTGCTGTTGCTAAAGAAAATGTAATCCATTTTTTATTCTTCATAGAAGAATCCCCCTAATAATAAATATATGTGCTTTAATAATGTAATTTATTTTTCTGTAAAAATAAAGACGGAAAACATAAAAAATATTAAAAATTTGTAAAAATACCGTGAATTTTGTTGAGAAATATTTATAGAGATTTAAAAACATCCCTTCCAAGTAGTAAGGAAGGGATGTTTTGTTTAACTAATTTTTGAATTAGGTGTTTCATCAATTTTATGAAAACCTTTCATGTAATACACGACAGCTAAACCAATAAGCCAAATTGGTCCTACAATTAATGCAATTCTTGTATCTTCTGAATACGCCATTATACATAATACGAGTGCAAGGAAAGCGAGTGAGAAATATGAACTTAATGGGTATAAAGGCATTTTATACGATAACTTTTGTTTGTTTTGCGTAGGCAAACTTTTACGGAACTTAATTTGAGCGACTAATATAATACTCCAAGTCCAAATTGCCCCGAAAGTTGAAATACTAGTGAGCCATGTAAATACTTTTGCGGGCACAAGATAGTTTAATATAACACCGAAGAGTAAAACGATAGCTGTTGCTATAATTCCTTGACTTGGAATGCCATTTTTATTTAAACGACCGAATCTTTCAGGAGCTTTTTTCTGCTGAGCTAATGTATACAGCATACGGCCTGTACTAAATAAACCACCATTACAAGAAGAAAGAGCTGCTGTTAATACGACAAAGTTAATAATTCCTGCTGCTTTTGCAATACCGATTTGCTGGAATGTTAATACGAATGGACTGCCTTTCTCACCAAGTTCGTTCCATGGATAAATTGCCATCATAACGAATAGAGCCCCAACGTAGAACAGTAATATTCTCCAAAATACATTATCGATTGCTTTTGCGAGTGTTTTTTTCGGGTTTTGCGCTTCACCCGCTGTAACGCCGATTAGTTCAACGCCTAAATAAGCGAATAACACCATTTGCATGGAGAGTAGTAATCCAGAAAAACCATTTGGGAACCAGCCACCATGTGACCAAAGGTTTGAAATACCGGTAGCTATACCGCCGTTTCCGAATCCGAATAAAATAATCCCAGCTCCAACCACTATCATACAGATAATTGTGACAATTTTAATGAGAGCAAACCAAAATTCAAGTTCTCCAAATACTTTTACAGATAAGAAGTTGAAAGCACTCATTAATAATAGAGCGAGTAAAGCCCAAGTCCAGCGCGGGATATCTGGGAACCAGTATTGCATGTAAATGCCAGCTGCTGTAATTTCAGCCATACAAGTAACAACCCATAAGAACCAGTAGTTCCAACCGGTAATGTAGCCAGCTAGTGGTCCAAGGTAATCATAAGCATATTTACTAAAAGAACCAGCAACAGGTTGTTCAATTGCCATTTCTCCGAGTGCTCGCATAATGAAAAAAATAACGAGCCCAGCAATCATATAACCTAGTAGAATAGAAGGACCAGCTAGTTTAATAGCAGAAGCAGATCCTAAAAATAGTCCAACGCCAATAGCTGAACCGAGTGACATTAAAGTAATATGTCGTTCTTTTAAACCACGATTTAAAGTTCCAGATTTGTTTGTGTGTTGCATAAGAAGAATCCCCCTTGTAGAGTGAACGGTATTTGAATGCGTTTACTAAATATTTAACTATTTCAAATTATAAAACATTTCTATCTGTTATGCTACAAAAATAATCAGTATGAACTGTACTACATCTGTGCTTGTCAGACTTAAACTTAAAATTCGAACTATTAGTGAATATATTGACTCTTCTTTTTATTGATTGTTAAGATTAAGTATTATATTTTCTCACATACTAGTAAGAAAAGAATGTGTGATAATAATTCAGATGTAGGAAGGGTACATAACCATGTTTCAATTACAAAAATATAACACTTCTGTGAAGCAAGAGCTTTTAGCTGGCATCACAACTTTTTTTACATTTGCGTATATTCTTGTCATCAATCCGAAAATATTATCTGATGCAGGTGTACCATTTGATCAAGCTTTTACGGCAACTATTATTGCGACTGTTGTAGGGACACTATGCATGGCGTTTTTAGCTAACTATCCAATTGTTATTGCTCCAGCTATGGGAATGAATGCGTATTTTGCTTATTCTGTTGTTCAACAGGCAGAGGGGATTACATATGTCATTGCGTTTTCAGCAGTATTTGTAACAGGTATCATTTTTCTTTTATTATCTTTCACTTCGTTTAGACAAAAGCTAATCGTCGCAATTCCTGACAGTTTAAAACATGCGATTGCAGGTGGAATTGGGTTGTTTATTGCTTTTATTGGATTACGTCTATCTGGAATTATCGTTGATCATCCATCTAACTTAGTTACGATTGGTGACTTCCATTCTCCAGCCGTTATTTTAACCTTAATTGGTTTAATATTAGCGGCGGTATTAATGGCATTACGTGTGAGCGGTGCATTATTTATTAGTATGATTGTGACAGGAATTATAGCCTTCTTTACAGGGCAACTGAAGTTTACGGATAAAATTGTTGCGATGCCTCATTTACCAGAGGGAATTATCGTTTCAAATCCAATCAACGCCTTTACAGATGTAATTGAATACGGATTATACGGTGTTGTATTTTCTTTTTTACTTGTACTGTTATTTGATACAACAGGTGCATTACTCGGTTTAATTAAACAAGCAGGTTTAATTACAGATAATACAGAGAAGCGTTTTGGTAAAGCGTTTATTGCGGATGCAATTGGTGGGACTACGGGCTCTATCTTTGGGACAAGCCCAACAGCAGCGACGATTGAATCGTCAGCTGGTATTGCTGCGGGTGGTAAAACGGGATTAACAGGTATTGTAGTAGTCGGTCTAACGATTATAACGGCATTCTTCAGCCCTGTTATTGCTTCTTTATCAAGCGTAGCCGCTATTACAGCTCCTTCATTAATTATTGTAGGTAGTTTAATGGCGCAAAGTCTTCGTGATATTAATTGGAATGAATTTGATGATGCGTTACCAGCATTTTTAATTTTCGTTGGTATTCCGTTAACGTCTAGTATTGCGAATGGAATTGCAATTGGATTTCTAGTGTATCCAGTCTTAAAAATTGTGAAGGGGAAAGGGATGGAAGTACATCCGCTACTCTACTTATTTACAATTTTATTTGGATGTCATTTATTCTTATAATATAGATATAGGAGAGGGGGCTTCTTATGAGAGGCCCCTTTTTTGTGTATAATAAAGTGAAACTATAATTAGTTACGTAAAATATAAATTACTTATTGTAATATATATTACAATATAGATAGAGGGGGAACATGAATGGCTGTAAGTAAAATAAAAGTCGCGCGTGTTCAGTTAGATTTAACACAGCAACAATTAGCAGAAAAAGTAGGCGTTACAAGGCAAACGATTAGTTTAATTGAGAAGGGGAAATACAACCCATCTTTGGATTTATGTTTGAAAATTTGTTATGCAGTAGATAAAACTTTGAATGATTTATTTTGGGAGGAAAAGGAGTGAGAGGATGAGAATCGTGAAAGATGAACGCTTAATGATTGAGGGGCTAAAACATATTAGACTCGTTTTCATCTTACAAAATATTGTCATACTAGGTATTGTTTTTTATCGCTACGTTTTGCAAGGTGCAGGGTATGAAAGTGTTTCGGATTTATTAATGGTATTTATGTGCGGGATAATAGTTATTAACTTTTTAAACCTGAAAAATTCAGTGGAAGTGTATGAGCATACGGGCGGAGTATCACGTAGTTATTTTATGAAGTTATTATTTATTCCGGTAAGTATTATTATTGGTATTTTAGCCATTTGTATCGTTGTAACACCGAATATTTCGATGAAGGAAATTAGTATGACAGGACTTATTATGTTTGCGTGTTTTTTAGTGCCTAGTTTGTTTATATACATATATATGAAGAGAATAAAAAGTGAAGAATGAAATATAAAAAAGCTTTCCCGTATTGCGGAAAGCTTTTTTTATATTCTTTTATATAGTACTTTATGAAGACCAATCGGTTCAATTTCAAAGATCTCACCATGTTCCTGGAAGCCTAAGCGTTTGTAATAGTCAGCTACAGTAATTCGCCCATTACACCATAATATATTTGCTTGACGCTCTTGCAAGACTTGTATCGCCTTCTGAATTAAGGAGCTTCCAGCACGGTTGTTTCGAAATTCAGGTAATGTTGCCATTCCTCGTAGACGATAATGAATACCCGTTGGTAAGTCGGGATATATTTCTTTTGAGAAGGAAGCGATACTAATTAGTTCATCGTTTATAAATGCGCCTAAGTGGAAGGTGTCTGTTTCATAATCGGAAGGATATTTACAATCTGCTAATGTTTGACTCGGGCGCAAAATTTTTTGACGTAATACGTAAGTTTCAGATCCCTCAATATTTTTCACGGTAATCATATTAGCATCCTTTCTTATAAGGCTTTTTCTGTTAATTGTATAAAGAAATAGGCAGGTGCGGCGAGAAGTCCGAGTATGCTAGCAGTTCCGAGAAGGAGTGAAAGTAGGAGGCAAGAATATTTTATTCCATTCGATTTTTTCCATCCGTAACTACAAATCTCAATACTAACACCGATGAGAATAATGGCAACGAGTATTTCTGCTAACAATAAAAGAGCTAAAGTGACAATAGACATAATGTGATCCACCCTCATAATATGTGATAGTTACATTTTACCATATGAGATGGAAAAAAATGCCCCTCAATTATGTGAGGGACATTTTCTATTCTAATATGCTTTTTAGTGTATCGATATGTTCTTTTGAACCTGTTACAAGTAATGTATCACCGTGCTGTAGTCTCGTATCACCATGTGGAATTAATGCTTTATTCCCACGATAAATTTGAATGACTAGTACATCACCTAAAAAAGGAAGGCGGCGAAGTGCCACGCCGTTATATTTATTGCTTCGTAGTTCAACTTCGCGGACCGTTTCGTTAGCTGTTGTAATTAAGCGAACGAGACTCGGTTTATCAATAAGTGCACGTAATAGAATACGTGTAGAGTTAATTGTTGAGAATACAGCGATATGTTCTTGCGTTGCTTTTTCTTGTAGAAGAGGATCTTCTACACTTGCAATAACATGTTCAACACCTAGTTCTTTTGCATGTTCTGCTAATAATAAGTTTTGCTCATCATCACTTGTTGCAACAACAACGCGGTCTGCGTTAAATGCTGTTTGTTCAGTTAATGATGCGATTGTGATGTCATCTAATTTTACGATAGGGAAGTCATGTGATTTTGCTTCCTCATCATTTATTTTATTTTGACGCATCATATAAAGCGTTACGTCATAATCTTCTCGTTTTAAATCAAGTGATAACGGAAGGGTAATTCTACTCGCGCCAATAATAGAAACTTTTGGTTTTGGTGTTTCTACTTTCGGGAACATCTTTTTAAATAATATAGGTGCAAAAATACAAGTAATAACTGCGCTTAAAATAAGTGAAGCAGATAAACTTGGACTGATGATCCCTAGTTTTTCACCAATTTGTGCAGCTGCAATAACTAAAGAAAGTGTCGATGTTAATAAGATGGCACTTCCTAGTACGATATTCCGTGGATACCATTTGCGTAAAACAAGTGATGGTAACAGCTTTGAAATAAAGAGTCCTACAATTAAAATTGGGATCATTAACATGCTAGAAGGTTCTTTAAAAATAGACCAAACCTCTAAATTTACACCAACCATTACGAAGAAAATAGGAATGAAGAAACCATATCCAATGGAATCCAGTTTTTCAACCATATCTTCATTTGGTGATAATAATGATACGAGTACCCCTGCTAAGAAGGCACCTAAAATATTTTCAGCTCCAACAGATTCAGATAACCCAACTAATATTAAGATGAGTGCAAAAACAGCTCGTGTATCAATTTGTACACTACCAGCTTTTAAGTTATCTAAGTATGGAATGTTTTTAAAGCGTTTTGCAACGAAGTAAATAACAATACCAGCGCCGAATAGAAGGAGAAGGAGCCACATGCTTTGACCGCTTTCAGAATTTAATCCGACGAATACAGCGAGTAAAATCATTGTAACTAAATCTGCAATAACAGCGACTAATAAAATGATTTGTCCAATCGCCGTTTTTCCTAAGTTATTCTCTTTTAATGTTGGTACGACAACACCTAAAGAAATAGTTGAAATAATTAAAGTCATGAACATTGCATTATCTACAAATCCTAGCCATACGAATAGTAATGATAGGGCATAAGATAAGATGAAAATAAAGAAGAAGATAATGCTTGCTGCTTGAAACGTGTTTGGTTCGTTTGTCGTATTTTTTTTCCCTTTTTGTTTAAAGATAGAAAAATCAATTTCTAAACCGCTTAAAAACATAAGGAAGATAAATCCTAGTGTCGATAAGACTTGAAGCCACATATCTGGCTCAATAATATTAAACCCACTTTTACCTACAAAGATTCCTGCGATGATTTCTGCAACCACGACAGGAAGTGCTTTTAATTTAAAGCGTTGTAACAAAAGGGGAACGAAAAACGCGATTGCAACGACAACCATAAGTGATAGAACAGAAGTGTGATGTTCCATTGCGTTCTCTCCCTTCAAATAAATATAGTACTTATTTAGCCATATAATAGGTAGAAAAGCAACGCATATGGATTCGATTTCATAAAGAAAGAGTTTTCTTAACATTTGTCATAATAAGTATATTTTTCATGATTCTGTTGTTAATTCCGTAATGTGGATGTAATAGGGGATGTAATAAAAAAAGACTGCTGAGAAATCTCAGCAGTCTTTTCATGTACATTACATTGAGAAGAAGATCCATACAGTTAAACCAACTGTTGCAGTTGCAACGAAGAAACTGTATATCATAGTAAGAATTTGAACTCTTCCTTCTCCTTCTTTTAAGTGCATGAACATAATTAATTGTAACAACGCTTGCGCAACAGCCATTATGATAATAGTTGTTAAGATCGTTGAAAGTGGCAGGTTTGTGTAAAGTGCCACGTATAGAGCTAGAAACGTTAGTGCAAGCGATAAAATAAATCCGAAAACGTGTGACCAAGGGAATCCGCTATGCGCATGCCCGTTTGCTTGGTTGTTATTTTGACTCATTTACGCCACCATCCCGTTCAAGTAAACTAGTGTGTAAATAAATACCCAAACAAGATCAAGGAAATGCCAGTATAAGCTGATAATGAATACTTTACGAGCTGTAACTGGTGTTAAACCTCGTTTTAAAATTTGGATAATAACACAAATCGCCCAAATGATACCGCCTGTTACGTGGGCTCCGTGCGTTCCAAGAAGAACGAAGAATCCAGATAAGAAAGCACTTGTTTGAATTGTCGCGCCTTCACCAATATACATAATGAACTCTTCGATTTCGAAGAATAGGAAACCTGCACCTAAAAGTAATGTAAGGATGAACCATCCAAGCATTGCTTTTTGGTTATGCTTACGCATTTCGTGAATTACGATACCACATGTGAAACTACTTGTTAAAAGTAGTAATGTTTGAATTAAAAGCGTTTTAAGTTCAAACAGTTGTGCTGGTGTTGGGCCATCTGCCGTACGACCAGCAAGTACTAGATAAGAGGCGAAAAGTGTTGCGAACAGCATAATTTCAGCCCCAAGAAAAATCCAGAATCCTAGGATATTCAATCTGCTTTGTTCGGATTGATATTCCAAAGGTAAGCTTTTGTCTAAAGCCGCCATATCATTTCACCTCTCATGCTACATGTTCTGATTTTTTAATTTCATCAACACTAATATAGTAACCGTCATCGTAATCGAATGAACGATAGATTAAGCAAGCTAAAATACCAATGCCGCCGATTGCTGCAAGCCAGAACCAGCTAAATACTAATGCGAAACCTGCAAGACCGAAGAATCCAGACGCAATAATAGGCACACCAGAGTTACTTGGCATGTGAATTGGTTTGATATCTTCTGCTGCTGGTGTAACTGTTTCTCCGCGTTTTTTCATGTACCAGAAAGCATCAGCTTCTTTGATTTCAGGAAGTTTCGCGAAGTTGTAATGTTGTACAGGAGATTGAGTTGCCCATTCAAGTGTACGGCCGTCCCATGGATCTCCAGTTGTGTCACGTTCACCGTGACGAGCACTCCAAATTACGTTGTAGCAAAGAAGTAGGAAGCCGATACCCATCATTACCGCACCAACAGATGCGATTTGGTTTAGCCATCCCCATCCAAGACTTTCAGAGTAAGTGTACATACGACGAGTCATACCGTCTAAACCTAAGAAGTACATTGGGAAGAAACAGATGTTGAATCCGCTCATAAAGATCCAGAATGTCCATTTACCTAGGCGTTCATTTAACATATGACCAGTCATTTTTGGATACCAGAATGTGAATCCAGCAAGCATAGCGAATACTGTACCTGCGATTAATACGTAGTGGAAGTGAGCGATTAGGAAGTAGCTGTTATGGTACTGATAATCAGCTGCTGCCATACCAAGCATAACCCCTGTAACCCCACCGACTACGAAGTTTGGAATAAATGCCAATGACCAAAGCATTGGAACTGTAAAACGAATACGTCCTTTATACAGTGTAAACAACCAGTTAAAGATCTTAACACCGGTTGGAATCGAAATCGCCATTGTCGAAATCGAGAAGAATGAGTTAACCGCTGGACCTGCACCCATCGTGAAGAAGTGGTGAAGCCATACGACGAAACTTAGTAAAGAAATTGCAACCATTGAGTATACCATCGCACTGTAACCGAATAGACGTTTACGTGAGAATGTACTAATGATTTCAGAGAAAATACCGAATGCCGGTAAAATAACGATATATACTTCAGGGTGACCCCATACCCAGAATAGGTTGGCCCATAACATTGGCATACCGCCGCTCGCCATCGTAAAGAAGTGAGCATCGAATAGACGGTCAAATGTCATTAATGCAAGAGCAACTGTTAATACTGGGAAAGCGAAAATAATGATAATTGTTGTAATTAAGATTGACCAAGTAAACATTGGCATTCTCATTAAAGTCATACCAGGTGTACGCATTTTTAAGATAGTAACAAGGAAGTTAATACCTGTCATTAACGTACCGAGACCTGAAATCTGTAATGCAATTGCGTAGTAGTTATTTCCTACACCAGAAGTAAACTCTGTACCTGCCATTGGGAAGTAAGAAGTCCACCCAGCGTCTGGAGAACCACCGATTACGAAAGCGATGTTGAATAACATTGCTCCGACAAAGAATAACCAGAAACTTAAAGCATTTAAGAACGGATATGCAACGTCACGAGCACCAATTTGTAATGGTACTACAAGGTTCATTAATCCCATAACGAATGGCATCGCCATGAAAAGAATCATAACTGTACCGTGTGTTGTGAAGATTCCGTTATAGTGTTCAGCGTTTAAATAAGTTGTTTCTGGGAATGTTAACTGTGCACGGATCATTAAACCGTCCATACCACCACGGAATAACATAATAACCGCAGAGATAATATACATGGCCCCAATCTTTTTATGGTCAACAGTTGTTAACCATTCGTCCCAAAGCCATTTCCATTTTTTATACTTTGTTAGTACGAAAATGATTGCTAATGTCACAAGAACGATAGAAGCGTCTGCACCGTAAATAATCGGGTCACCTGTGACAAAAAATTCATCAAGCTTCACTTTGTTCACTCCAATCTGTTGGAATTATAGCTATTATTTTTTGTTTTTGTAGTAGTTGTAATCACAATATTCAAGTGATTTTGGATCTACATAACTTAAGTGATGGCTAGAGAATGTCATACGACCAACTACACCAGGTTTAACAATTTCGTTGTACTTATCTTCTGTTAGTTTAGGAGCAGTTTGTTGTACTTCTTTAACCCACTTGTCATACTTCTCTTTAGTTTTTGCTTCAACTTCGAACTCCATGTGAGTGAATCCTTCACCAGAGAAGTTCGCGCTACGGCCTAGGTAAGAACCTGGCTTATCAGCTTGTAAATAAAGGTCCATAATCATGCCATCCATAGTGTACTTCATACCACCAAGTTCTGGTACCCAGAAAGCATTCATTGGGCCGACAGAAGTCAGTTTGAATTGAATTGGTACACCAGCTGGGATGTTTAAATAGTTAACGGTTTCAATTTTTTCCTCTGGGTAACTGAATAACCATTTCCAGTTTGCAGATGTAACATAAATCTCCACTGGTTTAATATGTTCGGACTCTTTCGGAACCTCTTCCGAAGCATAAGTTGCTTTTACTGTTGGAATCGATAATGCGATAACGATAATAACAGGAACAAGCGTCCAAATGATTTCTAATAATGTGTTACCGTGTTGTTCAGGTGGCTCATAGTCCATATTCTCTGGTTTTTCACGATAACGAATCAAGATGACTGTAAACAAGATGAATACAATTGCGATAATTAATGACATAAGCAAGAATGACCAAACAATTAAATCATACTGTGCTTTTGCAACAGGTCCTTGCGGATTTAATACTGCGAGTTTTTTATCACAGCCACCGAGGAACAGAAGTAATGATAACGGAAGAAGCGAAGCCAACTTCCAAAACGCTTTCTTTAGTTGCACGATTGAAAATCTCCTTTCTCCTTGGATTGAAACTATGCCAATAAAACAATATAAACCTATTAATTTATAGAAGGCAATAGTTTTTGAGATATTGTTAAAAAATAGACACAAATGCACACTTTTTAAGGTGAATATCATTTGTAACTTGATTACATTGTAAACTATTTTCCAGAGAAAAATGCGATTGTGAAAATTTTAAGATAAATAAAGTTATACCAGGATACCCAAGAAATAGAAAAAAGCTATCTTATTATAAGAAAGATAGCTGAATATTTTGTATATTTAGTTTACTTCTTTTTTTAGACTTATTTGTTGTTCAAATGTGACAACTTTTTTATATTTAACTCGGTATAAAATGTAACAAATGATCATAAATGGAATACCGCAATAAAGAGCAATTCTCTGATCTGGAATGAAAGCTAAACTTACAAATGTAATGAAATTGAGTGAGAATGCTACGATTGGAACTAATGGATAAAGTGGTGTGCGATATTTTAAATCATTAATGTCTCCGCCGTTTTTCAAGAAGTTTCTACGGAAGAAAAACTGTGAAGCTGCGATTGACATCCAAACTACGACAGCGGCCATAGCTGCAATAGATGTTAAAACTAAAAAGACAGTATCTGCTGCAAATATACTTGTTAATAGAGATAAGCTCGCGAAAATGAGACTGAAAATTAATGCGTTCAGTGGCACACCTTTTTTCGTTAACTTCGTAAAAGCTGGACTTGCCATTCCTTGTTTTGCCATCGCCCAAAGCATACGCGAATTTGCGTATAGGCCAGAATTGGCTACGGATAATACAGCTGTAATAATAACAAAGTTCATAATGTCTGCTGCATATGGAACACCAGCTACATCAAATACAAGTACAAATGGACTTTCGACTAGATTAGCCTCTTGCCACGGGAGTAAACCTACAACAACTGATATGGCTAGGACGAAGAAGAATAGCGTCCGCCAAATGGTATTTTTGATTGCTTTTGGAATAGTTTTTTCAGGATTCTCACTTTCTCCTGAAGCGATTCCGATTAATTCTGTTCCTTGGAAAGAATAATTCACTGTAATCATCGTAAGAAGAACAGCCAATGCACCATTTGGAAATAATCCGCCATTTTCAGTGAAATTGTGAAGCATTGGAGCTGGTTTTCCGTTAAAGTCTAGTAGGCCAAACATAACTGCACCACCGAGTACGATGAAAACAACTATAGTTGCGACTTTTACACTTGCGAACCAAAATTCTGCTTCTGCATATGCTTTTGCTGATAAAGCGTTTACAAGAAAGAGTGCTGCCGCAAATGTAACACACCAAATCCACGAAGAAACGTCTGGAAACCAGCGTTTCATTAAAATACTTACAGTTGTTAACTCTACTCCAACTGTAACAGCCCAATTTAACCAATACATCCAACCGACAACAAAACCAAAACCAGGTGAAATAAATTTGCTTGCATAGCTTTGGAATGAACCTGCTTCTGGCATAGCTACGGATAATTCACCAAGACATAACATCGTTAAATACATAACAAATCCACCGACTAAAAATGCAAGAATAGCACCACCAGGGCCGGCGTTATGGACAATTTGACCAGATCCCATAAATAGGCCAGTACCGATAACACCACCAAGTGCAATCATAAATAGGTGTCTACTTTTCATTGTTCGTTTTAAATCTGTTTGTTCTACTTGTTGATTCATATGCCCCTCACCCCGTTATTTTCTTGTATGTGTTAACTGGTTTACATTCTGAGTTTTTAATCATTAGTGGGGGATGTGATACATACTCAGTTTATTTGCTATGAAATGAATGGAGTATGTAAAAAAACGAACTATGACTAAATACTCTAAGAATGTTTTTATTAACAAGGTGATATCTTCACCATGTTAATAATTTTGATTTTAGCAAAATGTTGCTAAAAAGTATATTGTTTTTTCTCTTTATTAAAAATAATTAGAATTTTCATGATAGTAAAAGTGTGAACAATAATTCACAGAATCTTTCTAGCAAACTAGTAAGAAGCAAGGTACAATGATAGGAGGTATATCTGTAAAATAATAATTAATGGAGTTTTGTTTAAAATGAAAAAGTTAAAATATCTTTTTGTTTTTGGAATTATATTTGCTGCCGCGTTCTTTATAGGGAAAGATAAGATTATACAAAAGGCACAAGTGCTACGCTTAGATTTTCTATCTGAAATGAAAGAAGCGGCTATGATTGAAAATGTTCCGTTTATAAAGCAGTTACCAGAATTACCTCGTGGATGTGAAGTGACAAGCTTAGCTATGTTGCTACAATATAAAGGTGTACAAGTAGATAAGATGCAACTTGCCAGTGAAATTCATCGAGTTCCATTTGAACAAGATGGTTTGCGTGGAAATCCTTATGAGGGATTTGTTGGAAATATTTATACGAAAGCTGAACAAGGATATGGTGTATACAATAAACCAATCTTTAATTTAGCAGAAAAATATGTTCCTGAAAAAGTAATTAATTTAACAGATAGAGACGTGAATGATCTATATAAGGTAATTAGTTCTGGTTCTCCAGTATGGGTTATTATTAATACAACGTTTAAGCCACTAGCTGAAAGTAGTTTTGAAACATGGAAAACAAGTTCTGGTGAAGTGAAAATTACATATTTTGAGCATAGTGTAGTAGTGGTTGGATACGATCAAAACTTTGTGTATGTAAATGATCCTCTGAAAAACAATCCGCGTTTCGCTGTTCCACGAGCAGAGTTTGAGAAAGCGTGGGAGCAAATGGGGAAACAAGCGATTACTATTTTGTAATAATGAAAAGTCATCTTTTTGATGGCTTTTTATTTTTAAATGTTTATAATGGAAAATTCGGAATATTCTTTTAAAACTTAACAATTCACGTTATAATAACATTTAACTTGGTGAAGAAGGGGAGAAGAGAAATGGATGTAGCGAAGGAACTAGTTGTATCGAAAAATCAATTGATTGAGTGGAGAAGGCATTTTCATAAGTATCCAGAGTTATCTTTTCAAGAAGAAAAAACATCACAGTTTGTATTCGACATACTTCGGAAAATCCCACATTTAGAAGTGTCAAGACCTACTAAATATAGTGTAATGGCAAGGTTAATTGGTAAGCAGCCTGGTAAAACCATCGCGGTTCGTGCTGACATGGATGCTCTTCCTATTCATGAAGAAAATGAGTTTGATTTTATTTCTGCATATCCAGGTGTGATGCATGCATGTGGCCATGATGGGCATATAGCGATATTACTTGGAGTTGTACATAAGTTAGTAGAGGAAAGAGAGAAGGTTAAGGGGGAGATTCGTTTTCTCTTCCAACATGCAGAAGAAAACTTTCCTGGCGGTGCAGAAGAAATGGTTACAGCGGGTGTAATGGAAGGTGTGGATTATATTATTGGTGCTCACCTTTGGGCATCGTTACAGGTGGGGAAAATAGGTGTAATTTATGGTCCGGCAATGGCTGCCCCGGATGTTTTTAAAATTACAATAGAAGGAAAAGGGGGACATGCTGGAATCCCTCATGAAACGGTTGATAGTATTGCAATCGGTACACAAGTTGTTTCGCAACTTCAGCAAATTGTATCTCGCCTTACGAACCCGTTAGATTCCCTTGTAGTATCTGTTACGCAGTTTCATGCTGGGACAACCCATAATGTAATTCCAGAACAAGCGGAGATTGAAGGGACAGTGCGGAGTTTAAGACATGAGTTACGAGAAGAAACAGAAAAACGGATTGAACAGATCGTGAAGCATGTGACGGAAGCTTACGAAGCGAAATATACATTTTCTTATGAATATGGATATCGCCCAGTCGTAAATGATTATGAGGTTACAGAGATTATTGAGCAAACAGCATTACAACTTTATGGAAGAGAAAGAGTTACTCGTTTACAGCCGACGATGGCTGGGGAAGATTTTTCAGCGTTTTTACAAAAGGCACCAGGGACATTCTTTTTTATCGGAGCAGGAAATAAAGAGAAAGGAATTATATACCCTCACCATCATCCTCGTTTTACGATTGATGAAGATGCATTACCAATTGGCGTGGAAGTCTTTGTATCGTCCATTATGAATTTCATAAGTAAAGGAGAATGAGATGAAGAAAATACATCTATTAGCGCTTATTCCAGTTTTTTGTTTAGTTATTGGACCCGTATTTGCTAATTCAGTTACTCCTTACATATTAGGGATGCCATTTTTATTATTTTGGATATTATTATCGGTGCTCATTACGTCTCTTTGTATGGGGATTGTGTATGTATTTGATCCTGCGAATAAGGGGGATGTAAAATGACCGCATTACTTATCATTATTTTATTTTTGTTTCTTGCACTATTTTTAGGAATTCGGGCGCAACATGGAAAAGATATGAATTTAGAGCAATGGTCAGTTGGAGGAAGAGGCTTTGGCACTATTTTTGTTTTTCTTCTTATGGCAGGTGAAATTTATACGACCTTCACATTTTTAGGCGGAAGTGGCTGGGCGTATAGTAAAGGAGCCCCTACTTTCTATATTTTAGGTTATGGCGCATTAGCTTATATTTTATCTTACTTTTTATTACCACCAGTTTGGAAGTATGCGAAAGAGCATAATCTTGTTTCGCAGCCAGATTTTTTTGTGAAGAAATATAAGAGTCAGACACTTGGCATAATCGTTTCTATCATTGGGGTCATTTCGATTATCCCATACCTTGTTTTACAGTTAAAAGGGTTGGGGATTATCGTTTCGGAAGCGTCTTACGGAAGAGTATCGCCAGTTATTGCAGTGTGGATTGGTGCAATTGTCATAACGATATATGTAATGGTTTCAGGTATACACGGCTCTGCTTGGACGGCCGCTTTGAAGGATATTATGATACTGTTTATCGTTATGTTTTTAGGCATATATTTACCGTACCATTATTACGGAGGATTTCAGCCGATGTTTGAAGCAGTAGAAGCAGCAAAACCAGGATTTTTATCTTTACCTGATGAAGGAATGAGTATTTCTTGGTTTGTTTCTACTATTGTATTAACAGCTCTAGGTTTCTATATGTGGCCCCATACATTCGCTTCTGCTTTCTCTGCCAAAAACGAAAACGTATTTCGTAAAAATGCGGCAATTATGCCACTGTATTCTTTAGTTTTACTTTTCGTATTCTTTGCAGGATTTGCTGCTATACTGCAGGTTCCAGGGTTAAAAGGAGGAGATGTAGACCTTTCGTTATTCCGTCTCGCTCTTCAAACTTTTGATCCGTGGTTTATTGGGATTATTGGTAGTGCAGGGGTTTTAACAGCATTAGTTCCTGGTTCTATGCTTGTTATGGCCGCTTCTACATTATTAGCGAAAAATATTTACCGAACAATGGTCCCATCTGCTTCGGATCGACAAGTTGCAAAAGCGGCGAAATTATTTGTCCCTGTAGTAACGCTTGTAGCTGTTTTGTTTACTTTTAAAGGTGGAGAAACGATAGGAGCACTTCTTTTAATGGGATATAGTATAGTGACACAACTTTTCCCTGCACTTGTATGTAGTTTGTTTCCACGTCAAGTTATTACGAAACAAGGGGCAATTGCGGGAATGGGGATTGGGTTGTTAGTAGTCGCATATATTACTTTATCTGGTTCAACTATAGCTACGATGTTTCCAAGTTTCCCTCAATATATAAAAGATTTAAATGTAGGTATAGTCGCATTGTTAATGAATATGATTGTGATGTTTATCGTTAGTGGATTCACGAAAAATGTGTCTGTAAAAGCAGACAATATAATAGTAGAAAAGTAATCTGTGGGCTAGAGCTATCTTTGAAAAGAGATAGCTCTTTTTTGTATATATTTTCTTTTATTAGCGGAATCTAACTAAAAACTTGTTGAAAAGGAAGTTAGGTGGGGGACTTTGTTAGAGTTAAAAGGTAACTTATTTGAAGTTATGAAAAAAATCAGGGATGAGTTAGGTTCGCCTAATGATTTAACAATTAGGGAAGTTGCCCTTGCTGGTAGTTTTACACGCTGTGCTGTTATTTTTTTATGTGGGTTAACAGATAAGGATAATGTTTATAAATATGTAGTTCGTACACTTCAATATGAAGAAGTACAAAATGAATCAGCTGTCGTTCAGACGTTATTGGATCGTTTTATTTCTATTGCGGAAGTTGGTAAGAAGACAACGTTTCCTGATATTATAAATGCGATTTTAGCGGGAGATACGGTTATATTAATTGATAATATTCAAACCGCTATCGTGATTAATAGTAGAGCTTGGGAAAAAAGAAGTTTAGAACCACCAGTAACAGAAGATTTAATACGTGGACCGAGGGTAGGGTTGAATGAAGATATTAACGTGAATAAAATGTTAATTCGCCGTAGTTTACGTGACCCAAAGTTGAGGTTTCAATCTTATATTATGGGGAAGAGATCCCAAAAAGAAGTGACGTTAGTATATATAGAAGACATTATTAATCCTTACATTGTAAAAGAACTAGATCGGCGTCTTCAATCCATAGTGACAGATGTCGTTTTTGAGACGGGTACGATTGAGGGATTAATTCAAGATAATAATTTGTCGCCGTTCCCGCAGTTTTTGAATACGGAAAGACCAGATAATATTGTGGCCTCCTTAGCGAAAGGGAAGGCAGCTATTTTGGTGGATGGATCACCGTTTGCCCTTATAGCTCCGCTAGTATTTGTTGATATTTTTCAATCTGTGGAAGATCATTATGAGCGGTGGGTAATCGGAACTTTATTAAGAATTTTGCGGATGGGTTCGGGTATAGTTGCAGTGTTAATGCCAGCGATGTATGTGGCTCTCGTATCATATCACCAAGGACTTATTCCTTCTAAACTGGCATATTCAATTGCTGGGGCGAGGGAAGGCGTGCCGTTTCCTGCCTATATAGAAACATTAATGATGGCATTAACGATGGAGTTAATACGAGAAGCGGGAATTAGGTTGCCGAAACCGATGGGGCAAACAATTGGGATTGTAGGTGGTCTTGTAATCGGAGAAGCAGCGGTGAACGCAGGAATTGTAAATCCGTTTTTAGTTATTATTATTGCGGTTACAGCTATCGCTACCTTTTCTCTCCCTGTATATAGCATTACGATTACGTTTCGTATTTTACTTTTCGTCTTTGTATTAGCAGCGACTGCTTTTGGTTTGTATGGAATTATTTTAGCCCTTATTGCACTTGCTGTTCATATTACAAATTTAACAAGTGTTGGTGTACCGTATACGACTCCAATTGCTCCTGCGTTTTATAAAGATTGGAAAGAAGAATTTATACGTATGCCAAAATCGATGTTGAAAGATAGACCAGAGTACTTACAGACAAAAGATTCTACAATACGTCCAAAGGAGAGAGAATAATTGAAACCATTTGAGTATGGCGATGAAGAGATTGGATCTCGGGAAATTGGGTTTGCAGTATCGTCGACCATCATTGGCATCGGGGCATTGTCTATGCCAAGAGATATCGCTAACCAAACTTTATTTTCGGACGGTTGGATTATTTTACTTTTGGGTGGATTGGTATGTGCAGTTTTAGGTTGGTTTGTAACGAGGGTAGCTATCTTATTTCCGAAACAAAACTTTGTTCAATATACAAGTGCACATTTGACAAAGCCTGTTGCATACACAATTAGTAGCATTTTAGTATTAACATTTGCTGCTTTGACAGCATATGAATCGAGAATGATTTCAATTATTTCTCAAACGTATTTATTTAGTGAGACACCGATACAACTACTGTCTTTCTTCTTCTTACTAGTTGTTATTTACGGAATAGCAGGATCAAGAGCGGCCTTATTAAGGTTAAATGTTCTATTTTTACCTATTGTTTTAATTGCGATAGTGCTTCTTTCTTTATTGAATATAAATTTAATGGAAATAAATAATTTACTACCAGCTTTTCAAACGGAAGTAAATGAATATGCTGTTGGAGTTAAAAACTCTATTTTTACATTTATTGGATTTGAAGTAGCTCTGTTTTATGCGGTGCTGTTAAACGATAAGACGGCGAAAAAAGCACCAATGGCAGTTGCGAAAGCTGTAATGGTAAACGTGTTGGCATACATTTTAATTTATGTAACTTGTATTAGTGTTTTTACATATATGACAACACGTGGATTAACATATCCAACAATTGAATTAGGGAAAGAAATTGAAATTGGTGGAGGATTTTTAGAAAGGTTTGATGCAATTTTTTTTACAACTTGGATTATTACTATTTATAACACGACCGCCATGTATTACGACGTCGCATCTTTATTGTTTTGCGCAATGTTTCCGAAAGTGAAGAAGCATATTTTTATTTTTGTAAGTGCCCCTATTATTTTTATGGTGAATATGGTACCGAGTAGTTTGAATGCTTTATCAAGTTATGGGACTTATTTAGCTTGGATAGATATGGGGTTTGTTGTGTTAGCGCCTTTGCTCGTTTTAATTGTATATAAAATAAAAAGAAGGAATGGTGGAAATGAGACACCTTCTTAAATTTATAATGGTTATGCTTGTAGTTGGATTTCTGAGTGGGTGTTCTGAGTTAGAGGAGATAGAAGAAAGGGGATTTGTAGTAGGTGCAGCCTATGATATCGTGAAAAAAAAGCAGGCGAATCCAATTATGAAGGGGACGTATCAGATGGTACTTCCGAGTAAGCTAGCACAGCAAGGTGGACAAGGTGGTGGAGATGGTGAGAATTATATTAACGTTAGTGCGAAAGCGGATAGTGTGTTTGAACAAATAAGAATAATCGCTAAAAAAATTAGTCGTACACTTTTTTTTCCGCATATACAAGTTATTATTTTCTCTGAAGAATTACTTTCACATCCATACATTTTACAAAATACGTTAGATGTATATATTCGTGATCATGAGATGAGAAGAAATATTCGTTTGTTCGTTTCTAAGAAAAATGCAGAAGCTATTTTGAAGCAGAGTGCCAAGCCTGAAAATTTACCGGCGCAGTATATTGATATGTTAGCTGAACATCCTCCGAAAAACGCTCAAATGATTGAGGCTGCAAGAATTGGTGAAGTTCAGGAAAAGATGATTTCCAATCGGAGTTTTGTATTACCTATTCTCGAACTAACAAAGCAAGGGGTACAAATGAACGGGGCAGCGTTGTTTCGTGGGAAGGATAATAAATGTGTAGGTAGTTTGAATGGGGAAGAAACATTAGGAATGAATTATATAATAGGTAAAAAAATTGGAGGTTTTTTTACCATCCGCAAAAAGAATCAACTGATTACATATGAAATCCATAAGGTGCGTCGGAAAATTAAAGTATCTACAACGAATGCTGAAAAACCAAAGTTTAATATTCATTTATATCTAGAAGGTATATTGGCTGAGTTGCACTTTAGTGACCATAAAAAGGTTTTGAACGAAAAGCATTTAGAGAAAGATATATCGGAAGAAATGGAGAAGCGTATTCAAAAATCGATTAAGCTTGTTCAAAAAAAATATAAGGTAGATGTATTGGAACTAGGAGAGGTATATAAGCGGCATAATTATAAAGAGTGGAAAAAAATAAGTAAGAATTGGGATCAAGGTGAAAATTACTTTAGTGATGCTGAAATTACTGTCCATGTTCATCCAACAATTGAACATTCAGGTTCGGCATTACCAAAGAGAGTGAAATAAGGTGATATCATTTGTTTACGGGATTAGGAATTAGCTGCACGATATTAATGGCAGTTCTTCCAGGAGCCATATATTTTATTCATAAGAAACTCACAATGTATGGAGCGCAGCCTTGGAATACTGATGCGCAAAAAAAGAAACCTGAATAAGATTCAGGTTTCTCTCGTGCAAAGCAAACGAAGGGGGATACCTTCTATGTATGCTTTGCTTTTATACAAGCCCTAACCAGTGTACCAATTGTGTAGAGAGGAATGTAACAACAATGGCGATAACGGTAGGGATTGCAAACGATAAGAATGTCCATTTTGCACTTTTTGTTTCTTTATATATGTTAACCAGTGTTGTTCCACATGGGAAATGAAGAAGTGAGAACAACATTGTGTTTAACGCTGTTAACCAAGTCCAACCATTTTCTAAGAATAGATTTTTAATTTGATTAAAATCATCTATTTCAGTTAAAGCTCCAGTTGATAAATAAGACATTAATAAAATCGGGATAACAATTTCATTCGCTGGTAGTCCAAGAATGAACGCAGCTAGAATAAAACCGTCAAGTCCTAACATTTTAGCAAATGGATCTAGGAAGTTTACAAAATACATAAGTAAGCTTGTGTCACCGATAAAAATATTAGCAAGTAACCAAGTTAATGCAGCCGCAGGGGCAGCTACAACTACAGCTCGTTTTAAAACATAGACTGATTTATCAAGTGTTGCACGCACAATTGTATTCCAAACCTTTGGCTTACGATACGGGGGTAACTCAAGTGTGTAGTGAGTGGGAACACCTTTTAAAGCTGTTTTTGATAGTACCCAAGAAACGGTTAATGTCATAATAATACCGATTACAACCATTCCAACTACAACGCCAGCAGTAACTAATGTTTGCATACTACCTGTATAACCAGCAGCCATAAATAATGAAGCCATTAAAATTAACATAGGCCAGCGACCGTTACAAGGAACGAAGTTGTTTGTTAAGATTGCAAGCATACGTTCACGTGGTGATTCAATAATACGTGTTGACATGATGGCTGCTGCATTACAACCAAAGCCCATTGCCATTGTTAAAGATTGTTTACCATGTGCACCAGAGCGTTTAAATAAGCGGTCCATATTAAATGCAACGCGTGGTAAGTATCCGTAGTTTTCTAATAGTGCGAACATCGGGAAAAAGATAGCCATAGGTGGTAACATAACGCTAATAACAGCACCGATACCACGGAATAAGCCGAGTATTAAAATGCCATGTAACCATTCAGGTGCATGCGCCGCTTGGAACCAAGAGGTTAAATATCCTTCGGCCCATCCGAAAAACTCAGCAATCATATCAGATGGTACGTTAGCACCAGCGATTGTAAGATAAAAAATGATAGATAAAATACCGAGCATAATTGGGAATCCCCATATTGGAGATGTGAAAATTTTATCTAGTTTTTCAGAACGATACAATTTATCAGTATTTGTATATTGAACAGATTCTTTACATATGCTTGCAGATGTTCGGTAAATATCTCCGACAATATCATCCCGTATATCTTCTTTTGATAGTGTTTGCGCATGTTGAATAATATAGTCCAATGGAAGAGCTTTACTGGCTGAGTGAGATTCCATTTATTACGACCTCCCTTACAAGTGGTTCATTATGGTGTTTTTGGAGTGTAGTTAAGAAGTTTTTATCTCCATCTAATATACGTAACGCAATCCAACGTGCTGGATACGTATCACCGAACACTTTATAAATTTGTGGTTCTAGTTCCTCAATCATACTTTCGATTTTTTCGCTGTAAGAAATTTTAATTGGTGTTGGAATTAATTTTTTGTTTGCTACTTTAGCAATGACGCTTAGTAAATGACCGATGCCAACTCGGTTACGAGCGGAAATCTTAACTACAGGTACACCAAGTGATTTTGCTAATTTCTTTTCATCGATAACGATGCCTTTTTTCTCGGCTTCATCAATTAAGTTAATACAAATGACTACGTTACTCGTCATTTCCATCACTTGAAGTGCTAAATTTAAATTTCTTTCCATTGCAGTTGCATCTACAACGACTACAGTTACTTCTGGTTTTTCAAATATAATATAATCCCTTGCTACTTCTTCATCCGCAGAGTTTGAATATAGTGAGTAAGTTCCAGGTAAATCTATTAATGTATATTTACTTCCGTTATGTTCATATTCCCCTTCAGCTTTTAAAACAGTTTTTCCCGTCCAGTTTCCAGTATGTTGTTTTAAGCCTGTTAAAGTATTAAATAATGTACTTTTCCCGGTATTCGGGTTACCAGCTAAAGCAATGCGATGTTTACTCATCTGAAATCATCTCCTATTAATACCCCGAAAATAAGGGAACTTTCTTCTTTGCGTAGTGCAATAGTTGTATTGCTTACTTGATAAGCGACCGGATCTCCGAGTGGACTGCGCTGCAATACTTTAATTGTTGCCCCAGGGATAAATCCTAAATCTAATAAACGTCGTTTCATAGTTCCTTCTAATTGTATCTTCTCAATTTCTACAAACTCTCCTGTTCTAAATTCGGAAAGTGGTTTTATATTAGCCGATACCATAAAAGTTACCTCATCTCTATATTTTTAGTTTTAGTTTAAAAAGTTTCCTTAGGTAAACTTTTTGTTAGTAATATAGTAGACTACATTGGATGATGCTGTCAATTGGTACTTTAAAAATATTCATTTATTTTTAGAATTGTTCCAATTTATTTAGTTGTACTAAAAAATATTACTGAAATTCTATGTAATGTACATAAATTAGTTGCGTAAAAGTAACAAAACACAGCGTAATTGTAAAGGCAACTTTAAATAAAAGGGAAAAAGAGTGAAAAATATTTACATTGAATTTACATTGTTAAGACTAAATTTACATTACAGCTTAATTAGTGTGGATTTTGTTGGGTTCTTCAACTATAAATGTTGGGATTCCTAGTTTTTAAGGGTTATTATCGTCATTTACTTAAAATTAAAAATTGCTTAACACTCACATAATATTATTGTCCTACAATGAATTTGTGTTCGAAAGAAGTAGATAAATGTGAAAAGTGATAATCCAAATGGGGGTACAAGACATGGTTATGAAAAAGGGTATTAAATTTTCTTTAGCAGCTTTAGTGGTAGCGGGTTCATTAGTGGGATGTGGAAAAGCAGAAGAGACATCAGGTAAAGATGCTAAAGGAAGCGATAATGCAAAACAAGAATTGTCGGGTACGATAGCAGCTGCAGGCTCTACAGCACTTCAACCTCTTGCAGAGGAAGCTGGAAAGAAATTTATGGAGAAAAATTCAAACGTTTCTATTCAAGTGCAAGGTGGCGGTAGTGGAACTGGAATTAACCAAGTAGCTTCTGGTGCAGTCCAAATTGGTAACTCAGATGTTCCATCTGCAGATAAAATAAAAGATGCTGATAAGGCGAAAGAATTAGTAGATAACAAGGTAGCGGGTATTGCATTCGCACTTGTCGTAAATAAAGATGTAAAAGTTGATAATTTAACAGTACAACAAGTACAAGATATTTTTACCGGTAAAGTAACAAACTGGAAAGAAGTAGGCGGGAAAGATGAAAAAATCAACGTAATTAATCGTCCAGCTTCTTCTGGTACACGTGCTACATTTGAAAAAACAATTATGAAAGACGCGAAAATTAATGATGGAACTGGTACTACACAAGATTCTAACGGTGCAGTAGAGCAAGCGATTAACTCTACTCCAGGTTCAGTAAGTTATTTAGCAATGTCTTACATGGTTGGTGAGAAAAAAGGTGCACTACAAACAGTAAAAATTGATGGTTCTGAACCGAAAGTTGAAAACATTGCATCTGGTAAATATCCATTCTGGTCTTACGAGTACATGGTAACGAAAGGTGAGGCAAAAGAAGCAACAAAAGCTTACATTGACTATGTAAAAGGTAAAGATTTTGAAAAGCAAGTAGAGGATATGGGTTATATTCCAATGTCTAAATTAAATAAGTAATAAAATTTATGGGGCTGGCTGCAAGGCCAGTCCTGTTCATTTCAATTTATGAAGTGGGGTCTGTCCTGTGATGAAGGGGAAAAAACAAATTAATTACGTGAAAAGTGAGTATATAGGAAGATCACTTGTTACGTTTTGTGGTATTTTTATTGTTTTAGTTACATTAGCTATTATTGCGTTTATTTGTGGTAAAGGAATTCAATCTTTTACGCAAAGTGGTATCTCGTTTACTGAGATGTTAACATCGACAAAATGGAGTCCAAATGCTGATGAGGGAACTTTCGGGGCTGTAATTTTCATTGTAGGTTCAACGGTGGTTTCGTTAGGTGCGGTTATTATTAGTGCGCCAATTGCTATAGCTCTTGCTATATTCATGAATTTAATTTCGCCGAAGTTTGGAAATAAAGTATTGAAGCCTGTTTTAGAATTATTAGTTGGTATTCCTTCAGTTGTATACGGATTATTAGGGGTTACGATTTTAGTGCCGCTATTACGTGATTCGTTTGGAGGAGTAGGGTTTAGTTTAATTGCAGGTATTGTTGTATTAAGTATTATGATTTTACCTACTATTGCTAGTATCGCTTCTGATGCAATACGCTCTGTTCCATTTGATTATTTAGAAGCTTCTTATGGTTTAGGATCAACGAAATGGCAAGCGATTAGTCGAGTGATTGTTCCTGCTGCGAAAAAAGGGATTTTAACAGGTGTTGTTTTAGGTTTAGCGCGTGCTTTTGGTGAAGCATTAGCGGTTCAAATGGTAATTGGGAATACGGTTAAATTACCAGAAGGAATATATAGTCCGACAGCAACGTTAACTGGTATTTTGACAATGGACATGACAAATACATTAAACGGAACTGCTTGGAACAATGCGCTATGGACTTTAGCAATGATTTTACTTGTTATTTCATTCCTGTTTATTTTAGTAATTCGAGCAATTGGGCAAAGAGGTGAGCGATAATAATGAATGCAAGAACGGTAAATAAAGTTTGGACAGGTATCTTTTATGCGGTAGCGGCTTTAGTTGTAGCTTTGCTAGTGTTTTTAGTATTTGAGATTTTACAAAAGGGATGGGGTTTTTGGGATCCTAGTTTCTTGTTTGGAGAACCAAGCAATACAAGAGCTGGTGGTGGGATTGGTCCGCAGTTATTCAATTCATTCTATATGCTTGTTATAACGCTTATTATATCTATTCCCCTTGGATTAGGTGCTGGAATATATTTAGCAGAGTATGCAAAACAAGGACGTTTTTTAAACTTTGTTCGTTTATGTATTGAGACAATGGCATCTTTACCTTCTATTGTTGTTGGTTTATTCGGTTTGTTAGTGTTCGTTACAATGACAGGATGGGGATACACAGTGATGGGTGGTGCCCTTGCTTTAACGATTTTAAACTTACCAGGTTTAACACGTGTTTGTGAAAATGCGATTTCAGAAGTTCCTGCTAATGTGAAAGAGGCGAGCCTTGGGTTAGGTGCAACAAAGTGGCAAACGATCACTCGTATTATTATCCCGTCGTCATTACCGCAAATTATTACAGGTGTTATTTTAGCGGCAGGTCGTATATTTGGTGAAGCAGCGGCATTAATTTACACAGCGGGTTTAACATCTCCAATTTTAAATTCAGCAGCGGACTTCTCAAGTCCTGCTCATCCTTTAAATCCATTTAGACCAGCTGAAACGTTAGCGGTTCACATTTGGAAGTTAAATTCTGAAGGGATTATCCCGGATGCGAAGTTAATTGCAACAAAATCTGCAGCTGTATTAATTATTATGGTATTGCTATTCAATGTTATTTCACGCCTAGTAGCATCTATATTGCACAAACGTTTTACAGGAGCGAAAAGAAAAAGTAAAACGACGAAGAAGGTAAAAGCAGCATAAATGATAAAGAGGAACTCTCTATTTATAAGTAGGGAGTTCCTTTTGCGTTTTAATATAGAAGGAATGGAAGTAACGGGAATTGAATTATATAGATGAATAGGTGCAAATGAAGGGGTGGAGGAATTGTTTTTTCTGCAAATGTCAGGATTTCCTGGATCGGGAAAATCGACAGTTTCTAAGTATATAGCGAAGTTAACAGGTGCTGTAATTGTAGATCATGACGTTTTGAAATCGGCATTGTTACAATCGTTAGAAATGAAAGGGATTGAATCGACGGTTGTTGGAGGAGTATCATACGATGTTGAATGGGCATTGATTGATTCTTATTTAGAACAAGGGCATAGTGTGATATTGGATAGTCCATGTTTGTATGAAGGGATGGTTGAAAAGGGAATAAAACTGTCTAATAAACATGGTATAAAATATAAATATATCGAATGTTATCTTAATGATATGGAAGAGATTAATAATAGGCTGCAAACACGTAAGCGTATGGTCAGTCAGGTTGGACGAGTGGATTCCGAAGTAGCTTTTAAAAAGTGGTTAGATGGTAGTAAAAGACCTTTACATAGTGAATATCTTATTGTAGATTCTAGTGAACCGCTAGAGCGGTATGTGGAAAAAATGATGGATTATATGAGCGGGTAGAGAAAAAGCGTTATCTTCATTCATGAAGATAACGCTTTTCTTTTAAATATCAGGTGTTTCTGTAGAAGTGCTTATTTTTCTACGAGAGCGTCTTTTTCTCCCGATTTTATCTAATAGTTCATACATAACTGGAACGACTACTAATGTAAGAACCGTTGAGACTGCTAAACCACCAATAACAACGACGGCAAGACTTTTTGATACCATGCTTCCGGCTTGCGATTGACCAAATAGAAGTGGTAGCATAGCGACGATTGTCGTTATAGCTGTCATAATAATTGGACGTAATCTAGTAGATCCTGCTTCTAGTAAGGCTTCTCTTGTTTCCATTCCGTGTTCCCGATTCTGTTGCACTCTTTCTATTAATACGATAGCGTTTGTAACGACAATCCCAATTAACATTAATGCGCCGATCAAGGAATTTACATCAACAGGTGTTCCTGAAATGATTAATCCTAAAATCCCGCCGACAGCAGCTAATGGTAAGGAGAACAAGATTGCAAAAGGAGCGCGCGCCTGTCCGAAGGTGATAACCATAATTAAATATACAATTCCGATTGCAATCCCCATAATTTTGAATAAATCGGTAAAATTCTCTTGCATAGATTCAGTTGCACCTGCAATAGTTACTTTCGCACCGCTAGGTAAATCTAAGTTAGCTATCACTTCGTTTACTTCTTTGCTTACTTTACTTAAATCTTCATTTGAGGCCTCGGCAGTTATTTGAATCGTTTCTTTTCCGTCTTTATGGAAGATTTCTGTTTGCAGTTGCTTTTCTGAAATAGTTGCGATGTCTTTTAAAGGAATAGGTCCATTGATAGGTGATAGTATGTTTGTATTTAAAATGTCTTCTTGTTTCGTAATGTTTACTTTTTTCTGTTCTATCATAATAGTTGTTTTTTCGTTGTTGATTGAAACTTCACCAATAGGCGATTTCTTCATAAGGAATGCTACTTGTTGTGCTGCTAATTCTGGTGTTAATCCTAGTTGTTCGGCTTTTGTTTGATCGACATGGATTTGCCATTCTTTCTTAGAGTCTTCTAAATTCGTTTTTACTTTAGAGAGAGCACTTATATCTTTTAGCTTTTTTTCTACGATAGTAGCAGCCTCTTTTAATTTTGTTTCGTTAGTGGCTGTTACGTTAAATTGTAAACTGTTCCCGCCGCCAGAGCTTGAATAACTCATTTTTATATAATCAAGTTCAGCGGGTTCAAAAGTTTTATGTTCTTTTTTTAACTCTTTAATATATTGATCGATATCAGAACCTTTTTTGAAGACTACTAATATACTTGCGAGATTATTTTTGGTCGTTTGTCCCCATTGTGCATCTTCTGCGCTAGATCCCATTCGTAAAATAACATCCGTTACATCCGAATTAGAAAGTAGCTTCTTTTCGAAATCAAATGCTTTTTGTTGTTTTGTTTCAGGAGCGTAATCAGCTGGGAAAGTCATGTTGATAGATAACATTGTGTCGTCTTCAGATTTTATATTCGCTTTCGGTAGTAATACATAGGCAGCGATCGATCCTGCGAATAATAAAAAAGAAGTAAGTAGAATAATGAATTTATGTGAAAGGGCCCACTTTAATGTAGCGACATATCGTGGTGAAGAACTTGGTTTTTTATGTTTTGTTTTTTTGAGTAGTAAAAAAGCCATAAGTGGAACAACTGTTAATGCTATGATTAAGGATGATAATATAGAATATACAACCGCTAATACCATAGGTAACATTAATTTTCCGATTACTCCTGATACGAGACCGATAGGTAAGAAAACGGCAACCGTTGTTAAAGTAGAAGAAGTAATTGCGACGGCGACCTCTTTCGTTGCATCAAGAATAATATCTTTAGAGAAAGATTCTTTTTGTAAACGACGGAAAATATTCTCAATGACAACGATGCTATCATCGACGAGACGTCCAACTGCAACCGCTAAACCACCAAGCGTTAGTGTGTTAAGTGTGATGTTAGATTGGTGTAGTAAAAAGAGAGTTAATAAAATAGATAATGGAATACTGACAACAGCGATGAGTGTCGTTCGGAAGTTACGTAAAAAGATTAAGATAATTAGAGTTGCAGCAATTGCTCCAAGGATTACTTCTTTTCCCATACTAGTAACAGCATTTTCAACTTGCTCATGAGTTGATGCTAAAAGTTTAATAGAAAACTGATCTTTATATTGTTTACTTATATCGTTGATTTTTTTATCGATTTCTTTTCCGATTGCAACTGCATTTTTACTTGGCTCTTTCATGATGATTAATCCGGTGCCTTCTTCTCCATTTATATGTGAGATTGTATCGTAATGTTGTTTAAGTTCAATTTGAGCAACATCTTGCAATTTCACTTGAGGTGCAACGGTAATGTTTTTAATATCATCTACATTTTTTATATCCCCAATGACGCGAAGGTTATATTCTTCTTTATTAACGGTAACGGCTCCAGCTGGAGTGGACGTTTCTTTTCCTTGTAAAACTTTTAATATTTGCTCGGTTGTTACATTTTTATCTTTTAATTGGTTTGGGTCTAGTATGATAGATAATTCTGAAGCTGATTTTCCGAAAAACATAACGTTGGCAACACCGTCAATGCTTTCAAGCTGTGGTATGATTTCTTTTTCGATTTGTTTTTCATCTGCTTTTGAAAATCCGTTTTGCTTTTGGATCGCAATTTGAGCGAGTGGAATCATAGAAGTATTTAACTGGCTTACTACGGGTTTCGTTGCATCTTTAGGTAATTTAATTGTATTAATGGCTTTTTCAACTTCGCGTGCTGCATCTTTCATATTTGCTTTTGATGTATACGTGATATCGATGCGTGATAAACCTTCATGCGTAGAAGAGGTGATGGTGTCGACGTGTTCTAAATTTCGAAATTGTTTTTCTAGGGGATCAGTTACTTCTTTCGTCATTGCTTCAGCGTCGAGTCCTGGAGATAAGGTTGTGACAGTGACTGCAGGATTATCGATGCTAGGTAAAAACTCCATAGGTAATTTAGAGCCGGAATAAACGCCAAGTATGGAAATGAGAAAAACCATGATGATAACAGCGGCGCGGTTTTTTAATGAAAACTTCGTTAACCTATCCATAAAGTAATTCCTCCATTGGTTTATTTATAGTTGAGTACGTCCTTTCTTACTATATAACAAAAAATGGATATTTTTCATTAATTAAATGTAAAAAAATTCTAAAAATAATCTTAAGTTAATGTTTTTGTTGGAATTTCGTTGTTTATTCTGTTATTGGCTGAGCGATAAGACTCTCGTTTCGCAATTCGGTTAGAGGGATATTTGTAGAAACATGATCTGTTAAGAATCTCCGGGAAGAACAAAATCAAAAATCAGCACATTCTCTTTATCCCGCATGCAGAGTAAGACTCCCACCTCAAAATTCAGCGGAAGTAAAGAAGTTAGGTGGGAGATCAACTGCTCATAAAAGCCCGATTGGTGCGGGCTAATAATCAGTGGGGATGAAGAAAACTCCCGCTGAATAAAGTTTCGTTTTATTGGAAAGTGAACACGCTGATTAGAAAGGGGAGTAGTGAATCTATTCTTTTTAGTGTGGATTGATTTGTTCTGTTATATTATTGGCTTATAGAGGGGAGATTATGGACTTTAATATAGAAGAGAATAGGTTTATAAAATGCGGTTTAGTCAATTAGAGTGTATGGGTATACAATTTTAAATGGCTGTTTTCTGTAGAGAGGATAAGGTGTTTTTATATAAAAGAAAGTAGGTTGGATATTTTTTTGTGTTTTTTTTAAAAAACACTTGTTATTTAAAAACCATGATGGTATATTAATAAACGTCGCTGATGCGGAAACGCAGAAAACGACAAAAAAGAAATTTTAAAACTTAGTTGACATCGAAAAATGAAGATGTTAATATGATGAAGTCGCTTCTGA
>NZ_JBWYRA010000006.1:0-260931 GCF_056725905.1 Bacillus sp. BC05(2025) | reverse complement strand
ATCTAAAAATAAAAATTGACGTTTCACGTTGTTTGTTTCGTTCAGTTTTCAAAGAACTACTTGGCCGCTCATTTGCGACTCCCTTATGTTAACATCTTCGTTTTTCGATGTCAACTAAGTTTTTCAATTTCTTTTTTGTCGTTTTCTGCGTTTCCACATCAGCGACGGTTATTAATATATCATGGTGAAAAATGAAATGCAACACCTTTTGAAAACTTTTTTTAAATTAACTACATTTCTTTTTTAATATCATATACTTAAACGAAATATCCCTTTCATTTCTAAGAGATTCCTACATATATTCTATATAAAGTCACTCTACCCAAAAACATTTCTTTCTATAATAAATGTTTTATTCATATACCATATCATACAAGGAGGAATACATATGGACTATACCGATTTATTAATTAAACTAGGTCTCTCGGCTATTTTAGGATTCGCCATCGGTTTAGAGCGCGAATTAAAACGGAAACCACTTGGTTTAAAAACTTGTTTAGTTATTTCTATCATTAGTTGCCTCCTGACGATTGTTTCTATTAAAGCGGCTTACAATTTACCACATACCGATCATATGAATATGGACCCACTTCGACTTGCCGCTCAAATTGTATCAGGAATTGGTTTTTTAGGTGCCGGTGTTATTTTACGTAGAGGAAATGATAGTATTGCAGGATTAACGACTGCCGCTATGATTTGGGGCGCTTCCGGTATCGGTATTGCTGTTGGAGCCGGATTCTATATAGAAGCAATTTTCGGGATGTGTTTCCTTATGATTAGTGTTGAACTTATACCATTAACAATGAAATTTATAGGACCAAGATCATTTCGCCAGCGCGATATTGCAGTAAAACTTGTTGTACGAAATATGGACAATATCCCAATTGTAATTGAAGAAATAAAGGAAATGGATATAAAGGTTAAGAATATGAAGCTCAAAACATTGGAGAATGGCTCACACTATTTACATTTGAAATTGTGTATCGATCAAAAAAGACATACTGCTGATGTTTATTACGCCCTTCAGCATCTTGAAAGTGTTCAACAAACTGAAGTAGAAAGTATGTAACGTAAAAAACTCTCTTTTCAATTAGAGAGTTTTTCTTTTTTCTATAATGGTAACAATGAATGTAGTCCTGCAAAGTAAGGAGGAATAAGAGTTTGAAATCCCGTCCAAATTTAGTAGATACATTTCGTGATTCCATTATTTTTCGTTTAATCTGTTTTATCATTGTACTTACCGCTTTTTCTGGCTTTCTTATACATAGATTAGAACCATTCCACTTCACTACATGGTTTGATGGAGTTTGGTGGTCAATCGTTACCATTTTCACCGTTGGCTACGGTGACTTTGCCCCACATACAACGATGGGCAAACTTATCGGTATGGGTATTATTTTATTAGGAACCGGATTTTGTTCTTATTATATGGTGTTGTTCGCTACTGAAATGATTAATAAACAATATATGAAAATTAAAGGAGAAGAAGCTGCAACTTCTAACGGTCATATGATTATTGTTGGCTGGAACGAACGGGCAAAACATGTTGTAAAACAAATGCACGTTTTACAACCAAACCTTGATATCGTTTTAATTGATGAAACACTTTCTTTACTTCCAAAACCATTTCACCATTTAGAATTTATAAAGGGTTGTCCCCACCATGATCAAACGTTATTAAAGGCTAATATTACAACAGCTCACACTATATTAATAACAGCTGATAAAGAAAAAAATGAAAGCCTAGCAGATACACAATCCATTTTAAACATTTTAACTGCAAAGGGGCTCAACCCAAACATTCACTGTATCGCTGAACTTCTTACTTCTGAACAAATACAAAATGCAACGAGAGCTGGTGCATCAGAAATTATAGAAGGAAATAAACTAACGAGCTATGTAATTACCGCTTCACTTTTATTCCCTTCCATTTCAGGCGTACTATTCTCACTTTACAATGAAATCTCTGATAATAAATTACAACTGATGGAGCTTCCTCCATCCTGCGCCGGACAAACTTTTGCAAATTGCAGCTATACTCTTTTAAAGCAAAACATTCTCTTACTAGGTATAAAGCGCGACGAACAATATATGATTAATCCAGTCCATTCCTTTGTTCTCATTGAAAGTGATATACTCATTGTTATTCACCATTAAGAAAATGTTTTTCTAGTTCCTGCATGAGCACTTTCCCAATATTGATATATTTTCTTTTCACATCTCCATCTGGATCTTTCGGCTCAGCAAATTGGTCTATTCCGCTCGTTCCGGCTGTTAACGTATTTACATGATCATCTAGTTCGTCTTGATATACGTGCGAAAGAATATACGGCGTTCCAAGACGAACGATTACACCAGGTACATCTAACTCTCCATCTACTGCTGTAAATGGCACTCGCAGAAATTGATAGCCATCTTCTTCATCGATCTTATAATCAAAGCATCCTTTATCATAATCCCAATTACCACCAATGCTATATCCAAGTGGCTTCATTATCTCTTCTAACTTATATAACGCATATGTACGTCCTTCTAAATTTGATTGAATTGGAATCAAGCCCATCCCTCCTAGACTTTTTCTTTAGCATACCCACTCTAGTTTGAATATACTGATGGACTTTTCGATGAAATAATAAAAAGCGACCGGAATCCGGTCGCTTTTTATTATTTTAAACGCTCTTCTAATTCTGCTTTTAACTCTTCAAATCCTGGTTTACCAAGTAAAGCAAACATGTTTTTCTTGTATGCTTCTACTCCTGGTTGGTCAAATGGATTTACGCCTAATAAGTAGCCGCTCATCGCACATGCTTTTTCGAAGAAGTATACAAGGTAACCGAATGTGTACTCATTTAATTCAGGGATATTTACGATTAAGTTCGGTACTCCACCATCGCTATGTGCAAGTAATGTACCTTCGTATGCTTTTGTGTTTACGAAGTCTACAGTTTCACCAGCAAGGTAGTTTAATCCATCTAAATCGTTTTCTTCTGATTCGATTGTTAGTTCATGTGTAGATTTCCCTACTTTTAGAACTGTTTCAAATAAGTCACGACGACCTTCTTGAACGTATTGACCTAATGAGTGTAAGTCAGTTGAGAAGTTAGCTGAAGATGGGAAAATACCTTTTTGATCTTTTCCTTCACTTTCACCAAATAACTGTTTCCACCATTCAGCGAAGTATTGAAGTGCTGGCTCATAGTTAACAAGCATTTCGATTGTTTTTCCTTTATTGTATAAAGCATTACGAACTACTGCATATTGGTAAGCTGGGTTTTCTTCTAGTTCTGATGCACTGAAATCACCATGACCAGCAGCTGCACCTTGCATCATCTCTTCAATATTTAATCCACTAACTGCGATTGGTAATAAACCAACTGGCGTTAATACAGAGAAACGTCCTCCAACATCATCTGGAATAACGAATGTTTCGTAACCTTCGTTATCAGCTAATGTTTTTAATGCACCACGCGCTTTATCTGTAGTTGCATAAATACGTTTGCGAGCTTCTTCTTTTCCATACTTTTCTTCTAATAACTTACGGAAAATACGGAATGCTAGTGCAGGCTCTGTTGTTGTACCTGATTTGGAAATAACGTTAATTGAGAAGTCTTTACCTTCTAATACGTCCATTAAATCTTTCATGTAAGTGGAGCTAATGTTTTGTCCAACAAATAGCACTTGTGGAGTTTTACGTTGTTCTTTAGAAAGTGTATTGTAGAAAGAATGGTTTAACATTTCGATTGCTGCACGTGCTCCTAAGTAAGAACCACCGATACCTACAACAAGTAAAATGTCAGAGTCATTTTTAATTTTTTCTGCGCATTTTTGAATGCGAGCAAATTCTTCTTTGTCATATTGAAGCGGAAGGTCTACCCACCCAAGGAAATCGTTCCCAGCTCCAGTTTTTTCGTGGATTGCATGATGTGTTACTTTCACTGCATCACGTAAATACGTGATTTCATGTTCACCGATGAAGGATAACGCTTTAGAATAGTCGAACGTTACATGTGTACTCATCTTTTTCCCTCCAATTATGGATATGTATTTCTGTATTCACTTTAGCGAAACTGAAGTTGTAAATCAAGCGATTCAAACATTGTAAACGTAACCAATATATATTTTTTAGAAAAAGTTCATTTTTTGCATAAAAATTCGCATTTTTCGGTATAGATGTATATACATCCTTTTTCTTATATTTTTTATGTATAAAAACAACATAACTACACCATTCTATAAAAGAGTTAATTAACTCATCGCTTGCTCATGCTTCACAATTAAGGGGGGCTTTTTCATGAGTACACTACAACGTATCGCATTAGTCTTTACTGTAATTGGCGCTGTGAACTGGGGACTAATCGGGTTCTTCCAGTTTGACTTAGTGGCAGCCATTTTCGGTGGACAAAACTCAGCTCTTTCACGTATTATTTACGGCATCGTCGGTATTTCTGGACTTATCAATCTTGGTTTACTCTTTAAACCATCAGAAAATCTTGGCACTCACCCAGAAACGAACGAAATTCGCTAGTCAGTATGTCCTTACTTCACCTCCGACATACGAATATGATTGCATGCAATCATATTTGCAAATATATATCATAAGAAAAAGTAAAAGAGGAGCGCTCATATGCGCTCCTCTTTTACTTTGTTAACTCGGACTCTTCAATCCATTCTGTTAGCTTTTCTCGCAGCGTATTAAATCCGTCCTTAGATGGATTCGGTATAAGAATCCGTCCTTGTTTTCTTTTCGCCGCTTTTAACGATAAACTCATTTTTCTGTGTTCTTCATCAATTGAAAGTACTTTTACTTCTACTGTATCGCCGACTTTTAAAAAGTCATGAATATCCTTTACATATCCATTTGTAATTTCAGATATATGCACAAGTCCTTGTGTTTCTGCATCTAAAGCTACAAATGCACCGTAATCTTGAATCCCAGTCACTTTCCCTGTTACAACCACTCCTGTTGTATATTGTTCTGACATATGAAACACTCCCATACGTTTACCATTTTCTCTACAATTGTAGATAGCAAAGCAGATGATTTATTGTTAAATATCCGATTAGTTAATACGTACCCTAAGGAAAGGCTACAAAGGATACGCATACCTTATATTAGTAAATTATACCACT
Source organism: Bacillus sp. BC05(2025) (assembly GCF_056725905.1). Classification (NCBI taxonomy): domain Bacteria; kingdom Bacillati; phylum Bacillota; class Bacilli; order Caryophanales; family Bacillaceae; genus Bacillus; species Bacillus sp. BC05(2025). The sequence continues at coordinate 255,801 of NZ_JBWYRA010000006.1, read as the reverse complement.
ATGACAGAGCTCATTCAAAATTCATGAAAAAATTTCCTTAAGTAAGTATAATTCTCCAATATTAGGATAGAATACTAACACATGGCTTTCTAGTATTCCCCCCCTTTTATGGACAAAACGTATTGTGTTTTGTCCTTTTTTTATTCTCTATAAACCGTTCCATTCTCTTCATTGCTTCCATAAGCTGTTCAAGCGATGTTGCATATGAACAACGAATATATCCTTCACCACTTTCGCCAAATACACTTCCTGGTACAACAGCCACTTTTTCTTCTAGTAATAACTGTTCTGCAAATTCCGCCGAAGATAGTCCAGTTGAAGAAATGGAAGGAAAGACATAAAACGCTCCGCCCGGCACATGACATGTTAATCCCATTTCATTGAAAGATGTCGTCATAAAATTACGGCGTTTCTTATAACTATCCCTCATTCGAATTACTTCATCATTTCCTGCACGTAACGCTTCAAGTGCTGCGAACTGAGACATCGTCGGGGCACACATCATGGAATATTGGTGAATTTTGAGCATTAATTCTGAAAAGTGAACAGGAGCTGCAATCATGCCGAGGCGCCATCCTGTCATCGCAAATCCTTTTGAAAATCCTGAAATTAAAATCGTATGCTCGCGCATATTTTTCATACTCGCGAAACTTGTATATACTTCGTCGTATACAAGCTCTGCATAAATTTCATCAGATAATACGATTAAATTGTACTTCTCAACAATCAACGCTATTTCTTCCAGCTCGGATTTATTTAACATCGCACCTGTTGGATTATTTGGTGAACAAAGTAAAATCGCCTTTGTTTTCGCTGTAATAGCTGCTTCAATTTGTTCTGGTTGTACTTTAAACTCATTTTCTAAAGTAGTCGTCACCGGAACTGGAACTCCTCCAGCTAATGTTACAAGCGGTGCATAAGAAACGAAACTTGGTTCAATAATGAGTACTTCATCATCAGGATTTATAATGGCGCGCATCGCTACATCTAACGCCTGACTCGCTCCAACTGTAACAATGATTTCATCGTTTGGATCATAAGATACTGCAAATTGTTTTTTTAGATACTTTGCTATTTCTTGACGGAGCTCCAATAATCCTGCATTTGCTGTATAGGACGTATATCCTTGTTCTAAAGAACGGATACACGCTTGCCTCACATTCCAAGGTGTAACGAAGTCAGGCTCTCCTACTCCAAGAGAAATCACACCTTTCATATTTGCTGCTAAATCGAAAAATTTTCGAATACCTGATGGTTGTAACGATTCTGCTGCTCTAGATAGTTCAAATTGCTTCATGGTGTCACCACAATTCGCTTATCATCATCGTTTTTTTCATAAATAATTCCCTCATGCTTATACTTCTTCAAAATGAAATGCGTTGTTGTAGAAACGACAGATTCAATTGTTGCTAATTTCTCAGAAACAAACATTGCTACTTCTCCCATTGTCTTTCCTTCTAATGTAATAGAAAGGTCGTATGTCCCTGACATTAAATACACAGACTTTACTTCTGAGTAGCGATAAATTTGTTCAGCAACCGCATCGAACCCAACGCCGTGCTTTGGCGTAACTTTCACATCGATCATCGCCGTTAAACCTGTATGTTCTTTCACCTTCGTCCAATCGATATGTGTTACATAATCCACGATAATCTTTTCCGCTTCTAATTTTTCAACCATTTTCTTTACTTCTTCTACTTCTATATTTAATAGCTTCGCTAATGTATCTACAGTTAATCGACTACTTTTTTCAAGACAAGCTAATAATTCTAATTCCTTTTCTGTCACCATATAAATCACCCTTCCTTTTCGTTTGTGTCTAAATTATACAAATACCCTTTCCAGTTTGAAAAGAAGATTTTTTTAGTGAATTATGTCAAAATAAAGTGAAACTTTAATCCATGGAAAGGTTCACCCCATGGATTATTAGCCCGCACCAATCAGGCTTTTACGAGCAGTTAATCTCCCACCTCACTTCTTTGTCTCAATCGTCTTTTAGGTGGGAGTCTTACTGCTCGTTAAAGCGGCGTAAAGTGAAACTTTAATCAGCGGAAAAATGCATGATAAAGCGAAAGGGGATGGAACCGTGAAACCAAAAGTTTATATTGCCGAGCCAATTCCAACATTTGTAGAAAAATATTTATCAGAACACTGTGAGTATGAAAAATGGGAGAAAAATGAGAAAATACCTCGTGATATCCTATTAGAGAAAATACAAGATAAAGATGGTTTATTAAATTTTGGATCTGCTATTAATGAAGAATTATTAGAGGTAGCTCCTAACTTAAAAGTAGTGAGCAACATTTCTGTCGGTTACGATAATTTTGATTTACAAGCGATGGAAAAGCGAAATGTAATCGGAACGAATACACCATACGTACTAGATGATACAGTAGCTGACCTCGTTTTCGCTCTTATGTTATCTACTGGTCGTCGTGTTTGTGAACTTGACTCCTACGTAAAAAATGGTGAATGGAATGCCGAAATTGGAAAAGAGCACTTCGGGCTAGATGTACACCATAGTACAATCGGTATTATCGGAATGGGCAGAATTGGCGAAGCCGTTGCAAAACGAGCAAAATTCGGATTTGATATGGATGTTCTATATTATAACCGTCGTCGTAAAGAAGAAGCAGAGCAAAAATTCGATGCTACATATTGTGATTTACAGACGCTCCTAAAGCAATCTGATTTTATTGTTCTTCTTACTCCACTAACAGACGAAACGTATCATCTTATCGGAGAAAAGGAATTTTCATTAATGAAAGAAACAGCCATCTTCATTAATGCTTCTCGCGGGAAAACAGTAGATGAAGAAGCGTTAATCGATGCCTTAACAGAAAAGAAAATCTTTGCAGCAGGCATCGATACTTTTACACAAGAGCCGATTCAAAAAGACAATCCGCTCTTATCCTTACAAAATGTTGTGACTTTACCGCACATCGGATCTGCAACATTAAAAACTAGGCGGCAAATGGCTATGACAGCCGCTGAAAATTTAGTCGCTGGATTACAAGGAAAAACACCGCCGAATATCGTTCGCGCATAATAATGAATAAGTGAAAGGCAAGATGACGTCGTCATCTTGCCTTTTTTTGTTAACATATTTTTTTCTGCCTTGGAGATGATATGAACAAAAATCAATGGAGTGACAAAAAATGAATCACGAATATGCTTGTCCTTATTTCACTTTTTCCACTCGCGGCACTACTGTTCATTACGAATTGTATGAACATAACAATAAAACAGAACGTCCTACTTTCGTACTCGTTCACGGCTTTTTATCTTCCTCATTCAGCTACCGCCGTCTTATCCCTTTACTATCGAAGGAAGGAACAGTACTAGCTCTTGATTTACCACCGTTCGGAAAAAGTGATAAGTCTCATCTATTTAAGTATTCTTATCACAACTTAGCAACGGTTATTATCGACTTAATTGAACACTTATCTCTCTCTAATATTGTATTAGTTGGGCATTCTATGGGTGGGCAAATTTCTCTTTATGTAAACCGTATACGTCCTGAATTAATCTCAAAAACAATTTTACTATGCAGCTCTAGCTATTTAGCACGTGCAGCTTTGCCTTTGCTATATTCTTCTTATTTACCGTTCTTTCATTTATACGTAAAGAACTGGATTATCCGACGCGGCATCGTTCATAACTTAATGAATGTCGTTCATGATCACTCATTAATTGATGATGAAATGAAGGAAGGTTACTCCGCTCCTTTTTACGACAACCGTATATTCCCCGCTTTAACTCGTATGATACGAGATCGTGAAGGTGACTTATCTTCAACCGAATTACAAAAAATCGAAACACCTACGCTACTCATCTGGGGTGAAAAAGATCGCGTCGTCCCTGTACATGTAGGTCATCGTCTACACAAAGATTTACCGAATTCAAAATTTATTTCTTACGAAAATACAGGGCATTTACTACCTGAAGAAAAACCTGAACGTGTTTATGAAGAAATTATCGCTTTTTCTGTGCAATAATTATAAAAGGCTGTCGGAAATCCCGACAGCCTACAATGAACAACTTCCACCTTCTTTTATTACAAGTAATTCCACAGCTAACTTCTCACATTTCTCAAGCGCAGGTACTTCCTCAAAAGACATAAAGTATATATGTTGAATCTTCTTTGCGATGTATTTTGGATCATCAAACACACTTGCGACGTTCACAACATCGCTCGCTTCTGTTTCATAAAACTCCGGTCCCATTTGAAACGGATCCCAATTCTTCACAACCTCTATCATCTTTTCATATGTACCCATTCGCTTCCCGCCTTTTCACTTTTTAATACTTTTCTTTATCCTATCACATCAGCTATTCTATAAGAAGAGAGAGAACTTTCATAACTTAACGGTTTTACAGAAGAAGGGGGCAAACCTATGCAACTATTTCATAAAACAATCAATCGCCGTGGAACTCATAGTACAAAATGGGATACATATAAAAACGAAGAACTTATCCATGCTTGGATTGCTGACATGGATTTTGAAGTACCACAACCAATTCAAACTGCTTTAAAGAAACGTATTGAACATCCTATTTTCGGCTATACACTTCCTCCTGAAAATATTGGAGATATTATTTGTAACTGGACAAAAAAACAATACAACTGGGATATTCAAAAAGAATGGATTGTCTTTAGCGCGGGAATCGTTCCAGCTCTTAGTACGAGCATACAGGCCTTCACAAAGGAAAATGAATCCATTCTCGTACAACCACCTATTTATCCCCCATTTTTCGAAATGGTTACAACAAACAATAGACAATTATGCGTGAGTCCATTACAGAAACAAAATGATACATATACAATAGACTTCAAGCATTTAGAAAAGCAATTCCAACAAGGCGTCAAACTTATGCTTCTTTGTAGCCCTCATAATCCAATCGGGCGTGTTTGGTCAAAAGAGGAACTCACACAGCTTGGCGCGTTATGTACGAAATATAATGTAATTGTTGTCGCGGATGAAATTCATTCCGATATTATTTACGCAGATCATACACATACACCGTTTGCTTCCTTATCAGAAGAATTAGCAGCGCGCACAATTACTTGTATGGCTCCGAGTAAAACATTTAATATCGCTGGATTACAAGCATCGATTATTATCATTCCAAACGAAAAACTCCGTCACACCTTTACATCTATCCAACATAGACAAGGTTTCCACGGATTAAATACATTCGCCTATACAGCGATGCAAAGTGCTTATACAGAATGTAACGATTGGCTAAATGAAATTCGATTATATATAGAAGATAATGCTCAATTTGCTTGTAAATATATTAAAGATCACATACCTACTCTTTCTGTAACAAAGCCAGAAGGTAGCTTTTTGTTATGGATTGATTGCTCTCGCCTACAACTTTCTCAAGACGAACGCACCACATTGCTTGAGGAAAAAGGGAAAATCATCGTTGAGCCTGGTGAGAAATACGGATTAGGCGGCGAAGAACATATTCGAATTAACATCGGCTGTCCAAGATCTGTTTTAGAAGAAATTTTAAATAGACTGCGCCATACGTTTTCTTTATAGTTGCCACTATCGTCATTTAACAAAAAAGCTACCGCGCACGGTAGCTTTTACTTTTTCTTCATATCCGACGCTTTTTTTACAATAACACCACAAGCAATTCGATCACCCGATTTACCTGTCGGTTGTGTCATACCATCATCAGCGTTTTCTGTAATAATAATAGACGCTCCATCTTTTCTATGAATCGTCGTTTTTCCTTCTTCAAGCGTTATGTGCGGCGCATCGATTTCTGCTTTAATTTTCCCAGAACCGTCTGCAATTACATTTGGTAAATCACCGTTTTCTGCCCCCTTCGGATTAAGGAGTCCATGCTTTTTATTATCAGGATTAAAATGATTCCCAGATGATTCAAATCGTGGCGCTTTACACTCACCAATTTCGTGTACATGTATGCCGTGCGGGCCAGGTGTGAACCCTTCCCCTTTAATCTTAATTTTCACTCCGCTTGTTTGCTGCACTACTTTCGCAGTTCCAACTTCATCGCCTGAAGCATTATGTAATTTCACGTCAATTTCTTTCGGCTTTCCTTGGTCACAACCTGCCATCAGAAATATTAAACAACAACTGAAAAAAAGCCGTTTTTTCATTTTATTCCCTCCAAAATACATTCTGCCCTTAGATTGTCCGAGCATAGAGGGAAACATACAAAAATGAGTTACTGTTTCTTCTCAGCTAACAGCTTTTCTTCAACTTTCTGTAATCGATCTGCTTCTCGTTTTGATACACGAATGAACATACGCCACGTGGCAACCGCACCAATGATGAATAGAACACAAACAATCCCTGGAATAATATATTCTGTTTTATCTTCCGGAAAATATAAAGGCATCATACGGAACACTCCTTATTATAGGATTCGAAAACCATCAGAATTTTCTGTTATATTATTTTAAATTATAGTTGAACCGATTCATATTCTCAAGGGGTCGTTCCGAAAGCGAATGATTTCTTTGACTCCTTCTCCTACTTTCCTTACTATAAACTTGAGGTGAAAAATATGAGAGAAACATTTGAAATTGGCGAAATCGTTACTGGTATTTATAAAACTGGAAAATACATTGGCGAAGTTACAAATAGCCGCCCTGGCAGTTACGTCGTAAAAGTATTAGCTGTTTTAAAACATCCAGTGCAAGGTGACTTACATAACGTAAAACAAGCAGACGTACCATTTTTCCATGAAAGACGCGCTTTAGCTTTCCGTGAACAGACTAACATTCCAGAACAAATGGTGAAGAAATATGAGGGAGAAATTCCAGAGTATACAGAGTCACTCAAATTAGCATTAGAAACTCAAATGAATTCATTTTCTGAAGATGATTCACCTTTTGCGGTTCGTAGTCTAGAAACATTAGAGCAGTTAAAAAAAGACTACAAACTTTAAAAAAACAAAACGACCAAATTACATACTGTGCAATTTGGTCGTTACTGTGTACTCACTTTCTTTAATACTTTTGAAAAATCAACGAGTTCTCCTAATGTTGGAGGTGCCGGTTTTACTAAATACTCTTTATCTTTTTCTACTAATTTAAAAATATTATACGTCGTCATTGCATCATCTAGTGCACAATGATGCTTACCTGTCCCTACTTTTCCATACGCCTCAATTGCTTTCCACAATCCTGTTTGATTTCTCTCTCCAAAAAACTTCTTATACTCCATTGATAAATCACGACACTGCCCTAAGAACGGAAAGTCGACTCCTGCCATTTCACAATTATGCTTCAACACTTTCATATCCATATTTCCCCACGTAACAATGGTTGGTTTACATCTCTTTTCATATTCTACAAGTTTTTCAACGAGTTCTGGAAACGAAATTCCTTTATCTACAGCTTCTTGTTTAATCCCTAAAAATTTCTTACATCGATCCGTTAATGAAGGAAACGTTTTCGGCCTAACATGAGCTGAATATGTGTCTTCTACTTTACAGCCGACAACCGAAACGAGTCCTACCTCAATAATTTCCGGGAAAAATCCTTTTGGTTTTTTTCTGTGCTGGGGCATCGTAAACTCAAAATCCAAAAATAAAAATTGTTGTTCATCCATACGATCCCTTCCTTATCATCTTTGTCATTCCTTTCTATTTGACACTCCTACACGAACAAGCTCGAATGCTAATTCCATTTTAAATATTCAGATTGGATGTATCTTATATATATGTCAAATACCCGCAAATATTTTTAAAAATAAGAAAAAATGACCGATGCAGAAAATATGACAAAATAAACCCTTTCATTTACATCCTCCTTTTTTCTACTTTATAATGACGTTATGTGTGTTTCATCTAGTTACTTTTTGACACACTAAGAAAAGTGAATGAAAGGAGATGAGAGTTTTGCACGAAACAACGCAAGAGCTCGCAAACTGGCAGTATTATTTTGCTATCGCAGTCTTTTTAATTACATATGCCATTATTATTTCTGAAAAAATCAATCGCGCTGTCATCGCACTTCTTGGCGCAGCACTCATGGTAATTATGGGGGTCGTTGATTTACATAACGCCTTTACGAAACATATTGAATGGGGGACGATTACGCTACTCATCGGTATGATGATTTTGGTGAACATTACGAGTAAATCGGGTGTCTTCCAATACGTTGCCATTAAAGCAGCAAAAGGAGCGCAAGGAAATCCAATTAAAATTTTAATTTCCCTTTCCTTACTTACTGCGCTTGGTTCCGCATTTTTAGATAACGTTACAACTGTACTTCTTGTTGTTCCAGTTACTTTATCTATTACGCGCATACTGCAAGTAAATCCTGTTCCTTATTTACTTTCTGAAATTATTTTTTCAAACATTGGAGGAACAGCAACATTAATTGGTGATCCACCTAATATTATGATCGGTTCTGCAAATAAGCATTTAGATTTCAATGCGTTCTTATTCAACTTAGCACCTATCGTAATCATTATTATTGGTGTGACAGCGACAATCCTTTACTTCATGTATCGTAAACAATTAATTGCTGATCCTGTACAAGTTAAGAAATTAATGAGTTTAGATGAAAAGAAGTATATTAAAGATCCAGTATTAATGAAAAAATCTTTAACAGTACTTGGGCTTACAATTGTAGGTTTCATGACTCATTCGATTTTCCATGTTGATGCAGCTATCATCGCTTTAACTGGTGCTACTATTCTTATGCTAATTGGTGTGAAAGAACATGAAATTGAAGAGGTATTCGCAAGTGTTGAATGGGTAACAATCTTCTTCTTCGCAGGGCTATTCGTACTCGTTGGAGGACTTATCGATATCGGTCTTATTAAAATGTTAGCTCAAAAAGTAATTGGCATAACGGGCGGAGATATCTCTTACGCATCTATCCTTATTTTATGGGTATCTGGTATCGCCTCTGCAACAATTGATAACATTCCATTCGTTGCAACAATGATCCCACTTATTAACGATATGGCAGTTGGGCTAGGATTATCACCTTCTGACGCACAAATCGACGTATTATGGTGGGCATTAGCATTAGGTGCTTGTCTAGGTGGAAACGGAACATTAATCGGAGCTTCTGCTAACGTAATTGTTGCAGGTATCGCAAGCCGCGAAGGACATAAGTTTAGCTACATGGACTTCCTAAAAGTCGGTTTCCCAATTATGATCGTTTCATTAATCATTTCTCATATTTATATTTATGTACGCTACCTTATGTAGTAGAAAAAGCGCCCAAATAAACGGGGCGCTTTTTTCATTACACATATTTAAAATATATCAACAAAAAATAACAAACCTATTCGTTATACCTTACCGGCTCATTCCGAATAATAAATAAGTGAATCGGTAAGAAAACCGAAAACGTGATTGTATGAATAATTGTAAACAATATAGAGTTCGTTCCGTACCTATCTAAAATTGCGTAGATAAGATAAATAGACAGCACAATCGATACAGCTGTTGCTAATATACTTAGAATCGGTACGAAGTTAAAGATGAAACATGCGACATATATGCCGAATACTTTCCATCCTGCTTCTTCTTTCAAGAAATCTGGTAATTTGTCTTTCGCTAAATCACCCCATATCTTACTATTTAAAAAAGGAATAAATGCAAGAGCACCATCCGTTGCACCATCATTTTTCGCCATCGTATATAGTGCAAAAGCCGTTAACAAATACGCAATAACTGCCCAAATCAATACAACAAGAATAAACGCAAAACTAAGAGCAAAGAAACCTGCTAGTAAACCTTGATCTTCCATCTTATCCTCTCCTCTCTACTCTCAACATATTTCATTACTTTACAAGTTATGTTTTAAAATTCAACCAAACTCTCTGTATAATAATAGGAGTAAGATAATTAGAGAGGAGAACAACTGATGCATCCATTTGTAAAAGCACTACAAGAACATTTCATAGCTCACAAAAATCCGGAAAAAGCAGAACCGATGGCACGTTATATGAAAAATCACTTCCCGTTTCTCGGTATTCAAACTCCCGAGAGAAGACAGTTATTAAAAGACGTTATTCAAATACATACTCTCCCAGATTCAAAAGACTTCCAAGTTATCATACGTGAGCTTTGGGATTTACCAGAACGTGAATTTCAAGCGGCCGCACTTGATATTATGCAAAAATATAAAAAGCATATAAACGAAACTCATATCCCCTTCTTAGAAGAACTCATTGTCACAAAGTCTTGGTGGGATACTGTTGATAGCATCGTCCCTACCTTTTTAGGTAATATCTTTTTACAACGCCCGGAATTAATTTCTGCCTATATTCCGAAATGGATTGCATCAGATAATATATGGTTACAACGCGCCGCTATTTTATTCCAACTAAAATATAAACAAAAGATGGATGAAGAACTTCTTTTCTGGATTATTGGACAACTACATTCTTCAAAAGAATTTTTCATTCAAAAAGCGATTGGCTGGGTCCTTCGCGAATATGCAAAAACAAACCCCGATGTAGTATGGGAATACGTGCAAAATAACGAGCTTGCCCCGCTTAGTAAACGTGAAGCAATTAAGCACATTAAAGAAAATTACGGAATAAATAACGAAAAAATAGGCGAGACTCTATCATAGATAGACACGTTCCTCTATTGAGATTTAAAAAAGAACGTGTTAGAATATGTTCATTATTATTAATATAAGTAGCGATGACGGACTTATAAGTACTTGCACAAAAAGCGATTCAGGGATAGTGAAAGCCTGAAGCTGCAAGGAAACGGCAGTCTCGAGCAATACGTGATAAAGTGGATGCACCTTTTGTGTATCAACTAGGGTGGAACCGCGGGCAAACGCTCGTCCCTAGGCAATTAAGCCTTGGGATGAGCGTTTTTTTTATGTTTTTCAAAGCATATACCGCTCGTTTCACTAGTATCTGAGCACGTCATCGCCAATACGTTAACTTTCAAAAGGAGGATTTTCTTATGTATTCAATGGAACAAGTAGTAAACTTAGCGAAACATCGCGGTTTTGTTTTCCCTGGTTCTGAAATTTACGGTGGTCTTGCAAACACTTGGGATTACGGTCCACTTGGAATCGAATTAAAAAATAACGTTAAAAAAGCTTGGTGGAAAAAATTCATTCAAGAATCTCCATACAACGTTGGTTTAGACGCAGCTATTTTAATGAACCCAAAAACTTGGATCGCTTCTGGTCACGTTGGTAACTTCAACGATCCAATGATCGACTGTAAAAAATGTAAAGCGCGTCACCGTGCTGACAAATTAATTGAAGATGCATTAGATGCAAAAGGCATCGAAATGGTTGTTGACGGTCTTACTTTCGACCAAATGGCTGACTTAATGAAAGAACATGAAGTAAAATGTCCTGATTGCGGTAGTGAAGAATTCACTGAAATCCGTCAGTTCAACTTAATGTTCAAAACATTCCAAGGTGTTACAGAGTCTAGCACAAACGAAATCTTCCTTCGTCCTGAAACAGCACAAGGTATTTTCGTAAACTTTAAAAACGTACAACGCTCTATGCGTAAAAAACTTCCATTTGGTATTGGCCAAATCGGTAAGAGCTTCCGTAATGAAATCACACCTGGTAACTTCACATTCCGTACACGTGAATTCGAACAAATGGAACTTGAATTCTTCTGTAAGCCTGGTGAAGATTTAGAGTGGTTCGCATTCTGGCGTGAAACTTGTAAGAACTGGTTACTTTCACTTGGTATGACTGAAGAAAGCATGCGTCTTCGTGACCACGGTGAAGAAGAGTTATCTCACTACAGTAACGCAACAACTGATATTGAATTCAAATTCCCATTCGGTTGGGGCGAACTATGGGGCGTTGCATCTCGTACAGACTTCGATTTAAAACGTCACATGGAACACTCTAACGAAGACTTTAACTATATTGATCCACAAACGAATGAGCGTTATGTACCGTACTGCATCGAGCCATCTTTAGGTGCTGACCGCGTAACATTAGCATTCTTATGTGATGCATATGAAGAAGAGCAATTAGAAAACGATTCTCGTACAGTTCTTCGTTTCCACCCTGCTTTAGCACCATACAAAGCAGCAATCTTACCATTATCTAAAAAGCTATCTGAAGGTGCTACTGAAGTATTCGCAGAATTAGCTAAAGACTTCATGGTAGACTTTGATGAAACTGGTTCTATCGGTAAACGTTACCGTCGTCAAGACGAAATCGGTACACCTTTCTGTATCACTTACGACTTCGACTCAGTTGAAGACAAAGCTGTTACAGTACGTGACCGTGACACAATGGAACAAGTTCGTATGCCAATTAGCGAATTAAAAGGTTTCTTAGAGAAGAAAATCCAGTTCTAATTATAAGAAAAAGAGGCAGCTCATGAGAGCCGCCTCTTTTTTACTTTTCACGTTTTTCTTTAATTGCTACTGTACATCTTGAAATACATAATAAATCGTCATTCTCATCAATGATACGTACATCCCAAACCATCGTTGAATGTCCTCTATGTATCGGTGTTCCGATCGCTGTTACAATTCCATCTTTCTTTGAGCGAATGTGATTTGCATTAATTTCTAGACCGAAACAGATACATTTTTCTTGATCAATTAAATTGTAAGAACCGACACTTGCTACTGTTTCTGCTAATGCAACAGAGGCACCACCGTGTAAAAATCCAAATGGCTGATGCGTACGCTCATCAACAGGCATCGTAGCAACCACCTTATCTTCTGTCATCTCTAACAACTCAATTCCAAGTGAATCCATTAAAGTTTTTGCCATATCGTTTCCCCCTTCTCCTACTCTAATTAAATGTATAATTTTACCTATTTATTTTCAAACTACTTATAACACTTAAATAAGGAGGTTTCACCTAAATGAAACAGAAATTTTGTATATTACTGCTTATGTTCTCCTTGCTGACTATTGTACCAAATTGTGCACTAGCAGCCAAAGCATCTAACCTGACAATCGATGTTCAGACTGTAACGCAAAAAGGTAAGAAACCTTATATAGAATATCAAATTAATAGACCTTCATTTCATAACTTTTCTGATTCTAAATTTCAAAATAAGCTCAATTTCTATTACAAAAAATCTACTGACAAATTTAAAACCAGATTAGAAAAAGACGCAAAAAAATATTATAAAGAAACAGAAGGATCTAGTACACCATTTCATCCATATGTGGCGAATGTTGATTATAAAGTCTCCTTAAATAAACCACCTTTTCTCAGCCTATATTTGAATTACTATCAATATACGGGTGGTGCACACGGTCTTTATACGTGGAAGGCAAATACATTTGATTTAAAAGAAAAAAAGTTACTACGCTTAGACGATTTATTTCAACAAAAAGATAAATATAAAGAAGTAATACGCGCTGAGATTGTAAGACAAATTAAACAAAATGAAAGCATTTATTTTCCCGATGCAACTGAAAAGGTCATGAGCGCGAAAAAGTTTCACTTCTTTTTAGAGCCGAACAATCTCGTCATCTATTTCCCTTTATATGAAATTGCGCCGTATTCAAGCGGCATTCCACAATTTCGTATTCCGTATACGTTGTTAAGAGAGTATTTGAAGCCTTCTTATCAAAATATTTTAATTGACAACAAGTAAATAGTTTCGCTACGATAATGTTAACCCGAAAACAACAGGAGGTTAACATTATGAGGAGATTTCATGTTTTAGATTTAGCATTAGCTGCCATGTTCGTTGCTCTTATGGCCATTGGTGCAAATATTGTATCTTGGGCACCATTCCTGCAAGTAGCGGGCATCCCATTATCTATGCAACCATTTTTCGCAATTTTAGCAGGGCTTCTTCTCGGAAGTAGACTTGGTGCATTATCAATGACTGTTTACATGCTAGTTGGAGTAGCAGGTGCACCAATCTTCGCTAACTTCAAAGCTGGATTTGGAGCACTTTTAGATCCTACTGGCGGCTTTATTATTGCATTTATTATCGTTGCTTACGTATCAGGAAAACTCGTAGAACAAAAGGAAAAACCAACATTTCGTACATTTGCAATTGCCTCTTTCACAGGAATCATTTTAACTTATATTATCGGTACTACTTACATGTACGGGGCAGTCAATCTCTTTATGGGTGGTAATATGAGCTATAAAGCTGCTTGGATGATTATGATGTGGTTCGCAGTAAAAGATATTGCATTTACAATTATCGGTGCTATTATCGCACCTCGCATATACTATGCTGTGCGTCGTTCTGCTTATCAGCATTCTCATTCGACGATTTCATAAGAAAAAGAGTTATCTTACTATGTTAAGATAACTCTTTTTGTTTTTTCGACAATATACGACACATATTAAAAATGATTTTTGTTATGCTAATTCAGCAAATCATATATTTTGCACATCTAATCAGAACAATATTTTGGAGGAAAATCAGTGAATCTATCAAAAAATACACTTATTAAAGTAAGTGCCGGAGTATTATTTTTATTTTTCATACTAGGTATGAGCATTAGTTACAAATTATACGGAAATAGTGAGTTAGGGATGTCTTATACCCTTGGAAACGGCCTATCATTTTTCTTTTTAATTCTTACTATAGTTAGTTTATGTGCGGCTTTAATCTTTATTGTTATTGGGTTAATTAAGAAAGTACGAAAATTACCAGCAAAAAAATCTTTAATAACATCTTTAATACTATTTCTAACAACAGTTATATCCGTCATCGTTCTTCTCTTTACGATAACAAAAGTAACAAATATGGAAGAGGAGTATCAAGCTCTTCAAGCCCAAAAGAAAAAAGAAGCTAATTACTTAGTTGCAGCAGCATCCTTTTATAATAATATAAACACCTTTAAATACGCAGCATCTTACGTGTTATCCGAGTATTCAACTACATGGTCAAGTGCAATAGATAAAAGACAGGACTTCAATAATGCACTAAGTTCTAAGAGAACAGAAATTGACGAAATGATTACAACCGTTGATACATTTTATAGCAATATGGGAAATGATTTAAAGTTAGTCTCTGAAGCTGCAAAAGAACAGCCTAATAAGTATAAAGAAACCTACGAAGAATATAAAAAAATATATGGGATTATCACTGCACTTAACGAACAAGCCCAATCTCCAAGTGGTAGCTTAATTTCATTTAATCAAAACGTTAATGCATTGATTCAAGAATACAAAAAAGCAGCTGGAAATATTAATATCGCTATTACTGATGAAATTAAATCTAAAGCTGATGAGCTAAAGCCTATTGATCAAAAGTAAAGACACTCTCTCTAGAGTGTCTTTTTTTCTCAAAAAAATCCCCTTTAGAGGAAGCAGTAAATACGTTCCTTATCGCTCATCCAAAAGGGGATTATATCACTATATTAAGAATCTTGATTCGCTTGTTCTTCTAAAATTTTCTTCATCATTGCAACCATGTCATCACGTAGTTCTGGGTGTTGCAGGGCCATTTCGATTGTCGTTTGAACGAATCCTAGCTTTTCACCTACATCGTAGCGCTTTCCTTCGAAATCATAAGCGAATACACGTTGAATTTCGTTTAAGCTTTGAATAGCATCTGTTAACTGAATTTCGCCACCAGCACCAACATGTTGCTGTTCTAAGAACATAAAGATTTCAGGCGTTAAAATGTAACGTCCCATAATCGCTAAGTTTGAAGGTGCTGTACCTTGCGCTGGCTTCTCAACGAAATTGCGAACTTGATAACGACGACCTTCTTGTTCTAATGGATCGATAATTCCATAGCGATGTGTTTCCGACTCTGGAACAGTTTGTACACCAATAACAGAAGAAAGTGTTTTTTCATACTCATCCATTAATTGACGTAAACATGGTTTCTCAGCTTGGACAATATCATCACCTAGTAACACTGCAAACGGCTCATCACCAATGAATTTACGTGCACACCAAACAGCATGTCCTAGCCCTTTCGGTTCTTTTTGACGGATGTAATGAATATCTACCATTTTTGAAGAAGCTTGTACTTTTTCAAGCAACTCATATTTTTTCTTCTCCAATAAGTTTTGTTCTAGTTCAAATGCGTTATCAAAATGATCTTCGATAGAACGCTTTGTTTTACCAGTAACGATAATAATATCTTCGATACCCGATTTCACTGCTTCTTCTACAATGTATTGGATCGTTGGTTTATCTACTATCGGTAACATTTCTTTCGGCATTGCTTTCGTTGCTGGTAAAAAACGTGTTCCTAATCCAGCTGCTGGGATTATCGCTTTTCTTACTTTTTTCATCACAAAATACCCTCTCTCCTGTCGGAATCAATAGCAATCATTTCCTACATAAAACAAAAGGGAGATTTCGCTCCCTTTTGTTCCTTACTACTTAAAATTACTTTGTATTATAAACGATTCATAATGTCTTCTTTAATAGTAAGTAACTTTTGTTCACTATTTTGTAAAGAACTATCTTTTACACCAAAGTAGAACTTAATCTTCGGTTCAGTTCCAGATGGACGTAGGC
The DNA here is from genome assembly GCF_056725905.1 of Bacillus sp. BC05(2025). NCBI lineage: Bacteria > Bacillati > Bacillota > Bacilli > Caryophanales > Bacillaceae > Bacillus > Bacillus sp. BC05(2025). The sequence goes on along the minus strand of NZ_JBWYRA010000006.1, from coordinate 239,377 downwards.
AGAACCATGAACCATCCTCTAATTGATATTTTAACACATTTGATTTCGGTAAGTGAATCTCTTCTTTATGTCTATCTTGTAAAGATGTAACGATGCTTGCTTTATAGTCTTCAACTGCTACAACTGTTAAGCCCGCTACTTCTTTTGGGGGATTTTCACGGAATGTTGCCATCATTTCTTGAATTTTTTCCGCTCCATCTTTTCCTTTTAGCGTTAACGATACAAGATCTTCACGGAAGAAGCCATATTTCTCGAATACTTCTAATAGACCATCATATAACGTTTTCCCTTGTGATTTGTAGTATGCAGCTACTTCACATGCAAATAGGACAGATTGTACTGCATCTTTATCACGGCAGAATGGGCGGATTAAATAACCATAGCTTTCCTCATAACCGAATTGGAATTCATATTGTCCGCTTTCTTCATACTGTCTAATTTTCTCACCGATAAATTTAAACCCAGTTAACGTATCAATTGTATCTAAACCGTATGCTTTCGCGATTGTACGGCCGATTTCAGACGTTACGATTGTTTTTAATACGACACCATTCTCTGGAAGCGTTCCGTTTTCTTTCTTTTGTGATAGTAAATAATCAAGCATTAATGCACCTGTTTGGTTTCCTGTTAATACTTGGAACTCACCATTATGATTACGCACTGCTACACCAAGGCGGTCTGCGTCAGGATCTGTTGCGATTAATACATCCGCTCCTACCTTTTCACCGTCACGAATTGCATACTCAAACGCTGCGTGCTCTTCTGGGTTCGGTGATTTTACTGTAGAGAAGTTTGGATCTGGTAACTCTTGCTCTTTTACAACTGTTACATCTGTAAATCCAACTTCTTTTAAACCACGGCGTACAGAAAGATTTGATGTTCCGTGTAATGGTGTAAAGACTATTTTCAAGTCTTTGCCGGCCTTTTCCACCATTTCTTTATTAATGATGACATTGTTCAATTCTGCAGCATATGCATCATCTACTTCTTGTCCAATAATATGTAATAAACCGTCAGCTTTTAATTGCTCCACATTAGCAACCTCAACTGTTAACTCGTCTTCTACTGCGTTTACGTAGCTAATTAACTCATCAGCTTCTTTTGGAGGCAACTGCCCACCATCTTCACCATATACTTTGTAACCGTTATATTCTGGTGGATTATGGCTTGCCGTAAGAACGATTCCACTCACTGTATGTAAATGACGAACTGCGAAAGAAAGCACTGGCGTTGGACGTAAGCTTTCAAACACATATGTTGTAATACCGTGTGCACCAAGTGTAGCAGCTACTTCCATTGCGAACTCAGGTGATTTATGACGAGAATCATACGCTACAACAACACCGCGTTTTTTCGCTTCCTCACCTAACTTTTCGATAAAGCTTGCTAATCCTTTTGTTGCTTTACGAACTGTATATACATTCAAACGGTTCGTACCAGCACCAAGTTCACCACGCATACCACCTGTGCCAAACTCTAGATTTTTATAAAAGCTATCCTCAATTTTCTTCTCATCTTGCTTCATATTTTCTAGCTGTTCTTTTAATTCTGCATCTAATTGTGCGTAAGAAAGCCAGCGACTAAATTCTTGTTTCCAATTCATTCTTCTCTCTCCTCTCGCTCGTCATACCTTTATTATATGAAAAAAACATGTTGTATCTCAATATTTTATAAAATCTAGCAGGATTTTACTAGGAATATTTGTATACACTATTGTTAAATACTCCACTAAAGGGAATGAGGATTATGCGCGAATGGGGCTTGTCAGAAGAGCTCAAAATACAAACAAAGCAAATGATTGAAATTGCTGAAAAAGAACTATCGATTATGAGGAGCGCAATCGATAAAGAAGACGAATGTATTTTATGCAAAATGGAAGATATTCATCATATGTTAGCAAATGTACAAACATTGGCAGCTACATACTATATTCAGGCATATTTATCACCTTATACGGAAAGTTCATCTTTTATTACGACAGCTATCCAACATTTAAGCGCCAGAAAACATGGTGCTCTTATTGTTGTGGAACGAAACGAGACGCTTGAAGCTTTCATTCAAACTGGAACGACATTAAACGCTCATTTAACTGCACCATTACTCGAATCAATATTTTATCCAGGTAACCCTCTTCATGACGGTGCCGTTCTCGTAAAAAATAATCATATTGTCTCAGCTGCTAATATTCTTCCTTTAACGAAAAGTACAGAAGTTGATCCTGAGCTAGGAACACGTCACAGAGCTGCAATTGGATTATCGGAAAAAAGCGATGCCCTTATTTTAGTTGTCTCTGAAGAAACAGGTCGCACTTCATTCGCTTTAAATGGGACGTTATATACGATTTCTTTATAAAGTGAAATTACATCGGCCGGAACACCACATATATCAATAAGAAAGGCTGTTCCAAATATTGGAACAGCCTTCTCTCATTATCTTATTCTTCTCTGAAACGTTCAACAAGTGTTGCAAGTGTACGCACCATTGCACCTGTTGCACCAGCTGGCCCTAAATCATGCGCTCCTGATGATTCAGATGTTCCAGCGATGTCTAAGTGTACCCAAGGTGTATCTTCAGCGAATTCACCTAGGAATGTACCTGCCATAACCGCATGTCCTTCGCGGCCTGGTGAGTTATTTAAATCAGCAAATTTACTATTTCTCACGCGTTCTTTATCACGATCAAAAATCGGTAATTGCCAAATTGATTCATCTGTTTCCATAGATGCCTCTAGCACTTGCTCAAACAACTCTTCATTGTTTGTCATTGCGCCTGTTGTATGATTTCCAAGTGCAACAATTACACCACCTGTTAATGTCGCAACATCAATAAGATAGTTTGCACCTAATTTTTTCGCATACGTAATACCGTCAGCTAACGCTAGGCGACCTTCTGCATCTGTATTTAATACTTCAATTGTTTTTCCACTCATAGATGTGATTACATCGTCTGGCTTAAATGCTGTACCACTTACAACGTTATCCGTTGATGGAATAACAGCGATCACATTTTGCTCTGGGCGAAGTTCACCGATAATTTCCATCGCACCTAACACAGCAGCTGCACCACCCATATCACCTTTCATACCGACCATACCTTCACGTGGTTTTAAAGAATAACCGCCTGTATCGTATGTGATTCCTTTTCCAACGAATCCAATGACATCTGTCCACTCTTCTTTTCCTTTATAAATAAGAGCGATCATTTTTGGTGGTTCTACACTACCTTGGTTTACTGCAAGTAACGCACCCATACCAAGCTCTTCCATCTCTTCTTTCTCAAGAACTTTATAATCCATATCATACTTCTCCGCTAACTCAACAGCATACTCAGCAAGCTTCGTCGCTGTTAATACGTTTGGCGGCATATTTACAAGTGTACGAGCTGAATTTGTTGCATGTCCATGTACGTAGCCAACTGTTAATGCAGCTTCAATTTCTTGTGCATCTTCCGCTGTAATAGCCGTGAACTTCTCTAACTCCACACGATCCTTTTTATCTGATTTATACGTTTCTAACTCATATGTACCAAGATTTTGTACTTCTGCTGCAATGTGAGCTACATCAATTGCGTCTAGTTTTTCTGTTACGAAAGAATCAAGTAAGATTGCTGCATCTTGTACTTTTGCTGCTTGTAACGTTTTAAACGCCTTACCAAGAGCCGCACGTAACGTTTCTGTCGTATAAGAATCTTTCTTACCTAAACCAACGAAATAATAACGTTTCACATTTGTTTTTCCTAAACTATGTACTTTTGAAATAGCTTTCTTCTTCGTAGAAAGTTCTTTTTCTGCTAGTAAAACTTGTAATTGCCCTTCAAACGCTTTGTCCAGTTCTTGTACAAAACTACTCGTTTTTTCTTCTTCAAATAAGGCAACGATTACCGCTTCATGGCTTCCTAATTCTTTTTGTACTTGAAACATGTTCAGACCCCCTAAATTTCTCTACTCTGCCTTTATTATAACTTTATTTTCGATAAAATGCGACAATTCTAACTTCTACTCTTACCTGTATTATAAAGTGAAACTTTAATCAGCCCTCACCTAAATTCTTTGCTTTCGCTGAATTTTGAGGTGGGGGCTTACTGCACGTTAAATTGGGATAAAATAAAAAAAGTCTAGCGTACTTACCACTAGACTATCTTTGTTTTAAATATTGACCACGAAACACTTGCATCGTTTCGTCTTGATTTAACATCGTTAACTCTTCTTCTGAAAACTTACCATTTCCAATTTTCACTACATACACGTTTACTTTTTTCTTCCCCCATTGGCTATAAACATCTTTCACCGTATCATAATACAGATCAAGACGGTTTCCTTTTATCGCACCGCCCTTATCAGCTACTACACCATATCCATAGCCTGGTACGAATAAAATTGTCCCAATTGGGAATACGCGTAAGTCCGCTGCGATTGTGGAATATAAATCCCTTTTCGCCTTAACACCTGAATATGTAATACCATACTCCGGATGTCCCGGCCTCTTACCAGTTGATTCAATTCCTGATGTATAACCTGTTGCAGTCATTTCAATTGAACGATATTTAGACCAGTCGTTTGCCTGCTCTAAAGCATTTATCACTTCTTTACTCGGAGCAACGTTTCTCTTAACTTCTGCTGCATGTACTTCTTTTGCATTCATTCCCTCATATGTCTTTACAATCTCTAATAAAGAAACTCCTGTGAAAGCATTCCATGTTACGCATAATGCGATTGCAAGTAAACAAGTCATCATAATGCGAATACAATATCGTTTTAACATTTTTATATTCCACACTCCTTCATCGTTAATCATTCCCTATACGATGAAGGAATATGCAAAAAAATAATCCCCAAATGAATTGGAGATTAAAACATTTGATATCCGCTTTTCCGAAGTTTCTTAATTACGATTCCTGCTAAAGCAGCACCTACTAATCCAGTAGATAAAATAAATACATCCGCTTGTCCTAAATGCGATACACTTGTCCCAAATGAAGAGAATGTTTCTTTTGGCTTTGAAAAGTAATCCCACATACTCGCCTTATTAATAATAAGCATACAAACAATTGGATATACAATAACCATTACCCATGTCGCTCGCAATATCATGTTGAGTAAAAATCCAATTCCAAAAAACAAAATGAAAAATAACATCATTGAAATAAGTAGTACCGGTATACTCACTCTTTCTCCCTCTCCTTCGTATGCGCCGTAAATACGTGATAGGCTGTATAACCAAACTGCTCTCCTGGATTTAATGTTTTGTCCATTTCAAGATGTAATTCTGATTGTCTTTCTAACAAATATGTAATAAGTACAGACGTATTTGGATCGTCCGCAACCGTATCTGGATGTAGAAACGCTACTTCAGACAATTCCTTCTCCTGTACAATAATATCTTCCCCTTCAGGCTCCAAAAGGAAAATAATCATATTATCACTAATCTCATTGCGAATCACGCCCGATCGAACACCAATGATCCCCTTCACATGAGCGACAATACCTGTCTCTTCTAACACTTCACGTTTCACAGCTTCATCAACCGTCTCACCTTCATTTACAAAACCAGCCGGCAAAGACCATTTCCCCTTTAATCCACTGTATTTTTTCTTAACGAATAGCCACCTGCCATCTTTTGTAGTTACTAAGCCACTAACAGCTAGCCATACTTTCCCTCGTTTCTCCATGATGTAATACCCTCCTCTACTAGAACGGACAGAATATTCTTTCTTTTTTATATATTATACTATATTTTTTAAATGAAAAAAGCAGAAACAGCTCTTAGCCGTTTCTGCTTTTTCTATACTATATATTAAAAGAACTTCAATTTACCTTTTTTAAGAACTAATAAAGGTCCACCTAATAAGAATAGGTAACGGTTATCGATAACTTTCTTCATGAAGGAAGCTTTCCAACCTGTTAACTTTTTGCCCATAACAACGCCCATTGCATCGTCATGACCTAAAGAACATACAGATCCTTTATTGTCGAATACGAATTTTTTCATTTCGCCTTTACCACGAACTAACACAGTTAGATTGTGCGCAATGTTGTAACCTTGTTGAATTGCGATCTGTGCTGTTGGTGGGTATGGACGGTTAATTTCTTCGTTAATGATTAACGCTGCGTCACCAACCATGAATACATCTTCGTATCCTGGAGCGTGCATGTACTCATCAACTTTTACACGTCCGCGCATTGCTTCAAAACCAGACTCTTCCACAATACCGTTACCACGAACACCTGCAGCCCAAACTACTGTTTCAGACTTAATTAATTCAGTGTCATCGCCATTCGCAACGATAATACCTTCTTCAGTTGCTTCTTTAATTGCTGTACCGATGCGGAATTCTACACCTTTTTTCTCAAGTTGTTTCACAGCGTATTCTACTAACGCTGGATCGAAACCTGGAAGTGCTGTTGGAGCAGCTTCTACACATATGATGCGTGCTTTTTCACGTGGTACATTGTACTCTTTGCAAAGTTCAGGAACACGGTTTGCAAGCTCACCTACGTACTCGATACCAGTAAATCCAGCACCACCAACAACGATTGTTACTAACTCATCGCGCTTTTCAGTTGCATATTTAGCGAAACTAGCTTCCATATGCTCACGAATTTCACGAGTTGCATTAATGTTAGCGATTGAGAATGCATGCTCTTTTAATCCTGTAATTCCAAATGTTTCTGATTCGAACCCAAGACCGATTACTAAGTAATCATACTCTAACTCGCCATCTTTTAATATGATGCGTTTTTCAGCAGCTTTAATTTCTACTACCGTATCTTGTACAAAGTTCACTTTATTTGTATCAATAACGTCTTGAATATCTAGACAGATTTTTTCATCTTGTAATGTACCAGCTGCGCTCTCATGTAACCAAGTCGCTTGGTAGTGATAGCTGTTGTTGTTTACTAACGTAATTTCAGCTTCATTTACAGATAATGCTTTTTGCAGACGAACAGTCGTAATCATCCCGCCATAACCTGCACCTAAAACTACGATTTTTGGAGTCTTCACCAAATCACAACCCTTTTCTTTATATAATAGTAATGAAAAATAATACCAATTACTAAAAACTCTATTTGTCAAGAATGTGGAATTTATCACATTCTATATCATAACAAAACGCATTCAAAAAATCGTACGAATTTTGTCATAGAAATTTAACATAATACTTCCCTATATTAGTCGGTTTTATTCCAGAATTCAAGCGTCTGGAGAATTATCAATATTTTAAAATAACATAGCGTTTTCAAGGGTTTTTCAGCCTTTTTTTCATGTATTTTCCTTTCACCATATTTTATACAATTGAAAAAGCATCTATGCGAAAACTTACACACAATTCAGTCGTTTTCAGAAGTATTATGAACTCAAATATGCTATCATTTATTTGAATGTGTCATCATTTGCAGGATTTTCGTGTACATATGAACAATATATGAAATCAATATCAAAATTCCATCTATAGGGGGAATGAAAGTGGCAGAAAATCAAAAAGTTTACGACATAACAATTATTGGTGGTGGTCCAACAGGGCTGTTCACAGCATTTTATGGCGGTATGAGACAAGCAAGTGTCAAAATCATTGAAAGCTTACCTCAACTTGGAGGACAATTATCCGCACTATACCCTGAAAAATACATTTATGATGTAGCTGGATTTCCAAAAGTGCGCGCACAAGAATTAGTTGATAACTTAAAAGAGCAAATGAAGAAATTTGATCCAACCGTTTGTTTAGAAGAAGCTGTTGATACACTTGAAAAACAAGCTGACGGTATATTTAAACTTGTTACGAATAAGCAAACTCACTATTCCAAATCAGTTATTATTACTGCTGGCAATGGTGCTTTCCAACCACGCCGCTTAGAATTAGAAGGTACAGCAAAGTATGAAAAGAAAAACTTACATTATTTCGTTGATGATATGAATAAATTTGCTGGTAAGCGCGTCGTAGTATTTGGCGGCGGCGATTCAGCTGTTGATTGGACAATGATGTTAGAGCCAATCGCTGATAAAGTTACAATCGTTCATCGCCGTGATAAATTCCGTGCACATGAACATAGCGTAGAAAGCTTAATGAATTCTCGTGCAGAAGTAAGTACACCGTACGTTCCAGTAGAACTCATTGGAGATGACAAAATTGAACAAGTCGTTCTTCAGCATGTAAAAACGGAAGAAAAAATTATCATCGATGTTGATGATGTAATCGTAAACTACGGCTTCGTTTCTTCCCTTGGCCCAATTAAAAACTGGGGCTTAGATATACAAAAAAACAGCATTCTCGTGAACTCGAAAATGGAAACAAATATTCCTGGCATTTATGCTGCTGGTGACATTTGTACATATGAAGGTAAAGTAAAACTCATTGCTTGCGGCTTCGGTGAAGCACCAACAGCAGTAAACAATGCAAAAGCTTACTTTGATCCAAACGCAAAACTTCAACCGATGCACAGCTCTAGCATGTTTTAATATAGAAATGAAAAGAACTCCTTTTATACAAAGGAGTTCTTTTTTATTACGCTACCGTTTCTTTCCAAAATATGTTACAATAAACAAGAACAAACGTTCCATTTAATGAGGGGGATATTTTAAAATGAAAGAACCTATTATCGTAAAAAAAGAAGCTTTCCAAGCAATCGGCGTTTCGATTACAACGACAAATGAAATAGAGGCATCTACTGAAGGAAAAATTCCCGGGCTTTGGAACCAATACTTCCAAGAACAAATCATGCATCACATCCCAAATCAACAAACGAAAGAAACATTCGCTTTCTACTCAAATTACGAATCGGATGAAACAGGTACATATAAATACACAATTGGCATGCCTGTTTCTTCATTAGAAGACATTCCTGAAAATATGACAACTTTAACAATACCTGCTGCTACGTATGCGGTATTTACAACCAGAAAGGGGCCAGTGGCTGAAGTCGTTTGCGAAGCTTGGGAATATATTTGGAAATGGTCAAAAGAAAACAAACGTGCTTTTACAACAGACTTTGAGCTTTATGATGAAAAAGCAACAGATCCAACTAACGCACAATTAGATATTTATATTGCATTAGCCTGAACGACAAAAAAGAAGATACCAAATGGTATCTTCTTTTTTGTCGTTAAATAGCCACTGTGCAAATTCCACATTATTGTCTACAATGAGAAAGTGCAGTATAGAAATATTAGAAACTGTATAAAGTGATTGTTAACAAGTTTTTTAGTTTAAATTTGTCGTATAGAAAGGAAGCAATATGGAAGAACTACAACAAAATAAATCTGCTTTAGAGGGAAGCGGAAAACCGTTATTAAAAAATACGAATTTCCTTTTTCTTTGGGCAGCTACACTCTTTTCAAGTTTTGCTTTAGCCTTTTTTACTTTTTCACAAACGTGGTACATAGCAAAAACATTAAACCTTGAGGCTTCACTCGGTGTTGTTTTCGTAGCTCTTAGTGTTCCAAGGCTTATTTTTATGATTATCGGCGGCGCTGTAGCTGATAAATTCCCGAAAAAAAACATTATGTTTTATTCTAATATTATTCGTGCAATTCTCGTCGCGACTATTCTTACATGGTTCATCGTAGGTGATGTAACACTATATACATTTGCTTTATTCGCTTTATTCTTTGGACTCGCTGATGCTTTTTTCTGGTCAGCTGATGGATCTATCTTACCTGAACTTGTAGAAAAAAGCCGTCTAACACAAGCAAACTCACTTACACAAATGACGAACCAAGCATCGGTTATTTTAGGCCCTGTACTTGGCGGCATTCTTATCAAATTTACGAACTATGAAACGATCTTTTCGATCACGATTTTATTGCTGATCGTCGCAGCCATACTCGTTCAAAAAATACAATTTACAATGCCAGAGCAGCAAAATACAGACAAAAGCATGTTCACTTCTATTAAAGAAGGAATCTTATATGTAAAGGAATCACCATTCCTTTCAACTTTCCTTATTTGTAGCGCCTTTTTAAACTTATTTTTAATCGGTCCGATGCAAGTCGGTTTCCCGCTCTTCATAAAAAATGTTCTGCACGGTGACTCGCTTCAGTTTAGTTACTTAGAAGCATCTGTAGGAGGTGGAATGGCGATAGGCGCTGTCATTGTCGGTTTAAAAAATATTAATCGTAGACGCGGTCTATTTTGCATTATCATGATGCTACTGTCTGGTGTATTCTTCTTATCCATCAACTTTAGCACCGTACTTTGGCAAGCATTATTAGCTGGCATGTTTTACGGTATTACAATCGCAATGGCAATCGTTCCACTTATGGCGATGATTCAATCGACAGTAAAAGAAGAAATGATGGGACGCGTAATGAGTTTACTTATGCTATCATCCATGGGCTTTATTCCGCTTTCTTATGCATTCACATCAATCGCGCTTGCAATAGGAATTCCGATCGTAACCGTTATGAAAAGTGGTGCAATTGCCGTTATCGTCTTCGTACTATTTGTAGCGATTCGTGTTCCAGTTGTAAGAAAGTTTGATTAGCTACTTGGAGTCATGTGTTAGACGCATGGCTCTTTTTTAGACGGATCAAATAACGATACTCCCTTACTTCTTCTCATAGCTGCTCCCCATTCTAATCCAACTTCTAAAAATAGATCCCGCACTGTACTATATAAAAGAGCCTTCACATTTTTACGGATTTCCCCATACTTATACGCTCTCACAACAATCTTCACTCGCCAAATGAAGTTTCCATACACTTCTTCATCAGCTAATATTTGCTCCAGTAACACACCTTGCTCTAGTAACCCGCTCTTTTTATACGCAAGTTCCACCTTACTCCAAAATATATTAATCTTCTTCGGATTACGCGTCATCGGCACAAGTGCGTATATAAAGTGAAACTTTAATCAGTGGGGGTTTTCTTCATCCTCCACTGATTATCAGCACTCACCAATCGGACTTTTATGGGCAGTTGATCCCCCACCTAACTTCTTTGCTTTCGCTGTATTTTGAGGTAGGGGTCTTACTGCCCATTAAAGTGGGATAAAAGGCTTCGGTATATCGTGACGGCAATACGTCTCATCAAGCTCGTACGTTTCTTTTCTATTCTCTTTTATTTGTGGAATGTTTTTAGAAAAAATTGTTTCCCCCTCATTTTTTTGCTCATTTTTACTACAGCCAGCTGCATGATTCTCACTTTCACATGCGGACATTTTCATACGGTCATCCATGCGGTCAATTGCAGATATAAGAAAAACATATAAGTTCGCACTATATCCGCCGTGCTTATGTCTTTCTTTTGTCGCAACACGCTTTATAATTCCTAACTCCTCTAACTTTGCAATAGAGCGGCGTACTGTACGAATACTTTTTCCAACATTCGTCGCAATCGTCTCCATTAACGGACAAGCAACTCCTACTGTTTTTTTGTTTCTCATTCACTGCATACTTTCCTAAAAAATGAATAATAGTAGTATCCGTTTTATTTAATTGAAATCGATAATATTTCAAAACTTGTTTTTGATATGTATTAAACTCTTCTTTACTTCGAAATTCACTATATGGTTTCATTAAATTATATAAGCTTCCCATTTTTATCACCTCACTTATAAATAAGAGGCAGGAAGAGAAATTGGCGTGATAGTTAATATTTTTTATTGGAGATGAAAATATGATTGTAATCAGTGCTTGTTTAGGTGGCATCGCTTGTCGGTATGATGGAAATGACAATCTCGTTTCAAAAATAGAGGAATTATTACAAAGTGAAGATACCTTACTTGTTTGTCCTGAAGTATTAGGAGGATTGCCAACACCTCGTCCCTCAGCTGAAATTATCGGCGGGAATGGCGATGACGTTTTAGATGGAAAAGCAAAGGTGATGACAAAAGACGGTGAAGATGTTACAGAAGCTTTCGTAACTGGTGCTTATAAAGCATTGGAACAACTGAAAGGCTTACACCCAGAATATATTATTTTAAAAGAACGTAGCCCATCTTGTGGTAGTTCTACAATTTACACTGGAGAATTTAACGGGAATAAACAGACTGGTTACGGGGTAACAACCGCTTTATTCAAAAGACATGGATTGAAAGTCATTTCAGAAGAGGATTTTGAGAATATAAAAAGGAATTGACCCTGTTCGTCAATTCCTTTTTCTTTCTTATTTCGCCCCTAATTTTTCTTTCACTTTTGCAGGAAGCTCATCTTTCTTTACTTCTTCCCAAGCTGTTACACCTTTTTTATCTGAATTGTATACGCGTAAGAATGCATCTTTACGTAAGTTTTTTTGTGCAGTAAATTCTAATTCTTTCTCTTTACCTTCCTTATCAAAACCAGTTAGTTTATATTCGTAATCTTTATACGGCTGACCATTATCGGCTTTACCATTATATTCTTTTCCATCTACTGTAATTTGAACGTAATACTCGTCCTTACCCATACGATTTAAATCACAGCCAACTAAAAGGCTTGCAAATACAACTAAAATACTAAAAAGTGCAATATATCTTTTCATTTCCTTCACCTCATGTGTTTTTCTTATATTGTTATCTTAAAGCCTAAGCTTTAGTGAAGAAATTCAAAAACATGACATGAACATTACACTTTTGTAAGATAATAATTATCTCTTCACTTTGGAGACTGTCATTCCCTTACTAATTGGACTTTCACGGCAAAAGAAAAGACCTCCTTAACGATTTTATTTCATCGCTAAAAAGGTCTTTCTCTATTTCTGCTAAAAACTTAGCACTCTTCTGGCTTACCAGCATTCGTCGCTGTACGGAATGATGATCCACATCCGCATGATGCGATTGCGTTTGGATTATCAATTGTGAATCCGCCGCCAAGCATAGATTGTTTATAATCAATTTTTACTCCTTTAACAATAGGAGCACTTTCTTTATCGATAACAAATTCGACACCGAAAAACTCAAGAACTGTGTCGTCTTCTTTTGGTTCCACTTCAAATCCTAATCCGTAAGAAAGACCACTACATCCGCCGCCATGTACAGCAAGGCGCACGTACTTCTCTCCATCTTCAGCATCTTTTAACATATCTTTAATTTGAAAAGCTGCTTGTTCTGTAACTTCAATCATGAAATACACCATCCTTTCTGTTCTCATTCTATTATACATCTTTACGCTTCTATCTTGTACTCATACACTCCGCGGCAAATTACTTCCGCTGGTCCTTTCATTAACACATTGCCTTCTTCTGTCCATGCAATCATTAAATCGCCGCCAGCTAAATGAACTGTAATTTCCTTACCACGTTCCATTTTCCCATTTAAAATAGAGGCTACAACCGCAGCGCACGCCCCCGTTCCGCAAGCTTGTGTTACACCAGATCCACGTTCCCAAACGCGGAAGTTCATCTCTTCCTCATTCAAAATTTCGATAAACTCAACATTTACTCGCTCTGGAAACATTTCATGTGTCTCAAGGACTGGTCCAAGTGTTGTAAGAGGTGCTTGTTCTACATCATCCACAAAAATAACCGCATGCGGATTCCCCATTGAAACAGCTGTAAATGCATAACGATGATTATTGTATAAGAAGTTTTCACGAATAAATGGTGTTTCACCTTCACCAAGCATCGGTATTTCTTCACGCTTTAAACGCGGTGCTCCCATATCGATTTTCGCTAATGTAACTTTCCCTTCTTCTACCGTTACTTCCGCCGTTACAATGCCAGCTAACGTTTCAATTGTGAAAACTGTATCTTCTACTAGTTTATGCTCATACGCATATTTCGCTACGCAGCGTAAACCATTACCACAGCTCTTTCCTTCTGATCCATCATTATTAAACATGCGCATTTTCACCGGAGCTACTTCAGATGGACAAATTAAAATCATTCCATCTGCTCCAATACCAGTATTAATATTTGAAACCTTTTCCGCCACAAGAGCTAAGTCTTCTTCAGGGATTTGTTCTTCAAACATATTTACATATATATAACTATTGCCAAGACCATGCATTTTTGTAAAAGAAAATCGGCTCATTTGTATTCACTCCAAAAATAATTTGTTATTTCAAGTATAAAATGCACGCTTTTAGAACACAATATGAATGTCCCCCGTTTCTCATATTTGACGACATTTGGCGATGAGCCATTCTTGCGCAAATTGTGTAAGAAAAAAGCCCTTCTAAAAGGGCCTTTTTTTATTTACACACAATATTATCCTCTCCTGTGAAACAAAATTTTATCTCATAGAAAAAGAAAGAGGTGCTGCCGATTGCAACACCTTAAAACATTGGATTTTCATCTAAATACTCATATACATTATTAACAAGTTCTTCTACTGTAGCACCTTGTACTACTTCACCATTTACAAGTGCAAACGGTCCTTCAAAACAAATACCACAATACCCTAAACAACCATACTCCATTACATCTAAATTCGGATCTTTTTCTAATTTCTCTAAAGCTGCTTGTGAACCACTTGCAAGGTTACCTACACAAAATTCAATTAATGGTTTAATCAAAATTCTCCCCCCTGTACCTACAAAACAAATTACTTTCTGACTTCATCTATAAGAAAAAAACTAAGCTGTTTCTTGTTGTTTTCATTACACCTTCTAAACTATTTAGTTACTTCATTATTTCACTTCAAAATAGATGATTCCTTCTATATAACATGCTATTTGCGATGAAATGGTAACTAAATAAGGAATACAGTTTACTCTACTTTTCTTCTTATTGTACAACAGAGTATTCATTCATGCATTGTTATTTGTTCACAAATTCGATATAATTTGATTGAGTAAAGTCAAAATATTTTATTAATATAAAATTTTATGATTAGGGGATATTTCAACAGAAAAGGGGTAATCCATCATGAAACACCTCGTAATATTAGGTGGCGGCTACGGTGGAATGAGAATTCTGCAGCGGCTACTTCCAAGCAACCAACTTCCAGATGATGTACAAGTGACATTAATCGACAAAGTACCATATCATTGTTTCAAAACTGAATATTATGCATTAGTTGCGGGTACTATTTCAGAAACGCATATTCGTATACCGTTTCCTGAACACCCACGCCTCAATATTCAATACGGCACAGTAACAAATATTGATCTCGAAGAAAAAGCTGTTCATCTCGATGGCGGCGAAGCGATCCAATATGATGATTTAATTATCGGTCTTGGCTGTGAGGATAAATATCATAACGTTCCTGGGGCGAAGGAATATACACATAGCCTACAATCAATTGAACAAACACGTAAAACATATGAACAATTAAATAGTCTAGAACCAAATGCAACAGTAGCTGTCGTTGGTGCTGGATTAAGCGGCGTTGAAGTTGCAAGTGAACTTCGCGAGAGTCGTTCTGATTTAAAAATCTACTTATTTGATCGAAAAGATAGAATTCTATTCCCATACCCAGAGAAGTTAAGTAGATATGTAGAAGAATGGTTCGTAAAACATAAAGTTACTATTATACGAAACTCTAACATTACAAAAGTAGAGCCAAATATTGTGTACAACCACGATGAGCCACTTGAATGTGATGCAATCGTCTGGACAGCTGGTATTCAAGCAAATGAAGTTGTTCGAAACCTTCCAGTTGAACAAGATGGTAGCGGACGGGTTGTTTTAACAAAATATCACAATATTCCAAATAACGAGCACGTGTATGTTGTAGGAGATTGCGCAGCACTTCCACACGCACCATCTGCACAACTTGCTGAAGGTCAAGGAGAACAAATTGTCCAAATATTATTAAAACGTTGGAATAATGAAACACTTCCTGACGAACTACCTGTAATTAAATTAAAAGGTGTTCTCGGCTCTCTTGGTAAAAAGCACGGCTTCGGTTTACTAGCAAACCAACCATTAATGGGACGTGTACCGAGATTATTAAAATCCGGTATCCTCTGGATGTACAAATATCATAACGGTTAATACTTTACAGGCTGTCTACTAAGTAGGCAGCCTCTCTTATTCGTTAAAATATAATTATCAGACACATCTTTCTCAATATGAATCATGATTTATTTTTCATTTTCATATTAAAAACTAACGATAAACAGTGTATGCTATTTATAAGTTGTTTTATTTCCTTCAAGGCCGAAACCATTCGGTCTTATTTTTTGTGTTGTAAATACTTTTACAGGAGGCATTCCATTTCACTTATGAACTTAACGAAACTAAACGATCGAATAGAAGCGAAGAAGAAAGAGTTGATTCATCTCGTTGAACAATATGGATTCACTCATCATAAAGTAATTTCTTTCAGCCAAGAATTAGATCGTTTACTTAACTTATTAATAGAACTCAAGACGAAGAAAAAACGTTGCTCTTTATAACCGTTACCTTCTCTTTTTTGATACGATATAGCTAGAATCAGAAAGGAGACATTTATGTTTATATTAAAAAATGTTACATATAAAGATATATTACACATTCCTTATTTACAGATTCAAAAAGAAAAAATCACATGTATTATCGGTGAGAGTGGGAGCGGAAAAAGTACATTGCTCCGCATGCTAAATGATTTGCAGTCTCCCACATCCGGTACAATTGAATATAACGGAAAGCTAATTTCTGACTATCCCCCTATTCAATTACGACGTGACGTAGTCATGCTTGGGCAAATTCCACCTATTTTTGATGGAACGATTAAAGACAATCTATTAATGGGACTTCGTCTTTCTGAAAAACCATTTCCAAATGATGATGCCTTGCGAAGTGCATTAACGACTGTTAGCTTAGAAAAAAATTTAGAAGACAACGCTGATTCATTATCAGGTGGGGAAAAACAACGACTTGCTTTTGCACGTATCGTACTTATGGATCCGCCTGTTTATTTATTAGATGAGCCAACATCGGCGCTAGATAGCGATACAGAACGCCGTGTTATGAAACAATTTACTACGCTAGCAAGAGAAAAGAACAAAACAGTTATCTTCATCACACACTCACAACAACTTCCAGAAGAAATTGCAGACGATATTATTGAGATTAGCAAAGCAAACGGTGCAACTAGAAAGGAAGTGCTCTCAGTTGAAGGGCGTTATTGAACTCCAAATTTGGCAACTTGCCGCTGCATATATTTTTATTCTTATATTAATTGGACTTGTAAAATTAAAAGGAATACCACGCGAAAAACAAATTGCACTCGCAACGTTCCGTATGACGATTCAGCTCGTACTTGTTGCCTATGTCCTTACATACGTATTTGAAAATAGTAATCCATTTTATACAATTGCTCTTATTACTTCTATTACTACCTTTGCAATTTTTAATATTTATAAACGAGTCAACATCCCAATGTCAAAAGATTTAAAACGAGTAGCCGCGCTTTCCATGGTTGCCGGATCAATTGGACCACTTCTACTATTTATCTTTGTTATTATCGGTCATGACCCGTGGTATGCACCGCAATATATCGTTCCTATTACCGGAATGTTAGTTGGGAATGCGATGACAGGTGTTTCTCTCGGTGCAAATACGTTCTTAAACAATATGAAATCACAAAGAGGTCAAATTGAAGGAGCACTTATGCTCGGCGCAACACCGAAAGAAGCCGCTGCTCCGCTCATACGCGAAGCTTTTGACTCTGCTATTTTACCAACAATCAATTCTATGGTCGGAATGGGAATTATAAGCTTACCGGGCATGATGACCGGTCAAATCTTATCTGGTGTATCACCATTTACAGCTATTCAATATCAAATTGCTATTATACTTGGGATTTCAGGAAGCACTGCCTTTGCTGTCATTATCTTTTTACAGCTTGGATATAAGACCTTCTTTAATAAGCGGTGTCAGTTGAAAGAAGTTGATCATGGCAGGCGGTAAATCGTGAACTGTTCATGGTAAATGAAATTATATCGACGATTTTTCGAATATATCTATCGTAACTCAAAATATATCAATGATTTTTGAAATATATCGACGATTCGACAAGGAATATCGACTTACCGACAAAAAATGACAATAAAAAAGAGGAGGCTACTCGCCTCCTCTTTTTACTTACGCCTTCTTAACGAATTGTGATTTTAACTTCATCGCTCCGAAACCGTCGATTTTGCAATCAATATCGTGATCGCCATCAACTAGACGGATACTTTTTACTTTCGTACCGATCTTCACAACTGAAGAAGTTCCTTTTACTTTTAAATCTTTAATAACAGTAACAGCATCGCCGTCTTGAAGAACGTTTCCGTTCGCATCTTTTACAACTTTTGCACCATCATTATTTTCAGCTTCTGCTTCTTGGCCCCACTCATGAGCACACTCAGGACATACGAAAAGAACGCCATCCTCATACGTATATTCTGAATTACATTTTGGACAATTTGGTAAAGTAGCCATAAATTCATTTCCTCCGTTCATTATTTATACGTAAAAATCAAAATTGATGTTTACATCTCGATAAATAAAATTTGTACAGCATTTCTTTATAGTGCCATAGTCTCACGTTATTGACAAGCCTACCTCAAATTCTCATTTTTTATTGTATTTTACAAAATTTCAATTCGTATGGTGTTTTGTATTCACACTTTTCATTAATTCGCTTATTCGACATGTACTTCTTCCATCCAGCTGCTCGTCTTAGATTTCACTACTATTAATTGCTCATTTTCCCATTTTAGTTTGCCTAAAAACCTAGAATAGACTACTTCATTCCCTACTTCTTCTACGAGCAATTTATTTACCACTCTGAGTCCTTTATCGTTATACACTTCACACATTAGCTGAAATCCTTCTGAGCGATGAATTCCTTTTAATATAGCCGTTTTCTTTCGGCTCGGGCTCTTCTTCGGTGTTTTATCCACTAAGAACACAATCTCGTAATTCTCTTTCTCTATTTCTTGAAGCGCTTCATTCACATACTCTTTAATCATTTCTGATGATATTTTTGAATATTTTTCAATAGCTGGTACAACGTAGAGGTGTACCAACTCACAAAAATGCTTATACTTCTCCTCAACTGATTCCAAATTTAAAAATTGCATATAATCATAAGGTACGAATATACGAATCTTCTCCAGAGCCTCATATAGTTCATAAGAGAGATCTTCATTAGGGTTTGCTAGGCAATATATATCTATATTTTCTAATCCAAGATCCAAGCTACTTAACTTCTTTGAAAAAATCAATTCAAAAATTCTCATTTCATGTAATCGATTATAATGTTTTTTAGGACGTTTCTTAGCCCAATCATAAAAATGAACATCTACCATACTACCTTTTCCTCCTAACATATAAAAAGAAGAACCTTCACAAGATTCTTCTTTTCAAAATAAACGAGTTTCTCTCTAGAAAAACCACATATTTTCTTCAACGTACATTTGATATTCTTCTACTTCTTCTTCACTTAACTTTTTATTATTTACATACACTTCTTGCCATTCAAAATAATCATCATTTAAGTATACAGCGAATTTAATTTTCACGTTTTTCTTTTCTTCATAATCATAACCAGTAAATTCTACTACGTCATAATCCTTTTCTTTCTTTACATACTTCCAATTTGGCTTATCTGTAATAGACTCTAAAGCCTCTCCTTCAAGGCTTAGGCGAACAACGTTTTTAATATTAGGTTCAGTTGGTACATAAGATAAACCAAAGCTAGCACCTGCAAACAATACAAATACTATCGCTTGCAAACCAATCATAAGCCCGATATGAGCGCCGCCTTTTGATTGTAAATAATACTCTTTCTTATACTCAGGTACATCTTCTACTTTATGTAAAATACGGATAACATGCTTATAATACAATCGATTTCCTTGCCATCCAGTAAACAGCATCGTTCCAGCATATATGATAAAATCTATCCACATTGGTATATCAATAAAAGTAGCTATAATGAAAGTAGGTACCGCCAATAACGTAAGTATAATAAACAACTTATACATTTTACGATAAGCTAACCAAAAAATTGGGAAGAAAAAGGCTACCCAATTCCACGTATTTCCTTGCGCTGGATTTTCTACTTTTCCCCACTTAAAGTCATAATACGCCGTATTCTTTTGAACGACTGTATGTAACTGTTGCGGAGAAATTGTTTCTTGTAAAACAGTGTCCTTCACGTACATCATCCTTTTCTTATTTCTACATACATGTATTTTATAGAAATAAAAAGAAGGAATCTAACAAAAAGTACATATATTTCATAAAAATGAACGAAAATCGAATATAATCCGACAATTATCCGTTTATTATTCCATTTTATTTTTAAATATATTAGAATACTTATGAATGATATATTTAATACACTAAGTTAATCATTTTGTATATTTGATAATAAAAATGTTTCACATGAAACTATCCATGTTTCGTATTATCTTTCCTCTACAAAATATGAAAGACGCCCTTTTCAAAAAGGACGTCTTTTTACAGTTGAAAATTTACTAATATAAAAAATGCATTATTTAATAAATGAATCCCCCATGGGACGAGTAAATTATTTGTTTTCTTATATGTGTAGGCTAAACATACACCTATACCCCAAATATATAAAACACTACCTACTGTAAGGGGATGACCTAAAGTAAATATGAAAGCACTTATAACGGCACTACTCAGTGTAGAGAAACGCTGAGATAATTTCATAAAAAACATACCTCGGAATACAAGCTCTTCCCAAATCGGTGCGAAAATCGTGAGTACAACTACATATACAATGATTTCACTTTTAGTAGGTTCTATTACTAGATTAGATTCATCCACACGAAGCCCATGTGGTAAAACTAAATTTAATACCGCAAGATATATAAGCAGTACGATCATCGTCATTACTATTGTTACATAATGCTTAAAATTATTGAACTGTATTGATTTTAATAAATGCACGCAGTAATTTCTTGCTGGTGAGTATATTAAAATAATAGTGAGAAACGTTACAGGTGGAATAAGATGATCTACATACCCTGGATATAAGGAAGAGTCATATATAAGGTTCAAAAAACCCATTCCATACATTACCCCAAAAATAATTATTATCATGCTAATTACTTCGCGTATACTCATTACTACATTCTTTTTTTCATATGTAGCTAATTCTGTATTCACCCTATCCCCTCCAGTATAATTAAACCTTTTAAACCATTATATACCATTTTTAACACAAAAACAGACGATACAATCTACTGTATCGTCTGTTTTTTCCCTACCATTTCTCTCTACACGTTTCAATTAAGTGCAGTAAGTACTTCCTCGTCATATCTGCCCTTCTCCATCTTGAGAGCATTCGCTTTTCTTTTGGATTTTTCCGTATTCTTGCTACTTCTTTTAATAAAATCTCCCATTCTTCCCCTGAACGTTCTGACAAGTATTGCAATCCTCTATCTTTTGAAACGATTGTTTTATGATCCAGTGTATATAAAATGCGGCCCATCGTAACGACTGCTGATTCTACCCACTCTTCTATAAAAAATAAATATGGCTGCTTCGCCTTTCCACTCCAGTACTGTTCTACGTTGTATTTCATCGTATTGACTACATCATCCCACCTTATTTGAAACGAAAGATCTTCCGCTTCTTTCCCGATTACTGTAATACCTTGATTTTTCAATGTCCACCATGTAACCGCATTAATATCCCAATGACCTACATTCGCTTTACCATCTGCACAATATACGTACTCATTCAGTTCATCATTGTATTTCCCTAAATCAGCAAGCGGAATATACATACCATCCATTCTTTTCCCTAACGTACTATCACTAAGTTTCTTATGAAGTTCTACGAGTTGCTGTTTTTCAGCTTCATTCACGGAATCATTTATTACCGTAACAAAATCAACATCGCTCGTTTCTGCATGAAATGCACCGAGTGCGATGGACCCGTAAATATATACGCCGACTAATTTTTCATCTAAAAAAATTTCTTTTAATTCTATTGTGTACCGCTCCATTAACTGTTGTACTTCCGTTGGTAACGCATGCTTCACTCCATTTTTCACATCTATCCCTCCAATAAAAAAAGCCTTTGCAAATTCGCAAAGACTTCCTGCTTTATAAATATTTCTCGATTTCTTCGTAAACATCCTTCAAACGAGGATTTCCTTCTCCAACAATTTCTCCATTTACAAGAACGACCGGATAAAATAAATCTTCCTCCACTACGCGCTCTGCGAATGCTTTTTTATCTTCATCTTCTTGTTCTTCTTGGAAATCGATATACTCGAAATTAAATTTATTTTCTTGTCCTTCATATTTACGACCAATTGCCGCTTGTAACCACTCAAACGTTTCTGTTGAAGATGGCATTCCAACGCAGCTCGCACAAATTACTTTCGTCCCATACACTTGCACATTAACCATTTCTTCTCCCCCACTTCTTGTTTCAACAGTATATTCAGATGTATTAGTGCATAAGCACATCATTTTACAAACTTATTCCATACCCCTATACTGAAAAAACACGTTGTAAACATGATAAAAAATTTCGACATTAAAACAAGAACAGAAAAAATAGATTTTCCCCTCTATCTTGATTATAATAAAACTGATGAAAGGAGTCGATAAAAATGGAAAACCCACATATGCAAGAACAAGTACTAGAAGTATTAGATAAATTACGTCCATTCTTACTTCGCGATGGCGGAGACGTTGAATTAGTAGACATTGAAGAAGGTATCGTAAAATTACGCCTTATGGGTGCATGCGGAAGCTGCCCAAGTTCTACAATCACACTAAAAGCTGGTATCGAACGCGCATTACTTGAAGAAGTACCAGGCGTTATTGAAGTAGAACAAGTATTTTAATTAAAAGCGGCAGCGGCTCGTTTAAAATGTGAGGGGGATGGAGCTTCTGACATAGAGGCGTTTTTTGCCTCGGCGGAAGAAGCGAAGCCACCGAACATTTTAGCCGCTGGAGCTAGATATTAATCTAAAAGCGGCAGCGGCTCGTTCAGAATCGCTTCCTAGAAAGAGACCCAAATGGGTCTCTTTTTTTTATTCAAATCATACTTCTCCTTTAACATCATAAAACAAAATTGGAAATCCTTCTCAAAAAATGAGATAATTGATACTATATAGTGAATCGTTCACACATATAAAGTAAAAAACATAGGGGGACGACACATGCCAAGAATGAGAAACACTTTTTTAACAATTCAAGAACTAGAAAAGAAAAAAGAATATTTATTAGACCTTTCATCCGTTATACCAACGTGGAATGCGAGCTACCAATTTTTATTTAAAGAAATCCAGCAAGAATTATTAAGTAAAGTAAATGAAAAAATCGAACAACATCAATTCATTTTAAATATATGTGCAGATCAACAAGTAGGGGCATAATGTATTACATACAATTGTAGTATAAAAAAAGAGACCTCACCCGGTCTCTTTTTTCATTTTAAGACAGCCAATCTAATTTTCTAATCCCGAGCTTATCAACTGGTAAACGAAGTGATCCATAAAAGTGCTTCATAAATTGCTCAGAGCGGTTCACATCGTGTAAAATGACTTCTAAGCGATCTCTATATATGCTTTTTTGTTCTTCGTTTCCCGTTTGGTAATATCGTTCGACTGTTTCGAAATAGTGAAGTGGGAACAGGAGCCTTGCAAATAATAAGCGCCAACCAAATGAGGATAGCGAATAATTTCGTTCGTAATCTGTAACAAATTGAACGATTGTTTGCTCCCAGTCTTTCTTTTTTTCTATCATCATATAGCGGATTAATTCTGCCATATCTCGAGTTGGGTGATCATATACCCAATCAAAAGGAAGTTTGAGACGCTTCGTTTGATGCCATAATAAAGGTGTGAATCGTTCTTGGCAAATGGTTGCTGCATCAGTTAGTTGCGGCGTATCATCCATCTCTGTATCAACAACATATTGAATGGCATTTTCTGCAACTCCTAAGTAATACGGGAAGGATTCAATAAACAATTGATCGAATACGTCTGTAGGGTGGTTCATCACTTGTGATTGCCAAAACTTTTCTAATTGGTCGAGCCTTTTTTCCCATAACGCTTTCCATTCACCAATACGGCTTAATTGTTCGATCTCTTCCGGAAAAAAAGCACCTCGTTTATGGAATATAGAAAGCTCACTTCCTAATGATGTAGCATGTCGTTCTAACGCACGCATACCTTTTAATAAGCAGTAATTTTGTTCTTCTATCTCACTTACATAGTAGCCGTGTATAGTCGGAACGAAAGTCGCTACAGTTATATCCCCTTGCTGGTTCATATAGTCACTGAGCTTTTTCATCTCTACAAGTACTTCTTCCTCCATTTCTCCAATTGGAACAAGTACATAAATTTTGTTGCGAATCCAAAAGCTTTTATAGGGGCCAAGGGGGATTAATTCTTTAACATGCATATGATAATGCTCATAAATATGATGAATCATCGCATTCGCCACCTATGGTTTTTCTTTATATATATGAGCTTGTGCTCGCCTTTCATTCCTATGCACGTGATAAAGCAACGAAACGTATACAAATACTAAAAAGAAAAAAAGGTGATAAACATGAAAGAATCAAATCAACTACAAGAAAGAGCATTACAACTATTACAAGAGCGCGGTGTAACAATTGACGATATTGCTGAGCTTGTTCATTTTCTTCAAAAAAAATATCATCCAAATTTAGAGATGTCAGAATGCCGTTATAACGTTGAGCGTGTATTATCAAAACGTGAAGTACAAAACGCACTGATTACTGGTATCGAACTCGATGTCCTTGCTGAAAAAGGAATGTTAAGCGAACCGTTACAAGATATCGTAAAACGTGATGAAGGCTTATACGGAATTGATGAAGTGATCGCACTTTCTATCGTTAATGTGTACGGCTCTATCGGTTTCACGAACTTTGGATATATCGATAAATTAAAACCTGGTATTTTAGAATACTTAAATGATAAATCAACTGGAAAAGTGCATACATTCCTTGATGATATCGTTGGCGGAATTGCTGCTGCTGCTTCAAGCCGCTTAGCGCACAGAGCTGAGCATTCGGAATAATAAAGTGAAACTTTAATCAGTGGGGGTTTTCTTCATCCCCCACTGATTATCAGCCCTCACCAATCGGACTTTAATGGGCAGCCCGCCCCCCACCTAACTTCTTTGCTTTCGCTGCATTTTGAGGTGGGGGTCTTACTGCCCATTAAAGCGGGATAAAACATGAAAGACCGTCAGTTTCATACTGACGGTCTTTCGTATTCCATAAGCATAAATTCTTTTCCACGGCTCAAAAAAATAGGGCCTTGCTGAAAACCTATGTTTTTATAAAGCGTAATCGCCCTTGTATTAAATGTCGCTACACTAAGTCGAAACGTTTTCGGCTTACATTCTTTAACAGCAAAGGCTATCCCAGCTTGAAAAAACATTTTCCCCAGCCCTTTCCCTGTTAACGCCGGCTTCATGCCAAGTCCGATATCAATTACATCTTCTCCACCATATAAATGAGCATCTCTTCCCCCCGGCACTTGTGCATTTTCCCCAAAACAAAAATAGCCGATAAACTCTCCCTTATCATCACAACAACCATAATACGTCCCATCTAATAATTCTTCTATTACTTCTTCCTCGCCTGAAAAACTGTATAAATTATAAGGTTCTTCGTACGTCCACGTATTTATCTCATTTGCTTCTTCTACCGTTAACTTATGTATATCCATCTTTCTCTCCCCCTATTATATTTCTACTAACACTATTCGATATCCATCTTATAATTCATCTTTCTCAATATATTTTTAAAATTTATCACTTCATTTTTATGGAAGATTTTTCTTATTATGTTACGATTAAACAGAATTATTTGAAATAAGGTGGTGACAATTTGAATTACTTTTCTTATCTCTCCTTAGAAGAACGTCAAAATTTTTTCTATAAAGAACCTCTTAGTTTTTCAAAAAGTATAGAGAAAGAGCAATTAGCGTACGCATTAGGGGCTACACTGTATACTCCTGGTACGAAAGAAACGATCGCGGAAGATATAATTAGAAAAAAACATGTGGAAGCTATCTCGATGATTCTTTGTCTAGAAGACTCTATCAGTGATGAGGAAGTAAAACTTGCAGAGCAAAACATCGTCGTTCAAATACAGCAAATCGCCAACTTAGTCAGTGCCAACATACTAAGTCAATCAGACATTCCACTTCTTTTTATTAGAGTTCGACAGCCAAGTCAAATGAAGACAATTATTACCGAATTAGGTAGTGCTGTTCATTGCTTATGTGGCTTCGTCTTTCCAAAATTCACACACGTTAATGGAAAGACTTATATCGACCAGCTTGCATATATAAACGAGCTATATTCATTATCCCTTTATGGAATGCCGATTCTAGAATCACCAGAAATTATGTATAAAGAAACACGCTTAGAGTCCTTATTACAAATAAAAGATTTACTAGATTCCTATCGTGATTACATCTTAAATGTACGTATTGGTGCCACTGATTTTTCAAGTATATTTGGTATTCGGCGTAATAAATACACACCAATCTATCATATTACTGTTGTTCGTGATTGTATTTCAGACATTATTAATATTTTCTCCAGAGCTACAAATGAATATGTTATTTCAGGATGTGTATGGGAATATTTTTCTAATGATTACGAAGAAGGGCTCATTCAAGAGGTATCGCTTGACCATGCAAATGGATTAATCGGAAAGACAGTTATTCACCCATCTCATATTAAAGTTGTACAAGCAATGCACATTGTCACAATGGAGGATTATTTAGACGCAAGGTCAATTCTACAAAATGTAGATACGTATAACGGAGTGTTAAAAAGCAGTTTTGCTAACAAAATGAATGAAGTAAAGCCTCATTATAACTGGGCTCGCAAAACCATTTTAAAATCTAATATTTACGGGGTGCTACATGAAAACAAACAATTTACCGATCTCCTTATTACAAACGCAAAACAACACGTATAACGTTTTAAATACTATAAAAGTTCATGTAGAAGTACGTGATAATCCATATAATTTAGCGTTAGATAATCTTTTTCAAATGGCGGCGAGGATAAATAAGAAGCGGAGTTTTTTATTTGTGAGTACAATTCTTGGAAAGCATCTTCCTATTAAACCTGCAGTCTCTCTAGCAAGTGGGTTTGCCCTTGCTGCAAGATATATGGAAATACTAGATCATACTTTTCATCCGTTTCAAAAAGAAATTTTAAATCTTATTTCATTAGAAGTTGATGAAATTCCAGAAGAAGTATTTCATTATCAATATCCCTTGCAAGAAGAAGTGTTATTTATCGGATTCGCTGAAACAGCAACAGCACTTGGCCATTCTATGTTTCAATGCTTTCAAAATGCAAAGTATGTACATACAACTAGGGAATCGATACCCAATCTCGAATCTGTCATTACATTTGAGGAAGAACATTCCCATGCAACATCACACCGTTGTTATGTCGATAAGAGTTTTTTTCAAAACAACAATCCAATCGTTCTCGTAGATGATGAGATGACAACCGGAAAAACCGCACTAAATATTATCAGGTCCATTCAACAGCAATTTCCACGAGAAGAATATACCATTGCTTCTTTATTAGACTGGCGTTCTAATACTAATAGAAGACAATTTAAACAACTAGAAGAAGAACTTCAAATAAAAATTCATGTTATTTCTTTATTAGAAGGAATCATTCATACAACTGACCAACCGTTGAATATTTCAAAACCAACTATACAAACTGAAGAAACAAAACCTTATTTCAAAAAACATACCATTACTTGTCCAACATTACCCTATACATTAGATTACATAAAATATACTGGGCGCTTTGGTATTTCATCATATGAACAAAAGCACATTCATTCTTTTACTCAAGAAGCAGGAAAAACGTTACAAAGAAAAAGAATTGGAAAACGAACACTCTGCCTCGGAACGGGTGAATTTATGTATATTCCAATGAAAATCGCTGCTGCAATGGGTGAAAATATTTTATATCAATCTACAACACGAAGTCCGATCCACCCTGTTTCAAATGATATGAACTACGCCATTCATAATCATTTCCCATATCCAAGTCCTGAAGATTCTACTATTACAAATTACTTTTATAATATTTCCCCCCATGATTACGATGAAGTATTTGTTTTTATGGAACGTGATGTAGGAGAAGAAGCTCTATTTCCTCTTCTACATCAGTTACAAACGGTTATTCCCTGTATTCATATTGTCTCATTTTCAAATAGCATAGAAAAGGAAGGTTGATAATTATGATAAAATTAAATTCCCATATTAGTAGTTACGATCCAGATGATGCTATTTTTCTATTAAAAGATATTAGTGATTTAATGAAAGAAAGTTCCACAGAAACGAGAGAACAGGCAATTCAAGCTGGTACACATTATTCTGAAATGTTACCAGTAGAATATAAACCATCTAAAGCATATATGGATTTATTCTTTTCCTCCCTGCAACAATACAAGCACAAACTAGCAACCGCAGTTGTAGTTGTTGCTGAACAAATTATACAGACTAAAGGAACGAATCTTGTCCTCGTCTCATTAGCTCGTGCTGGTACACCAATCGGTATTCTTATAAAACGCTATATACGCTATCAATATAACCTTGATGTACCTCACTATTGCATTTCCATTATTCGCGGACGCGGTATCGATGAAAATGCACTTCACTATATTTTAGAACATCACCCTAAAGAAACAATTCAATTCATTGATGGGTGGACTGGAAAGGGTGCAATAAAAAAGGAATTGGAACATGCAGTACATACATTTAACGAGAGAAATAACACACACCTTTCTCATTGTATGGCTGTACTTGCTGATTCAGGTTACTGTACTTCAATTTACGGTACACGCGAAGATTTTCTTATCCCTAGCGCTTGCTTAAATGCAACCGTCTCTGGACTAATTAGCCGTACTGTACTAAATGACACCTATATTGGCCCAAATGATTTTCATGGTGTTAAATATTATAAAGAGCTAGAACAAGAAGATTTATCAAATTTCTTCATCGATGAAGTAACAGATTTATTCCCTTCTGTTCATTCTCATATAGATAATCAATTACATCATATCGCTTCAACATACACCGATCCATCTTGGCAAGGATTAAAAGATATACAGTCTATCCAAACTCACTTTGAAATTGACGATATTAACTTAATTAAACCAGGAGTCGGTGAAACAACTCGCGTATTACTCCGAAGAATACCATGGAAAATTTTAATCCGTAAGCAAAACAATCCCGATTTAAGGCATATTTTACTTCTTGCTAAAGAAAGGAATGTCCCTATTGAAGTATATGAGGATATGACGTATTCATGTTGCGGGCTCATTAAGCCTCTTAGGAGGGAAACGATATGATTTTCGCTAGTGATCTTGATCAGACACTTATTTATTCCCGAAAATCATTTCGTGCCCATATAGAAGATGAGTCAATTCAACTCATTGAAACTTTAGACGGAAAAGAAATTTCTTTCATATCACATAAAACCATTTCACTACTAAAAAAATTGCAACTGCATTCATATTTTATCCCAGTTACAACAAGAACGATTGAACAGTTTCAGCGTATTGTTTTATTCCAAAATGAAATCATTCCTGAATATGCCATTACGAGTAACGGCGGTAATATCCTTCATAACGGCAAGCAAGATGTTACTTGGAACAAAGAAATAAAAAAAAGACTTTCAGCAGAATGTTTAGAGAGAAACGATATACTAAAGGAATTTACACAAATCGCTCATAAAGATTGGGTTATATCACAAAAAACAGCTGATGATTTATTCCACTATTGCATCATTAAACGGGAGAACATTCCTTATGATGAATTAACATCCTTCATTTCTTGGTTAGACAAACAAGGGTGGGCTCATTCACTTCAAGGTAGAAAATTATATTTTGTACCGAAGCCTATTAACAAATGGGATGCCGTGCAATATATAAAAGAAGTGCTACAAATAGACACTATTATTACCGCTGGAGATTCTTTACTTGATTTATGCATGCTTGAAAAAGCTAACTATGCCTTCGCACCACTTCACGGTGAATTAGGGACAACATATAATCATTTACAACCCCAGATTATAAAAACAGATGCAATTGGCATATATGCCGCAGAAGAAATCGTAAGTAAATCCCTTCAAATTATTCATAGTTCATTACCTACCTCATAATTAAAATATGCACAATTGCATACGCATACTTATAAATCAAATGGTACAATTTATCTAAATCGCTGTTGCTACACTTCTTGATCAAAGAAAAGGCGTTAAAACGGATATTAGCGCCTTATCAAACTCAAGCAATTGGCACATTTTGTCATCATGAAAGACACTCTAAAGAGTGTCTTTTTTTCTATACCTCACAAGGACTTACTCATTTCAAAGCATAGACACATAAAATAATGTAACTCTTTACATGCATGAGTCCTTTTCTCAAAGTTTTGAAGTAGACTCAAAATAAAAAAGCACTCTTGGCTAGAGTGCTTTTTACTTTCAAACAAGGAGGTTACATAATATGGATAGTACTCTCGTATTTAACTTCGGCATTGGTATTGTCATCATTTTATTTGTTTTCTTTGTTCTTTGTATGAGCGGGGTATAGCAATTTTTTATGCTGATAACTCCTTTAAAGTATCACTTAATTTAAACTTTCTTACTTGTAATGAAGCAATCAGTGCTGCGCCTGCTCCGAGCATCACGCTAGCTAGAGCCAGTATGACAACTTGATTATACGGAATAATAATAACCGTTAACTCTAAGCTTGATAACACGATATAGCTAAATAGAATCCCACCAAAGATGCCGATACAACCAGCTATCGCTCCAAGTAAAGTTCCTTCCAATAAAACGATCCGTCTCATTTGCTTCGGAATAGCTCCTACCGCACGAATCATACTAATTTCAGCACGTCTTTCATGCAAACTTGCGACAATTGCATTCATTAATCCTATACCA
Organism: Bacillus sp. BC05(2025); assembly: GCF_056725905.1. Taxonomy (NCBI): domain Bacteria; kingdom Bacillati; phylum Bacillota; class Bacilli; order Caryophanales; family Bacillaceae; genus Bacillus; species Bacillus sp. BC05(2025). The sequence continues at coordinate 208,581 of NZ_JBWYRA010000006.1, read as the reverse complement.
GAAATAATGAAAACAATTACAACTAACAAGCGAATTAACATCATCATTTGCGATAATAACTGCTCTTGTTCTTTCAATAAATCATAACTATTTATAACTTCTACATTCTCTTTATTCTTTGTAATTTCTTTTACTTGCTTCTTAATTGCTTCAAATGATTGATTCGAATTAGTCATAATTTGAATTGCCTCATATCCTTGTACATGAAACTTATCACGAGCCCATTGTTCATTTACAAAAATATCTAATCCTCTTAACCTTAATCCTTGCTCAATAATCGAAACGACCTTAATCGTTTGTTTTTCTTTCCCTTTTCCTTGTACTTCAATTGTATCATGCAACTGAATCCCTAATGTTTTAGCAGTTCTCTTCGTAACGACTCCCTCACCATCTTGTAATAGCTTATTTAACTCTTGTCCTGTAATCACTTTCGCTTTCGTTACTTTTTGATAAGCAACAATATCATTCCCCACAACCTCTATCCCATCATATTCAAAACCATTTTTCCTTGCATGTTCATACCACTCTTGATCCGCTTTTTTAAAATCATAATTTATAAGCTTCGCTGTAAAGTCAGTAACATTTGCTACGCTCTCTTCTACACCATCTATTTTTTTAATCTTCTCCATCCAACTAAATGGTAATACTTCGGTACTTTGCGACTCTATTGGAATTCTTATTACTAAATCAGCTGGTAAATGTTTTTGTAACCCTTTTTTCATACCTTCATACATAGAATTTACATACATCGTTCCAACAAGTGCTAACATAAAACCAAATGCTAGTATAGCAACCGACACAGCTGCCTTATTCCGATAACGAATGACATTCCGGCTACTAATCGTCGTTTCAATTCGTAATATCATTTGAAACGGTTTTGCAATCACTGGTGCTATTACACGAATAAATAACGGAATGGCCAATAACAAACCAACTGCAAATAACAGCGCTCCTATCGCACTTGGATTAAAACCGATATACTGCTCTAATATGCTACCCGTGAGTCCAATAACGGTACCAATGATTAAAGTGCTAAGGCTAAAAGCACTCCATCTTTTTTCTTTTTTCTCATTACTAGGAAGACCTGGCCGAAGTGCTTGAACTGGTAGAATCTTTCTAACCATGAAAGCAGGTATAATAGCTCCTATGACAGACATAACAATACCTAGTAAAAACGTAATGAGTAGAATCTCACCTGAAATCGAGAATGATGCTTTCCCTCCCCCCTCAATATTCACCCATTTGTTAATAAAAGATGCGGCGATTGTTTGCGTACCTCCCCCAAGAATAACTCCTGCTAGCGATCCAATTGCTCCGATGCATAAAGCCTCTAATAAAACGACTAATATAATTTGATTTGGGTTACTACCGAGCGCACGTAATAATGCCCACTGCTTAAATCGACTTCTAACAGATAAGAAGAAACTTCCCATTATTAAAAGAGCTACAACAAATAAGGCAATACCACCTAAACTAAAAATTAACGGCTTCATTACATTTAATCGTTCAAATGCCTTATCAACATAAGTACGTTGGTCCACCTTTATATTCTCAATCTTTTTATGTACATCAAAAGCAATTGCTCTTTTCACATTTACATCGGCTGTTTTCACTTGAACGAGATTGAATTGATTTGGTAGATTTAATTCTTTTTGAAGCCAATGGATTGGAAAATAAGCACTATGCCCCATTGCTGCCATTAACGGCGGATTTAAAATCCCGACAACTTTCACAGTCTTTTCTCCATGCTGCGGGAATGGCAACTTAATCGTATCTCCTACTCTTATATTTTCACGATCTGTATACCCTTTTGTCAGTGCTACTTCAGCATCTTCTTTCGGATATCGCCCTTCTACTATTTTATAAGAATGCATTTCTGGAGAATCTTGCTCAACACCCCAATAGGACGGTTTTCCCGATAACTCTTTATAATGCGGAAAAGGATATGGTATAAGTGCTTTTGATATTTTCTCAGCATTTTCTAAGCCATCTATTTCTTTTAAACTTTCATTATTTAAATATATATCGTTTTTTATATAGCCAAATTGTAAATTATAATCTCCATACCGGGTTATGACTTGTTCCTTCACACTTTTCTCTACTGATTGATTGCCTAGCAATAACATCGTCGCTAACATAACACCTAAAGCTGTACCGAGAGCAATCAACATATTTCGCAGCCAATTTTGTTTCATCGATTTTACTGCATACTTAATTACCCATCGCATCACCTTTACCCCCTACTTTAAAGTGGCGATTCATAATCTCTTGAATGTGAGTAACTTGTTGTGGGATATTTCGAAACTTCCACCCTTTACTTTCAGCGTGTTCATGAATTACTTCACCATCTACTAAGAAAACAACTTTATCCGCATGAGCCGCTACGAACGGGTCGTGCGTTACAATAACAGCTGTTTGCCCTAACTCATCACACGCATTGCGAAGTGCCGCAATTATGTTTTTGCTATTTTCCGAATCTAATGCCCCTGTTGGTTCATCTGCTAATATAATAGCCGGCTCATTTGCAAAAGCTCTTGCGATCGCAACCCTTTGCTGTTGCCCGCCTGATAACTGTGCTGGTAAATGTTTTTCTTTTCCCTTCAATCCAACAAGTTCTAATAAACGAGTTGCTGTCACCGTTGCCTTCTTTTGCGAGACATTATCTAACAGTAACGGTAACCCTACATTCTCTTCTGCACTAAACACTGGAATCAAATTAAACTGCTGAAAAATAAAACCGATTTTATGCCTTCTAAATAAAGCGAGCTCTTTTTCTTTTAATGTGGAAATCTCTGTACCATCAACTCGAATACTACCTACCGACGGAATATCTAATCCACCTAACAACTGAAGTAAGGTCGTTTTACCCGATCCACTTGCCCCCATAATACAGACGAAATCTCCTTTTTGAATTTGAAGATTAATGCCTTTTAATATTTTTACTTTACTATCCCCAATATCAAACGATTTTTCTAACCTTTCAATTTCAATAATATTCATCCAAAAATCCCCTTCTCTCTCTATTTACCAATCTATATATTCTATTCAGAATGCAAAATCCCTACTTTTTTGTATTTTTTTGTCACATATTAACATGTATCCCATATTATCTAATTACATTTCCGCTTTATTTCTCACGTCAAAAAAGTTGACTCTCACAACAGAAGTAACCATAATAGTTACATAAATAAAAAAACTATCCACAAATAGGAGGAAGAACAATGAAACATGTAATCGTTTATGCACACCCAAATACAGAAAGCTTCAACCATGCGATTTTAGAAACGGTAAAAAGTCAATTAGAAGAAAAAGGTCATGAAGTACGCGTTCGCGATTTATACGAATTACACTTCAACCCAGTATTAGGCGCTTCCGATTTCATCTCATTTTCTCAAGGAAACACACCAGAAGATATTAAAGAAGAGCAAGAGCATATCTCTTGGGCTGATAGCATTACATTCATTTATCCAGTTTGGTGGGCGGGACTTCCTGCTATTTTAAAAGGATACGTTGACCGTGTATTTAGCCACGGCTTCGCTTATGCTTACGGTGAAAATGGTATTGAGAAGTTATTAAGCGGTAAAAAAGGCTTATTATTATCTACAATGGGAAATACGAAAGAGGCATACACAGCAGGCGGTATGTTTGAAGCAATGAAGAAAACAACAGATGTTGGTATCTTTGAGTTTACAGGTATTGAAACAATTGAGCATACATTCTATACGAGTGTTCCTTCTGTGGATAATAGTGTGCGTAAGCAATATCTTGAAGAAGTTAAAGATGTTGTGAATCGTGCATTCTAATAAAAAACTCCGGTTGTTAAAACCGGAGTTTTTTATTTCATCATTAATTTCGGAATATATCTTTGAAGAATGCTTTCTAATTCATTCATATCTTCCTGTCTAATAAGTAAATTTACATTGTCATTCATTTTTTCTCGCCCGCGATATAAAAATATATTTTCTTTTGGATTCTCCCATGTTGATGTTTTATAGCCTTTTAATTCTTCGTATGAATAAAAGTTTAATCCGTCTACTACGCCTTTTTCATATATATGTACACTTTTAATAAGATGGATAGCTATTAACGTCATAAAACAACTTGCTACAGCATAACTACCCGACTGAATGAGAAACTGTTCAACTGTATCAATATCGCCACTTACGTACTGAGCATATATATACATACATTGTCCAATGAAATATGCTGGTCCAAGTAATGCAATCCAACGTCTTTTCACCCGAGGGTACATTGCAATGAGTTTTCCTGCGCTTTTTTTCATTTCATTTATTTTATATATCCTCCATAGAACAAAAAACAAAACACATAATGTAAAAACAAACATAATACATGACATCCAGTACACGCTGATTCCCCCTTGTATCATCACATATAAATTTTACATTTTATATAACAACAGCGAATATGCAATTATGCATAAAAAAAACAGGTAACCCATTCCGGTTACCTGCATTTCATTACATCTTCTCAATCCACTCCGTCAAGTTATGCACAACTTGCGTTGGTTGTACTTCATATTCTGTTAACTTCTCCACAGTTGTTACTCCTGTGTGGACAAGAAGGGTATGCATACCAGCATTTATTCCTGCTAAAATGTCTGTATCGTAGTTATCCCCAACCATTAATGCTTCATCTTTTTCTATGCCAAGCACTTTTAAAGCTTGTTCCATAATGATTGATTCTGGTTTTCCAATAAAGATTGGATCTACACCTGTTGATACTGCGACAACTGATGTTAATGAACCGTTACCTGGTAATAATCCGCGCTCAGTCGGAATAGCAATGTCTCCATTTGTAGAAATAAACGTTGCGCCGTTACGTACAGCAAGACAAGCTTTTGCTAATTTTTCATATGTGATGTCACGATCTAAACCAACAACAACGAAATCAGGATTTTCATCCACAAGTTCAAATCCCTTTTCCACAAGTGCATCATGCAAGCCTTCTTCACCAATCATATATACAGTTGCGTCTTGTTTACGTTCATAAATGAAGTTCGCAGTCGCCATACTCGTTGTGAATACTTGCTCTGCTTTCGCTGGAATATCGAAACGAACAAGTTTTTCTGCCACTTGTTCTGGTTTACGCGTTGAGTTATTCGTAACGAATAAATAAGGAATGCCGCGCTCTCCTAATGCTTTTACGAAGTCGCTCGCTTCTTCAATTTGTTCTTCACCGCGATACATCGTACCGTCTAAATCAATTAAGTAACCTTTATACATATTATGTCTCTCCTTCTATGCTAACGTTCTCACCTTATCATACCACTCTTATATTACCCGCTTTTTCCAAAGAAAAAAACGCTTTACCTAAAAGCGCCCCATAACGTTCATTTTTTCTCTTTTACTTGGTAAGAACAACTACAATCGCCCTCACACATATTTGCTAACGTCTTTACATCTGCTCCTGCAAATAAACGCTTATACATCTCTTTTTCATCTTCGCATACTTGCGGGAATCTCTCTGCAATTTCCTTTAACGGACAGTTTTGTTTTTCAATTACGAAAGAATTCTCTCCATCTCTCTTTATTTGAACCATATAACCATTTTTCTCTTGCATAGCCGCTATCTCTTGCACTTTATATGCTAAATTCTTTTGATTACTCACTCGTTTTTGCAACTGTTCTTCCATTCGCTTCGTTCTCTCTTTTAAAACGTAGCGAAGTATTTTTTCATCACCCATTCGAGCTAAATCTTCTAGCATATCAATCGCAAATTGCTTATACTCTTTCGGGAATGTATCTTCTCCCTTTTCACTTAATCCATACAAATAAGTTGGTCTTCCGACATGTTGCCTTACCATCTTGGAATAGATGAAACCATCTTTCTCAAGATTACTTAAATGTCTTCGAATGGCCATTTCTGTAATCTCTAAAATGTCTGCTAGTTCCGCTACCGTATGCTCTCCCTTTACTTTCAACAATTGTACAATTTCATCTTTCGTCGTACGTGCTTCCCCCATGTTTCAACCTTCTCCCTTTTCTTTCTCACATACAATATAAGATCCCCAAATAGGTACCTTGGGGATCTTATAAGCATAATTATTCTGGTACAAATGCAGATACAGGCCCTAATTCCTTCTCTAAATAACTGCGAATATTTGCTGGGTATTTCTCTACCACTGCAATATGTTTTTGAATCGTCTTATATAATTCATCATGATTCATTTGAATATAATCTTGCGTAAGCATTTTTCGAAGAAGAATCACTTCTTTCATGCCTTGTCCTTCTTCTGCACTTATTACTCGCTCGTCCATCAAAATGTCGATAATATCTTCATAACTTCCTGGATCGCGCATAATAAATCCATCGATCATCGCATTCCCCACATCTAATACAGTATCAATCATTAGATGAGCTATGCGTTCTAATGCGTAAAATTCAAACTCGGTTTCATATATCTTTTTCTCTTGAAATGTATTTGTTGCTCGTTCTAAACATACTAGCATTTGTTCTATTTTCTTTCTGTCTACAAAATACATGAATGTCACCTACCTGGAAATTAAAGCATTTACATTTTAATTGTAACGCTTTCTTCTGAAAAAATCGACAATTTTTCGAATTCACCTTTTCTCCGTTATTTGTTATAGTTATATTTGTATGATTTTTGAAATTGGAGGAATGAAATCTTGGAACGTGAACTCGCACTAGAAATTGTCCGTGTAACAGAAGCAGCAGCATTAGCATCCGCACAGTGGATGGGCCGCGGAAAGAAAAACGAAGCAGATGATGCAGCAACTACAGCAATGCGTGATATGTTTGATTCAGTAAACATGGCAGGTACAGTTGTAATTGGTGAAGGAGAACTTGATGAAGCACCGATGCTGTATATTGGTGAAGAACTAGGAACAGGTAACGGTCCAGAAGTAGACATCGCCGTTGACCCATTAGAAGGTACAAACATCGTTGCAAAAGGTCTTGCAAATGCAATGGCAGTTATCGCAATCGCAGATAAAGGAAACCTTCTTCATGCTCCTGATATGTACATGGAAAAAATCGCGGTTGGTCCAAAAGCAGCTGGTAAAATTAGCTTAGATGATCCAATTGAAAAAACAATTGAAATTGTAGCAGAAGCTAACAATAAAAAGATTCGCGATCTAACGGTTATCGTTCAAGAACGTGAACGTCATCAAGATATTATTGATCGTGTTCGTGCAAAAGGTGCACGCGTAAAATTATTTGGTGATGGTGATGTTGGTGCGTCAATCGCAACAGCACTACCTGGGACAGGTATCGACTTATTCGTAGGTATTGGTGGAGCTCCAGAAGGTGTTATTTCTGCAGCAGCATTAAAATGCCTTGAAGGTGAAATGCAAGCTCGCTTAGTTCCAATGAACGAAGAAGAAGAAGTTCGTTGTCGTGAAATGGGATTAGAAGACCCACGTCAACTTCTAATGCTAGAAGATTTAGTATCTGGTGATGATGCAATCTTCTCAGCAACTGGTGTATCTGCTGGTGAATTATTAGACGGCGTGAAATTCCTTGGCGGAGATTTAGCTGAAACATATTCTATCGTAATGCGTTATAAAACAAGAACAGTACGATTCATTAAAACGCATCACCATTTAGATCATAAGCCACACTTAAACTTAGATATTTAATAAAGGAGCCATGTGTATGGAAGAACGTTTCTTTCTGTACGACGATACTGTCGCTACAAAAACGCGTTTCGTTAGCTTTATGGGAGAAAATGAGCGTCATGATTTAGCGCTTTTATACTCTGATCGTCATTACGGTAAAACAATTGTCCTTGATATGCAGCGCAATAAATTCGCAATCATCGGCACTGACGATTTAAACGAACCAGGCTACTTAGAACACGCATTTTCTATGACTGAAGAAATTGCAGAAGAACTACGCTCATTTTTATTTGAACTTATATAATTTATCTTAGGCACCAGCTGTTTTAGCTGGTGTTTTTTCGCCAAAATAGTTTTGAATTTTCAATCTTTTGTGTTATAATTAAGAATAACTCTATTTGGATAGAAAGGACGTTATCTACGTATGCCAACATTTACTTTGTAATGGACCAGCAATTGGATAGCATTGCTCTCAAAAAAGCACCACGCTTTTTCAAGGGAGTAGTCTGCCCATTCCCATTACAAAGGAGCGTAACGCATCTGTAGTATGATGTTTACGGAGGTTCCTCTTTGGGGAACCTCCTTTTATTTTTGTCTATTTCTCATGTCTTCATACTACAAGACATCCAAATAGCTGTATTACGTTCCTTTACCAATCTTATAAGAGGTGAAGGAAAATGCAGAAAGTACAACTTTCTTGGAGTTTATATGAAAATGAACAAAACACAATCGAAAAGTATTGTAAAAATTGCAGACGCACTACCCTATTTACCGACACAAATATTCGTAGGCATAACGCCAACGGAAAAAACATATATCGCTTTGCCATTTATAAATGTCCGAAAGATCATACGTGGAATCAAAAACTTCGTATTTATAAATCATTTACTGATCATGTGGAAACAGTCGATATGCCTCAGCAAGATCAAACGGAAACAACTACTACCATTTCCATTACACAGCATAAAGAAAGTGGCATAGCCGAAATTACGATTGTATTAGACCTCGTTTTCGGTTCCCACCGAATGGATAAAGCCTTATCCACATATATTTCCGACTGGAGCCGTACACGCATTGTGGATAAAATTAAAAACGGAGATATTCAATTGAACGGACAACAAATGAAACCAAATACAATACTATCTGAAGGAGATTATATCTCGATTTGTTTATAATGCAAAAAATCCTCTTACAATCGTAAGAGGATTTTTTTATTTCTTCACTTTTCGTAATACGAAGTGTGCACAACCGAAGTTACAGTACTCATATAAATACTCCGTTAATGTACTAATTTTCGTATCATATGTCGCACGCTGGTTACTATCATCAAAGAAGCCGCGCAATCTAAGTTGCTCATAACCCCAGTCTCCAACGATGTAATCATATTTATTTAAAATTTCTGCATAGCGCTCTTTAAATGCTTCTTCACTAAAACCGTCACGAAAGTTTTTAATTACTTCGTACTGAACATTATTAATGCTCACCGTAGCATGAATCTCTTGCTTTTGCTCCATCATTAACTTCCTCTCTAAGCATTCTTCTTTTTATCGTATCACAAAGCATAACAACCAACAATTTCAAATACAAAAAATTGAAAATTAGTGCATGCTATGGAGAAGGAGGTGATACATCGTGAAAAAACAAATTATACTCTCTCTCCTCACTCTTTCCTTATTTGCAGGCTGCCAGCCAACTAATAAAGCCGAAATGGAACGTGAAGAAGGAAGCCGTGTTCTTGTTTCCAACAAAAACGACATGTATCATACGGAAAATACAAATACACGATTAACGAGAGTCGGTTATTCATCTAAACAAAAACATGAAGTGTCTAACAAACAAGTAGGGGCCATTAACCGTGAGAAAGTCGCTGAAATGATCACAAGCATGACAGTCAAACTTCCTGATGTTACAAACGCTGCTACGCTCGTTACCGATGATGAAGTATTTGTTGTATACCGTGCAAACACAACGGATCCAAAACTCGTAGCAGATCAAGTATATAGAGCTGCTTTGTCCATCGTCCCTCGCTATTATAAAGCATATGTCTCAACAGACCAAAAGTTGATTTCTCAAATTCAAGGCCTGCAATCTGGCGCATTAAATGATACAGAATATACACAGAGCCTTGATATGTTAAAGCGTGAAATGAGTAAAAATCCTCATTTGAATAATACAGGGGATCAGACTTTGAATGATATGATTAAAAAATAAAGAAGGTGGAGAAAATCTCCGCCTTCTTTATTTTTAACTATTTCTTACGATCCGCATAAACCTCCATCGCATCACACATAAACTGCGCTAATCCCTCACCAAACTTATCGATATTTTTCGTGAAGCGCTCATCAGCAACGTACATTTGACCGAGTCCTTTAAAAGCATCTAATGAATATTCACCGAAGTTTTGCAAGTAATCGTACCATACTCCGATTGCTTTCTGTGCTTCTTCAGAATCTGGTGCGCCGTGTCTAAGCGCCGCTAAATTTCTGTAAATCGTATTAAACTCTTCTTGATTGTCTTTTGACATACCTTTCGCATATTCATTCGCTTTATCTACAGCTGCGTCTCCCCATTTTTCACGCGCTTCTTCTTCGTACGGATTATGGCTGAAATCGAAGCCTTCAAATTTTTCTTTATTCGTCATTTCAATCTCTCCTTTTGTATGCTGAATTGTCTTATCAATCGTCGCGATCACTTTATCTAACCTAGCACGCTTTTCAATAAGCATTTTCTTATGAAGCTGCAATGCTTCTTCTCGGTCAAATGATGGACTCATGATAATTTCTTTAATTTTCTTCAAAGGGAAGCCTAGTTCTTTAAAAAATAAAATTTGCTGCAATGTCTCTAAATTTTCATTGGAATACAGACGATATCCAGACTCTGTCGTCTCGTCTGGGGTTAACAACCCAATTTCATCGTAATGATGCAGTGTGCGCACACTAATTCCAACTAAATTAGCTACTTCTTTTACCTTCATTGTCATGTGTATCTCCCCCTTAATACATACGATAAAGTATGACGCAACGTTAGAGTCAATAAGTAAATTCATTTTTTTGTTAAAAGTTTCATCTCCACTATATTTCATGCATAATAGATATGTACATATATTAGAAAGCGGTGAAAGTATGGTTTCAAGTACAGTAATTGCCAGTATCACAATTCAACTTGTGCTTTCGATTCTGGTACCTATTATTGCGTTTGTTTATTTTCGTAAAAAATATCATATTAATTGGAAAGTAGTCGGCATCGGTGTTCTTATTTTTATTGGGTTTACTCAAATTCTCGAGACACCGTTCCACCTATTTATGCGCGGAAATCCGGCAATCGCTCCAATTTTAGAAAATCCATTTGTCTTTGCACTTTATGGCGGACTAACCGCTGGTATTTTTGAAGAATTAGGACGTTTCGTTGCCTTCTTTTTCCTACTAAAAAAGTATCAAGAATATAAAGATGGTTTTGCTTACGGAATAGGACACGGCGGGATTGAATCCATTCTAGTCGGCGGATTCTCGGCATTACAGGCACTTATATTCGCAAATGCTATTAACAACGGTAGCTTCGCTCAAATGGCAGAAAAACTACCACAATTAAATGTTGTAAAGGATATGTTAATAGAACAACCTGCTTATTTATACTTCCTTGGCAGCTTGGAAAGAATGATGGCTCTTGTGTTGCAAATTGCCTTTACGATGCTTGTCTTATATGCAGTAAAACAGAAAAAATATATCTTCCTTGTTTACGCGATATTATTCCACGCATTTGTAGACTTTTTCGCGGCACTTTACCAAACAAAAACAATCAACATCTTTGTTGCAGAAGGAATTACCCTTCTCTTCACAATTGGTGCTGTCATTCTTATTCGTAAAATGAAAGAAAAATTAATGAGTGTGCCGGAGTAAAAATAACCCACCAAAATTGGTGGGTTATTTTTTATATAAATTATTACAATGATGATAACTTTTCCCCTCTCGCAGCTCCCTCTTCGTTTCTGCATCTATAACGATGTACTTATGTAACTCTTTTACCTCATTTTGAGAAAAGGAAGCAAAAAAATAAACTTGGCGATTAGGGTGAATAAAAGACTCATGAAGCATCACTTCACTCCGACAACCCGCGGCTGTTTTTTGTAGAAAAGAAAACTCTTCATCGGGTACTTCTTTAAATAAGATCTTCTTTCGAACACTATACGCTGCATTGTTGTATTCTCTATACATTTTCTTATCTAACTTTTCGTAAAACACATCCTCACTAACAAATGACTTATTTCGATTGCTCGGATAATCTACTTTTGGATTAGATTGTGCATATGCTGTGGACATTTGCGTAAGAAAATAAATCATGGATACGAGACAGATCATTTTTTTCATCATTGCACCTCAATTTTTTTTATTATCCACATTACTTTTCCACATGCTTAGATCATTATGTCGTTTCCAATAAAAAGGAATTATTTCCACTTTTGTCGAAGTATATAGCGTCAACTTGAAAGATGGGGATAAATTATGAAGAAATTGATTGTAATACGACATTGTTCAGCAACTGGCCAAGAACGTGGTGCCGAATTAACGATTGCAGGAAAAAATCAAGCAAACATTCTTGCTACATTCCTCTTAGAAAACCAACCACAAATAGATCATATTATTTCAAGCCCATTTGTGCGAGCTATCGATTCTATTCGGCCTTATGCGCTCCAAGCTAACTTGTCTATCCGAGAAGATGAACGATTAGCTGAACGCATATTAAGCGACGTTCCAATGGACGGTTGGATGCAAAAACTAGAATCCACTTTTACAAATATAGATATTGCCTTTTCAGGCGGAGAGTCGGCAAAACAAGCAACAGACCGTGCTATATCGCTTATCCAAGACGTTTTACAATTAAACCATACTACAACACTACTCGTTACACATGGCAACTTACTGACGCTCATTTTAGAGCACTTTGATCATACGATCGGCTTTAATGAATGGAGAGCTTTAACGAATCCTGATGTTTATGAAATTATAATCGATGAACAGTGTATTATAAAACGATTATGGGAAGCACCATCCAAGTAATATCTCTTTCCAACACATTCAGTTGACGCCACGAGAAGAAACTGTACTAACAATAGAAAGGGGTATCACTCCATATGTACGAAGATGTACTTGCTTTACTACATAAAACAAATGCTTCTTATGAAAAATTTGAACACGAACCGGTACTCGATTATGAGACAGATCGGATCGTACGTGAAAGGCTTGGCTTACAAGGCACTCCAAGTAAAAGTTTATTTTTAAAATCCAAGGCTGGAGATTATTACGTATTTTTCACGTTAGAGGGCACAAGGCTTAATCGGGGAGAGATGAAAGAATTAACAGGAGAACGCTTATCTCTCTGTTCTCCTGATGAACTGCGAGACAAAACTGGTTGTACGCCGGGATGTGTAGCTCCTTTCGGGTATTCACACGATGTAACAATTATTGTGGATAACGCTATTTATACGTACGATAAAATTTTAATTACACCTGGTGTACCTGAATTTACAATTGAATTATCCACAGAGGAATTAAAGAAAATCTTATTAACATGCTCAAATACTGTTTTAGAATATAAACAAAAAGAGAGCTTATAATAGCTCTCTTTTTTTCATTATTTTGCTTCTGCTGTTTTTTCTTTTGCAGAACGAACTTGCTCGTCCGCATGGTAAGAAGAACGCACAAGTGGACCAGCTTCACAGTGGCTAAAGCCTTTGCTAAGTGCAATTTCTTTAAGCTCTGCAAATTCTGCTGGTGGGTAATATTTAAGAACTGGTAAATGCTTCTTAGATGGTTGTAGGTATTGTCCAAGAGTTAAAATATCCACATTGTTTGCACGTAAGTCATCCATTGCTTCAATTAAATCTTCTCTCGTTTCACCTAAGCCCACCATAATGCTCGATTTAGTTGGAATATCAGGCTGCATTTCTTTTGCTCGACGTAAAAACTCTAATGAACGATCATATTTTGCTCTAGCGCGAACTCGGTCAGATAATCGACGTACTGTTTCAATGTTATGGTTTAAAATATCTGGTTTTGCATCCATTAACATTTTTAAGTTTTCTTCTACTCCACCCATATCAGATGGTAATACTTCGATTGACGTAAATGGATTTTTACGACGTACAGCGCGTACTGTTTCAGCAAAAACAGCTGCTCCACCATCTTTTAAATCATCACGTGCAACCGCTGTTATAACAACGTGCTTTAAGCCCATCTGTACTACAGAATCTGCTACGCGTTCTGGCTCTTGTAAATCAAGCTCAGTTGGTAAGCCTGTTTTAACCGCACAAAAACGACAAGCACGTGTACAAACCGCACCTAAAATCATAAATGTTGCTGTTTTTCTTACAGCCCAGCATTCATGAATATTCGGACATTTCGCTTCCTCACAAACTGTATGAAGATTTTTAGAACGCATCATTTTCTTTAAGCCTGTATAGTTTTCATTCGTGTTTAACTTAATTTTCAACCATTCGGGCTTGCGCTTATATTCTGTTTGTTTTGTCATGGTTATCAACTCCGCACAATATGAAATAGTTTACCGTGTTCGCTTCTTTCAATGTAACATATCTATTCTAACGTATGAAAGCGATTTGCTCAAATGAAGATTCTAAGATTTTTTCCAATCGTTCCCTATAATGAAATACTCCGTATATCCCACACTAAAAAGAGTGATGATGTGAAAGGAGTCTATTTCATGCTTCGAAAAATTTCTCTTTTGCTTTCGATTTGCTTTCTTCTCCACCAAAACATCGCTTACGGTGAAGATAATCAGCAAAGCATATACGAAAAGCGCATGGCACTATATAAAGAAACCGAGCAATCTTCAGGCATTCCGTGGTATTACTTAGCTGCAATGGATCAATACGAAAGAAATATACGGAGCGTAAGAAAAGATATTCCGAAAAAACCAGATGCCATCATTTCCCTTTATTTCAAACCAGAAATATGGGCTGGACCTGTTAATAGTAACGACACTCTTCCCCATACAATTTCTTTATTTGGCGGGTTAGGTTTAGATGGTGACAAAGATGGATTTGCAAATGCAAATAACGACCGTGATCTTTTGCATACAGCAGCAACAATTTTAAAGAAACAAGGAACGTCCGAAGACCGTATTAAAATCATGCTCTGGGAATATTATAGACGTGCAAAAACAGTTGAATTAATTACCGAATACGCCCAAATTTATAAACATTACGGACGTATTAATTTAGAAGGAAATGCGTTCCCTCTTCCGATTCGTAGTGACCATAGCTACCGTAGTACTTTTGGCGCTGGAAGAAGTTTTGGAGGACGAAGAGTTCATGAAGGAACTGATATTTTTGCAGGCTATGGCGTACCAGTAAGATCCACTTGCTATGGCATCATTGAAACAAAAGGCTGGAATCGCCTTGGCGGATGGCGCATCGGTATTCGCGACCTTCATAATAATTACCATTATTACGCTCATTTAGGCGGATTCTCAAAAGAAATACAGCTCGGACAAATTGTCGAGCCTGGAAAAGTAATCGGATTTGTTGGTAGCACCGGTTACGGCCCTCCCGGCACAGCTGGAAAATTCCCACCTCACTTACATTTCGGCATGTATAAAGACAATGGCTACACAGAATGGGCTTTCGATCCATACATCCATTTAAGTCTTTGGGAGCGAAAAGAACGCGCGAATACAAAACGATAACCGTAGCACATTGCTACGGTTATTTTTTATTTACAGCTAACTATCCGTTTTCTTTTTATCAGGTACAACAACACTTCCGCTTCCATAATACGTAGGTACTTCCCCTTGAACGATACGCGTTGCAATTGGAACATCTTGTTTTACCTTTATTTCCTTCGTATGAAATGGAATAATGACTTGCAACGTTACTTCCATCTCCATAATAATTTGAATCGCTGTCGTATTGATTCCGTGCGGCTCAATTTTTTGTTTAATATCCGTATTCACATGACCAATCGTCGTGAAATCAATTGGAATATCGGGTCCTATATTTCCAAGAAGCGCATTATCCGTTATGCGACCAAAAGGAACTGCCATCGTCGCCCCATTTTTTTCAGAAATACCTAGCCCCTTCAAATCACCTTGCTCTACTTGCTGTAAATATTTTTCTATGTACGTGGTCGTTGACGTTACGATTTCATTTACTTGCTTCGTATTTAAATTAATTGTGGATACTTTTCCGTTTTTATCATTTTGTACTTTCATTAATGAATCGACATCGAACCCTTCATTAATTCTGTCCTTTACCGCCTTCGTCATAACCGCTGTCGCCATCTTATGTGTCTCTACTTCTCCATATTTCATTAATGTCGGCTGAATACTACTATTCACAATCCATAATCCTTGCACAAGTAATATGATAAAAAGAATAAACGACATAAGCAGTATGTGCCGAAAGGAAATAGGCCCCCTTCGAAACCGCGAATTTTTCGAACTAAATATACTCATAAAAAACCCTCCTTCTTATATCATTTCTATGCAAGAAGGAGGGGCGATATATGCTTATCTCATTTTTAATAATGCTTCTTTTCCGATTGTGCCAGCCGTAATACCTAAAGCTTCGGCTTCAATCGTTACTGATTCTAGCGGTGCTTCAAGAAGTTGTTCAATCGTTCTTACACCAACCGCGCGGCCAGCAATAATTCCTCGATCCCCTAACTTCTCATTTAAAAGACCTACATCTAATGCACCGCACATAATATATCCTTTATCGCTCATTACAGCTAGCAAATTTGTCTTTGGAAGTTTGACGCTAACCGCAATAAACGTATAATTATCGATTATAATTGGCTCCACATTAACCATAGTTCACACTCCTCTCTTTCTTATCTGTATGACAAGAGAAAAATGAGTGTTACAAGTTAACTAGCCTATAGTTTGACGGAAGATGTATGAGTTATTAACATGTCTGTTAACACATCTCTAAGTAGTTCTGGCATATAATATTGTTTGTCAGAAAGTGTGGATAGCTCTGGGTATAAGTAGCCGAATGTAAACATATCAATCGTTCCTACTGTATATATGCGATCTAATTCCAGCGATTCCCCGTTAATTAATACATCTTCGAGTAAAATTTTATTCCCAGGAATCGTATCTGGAATGACTTCTACACCAGCGTAAATCATTTTCCCCATCACTTTTCCGCGAAATCCGAATCCTTTTACCTCAAGGTTCTCCATATTCGGGCGACGTGCTTTCAAAATAACTTCTCGTAACGTTTTCCCCGGCACTTTTAATAAACATGGATTAATGGGATGTGGACAAATTCTGTGAATATCTCCGCGCGTCACAACACCTTCTTCTAATCCTTCAAGAAGTACACCCGCGTTCACCATTCCAATCTCTGCACCGCACCACGTTTTCAGCGCATTTGCTAACATGTGCGAAAATGCTGTCTCCTGAAACCAATCGACTGGTAATGATTCCTTTACATGAACGACAGGCTCTGCCATAATCTGTTTACTTTCTTCCTGCAGCAATTCAATTGTGGATAACGGTTTGCTATAAGCACCTAAACGTTCTGTCTTAATTGCCCTACCGTCCTTTTTCAACAGCTTCTTCGTCTCTTTATCCACAGTAAGCTGAACGTGCCCAACGTAACGTCCCCACTTTTCACAACAACAAAGTAGCGTATTATTCATAAGAACGCCTCGCTCGAATAAATGATGCGTATGCGCTCCTAAAATAACATCTACATCATAATGCTCCGCCATATACTCATCCATGCTTTTTCCAAGGTGAGAAAGGACAACTGTAATATGAGCCTCATCTCGCACTTCTTCTAAAATAGACTCTAAATGGATAAGCGGATCTTCAATATGCCAATCGAGCATATGATAAAACTCCGGATAAGCTACCGTTAATCCGATAAAAGCAATCGTAATCCCATCTGTCGTTGTATGTAATTTATAAGGCTTTGCCCAATCTGGACGTACACCTTCTTTTTCAAATAAATTCGCGACGAGCACCTCAAATCCAGCATCATCATATAGACGATTCAAATGCTCCTTCGCTAACGTAATTCCTTCATTATTTCCGATCGTTACATAATCATATAACGCCTCATTCAAAAGCTTCGTATTGCCAAGTCCATTCGTCGCTTCCGAAATACTATGAAAACGATCCACATGATCGCCGATATCAACCGTCAAGACGGTCTCTCCCGCTTCCTGTCTTCGCTTTTTCTCCCCTTGTACAAACCGAGAAATTTGCGGCCAATTTTCAAAATGACTATGTATATCGTTTGTATGATAAAGATGGATGATTGTTTCCTTATTTATATTCAGAGAAAAAACCTCCCCTCAGTTCCTTACTGCCATTTACGCTATGCGTACGCAATAATCCTGTAAATACTTTTCGTCTTTTCTTGCTATTTTACATTGTACTCGCATTATGGGAAAAAGCAAAAGATTGCCCTTTTTAATATGAAAACTTTATTTTCTAGTTTGTGGATTAGTTGGTAAAGGGGGGATTTGTCAGAAAGTTTGTTGAGTGGTTTTGCGAGTATTTTGGTGGATTTCCCCCATGGGTTTGTCAGTATCTTAGCATCAACTACTTCAATTCGGTGCTTTATGAATAGGTGCTCCTCTTTCCTCTAAATATTGAGGGGTATATGCCCAGTTCTGCTATGTCGTAATTTGTTGATAAGTCGATATTCCTTGTCGAATCGTCGATATATTGAAATAATCGCTGATATATTCTGAGTTGTGGTCGATATATTTGAAAAACCGCTGATATATTTAACTGAACACCCACCTGGGTATCTCAACCTGCCCTAAACTGATTCCAACCAAGCACAACATAAAAAAGCGCCCTGCACAGCAGGGCGCTTTCTTCATACTTATATTAACCGATAGAACCTTCCATCTCAAACTTGATTAGACGGTTCATTTCAACTGCGTATTCCATTGGAAGTTCGCGAGTGAATGGCTCGATGAAGCCCATTACGATCATTTCTGTAGCTTCTTGCTCAGAAATACCGCGGCTCATTAGGTAGAATAATTGTTCTTCTGATACTTTTGATACTTTCGCTTCGTGCTCAAGTGAAACGTAATCGTTTTTGATTTCGTTATAAGGAATTGTATCAGATGTAGATTGGTTATCCATGATTAACGTGTCACACTCGATGTTAGAGCGAGAGTTTTTCGCTTTTGGTCCGAAGTGTACGATACCACGGTAAGTTACTTTACCACCATGCTTCGCAATCGATTTAGAAACGATTGTTGAAGACGTGTTTGGTGCTAAGTGAATCATTTTCGCACCAGCATCTTGGTGTTGGCCTTTACCAGCAATCGCGATAGATAATGTTAAACCACGAGCGCCTTCGCCTTTTAAGATAACTGCTGGGTATTTCATCGTTAATTTAGATCCGATGTTACCGTCAATCCATTCCATCGTTGCGTTTTCTTCACAAACCGCACGTTTTGTAACTAGGTTGTATACGTTGTTCGCCCAGTTTTGGATTGTTGTATAACGGCAATATGCATCTTTCTTAATGATGATTTCTACTACCGCACTGTGAAGTGAGTTAGTCGTGTAAACAGGTGCTGTACAACCTTCTACGTAGTGTACATGTGCGCCTTCGTCTACGATGATAAGCGTACGCTCGAATTGTCCCATATTTTCAGAGTTAATACGGAAATACGCTTGAAGTGGTGTATCAACTTTCACACCTTTTGGAACGTAGATGAATGATCCACCAGACCAAACTGCAGAGTTTAATGCAGAGAATTTGTTGTCTGTCGGTGGGATTACTTTTCCGAAATGCTCACGGAAAATATCTTCATTCTCTTTTAATGCGCTATCTGTATCTTTGAAGACGATTCCTAGAGCTTCTAGGTCTTCTTTCATGTTGTGGTATACAACTTCAGATTCGTACTGTGCAGATACACCAGCTAAATATTTTTGCTCAGCTTCTGGAATACCTAATTTATCAAATGTCGCTTTAATTTCATCAGGTACTTCATCCCAAGACTTCTCAGATTTCTCAGATGGTTTTACGTAGTACGTAATTTCATCGAAATCTAAGTCGTTTAAGTCGCCGCCCCATTGTGGCATTGGCATTTCATAGAACTTATCCAGTGATTTTAAACGGAAGTCTAACATCCACTGTGGTTCTTCTTTCATACGTGAAATCTCTTCAACGATCTCTTTTGTTAAACCGCGTCCAGCACGGAAAATCGAAACGTCTTTGTCTTTGAAACCATATTTATAATCGCCGATATCTGGCAGTTGCTTCGCCATGTTGGTGTGTCCCTCCTTAGATAACCTCGTTTTTAGGAACCTTTAAACATTACTTATCTTCGTTTAAGCCCTTTTCTAACGCTTTCCACGCTAATGTTGCACATTTAATACGTGCAGGGAACTTGCATACGCCTTGTAATGCTTCAATATCTCCTAAATCGATGCTGTCATCGTACTCTTTTCCTAGCATCATGTCAGAGAAAATTTTAGAAAGCTGAAGTGCCTCTTCAATTTTCTTACCTTTTACTGCTTGTGTCATCATGGAAGCTGAAGACATTGAGATAGAACATCCTTCTCCTTCAAACTTCGCTTCTTGCACAATACCTTCTTCTACTTTCATCGTAAGTTGAATACGATCGCCACAAGTTGGATTGTTCAAGTTTACTGTAACACTATCTTCTAACACGCCATGGTTACGAGGATTTTTGTAATGATCCATAATAACTTGACGATATAACGTATCTAAATTATTAAATGACATTTGTGAAATACTCCTTTGTCTTGATTAGCGATTCAACAAATGTATCAATTTCTTCTTTTGTATTATATAAATAGAAGCTCGCACGTGCTGTTGAAGAAGCTTTTAGCCACTTCATAAGCGGTTGTGCACAGTGGTGTCCTGCGCGAACCGCAATACCTTCTACATCTAATACTGTCGCTACATCGTGAGGATGTACGTCTTCAATATTAAATGTAACAAGACCAGCGCGATGCTTTGGACCATAAATTGTAACGCCATCTACTTCTGATAGTCTTTCTAAAGCGTATTGCGCTAATTCATGCTCATGCTTTTCAATATTATGAAGACCGATTTCTTCTAGGAAATCAATTGCCGCACCAAGTCCGATTGCATTACCGATAATCGGTGTACCTGCTTCAAACTTCCACGGAAGCTCTTTCCACGTAGATTCTTGTAAATCTACGAAATCAATCATTTCACCGCCAAATTCAATTGGCTCCATATTGTTTAGCAATTCTTTCTTACCATATAATACGCCGATACCTGTAGGTCCACACATCTTATGAGCAGATAATGCGTAGAAATCACAGTTTAAATCTTGTACATCTACTTTCATATGAGGTGTACTTTGTGCACCGTCAACGACCATAATTGCGCCATTTTCATGTGCGATTGCTCCGATTTCTTTTACAGGGTTAATCGTTCCAAGCACGTTTGATACTTGCATAATAGAAACGATTTTCGTATTCGGTGTAACTGTTTGACGAACATCTTCTAAAGAAATTGTACCGTCTGGTTGAAGCGGAAGGTATTTTAAAGTTGCACCAGTTTTCTTCGCAACTTGTTGCCACGGAATGATGTTACTATGGTGCTCCATGTAAGAAATAACGATTTCATCGCCTTCCTTTACATTTTCAAGACCATAGCTAGCCGCTACTGTATTTAATGCAGTTGTCGTTCCGCGCGTGAAAATAATCTCTTCCATTGATTTCGCGTTAATAAACTTACGAACTTTCTCGCGTGCGCCTTCATACGCGTCGGTAGCTTTCGTACCGAGCGTATGAACACCGCGATGCACGTTAGAATTATATTCTTTATAGTAACGTTCTAACGTTTCAATGACTTGAATTGGTTTTTGAGAAGTTGCTGCACTATCGAAATAAACAAGTTGTTTGCCGTTCACTTTTTGATCAAGAATTGGAAACTGTTTGCGTATTTCATGAATATTCATTAGCGAACTTTCCTTTCAATTACCTCAACAAGCTGTGCCTTTACTCCTTCAATTGGAAGCTCATTAACTACAGGTGCTAAGAATCCATGGATGACTAAACGTTCTGCTTCGCGTTTTGGAATACCACGGCTCATCAAGTAGTATAGTTGGACTGGATCTACGCGACCTACTGAAGCTGCGTGACCTGCCATTACATCATCTTCGTCGATTAGAAGAATTGGGTTTGCATCCCCACGAGCTTTTTCATCTAACATAAGAACGCGAGAAGATTGTTGTGCATTTGATTTAGATGCACCGTGTTCAATCTTACCAATTCCGTTAAAGATAGATGTTGCGCTATCTTTTTGTACACCGTGTTTTAAAATCCAACCTTCAGAGTGCTTACCGAAGTGAACAACTTTAGTTGTAAAGTTTTGTGTTTGGTTACCACGGCCAATTGTTACTGTTTTCGTATCAGCATATGAACCGTCGCCCATTAAGTTTGTAACGTTCTCTGAGATTGTGTTTCCGTCATTCATAAGGCCTAGAGCCCAATCAATGCGACCGTCGCGTCCTACTGTGCCGCGGCGGTTAACGTAAGTTGTTACGTCTTTCGCTAATAGATCAACCGCACCGAATTTCACTTGTGCGCCTTGTTCCACGATTACTTCTGCTACGATATTTGCAATACCTTTAGCATTTTCATTTGCAACGTAGTTTTCTACATAAGTTGCAGTACTGTTCGCATCAGCTACGAATAATACGTGGTTATATACGTTAGCTTCTTCGCCGTCTACTAAGAATACAGCTTGAAGTGGAGTTTCAAGAACAACGTTTTTCGGAACATATACGAATGCACCGCCGTTGATTAATGCAGCATGAAGTGCAGTTAGACGATGCTCGTCTACTTTCACGCCGTCTTTCATTAAGTACTTTTGTACTAGCTCAGCGTGCTCAGTTGCAGCTGTTACGATGTCTGTAAAAATAACACCTTTTTCTTTTGCTTCGTCTGCTAAAGAAACGAATGCAGTTGTACCAGTGCGTTGTACTAATACGCTGTTGTTTTCATCGATTAAGTTTTTCACTGCTTCTGGAAGCTCTGTTAAAGAACTTACAGGCTCTTGCTTAGCAGCGTCGCCTTTTCCGATAAAGTCCCATTTTTCAATTTTCGTTTTATCAGGCGTTGGCATTGGAAGTTCAGTTGCTTGTGCAAGAGCTTGTAAGCGGAACTCAGTCAACCAAGCAGCTTCGTTTACTTCGCTTGCGCGTTGACGGATTGTTTCTTGATCGAAAGGTAATGTACCGATTGTCATGTTTATGCTCCTCTCTTACGCTTCTTGCTCTGTTGTTTCGTCTTCAATACCTAATTCTTTTTTAATCCAGTCGTAACCTTCAGCTTCTAGACGTTGTGCAAGCTCAGGGCCACCAGATTTAACGATACGACCGTTCATCATAACGTGAACGAAGTCTGGAGTGATGTAGTTTAATAAACGTTGGTAATGCGTAATCATTAGGCAACCGAACTCTTCGCCGCGCATTTCGTTAATACCTTTAGATACAACTTTTAATGCATCGATATCAAGACCTGAGTCGATTTCGTCTAAGATTGCGATTTTTGGCTCAATCATCATTAATTGAAGAATTTCGTTACGTTTTTTCTCTCCACCAGAGAAACCTTCGTTTAAGTAACGTTGTGCCATTTCTGGATCCATTTCTAGGAATTCCATGTTTTTATCTAATGTACGGATAAATTTCATAAGAGAAATTTCATCGCCTTCTTCACGACGTGCATTAATTGCAGAACGTAAGAAGTCAGCGTTTGTTACTCCGCTAATTTCACTTGGATATTGCATTGCTAGGAATAGACCTGCTTGCGCGCGCTCGTCTACTTCCATTTCTAATACATCTTCACCGTCGATGATGATGCTACCTTCTGTTACTTCATACTTTGGGTGACCCATAATTGCAGAAGATAAAGTTGATTTACCTGTTCCGTTAGGTCCCATAATTGCGTGGATTTCTCCACCTTTTACTTCAAGGTTTACACCTTTTAAAATTTCTTTGCCATCAATTGATACGTGTAAGTCTTTAACCGTTAATGTAGAACCAGCCATCTCAATACCTCCATTAATCCTATATATACATTTTAAAAATTCCTAAAACGTTCATATTCTCATTTTATTCTCATTCTAATTTTATATCAAATAAAATGATATCGCAAACGACGAAAAAAAGTAACAATTTTTTCACAAATGTATATAAGTATTTCACTTGCATCCTTATATGATACACCTTTCTTCTTATTTATATAAAGAAAAAAGGACTGGGAAATTACCAGTCCTTTCCTTATACTTATTCAGTTACCGGAAGTACAGCACCTTTATATTCTTTAGTAATAAAGTCTTGAATTTCTTTTCAATGTAGTACTTCTACTAGCTCTTTCATTTCTTTTTTCTTCTCGTCACCTTTACGAACTGCAGTAATATTTGCGTACAGAGAGTCAGATCCTTCAATCGCAATTATTCTTTTATAGGAACAACCGCTCCTTTATATTCTTTAGTAATAAAGTCTTCGATTTCTTTAGAATGTAATACTTCTACAAGCTCTTTAATCGCCTTTTTATCTTTATCACCTTTACGAACCACTACTACGTTTGCATATGGAGAATCATCACCTTCAATTGCAATTGCATCTTTTTCTGGGTTTAATTTCGCATCAATTGCATAGTTTGAATTAATTAAAACAGCGTCGCCTTCTTTATTGTTATACACTTGTGGTAACAAACCAGGCTCAATATCCGTTTTGAACTTTAAGTTTTTCGGATTATCTGCAATATCTTTTGGAGTTGCACTAACTGGATCTACTCCGTCTTTAATTTTTAAAATGCCTTCTTTTTGTAAAATTGCTAAACCACGTCCATGGTCAGTAACGGAATTACTCATAATAATTGTCGCCCCGTCTGGAAGTTCTTTTAAGCTCTTATATTTTTGAGAGTATACACCAATTGGTTCAATATGAATTTTCCCTGCTATTTCAAAATCATATTTTTTATCTTTCATTTCTTTTTCTAAATACGGAATGTGCTGGAAGTAGTTTGCATCTAAATCCTTATCCGCTAACGATTTATTTGGCAACACGTAATCTTGGAATTTTTTCACTTCTAATTCAATTCCTTTTTTCTCAAGTAACGGCTTTGCCTTTTCTAAAATTTCAGCGTGCGGTACGTTAGAAGCCCCCACAACTAATTTCTTTTCATCTTTATCTTTCCCGCCACAAGCAGCTAACCCAAAAATTGAAGTTGAAATAAGTGCTGTAAGTAATAATTTTTTCATTTGAAACATCCTCCCGTTTTTTATTATCGTTTATCTATTCGAACCGTTACACGATCACCAATCCACTGAATGAAAAATACAACTAGTAATACACAAATTGTAGCAACGATTGTTACATCGTTATTTCCTCGTTGGAATCCTTCTAAATATGCAAGTGTTCCAAGGCCACCAGCACCAACAACTCCCGCCATTGCTGTATAGCCTACTAAAGCAATTGTCGTAACCGTAATACCAGATACTAATGCCGGTAACGATTCTGGAATTAATACTTTCAAAATAATTGTGCTTGTTTTTGCTCCCATTGCTTTTGAAGCTTCAATTACACCTTTATCAATTTCGCGAAGTGCGATTTCAACCATTCTCGCGTAAAATGGTGCTGCTCCAATAATTAAAGCTGGCAATGCTGCACTCGCTCCAAGAATTGTTCCAAGCAAAACCTTTGTGAATGGGATTAATAAAATGATTAAAATGATGAATGGTATGGAACGGAAAATGTTTACGAACGCTCCAATCGCTGTGTTAACCGTCTTGTTTTCCCATAAATTATCTTTTGCTGTCATAAAGAGTAACAATCCTAAAATGAGTCCTAAAACAAATGTGGCAAGAGCTGCGATTGCCGTCATATATAACGTTTCACCAGTTGCTTCTAACATTTGATTCCAATCGACATTTGTGAGTAACTTATCCATGTGCAATCACCTCCAGCTCTACTTGATCTTGATGTATTCCCTCTATTGCTTGCTGAATCGCTGTTTCCTCACCATTTAAATGAACAACTAAACTACCGTAAGAACCGTCATTCGTTTGTGCGATATTTCCTTGCAAAATGCTAACTTCTATATCACTGCGTTGCATTAATCTTTGAAGTACTGGTCTTTCTACAGCTTCACCGATAAACTGCAAACGAACTACTTTACCATCTGGATATTTTTCAATTAAACTTTCAATCGTTTCATTTGTATCTTCAGAATCTGTTAATTGCTTTACAAATCGTTTTGTAATATCTTGCTGTGGATTACGGAATACATCAAGTACGGGACCCGTTTCTACAATCTTTCCTTTTTCCATTACCGCCACTCGATTACAAATCTTTCGAATCACGTGCATCTCATGTGTAATGAGTACAATTGTTAAACCGAGACGCTTATTAATATCTAATAATAAATCTAAAATTTGATCTGTCGTTTCTGGATCAAGAGCTGACGTCGCTTCATCACATAAAAGCACTTGCGGATTGTTAGCTAATGCTCTTGCAATACCAACACGTTGCTTTTGTCCTCCGCTCAGTTGAGATGGATACGCATCTCCTCTTCCTTCTAATCCAACAAGATGAATTAACTCATCCACGCGTTTTCTTCTCTTCGCCTTATCAACACCTGCAATCTCAAGCGGAAACTCGATATTTTCGCGTACAGTTCTTGACCAAAGTAAGTTGAAATGCTGAAAAATCATTCCGATTTCTTGCCTTGCCTTACGAAGTTCACTTCCTGTAATGGCTGAAATGACGCGATTTGCAATTGTAATTTGGCCAGAAGTTGGTTTCTCCAACTGATTGAATAATCTAATTAAAGAACTTTTCCCAGCACCACTATATCCGATAACACCAAAGATTTCACCTTTGTCTATTTTTAAATTGGCGTTATCTACAGCAGTAACATCACCGCTTTTTGCTTTATATATTTTCTTTACATTCTCTAATAGAATCATGGTGTATCACCCCTTTTTTGTTTGGATCGACTCCGCAATTTTTTATGTTTAATGCGTGTAGTCCACCGGTATCACTACTTGTATTATTTGAATGTCCTCCACATTCAAACAACAAAAAAACCTTTCCGCTTTAGAGAAGCAGAAAGGTTTATATGCGTATATAACAACATTATCCCTCTCTCTCATCTCTCAAAGCATTTGCTTTGCAGGAATTGGCACCATTTCAACATAAGTTGACGGTTGCCGGGCTTCACAGGGCACAGTCCCTCCACCTCTCTTGATAAGAGAAATCAGATTACATTTTCGTCTGATTTGTAATTTATGAAATTGTCTATATTTTATGAATTGAATTGTATCAATATCCACACACCATGTCAACAGAAATTTTCGCAAAAAATGAAACTTCAGAATTTTAAGCCCCTACTGACATCGGTTTACATATGTGAAACATCGATTCGACTAATAGCATCGTTCGATATGTTCCCGAATATTGTACACGTCCATCATTCATTAACATTTGCAATCGTACATTGCCGTTTACCAATTGTTTTACATCTTCTTCATCTACACAAACGATTTGCTCCGTCCCTATTTCCTCATGTAGCAGTTCTATATAATCTCTTGAAATTTGTAACGAACAACTTTCATCTCCAAAGCGGAAATTAACAGTTTTTTCTCCTTGTCTTAAAAGCGGTTCTAAATGATATTGACCATTAGCGTAATTTACAAATGATTGCAGCAAAGAATATAATTTCACCTTAAATCACATCCTTCATATCACTTTCTATTACACATACCATTCCCTCTCACTAAAGAGCAATCCTGTTACTTTCGCTCGACAAATACTGTAACCACCCTGCATCTCGACATATTTCCCAAGAAATATGTCGAGGCGGCAAAAACTTTGCCGCCTACTTTAATTCCGTATATAAATATTCAACCGAATGAAATGCATATATCTTCTTCATGAGTGTCCCATTTTCAAAAACAAGTAAACACGGCACACTTTCGATTCCATACTCTTTCGCTACATGCGGAGCATAATTTAAATCTAACATTCCAATTTTCAAATCTTCAATTGTCATCTCAACGACAGTTAACATCTTTTTTGCTAATTGGCATGTTCCACACATTGGAGTATATACATATAACACTGTTTTTTCTTCGTTCTCTATTAGGGCTGTTGCTTCGGCTCCTGTCCAGTCAATCACTTCTATCATTCCTTACCGTAAATATTCTGTATAAACGTCAATGTCAGCTCCCCATAATACATTTGCTAAGTGTGAAGATGGCGCAGTTGCCACTTCTCGGTACGAGCGATCAATATAAATATGCTCTGCTTGCGGAAATTCTTTTCGAAATTGTTTCCTTAACTTTTCTCCAGCATCATCAGCATCCACAAGTACATACACTTCTTTATCAAAAAACTGATCAACGAGCTCATCCATTTTCGCCAAACCAATTGTACCATTTGTACAAACAATTTCCACCGGTTCCCGAATAATAGATTCAATCTTTCTTCTATCTGATGTACCTTCTACAATAATGACTTTTTCTACATAAATCATATGTCATCACCCGATCACCATATACTATACAACCTTTAACTTAGTATATAGTATATTCGTTATTTTCATGTTGTTTCCTGTTTATTTTTGCAAAAGAAAAGCGGAAGTGGCTCGTTCAGAACAAGAGGACATTGGAACTCCTGAACTAGAGGCGCCTTTTGCCTCAAGTGAAGGAGTGAAATGACCGACTGTTCTAGCCACTGGAGCTAGATCCTAAAGAAAAGCGCAAGCGGCTCGTTCAGATTGTGAGAGGGATGGAGCTTCTGACGTAAAGGCGCTTTTTGCCTTGCAGGAAGAAGCGAAGCCATCGAACAATCTAGCCGTGGAGCTGGACAATAAAAAAAGCGGAACCGACTGTTTAGCCCTGTTGGCTAAGGTTCTTTCGCACAGAAGATGCTTTTTGTCTTCTCGTGCGGAAGGTTCTTAGACATGAAGGACTAGGAGGTGGAGCTGGACAATGAAAAGCGGAACTGACTGTTTAGATTACGAAGCTCCATGAAACCTTACTAAAAACGTTCATTCCCATAATAGCTTATTCATTTACACTCGATTTTAAATATATTATGTAACACAAAATAAAAAAGGACAGCACAAAGGCTGTCCTTTAGTCGACTATAATTAGTCTTGGTTTGTCATTTCTGCATATTTTTCAGCAGTTAATAACTTCTCAACTTGGCTTGCATCAGAAAGTTCAACTTTAACCATCCATGCACCCTCGTATGGAGATTCGTTAACAAGTTCTGGTTGGTCACTTAATTCTTCGTTTACTGCTACAACTTTACCGCTTACAGGTGCATATAACTCAGAAACTGTTTTAACAGATTCTACGCTTCCGAATGGCTCGTCAGCTTCGATTGTTGCACCTACTTCAGGAAGTTCAACGAATACGATATCGCCTAGCTCACTTTGTGCAAAGTGAGTAATACCGATAACAACTTCATTACCTTCAGTTTTTACCCATTCGTGTTCTTCAGAGTAACGTAAATTATTTGGAATGCTCATGACTGTACCTCCAGTGAATGTATTAATTATGTAAAAATACCTTATTGGTACTTTTTCCACACACTTTCAAACTGCTCTTCGTTAAAACCAAGTGTTACATTCGTTCCATCTGTTACAATTGGACGTTTAATCAACATGCCATCAGATGCTAAAAGCTCGTACATTTCGTCTTCACTTGCATCTTTTAACTTATCTTTCAGACCAAGTTCACGGTAACGCATTCCACTTGTATTAAAGAATTTTTTCAATGGTAATTCACTTTTTTCATGTAAATTACGTAAATCTTCTTTTGATGGTGGATTTTCAACAATATGAATCATCTCATATGCTACATCGTTTGCCTCAAACCATTTCTTTGCTTTTTGACATGTGCCACACTTTGGATATGAATAAAATGTTACTGTCATAAATTCACCTACTTTTTTACTAACCTTTACCTTTATCATATAGAAAACGTTTTATTATTTCAAACGATTATTCGCTAAACTTTTACTTATTTCGTGATAATTTTTAATAATCCTGCAAATTTTTCTTATTTTTCCGCCATTTGTTAAGAAAAAATAAATATATAATTTTTTTTGATTCTTCTCTCATCCACCCTCCGAACATACACCTTAAACAAACGTTTGATTAGCTCCCCATTTTTCTTTGTTAACCCATGAATTGCATCAGTTTCTTCCTACCGAACATACATCTTAAACAAACGTTTGATTAACTCCCTATTTTTCTTTGCTAACCCTTGGGCTGCATCAGTTTCTTCCTACCGAACATATATCTTAAACAAACGTTTATTTAACCATTTCAGCCTATAGTCACAAACCTGGCAACACTTTACATGACAAGGCGTACAGATGAAAGAAACTAACGATTTTGGCCGTAATAGTGAGAGTATTCCATGGTGTTGAAGAAATTACCGCAAAGAAAAAAGACGCATCTAAATTGATGCGTCTTTTTGCGATGTTTCTTTTGTGAAATCATATAAAGCAATTGCGCCTAAAATAACCAATATACTTTCAGGGGCATCTAACAAAATAGTTTTCCAAGTTTCTGATATTACCCATTTAATACCTGCCGCTGATTCAAGATATGTTTGAAAATAACTGATTGTAAAATCAATTCCAAATAAACATACAAGTAATGTTAGACCAATTCGAATTAATTTCTTGTTTGTAAACATGTAACACCTCTCAAAATTCATTGGATATTTCTGATTTTAGTTCTTTATATACAAAAATCCCTATATTTAATTTTAACATACAAAATATCCAAATAAATACAATATGCATATTTGCATATTTCTTGCATATTGAGGAATTACTGTTAATAAAAAAAGTCCTACTAGTAACCTCATAACAATGGAATCATTTGGACCATTATATAACCGATTCTTGAATGCGAAATAAAGGAGAAACCTTGTTTACAGGCCCCTTCATCATCTATTCAAATAATCTGCAATTGTTTGAAATACGACGATATACATATTATGAATACTTTCTTCAGTATTTCCACCATTCGATAAACCAACTGCCCATTGTTGTCCTTCACCACTTCCGATATTTGCAAACCCTTGCGTATACATAGCATTTACATCTTTTCGGGCACTGTTATACTCTATCCCTTTTGTAATAAAAATCGAATATGACTTATCTTGTAAACCGATAAAAAACACTGGTTTCTTTAGTGATGAAAATACATTTTTATATTGTTCTGTTGAGGCTTCTTGAAAGTGATCTTTCATTATTAGAAAACCATCCACTTCCTTAGATTTCTTTTCCAGGTCCTCTAAATTCATTTCCTCAAACTTTATATTCCTAAACGTATCTTTCGGTTTTTCTCCAACAACTCCAATGACGAGTGCTCTTCCGTTATATTCTAATTTCTCTCCTTCTTTATCCTTTGCACACCCAGCACCGACTAGGCATATCAATATAAAAACTAAGAAATACGATAAACGCTTCATATAGCACCCTCCCCTTCTTTTCAGTCAAGTGACAAAAACGTAAGGTTCATTCAAGAAAATGTAAGTAAAATCGATAGCCCAAATTACGTTTCTATATTATAATCAATTGAATTTACTTACATTACTAAACATAGGAGATTATCATGAAGAAATTTAAACTTTCATCTTTTCTTCCGTTAAGTTATATACTTCTACTCGTACTCGTAAGTCCCCTTTACGATGTATTAAATAAATCAGCTGTTCATGCAGTAGATGTCACAACTGTAGTAGACGATTGGATTCCATTTGTAAAAGCATTTATTATTCCTTATTTACTTTGGTTTCCTTACTTATACGGCGCACTTATTTATTACTGCTTTGCAGATCGAAAACAATATTATGTCACTTTAAGTAGTATCATTCTTGGAAAACTTTCTTGTTTTTCTATTTATTATTTTTGGCAAACAACTGTACCACGTCCAATAGTCGTTGGATCAGACGTATTTTCCGAACTAGTCCGCTATATTTATAGTATCGATCAACCGGTGAACTGTTTCCCTAGCATTCACGTTCTTACTACCTTTATCATTATGTTAGCTGCCTTTAGACGTAGGGAACAACATGCTTTTGAATATTACATTCTTACCTTCTTCGGTACGCTTATTATTTTATCAACGCTATTTACGAAGCAACACGCATTTGTAGACGCCATTTCTGGAATGACGCTTGCAAGCATACTATACTTCGGCGTGCAGCTATTATTAGCAAAAGAAACAATACGTGTTCCAGTAAAACAAAATCAAAAAATGTAAAAAGCAGACTGTGGCTTCTACAGTCTGCTTTTCTCTATATAAAAGGAGATTTTCAATTTAAGATTGTGGTACAGTCATATCACCAGAGTGAATACGACCTGCTTTTTTAAGAGCAATGTAAAGTATATAAGAAACAGCTACTGGAATGACGATATAAGTGATTACCATCGCTGGGACAACTTCCCATCCTTCGCTGGAAATTAAATTAATTGGTGCGATAAGAGAACTTAATCCAAGACCTGCAATTTCTTTTCCTGCTTCCAGTTGAAAAATTAATGCGGATACTGGACCAACTATCGCACTGGCGACAACAGTTGGGACGAGAATCATTGGATTTTTAGTGATATTTGGCAACTGTACTTTCGGAGTACAAAGTGCTTGAGCTAATATGCCGCCTAAATTATTTTCTTTCGCTGAGATTACAGAAAATCCGATAAACTGGGCAACGCAACCTGCAAGAGCAGCACCACCTGCAACACCATCTAAGCTAAGTGCAATTGCTAACGCAGCTGATGAAGCTGGAGAGATAAGTAATAGTCCCCAAACGACTGCAATGACGATAGAAGCGATGAACGGGCTACCAGCTGAGCTATCTTTAATAAATGCTCCAACTGTATTTAAAACAGGAGTAATATTATGAGATAACCAAATACCGACTAAACCAGAACCTAATATGGCCGCAAATGGAACGAGCATCATATCTAAAGCAGTTTTCCCGCTTAAACGTTTACCAATATATACAGCCAAAGTCGCTGTTAATAATGCACCGATTGGCTCACCTGTTTTAATAATTAGACCTGCTTCAGTAATTGAAATGGATCCAGCACCAATCGCTCCAGCTACCATAGCCGAGAAGATTACAAGACCATTTGCACCGAGCATAAAAGCGATTCCGGCACCAATGGCTGGTGCCATAAGTGATTTTGCAACAACTCCGATTGTAATAAGTAACGGAATATCAACAATTCTTCCTATATTTTCGATTAGTAAACCAATTCCAAGGGATACGAAAATACCTTGTGCGATTCCAGCAGATGCTTTAAATACACGAGACATTATATATTCCTTCATTTGTTTCACCTTCTCCTATAAGTTAGTAACCAATTGTTTTCATATAATCACGTAAAATATCGTTTGATTTTGCGAATCGAGATTCTTCATCCTCTGTTAAGTTTAGTTCCACAATTTCTTTTATACCGTCTCTAGTAATAATAGCTGGTACTCCTGTGCAAATATCGTATTCACCGTACTCCCCATCTAAAATGGCCGATACAGCAATGACACGGTGATCATCGTTAAAGATTGAGCTCGCAATATATGCTAGAGAATTTCCGATTCCGTAATAAGTAGTACCTTTTCGTTTATAAATTTCCCATCCAGCTTTTGCAGTCTTCTCAACAATTTCATCTAAATCTATTTCACCAAATTTGTCTTTTTTCTCTTCTAAAATTTGTAGAATTGGCTTTCCACCAACAGTTACGTGAGACCAAGCAACCATTTGCGAATCACCATGTTCTCCTAATGAATACCCATGAATACTACGAGGGTCTACATGTAACATTTCAGATAAAATTGTTCGTAAGCGAGAAGAATCTAGTGATGTACCAGTGCCGATCACACGATTTCTAGGTAATCCAGATAATTTCCACACTTGATACGTAATAATATCAACTGGGTTCGATGCAAGTAAGAAAATACCATCAAATCCACTTTCCATTACGCTGCCAACAACACTTTCCATAATCTTCGCACTCGCTCCTAAAGTATCTAAGCGACTTTGTCCAGGCTTTGGTGCTGGTCCTGCTGTAATAATAACGATATCCATATCTTTGCAGTCTTCATAGCTTCCCGCATATACTTTTGTTCTTGTATTTGTAAAGTTAATGCAGTGTGATAAATCCATTGCTTCCCCAACTGCACGTTCATGATTTATATCAATTAATAATAGCTCTTCGCAAATGCCTTGATTCACAATGGAATATGCACAACTTGATCCAACTAATCCAGTACCGATAATTGCAATTTTTCTTGTATTTCGTTTCATAGCAATCTCTCCTAATTGATCATATAATCTATTTCTTTTGTTCTTTACACTCCTAATTATAGAGGTTCCCACGATATAAACCATGGATACTTTGTGAAATATTGAACAAACTTTTTGTCCTTTTTGTGAATTGTTATATTCCATTTTCGTCATATTTGTTACAACTGGAAAAATATTTATTTTATATTTATTGACATGCTCAAAACAAAAAAACGAGCGACTTCATTCGCCCGTTTTTTGTCATTCCATTATTCCGCACTTAATTGGCTTTTTAATTGCTGCACAATCATTGGATTCGCAGGTGCTGCCGGTTTGTAATAACTTTTTTGCTTTGCGTACTCGTACATATTACGTTGGCGCATTTCATCTTGATTACGAATTTGGATTAACGTTTGGTGTAATTGTTCATTATCAGACTGAGCAATATAATTTGCATAACTTGTTAAACTTGCATTTAATCCTGCTAAATAATCATTTACCATATCTTTTTCATTCATGTTCCGCTTCCTCCTATCCTAGGAAAGTCATTAATTGTTGCTTCGTATTTCGTGCATCTTGCGCATCCTTTTGTAACATTTGTTTCAATTGTGGATCTGTACACGTCTGTGCATACTGCTCCAACTTGTTAATAATTGTTGCGTGTCCACCGATCAAATGACGTAAGTTTTCTACTTCAAGCTCTGTTAAGTTTTGCATAGAATACTCCTACCTTTCTTTATTCGTTCACTGTTAGTATTTAGCTATTTTTTAATTGTATACATGAATTAACTTTTTCACGTGCATACAAAATAAAAGATGAATAGCTAAGCCATTCATCTTTTATACTGGTTATGTATTTATTTTTATAGAGATACAATCATACTTATACTCACAAGTAAGTTCCATACAATGTGTAAGACAATACTAGGTATAATAGATTGCGTCTTTTTGTATAACATCGCAAATACCATCCCCATAATCGTTGCCGTAATTAAAAGACCCCCATGAAGAATTCCAAAAATGAAGGAAGAAATAATGATACTAACTAAAAAATTATATTTCTTTTCTAAAAATCGATATAAAATACCTCGAAATAGAATTTCTTCTTTAATCGGTGTAATGATAGCGACACTTAGCACATATATAATACTTTGTATGCTATTTTGAAGCCCTAAACTCCCTAATTGTTTCTTTTGTTCTGCTGCACTTTCAAAACTAAATACATGTAACATTAAATATTGTGATAACGCAATGACAATAAAGCCAATTAGTAGATATAAATATGTCTTCCAACTCTTCAAAACGGATAAATCCCAAATAGATTTAATAAAATGAAGAACTGGTTTATAAGCTAATAAAACGATAACAACCACAATTGCATCGAATAAGAGCAAATAATATCCTTCTAATTTAGTACTTAATGCTTCTTCTCCATAAATCCCAAAGGCTAAACCAAGGAATAGTCCTCCTAGGAGTGAAATCCCTATAATCATTGCTATCATTACAAATAGATTTTTATATGTTATATTCTCTATTTTTCTTTCCACACTATACGTTTCTAACACTGTTTTACTCACAGTATCCCTCCAGTCATTCTCATTTACCTTATCGAAATATTTAAATTCAAATATATAGATAATATAACAAAATTTACAAAAAGAATAATATGCAATTTTACATATTATGAAAACTTTATATTTTATAGTTTTAGGAATAGGATTGCTATGCAATAATTATTATATGAAATTTCAAAAAACAATTCCTATCCACCATAACCCTCGCATCATATAAAACTTATTAGTTAAAGGAGCAATGAACATGAAAACACATGACTTCCTTACAGAAATCCAGAAGGGCTCTGAGCCTAGTCCATATCAAGATCCTATCGCATTCAGTTTTGTTTGCTTTTTCTTAGCGATATATACATTTTTCAAACCAGCTAAATAATATCATTTAACAAAAAAGAGCCTCTAAACCACTAGAGGCTCTTTCTCATCTAATATCTTCTTTTCAAAACTACAATAGTTAAAGCATAAGAACAAAGTACTCCAGCTAATAAACATGCATTTGCTAATTTATACTGTTCACCTGTCAATGAATATACATTCCCAATTAAAAAGATAACTAAATATAGAAATAAAAATACAAATAATGAAATTTTAGCTGCATTCCCTGTAATATGCTCGCCTCTTTCATCTTCCCCCTCATTCTTCTGAAAACGTGTTGAATATAAAACACCTATTAGTCCCGCTACTGAGATTATGATCCCTATTACAATGCTCATTCCGTTTCCCCCTCTATTTTATATTGAAAAACTTCATGAAACTCCTTACCTAAAATATGTGCAATTTCAAAAGCTAAAATTAAAGATGGATTGTAACGATTCGCTTCAATTGAGGCGATCGTTTGTCTACTTACCCCCGCTTTGTTCGCTAAATCAGTTTGTGACCAGCGTTTTTCTGCTCTAAGTACAACGAGATTATTTTTTAAATTTCCACTCTGTTTCATAATCTCTCCTCTTTTTACATTATTTTCTATATTTTAATTGTAAATTATTTTTAACATCATGTAAACTATTTTTAACAACAATAAAGTGAAACTTTAATCTACCTACTGTTCTTTTCGAATCATATACACTAAAAAACCTTAGAATCACTTCTAAGGTTTTTGTTTGCCTTGCTTCTCATTCACGTAATCCTTTAATAAACGTTTCCAATAATACATGTAAACTTGTATCTAAATCTAGTGGCAAACCAAATCCACCTTGCTGTTCAATCGACGCAAACCCATGACAAATACTTCTGAATCCACGTGTCGCATGAAGTGCATTCTCCCCTTCTAAGCCGTACTGTTGTAACACCTGCAGACAAAGCTTTACAATCCCGTCACCTGCTTTTCTTACTTCTTCATCTCGTAAAAAGGTTGCTTCATACAGTCCAGGATGTTTACGTACGAATGCTACATACGCTTCTCCTAAAGCATGAATTGCTTCATCCATCCGTTTATCCTCGGCCGCTTCTTCCAGTCTGTTATACAGCTGTTTGATTCCATAAATACCAAGATTTTTTCGTACATCTTGTAAGCCTTTCACATGATTATACAGCGAGGGGGAACGTACCCCTAATGTTTGCGCCAATGAAGCTAACGTTACTTCTTGTATTCCATTTGCATCTGCAATTTCTGCTGCTGTTTCTACAATTTTCTGTAATGTAAGTCCGATTCTCGGTGACATAAATTACCCCTCTTTTCTACTTTCTATATTCCGCTTTGCTTCCTTAATAGCAAGCTCTATGATAGCACCTGGATCTCTTATCATTTTCCCATGCCCTGCCGCAAGCAAGGACGGCTCATATTCTCTTAACTTCTCTGCACTTTGTAATGCGACTTCTTTACTCCACGTTGCCATCGCAGGAAACGGAAACCAAAATTTCATTTGTCCCGAAACAGCCATACCTCCTCTTGTTTGAAATGCATCCCCAACAATAAGAGCTTTATTTCGTACATCAAGAAACGACATGGATCCTGGCGTATGTCCCGGTGTCATAATCGCAAGAAGCGATCCAACTCGGTCGCCATCTTCTAATAAAACATCAGGTACCGTTTTTACCTTTTTAGGTACGCCGCC
Organism: Bacillus sp. BC05(2025); assembly: GCF_056725905.1. Taxonomy (NCBI): domain Bacteria; kingdom Bacillati; phylum Bacillota; class Bacilli; order Caryophanales; family Bacillaceae; genus Bacillus; species Bacillus sp. BC05(2025). The sequence goes on along the minus strand of NZ_JBWYRA010000006.1, from coordinate 171,041 downwards.
TTTTATCGGTATATTTGGTTCATCCTTTTGTAGCGTCGTATCTCCTTCTAACAGTTTTGCGTCCCGCTTAGAAATATAGACTGGAACATGAGGGAGTACTTCCTTTAATGCGTCTAATGCACCGATATGATCATCATGCGCATGTGTTAATACAATCTTAGTAATTGGTTTCCCTATTTTTTCAGCCGCCTGTAAAATACCTTTTGCGCTATATGGCAAAGCCGCATCAATTAAAGTTAAACCATCTTCTTCCTCCACAAAGTAACAATTCACAGGAAACACTCTTGGCAAAAATGACAATTGATATACCGTTTTTTCATGCATCATTCTCATATTTCCATCTCCCTTTTCACAAAAACTAATACTATTAGTTTCATTATACTAATGGCATTAGTTTTATGTCACTAAAAATTTCTTTTTTTCAAAAAAAAAAGAACAGTAGTCGTATAAACGACTACTGTTCTTTAAAGATATTAAACTGTGTAACGCTCATCTTCTAAAATTTTCGCAGCGATTTCACGTTTCTTCGGAATTACGTTAAGTGGTGTGTGGCGAGTTAATTTACGTAATGATGATAACATCATGCGTAGCATGTCGCCGTTTTCAACTGCGATAAGTGTTTCTTTCGCATCTGCTTCGATTTCGTTGAATGCTTCTTGGCAAAATACTTCAGTGTATAACACTTTTTGTTTATTCTTTTCAAGACCAGTTGCTTTAATTGCTTTTTCTGTACGAAGAACAGCTGACTCCATTGCGTATAGGTTGCTTACGATGTCAGCGATATTCACAAGAATTTCTTGCTCTTTATCTAATGCTTTACCGTATTTTTGAGCAGCTAATCCAGCTACCATTAAGCCAATTTTCTTCGCGTTACTTACTAAATATTTTTGAAGTGCTAATGGCTCATCGCCCACTTCTTCTGGCATCATCATCATTAACTCTTCTTGTAATTTTTGTGCTTTTTGAAGAAGTGGTAATTCACCTTTCATCGCTTTACGTAAGAACGTACCTGGTACGATTAGGCGGTTAATTTCGTTCGTTCCTTCGAAAATACGGTTAATACGAGAATCGCGGTACATTCTTTCAATCTCGTACTCTGCCATAAATCCGTAACCACCGTGAATTTGAACACCTTCATCTACTGTATAGTCTAGTACTTCAGAACCGAAAACTTTATTTAAAGAGCACTCGATTGCATATTCAGCGATAGAAGCTGCTACTGCTTTACCGTCCTTCACTTCTTCTTCAGATAATGTGCTCATGCGGCTTTCAAATAAACCTACTGTACGATATACAGAGCTTTCAGCTGCATATGTTTTCGCTGCCATATTCGCAAGTTTCTCTTGAATTAATGGGAAGCGAGCGATTGGTTGTTTGAACTGTTGACGTTGGTTTGCATATTGTGCTGAAATTTCTACTGCACGTTTCGCAGATCCAACTGTACCAACACCTAATTTATAACGACCGATATTTAAAATGTTGAATGCGATAATATGACCTTTACCAACTTCACCAAGTAAGTTCTCTTTCGGTACTAATGCATCTTCTAAAATTAACGTACGAGTTGAAGAACATTTAATACCCATTTTCTTTTCTTCTGGGCTTGTAGATACGCCAGCATATTCTTTCTCTACGATAAATGCTGAGAAGTGCTCTCCATCAATTTTTGCGTATACGATAAACACGTCAGCAAATGCAGAGTTTGTAATCCATTGTTTTTCACCATTTAATACGTAATGTGTACCTTCTGCATTTAAACGTGCAGTTGTTTTTGCACCTAATGCATCAGATCCTGAACCTGGCTCTGTTAATGCGTATGCAGCTAATTTTTCACCAGTTGCAAGTAATGGTAAATACTTTTTCTTTTGCTCTTCGTTACCGAATAATACGATTGGTAAAGATCCGATACCTACGTGAGCACCGTGAGTAATTGCAAAACCACCAGCGCGAGAGAATTTCTCTGCGATTAACGCTGAACTTACTTTATCAAGACCAATTCCACCGTACTCTTCTGGTACGTCAGCGCCTAATAAACCAAGTTCCCCAGCTTCTTTTAAAAGACGAACAGAACGATCAAACTCATGTTGCTCTAAATATTCAAGCTCTGGAAGAACTTCATTTACGATAAAGTCCTCTGTCGTTTTTGCAATCATTTTATGCTCAGATGAAAAATCTTCTGGCGTAAACACTTGATCAATCGTAATCTCATCTACTAAAAAGCTACCGCCTTTAACCGCACTTCCTACTGTTTTTTCCATGAAAATTTCCTCCTTCATATTTTCATAAGCCGCTTCTTCCGTTTTGAAAGAAGCTAGCTCTCCCTTTTGTTTTTATAAACCTTTGTTGCTTCCATTCTTTGCATTGGTGACGTCTCGTTCTGAGCGAGCCGCTTCTACTTTTTTATAATCCAGTTCCAGCGGCTAGAATGTTCGGTGGCTTCGCTTCTTCCTGCGAGGCAAAGAGCGCCTCTACGTCTGAAGCTCCATCCCCCTCACATTCTAAGCGAGCCGCTTCTACTTTTTTTCATAATCCAGTTCCAGTGGCTAGAACAGTCGGTCGTTTCATCCCTTCCTGTGAGGCAAAAAGCGCCTCTTCGTCAGGGCCTCCAACGCCCTCCTGTTCTGAGCAAGCCACTTCCACTTTTTATAGTAATTCAAACACTCCTGCTGCTCCCATTCCGCCGCCGATACACATTGTTACGATACCGAATTGTTCGTTGCGGCGTTTCATTTCGTGAATAAGAGATAGTGTTAGTTTTGCTCCTGTACAGCCAAGTGGATGTCCAAGTGCGATTGCACCGCCGTTTACGTTTACTTTTTCTTCATCTAAACCAAGTTCACGAATAACTTGGATTGATTGTGAAGCGAATGCTTCATTTAATTCGAATAGGCCGATATCAGATAGTTCTAAACCAGCTAATTTTAACGCTTTCGGAATGGCAGCGATTGGGCCAATTCCCATTACTTCTGGTGGTACCCCCGCTACTGCAAATGAACGGAATTTCGCAAGTGGCTTCATACCATCGCTTACTGCTTTTTCACGATCCATCAATAGTACAGATGCTGCACCATCACTCATTTGTGAAGAGTTACCAGCTGTTACAGAACCGCGAACGTTAAATGCTGGACGTAATTTACCTAAAATGTCTAATGTCGTTTCTGCTCTTACACCTTCGTCTTGTGCGAAAGTGATTGTTTCTTCTTGTAATTTGTTGTTTGCTCCAACAGTACGTAACGTTACATCTACAGATACTGTTTCATCGGCAAAGTTACCTGCAGCTAATGCTTTCGCAGCGCGTTGATGACTTCTTACTGCAAATGCATCTTGCTCTTCACGAGAAATTCCATATTTCACAGCAACTTGCTCTGCTGTATGTCCCATACCCATATAATATTCTGGAGCTGCCTCTACAAGGCGACTGTTTGGACGAACAACGTGTCCCATCATTGGAACTAAACTCATTGATTCCGCTCCGCCTGATAATACCGCTTCCGAGTGACCAAGCATAATGCGCTCTGCTCCGTAAGCGATACTTTGTAAACCTGAAGAACAGTAACGGTTAATTGTAATAGCTGGAACATCGTAAGAAAGACCTGCTAATCCCCCGATATTACGAGCCATATTTAAACCTTGCTCTGCTTCTGGCATCGCACAACCGAAAATCAAATCATCGATTGGTCCTTCATAATTCGCACGCTTTAACGTTTCTTTTACTACTAACGCCCCTAAATCGTCAGGACGAACTGTTTTTAATGAACCCCTCTTTGCTTTTCCAATTGGTGTTCTTGCTCCCGCAACAATGACAGCTTCTCTCATGAACGATATCTCCCCTCGTTATTAGTTACGTAATGGCTTTCCTTTTACAAGCATGTGCTGCATTCTTGCTTGTGATTTCATCTCACTTACTAAGCTAATAAATGCTTCACGTTCTACATCTAATAAATACTGCTCATCAACTTCTGTTCCGTACGGCACTTTTCCGCCCGCAATGACATATGCAAGTTTCTTCGCAATGTGAAGATCGTACTCTGAAATGTAACCAGATAAGTGCATTGCTTCTGCACCAAGTGCAAGAGTTGCATATCCTGTTTCACCAACAACCGGTATCTTTTTACGAATCGGTGCTTTATAACCCGCTTCATATAAAGCAAGTGCTTTCTGTTTTGCATCGTATAGTAAGTGATCACCATTCACACTAATACCGTCTTTATCACCTAAGAAGTTATGAGAAAATGCTTCTTGTCCTGAAGTTGAAACTTTCGCCATTGCGACTGTTTCGAACACTTTATTTGCAACTTTTTGCAGATCAAACTCTACGCCGTTTGCCATTTTATTTAAGTGTTTAATATATAGCTCTTTATTACCGCCTCCGCCAGGGATTAAGCCAACACCAACTTCTACTAAGCCCATATACGTTTCACTAGAAGCTTGAATGCTAGCTGCTGGTAAGCAAACTTCTGTACCTCCACCAAGCGTCATACCGTATGGTGCTGCTACAACTGGCTTAGAAGAGTATTTAATTTTCGTCATTGCATCTTGGAAGTTTTTCACAACTAACTCAATTTCAAAGTAGTTGTCATCTTGCGCTTCCATTAAGATCATTGCTAGGTTCGCACCAACGCAGAAGTTCTTCGATTGGTTACCGATAACAAGACCTTTGTAATTCTTTTCTACTTCATCAACAGCGTAGTTAATCATTTGCGTAATATCCATACCGATCGCATTGCTCTTCGAATGGAATTCTAAGCAAAGAATACCGTCGCCTAAATCGATTAAGCTCGCTCCGCTATTTTTCTTTAACACACCATTTTTCGCTTTTAATTGTTTAAGAGAAATTGCCTTTTTATTACGCTCAATTAGCTTATATTCACCATTATCGTAATAATAGCTATCTCCGTTATCATGTTTGTAGAAAGTAGTGAAACCTTTCTCTAACATTTCTTTCACCCAAGTCGGAACAACTACGCCGTTTTCTTCCATCTTTTGAACGGACTTTTCAACGCCGATTGCATCCCAAACTTCAAACGGTCCTTGCTCCCAGCCGAAGCCCCACTTCATCGCTTGGTCGATTGCAACGATATCGTCAGCAATTTCTTTATGAAGTTTTGCAGAGTATAAAAGAGTCGGTGTAATGATGTTCCATAACAACTCTCCTGCGCGGTCTTTCGCGTATACAAGCGCTTTCAATTTATTCGATAAACCTTTTTCTTGTTTACTTAACTCGATAGATGCAGCTTTTAATTTTTTGCGAGCTTCGTATTCCATCGTTTCAGGATTTAATTCTAAAATTTCTTTTCCTTGTTTTAAGAAGAATCCTTGACCAGTTTTGCTTCCAAGCCATTTTTTATCAAGCATGTCATGCATGAAAGCTGGTACTTTAAATACATCGCGCTCTTCTTCTTGTACGTTTTCATATACGTTATTTGCAACGTGTACGAATGTATCTAAACCGACAACATCTAATGTACGGAACGTTGCGCTCTTCGGACGACCAATAAGCGGGCCTGTTACAGAATCAACTTCCCCAATGCTATAGCCGCGTTTTACCATCTCTTGAAGAGTTACAAGTAAACCATACGTACCGATGCGGTTTCCAATAAAGTTTGGTGTGTCTTTTGCGATAACAACGCCTTTTCCAAGAACGTCTTCGCCAAATAATTTCATGAAGCTTAATACTTGTGGATCAGTTTCTTTCGTCGGTATTACCTCTAGAAGTTTTAAATATCGTGGTGGGTTAAAAAAGTGTGTGCCTAAGAAGTGTTTCTGGAAGTCGTCTGAACGACCTTCTGCCATTTTTTCAACTGAAATGCCTGACGTATTGGAGCTTACAATAGAACCCGGTTTACGAACAGCATCTACTTTTTCAAATAGTTTCTTTTTAATATCTAAGTTTTCAACTACTACTTCAATAATCCAATCTACATCAGCTAGACGCTCAAGATCATCTTCTAAGTTACCTGCTTCAATCAGTGCTAGATTTCCTTTCACTGTCAGAGGAGCTGGTTTTTGCTTTAATAGTTTTTGCAGTGCCGTATTACTAAAACGATTTCTCACACTTTTATGTTCTAATGTAAGTCCCTTCGCTTCTTCTTCTTTCGTAAGCGCAGGTGGTACAATATCAAGCAATAATGTCGGAATACCAATATTAGCTAAGTGTGCCGCAATCCCTGAACCCATTACGCCTGAACCTAGAACAGCAGCCTTTTTAATTTGGAACATCCATTTCTCCCCCTATTCTTGAATGAATGCTCATTCAATTTTTCGACATAAGTCGCAATCAATGAGTGAGCCTCTACTAATAAATATATGATACTGTTTAAATTTTCGCAATATATTTATTGATAAAATTTTCTGAAATAAATATTTTTCTTTTATTTGCCCATGCTATATATGTATTTTCTTCACTAAAATACACTTTCCCTTTTTATAATCTGACGAAACTGGAGGAATATATATGGCAAAACTTAAGAAGAACCCTTCAAAGGCTGGAATTAGTGCAGCAAGCGTAACTGGAAATGCAGGTCCGCATAATCACGGTGTGGAAAAGGGCCGTCAAGGTAATAACCAGCAATATAAGAAGCATAATATGGGCGAAAAATAACGCTATATTTTTGGGCAGAGAACGTGGCATAATGGGTAATGGCTACTTTTTCTGCCCAATTTATTTGTACATATGGAAAACAAAAGAGGGAACGATGATGAAACGAACAATAGTTATGATTGTAATGATTGCCACACTATTTACAGGGATGATTTTCTTCTCTTACGCACAAAGACAGCAAGCTGTAAGATCCGATCAACCTAGTATCACTGGACAATACGCCGTTACAATCGATGCAGACACAGGTGAAATTTTGTATGGAAAACGAGAAGACGAACGCTCTTATCCGGCTAGTATAGCCAAAATGATGACAACCCTTCTTTTACTAGAGAATGTAAAAGAAGACGAAGAAATTACAGTTACAGAGAACGCAATTAAAACAGAAAGTCAAAGTAAAAAAATTAAACTTCGTGCTGGGGAAAAGTTAAAGCGTGATGAGGCATTAAAACTGATGCTTATCATTAGTGCAGATCCAATAGCTGAATCCATCGCAGAACATATTGCAGGATCAAAAAATGAATTTGTAAAAATGATGAATGCTAGAGCGAAGGAACTTGGTACAAAGCATGCGACTTTCAAAAACGCAAGTGGTGCTGATGCACTCGGAAATAAAGTATCACCATATGACATTGCTATGATTACGAAAGAAGCATTAAAGTACCCAGTTGTTTTAGAATATATGAATTCAACACGTACAACTCTACATACTTCAGAACGCTCTCCAAACATCGCAAACTATGGACGAGAAGAACTATATGACGATCCATATGCAATTGGAAGTAAAAGCGGTCTATCGGCACTCGGCAAATATACGGTCGTAACAGTAGATGAGAAAGATGGTAAACGCGTCATTAATGTTGTATTATCTTCTACTCGCAAGCAACTGTATCCTGATACAAAGAAAATGGCACATTACGCATTTCAGCAATTAAAATAACCAAGGAGTATTTTCTCCTTGGTTATTTTTTAATCATACCTTTTAATACGAACGCAACGTTTGCTGGACGCTCTGCTAGACGACGCATGAAGTAGCCATACCAGTCGTTTCCATAAGGTACGTAAACACGCATTTTGTACCCTTCTTTTACTAGCTCAAGTTGACGCTCATTACGAATACCATATAACATTTGGAATTCAAATTGGTCTCTTGGAATGTTGTGTTCTTCGGCAAGTTTTTTCGTATATTCAATAATCGCTTCGTCATGTGAAGCAATTGCAGTATAATTTCCATTTAATAAGTGCATTTTAATAATTTTTTTATAGTTATCATCTACATCTTTCTTATCCGGGAACGCTACCTCTTCAGGTTCTTTATAAGCTCCTTTTACAAGACGTAAATTAGGACTATAAGCATTTAATTCTTCCATATCTTTTTCTGTACGATATAGGTAGGCTTGAATAACTGTACCAATATTATCGTACTCAGATTTTAACTGTTTAAAGATATCAATTGTCTTTCCGCAGCGTGTATAGTCTTCCATATCAATGGTAACGAACACACCATTTTCTTTTGCAGCTTCCAAAATACGGCGCATATTGTTCATTACGATTTCATCAGAGATATCTAATCCCATAGAAGTCATTTTTAAAGAAAGTTGCGAATCAAGACCTTCTCTTCCAATAGCACGGATCGCTTCAATCGATTGGTTAGCCATTTCATTTGCTTCCGCTTCATTATCAACGAATTCCCCTAAATAATCGATTGTTACACAAAGTCCTTGCTTGTTCAATTGTTTAATAGCTGCTGTCGCTAATTCAATTGTCTCCCCTGCGACAAAGCGACCTGCACCAAAGCGTAAACCGTACTTTTTAGCCAGTTTTGTTAGCGCTTTATTTTTAGATAAGAAAAGAAACGAATTTCGCATTAATTGTTCCATGTAATTCACCCCTATGACTTAATTTATCTGTTTTTTACCCCTCTTCAAAATTATATCATTGTTTAAAATTATTGGATACAAATAATTATTTAGATAATTTATAAAATACTATAAAAACATTTAAAACCCTATATTCTCGCTTATAAATATGTCTGAAATATTTTTCGACATTTAGAAAAATGGAGTTTACTAGGCACAAAATAAGCATGTCGAAAATATTCGACATGCCTATAAAACCCTTTATATTCCATGTAAATTATACAAGGATATTAATACAGAAAACTTGAGATTATATTTGCCTCAAGTTTTTTTATTGCTCATTTCTCTTCTCTTCATTCAGCCTTTTAATATCTGTAATTAACTGTACCATCTCTTCTTTCGCATCAGGATATGTTTCATTCCAATGCTTCACTAAAGCCGGCATCGTCTTGGCTATGTAAGAATACAGTGCCCACTTCTGCACCTGTTCTTTTCTCTCTTCATTGCTCTCTCCAAGTAATAGTTCCGTGTATTTCTCTAACAACCCGTCAAATTGTTCGTTAAACTTTTCACTCATCTTATCTACCTCCTATATGAAAAAAGCAGCGAAGATCGCTGCTTTTCTTTATAATTTTGATCGAACAGAGTTTAATTTCTTCTCCATTGTGCTTACTTTATCGCGACGATCATCAATACGAATTGTTGTCGCAACGCGCTGCGCACCTTTCGCATATGGAACTTCATGCATTTGTTGAATTACTTCTAGAATGACAGGAAGATCTCCTTCAATAATTGTATTCATTGGTGTTAATTGATACTTCACGCGATCTGCATTTTTCTCTAGCACCTTTTGTACTTCTGCTACATATTCACTCACACTTGGATTACCTGTTCCTACTGGAATAATCGATACGTCAACAATTGCCATAGTAGTCTTCCTCCTATAATTGCTTCTTATATATCCATTGTCTATTTTACCGAAATACTCATCATTTTACTAATTTGTTATTCCTCTATTTTAAACTGCTCAACTAATCTTTCTAAGTCTCTCATATGCTCGGTCAAACTTTCCATCGTATGAGCTACCTTTTCTAGATGATTCACTTGTGATTCAGTTGCAGCATTTACTTCTTCCGAAACAGCTGCGCTTTCTTGACTCGTACCAGCAATTGTATGCATGACCGCTGTAATTTCTCCTTGCTCGTGACCGATATTATATACCTCTTCTACAATTTGTTCCACTGACGTACTAATCGTATTTACAACTGACATAATTGTGCGGAATTCCGTTTCTGCCTCTGTCGTAACTTTATTTTGTATATCCGCAATGTCTTTCAATTTGCTTACAACTTCTACTACTCTTCTTACTTCTACTTGTACATCACCGATCATCGTCGCAATTTCTACTGTTGCATCCTTTGATTGTTCCGCTAATTTCCTAACTTCTTCCGCAACAACAGCGAAGCCTTTACCTTGTTCACCCGCACGTGCTGCCTCGATTGAAGCATTTAAAGCAAGTAAATTCGTTTGATCCGAAATACCTTTTATAAGCTCTACAACATTTTGAATCGATCCAACCCTTTGCTCTAACTTTCCGGATGCTTCCTCTGTATGAACAACAATTGAAGAGGATTGGCTCCTCGTACGAACTAAATTGCGCATCGTATTTAATCCTTGCTTAGATGCCTCTTCAGCTTTGCCAGCCACACCTTTTATTTCCCCAACAGAGTTATTCATTTGTTCCACTGACTGTGCCATATTCTCGAGCTGCTCTGAAACTTCATCGACACTATTAGCAAGAGTGGACGCTCCTCCGCTCACATCATCCATTGCACCTGACACTTCTCTACTAGCTGCTACAGTTTCATTCGTTAAATAATGTAGATTATTCGTTGATTGTTGCACTGTTGATACACTATTTTTAATTTTGCTTACCATTTCATTCATTTGCTCAACCATATGATTAAAATGGTTCGTCAGTTCTCCAACTTCATCCTTACTTGTCACTTTCATTTGCAACGTTAAATCACCTTCTGCTACTTTTTGAACGTGATTCGTTAATAGTTGCAGCGGTCTTGCTAATCTTCTTGAGAACAAGTATGAAGCTGCAATTCCAACTAATAAGCTAATACATGCCATTATAACGACTGTATTTCTCGTACTATGTAATAACCCATCAATTGTTTCTTTCGGATAAAAAATTCCTATCTTCCATTTCATCAAATCAAATGACTGACTATATACAACTACATCTTCACCTTTTAATGTAGTGACAGCATACTTTGTTACATCTTTATTTAAACTCTTCACAAGTGCCTCTTTTGAAACATCTTTACCTACTTTCTCTGGGTAAACAAGAGCCATATTTTTATCATTTATAATAAACATTTCTCCGCCGTTATTGTATTGAATATTATGAAGTAATTTCTGAATTGTTCCGAGCGATACATCCATTGCCACAACACCTAATACAGATCCATCTTGAGCCGTAATGGCTTTAGAAACTCCCACGCTTAACTTACCTGTTGCAATTTCATACATAGGTTGTCCCCAGTGAACTTTCTTCACATCAGCTTCTGAGTCTTTATACCATGGTCTTGTCGTTGGGTCATATCCCTCTGGTACTTTTCCACCTTCAGCAAGATTGGCACTTAATGTTTTTTTATCTTTCGTACCAATATATAAGTCTAAAATGCCCGGATGATTCTTTTTGTACTCCGAAAACTCTTTCGTCAAAAATGCTTCCTCTTCTGGAGTAACTCCGTCTTGAAGCATATTACGAATCATCTCACTGTTCGCATAATACCCCATGTCTTCATCCGTTCTTTGAACAAATGTCGTAAGTTGCTCTGTCACAAGATCCATCGTATTTTGAGAATACTGATCTAAGGAGCGCACTTCCTTCTCTTTCTGCAATTGATACATAGCTGTACCTAATATTACGAACATCATAGAAATAAGCACCGAAAATACTACCGCAATTTTTAAACGTAAACTTCTCAACATCTTCCCCCAAACATCTCCTTCTCGTTGTATCGCAATCATATTAATCAATATATTAAGTATAATGGATAAAATTAAAAAATTGAAATTAATTCTCATCTCAATTTGAGTAGAAAACCCACTACCACTTGTGCAAAAACAAATAGTTCATTATCCTTAAAATATAATCTCATTCGTTCGGAGGGAACTATGTTACAAAAATTCGGTTTCTCACAATATGAAAGCCAAGCTTATGAAGTTGTCGTATCGAGCAATGAACCATTAGATGCTACAACAATCGTGAAGCATTCTGGTGTTCCAAAAGCAAAAATATATGAAGTGCTAGCACGACTGATCGATAAAGGGATGGTAATGGATTCTGTTTCAGAAAAGAAAAAGCTGTATACAGCATTACCACTCAAGCTAGCAATTGAGAAATTAACGACAGAATTTCAATCAAATATTAAAGAATTGGAAACGAATATATCAAAAAAATCTTTTACAGATGACCGTGTGTGGAGCTTAAAAATGCAATCTTCTATTCGAGTTCAAAGTAAAGAACTCATCGAAGGTGCAAAAAAGTCCATTCTTATCTCAGCTTGGAATGATACTCTTTTAGAATATCTTCCGTTATTAGAAGAAAAAGCAAAACAAGGCGTCAAAACCGAGTCCCTTATCGTTGGAAAAGTCGAAACAGACTTAGAAAACATGCATTTTCTAATCCCAGCGGAAGAGCCTAACGCGCTAGAGCGATACTTACTGCTCATCGTTGACGACCGTGAAATTTTATTTGCTGGCGTAGAGCAAGAGTCATGGCAAGCGATGAAAACAATGTCACAACCTTTCGTAAAGTTCTTTACAGAATTTTTCTATCATGACGTTGCACTTGCAAAGATTACCCAGAAACACCATGACCTCTTTATGGAAGATGAGGAAATTAAGAATTTATTAATGAAGTTGAGATACTAAAAAAACGCCTCTATTACAAGGCGTTTTTTCTACATTTCTTTTCTATTTTTCAACCTTAACACATAAGCACCAGCAATAATAAAACCTATTCCTAAAACGAATAAAGTTGTAAATTCATTGCCGACGCTTCCTGTAGCTGGTAAACGCACTTCATTATGAGTACTAGGTTGTTGCACCTGCTTCACATCAGCGGAAGGTTTCACTTCTCCATTCGGTGTTGGCTTATTTGGCTTAGAAGGAAGCGATGTCTTTTCTTCTTTCTTATTTTTCACGATATGTTTAATAATTTCTCCATTCTCTTTTATTTCAAAGGCGAATGTCTCTTCATTTATTACATATCCATTCGGCGCTATGGTTTCTTTATACGTGTACTTTCCGTATGGTAGTTTGAATTTCGCTATACCTTTTTCATCCGTTTTCCCTTTTACTACTTCTTTTCCTTGTTCGTTATAGATTGTAAACTCTGCATTTGGTAATTTTGTATTCCCATCCGCTACGTCTATTTTCGTTATTTCTAATTCACCTTCTATTTTCTTATCTTGAACGATATGTTTAATAATTTCTCCATCCTCTTTTATTTCAAAGGCGAATGTCTCTTCATTTATTACATATCCATTCGGCGCTATGGTTTCTTTATACGTGTACTTTCCGTATGGTAGTTTAAATTTCGCTATACCTTTTTCATCCGTTTTTCCTTTTACTACTTCTTTTCCTTGTTCATTGTAGATTGTAAATTCTGCGTTCGGCAGTTTCGTATTTCCATCCGCTACATCTACTTTCGTTATTTCTAATTCACCTTCTACTTTCTTATCTTGAACGATATGTTTAATAATTTCTCCATTCTCTTTTATTTCAAATGTGAATGTTTCTTCATTTATTACATATCCATTTGGCGCTATGGTTTCTTTATACGTGTACTTTCCGTATGGTAATTTGAATTTCGCTACACCTTTTTCATCCGTTTTTCCTTTTACTACTTCTTTTCCTTGTTCGTTGTAAATTGTAAACTCTGCATTTGGCAATTTTGTATTCCCATCCGCTACATCTACTTTCGTTATTTCTAATTCACCTTTTACATTTTCATTTTTCAACTCTAATACAGCAGTTTCACCAGTTTTCACTTCAATTTTTTTAACACTTCCGTCTAACACATATCCAGCTGGCGCTTGAATTTCTTTGACGCTATATATACCAATTGGAAGATTTCCTAACTCCGCAATTCCCTTATCATTAGTCGTAACATTTTGTTTAAAGTTTTCATTAGAAACTTCAAACACAGCCCCTTTTAATAATTCCTTTTTTTCTCCTAATTTCATAATCTTTAAAGAGCCTACTGATTCCCAATTTACAACTAAATCTGTACTGATTTTCTCACTATTTCTTTGTAACAATACCGTTGTATTTTGAACTTTTTCTGATCCTTTAAAAGCTATTGCTTGTAAATTTGTTAAAGTAGACTTCACTTTCATTTTAAAATTACCACTACTTGTATCTTTCGGGATTAATATTTTAAATTTTTCGTTAATTGATAATGTACTTTTTTCTTCTCCATTTTCATTTACAATTCGAAGCCCTTTAGGAGCATTTTCAGGAAGAATTGTATAAGAGCCAGAAATCGCATTTGTGTGCACTGCATAAAATCCTGTTTCTAAATAATTACCTTTTTGTGTAGCAGTTTGTGGATCTACAGGATTAACTTTAAAAAATATATCTTGTGATCCAGTTTCTTTTTTTGAAACCTCTACTAAACGCTTCATAAGATTATGTACTCGTTCATTTTTTGCAACTAAATCTTCTTCCGTTAATTCATTTGCTGCAATCCATACCGCTAATTGTGTAGCATAATGCGCCTCTTCTACTGTCACTACCCCTAATTCCGATGGGCTTTTTTGAGGATACCCATTTAATAAAACACGATATACGGCATCAGATGATTTCCCCATCTCAGGCAAATCATCTCCATTTGGAGAACGCAAATCAGGCGTTAAACAATACGCAATACTACCCGAAGCCGTTTTAATTATTTCTGTCTTTATTTCACGCTGTTTCGACTTACTATAACTCCAATCCATTTTATATGTTTCTCTGTTCATTACTTCTGCCTTCACTTGCGGCATTGCAATTCCTAATAAAATAATAAGAGCACTTAAAAAACTAAACCATTTCCCTACCATCTTTCGTTTCATTCTCTCCACCACCATATATAAATTTCTACATGAAGCAATCTTACTGTTTCATTGTACTTATAGTGAAAAAAAGAGAATAGGTGGTTTTTTTGTAGTATCTTGTCGAATTGTTGAGAAAGTTTCAAAGTAATAAGCAACATTAAAATTGTTTGTTGTCATGCTGCTATTGACAAATGAACATTACATATTTTTAATTTTCAAACACAATAAAAAAGCACTTTATAAGTGCCTTCATAACTTATGAGAAACAAATTTTAAACGAATATATATTACTTATCTTTTTCCTTTATCTCCGTCAACAGCTCAATTATTTTCTCATTTTGCTCCACTTGTTTCTCTGAGTTTTGATAGATGAAACGAACCCATCTAAGTGCAAGAACAACAAGAAACAACGGAAGCATTGAAATTAGAAAGCCAATAATCGAAAAATTTGTATACATATAGATCACCTCGCTACATACAAATTCTCCACTCCTCTACCAAAACCTGCAATTTTTTACAAATAAAAAAGAACCTATCAAACGATAGATTCTTCTTTTGCAAACTGAGCAGAACGTCCTCTCGTAATCGAGAAAATTGCACAAAGCAGCGCTAATATAATAAAGCCGCCTCCTACCCAAGCGTTGTATATAACAGATGATTTTTCAATAACAACTCCGCCTACCGTTGAACCGAGCGCAATTCCTAAGTGAAGGGCAGAGTTATTTAAACTTTGCTGAATACCAGCTGATTCTGGTGCAATTTCAATTAAATAATTTTGTTGTGCTGGTGAAATAGCCCAGCTAAGCATACTCCAAATTCCCATCATAATAATGAACAGCGGGAATGAAAATGTCATCATTGGCAATACGAAGATCGCACACGCAAATACGATAATAATTGAGATAATACTTTTCTTCGATCCCCATTTATCCGCAAGCCAGCCACCGAAGCCGCCACCAATTACTGCTGCAACTCCGAAAATGAAGTAAAATACACTAATCCAATTTGCCTCAACATGCATCACATCTTTTAAAAATGGTGTTAAATATGCATATAG
This sequence comes from Bacillus sp. BC05(2025), assembly GCF_056725905.1. Taxonomy (NCBI): domain Bacteria; kingdom Bacillati; phylum Bacillota; class Bacilli; order Caryophanales; family Bacillaceae; genus Bacillus; species Bacillus sp. BC05(2025). The sequence continues at coordinate 155,408 of NZ_JBWYRA010000006.1, read as the reverse complement.
TGTTAAATGACCCGTTAAAAATAAGAATGACGTTAACTGTGCACTGACAATTTTTTTATCTTTTAACGTAGCGATTTGCTCTCTTATCGATAGCACTGATGTTGGTGGTACTTTCGTTAAGAATAATGAAATACATGCGATTGCCATTACTGTTAAGATCGAAATGAGTACAAATGGTGCACGCCATCCATATGCATTTCCGAGTACAAGGCCAAGCGGTACTCCAAGTACAAGTGAGCCACTAATCCCCATGAAGATGATTCCAATTGCACGCGCACGAAAATGTGGTTCTACAACGCTAGAAGCAAGTGTTACTGACAGTGCAATAATAAGCGAACCACTCGCCGCACAAATAACCCTTGAGAACATTAACATCCCATAATTCACACTACATGCTGAAATAATATTTCCGATTAAGAAAATTGATAATGCCCCAATATATAATTTTTTTCTTTCAGACTTTCCAGTTACCGCCAATAAAACCGGACCTGACAAAGCAAATACTACTGAAAATATTGTTATAAGCTGACCAGCTGCACTAATAGATACTCCTAAGTCATTGGCAACTAAATCAAGCGTTCCTCCTATAATTAGCTCAACCGTTCCGACTACGAAAGCCGCGATAGCTAAAATATACACACGAAAATTCAAGTCTTTCCCCACGCTTTCTATTTTGGTTACTACGACTATAGTAACCAAAATAGAAATTGAAAACAAGTACAATTTTTTTACAGTAAAAAAGGTAGGCGTATTATACGCCTACCCTTCAATCATGATACTTCAGTTTTGTCCGACTTTAATGAGCAGTAAGACCCCCACTGATTAAAGTTTCACTTTATTCTTCTTATTTAAATACCAATATACCGGCAGTCCAGTAAAGACAATTCCAATGGATAAGAAACAACTTACCGGATCATTGATAATTGCACTACCGATTACAAAGAGCGAACCGAAAATCGCAACGATTGGTACGATTGGGAATAACGGTACACTATATGCACGCTCTTTATTCTTATTGCGTTTTCTTAAAATGAAGACACCAATAAACGTCATTACATAGAAAATATAAATAATGAATACGGAAATCTCAGATAGCTTATTCGGATCACTAATAATCATTAAAATAATTCCTAAAATGATTTCAACAGTAATCGCATTTGCTGGTGTTTTAAATCTTGGGCTTTCCTTTGCAATAAACTTAGCAAATGGAAGCTGTCCACGTTCTGCCATCGACATCGGGATACGTGGGAACGTTAAAATCTTTCCATTTAAACAACCGAAAATAGACACGATAATACCGATACTAATAATTTTTCCACCATATTCACCAAGTAGCATGCCCGCAGCTGTCGCTGTTGCATTTTCTCCAAGGTCCACAATTTCCACTGCTGGTAATACATTTAATAATGCCAAATTAATTAATACGTAGGCAGCTGTTACAATTAAAATCCCAACTGTCATTGCTTTCGGTAATAACTTTGTTGGATTCTTCATTTCTCCGCCAATTGACGCAAGCAGGATCCAGCCGTCATAAGCAAATAATGTTGCTAAAATTGCCATACCGATACTTTGATTTTCAGATATCGGCACAACTACATTAAAGATATCGCTATTTCCTTTCCAAAAACCTAGCACGACGATTAATACGATCGGAATCATTTTCCCGATTGTCGTAACTGTTTGGACGATACCTCCGTATTTTGTTCCCATACTATTTACAACACCAAGGAACACAACAGTTCCAATTGCAATTGGTAAATTCCATACTTTATCTAAATAGAAGAAGTTAATCATTAAAGAACTAAAGTACAACCCTAACGTTCCAATAATAGCTGGTCCATAAACAATCGTTTGCATCCAGCCTGATAAATATCCCCAAAAACTTCCGTAAATCTCCTCTAAATACGTATACAACCCACCATTTTTCGGGATTTGCGCTCCAATTTCAGCTACTGTTAAACCGCTTGCTAGCGTCAACAGACCACCAATTACCCAAGCAAGAATCGCCATATTAGAACTCCCCGAGTAATCTAATACGCTCCCTGGTTTCATAAACACACCAGATCCAATAATCGTTCCTACTACGATAGAAAGTGCTACCGTTAAACCAATCTTGTTCTTCTCATCATGATGCATGCTGCGTATCCTCCTTCCAATCCTAGTGTGATGCAAAAATGAAATAAAAAAACACTCCTCCCTAAAAAAGGGACGAGTGTTATATTCGTGGTTCCACCCTTGTTTCAATTCGTAAAGTAACACACTTCACCAATTTCTCAAGTCTAAATAACGGTTTTTGCCGGCAAGCAATTACTAGATGTTCGTTCACTGCTGCAGTTCAGAGGTGGTAATCCATTTTTTCGTATTAGGAAGCTCACAGCCAAAGGCTTCCCTCTCTGAGAATCGTAAAAAATTGATCGTGTCCTCATCATCACTTCTTGATGTCGAATTTTGTAGTTATTGTTCATTATATTGAATTGTTAGAAAAAATCAATATATTTTTTATATAACATACGAAATGTTTCTCTTCTTATATTATAACAGAATTTACGATACTTCTCTAATTCCCTAGTATCTTCGGAACAGTGTAGCGGCAAAAAATTATATCAGCGATTTTTCAAATATATCGATTTACCAACAAAAAACGACAATAAGTAAGAGGAGACTTTCTAAAAGAAAGTCTCCCCACATACATACCTTCCGGTTGCCCACACGAAAGATACATAATTCGCTTATTTATCTTCTTTGTTCATAAAAAACTTGTGATGCGGAAGGTCCACATTTAATGCCTCTAATTGTTTCTTTTCATTATCTAAAATCGCTTGTGCTTTTGTTTTTGTTGCCTCATCTAATCCTGCAAAGATGTCTCCATGCTTACCCTTCTCTGGGAACTTCACGCCTAGTTTTGTTAATTCTTCTTTTGCTTGCTTATGTGTTAATTTTCCGGACTTTTCCTGTTCAAAAATAGACTTTGCTTTTTCCTTTGTTGCTTCATCTAAGTTAGCAAGTATGTCTTTATGCTTACCCTTCTCTGGCATTTTCACGCCTAACTTCGTTAATTCCTCTTTTGCTTGTTCACGTGTTAATTTGCCGGATTTCTCTTGCTCTAAAATTGATTTTGCTTTTTCTTTTGTTGCTTCGTCTAAGTTAGCAAACATGTCTCCATGCTTACCCTTTTCTGGGAACTTCACGCCTAGTTTTGTTAATTCTTCTTTTGCTTGTTCACGTGTTAATTTTCCAGACTTTTCTTGCTCTACAATTGATTTCGCTTTTTCTTTCGTTTGATCATCTAATCCCGCAAACATATCTTTACGTTTTTCTTTCTCTGGAAGCTTTACACCTAGCTCCTCCAACTGTTTCTTTGTATCGTCCATAATCGTTTTTACTTTTTGTTTTGTAGCATCATCTAAATCTTTTTTCGCCGTTTTTGTCGCTTGCTCAGGTGCTGGAGTATTCGTTGCCGCGAATGCCGGAATACCGACTCCTCCAATGATTCCGAATGATAAAGCACCTGCAATCGCTAAATACCCAACTGTTTTCTTCTTCATAGGAAATTTCCTCCTTCATATTTCTAAAGCATGTACACTTTCGTATACAATGCCTATAGTAATGTTGGTTTCTTAAAATTTCCTTAACGCCTTAACAAAAAAACACCGCTCATCCCGAGCGGCGTTGTTCTATGCTTTTTGTAATTGTAATTCTTCACGTTCCATTATTCTTCTTAATACAATTGTTTGTGTCATTGTAAATAAGTTACCTGTTATCCAGTACAACACAAGACCTGATGGCGCCGCAAATCCCATAAATAAAATCATTGCCGGCATCATAATTTGCTGCATTTTCAGCATCTGTACTTGTTCTCCAGGTGTAATATTAGATTGGAAAACTTTCATCTGAATAAATGTCGTTAACGCTGCGATAATCGGTAATATATGATAAGGATCTGCATGTCCTAAGTTTACCCATAAAAACGAAGATGTGCGAATCTCTTCTGTTCGGCTAATCGCATAATACAAAGCAGAGAAAATCGGCATTTGTATAAAGATTGGCCAGCAACCAGCAAGTGGATTCCAACCGCCTGATTTCATTAGTTCTGACATTTCTTTTTGATACTGCTTTTGTTTTTCAAGATCTTTACTTACATCACCGTATTTTTTCTTTAGCTTCTGTAATTCAGGTTGCATTTTTTTCATTTTCGCTTGGCTACGATATTGCGAAACAGCTAATGGAATCATTGCTGAACGAATAACGAGCGTCATAATAATGATAGCAATCCCGAAGCTAGCTCCCGGTATATGATGAGCAACAAATTGAATCATAAACGAAATTGGATATACGAAATAATGATCCCAAATTCCGGTACTATGTGCATCAATTGGGGCTGCATTACTGCAACCAGATAAAACAAAAACAAGTAATAATGATAAACTAACGAGCACAGCTCGGTATGATTTTAACATGTTCATTCCTCCAATGTTTCGTAATTATTTAGCGAAACATTGGTGTATACGGACCAACCTCGTCATTCTCTTCACTTGATTCTTGTCTGCGTACAGAACGAATCATTCCATATTTATAAAAAATCGAAAATAGCGGTACATTTCCCGCACTATCTTCACATGTATCAACTAACGCAAAAGCTCTTTGTCTACCGCTCGATGCTTGCTGACGCACAAAGCGAGAAACGTTAGCAAGGAAGAAAACTTCTAATAAACAAAGTGCTGTCGTTACAAACGATATATATAGAATTGCATCCTGCAATAAAAATTCCATCGCTTCACATCCTTAATAAAGTCATTTTAGCACATTCGGCAAACATTCTCTATTTCCTTTTATCGTCAAAAAAAGTATTTTGCATATTTTCTCAAGAAAACAATAATTAAGAAACATTGTATTCGCTTTCTTTAGTATATTCACACACATCAATGAATAGGCTTGATTTATTAGAAATTTATAAAATTTTTGCATTATAATAAAACTATTGCCAGTTTTTGAAAAAACCTTTATTCTCTTCTTGTAATCAAAAATGAATATGGAGATGAAACATACTATGGGTCAACTAGGAGACGCCGATTACGTTCCCGACACCGCCTTTTTATCCTTCCCAGCAGCTAAAACATTTCACTTAGAATTTATCATACAGTTGGTTGTTATTTTCGTAGCTTCTATTTTGTATGCAATTTCTATGAATATGTTCTTTATCCCGCATAACATGATTAGCGGTGGATTCGCTGGAGTAGGGATGATTATCGGTTATTTAATGCACTACAATATCGGTGCACTTATCTTTTTACTAAACATTCCTCTTCTTATTTTAAGTCACTTTTACTTAGGCAAGAAGACAACCTTTTTAACAGCGTACTTTGTAGCTATATCATCGTTAGCGATGAACATTATCCCTGTACACCAAGTTTCAGACGATATTTTACTATCTTCTGTATTCGGCGGTGTAATCTGCGGAGCAGCCTCAGGAATCATATTCCGATTTGCTTCTTCAACAGGTGGATTTGATGTTGTTGGATTGATTGTAGCGAAATATCGCGATGTTTCAATTGGAGCAATCATCTTCGGATTCAACTTAATCTTACTTGTTGTAGCAGGATTTATTTTCGGATGGGATATTACACTTTATACGTTAATCAGTCGATTTGTAGTCAGCAAAGTAATCGATGCTGTGCATACGAAACATATTAAATTAACGATAATGACAATTACAGAAAAAGGCGAGGAAATAAAAAGCGCCCTACTACATCACGGCATACGTGGCGTGACAATGGTAGATGCTGTCGGCGGCTATACAAACCATAAGAAAAAAATGATTTACACTGTCGTGACTCGCTATGAGTTAGGCGAAATGAAACGTATTATCCGTCAAGTGGATAACAAAGCATTTATGAATATTACTGAAACAGTTGAAATTGTCGGCCGTTTCAAACGTATATAAAAAAGAGTAATACATGAAAGGGCATAACATATTAGTTATGCCCTTTGTTATTCAACTCACGCACCCTTTAGCATAATAAAATTACTACGTTTATTATGACAAATCAGTGGATAGCATTCCATATACAATACTATCTGTCCATTCATCTTTATTCCAAAAGTCTTGCATGAAATGTGCTTCCTTTCTCATGCCTATTCGTTCACACAATTTTTGTGAAGCTGTATTACGTGCATCAAGATTAGCTTGTATACGATGTACATTACATTCATTAAATAATTTAAATACCAAACTACTTACTGCTTCTGTTGCCAAACCTCTCCCAGCTACTTCACTTGAAAAACTATAACCAATCTCAACAGTATCTTTCATATTTGTGTACCATACGGATAAATCACCAACTACTTTAGTTTTGTATATAACCGCCAAACTTAATACTGATTCTTTAGTAAGTACATTGTTTGCTAGCTTCTTATTAAATCTCTCCTGCATGTCTTCATGAGTCCACTTATTATGTAATAGAAACTTACATGTATCATCATTATTATAAATAGCAAATACATTCTGTAAATCAGTCCTCTTAAAAGGTCTAATTATTAATCTTTCTGTTGTGATTTCCAAGCTAGTTCCCCTCTCTTTCCTTTATGCTACAAAACATTTTTATAGTATTTAATTCCCCTTCTTATATCCCACCTTAATTACATATTTCATCATAGTAAATGAAAATCCTTCTTCCACTAAACTGCACCGCTAATGGTATTTCCTTGCGATTTTTATTTTTTACACTTATTACAAAATCAGATAATTCTATCATTATGGTTCTAAATGTGTTATAATGAAAACAGACTCACAAAAAAAGAGTATATAGACTTGGAAGTTTCTCTTATTTTACAAGCAAAAAGAAACGAGCAGTCGGGTATATTTCAGACACCATACACGTAACGGTTTAAAAAACCGATCACTCTTCAATGATCTTTTTTATAAAAAGATACGTACAACTAAAACTCACTTCAATATACTATACCTACCTTTTTGACTTCCAAATCATCTTATTACATAAGGAGATGAACATATGAATCAATATATACGATATACAATAGCTGTCCTGTTTGCTATTATCGGCGGAACAATCTGCTTCTGGACAAACACTCAGCTTGGAGAGAATATCATTTTTAATGGAATCGAAACACTTGTAAGCGCTTCAATTTTAGGCGGATACATTTTCTTCCTCTTCAATCCAGAAGAAAATGCGCAAAAAACAATGCTACTAACAATGATCGGAATCGTTGGCGGATGTATTTCCTACTCAATGACTAACTATACATTACCACTTCAATTAAGCTCAGCTTTCTTCCACGGTCTATGGACTTGGTTCATTGCATTCTGCCTAGCAGACGTATTCAACCTATTACAAGACAATGAAGAAGAAAACGGTCGCCAAATTGAAAGTAACTCGTAAGCTGGAAGATGTTCTTCCAGCTTTTTCAAATCAGTTTGCATACCCCGGTTGGTATTCACCGAAATATACCAACGATTCTCCAAATATATCTGCGATTTCTTCACTTATATCAGCGATTTTTTCATTTTATCGACGTTTCGACATAGGATATTGACTTACCGATATCCTTCGACACTCAAAGCGGACGACATACCCTATCACCACAAGAAAAAGAAGCTACCTTCACGGCAACTTCTTTTTCACATACCCCCGCCCGGAACCCGAAACGAAACATGTGCCCCACCTCGCACCTTGCTATTCTCTACCTGAATTTTACCACCATGCTTCTCAACAATTGTCTTAGCAATATATAACCCGAGTCCAAAATGTTCCTTGCTTCCTGAGCGTGACTGATCTCCTTGATAAAAACGTTGCAATACTTTTTTCAAATCTCCTTCTTGAAAACCAGGTCCTGAATCATATACATGGAACTCTATTGTGTCATGCCAAATACATACTTTAACGAGCACCTTCCCTGACACCGGGGTAAATCGAACTGCATTCATTACGATATTATCCATGACTTGACTAATTCGCTCTTGGTCAAATACTGAACTCTGTACATCCTCATTATTTTCAAAGGTGACGTCCCACTCAATTTCTTTTTTCCTGGCTATGCATTCATATTCCTCTAGTTTTTTTAGAAAGAATGGGTTTATATGTACTTTATTTAAGCGTAATTGAAACGAGAAACTTTCTAACTCATTTACTGTTTGGAACTCTTCAAGAAGTTTTGTCATTCTGTTTGTATTTCGTTCGATCGTTTGTAAATACCTATGTAACAAGTCTTCATTTTTCCATAAACCACTCTGCAAACCTTCTGTATGACCTTGTACAATCGTTAATGGTGTCTTCAAATCGTGAGAAATAGCTCTAATATATTCTCTTCTCTCTTCTTCTAACTCCCATTGTCGTGACAAACTAGTAGCTAATGCTGCGCGCATATTTTCAAACGAACCGACTAATTCACCAATCTCATTTTGCCCGCTATATTCTAGATGAAAATTTAAATCCTGCTCTTGAATTCTTTTTGAAGCCTCTGATAGTTCAGCAAGTGGTTTCTTTATTCTTTTTCCCATTCGGTTTGAAACGATATAGGATAAAATTGTAATGTATATAAAGGGCGAAGCTAAAAATAAAATTATAAAACAGGAATCAACTGCCGAAGCAGTAGACATTGTCAAATGATAATTAAGCCCTATCGCTCCCTGCAAATCTCCATCCTTATCTACTAAAGGCAGATATGTTGTAACTTCATTATCATCTTCTTCTCCATAAATATTCGTATTAATAACACTCAAAATCGGTCTCTCATTTGTGATCAATTTTGTTGTATATGTACCGTAGGAAATATTTCCTTGCCTATTCACAATTTGATATTGAATGCCCTCCCTAGGGACAATTTTCTCTAATTCATTTCGCTCTTTCTCGTTTAACAATAGCGCGCCTTTACCATTTACGTATTCTTTTATCGTAGGAATTTTCTGCTCATAATAATTTGCAGGAAATACTTTCCCATTCTTCGTTAGCCAATACCAACCACTAGCCGCCGTTAAAACCGTTAGTATTAAACTACCAATTAAAACTATTAAGAAGCCAATTACTAGCTGTTGTTTAATCCGCAACCTTTGCATCAATTTTGTACACTCCACTTATACCCGATTCCCCATACCGTTTGAATATATGTATTTTCTCTGTCATATACACTAAGCTTTGTTCTAATTTTCTTTATATGCTCAACTATAGTAGAGACATCACTTTCACTATCATATCCCCAAATCTTTTCAAATAGCTGCTCTTTTGTCAAAACTTGGCCGGCATGAAGTGCTAACATTTTCACTACTTCATACTCCTTTTTTGTAAAGTGAATTTTTTCTTTTCCAGCCATTATTTCATAGTTTTGTAAATCTATTAATATACTTCCATAGCGTAGAAATTCCTTTTGATCCATCATGCTTAAATTTGTTTTACGGCGCAAATTGGCAATAATTCTCGCTTTCAACTCTTTTAAACTAAAGGGCTTACTAATATAATCGTCTCCACCAATCAATAACCCTTCTATACGAGATCGTTCACTACTATCGGCACTTAAAAATAGGATTGGGCATGCATAAGACTCTCTAATCTTCTCGCACACTGTAAATCCATTCATATCTGGCAACATAACATCTAATATAATAAGATCCACGCTACTATCTAATTTTTTCAAAGCCTCTTCACCGTTTAATGCACTTCTTACTTCATATCCTTCCATGACAAGACTATCTTCAATAAATGTAAGGATATCCGGTTCATCGTCTACAAGTAGTATTTTGTCCGTCATGGTAAGTCCCTCCTAATTAAATACATCTTTTTTACACCAACTAAACATAGCGGCTATTGCACATCCTCCTAAAATTGTACCATTTATTAGGTAAAATGTTACTTTCCCCTCACTTAATATTCTTAGAATTGATTCACTTCCAATTACAAAATAACTTATGTCTTCACTCACATACAAACAAGCTACTAGTAAACCTACTATCACAAAATATGTAATAATAGAGTTTTGAAACCAAAGGCTTACAAAGCTACTCAACATGATTAAAGCACTTGCGATAAACCATAATATTAAATAATATTTCATAGTGTATAAAATAGAGGCACCCGTTCCATAAATGGCTTGTTTATCTAAAAAGAATGTCTCTTCTGCATGCCTTATAAAAAACGTCCCATATATATAACTCTCAATGAATGCCATTAACAAAAACAAACTTACAATACTCATTTGAGTAATCCATTTCGCCAATAATAATTCCCATCTACCTACGGGACGAATCATAACAAGCCGATACGCACCAGATGAAATTTCACTATTAAAACTATCAATAAATAAGATCGGAAAAATTAATAAGAATAAAGTAAAATACCATTCTCTTGTAACTGCGACAGGAAAATTTAAATTACTTAAGATTGCTTCTGTCCCTTTTGTATCATAAATAGCAACTCCAAAAGTGTGAACCCATACGCTATGCAAAATAAGTAGTAGCCCAAAAATAACTAGTAATGCTTTCGTCTTTTTTCTATTAAAAATCCGTTCAAATTCACTTATAAGTATTTGTCTCATTATTCACACCTCACACAAAATTATCTTTTTTTCCTATCCAATAAACTGTTACAGTATTACAAACAACAATGTATATAAGTAAAATTACAGAGCCAAAAAAAATCATTCTTGAACTACCAGATAAAGATATAGCAATTCCTTCATGTTGCAATTTAATTAAAGAAGAATAATTAATATAAAGAAATGCCGGTGATTTTCCTACCACTAGCGCCATCGCTGGATATCCAAAAGAAAATATAATGAATCCCATACCAAGAAGTGTTGCACTTGTTGTCGATTTACTTATAACCGCCAGCATAATTAATATGCTGGCCATCGCTATTAAAGTAAGATACGCAATTCCGTAATAAGAAATACAGTATAAGAAAACATCAAGTGCATTCATTTTTTCCGTAAAATAAAACAAAAGAATACTTGATTCATGCTCAAAGAAAATATAGCCAATACAATAGCTACAAATAAAATAGGCACCCATAAATAGCAAACTTACTGCCAATATCGTAATTATTTTCGCAACAAGAACTTCCGAATACGTATATGATCTTTGGATTACCATCCGAATTTGACCACTATGATACTCTTGAGCAAACACAAGAACAATCAAAACAAGTAAAACGAGATTACATATACTCATAAGCATTTCAGATAATGCAAGTATTGGGAATGAATTCGCATATGTATAATCAACAGCGATTCTTTCTACTTCTTGATTATGTTTCAAATAGTACTTCGCAGCCCCAAGTAACATCACCGGTATCATCAAAAAACAAAGCCATGTTACTTTCTTCGCCCAAAGCCGCTCCCATTCCGAGCGTACTAACCTCATCATGAACTCATCATCTCCACGAAAATATCTTCTAATTCTTTATTCCTACCTTGTAACTCTTCCGTTGTTCCCCGCCATATTAATGATCCTTCACGAATCATGACCCATGAATCACACATAAGCTCCAATTCGCGAATTAAATGACTAGAAATGAAAAAAGTTATTCCCTTATCACGCTGTAAGTCGAGTACAATTTTACGAAGTTGCTTAATTCCAACTGGATCTAATCCATTAGACGGTTCATCCAAAATAATAAAATCTGGATCCCCAAGCAAGGCCTGTGCAATCCCTAAACGCTGCTTCATCCCTAACGAATATGTACCAACTTTATCGTCCGCACGTTTTTCTAAACCGACGATTTCTAATACTTGCTGAACTTTTTTTTCAAGAGCTTCTCCACCAGTACGTAACGTAATCCTACCTAAATTCCGTAAATTTTTTCGTCCTGACATATAAGGAAAGAAAATTGGAGCTTCTACAATTGCGCCTACATGCTGAAGAGCCTCTTTTCGATTTTTTTGTACGCTAATTCCATTAATTAAAATTTCCCCTTCGTTTGGTCGAATTAACCCCATAATTGTTCGAATAAGGGTTGTCTTCCCTGAACCATTTGGCCCAACAAAACCACAAATTTCATTTTTATAAACAGAAAAAGACATGTGGCTTAACAACGTTCTTCCCTTCATTTTTTTCGTCACATCTCTCACTTCTAAAACCGATTTTTTCATCCCTATCGCCTCCTTACTATAAGAATAGAAGGTAAAAATAAACAATTTATAAACAAATAAAAAGAAGCTACCTTCACGGCAACTTCTTTTCCACATACCCACTTAGTATTCACTAAAATATATCAACGATTTTTCAAATATATCGACGATTTTTTCATTTTATCGACGATTTGACACAGGATATCGACTTACCGACACCCTTCGACACTCAAAGCATACAACATACCCTATCCCCCAAGCAATTTACTGCCGAACTCTACGATTAAAAAGATAACTAATAGGATCGCGAGTATCTTTAATGCTACATACGCTACTTTGAAAACAGCATAAATGAGCAAGACGATTAAAATAATCGTTAAAATTTCCATCTAGAATTCCTCCAAGCTTTGCTCTTCTTATCTTATTTTACTCGCCTCAAACTTTTTATGGAACGGCATAAGACGACATAGAAAAAAGAGGATACCTCACCCATCGTAAGATACCCTCTCTTTCAACTGCTCAAACCATTCTCTCTCTAATTGTAAATATCCCAGCTCATTCTTTTCAGCATTCTGTAATTCTTTATCGGCTTTCTTCATATACATACGTGAAGCTTCTAGATCATTCTCTACATATGTAACAATCGCTTGTGTGCGATAATACCCGTGTAAGTCTATTTTTGTAACCACCTTCCCATGTTCCTTCGCTTCTTGCAGAGAAAGACGATCCATCTCATAAAGAGCTTTATATAAAAGATACCAACTATGAAAACTACTAACGAAAAATTTATTTTCTTTCGTTACAGGGAGTTTCACGATTTGTTCTACATACGGTATCGCTTGTTCCATTCCATTTTGATCCGAACGAGCAAGGAAGACGAGCATAAGTCCGCTCATAATCTCTCTTATACTTTTATTTTCTTTTAGTTTATCTTCACTCTGTTCTACTAATCTCTCATTCCAATCTTTCGGCCTCTTATAACTAAATAACTCACTTGATACTTGAATGTTATGTAAATGTCGCTCAGCTCTTGCATCACCTTTAATTAAAATAAGAAATTGCATACCATCACTCATAAGCGTTCCTTTTATCGGCACAATTGTAACCGCAAAGATTGCAAAATGGAAAAAGGAAAAATATAAAAGATATTGATAATAACTCACCATATATATGTAACCGAAAGTAATACCAAATAGTAAACTTGTCATTGGTCCACCTAAAGTCATCCATGCCCATTTTTTTGAAAGGTTCGGTGTCTCTATAGAGGGCGGCACTAACCTTACGACGCCTCCAAAGTACATCCACAATTTATTTTCTCGAATACGTACTTTCCCCTTCTCTTTTTGAAAAGTAATCGGCCCTACTGTCATAAATTTAAAATTCAAACCACCTATTAAACCGAATACTACGTGTCCTAGCTCATGAATGGCTAACACTAATAATGCAATTCCAAATATTGTCCATATATTCAACATTACTTCTAATTTTCCTGTTCGGATTACTCCGTATAAAATGGACAGAATTAGTGCTACTGTCAGTGAACCAGCTGGCCTTCTTAAAATATCCACCTTTTTCTCCCCTTAATAAATCATTTTTCTATGCATTTCGTACATATATGTTCCAACATGTAAAACCCAAACGAACGAAATCATAATGACCATAAAATAATCTTTCCCATCTAAAAGTGCATACACACTCGCCACTAACCACACACAGGCAAGTGTCATATTTGTATAGCGATATGCTTTATATCCCGCTTCATGAACAATTTGTTTTTGGCCTTCATCTGCGTTTTTCGCCCACATTTCCATTGACTGAGAATATGTTACACTCTGATCTGGATATAGAGCGTTATACCTTTTTCTCATTACAGATCCTAACCAAGTTATAGCAATAAAGCACACTGTAGATACAACAATACTTACACTAACAAAGAGCAAGTTCCCCTCACTTGTATACGTTCTATAAAAAGCAATAACTGAGCACATAAACCATGATGGAATAACAATTTCCATTACTCGAAAATAAATAAGCGCTATCCCTAATCTTCGTCCCTTAACATTTTCTTCTTCATCTTTCGTCTGTGCGAGCGCTCTTGTACGCTTCCAAATATAATATATAGCTATTACGCCAAATAAACTCATCATGCCAATGCTAATAACAGGAGATATTTTACTAGTTCCCTCTGTTGCAATATCTCCTACTATATATCCTATAAACCCGCCGCATACCGCTCCTACTAACAACTTCAATATAGCCGCCATTTTCCCCTTTACTTTACTCTTCATCATCCTCTTCCCCCTCCACTAACGTGAATATTTCCTCCACCGGTACATTGAAAATTTGTGCGATTTTTAATGACAATACAATAGATGGTGCATAATCACCACGCTCAATTAAACTAATCGTTTGCCGTGATGATCCAATCGCTTTCCCTAAATCCCCTTGTGATAAACGATGCTTTGCTCGCAATTCTCTCACTCGATTTTGAAGCTTCATGTCTTCCCTCTTTTTCATTTATTTAATTAAAATTGTAAATAATATCCTTATTTTTGTCAATTATAATTGTCATTTTGACGTTAATAATTGACAAGATAATCTATGAAGTTTTAAACAGGTAAACAAAAACTTATTAAAATAGATTGGAAAATAAAAAAGGCAGTGCATTTGCACTGCCTTCCTAATTTTTGACATAGAATGGATTCCATATTAACTTGCGTTTTGTAATAATGCTCGTTTTAACTGTTTACGGAAACGAACTCCTAACGTAATTGCTACAATCACAATCACTCCAAAAATGATTTTACCGATGTGACCTTCTAGCGCTCCAAAAATATCATGTAAGTTTCCACCTAACCAGTAACCACCAATTAAGAAGAATGATACCCAAAATAGAGCACCTGAGTATATTGTAATCGCAAAACGGCGGAACGGTAAGTTAATAATTCCTGCAAAATATCCTGTAAAATGACGTACACCAGGAATAAAGAAACCGATAAAAATTAGGAAGTATCCATACTTATCAAACCACGTTCTTGTTAAGTCGATTTTTCTCTGTGTTAAAAATACGTATTTCCCATACTTTTGAACAAAGGGCATTCCTAATTTATTTCCTAAAAAGTATTGGATTGTCATTCCTACACTTGTCCCAATAAAGGATAGGATAATTAAAATCGGTAAACTTAAATCACCTTTATGTGCTAAAAATCCCGCATATGCTAACGTTGGCTCTCCCGGAAACGGAAGTGCAATATATTCTAACAGCAAACCAACAAGTACAACATAGTACCCGTATTGCTGAAATAATTCATGAATCCATTCCATGTCATCTCTCCTTTCCATCACGTACAACTTCTTACTATTATTGTATAAAAAAATTGTCGAAATAACTATCACAATAGCTTACATTTTTATTACATTTTTGTAAGGATCACACTAAAATTTCCCGTTCTTTATTTACTTCTATGTACGTTCATTTAAAAACAAATTAACAAATATATACCGAGTGAAACACGGACTTAATATGCATTTTTTATCCATTTTTTAACACTTAACAACCATCTTATTTTGTTCTCAATAAAAAACCATCACAAACTCATACTAACTTCATATTAGCTTCATATACGTATTGTAAGATTATATCGGAATTTGTTGAAAAATTTAACCAATATATGACTAAGCATTAAATTGAATAAATATAAGTCATTTTTCGAAATTGAAAAAAGGGTGAATAAGAAATGGAAGCTTATAAAATGCACGATTTTATTAATACAAATGTTGAATCTCATCAAAATGAAACCGTTTTTAATTTACACATATGTGAAACAAATGAATTTGACGTAAGTTTAACAAAATCTACAACACTGTCTTTTATCGTTTCAAAAAAGAACATTAAAATCGTTACGAAAAAATGGATTAATTCAAATCAAGAAAGCATGATTGGCAAAAGTTACATCATTCCAACGAAAGCTTTCCACTACTTCTTACCAGTTATTTCTGAAACTGAAGATGAACTAAATATTCAAGTGCAAAGTTTTGGACTACACGGTGAACTTTTATTAAACGAAAGATTGCTCATTGATAAAAACAACAAACAGAATCCAAAGATTACTACCTTCTTTGAAACATTAGATGAAAATGTAAATAAAGTATTAAGAGGTTTGCAAATTCATTGTATGTAAGACTATCACAATAGCAAAAAGGAGAATATAATGAAAAAACTATTATTAAGCGCACTATTATCATTAGGATTTTTAACTATCCCATTCACAAATGCTGAGGCAGCTACAACGAACGCTCAACTAATTGTAAACACGCAGTTAAATAAAATGGATTATTATCAAAATGGAACATTCATAAAAAGTTTTACTGTCGCTACTGGTAAAGCAACTACTCCTACACCTAAAGGCACTTTCCAAATCGTAAATAAAATTAAAAATCGTCCTTATTATACAGGCAAAATTAAAGGCGGAGATCCACGTAATCCACTTGGTGATCGTTGGCTCGGACTAAACATGGCAGGAACTTACGGAACAACTTATGCGATTCATGGTACGAACAATAATCAGGCAATCGGTAAATGGACAACACTAGGTTGTATTCGTATGTATAACAATGATATACACTGGTTATTTGAGCGTATTCCCCAGCAGGCTACTGTCACTGTAAAATAACCTATCAACACGATTTACGTGTAGCCAAGAATTTTATGTCTTGGCTTATTTTATTTCTTCATTTACAGTAGCAAAACAACTGTATTTACATATATAATAAGAATAGGTTTCGTTAAACAACATCAAAACATTGATAAACATGGATATTAAAATTATACAGTTATAATATTTTATAAATTTTACAATACATACTATAATAGAATTACTGTAATTCTTAAATATTCAGTTTCACTAAACAACTCCCCTTGCTACTTTCATGATTATTTTATGGCGGGGGCTTATTATATGTATAAACAATCTGAGTCATCGAAAAAATGATGAATTCGAATATTGCAGTAAAAAGCGTTATTTAGGAGGTGTTACTATGACGCATATACTGGTGATTGAAGACAACCCAGATATACAAGAACTCATTCGTGAATTTCTAATGGCACAAAACTTTACCGTTGATGTCGTTGGCGCTGGAACAGAAGGCATTCTTCTTTTCCAAAAAAATTCATACGACCTTGTCCTCCTTGATGTGATGTTACCAGATATAGATGGCTATAGTATTTGTAAAATTATGCGAGGACAATCCGATGTACCAATCATTATGTTAACAGGCTTACATAATGAAGAAAGTGAAATTAAAGGATTTGAATTAGGTATTGATGACTATATTACGAAACCGTTTCATTACACCGTATTTATTAAACGTGTAGAAGCTGTATTAAGAAGGGCAGCAACGAAGGAAGCCGAAGCTGCAACTATACTACAATTCCATGAATTGATGTTAAATTCTACAGCATATGCCGCTTATGTTCATGGTAATCAAATTGAATTGACAACAAAAGAATTTGAAATTATTTATACTTTACTGCAAAATCGGGGAAAAGTATTATCAAGAAGTGATTTGTTGAATAAGGTATGGGGCTATGAACATTATGGTGATGTAAGAGTTATAGATACACATATTAAAAACTTACGAAAAAAATTAGGAATTCCTTATATTAAAACGGTGAAAGGCATTGGCTACAAAATCGAATCGTAGCAAAGACAACATCACCAAAAATATTTTCATCAAAACCTTATTATTTTGTATTCTTTTATCACTTTGTCTTTATCAAATTATTTACTTCCTAGCTTCAAACTATGATAAAGAACGTTTTGCAAAAGAAAATGGAGCGCTAACTACAGAACAAGCGAATTCAAATAAACAAAACGACCAAAGTAAAACGAATCAAAATAAAGCTGGATCACAGGGAGACATTTTTAATTTTCAATCTTCGGTTATAGATTATAAATCACTCTCTACAGCTATCAATCACCTTTTGCAGCCTAGCCAAACTGCAAAAGCAAAAGAACATACTCAAAATATTTCGGGGAAAAATAGCGCTTCTGCTCCACTTACAGAAATGGAAAAGCAAGTCGCTACTAATAATGATGCCTTACATAAACAAAATGCAGCAAGTAAAACAAATGATGCACAAGATAATCCAAAATTAACAGATGTACTGCAGCAATTAGCTCCACATATTGGCGCAACAATGCTTGCATTATCTCTGCTCGGATCTTTAATTTATGCAAAACTAATTGCTAAACCTTTTCAATATATGAGTGAAGCTTTAAAAGATATTATGAATCTTGATTTCTCAGATAAAAAGCTACTTAACAAAAATACTGATCAAACAGATTTTAATTTACAAGTAGCTGCTTCACAAGTACCAAATATAGTGAAGAATTTACATGCAAGCAACCAAGATTTAAGAAATGAACTCAAAAAGGAGCAGCAATTAGAACAATCTCGTAAAGAATTTATGTCTATGGTTTCCCATGAATTAAAAACACCAATCGCAGCCGTTATGGGGCAACTAGATGGCATGATTCACGGGATTGGAGCTTATAAAGATAGAGATAAATATTTAAAACGCTCCTATGAAATGATGCAAGATATTAACATATTAACGGAAAAAATGTCGGAATTATCCAAAATACAAAACCCTCAATTTAAACCAGATTTAAAAGTTATCTCATTAACTAATATTATTGAGGATGTTATGAAGAAAGTAGATTATTTCGTATCTGTAAAGCAATTAAATGTTCAATCTAATATTAAACAAGATGTACAAGTTTTAGCTGATCCTAAATTTATTCAAACTGCCATTTTTAACATTATTTCAAATGCAATTCATTATACAATTGACCATCAGCATGTCTATATAAAGCTTTATGAAAAGCCCAACGGTTACGCATTAGAAGTATTAAATACAGGTTCACAAATAGATGAAGATAAACTTGCCCATTTATTTGAACCGTTCTATCGCGCAAACCCTGACAAACATGGCTTAGTACAAGGTAGTGGTCTTGGGTTATACATTGTAAAACAAATACTAGATAAACATCAATTTCCTTACGGTATACAAAACACACCTCAAGGTGTAAAATGTTCTATTGTATTCCCAAAAGCAATGTAAAAAACCTACTACAATTTCATACCCCAAATTCATACTTCGTATGAGTGGCGGAATTTTGTAGAGTATATGACTCTGTTTCGTTCGCCCGTTATCCTTATTTGGATAGCGGGCGTTTTTTATTATGTAAAAGGAGGATTTTCATGGAGAAATTTAAGTATTCATTACTCGTTTTATTCGGAGCTTGTAGCTACGGCGTACTTTCAACTATTTTTAAACTCGGATTCATTGATGGATTTTCAGCACATCAACTATTAGGAGGACAATATGTCTTCGGATGGATTGGACTTCTTCTGCTCGTTCTTTTCGTTTCACGTCATAAAGTAACAAAAAAGCAATTCTTTTCCTTGCTAACAGTTGGAACGACAATGAGTATGACCGGTATCTTCTATGCTATTTCTGTAGAAGAACTACCAGCATCTATCGCTGTCGTCCTGCTTTTCCAGTTCACATGGATTGGTGTAGTCATTGAGGCAATTGCAAACCGTACATTTCCAAGCCGTGAGAAAGTTATATCTATCCTTATTTTATTTGCTGGAACATTGTTTGCAGGCGGTGTCTTTGAAGGTCTCGGACAAAACTTTTCCACAAAAGGTATTATCTTTGGCCTATTGGCCGCTGTCTCTTTTTCATTCTATGTATTTGCAAGTGGGCGCGTTGCTACAGAAGTTCCAGCTTATACGAAAAGCTTCCTTATGACAACAAGCGCTACTCTTATCGTATGCTTATTCTTCCCGCCAACCTTTTTAACAGACGGTACCTTACAAGCTGGTCTCTGGAAATACGCCTTCTTCCTCGGATTGTTCGGCGTTGTCGTACCTGTCATTTGTTTTTCAATTGGCGTACCGAAAGTTGGAACAGGACTTGGTACAATACTAGGAGCAGCTGAATTACCAACAGCCATTATCGCTTCTATTACACTTGTACATGAAGTCGTAACCTTCATGCAGTGGATCGGGATTATCTTTATACTACTTGGGATTTTTACTCCTCAGCTCCTTACGGCTAGGAGAGAAAAAAAACGTAGTAGCGTGCATAGTGCGTGAGAATAGAGACTTGCATATAAATGTAAATACAGTTACAATGTGGTATAATTTCAAATCTATTTGGAGGTATAAATGACTATTTTAAGCGTAGCCTTTTTTGCTATTATGTGTATCTTCTTCCTAATAAGATATATGAAAGAAAAGAAATTTTACGATTTGCTCCTCATTCCCATCTGTATATATGCTGGGGCAGTCAAAACTCCTTTAGTAGAGTACTTAAACTTTAATACTACATTCAAAATAACATATGATATTGCAGCTATTATTCTCGTAATCCTTGCTGTTCTTTTCTTCTTAAAGGATAAGAAAGAGAATCCTACTGCCTAACAAAAGACCTTTCATATATTTGAAAGGTCTTTTTCTCTATCTCACTTTAACGCACTAAATAGCTTTTCTATCTCACACTCAATTTGTTTTACATCAATTCGTTCAAATAGCGGCTGCACACTATCGATTCTATTGGGCAATGTATTTTACGACTTAATCACAGAAAAATCAAACTTTTATTCAGAAAGAAGAGGAAATCCCACCTTCTCATAGAATAACTATACGTTCACAAAAGGAGTGATACGATTGAATCAAAAACAACTAAGCGCGCGTAATGAAAAAAGCTGGAATGCAGCTGCGTATGAAGCTTGGACGAATCGCCATGGGGCGCCAGCTGATTATGCGAAAAAGCTTATAGAGGATCCCATGCGCGAAGTAGATCACTATTTACCTTATATACAATCTCCAAAAGGAAAACGTATTATTAATTTACTCGGTTCAAAAGGCAATAAAGCCGTTGCTCTCGCTCTTTTAGGAGCTGACGTAACAGTTGTTGATATTTCAGCCAGTAATGCAAAATATGCAAATGAACTTGCAGAAGCAGCTGGGGTCTCTATCCAGTATGTCGTTTCTGATGTATTACATGCACCGCTCTCCGAATCATTTGATATCGTATTGCTGGAACTTGGTGTACTCCATTACTTTCTAGATTTAAAACCGCTCTTTCAAAAAATTGCTACCTTACTGAAAGGAAATGGAATGCTTATCCTTCGTGACTATCATCCTGTTTACACAAAATTATTAGGGAGCGACCACCCATCATTTCGAGCTAATGGAAATTATTTTGATGAAGAATTAATGGAAGATGATGTTGCTTATAGCATTCTTCTTACAGAAGCGCAGAAAGAATCGTTACCTAAAACAACCATCCGTCGCTGGACGCTAGGAGAAATTATTACAACACTTGCAGAAGCACATTTTAAAATTGAAAAACTAGTTGAAGAACACGGGTCTCATCAAAGATGGGTCTTCCCTCCTACTGCACCGGAAGGAATGGAAGAGCGTGTGCCTGGTTTATATACATTAATTGCGACAGCATGCAAAAAAGGATCCCTTCACGGATAGGATCCTTTTTGCATGCTCACGCATATAAGTTGAGGTTGGAGATTACCATAATTCTGTAGAATAGGACACAAGATATTTCAACATTTCGTCTCTGACTTACGTCGTCAAAAAGGGGTATGACCAACATAACGAAGAGTAATGTTTATAGTTGATACTGATAATCGTTATCAACTAATTAGAAGTATACATGATGTTATTTCAAATTACAATAGGATTTCTAATTTTTATTTATGAATTTTTTGATATACAAATGTATACATTTTAAGAACATTTACTCATACTGATTTGCTATCTTCCATTATCTGCTATAATTTTCATTGAACAGATTAATAACTTCATAATAATGTTTTTATTAATTCTGTATAAATATTTATAAATTATAATAAATAGTTTTTAAAAGGTAGGGGTAACGATGAAATATGTTAGTATTCGAAAAAAACTACTCTTCACACTCTTAAGCATTTGTTCCTTATTTAGCATTGCTCTTATTGTTATTCTTTCATTCGCCATGAATCAAGCAAATGAAGTCGAAACCTTAAAAAATGATGTATCAAAAAGAGCAACAATTTTAAAAGAACGTGGCGATTGGTTCCAAGCACAAGTTGCTGGCTTACAAGAATATTTACTATCACATGATCAAAAAGGATTGGATAAATTCAACCGAGAAGGAAAAAAACTAGCTGATACTAGAGAAAAAGTAACAAGTGATAAAAAGCTTCCAGAAGGAATGAAAGAAGCGATTTTAATGGGGGCAAAATGGCGAAGCGTTATAGATAATGAAGTCCTTCCTCTCGCTCGCGAAGGAAAATGGGACGAAGCATCCAAAATCGCTTTGGCTCAAACCGATTATGTAAACGACCTTTTAAGTCGTTTTACTAAATATACAAATGAAGAAAATGATAAACGTGACGCATTAATTGCTGACGTAGAGTCTTCTTCATCTCTTATTCAATATATTATTTTCTTCTCCCTCATTACATGTACAATAACGGCGATTTTATTAGCATGGTGGTTCTCTGGTAAACTCGTTAAACCGATACGACAAATTGATGAGAAATTAAAAGAATTAGCTTCTCAAGATGGCGATTTAACAGCTAGATTGCACGTAACGAGTAAAGATGAAATCGGTGATATCGCCAATTCCTTTAATCAAATGCTCGCTAACTTACAACGTATCATACAACAAGTGCAACAAACATCCACAAGTGTAAAAGAAGCGTCTGAAAATGTGTTTATTGAAACAACTGCTTCTATGGAAAACACAGCAAAAACCGAGGAAACTATGAATGCTCTTGAACATAATATTCGTTCACAGGTTTCCAGCATAGAAGAAAGTTCAACTGCAATGGACGATATGGCAACGAGTGTTCAGCGTATTGCAGAATCTGCCTCTTCTGTTGCTAGCCTAGCTGTTACAACTTCAGAAAAAGCAGATAGTGGGAATAAAGTCATTGAGAAATCTATTACACAGATGCATACCATTAACGATGCTGTTAATGCTACATCACAAGTAGTAGAGCGACTCATTACGCACACCAATCATATTGATACTGCACTTCAATCTATTTCTAATATAGCGGAACAAACGAATTTACTTGCTTTAAATGCTTCAATTGAAGCAGCCCGTGCTGGCGAACATGGGAAAGGATTCGCTGTTGTTGCCGATGAAGTGCGAAAACTTGCTGAACAGTCTCAATTAGCAGCAACTGATATTAATCATTTACTTCATCAAATTCAAGCAGATACAAAAATAGCAAATGAAATGATGGAGCAAGGCCAATCAGAGGCTTCTGAAGGAATTACAGTCATTCGTACCGCTGGATCTTCATTCTCAGAAATTGTTAACCACATTAACAAAGTCTCTACACAAATACAAGAAATGTCTGCAACTGCTGAAGAAATGGCCGCAAGTTCTGAAGAAATGAATGCAGCTTTAAATAACATTGCTTCTATTTCAAATGAAGTTGCCGCCGAAACATCACAAACAGCAACTTCAGCTGGTGACCAAGTAAACAAAATGAGTGTCGTTGCTAAAAAAGCGTCTGAAATGAAAACGACCGTACAAGAACTTGAAGTTCTCGTTTCTCATTTCAAAACAAACATTTAAAGCGAAACTTTCATTTATATTTCTAGGAGCTCCAAACTATTAAAATATCTCTTTCTATCTCTCATTACGTCTGCTATAATTCCTAAAGGAAAGAAGAAAGCTTTATTCCAAATGGGGTAAAGCTTTCTTTCAATTTTTTACATTAATTAATTCTAATACTATGATTTCACAAAGGAGGCTTTTATCATATGAGTTTTATTAGCATTCGAAAAAAACTAATGTTCATGATGGGAACGATTTGCGCTTTATTTGGCATCGCCTTAGCTTTTATTTTATTTTTTGCTATTGATCAATCTCGTCAAGCTGAAGCATTACAAAAAGAAATTTCTCCCCTTGCAACACAATTAAAAGAGCGCGGGGATGCTTATCAAGTACAGCTCTCTGCTTTAAGAGGGTATTTATTACAGCATGATCAAGTTGAATTTGATAAGTTTAATTCGATGAGTAAAGAGCTTGAGAATACAAAAGATAAGCTTCTTTCTAATCCAAATGTTTCTGAGTCCATGAAAAATACAATGGAATCAGGATCCACTTGGAGAAAATTTATTGAAGAAAAAGTTTTCCCTCTTGCAAAAGAACAAAAGTGGGAAGAGGCTTTACAAGTAGCTTATGCAGAAAATGGTACCGTTTATAAAGTAATTGGTGACTTCACAAATTATAGTAATGAACAAGCTAAATTACGTGATCAATCTATCAAAAAAATTGATCAATCTTCACTACAAATTGAATATGTTGTCTTCTTATCACTTGTTATTTGTATTATCGTAGCTATTATTCTTGCATGGTGGTTCTCTGGTAAACTTGTAAAACCAATTCAACAAATTGATAGTAAACTAAAGGAATTATCATCTCAAGAAGGTGATTTAACAGCCCGTCTACAAGTAAATAGTAATGATGAAATTGGTACGATCGCAACATCATTTAATAAAATGTTAGAAAACCTACAACATATCATTAATCGTGTTCAAAAAACATCTGTAGAAGTACAAAGCGCTTCTGAAAATATGCTAGAAAAGACGAATATATCACGCGAGGCAACAATAAAAGTTCAAAGCTCGATGTCCAACTTAAATGAAAGTATTCAATCGCAAGCCTCTAGCATGGAAGAAAGCTCAACTGCAATGGACGATATGGCAGTAAGTGTTCAGCGAATTGCTGAATCTGCTTCATCTGTAACTGAACTTGCTGTAGCTACATCTGAACAAGCTAACGACGGAAGTTCGGTTATTCAAAAATCCGTTTCACAAATGACAACGATACATGACGCTGTAAATGCTACGTCAGAAGTGGTCGAACGTCTAATCACCCACACGAAATATATTGATACAGCTGTACAATCTATTTCTAATATCGCGGAACAAACAAACTTACTTGCTTTAAATGCATCTATCGAAGCAGCTCGTGCTGGCGAACAAGGAAAAGGTTTCGCTGTCGTAGCTGACGAAGTTCGAAAACTTGCTGAACAATCTAAAACTGCGGCAACAGATATTAACCAATTACTACATCAAATTCAACAAGACACTGAAACTGCGAGCTCTATGATGTCACAAGGTCGTTCGGAAGCATTTGAAGGCATTCATGTTATTCGTGAAGCTGGTAATTCTTTCACAACGATTGTGGAGCAAGTAAATAAAGTATCTACTCAAATGCAAGACATCTCAGCAACTGCTGAAGAAATGGCTGCAAGTGCTGAAGAAATGAACGCTTCACTGAATAACATCGCTTCTATTTCGACTGAAGTATCTAGTGAAACAGCGGCAACAGCACAATCTGCTGAGCAAAAAGTCATTACGATGAATGAGATGACACAAACAGCTAAACAAATGAAGCAAACAGTTGAAGAATTAGATCAACTCGTATCACACTTCAAAACTGAATAGCCTTTAAAAAATATCCCTCTTCCAAAAGGGATATTTTTTTGAGCTCATTTCCTGCATATTATACATATTTCCGTTATAATGAGAATCGATATCATTAAAATGCAGGGGGTGCTACTTATGTCACAAGAAGCATTTGAAAATAAATTATATGCGAATTTAGAAGCTGTTATTGATCCAGAACTAGGTGTTGATATCATTAATCTTGGATTAGTTTATGACGTTACAGCAGATGAAAATAATAATGCTGTCATTACGATGACGATGACTTCTATCGGTTGTCCAATGGCTGGGCAAATTGTATCAGATGTAAAAAAAGTATTATCAACGAACGTACCTGAAGTCAATGAAATAGAAGTAAATGTCGTTTGGAATCCACCATGGTCTAAAGAACGCATGTCACGTATGGCGAAAATCGCATTAGGTATTCGCGACTAAATAAAGTGAAACTTTAATCAGTGGGGGGACTTCATCCCCCACTGATTATTAGTTGAACCAATCGGGCTTTTATAGGCAGCCCGCCCCCCATCTAAATTCTTTGCTTTCGCTGAATTTTGAGGTGGGGTCTTACTGCCCATTAAAGCGGGATAAAGAAAGACCTGACATCTTAGTCAGGTCTTTTTCTCTTATTATTTTACGCCTACTGCGTCGTAAGCTTTCGTTACAGCTTGTACAGCTTTAGAGTTTTTACCATATAAATCTTCAGCTGACTGAAGTGCCGCTTGACGCATCATCTTAAAGTCAGAGTTTGCAGTTAAATATTTCGTAAGAGCACGGTAATAAATTTTTTCTGTCGCTTCACGGCCTACTCCTGTTACTTTCACACCGTAATGCTCGCCGCCTTCAGATACTAAGTATGCAGCTTTATTGTTAATACTGCTGTTAATATGAACACCGCCATTATCAGCTGTTCCAGTGTAGCGCTTATTGTAATGATCTGGGTAACCTTCACCTGGTTTTAATGGATTTGGAATAGATGCTGGGTCCTTCAGAGATCGAAGTGCATCACCAGGTTTATCAGGTGTATAAATATCAGCACCTAAATCCCAGCTCTTCTTCTCAACCATGACACCCATAATATCAGATAATGATTCATTTAACGCACCTGATTCATTTTTATAAACAAGATTTGCTGTATGTTCAGTTACAGCGTGTGTTAATTCGTGACCGATAACATCTAGTCCAGCAGATAATGGAATGAATGTTTTTCCATCGCCATCACCATACATCATTTGTACACCATTCCAAGCTGCGTTATTCCAGCTTTCTCCAACGTGAACAGTCGAAATAAGCTTCGCGCCTTTATCATCGAAAGAGTTACGATTAAATGTCTTTTTGTAGTAATCATATACTTTTCCTGCATTTACATGCGCATCAACTGCAGCTTTATCTTCGAAGAACTTAGATTTACTTTCAACTTCTTCTCCTGTATATCCAAGCCATTGTGAGAATAAATTAAACAAGTTTTCATCCATATTTTCTGCATCAAATGTATGAATACCTTGTCCTCGTTTACCATCAAACAAGTTGAATTGTCCTGTTTTCGTATCTTGAGCAATTTCAAATGATTGTCTAGCACCTAATACACCGTAACCAAATCCAGTAATGTTATCTACAGCATTATATTTCTCAATCACATTTCCATTTGTCGCATCAACAAAATAATGCCAATATCCTGGAGCTGGCTTTGAAATCGACGCTTTCACTAAATATGCAAGATAGTAATTTCCATCTTTTTCATACACAAATAAATCTTTTTTCACACCGTCATAACTTTTTACTTTACCAACTTCTTTTTCAATATCTGCCTTTGCAATTGTTTCTGCTTGCTCTGCGCTAATATTTGCAAACGCAGGGATATTTTTATCCTCTAAATTCGGAATCACTTGTCCGAAGAATGCTTTTACATTATTTTCTTTATCTAGTGTAACAGTTTGATCTGAACCATACACAGGGATGTTATTATGTTTCTCAACTAGCTTCACGTGTGTTGTGCCAGATTCAGCATCTTTTTCTTCCCCAACGACATTGAAATGTTTATCAATATTTCCTGCTAATTTGAACATATCTTTCTTACTCTCTAAATATTGAAAGACCGTCTCTTTTTTATCTAGTCCTTCCGGTGCTTTCCATTCTTCACCTATGTATGCAGGCGTTTTAAATTCTTGATGGTATTGAATTTTTTGCTCTTCCGCTTTCGTTGTCGTTGCTCCAAATGTTCCAAATCCCCCGGCGATAACAGTTAACGCTAATGCTGATGAAATGACTTTCTTTTTCACTATAACATTCCCCATTCCCATAAAGATTTTTGACACTTTTATACAATTCTTGTTTTTCAAGGTGATACCTTTACTGAAAAATTGAGAAAGTTTTTTCTGACAATTCCACTCAAAAAAGAGGACATCTATCGGATGTCCTCTTTTCAAACATTTTATTGTTTTTTCAATTCAATTGCTAAATAATGAGATTGCTCTTTCGCTTCAATATGAATATCTTCTTCCACCGCTTCTGCTGCATCACGCATAACAAGTGTCTCACCATTTATTACACTACTTCCTTCAATTTGTACAAGATATAATTGACGGCCTTCTTTCACAGGAAAACGAATTTCTTTTCCAGCATCTAACGATAAAGCATATAAATTCGCATCTTGGTGAATTTGAATTGGTGCCCCGCCGTCTATTGGCGATACCATATGAAACCATTCGTTTTCACGCTTGCTCCAATCAAATGTAAACTCACCATAGTTTGGTTTATGATCCGCACGATCTGGTAAAATCCAAATTTGTAATAAACGTAGTGTTTCATTTCCTAAATTATGCTCACTATGAAATACACCTGTGCCAGCACTCATATATTGAACATGTCCTCGCTCAATTGTTCCGCGGTTCCCCATGCTATCTTCATGTGTTAAAGCACCATCTACAACGTACGAAATGATTTCCATATCGCGGTGGGGATGCATATCAAAACCAGTTTGTGGTGCTACTAAGTCATCATTAATAACACGTAATGCACCGAAGTTCATGTTATTAGGATTATAATAATTCGCAAATGAAAAATGAAAATGTGTATTTAGCCAACCGTGATTTGCTCTTCCCATATTTTTATGATCAACTTTTCTAAACATATCCTTCACCTCATATTATCTCGAATTCAAGATTTATTTTAAAATTTTTCTCACTGTAACTTTTTTAGTAATTGTAATAATTGATGTTGTTCTTCTACATTTAAATTTTGAAACTGCTCCGCTTGGAATGTTTCTTGAGGCGGGACGATTTCCTCATATAAAGCTCTTCCCTTTTCTGTTAACGAAATATATTTTGTAGTACCTTCTTGTTCACGACGAATCCACTCGAGCTGCTCCATTTTATTTAAAAGCTGCGTGATATTTCCCTTCGTAACAAATAGCTTATTTCCAAGCTCTTGCTGCGTCAAACGATCATGCCCTCCAACTTGAGCTAGTACATCAAACTGAGCGGCAGATACATTCCATTCTTTCAAATGCTGATTCGTCTCACGAATACTTTTGTTATAAAAACGTGATAAACGAAACCATAATAGTAATCCGAGCCTATCTTCTGTTTTCATTTCATCACCTCGCTCGTTTCATACCACTAGTTTAGAACTAAACTTTATAAAAGTCAATCACTTATTTTTAGTAAGTGCAAAAGAAAGCACAGCGCCATTTCTCCACTATGCTTTACATTAACTTTCTATTTTTATATTCATCTAACTTCCTCTCCGCGAACTTTCTCGCATCTTTCTCAATCCATCTATCTTCGTACAATTCACTTCCAACATACAATATGTCTCTCTTATGTTGCATTGCATGGCGAAATTCATGCAGTAGTGTTTTGAGCACTTGCTCATACTCTTCCCACATACAAACAAAAATTAATTGTTTTTCTTTATGATAAAAGCCACCTACTGGGAATAAAAATTCCTCTTCTTCTTCTCCTAATGATAGAAGAACATGATTCGCATCACACGTATCACAAAAAATAACTGGCGTTTTACATACTTCAATGAGTGAAAACAAATCGTCTCTAAGTCTTTTGACATCCCAAGGAAGCTCCGAATCCAACACATACCAATTCTCCACCTGTTGATATACATTTTGAAACTGGAGTTCCATTTCTCTTTATTCCCCTTTCCAAGCACCCTTTTTCTATATGTATGCCACAATATGGTAAATATTAAACGTATTCTTTCATCCTTGAAAAAATTCCAATAAAGTGAAACTTTAATCAGCCCTCACCAATCGGACTTTTATGGGCAGCCCGACCCCCACCTAACTTCTTTGCTCTCGCTGCACTTTGAGGTGGGGGTCTTACTGCCCATTAAAGTGGGATAAAAAAGGAATCTATGCCGACATAGATTCCTTTTTCGTAATCACTTTTTTTTCATCATTTTTTTTAATACAAAGTAACCAATTGCACAAACAATAGCAGCAAGTGCAAAGTATTTCACATATGGCCCAGCGACTTTATTAATACTTTCCCACTCTGTTCCTAATTTAAAACCTAAATATACAAATACAATTGACCACGGAATAACAGCTAATGTAGTTAGCGTAATAAACTTAGCATGTGACATCTTTGCAATACCCGCTGGTATCGAAATAGCATGACGCACAACCGGAATAAAACGTGCTGTAAAAATAACACCAGTTCCGTAACGATTAAACCACGATTCCGCATAATCAATATGTTTCTTCTGAATTAAAATATATTTTCCATATCGCTCAAGAACAGGTCTTCCTCCGTATCGACCGATCCAATAAATGAATAGTTGCGCGATTACACCACCAATTGTACCGAATGCGACAGCGCCCCAAAATGTAATGCTTCCTGTTGATACTAAATAACCTGCATAAGATAATACAATCTCACTTGGGATAACCTCTAGCATTAATCCAAGCATAATTCCCCAATAACCAAGTCCTTCTAGAAAAACTAAAACAGAATGAATCAACTCTCCTAACATCATGTACCTCTCTTTACTGTTTTCATTGCAAAAAATAAAAGTACAAGCAAGAAATATCTTGTACTTTTATTTTTTTAATTTAGTTAGCCTTCGTATCCCACTTAAAGATTTTATTTAAAAATTTATATACATTCTTTGACTCTTTCGTCAAAAGTGGACCTAAGATGGATAGTATAAGCACGTATAGTGCTGAGAATGGTTTCAAGACTGACATTAAACCACCGGCGATACCGATATTGGCCATAATGATGGAGAATTCTCCTCTTGAAACGATTGTTAATCCAATATTTGTTGACGCTTTATGAGATAATCCAGCTTGTCGCCCTGCAATCATCCCTGCAACAAAGTTTCCGATGATTGTAAGAAGAACAGCACCTAACGTTAACCATATCGCTCCGCCTAATGAAAACGGATCAATACTTAATCCGAAACTGAAGAAGAAAATAGCTCCGAAAAAGTCTCTAAATGGAACAACGAGATGTTCAATTCTATCGCTATGCTCTGTCTCAGAGAAAACTAATCCTAATAGAAGTGCTCCAATTGCTTCGGCAACGTGAATTGTTTCCGAGAATCCTGCAATAAAGAATAAGGAAGCAAATACTACAATAATGAAAATTTCATCCGAACTAATATTGAGCAGTTTATTTAATAACGGCGTCGCCTTTCTAGCTACAATAAAGAATAGAAGCATGTATCCTAAAGCAATTCCAATTGAAGTCAGAGCACCTAGGAAGGAAGCATGATCCCCTAAAACTAAGCCTGAAACGACTGATAAATATACAGCAAGGAATATATCTTCAAACATGATAATTCCTAAAATTAATTCGGTCTCATTATTACCAGTTCTTCTTAAATCCACTAACACCTTTGCAACGATAGCGCTAGAAGAAATCGTAATAATACCCGCAATAATTAAGATTTCTAGTAAAGGGAATCCCATTATAAATCCGTATAATAACCCAAGTGAAAAGTTAATTAAAATATAGATCGTTCCGCCAATTGCAATAGAGCGTCCAGATTTAATTAGTTTTTTCATCGAAAACTCTAACCCTAGATAGAACAGAAGGAACAGAACCCCAATCCGTCCAAGGAAGGAAATGACACTTGCACTTTCAATAAACTTGAAATCGATCACACCTATTGTCGGCGCATGTGGTCCTACTAACATCCCAAGAACAATTAGAAACGGAATGACTGAGAATTTAAACTTTCCAGCAATTACTGCCGCAATTGCAACTAATACTAACGCTGTACCAACTTCAAAAATTAACGTATCCATCTAGTCAGTCCCCCTATTCGAAAGTAACTCATTAATAATTTTTTTAATTTCTTCTCTCTCGCCTGAAACTACAAGCATATCGCCTTCTTCAATTACCGTTTCTGGCCCTGGATTAAATAGCTTTTTCATATTCTTTTTCATAACTGCAATGATCGTTACGCTATATGTTTTTCTTATTTCAAGATCACCGATTGTTTTTCCAAGCGCTGGAGCAGCATTCTCCACTTTAAACCATTCAATCGCTAAACCTTCAAATACCATTTCAACATTTTCTAATGCTCTAGGCTTGTATACCATTCCACCTAATATTGCTGCGATTTGTCTTGCCTCTGAGTCACGTAACGAAATACTTGAGATACTTTCTTCATGGTCCGAATCAAAATGATACATTTCTCTACGCCCATCATCATGAATAACAATCACCATCTTTTCGTTACCTTTCGTAACGATTTGAAACTTATAACCAATACCTGGAAGTTCACTTTCTCTAATATTCATATTTAGCTCCTCCACAACATCATTTATTTGAAATTTCTGTTTTTCTGTCTTTTATTCATCCAATCAACTTTAGAAATTCTAATCCTTCAGGATACTTATGACCTGGAAATCTTTTATTGTAATAATAAGTGGCTCCTAAAAAGATACTTACAGATGTAATGATAAAAAATATATTACTTCTCATTTTCAAACTTTTAAGGCTTACTTTCAATAAAGTTTCTTCTTTCAAATTATCCCCTCTTTCTCGCTTTACATTTAGTTTTTTAAAATGTAAATAATTCTAAAAATATTACGATGTAACATAATCATAACACAAAATGTATTTATGTAACATGATTTTTTAGAAAAATTGATTCTCGTATATTTTTTGCATATAATTTTCTTATTACGGAAAAAAGGAAGTGTATTATATGGTTGATATCTTTAGCAGATTCCTTGAGGTAACGAATAATATTTTATGGTCATATATTCTTATTGCAATGCTAATCGGCTTCGGTCTTTATTTCTCATTTAAATTAAAATTCGTCCAAATTACTCATTTCGGTGAGATGGTCGGTTTAATTAGTAAAGGATTTAATCGAAAAGAAAAAAAGAAAGATAGCATCTCTCCATTCCAAGCATTTTGCTTAAGTGCAGCAGCACGTATCGGTATCGGAAATTTAGCTGGTGTAGCATTAGCCATTTCAATGGGTGGACCTGGCGCAGTATTTTGGATGTGGTTTATCGCCATCCTTGGAGCAGCTACTAGTTTCGTAGAATGTACGCTCGCGCAAATTTATAAAGTAAAAGATGGAAGTAGATTCCGTGGTGGACCAGCATATTACATGGAAAAAGGATTAAACAAACGCTGGATGGGTGTTTGGTTCTCACTTCTTATTACAGTTGCGTACGGATTAATTTTCAATTCTGTACAAGCAAATACAGTAACAATAGCATTTGAAAATGCTTTTGGATTTGAGCGAACTCTCGTAGGAGCTCTATTAGCTTTATTAGTAGCAGTTATTATTTTCGGTGGTATCAAGAGCATTTCACGTATTACAGAAATGATTGTTCCTCCAATGGCAATTATTTATATTGGTGTGGCTATTTTTGTCGTTATTAACAACTTCACTATGTTACCAAGCATTTTTATAGAAATATTTAATGGTGCATTCGGTTTAGACCAAGCTATCGCTGGTGGTATTGGAGCAGCAATCAAGTTCGGAATTCAGCGCGGTCTATTCGCGACAGAAGCAGGTATGGGTAGCTCTCCTAACGCAGCAGCAACATCAGATGTATCTCATCCTGTAAAACAAGGACTTGTTCAAGCATTGGGAGTTTTCGTAGACACATTCTTAGTATGTACATCAACAGCGTTTATCGTATTATGTTCTGGACTTTACAAAGGATCGAATTTAGAAGGGATTGAATTAACACAAAATGCATTAAGCTCACAAATTGGACCGTGGGCAAGCACTTTCTTAGCGATTATTATTTTCCTATTCGCTTTCAGTTCTTTACTAGGAAACTACTATTATGGTGAAACAAATATCGCATTCATTAAAGAAAGCAAAGCATGGTTAATGATTTATCGCGTTGCAGTTGTCGGAATGGTATTCTTCGGATCAATTGCTGCTCTTAAAACCGTTTGGAGTTTAGCTGATTTATTCATGGGACTAATGGTATTCACAAACTTAATTGCCATCTCATTCCTAAGCAAATTCGCCTACGCAGCATTAGTAGACTATATTAAGCAAAGGAAACAAGGAAAAGATCCTGTTTTCGTTGCAAGTTCTATCCCTGGCTTACAGAATACAGAATGCTGGGATGGACAGGATATAGAAGAAAATAAAAAAGCTGTATAACATTTAAGAGTGGAAGTGGCTCGTTTAGAACAAAAGCTATATATCAAAGCAAATCCCTATTACTCCACGGTAATAGGGATTTTTATTTACACAGTTCATAATTTGTTCAAATTAATTCCGGCAAAAGGGTTGATTTATATCAATTACTAGATTATAATAATTATAAATTAGTAATTGATATCACATAACAACTCAAAAGGAGATTGATCATAATGAACAAACAAGTAATCGAAGTATTAAACAAACAAGTAGCAGACTGGAGCGTTTTATTCACAAAATTACACAACTTCCATTGGTACGTAAAAGGACCGCAATTCTTCACATTACATGAGAAATTCGAAGAGCTTTATACAGAATCAGCTACTCACATCGACGAAATTGCAGAACGCATTTTAGCAATTGGTGGTAAACCAGTAGCAACAATGAAAGAATACCTAGAAATATCTACTATTCAAGAAGCAGCATACGGAGAAACTGCAGAAGGGATGGTCGAAGCAATCATGAAAGACTACGAAATGATGCTAGTCGAACTGAAAAAAGGCATGGAAATCGCTCAAGACTCTGACGATGAAATGACATCTGACCTACTACTAGGCATTTACACAGAACTAGAAAAACACGCTTGGATGCTACGTGCGTTCTTGAATCAATAATAGATTTTAAAGCGGAAGCGGCTTGCTCAGAATCGCAGAGCACTTCAAGCTCTCGACCTTGAAGCGATTTTTGCTTCGAGCGAGAGAGCGAAATGACCGGAGATTTTAGCCGCTGGAGCTGGATATCATTAAAAGCGGAAGCGGCTCGTTCAGAGTCGCTTTTTTCTATGCGGTTGTCGCGCGTGCTGGCACATGAAATTTATATCAACGATTTTTCAAATATATCGACGATAACTCATAATATATCAACGATTTTTTCATTATATCGACGATTCGACACAGGATATCGACTTACCGACAAATCACGACAATATCAGCACCCCTCTCCCCTACTTTTATCAATATATTACAATCCTCTTTATGTTAAAATATAGAAAACACCCTTTCGTAAAATAGATCCAAAAAGCTTTTCCATATTCATCATTTACTACTTAAATGGCGGGAGTGGTTCAGTTGAAAGACTACTTAATTAGAGCGTTTTTTGCGTTAATAACAGTTGGGATTGTCTTACTTATAGCTAATATTTTCAACATACGTATCGAGGTAAAAGACTATGCTTTCCTCGTTGTTATAGCAATTGGTGGCGGCTGGGGTGGCTGGTACCTGTATAAAAAACAAAGTAATCAAAATGATAAAGGCATTCCAAAGTAATACGGAATGCCTTCTTTTTATTTCCGTCTATAATAAATAATAAAATTCAAACCATTAATACAGCCAATCGTAATAAACATACAAAACGATTGTGCATCTCCACCTAAATTATACTCATCAACAATAAACCCAGACATAAACAACGTGATTGCGGAAACACCGATACATAGTATCGAAATAAACCAAAGCGAAAACGCATTAATGAGCTTTTTCTTCTGCATTGAAACAATTAGCATAACAAGAATAGATGCTGCTAAAATACATTTAAAAACCGGCCTTAAATACACAAACTCCTCCATCTATTTCTCCTTTTCCGAAAACATAATACCTCAACATTAACATATTTAACCAAATTAAAAACACATGCCTTTTCAATATAAAATGACATGTGTTTCCAAAAAACTTTATAATTTTGTATTATGATAACTGCTTCCACTTCGTTCCTAAAACAGGTCGCTCGTAATTTTGGATCTCATGAATTAGTTTATCTGCCGTCTCAGCTGAAACGATCAACTCTTTATTTGACGGATTCATAAATCCTTCTTCCGCTGCGCGTTCAACCATTTGCAAAATCGGTCCGTAAAAGTCTTTTATATTCAATAAACCAACCGGCTTATTATGTATACCAATTTGTGACCAGCATACTACTTCAAATAACTCTTCAAACGTTCCGTATCCGCCTGGTAATGCGATAAAAGCATCCGCAAGTTCTGCCATTTTCGCCTTGCGCTCGTGCATCGTTTCTACTTCAATTAATTCTGTTAATCCTGTATGCACAATTTCTCCTCGGAATAGACCGCGCGGCATAACACCTGTTACACGTCCTCCTAAACGAAGAACTTCATTCGCTACTTCTCCCATTAATCCAACGCATGAACCACCGTATACAAGCTCATAATCGTTCTCAACAAACATTTTTCCTAACGCTATTGCCTGCTCTTTAAATTCTGGTCTCTCCCCTAAGTTGGAACCTGCAAACACACAAATCTTTCTCATT
Source organism: Bacillus sp. BC05(2025) (assembly GCF_056725905.1). Lineage (NCBI taxonomy): Bacteria > Bacillati > Bacillota > Bacilli > Caryophanales > Bacillaceae > Bacillus > Bacillus sp. BC05(2025). The sequence goes on along the minus strand of NZ_JBWYRA010000006.1, from coordinate 118,877 downwards.
CCTACACCCCGAAACTATATATTGTTATGATACAATGAACATTGTACAACATATTGAGGGGATGAGGAAGAAATGGATATCGTTGCATTTCAAAGATGGGTTGAGGAATTTTACGAAAAACGAAGCTGGTCACAGTATAATGCCTTTATTCGGTTAAATTTCTTAACAGAGGAAGTTGGGGAAGTTTCACGCGTTGTTCGCGCTATTGAAATCGGTCGTGATCGTCCTGATGAAGACGCTAAGACAGAAGAAGAGCTAAAACAAGAACTAAAAGAAGAACTTGGTGATGTACTATCTAATCTTATTATTCTTTCACAAAAATATGATTTAGACCTGCAAGACATTATGGAAGCACACGTCACAAAGCTTTCGAAAAGGTTCGAAACATCTAAATGAGAATATTATCAATTATGGTATAATATTTTTGTCACAATACTAAGGGGGATTTTATGTTATCTAAAAAATTGCACGACGCATTAAACGATCAAATGAACTTTGAATTTTACTCTGCCCATGCTTATATGGCGATGGCTGCTTACTGTACAGCGGAGAGCTATGATGGATTCGCTAACTTTTTCCTTGTACAAGCTGAAGAAGAACGTTTCCACGCAATGAAGCTCTACAACTACATTAATGACCGCGGTGAGCGCGCTATTATTACTGGATTCGATAATCCTAATAATGAATATGAATCTGTACTGAACGCTTTTGAAGTAGCACTTGAGCACGAGCGTGAAGTAACGAAGCGTATTTACAACTTATCTGATATTGCTTGGGATGAGCGTGAGCACGCAACAATTACATTCTTAAAGTGGTTCGTCGATGAGCAAGTAGAAGAAGAAGCTTCATTCGATAGCATCATTCAAAAATTAAAACGTATTACAAGCGATTCGAACGCATTATTTATGCTAGACGCTGAATTAGAGAAACGTACATTTACGCCTCCAGCTGAATAATATTTCAATCACCTTAATGAATGTATTAAGGTGATTTTTTCATTTCTCCTCTCAGCTCAATAACCTTAGCCAAATCCTTCTTATAAAACTCTGAAACCTTTTCAACAAAATCACTATGAGTAAAAGTCCCATCGCCTTCTTCTACTATGCTTAAATACCCATATATAAATTTCAAAAACGCTCTAGCATCTTCATCAGTTAATTGATCAATGTTCTCTATAATCTCATCAAACTCCCTTAAACTATCCGCTTCTTTCACCCTAATTCCCCCTCTCTATACTATTTATCATACCAAAATAAAAAAGCCGTTCATCTCTCTAGACGAGAAATGAACGACTTCTTTACTATTAAAGCATAACCCCAACGATAATCGCTGATAATATACTTACTAACGTTGCACCGTATACAAGTTTTAATCCGAATGAAGATACAACGTTTGCTTGTTTGCCATCGATACTCTTCGTTGCACCTGCGATAATTCCGATAGATGAGAAGTTCGCAAATGATACAAGGAAGATAGATAAAATACCTACTGTACGAGCTGATAAATCACCAGCTACTTTACCAAGGTCAAGCATTGCAACGAATTCGTTCGTTACTAATTTCGTTGCCATAATTTGTCCTGCTGTTAGCATCTCTGATGTTGGGATACCCATTACGAATGCTAATGGTGAGAAAATGTATCCTAAAATGCTTTGGAATGTGATGCCGAAAATTGAATCGAATACACCGTTAATTGCTGTAATTAATGCTACGAAACCGATTAACATCGCCGCTACTGTTACAGCGATAGAGAAACCAAGCATAATATATTCGCCTAACATTTCAAAGAATGTTTGTTTTTTATCTTCTTGTAATTCTAAAATGTCGTCTTCTTCTTTCACGTCATATGGATTAATAATATGAACGATAATGAATCCACTAAATAAGTTTAATACTAGTGCTGTTACTACATATTTTGGATCAATCATTTTCATGTAAGAACCGACGATTGACATCGATACTGTTGACATGGAAGATGCACAAAGTGTGTATAAACGATTTTTTGGTAGTTTGCTTAATTGATCTTTTACTGTAATGAATACTTCCCCTTGACCAACAATTGCAGCTGCTACCGCATTATATGATTCTAGTTTTCCTAAACCATTAACTTTACTTAATAGGAAACCGACTGCACGAATGATAATCGGTAAAACTTTAATATGTTGCAGGATCCCAATTAGTACTGCTAAGAAAATAATTGGTAATAATACTGTTAAGAAGAATGGTGCTTGTCCATCATTTGCTAGACCACCAAATACGAAATTAACCCCTGCTTCCGCAAATTTTAAAATAGCGCCAAACCCATCTGCAATCCCTTTTACTAATACAAATCCGACCTTTGTATTTAGTAAGAAATACGCAAGTACCAATTGAATGACAAGCATAAGTGCAATTGGTTTATATTTAATTTTCTTACGATCTGAACTGATAAGGAAACCTAGTACAAATACTACAAGTAAACCGACTAGAAACATTACTATTTTCATATGTGAATCCTCCTCTTCTCCCATGAGTTATCGGTCGTACAACGTATAACGAATGACGTCTGACCATTGATGTTAAAAAAATTTAAAACCCCTAAATATGATTCAACTGTTATCTAAAATCAGTAAGCGTTTACATAAATTGCAATTTATAAAAGGTAGCCTCTTCTCTCCTACCATATTTGAAAGTCTGAAATTGATACCACCTACAAATCAAATTGTAAGCGTTATCTAGACGAAATGCAATATAAATTTTAAAAGATTTTCATATGTTAATATATTCCTAATTAATTGGTTTTTTCATGCAAATTTACCATAAAAATAGCCCTAGCTATGAGCTAGAGCCATCTTTTTTATAACATAACACCAACGATAATTGCTGATAGAATACTTACTAATGTCGCACCGTACACAAGGCGTAGACCAAATGATGATACAACATTTGATTGGTTTTCATCGATACCTTTCGTTGCACCTGCAATAATGCCGATAGATGAGAAATTCGCAAATGATACAAGGAACACAGAAAGAATTCCAACTGTACGAGTTGATAAATCACCCGCTACTTTTCCAAGATCAAGCATCGCAACAAACTCGTTTGATACTAATTTTGTTGCCATAATTTGTCCCGCTGTTACCATCTCTGCTTGCGGGATACCCATTACGAATGCTAATGGTGAGAAAATATATCCTAAAATAGCTTGGAATGTAATGCCGAACATGGAATCAAACAAGCTATTAATTGCTGTAATTAATGCTACGAAACCAAGTAACATTGCTGCTACTGTAATCGCGATTGTGAAACCAAGCATAATATATTCACTTAACATTTCAAAGAATGATTGTTTTTTCTTATTTTCTAATTTCAGTGTATCTTCTTCTTCTGTAATATCATACGGGTTAATAATATGAATGATAATGAAACCACTAAATAAATTTAATACAAGTGCTGTTACTACATATTTCGGTTCGATCATTTTCATATAAGAACCTACGATTGACATTGATACTGTCGACATGGAAGATGCACATAATGTATATAAACGATGTTTTGGGATTTTACTTAATTGATCTTTTACTGTAATAAATACTTCCGCTTGTCCAACAATAGCAGCTGCTACTGCGTTATATGATTCTAGTTTTCCTAGACCATTTACTTTACTTAACAACGTACCAATAGCACGAATAAATATCGGTAAAATTTTAAAGTGTTGCAGAATTCCGATTAAAACGGCAAAGAATACGATTGGTAATAACGCTGTTAAGAAGAATGAAACCTCTCCTTTATTAACAAGGCCACCAAATACAAAAACGATTCCAGCTTCCGCGTATCCAAGCAGCGCGCCAAATCCATCTGAAATTCCTTTTACTAAAATATAACCAACTTGCGTATTTAATAAGAAATAAGATAGTGCTAGCTGAATAACAAGCATAATTGCGATTGGTTTGTACTTAATCTTCTTTCGATCGGCACTTATAAGAAAACCGAGTACAAATACAACGAGTAATCCTACAAGAAACATAACAAACTTCATTAATAAAATCCTCCATTTAACTCTTCATTAACGTTGAACGTCTGACCACTCAAAATAAGAAATAATCCGAACTTTCCATTTCTCCTCCAAAACCTTCAATCGAATAGGAAAGATCATAAAACCTCTTGTTTCAAAGGCATTTATCATTCTAACACAAATCACATCTCATATCCGCACTTTTCTTAAAAAAATTACATTTTATTATAAAACACTCATTAATGTTCGTCTTTTACCACCAACAAATATCTGGATAAAACAAAAAAATGAGCATCAAGTTTCACTTGATGCTCATCTCATTATACTGCTTTTTCTTTATCAGCTACTCGCTCTTCCCAGCACTCTGTATTTTTCAGGCCTGGAATAGAATTCGCATAGAATACCGGATCTTTTCCTTGTTTCTTTTGCTTTACGTAATCTGATAATGCCGCAAAAGCATACTTAGAAAGGAATACAATCGCAACTAAGTTAATAACAGCCATAATACCCATGAACAAATCTGCTAAATCCCAAACGATTTGAATTGTTGCTACAGATCCTAACATAACCATACCAAGTACAGCAATACGGTATGCCGTTAATAACACTTTACTTCCATTTAAGAATTCAATATTCGTTTCACCATAGTAGTAGTTACCTACTAATGAACTAAATGCAAACAAGAAAATTGCAACTGCTACAAATATAGACGCCCACGGTCCGATATGTTGGCTTAACGCTTGCTGCGTTAATTGAATACCATTTAGATCAGCTGCATTATGCACATCTGATAAAAGAATAATAAATGCTGTACAACTACAAATTAATAATGTATCTGTAAATACCCCTAAAGTTTGAATGAAACCTTGTTTAACTGGGTGCGTTACGTTTGCAGTCGCAGCTGCGTTCGGCGCACTACCCATACCCGCTTCATTTGAGAATAATCCGCGTTTTACCCCTAATAAAATCGCAGCTCCTAATCCTCCGCCTACTACTTCTTTAATTCCGAAAGCATGTAAGAAAATTTCCTTAAATACATATGGAATTGCCGTAATGTTTGTTACAACTACGAATAATGCCACTGCTACATAAATAATTGCCATTACCGGAACAATCATTTCAACCGCACGTGCAATACGCTTTACTCCGCCGAAGATAATAACTGCAAGTAAACCAGCCATTACAAGACCTACTAACCTACTATCTGTTTTGAATGCCCCATCAAAAGCAGCAGCTACAGTATTAGACTGTACAGCGTTAAAAATCAATCCAAAACTTACTGTTATTAAAACAGAGAAAATAGCTCCAAGCCAGCGCTTATTTAATCCTTTTTCCATATAATAAGCTGGACCACCACGGAACGTATTCCCATCTTTCACTTTATAAATTTGCGCTAATGTGCTCTCTACAAATGCAGAAGCACCCCCAATTACCGCGATTAACCACATCCAAAATACTGCTCCTGGTCCACCTGCCGAAATTGCGATAGCTACACCAGCTAGGTTACCAGTACCTACACGAGAAGCTGTACTCATACAAAAAGCCTGGAACGATGATACACCGCTCTTCTCTTTTTGTGCTTTCCTCGTTTTCGAGCTTGCCCCATCCCCAAGCAATCGAATCATTTCACCGAAGTAACGAACTTGGACAAATTTCACACGAAACGAAAAGTAAAGTCCTAACCCAATTAACATCGCAATAATGATATATGACCAAAGGACATTATTTATATCCCCAATTACCTTAGCTAAAAAATCCATAATTGCATTGCCCCCTCTTCCTAACAATAAGAAAATTATATTCTAAAAACTCTTAGTAATCAAGAACTTTATGTTAGGTTTTCTAACACGAGTACGTCAACACACTTAACATATACGTTTTTTTATGTAAAACTATAACCAGTACGTGCATTTACCCAATAATCGATTACTCATTCTATACAACCAGTCATACCTTTAAGACAGGACGTTCCCTACAAATAACATGAGAGATGAACAAACAAAAATTATATTAATAATTACCTCTCACTCTTTTCATCATTTACTACAACAAAAAAGGCGAGCACCGAATTCATCTCGATGCTCGCCTTTTTATTATACTGCTTTTTCTTTATCTGTTACTGCTGACTTATCCCAACAATCTGTGTTCGTTAAACCCGGGATAGAATCTGCACGGAAGACTGGATCTTTCCCTTGTTTCTTTTGCCTTACATAGTCTGCTAATGCAGCATACGCGAATCTTCCAAGAAGTGTAATCGCAATTAAGTTCGTGATTACCATTAGTCCCATAAATAAGTCCGCCATATTCCATACAACTTGAAGCGTCGCAACAGAGCCGAATAATACCATTGCAACTACCGCAATACGGTAAATTGTTAACCACGTTTTACTTTGTTTAATGAATTCAATATTCGTTTCACCATAATAATAGTTTCCTAGAAGCGAACTGAAAGCAAATAAGAAAATAATAATCGCTAAGAAGCTACTTGCCCATGGGCCAATTTGTGAACTTAATGCATTTTGCGTTAATTCAATACCTTCTAAATTCGTTGCTTTATATGCACCAGAACATAGTACGATAAATGCTGTTGATGTACATACTAAGAATGTATCTACCAATACGCCAATTGTTTGAATAAAACCTTGTTTTGCTGGATGCGTTACATCAGCCGTTGCTGCCGCATTCGGAGCACTACCCATACCTGCTTCGTTCGCAAATAATCCGCGCTGAATACCATATTTCATCGCAGCACCGATACCGCCGCCTACAGCTGAATCTAAACCGAATGCACCTTTAAAGATTTCCGTAAACACATCTGGTATTAAATAGAAGTTTTTAATGACAACAAAAATAGCTACCGCAATATAAATAAGCGCCATTGGCGGAACAATCATTTCCGACATACGTGCAATACTTTTTACACCACCAAAAATAATAACCGCAACTAATGCAGCTAATACAATACCAACAATATAACGCTCTAAACCAAATGCATTTTCAAACGCCAATGTTACTGTATTCGCTTGTACTGAGTTAAAAATCAAACCATAACTAACTGTAATAAGGACAGAGAACCAAATTCCCATCCAACGTTTATTTAAACCTTTTTCCATATAATAAGCAGGACCACCACGGAAGCCACTGCCATCTTTTACTTTATAAATTTGGGCAAGCGTACTTTCTACAAAACTTGAAGACGCTCCGATAATCGCAATCACCCACATCCAAAATACTGCACCAGGTCCTCCCATAGAAATCGCTAACGCTACACCAGCTAAGTTACCGATACCAATACGAGCCGCTGAACTCATACAGAACGCTTGGAAAGAAGATACACTACCTTTTTTACGCGTCTTTCCAGTTAATCCATCACTCATTAATCGAACCATTTCCCCTAAATGAGTAATTTGTACGAATTTCAATTTAATAGAAAAATAAAGACCTAAACCAATTAACATTGCAATAAGAATATATGACCAAAGAATTGTATTCGTTGACGAAACAAATTGTTCCAAAATATTCATACAATTAACCCCTCCTTTTCTCCATAAAACGAATTATATTTAAAAAACATTCAAAAATCAACATTTTTCGACAATTTACATTTTCCAAATGTTAGTGGTTTATAACGAATCAATCTTTTTATGACTACCCTCCCTCTAACTGTGCATACTAAAGCAAAAAATAAATCTACAAACAACCCTATTGACAAAAATACCAACCTGTAACTATAATGATTACATCATGTTGTAACAAACATAATTACAACAAATCCATTTACTTTCAGATATACACTTTAACAAAACACTTTGGAGGGATTTATTATGAAAATTGGAATCATCGGAGCAACTGGTAAAGCAGGAAGTCGTATTTTAAAAGAAGCATTAGATCGCGGGCATGAAGTAACTGCAATCGTAAGAAACGCTGCAAAAATTACAGAAGAAAACGTAAAAGTTTTAGAGAAAGATATATTCTCTCTTACATCTAATGACCTACAGGCATTTGACGTAGTTGTAAATGCATTCGGCGCTCCAGCAGGCGAAGAACACCTTCACGTAGATGCAGGAAACGTACTAATCGAGGCTATGAAAGGTGCACCTAACACAAAATTACTTGTAGTCGGCGGCGCTGGAAGCTTATTTGTAGACGAAGAGAAAACAACACGCGTATTTGATACACCAGGCTTCCCAAATGAATACCTTGCAACAGCTCAAAACCAAGGTAAAAACTTAGAAATCTTGCAACAAACAAACGATATTACTTGGACATTCATCAGCCCTTCTGCACTATTTGCATTAGGAAAACGCACAGGCTCTTATACAGCTGGTAAAGACAACCTTCTTGTTAACTCAAAAGGTGATAGCTACGTAAGTTACGAAGACTTCGCAGTCGCAGCACTTGATGAAATTGAAAATCCGAAACACGTAAACGAACGCTTCACAGTTGTTTCGGAAGCTGAATAATAGAAAAAGCTCGTAAACATTATGTTTACGAGCTTTTTATTATTGTACTTGCTCTAAACCATTCGGAGTAATCTTAAAGGAAATTTCTTTAAACTTTTTCTTATCTCCTTTTCCAACTAACTCACTATTTTTGTACCAAATTAAACGATCTGATTCGGCATGATATACTTTCACTACATCTCCATATTGGAAGGAAGTTCCGTTTACTTGCTCAGCAAAATTCTTTGAAGTTTCTTGTCCTTCTGCTGTTACATGTTTTTTCTCCGTTCCGTTTTGATCATATAGTGTAATTCCCATATATAATTCGTTTTTAAAGTAACTATGAATTTGTTCATTTGTATGCGTTACATGTAGTTGCTTATCTTCATGATTGAACGTTACAACAGAACGAATATCATCACCCAGCCCTTGGTATACAAGACTATCTCCATACGTTACTTCTAATGCCACTTCTGTTACCTTTTTGTTTCCAAAACGATCTTTCGTTTCTACTTTTACTGTTTGCTTACCAATTTTTGTTGTATCTGGTTTCCCTACAAAACCTACTACTTCTCCACCCTGTACTTCAACAAATTTCTTCGCGTCTAGCGTTTCGCTGTTTGTTCCGATTACTACTTTTTGCGGATTTGCTTTTACTGTTTGCTCGCTGTCTAATCTTTCAAATCCATTTTCAGTGATTTTGAAGACTAATTCCTTTATCTCTTTACTTTTTCCTTCGCCTACATATACATCTTTTTGATACCAATGTAAACGAGAAGATTCCGCATGATATACTTTCACTACATCTCCATACTCAAATGTAAGTCCATTTACTTCCTTAGCGAATGCTTTTGTATTCTCTAAACCTTTTACCGCTATATTTTTCTTTACTGTTCCTTCTTTATCGTACAATGTGAATTCAAAATACTTTTCATCTTTAAAGTAATCATGAATTAGATTCTTTGTATCTGTCGCACTCAGTTTTTTCGTATCATGGTGTAACGTTATTATCGACTTCATATCGTCAGTACCGTAGCTTAATCCATATACAAGTAGGCTATCTCCATATGTTACTGTTAGAGGAACTTCTGTCACTTGCTTATTTCCAAACAGATCTTTCGTTTCTACTTTTACTTTTTGTTCACCGATTTTTATTGTATTTGGCTTTTCTACAAAGCCGATTACTTCACCGTCTTTTACTTCAACAAAAGCTTTTGGATCTAGCTTTTCAGCGTCTGTTCCTACTACTACTTGCTGTGGTTTCGCTGTTACTTCTTGTAAACTACCTTTTAATTCAAAGCCTTGCGGGGTAATCTTAAAGAATTTTTCTTTTTTATTTTTAGCTTTCCCTTGATCTACAAGTGCGTTATTTTTGTACCACTTCAAACGGCCTGGTTCTGCATGGAATACTTTTACTACATCACCATATTCAAAATCCAATTCATTTAGTTCCATCGCAAATCTTTTTCCTGTTTCTTGTCCTTCTGCTGATACACGTTTCTTTTCAATCCCATTTCGATCGTATAGCGTTAAGCCCATATATTCTTCTTTTTCAAAACGGTAATGTATCTCATTATTAGTAAAGTTTACATTTAATTTCTTCTCATTGTGGTGAAGTGTCACTGTCGACATTACATCATCTGAAAGCCCTTGAAAAACTATACTGTCATTATAAACTCCATTAACTTGGACAGGAATTGAATTTTTATTTCCTTTCTCATCCTCAATTTCTACTAACACTTCCTGTTTCCCATTCTCTAATTTAGGCCATACAATCTTTCCTGTTACTTTTACATTCTCACCTAAATTTCGAACAAGTTTACTTGCTTCATTCTCGTCAGAATCTGTACCAACTAAAAGGTTTTGCACCTCATTAGCAGGTTCACCATATGGAACCTTATACGGTTCAACTTGTTTCTCACGAATATCATTACTATCTGTAGCTTTCCAGATCTTCTTTTCTAATTTAGGTAACTTTAATTTTTCTATTTTCTCTCTAATATCATCATTTGGCGTTAATCCCCATTCCTCAAAGAAAGGAATTAAATTTTGTCCTGCCACTTTTGATGTCATAATCACAAACATTTGCTTTTTCTCTTCATCAGAATGAGGCATTTCACTCTGTGGTAACAAACGATAAGCTTGATGTAACCTAGGATAGAAATGTTCTCCATACACTACATTTAATTGCCAAAACATTGTAAGAGGGTTAATGTCATCAATGAATCTTTCTGCTTTAGGCTTCTCTAAATACTCAAATGAGTTTTTATAGTGCTCATCCATTTCTAATTGATTCCCTAACGCCTTTTGAACAGCTAATGAGTAAATATTTACTGTGACTTCCCTTACTTTAGACCACTTCCAAGGTTCTTGCTGATGTAAATGTCCAACTTCATGCCATGGTCCCCAGCCATCCTTTTCAAGCACTTCTATATCTAAAACTCTATTCATTGCCGTCGGGATATATCCTGTATGATAATTTGTTGCAAACATAAAGTTCCCTTTAGCAGGCTTCCTTTTTTCAACAAACTGAACATAATGATTTGGAGATTTTGCAACCCCAACACCGTCCTCAGATAAACCTGCCACTGCGTTTTCTAAACGAATAATCTTATCGTGTAATTTCATTAACTTTGTTGGATCTGTATCGTTCATATAATCTCGAACAGCATTATAACTCGCAGTAATTAAACTTCTCTCACCTTTTAATTCAACTGCATACGGATCCTTATATTTTTTTAACATTTCATCCCAGTCTTTTTTCGTATGCTTACCTAAAATAAATAAAGGGAAGTGACTACCACCATTCGTAACTGAAGCTGTTACTTCTCCTTCGTTATTCATATTATAAAAATATAAAATACCGCCTCTTGGGGATGAGATAACATTTTTCCCTGGTTTTAAATCAAACTCTTCCGGGTCTTCTTCATCATAAGATCTCGTTCCAATAAAAGCTTGAATAGACTGCGTTCCTTTTATGTCAATTGTAATCTCTTCATTTGGTGCCGCATAAATTCCAGTCGGCTCATTAGCAGCAAGTTTCCAGGTAACTCTTAAGCGTTTATTTTCTTCTTCCACACTACCTTTCCCCGGTAACTGAAACACTCTCTGCTCAAATTTATTCTCTTTAACATCTTCTAATTTCCCACCTTTATGTTCTTCCAAAGGTGCCGCATATCCTTTTGATGCTTCAAAAGCTACTGGCGATAACAATGTAGATATACATATTCCAGCCACTAATACCCTATTACTCTTTTTCTTCGACATAATCTGTGTCCCCTGTTCCTTTATTTAGAGAAACTACCCTATATATATTCATTTAATCAGGCATCCTATTATTTTTATAAAAACATTTAATGAATAGTCCAACACCTCGCGCACCTGTATCATTTACTACCGCATTTCTCTCCATGTATTCGCTTTCCTACATTAATAGAAATTTTTATATACTGTATTCTCCTCACTTCACTCTATTTGTGACGAGTTCTCTATACATAACAAGAGAATAGTAAAAGGTATATTCCAGTATTGTCATCTATACATCTAAAGTTGTAAATAATAATACAATCTTACATTTTCTTCATATATGACCATCTATAGGTAGTTTTTCCAACTGAATTTTACACGCTTTCTACTTCGTTTGATAGCCTTTCCAATTAGAATAATGTTACAATTTTGTGAATATAATCATTTAATCTATACGTTAAGATTTTTATACATTATATTATTTTAAAATAATATATGTGTTACATATCCTTTTCCTCTCCGTGACCTACTGATGATAATGCCTTCACCTTCAAACGAAAAACACCTCCATTGAATTTGCATACTAAGTATGCAAATTCAATGGAGGTGTTTTTTCATATGCCACTATTCGGGTCCACTTCAGAAAGATACTATTCTTTCGGGCAGTTTTTTTTATCAATCTAGCATACGTTTCATTATAAATCCTTTTCCATGCAACCATTCGTCTTCAATTTCACCAGTTAAATGGAATCCTATTGATTCATATAACCTTTGTGCAAGTTTATTTTCTGGATGTATGCTTAAATACATCACTTTGCAACTATATTCTTTTTTTAAATACTCCATTAATAAACGCAACAGCGGTTTTGCATACCCTTTTCCTTGGCATGCACTATCGATGACAAATTGATTTAAATATACAGCCCTTTCTTCTTCTTCAAACCATCCATACATTGTGTATCCGATAGGTGTATCACCATCATATAGACCTACCGAAATTGCATCCTTTTTATATTTTGTTTCAGCATCAACTAAACAATTTTCAACTGTACTTTCAATAAATTTATGCTGTTCCTCTGTTACTTTTAAATTAGCAATTTCATGCCGATTTTCTATCGTTATTTCACAAATACGAAGTTTCATTTTCTTATCTCACTCTCTAACTTTTTTCATTATACCTTACTTATTAAAACATTCATGCTGGCAATGTAAGAAATCCGAAGCATGCAAACAAGAATATATATTTTTCTCCATGGTTTGCTTTCGCTTGAATTTAACCCTTCAAAAAATATACCCACTCGATTTTCTAACATAACAATTTGATATATATAAACATTAAGTCTAAACGGTAAAAGGAAACTAAGTCTTCCCCAGTAATAAGATTTTTCATATCTATACTACAAAAAAGCACTGGCACAAGCCAATGCTTTTTTATTATCTCTTTTGATTCGGTTTATGTGGTTCGTTTGGAGTATGCGGTTTATTATTATCATGTCCATTTGTTGTTTTCCAACTTACCGATAACTCCGGACTTGTTTTTTCTTCACTGCGCTCAAGTAATACGACTGCATTTTGAATTGTTGGTGTACCTTTATGTGCAATCCCTTGTAACTTTGTTAAATTCCCTAATACTTTAAAGCTAAATCCACCAGCTGGTGTTTGTTTCGGAATTAAGATACGGAACTTTTCTCCTACATTAAATTCCGTTTTTGCTTCGCCTTTTTCATTTACAAACTTCGCGCCCGCTGGAGCACCTGTTGCTTGCACTTTATACGTTCCGCTTTTCGCATTTGTTTCTACTGTATATAAACCTGTTTCAAAGAAATCATTTTTCAATACTGCTTCTTGTTCTTCTGATGGTGTGACACTCATCGTAATTTCTTGTAATTCTTCACTAGCATTTGCTTTTGCAACAATCTCTTTCGTTAGCTTTTCTACATTTTTATTACGAAAATCTAAATCGTTAATATCGATTTGTTTTAACGCATTCCATACTGCAAGCTGCGTTGCATAATGTGCTTCTCTCCAATCAGAAACACCTAATTCTTGTGGACTCTTTTGTGGATATCCATTCAATAGTACACGGTACACATTAATATCCACTTTCCCCATTTCCGGTAAATCTTGACCGCTCGGAGATTTCAAATCTACATTTAAGCAAAAGGCAATTTTACCATCTGCTGTTTTAATAAGCTCTGTTCGAATTGGTTTCTTCTTTGACTTACTATAACTCCAATCCATCTGATACTTTGTATGATCCATAACTTCCGCGAATGCTTTTTGTAGCGGAAATAACACAAATAAAACACTTAAAAACACAGCCAAAAATTTGAACGATTGCTTTATATTCATGTTTACAGCCCCTTATGAAATAACAAATTTACTAATAAGTAGTATTTAGTTAGAAAAAAATTTTATGCATAAACAAAACAAAAAAGAGTGCAAACTGTTTGCACTCTTCTTCTCCACTATATGTTTAGAAATCGAAGTTATCAGGGTCTGGACCAACGCGGTGATTTTCGTTTAACGCGTCGATTTTCTCCATATCTTCTTTCGTTAATTCGAAATTAAATATATCGGCATTTGCAATGATTCGGTGTTCTTTCGTTGACTTCGGAATTGTTACAACTTCATTTTGAAGGTCCCAGCGTAAAATGATTTGAGCTGTCGTTTTACCATACTTATGAGCAATTTCTTGCAATGTTTCGTTATCTAACAATTGACCTTGCATAAGTGGTGACCATGCTTCCATTTGAATACCTTGCTCTTTACAGAACGCTTGTAATTCTTTTTGCGTTAAACGAGGATGATATTCCACTTGGTTAATCATCGGTTTCATTTCTGCATCTGCTAGCACATCTTGCAGATGGTGGATTTGGAAATTACTTACGCCAATTGCACGCACGCGTTCTTCTTTATAAAGTGTTTCTAACGCTCTCCACGTATCTTTATATTTCCCTTCTACAGGCCAATGAACAAGATATAAATCTAAATAATCGAGCTCTAATTTTTTTAAACTTTCTTCATATGCAGCAAGTGTCGTTTCATATCCTTGATCCGAATTCCACACTTTTGAAGTAATGAATAAATCTTCACGAGAAATGCCTGCTTCTTTTATACCAGCGCGAATTCCTTCTCCTACAGCTTTCTCATTTCCATAAATCGCAGCTGTATCGATACTGCGGTATCCTGCTTTAATCGCAGATTTCACCGCTTCTACAAGTTCTGGTCCATCTTCTACTTTGAAAACCCCTAAACCGAACCAAGGCATTTCTACACCGTTATGCAATGTTGTTGTACTTTGTAAATTTTTCATTATATTTTCTCTCCCTTATTTTACTTGATCTCTTTTTTCTAATGTCATACTCCACGCTGTTAAAATAACAGCGCCCACTACCATAATTCCGCCTACCCAAGCTGTATGAATTAATCCTAACGAGTTCGTAACAATGCCTCCTAAATAAGCACCAAGAGCGATTCCCGCATTAAACGCCGCAATGTTAATCGCGGATGCCACATCAACAGCGCTAGGTACAAATCGTTCAGCCAATATAACGACATACACTTGTAGCCCTGGAACATTCATAAATGCGAATAGTCCCATGAAAATAATTGTGATGAATCCAGCGACTTGAAACGGCGCTGTAAATGTGAAAACAAATAATACAATTGCTTGAATAAGGAACATGTAAAATAATGCTCGAATCGGATTATGATTTGATAATTTTCCGCCGACCATATTCCCCATCGCAATTGCGATTCCGTACACTAACAAAATAATTGTAACGGTACTTGCTTTAAATCCTGTTACTTCTTGTAATAGCGGAGATAAATACGTAAATGTTACGAATGTCCCCCCGTATCCTAATGCAGTAATAATAAATACAAGTAATAGTCTCCCATTCGTAATCAGCTTAAATTGATCGCGAAATGATACAGACGTACCTTTTTTTAAGTTAGAAGGAATTAACATACTGTTGGCGATTAAAGCAACGATCCCAATTACCACAATTACCATAAACGAGGCTCTCCAACCAAATTGTTGACCGATAAACGTTCCAATTGGTACACCTGTAATGGTCGCAACGGTTAAACCAGTAAACATAAATGCAATCGCACTCGCACGTTTATTCTCTGGTACAAGCGCAGCCGCAATAGTCGATCCTATCGACATAAAAACGCCGTGCGCAAACGCAGATACAACCCTCGCGATAAGTAACACAGTAAAGCTTGTTGCCACCGCTGCAATTCCATTACCAATAATGAAAATAATCATAATCCACATTAATAACGTCTTTCGCGACATACTAGCTGTTAATGACGTTAATACTGGAGCACCGAACGCTACTCCTAACGCATATAAAGAAACGGTTAAACCCGCTGTTGTAACAGAAACATGTAAATCCTCTGAAATAGATGGTAATAAACCGACGCTAATAAATTCGGTTGTACCAATTCCAAACGCACTAATGGCTAGTGCTAATAAAGCAAACATACTTCTCCGATTCGTCTGTACTGCCGAAGAAGATACTGTATATGAATTCAATTGAACTCCTCCTTAATACGAGAAATCCAATCATAATAGTATGAAAAAGGCCTTTTTTCTTCTACAAAATAAAATTACTGCTCATATATGCTATTATGAATGGCTTCACTCTTTTTTTGAAGAACGCACTTAAAAGTACGATAGGTACTCAAAAGTAACATAGGCACTTTTTAGTACCGTACTACTCATTTCCCTCTTACGTATGCTATTATGGAACATATTCAACATGATAAAAAGTACGTACTTTAAAGTGCTATAGGTACTTTTTAGTAACATTTAAATGATTTAGCTTCTTTTGTTGGAGAACTGACATCTACATTCATCAAAGGAGATTTTAATATGAAGAAATATAACATTCCCGTTGAAGCGACTTTAGAGGTTATCGGTGGAAAATGGAAAGTCGTTATTCTTTGCCACTTAACAAAAGGTACAAAAAGAACGAGTGAATTAAAACGTCTCATGCCTGGTATTACACAGAAAATGTTAACGCAGCAATTACGCGAACTAGAAGAAGATGGAGTTATTCAAAGAAAGGTATACAATCAAGTACCACCGAAAGTGGAATATTCCCTTACAGACTACGGTTGGTCTTTAGAATCCATTCTTGATTCCCTTTGTACTTGGGGCGAATGCCATCTTGAAAAAAGCGGTAACACATCGATGCTAATAACAGAAGGTGAACAATAAAAAAAGGAAAAAATGAACATAAATTTGTCCATTTTTCCCTTTTTTTCTTTATATATATGTACATTTCTAAGCTTAACAAAATAATTTATGCGCTTTCATGCCTTGGCAGTACTACGTTATACACGTAATATCAAATAATTAGGAATCATTTTTATGTTAACATAGGTGTATATAGTATATAATATAGGATATATATTATATACACTTTCCGATAAAGGAACTTTCCATTATGCGGACAAGCCATGTATCGGACAGTTCATAAATAATAGGTAGGACATTATGGTTTTGGGTTTATGATTTCAGCTTACTTGCTGACATAAATTTAAAGGCATTTTATTGTGTTTTGTGAAACTTTGTATAAAGTTTCGCAAGCGTTTACTATCTTACCTATCAAAAATAAGAGTATTGCTATCGTAAAGGAGAATTGGAGATGCCAGAAACTATGACTCAAACAAAGCCAGAACAAGAAACTGTACAAATTTCTGCTAGCCAAGGACAACTTGATGTACTTGATCAGTTGTTAAAACCTGAGGTACAAGAATCATTAACTACACTAGTAGAACAGCTTCCAAAATTAACTGAGCTTGTTAACATTTTAACTAAGTCTTATGACTTCGCTCAAACTGTTGCTACTGATGAAGTATTAAAAAGCGACACTGTTGGTGCAATCACAGAGCTTGTAGAACCTGTAAAAGATACAGTGAAAAGCATGGCTGCTACTGCAATCGAAGCGAAAGATCGTGCTGACGAAAGCAACGAAGTTATCGGCCTGTTCGGTCTATTAAAATTATTAAAAGACCCACAAGCACAAAAGATGTTCCGCTTTGTGAACGCATATCTTCAAATTAGTGCAGAACGTAACAATAAATAAGTTAACTTATAACAACAATTAGTAAAGACGGGGGATATCATACTATGTCAAAACAAATTGTCATCTTAGGCGCTGGTTATGGCGGTCTTCTTGCCGCTTTAAACGTACGTAAATATTACAGCAAATCAGAAGCACAAGTTACAGTGATCAACCAATACCCAACGCACCAAATTATCACTGAACTACACCGCCTTGCAGCTGGTAACGTGTCTGAGCAAGCAGTTGCAATGCCACTTACAAAGCTTTTCAAAGGTAAAGATATCGATCTTAAAATCGCAACAGTTGAGTCATTCTCAGTTGATAGCAAAGAAATTAAACTAGCTGGTGGCACTACTTTATCTTACGATGCACTTGTAGTTGCTTTAGGAAGTAAAACTGCTTACTTCGGTATTCCAGGACTAGAAGAAAACAGCATGGTATTAAAATCTGCTGCTGATGCAAACAAAATCTACAAACACGTTGAAGACCGTATTCGTGAATACGCGAAAACGAAAAACGAAGCTGATGCTACAATCGTAATCGGTGGTGGCGGATTAACTGGCGTTGAGCTAGTTGGTGAGCTTGCTGACATTATGCCTAAACTTGCAAAAAGCCACGGCGTAAATCCAAAAGAAGTTAAACTTCTTCTTGTTGAAGCAGGTCCAAAAATCCTTCCAGTATTACCAGATCACTTAATCGAACGTGCAACTACTAGCCTAGAAGCACGCGGCGTTACATTCTTAACAGGTCTTCCTGTAACAAACGTTGCTGGCAACGAAATCGACTTAAAAGACGGTCAAAAACTTGTTGCTAACACATTCGTTTGGACAGGTGGCGTTCAAGGTAACCCACTAATCGGTGAATCAGGTCTTGAAGTAAACCGTGGTCGTGCAACAGTTGATGCATACCTACAATCTACTTCTCACAAAAACGTATTCGTTGCTGGAGACAGCGCTGTTGTCTTCGCTCCAGACGGACGTCCATACCCACCAACTGCACAAATCGCTTGGCAAATGGGTGAGTTAATTGGATACAACTTATACGCAGCACTAGAAGGCAAAGCATTTGAAGAGTTCGCACCTGTAAACTCTGGAACACTTGCTAGTCTAGGACGTAAAGATGCTGTTGCTACAATCGGAGCAAGCAATACTCCACTTAAAGGCTTACCAGCATCATTAATGAAAGAAGCAAGTAACGTTCGTTACTTATCACACATTAAAGGTCTATTCAGCTTAGCTTACTAATCTGAATATAAGCCCGAATCATGCCCTGCATGATTCGGGCTTTTTTAGTCCGTAATTTCCTCTAACTTATGTATTCGGCAGATGTATAATATAACCCTTTTAATTATCTAAATTTACTGATTATTTTATGTCTAAATTGTGTATACGAAAGAATGGAAGTATTCTTCCTACTCCCATCCTTTCCTACAAACTATTCTCCTAACTTCACAAGGCTGTAGTTCTTCTTCCCTTTACGAATAATAATAAATCGTCCATCAAATGAATTTTCTACAGTCACATCCGTACCTACATCCGTTACTTTTTCGCCATTCATAGAAATAGCTCCATTATTAATATCCTCACGCGCTTGTCGTCTAGATGGTTCAATTCCTAAATCAACGAGCCATTCTACGATATTTTTCGTCTCTTTTGAAGACTGGAATGTTGGCATTTCTTTAAAGCCTTGCTCAATTTCATCGGCTGTTAACGATTTAATATCTCCGCTAAATAACGCTGCTGTAATTTTTACAGCTTGCAGGAACGCTTCTTCTCCATGAACGAATTTCGTCATTTCTTCCGCTAATACTTTTTGTGCTTCACGTTTATGAGGCTCTGTTTCTACCTTCACTGCCAATTCATCGATGCGCTCTTTCGTTAAGAACGTAAAGTATTTCAAGTATTTAACGACATCACGGTCATCTGTATTTACCCAGAACTGGTAAAATTCAAACGGTGTTGTTTTTTCAGAATCAAGCCAAACTGCACCACCTGCTGATTTACCAAACTTCGTACCATCTGATTTCAATAATAACGGAATCGTTAATCCGAATACCTTCGCTTCGTGCCCTTCTAACTTACGAATTAAATCTAAACCACTCGTAATATTTCCCCATTGGTCACTACCACCAATTTGCAGTTGAACATCTTCTTTCGTGTATAAATGATGGAAGTCCATCGCTTGCAAGATTTGGTACGTAAATTCTGTGAAAGAAATTCCTGTATCTAAACGACTTGCTACAATGTCCTTCGCTAACATGCTATTAATGCTAAAGTTTTTTCCGTAATCACGTAAAAATTCGATAATGTTTATTTCATGTGTCCAGTCGTAGTTATTAACCATCTTCACTTCGCTATTTCCGCCAAAATCAAACAGCTTTTTCATTTGCACTGTTAACGCATCCACGTTATGCTGAACGACTTCTAACGTTTGAAGTTGACGCTCTGATTGACGTCCACTCGGATCACCTATTGTTCCTGTTGCCCCGCCGATTAAAATAACTGGATGATGACCAGCTAACTGGAATCTCTTCATCATCATAAACGGAATCAAATGTCCGATATGCATACTATCACCAGTCGGATCAACTCCGCAGTATAGTGAAATCTTTTTCTCCTCTACTAGCTTACGTAAACCTTCTTCATCCGTCTGTTGATTAATGGCACCGCGCCATTCTAATTCATCAATAATGTTCATCTTTTTTCATCCCCTCTATTTTTTTGAAAACAAAAAATCCCTATGTCTATGACATAGGGACGATTATTCACCGTGTTACCACCCAGTTTGTATAAATAGCATAGCTACTCATACCACTCTTAGCAATAATATCGATTGCCAATCCGCTTAGCATTACCTAAGATACTCCAGAGTGTAATTCGCAAGTTTGTTTGTGCTAGGTTCCAGCAACCCCTAGCTCTCTCGTTAACAGTGACAAACTGCTACTGGGCTCTTTCAACGTATGTTATTTGTTAAATTATTAGCCATTATATTGAATCGCAAACAAATTGTCAACAATACCTAAATATTATTTTGAAATAATTCACAGTTTCATACGTAGAGTTTATTCTTTATCTTCTCCAATAATTCTTACTTCTCGCTCTAACTTCACGCCAAATTTCTCTTCAACAGTCTTTTGTACGAAGTGAATTAAATCAATGTAATCTTGTGCTGTTCCGTTATCAACATTCACCATAAATCCAGCGTGTTTTAGAGAAACTTCCACTCCGCCAATTCGCTTACCTTGTAGCCCTGATTCTTGAATTAGTTTACCAGCAAAGTTATTTGGTGGGCGCTTAAATACGCTACCACATGAAGGATATTCTAGAGGTTGTTTTGACTCACGTTTGAACGTTAAATCATCCATTTTTGCTTTAATTTCTTCATATACACCTTCTTCAAGTTCGAATCTCGCTTCAAGAATAATGTAATGGTTGTTCGCAAATACACTCTTACGATATCCAAATTCAAATGCTTCTTTCGTCAAAGTACGTAGCTCTCCATCACCTGTCATTACGACAGCTTCTGTTAATACATACGAAATTTCACCACCGTATGCACCTGCATTCATATATAATGCTCCGCCAACTGAACCTGGAATACCACAAGCAAACTCAAGACCCGTTAAGTTATGTTCTAGTGCAATACGTGATACATCAATAATTGCCGCACCGCACTGTGCTACAATCGTCGTTCCTGTTACAGTAACACCTGTAATGTGAATTAAACTTACTGTAATTCCGCGAATTCCACCATCTTTAATAATAACATTTGATCCATTTCCTAAAAACGTAACTGGAATATTATATTCGTTAGCATATTTAATAACTTTTTGAATTTCATCATAATTTGTCGGTGCAACGAACACATCTGCTTTTCCACCAACTTTAATATGCGTATGATTCTTTAACATTTCATCTTGTTTCACATGACCTTCAGGCAATACCGTACTTAAATATTCATAAACCTCTTGCATATTCATTTTACGATTCCTCTATTTCTATATTCTTTTTATCCCGTTATACGGGCCCATAATATCCCCACATACATGAAATGAACCTAAAGTGGTGGATACAGTGTACCCAAAATCAATTCGAGACACCTATTAACCTCTTAATTTATAAGAGGTGCCACTCATATTAAAATATATATTGCATAATAAAGCAACCCAAATGGGCTACTAAACTTGACATGTCATCAGAAAGACAACAATTTGTAAAATATATTACTTTTTCAACACACTACTCTTCAGTATCTTACTATATCATACGAAAATAAAGTGGTATTTTTTTGTAATATTTACTTTATTTTCATCACTAAAAAGGGAGGCTTTTACCTATGTAAAAGCCTCCCTTTCATCACTTATTATAAATTACTTTTCGTTCTCTTCTTTTTCCTTATCAAACCATAACAGCTCATCGTTATCAACTTCGCCATTATAATTGATTAAGATTTCTTCTCCCGCTTTTATATCCTTGTAAGCGAAGAAGTTAAACGTATGGTTCTCGAAGACAATATCATACGTCGCATTCGGTGTATATGAATGATTAAATAACATACCGTATCCTAAAAGGATTGCCGTATGATTTACCCCATACTCAAATGCGTAATCAGCAAGTAATGTTTTCTCAATATGTTCATGCTGCTCATTCGGATAAGAGATAACTGGTGCTGAGTGAATCAACTCACCCTTTTTAATATCACGAGTTGCAAATACTCCTCTATTAAATTCTCCATCACTAAGTTCAGAGGTCTTAACTTCGATCATATGCGTCACCTATATAATTCTTTCTTTGAAGTATTTTAATTCCGCTATTAGCTGAATTTTATCTCCTTAAGCTTGGCAGAAAACGAACAGAAAAGCAATTAAATTCCTCTCAAGTATTCGTTTAAATGAAAGAAGAGCACACATAGTGTGCCCTTTTGAAGTGATATTACTTTTCTAAAATATCTTCTAACAACTTCACTTGCTCACTAACAGTATGTAACGTCTTCACTGATGTGTCATTTCGATGTTTTTCTTCTTCCACACTTGCTAACACTTCTTCCGTGGCCGCAGAAGTTTGCTGAATTACATTAGAAGCATGTGTAACATCCTTTACGATATTCGTCGTTTTAACTTGGAAGCTTTCTTGATGACCAACGATTTCTCTCATTACATCATTGATTGCATCAATAAACTTTCCTAAATCCGTTACGTTTGTTAAAACGCTTGCTAACATTTCGTTACATTCTTCTTGTACTCTTTCTGATTTCTCTACCTGCGCTTCCACCTTACTTGCTTGATTACTAAACTCCTTTAAAATACCTTGAATTCTTCCCGCAGAACGATTCGATTCTTCGGCCAACTTTAATACTTCATTCGCTACAATAGCAAACCCTTTTCCATGCTCACCTGCTCTTGCCGCTTCAATATTTGCATTTAAAGCTAGCAAACTCGTCTGACTTGAAATATTCGTTATTACATCTACAATTTCATTAATTTGCTTCGACTGTATCATTAAATCTCTAAATATAATTCCTGATTGTGAAACAACATCATTTAAACTTCTCATATTCGCTTCAAAATTTCGCAAAGTATGTACACTACCCTTTGAAATTTCTAAACTTTCATCAACACGAATTGATGCATTTCTTACTTGAGAAATGATTTGTTCAATATTCCCCTCCATCTCATTCAATACTTCTACCGAACGATGCATCATCTCTGATTGTGATTGAGTACCAACTGCCACCTCTTCAAAAGCGAAATTAATTTCACTCATCGACTCCATCGATGTATTCATATTTTGTCTTAAATGATTGAAATTACTATCTAGTTTTACAACCGTTTCCTCAATAAGTCTTTGCGTTTCTTCTAACTCCTGAGCTTTCCTCATTACTTCTTGCTTCTCATCACTTAAGCGGGCTAACAGATTAGAGCCAATCTTCGTTACGCCCCACATAGCGATCGTTACGATTGCTAACAAGCTTGCAAAGTTTGCGGCTTCAGATGCGGCTGTATAAGCAAAAAATTGCTCCGGCCAATAACTACAAAGAATAAATGTGATCACAACCGCTACTCCGCCAAGAATAATAACGAGACGTTCACTTAAATAAATAAGTGAAACCGCTAGTGTAAAGTAGACCATTTGAAATACAGCCGGGCTTTCATTAAAAGCTTGTACCATAATGAAAGACATAATAAGCAACATAAATGTCATGATATATTTATACACTGATTCCATACTTTTTATAAATGTAAAGCTTGTTCCAAATACAACTACAGACATACCACAAATCCAAAACGGTAGTACGCTCGGTCTAAAAATATACCCGTAATACCCAATCAGGATTATCCCAAGGAAGAAACTACAAATCGTAATAAACAGCAATAAATGATTTTTCTGTGATTCTTTCTCAAGGTTAGAAAAACAAGTTTTCTTTAACCACTCCATATCTAAAATCCCACCTTCTGCGCTTCATTACTTCAGTTTAAATACCGCACTCACTGGGTTATGATCGCTATTTTCAAACTTTAAATCTTTCCCTTGCACATTTACAATCTCCACATTTGGTGAAACGATGAAGCCATCAATAATCGTGACGAAGTTTTCACCCTCCACATATTTCTTCACATCATCTCTCACAGTCATAACAGACGGATCTACACCCCACTTAAAGCCACCATCAGTAAAGTCCTTTGGTAACTCTACTAACCATTCCGGACGCTCTTTCACAAACTTCGGATCACTTAACTGAGCATTGGAAACTAATTGATTCCAATCTCCGCCCATTATTACGTAGTCACCATTTTTATAATGCTTGTTCATATATTCTTTTAAATACTCTACTTGCTGTTTTCTAATTTTCCCGCCTTCATCGTACGCAGATAAATGTAAGTTTACAAGTCTAACGTGCTTTCCATTATTAACAGGAATTGCATGTTCAACAATCGCTCGATCTAAATCGAATAAGCGCTTCGGCCAAGGCTCCATTCCAGGAAGCTGGAATCTCTTCACTGTTTGAACTGTATATTTAGAAAATGTACTTAATCCAGCCTCCGCATATCCCATTGGACTTATAATTGGAACGGGAACCCATTTTGTATCATAGTTCTTTCCGAACGACGAGGCATAATCAGGTAATCCTTTTTTCAAAAACTCATGCTCATTCACATCAAATGATCGCATTGACTTTATATCGACTTCTTGTAATAACGCAAAATCACTATTCTCATTTTGTAAAAAAGAAAGCATATTCTTTAGGTTAACTTCCGTTTGCGCTTTACTACTCGAACCAGATCCTTTTCCACCATCCATAAAGAAATCTTGATCCTTATCTAATCCACCATATCCAATATTAAACGTTGTAACTTTAAACTCATTTTCAGACGCTAATACACGCTCCTTATTATTTTCCACCTTCAAGCTTATCACATCAGCAGGTTGTTCTTTTGTAATTGTCATATACGCTAAAAAACCACCTAATATGCAAGCTCCTATCAAAATACATATAAGTACTATTTTTAATAACTTCTTCAAATAAACGCCCCTTTTCTAAAACACACAACTGAATTATCTTTATTTTCAGTTAACTAAAAACTGAATGACAGACATAAGAAATATTTTATCACATTGAAAACCTTATATCACTATATTTAGTTTATAAGCATCTTTATCTACCTTAAACCATTACACATATACAAAACGACTCCACTTCTTCACTGGAAATTCAATAAAATTTTTAGTACACTATATGTAATAATTATAGGCGATGGAGTTCGCCATAATCGCTGCTTAGCTAATGACTCCTACCAGTATCACTACTGGTAGGAGTCTATTTTTTTGAGCAAACTATTTTAAAGAGGTGAAGATATTGATTTATATTATCGTTGGCATTGCCGGTATATTAGGAGCACTCTCTCGTTATTATTTAGGCCTTACTATTCATACTTCATGGCATCATTCATTTCCGTTAGCTACATTACTTATTAACTTAGCTGGCTGCTTCTTATTAGCTTGGCTAACTACGTATATCGCTCGGAGAAATATCTTTTCTTCAGAGATTATCACAGGCATTGGAACTGGATTTATCGGTTCCTTTACGACGTTTTCGACATTCAGTGTAGAAACTGTGCAATTAATCCATCATTCTGAATGGAGTACGGCTTTCTTATATGTATCATGCAGCATGCTCGGTGGCCTCATTATGTCTGCTCTTGGCTATACACTAGGTGATTTCTTAATTAAGAAACACCTTACGAAAGGTGATCACTTATGATGGAAGCTTTATTAGTAGCAATAGGCGGTTTTTTCGGTGCGATTACACGATTTACAATTAGCAATTGGTTTAAAAAAAGAAATAAAACTTCCTTTCCAATTGCTACATTTCTCATTAATATAACAGGTGCATTTTTACTCGGATATATAATTGGCAACGGTGTCTCTACAAGTTGGCAATTATTATTAGGTACTGGATTTATGGGAGCCTTCACTACATTTTCAACGTTTAAATTAGAATCTGTTCAGCTTCTCAATCTAAAAAAATGTAGCACACTCCTTTTATACATAAGCACTACTTACATAATCGGTATTCTCTTCGCATTCCTTGGAATGAAACTAGGCGGAATATAAAGAAAGAAAGCGACTCTAATCAGTCGCTTTCTTTCATAAGAAATATGTCCCGCCATACGGAATAGAAAATAAACCCATTGGTTGCACATCGTAATGTACACTTTGCATCGGAAGCTGTGAGTACGACATATACGGTCCTTGCATCATTTGTGCAAAATATGCTTGTTGCTGCATTTGAATCGCTTGATTCACAGCATGAATTGTCCCCTGAGCTCCTGCCAGTGTAATAGCTGCCCCCACTTGTCTACCATTATAAAAATAATGATTCATTATGATTCAGCTCACTTATTATTTTTCTTCCATATTATATGTTTCTATTTTATAGTGAGTATTTTGTCCTGATTAATGGATCCCTCACTACTTAAATTTCATTTTATCTATTACTTTTTTTTAGCTTTGAAGCAATAAATTCAAATAGTAATACACCAATACCACTTAAGAATAATACATAACTTATCGGTACTAGGAAAAAGAAAGGTTCTTCAAGAAACCCATTCGCCCCCACTTTACTATTTGAAGCATGTATAGTTAAAGAAATAATCGCTAAAATCATGAAAGAAATAGATACTATGTATTTATTTATCATTTCACATTCTCCTCCATTCATATAATTATCCTTAGATTGTTAACATCATACTATCTAAAAACACATTAAAAATCAATAATTATTTATTGTTTAACAATAAATAAATTGTCTAAATTTAAAACAAAAAGGTTTATGAAGCACCTTACATTGCCTCACAAACCTTTTCAAACATATATATTTACACTTCAAACCTCTTGCTTACTACAACATATATCGCACACAATAGCACGAATATCCCAGCATAAATTAACAAAATTTCTACACTAAACATATCAGCCAATGGGCCAAATATTATCATTCCTAAAGGAAGGGCGCATGAATTAGCGATTTGTACAAGACTAAACATTCGTCCGTGCATGGAAGGTTCTACTTTTTCCTGCAATAACACGTTAACCGGTGTATTGAAGCACGGCATTGTTATACCAATTAAAAAGTTAAATACTAAATACATAATAAATACCGGAGCGATCCCTAGTCCAATCATAAGCAGGCCATACAACGCACAAGCTAGCGCTGTTGTATGCATACGATTACGGAAACCACCCCACGCTGCAATCAATACGCCACCAGCTACTGCCCCCGCACTAAAAGTCATCTCGCTGGCAGTAAGTCTCCACATTTCTGCACCGAAAGAACGAGTTACCATTAAAGGTGTTAAAAAGGCAGCTGGACTTATTAAAATCATGACAATGATTAATAAAACGAGTAGCCTTTTAATAAATACATTTTCTTTTAAATAAGCAAAGCCTTCTTTTATGCCTTGTAGATTAGATTTTTGCTTACTCTCTGCATTCACATGTCTCTTCACTTGAATGATAAACATAATACTAATTCCAATCATAGCCGTAATAACATCAATAAAAAATGTCGTTTCAATACTAGCAATAGAAAGAATTGCAGCACTTGCTGCTGGAGAAAGAAACATAATTAAAGATGTAATACTGCTATTCATCCCATTTACTTTCATAAGGTAATCTTTTGGAACGATTTGTGGGATTAATGCATTCACAGCTGGCGTTTGTACCCCTGTCCCAGCTGAACGAATGAGTAATACTATAAAAAGTAACCAAATACTTTTATATCCTGTTAAAAATAAAATTGCTAAAATTAATGTAGCAATTGCTATAACCCCGTCCGATAACATAATCATCTTTTTACGATCGTAACGATCAATCCAAACACCTGC
Source organism: Bacillus sp. BC05(2025) (assembly GCF_056725905.1). NCBI lineage: Bacteria > Bacillati > Bacillota > Bacilli > Caryophanales > Bacillaceae > Bacillus > Bacillus sp. BC05(2025). The sequence continues at coordinate 90,729 of NZ_JBWYRA010000006.1, read as the reverse complement.
AAATAAAGAAATCGCAATTTGTGGTAAGAAACCGGAAACAGTTGAAATGGTCAACATTACCCCTGACGATGTCGTTAAGGTGATATACCATATAATCGCGTACTGTACGAGAGATGAACCGAATAACGAAATCGTTTGAGCGGTCAAAAATAATATAATTTTCGTTTTCCAATTGTTTTCAATCATACGTTTCACACCCCCTTAACTAATCCTGTCTCTATATTAAAAATACTATCTGCCCAATCAAGATAAAAACTTGCTTCGTGAGATACAAGTATAATACTGCCCTTAAACTTAATTAGTGCCTTTTGCAAAGCTTCCTTTGCTTCTGCATCTAAATGATTTGTCGGCTCATCTAAAATTAAGAAGTTACAAGGTGATAGTAATAATCCGCATAGTTTCACCTTCGATTGTTCACCACCACTTAACGTACAAATTTCTTGCGAAACGTGCGTATCCTTCACAGCACATGCAGCTAAATGCTGGCGTATTTCCTTCCTATTCAGTTTAGGAAACTGTTCTGAAATAATTTGAAGCGGCGTTAAAGAATCATTGCTCCAATTTAAATCTTGCTCATAATATCCAATTTTTATTTGCTCTGAAAAGTGAAACTCTCCAGAAATACTAGCAATATTTCCAACGATTGTTTTTAACAAAGTAGATTTCCCTACTCCATTGAAACCTGTAATAACAAGTTTTTGTCCACCCATTACTGAAAAATTCAACTTTGGTAAGAGAGCAAAATCGTAGCCAACTTCAAGATTATTTACTTCAAGAACTGTCTGAACTGAAATGGGAAGTTCCCGAAAATGAATAGACGGTTTATGAGTAAAACTTGGTGGCGCAATTCTTTCCATACGTTGCAACTGCTTTCTACGTCCCTGTGCTATTTTTGAATTGACCCCAGCAATATTTCTACGAATATACTCTTCCGTTTTTTCAATTTTCTTTTGTTGTGCATAATATTGACGAATATAATCTTTTCGCAAATGCTCCTTTTGTCTTACAAAATCTGAGTATTTTCCGTAATACTTCTTCACCGTTCCAAACTCTACATCACATATACAAGAAGTCACTTTTTCTAGAAAATCAAAATCATGAGATACGACAATAAACGCCCCTTCAAAATTCATTAAATAATTAGCAAGCCAATCCACATGCTCTTTATCAAGAAAGTTTGTCGGTTCATCTAGTAATAAAATATTAGGCTCCTCTAATAAAAGCTTCGCTAAAATTACCTTTGCACGCTGCCCTCCGCTTAATTCACAAATAACACGATCCATCCCAATCGCATCAATACCTAAACCGGCTGCTACCTTATTTATTACGCTTTCTACTGAATAAAAATCACGAGCTTCCAGTTGCTCTTGTATTTCAGCTGCTTTCAATAGTTGATTCTCATCTCCAGTCATCGCACTTTCTTCATATAACTTGTTCATTCTATCTTCCATTTCATACAAATCATTAAAAGCTCGCTTTAAATATTGTGAAATAGTATAGTTACCATCAATTTCTGCATATTGATCAAGATGTCCAATTTGAATATTAGGGTGCCACTTAATGCTCCTCTTATCAGAAATAATTTCCCCCACCAATATTTTCATTAACGTACTTTTTCCTGCACCATTCTGTCCAACAATCCCCATATGCTCCCCTTTATGCAAATCAAAAGAAGCATTTTCGTATAATACTTTATCTATAAAACTATGTGATAAACTTTCAACTTTAAGTAAACTCATTTTTATTCCTCTTTTCCTGAAATTAAAAAAAGCAGAGAGATAGCGTCATTCGACACTAGCCCTCTGCTTCGTGGTTTTTCCTATACTACTCCAATTTATAAGTAAAGACTCATCGGAATAAATACACAAAGGGCCATAGACAAAGCATTGTCTATGGCCCCTTAATCTATTTTATACACCAGCTGAAAAACCATAACGAAATAAGCATAGATAAACTATACTTTTTTCGAAAAGTTATTCAGCCGATGAATATAGGGGATTTATACCCCTTGATTAAGCTCCGTACAACGCTTCACCGTATACATTTGTGCGGAGCAAAGTTTTCTAATGAGTTTTACAAATTTTATATAAAGCATATTCTGCACCTTCCTTAATACTTAAAAGGGATTTTAGCATACAGTTTTACGAAGCGTCAACATTACTTCCAAATCATTTAACTATTTGCTTTCAAAATATTCCTTCTGAAACATACACATTCTTATTGCATTATGATAGTTACCATCCACGAAAAATTCGTCGAGAAGTTCTCCTTCCACCATAAATCCAACCTTTTTATAAACGTGTACAGCTTTTTCATTCTCTTTATCAACAACTAAATATATTTTATGCATATTTAATACGGCAAAAGCGTAATCCATCGCTAAACGCGTCGCCTCTGCTGCATAACCATACCCTTGATAATTCGGATCAATAATAATTTGGAATTCTGTTCTACGGTGAATATAATCAATTTCTACTAACTCGACCAATCCAACCATCTCATTGTCTTTCTCAACGATAAATCGGCGTTCACTTTGATCATGTATATGCTTATCATATAAATCCTGCAGCTCCACAAATGCCTCATATGGCTCTTCAAACCAATACGACATAATATGTGCATTATTATTCAGTTCATGTACGAACTTTAAATCTTCTCGCTCTAATGGACGTAACTTCAATTCCTGATTCATTTCTATAACCTCCAAGTAAAAGAAACCTCTTCACTTAATTTCTCAATTTTTTTCAATTTCAAACGCCCTAATTTCATTGTAAACTTTCAAGTAACTTGAAGGTCAAGACATAAAAAAGTAGTGCAAACTTATGTCTGCACTACTACTCTTTTCTCAAATCTCTCATATTCGATATGTATAAAGCAATAACTAAAACAAGAATGGATCCCGCATATAACAACGTCTCCATCGGTTCCTCATGAGACACAATAATTAATCGAATTAAAGCCGTAATTCCTATATAAATAAAATAGCGTAACGGGAAATGATAATTTGATTTAAAATACTTAATAATCAATGCGATGAACTCGAAGTATAAGAAATAGACGATGATACTCTCAACCAATTTATACGATGTATATTCCTTTGTTGAAAATATGTATTGAATAAATGTGATAGTCTCGTTAATTAAAAAGATAGATAAGACAATGGATAATATAATCAACGCTATATTCAATATCCACTGTAAAACGCTAGCTATGTAATGATCGATATTAAACTTCATTTCACACTCTCCTTCACGTAAATACTTATTTATTATAGCAAAATTATAATTGGAGGTGGGTTAAATCATATTTCCGACCTTTGTTGGTGCCGGTATGGGGGATGTTCATTGTTTGGAGGAGTCTTTTGACAGTCGCACTCGATTGAACGTTAAGAAATTTCTTCAACTGCATATTTGTACAAGTGTCACCAATAAGAAGTGCGTAATCTTTTAAAACAAATTCATGCGCCACTTTAGAGATAGCTTTACAGTTCGAACAATACCAGCCTTTTTTCAATTTAAACATTGGTAGTACAGAACATACCTCACATTGTACACCGTGTAACAACTCTTCTTTTTTAATTTTAAATTGTTCAAGAATATTTTGCCGTAATGGAGCGTGGTTGGCTACTATTTGACGAATAAGAATATCTACATTTTTTATAGCTTTTTTCTTATATTTACTCTCAAACCATTTGATTTTATTAGGTAAATTTGCACTGTGGATAATTGTATTAAGGAGATTATCATCTGAAGCTTTAATAATAGTTCGGGGATTGCTAATCACAACAAGCGATTCAATTGGAAAACGAGAAAATCCATTTAGACTTAACCATTTCCTAAGCTGTTGCTCTTGCCTTTTCACTTGTAAAATTGGGTCTGGAAATCCTTCTGAATTCCCCTCTGATATTCTAATAAGCTGATTAAACTTTGAATCAAATAATAATGTACCTGCTATATTTTTTATTTCGAGGAAAAGAAGAAAATAGGCGGAAATGATAATCGTATCAATTTGGAAATGGTAATTTCGGTCGAACAACCTTATATCGTGCAAAATACGATATTTCTCCTCCGACAGGAAACTTAGTGAATAATTAATAGCTTGTTCGCCTTTATAACCAGCCTTATGCTTCGCTAAACTTTCTACAATCATATCTCGTTTCGGATGATGAGCGGGTAATCGCCTAAATAACGCTTCTAATTGCCGTAAATAGATCGGCATTTGTCGCTCTTTTACAATCATTTTTAGCCCTCCCCAGAATATATCAACGATTTTTCAAATATATCGACGATAACTCACAATATATCAACGATTTTTTCAATATATCGACGATTCGACAGAGAATATCGACTTACCGACAAAAACCGACACAACAAACACTCATAAACAGTATATCACCACATGTAAAATCGCACTGTAAGCATAATGTTACTTCTCCCCTTTTGATTACGACATTTTTAAAATGAAAGAATAACATTTACCGTATGTAAAAGAGCTTTTTTATACATGCAACCTCATAGGCAATCGCACAAAAAAGCTGCTGCCTATAAAATATAGACAGCAGCTTTTTTCGCATACTCATTTTGTAATTAATAAACCGCGATTGGCCCATAAGGACCTTTAATAATTTCTATTTTTGTTTCAAAAATATCTGTCAAAAGTGTTGAGTCCATAACCTCTTCTACTGTTCCAAAAGCAGCAATTTGTCCATCTTTCATAGCACAAATTTTATCAGAGTATTTCGCTGCAAAATTTATGTCATGCATAACAGTCAAAATGGTTCTTCCGAATTCATTAGCTGCACGTCTCAAATGCTCCATCATTTGAACAGAACGCGCAACATCAAGATTGTTCAGCGGCTCGTCCAACAGCACATATTCAGTCTCCTGGCACAACACCATGGCTACATATGCCCTTTGTCTTTGACCACCAGAAAGCTCATCTAAATATCTATTCTCTAAATTAGTTAAATCTAAGAAATCGATATATTTAGAAATGATAACCTCATCTTCTTTCGTTAATCTTCCCTTCGAATACGGAAAACGCCCAAATCCAACTAATTGTCTAACAGTAAGCCTCGTTACAAAATGATTTTCTTGTCGCAATATAGTTAAAACTTTTGCTAAGTCTTTTGATTTGGATTCAGAAACATCCATATTCGCTACTTGGATTTGACCTTCATCCATATCCAAAAGTCTTCCAATCATCAAAAGTGTCGTTGACTTTCCAGCGCCATTTGGTCCAATTAAAGAAGTAAAGCCCGCTTTTGGTATTTCAATATCCAAAGGTCCTATTTTCACCTTATCGGTATAGAACTTTTTAACATTATCAATTTTTATCATAAAGCCCTCTTCCTTAAAACAATAGTTAAGAATATAATTCCACCAAATAATTCAATAATAACTGATACTACACCTTGAGCATGGAATACATGATACATTAAAAAGTATGCACTCGTCATTATTAAAAATCCTATAGCAAAAGCCATTGGGAAAATATATCTATGATCATAAGTTGACGCCGCCTGATAACTCAAAGTTGCTACTAAAAAGCCGTAGAACGTAAGTGGTCCAATTAGAGCAGTTGAGATAGACATTAAAATAGCTACTAACACAAGCGTATAAATTACACTAGGTTGATATTTAACCCCAAAAGAAGTAGCAACATCCTTTCCTAGTGACAAAACATTCAATTTCTTAGAATGAGTAAAAATTAATAACGCTACAATTATGATCATTGGAATTACAACCGGAAAATATGCAGGGTCTGCATGATTAACAGAACCAAATAATCTCGCTTGTAAAATATCAAATTCTGAAGGCGCAAGTAGTTTTCTCATGAAAGTTGACACAGAATTTAGCCCAGTACCAATAATAATTCCAACTAAAAGCATAAGTTGTAAATTCCCGTATTTACCGGAAAGTAACCATCCATAAAGTATCAAACTCATGAAGACCATCACAACAACTTGAAATAAAAATGATCCAATTCCATTAAAGTTTATTAATGCACTAGCGCCAAAGAAGAATATTGTACTCGTTTGAATTGCTGAATAAAGTGATTCGAAACCTAAAAGTGAAGGAGTAATAATCTTATTATTCGTAATAGATTGGAAAGCAACTGTCGATAAGCTATGGCAAACTGCCGCAATAATCATTGCAACGATAGCTACTATCCTTCTCTTAACAACTGGGATAAAAGAAGGTGAATCTATCGGAACTGGATTGTTATAAACTAAAAGTCCATATGAAGAAAGGAGACCTAAAGCAATCAATGCTATGAGTAAAATCCAATAACGTCTTGCTTCCTTCTTAGAACGAAAAGCACTAGCTGATCTACTTTCATTATGAAGGCTAGAATCGATTTCGACATTTTCTTTATTTCTATAATCTAATGTGATCATCGCAGCCTCCTTGGTTTTCTTTGTCTTAATAGAATAGTAATAAACACGACCGCTCCCACTGTTGCAAGTATTAAAGAAACAGGTAATTCAAACGGCTTTATAATTGTTCGAGAAATGATGTCACAGGCAGTGATTGCCCCCATTCCGATTACACATACCCAAGGTAAATTACTTCTAAGATCATCACCTCTAAACATGGAAACAATATTTGGCACAATTAATCCCAAGAAAGGTAAGTGTCCAATAACAGCTGCAACAATTCCAACTGCCACAGAGATAAGAGCAGTCCCAAAAAGAACAATTCTATTGTAATTAACGCCAAGGCTTGTTGCGACATCTTCTCCTAGTCCAGCTAAAGTCAATCTATTCGCATACATAAAAATAAGCAAAGTAATGATAACAATCAGCCATAAATATTCATATCTTCCCACCTGAATGTTAGCAAATGAACCTACGAACCAAGTTTCAATGCTTTGCGTCATTTGAAAAAGAAGTCCCATAAAAGTAGACACTGCCGAAATAACTGCTCCAAGCATCAATCCAATAATCGGGACAATTAAAGACGAACGAAGCTTAACTCTTCTTAAAAATAGAAAGAAAATCATAGTTCCTATAAAAGAAAAAATGATTGCACCAGTCATTCTTTGAACTAAAGTCGGGGCAGGAAATAATAAATACACAAAAAGCAGGCCTAAGCCTGACCATTCAATCGTCCCCGTTGTAGTAGGTTCAACAAAGCGATTCTGTGTAATGAGTTGCATTACGAGTCCTGCCATCGCCATTGCAGCTCCAGTAAGCATTAATGCAACTGTTCTCGGAACACGAGTGATGAAAAACATCTCCATTCCGTCCTCTTGTCCACGTATATCATAAACTCCAGTAAACAGTGATATAATCCCTAAAATTATAACAACTATAACCGCTATTATAAAAGGTTTTGTCCATATTTTATTGTGATTATAAAACTGGGGTTGAGAAATATTATCAACCCTAGAAATCATATTTTTTGACACTGTTTCGTACCCCTTTACACTACTTAGCTAAAGTTTTTGCAAGATTTCCAAATAACTCTACATAGGTCTGAATTGATTCATTTGTGTAAGTATCTTCTGGTGCATAAACAACTTGTTTTTTAGAAACAGCAGTTGTGTTTTGAAGAGCTGGTGATTTAGAAATAACATCCTTAGCAGGTGTTGACTTAGCTGCATCAGATGTTGCAGCATCACGATCTAATACGAAAAGCCAATCAGGATTCGTTTGTGCGATAGCTTCAACAGAAACGTCATCACCTTTATGACCTGCAGTAGAATTCGAAACTTCTAATGCTGGAGTCCAACCGAAAATTTCATACATAGGTCCCCAAACGCGACCAGAGTGCGGCGCAGCAAAGCCAATATTTCCACCAGTAACGATAACACTCATAACTTTATCTTTTCCGTTATAAGCAGATTTTGCTTTTTCAATAGATTTATCGAAATCAGCTATTAATTGTTTAGCTTCTTTATCTTTATCAAAGATTTTTCCTAGAGTAGTTGTTGAATTTTTAAGTCCATCTACCAAATTTTTTCCAGGCGTAGTAGATTTCTCAGAAACATCAAAATTAAGATCAATAACAGCTGCATTTGGCACTAATTTTTTGATTTCTTCGTAATGATCAGCAAATCTTTGACCAACGATTACAAGGTCAGGGTTTGCCGCTGCAATAATTTCAAGATTTGGTTCGCGGTGATTCCCGATATTTTTAACTGAATCATCTTTTTTATATGCTGAATCCGCAGGCATGATATCCTTTGGAGCAGCCGCTAATTTAATTCCCCAATCAGCTAAAGTTTCAAACGTTCTATTATCTAAAGCAACTACATTTTTTGGATTTACAGGGACTTTAACAGTTCCATGAGCATCAGTGATTTCAACCGTTTTTGGCTTATCACTACTATCACCTTTATTAGCTTTCGAAGTTTCCTTACTTGAATCTGAGCAAGCTACTAACATTAAAGTAAAAATTGCTAGAATACTTACTAATTTTAAAAGCATAGTTTTTTTCATACGTATACTCCTTATTATGTAATTTAGTTCGAAAATGATAGCATCGATAGATTAAATTAAACAGTAACTTTTATGTACCCAAACTGCTATTGATAATCATTTTCATTTGAACATCCTGTAAATAAGTATAGTCATTAATTCTGTGAAAATCTTGTGAATGGTGTGAATTCATAAAATCAAGCAAAAAAAGTAATATGTGCGGTCAGGACTGTTGATTAACCTTCATTAAATACTGTCTCAACGAATACGAGACAGAGACCTTTCTTTACAAAATACGCACAGTAATAGCTAATATTTCACAGAAACTACTTTTATTATCTTATTTTTATCATTCAACCATTGAATAGCCTCTGCCATGTATCGTTTGAATATATCTGTCTTTCTTCTCGCACTTTAGCTTTTTTCTTACATACCCAATATATAAGTCTACTACATTCGGATTTACTACTACGTCATATCCCCAAACCTGGTTCAAAAGCATTTCACGGCTTAATATTGTATTTTTATTCTTAATTAAAAATACAAGTAAATCATACTCACGCTTCGTAAGCGAGAGATTTTTGCCACCTTTTTTCACAATATTGCTAGATGCATCAACAAAGAGATCTTTAAACTGAAAAAAGTTTGTCTCATTTTGCTGATTATAGTCACTTCTTCTTAAAATAGCTTGAACTCTTGCTACTAATTCTTCCTTCACAAATGGTTTTCTAATATAATCATCTGCTCCTGCTTGTAACCCTGCTACGCAATCCTCGCTAGAAATATTATTGGTCACAATAATGATTGGTGTCTTTTTAACAAGTCGTATTTGTCTACAAATTTCTGGTCCCGATATACTTAATGAATCCCAATCCAATATGATAATATCCCAATCTTGTTCATATGCTATATTTAAACCTTGGTTTTCATTGTGAAGTTTTAAAATGAAATGGCCCTCTTGCGTTAAACCGCTTACGATTTTCTTTGCTAAAGACCGTTCATTCTTAATTACTAACACCTGCCTCACCGATGGTTCACCTCTACTTTAATATAACTTAGTTACATAAAAAATTATCTCAAAAAAATAACTTTAAATTTATAGATATTAGATTCCTAAAAAAGCCATTATAACGGCTTATTCGGAGAACTCTATATAATCTTACAATAGATGCGAATAGAAACACAAAGGATATGAAGATTTAAATACATATTATGTAACCATTAAAGGTAGAGTGTACCTACCTACTTATCATCAATATCTATTCATTCAGTTTCTGTTTCAAGGGGACTGTCCTCAACTTCAGCATTTTATAAAACTACAAAACAAAAAGAACCATAACCTCGCCAACCTGGCAAAGTTATGGTTCATATCATACAAAATATGTGATTTGAACCATAAATCAGCCACAGTTTGAACCATATTATTGCCATAAACCATTCTTTTTTTAGGATAACCTTATAAAATATGAACCATATTATTGCCCAAAGTTTTGGATTAACCCATAACCTTGCCGCTATTTTCAGCTGTACCTACAATTAAATATTCTTAATTCAATTAATATCACATGAACGTTCCTAAAATTCTTGCGGCGGAACTGGCAAACACACTCAAATTGCAATCGATTGTCCTTTTGTGGCGTGCGGGTTCGATTCCCGTCAGGCTCATTACAAAGAGCACCTTTTTAGGTGCTCTTTGTAATTTTATAATGAATCTCACACTTCTCTTAATCGTTATAACTAAAGTTTTACTAATTTCCAGTAGAGTTACATTTTTCATAAAGAAAGATATTATTCTACAAAGACAACCAACGCTACATTACTAGCGATACCCTAACTTTTTTAATAAGTCTAGGTGAGCTTCTCGAAAAACTGGTTTAAGGACACACGCAGGTTCAGAAAGATATTTAGCAAGCTGGTGTCCACTAGGATAAATCCCTTGATTATGTAGATAGTAAGTATAATGTTCAATTTCTTTGATAATTCTTATTTTACGTTCTTCTTTCATCTTTAATTGATAGCTTTTATATCTCTTACTAATTTTATTACATACTTCTGAGAAATTAATTCTTCCTGCAGAACGAGAAATTTCTAATTTCTGTAAAATTAAATATAAACTCAAATCTTCATATAAATTAGCATTTACAATCTTCTCTAACGCTTCTTTTCTTTCATCGTTTCGTTTTTTGATAATGCTATCTTTATGTATCTTATGTTTCAATTTAATTTTCCGATATAAATTAGGGAAATGTTTTTTTATTGTAACTGGTGCATACCCATACTTTATACGTATGTCAGCTAGGCTTTTCGATTCAGTTGATTCTAATTCTTTTTCTAATACATCTTTTAAAATCGATTTCTTAAATTGCCTACTCTTTATATTCATTTTCTTTTTACTATCTTTTGCTTTAATTATTAACATAAGGTTATTCATTTCCTCTTTATATTGAGAAATTTCCTCTGTAAGAAGATTATACAACTTAACATTAGAATGATAAGAAAATTCGAAAAGAGAGTCGATAGATGGATATTTCCTTCCATTTAACCAACCAAATATAGAAGATGGACTTACCAAAAAAAACTCCGCTAATTCCTTTACATAAATACCTAATTCATCCTTAATTTCTTTGATAATAACTATACTTTTATATTTTAATGGCACCTCCAAAATCTTCGGAGCCATTTCTAATAATAGACCGTAATCATTGACTAATGCTTTCTCTTTGCTAGTTACGTGATATTGAGCTTCTTTAATTTTATAATTTTTAGTTTCTCCTAACCATTCTTGACAATACTGACAATACCCCATACGAATCTTCCCATGTAGATACATCAATTTCTTTGAACAATTCCAACATATTTCGGATAACCTATTCTTATGTACTGTACAATATTTACTTCCACGCAAATACCAAATTAACGGTTCATAAATGGGGCTTTCTTGCTTTTTCCATTCATCTAAACAAGCTGAGCACCACTTCCTATGATTATCTACTATTTTTCTCACATTTATAATTGATGTCCATGACAGCATAGTCAAATAAATAATATCGTTCCTTACCGTTAATTTCTCTAATGCTTGTACATAATCTAAACAGATATCACCAAAGCCATTTATTCCTTGCGTAACTGATGATATTCCTTGATTATATAACTTATTTCTTACTGATTCATGCTTCAATTCTTTAACAATAATCCTTTTAATTAATACGCTAACCTTAACATTATGGATATGAGCTAACCTTGAGATATAGCTAGTCAAACTTTCTACATAGGGAGTTCCTAATCCTATAGGCTCTATTGAATACAGTGTACTAACATCTACTTTATATTCATTGCGTATCACTGGATCTATACTTTGAATCCCCATTATTTCACTTCCCTATTACATCACGTTTAGCTTTTCTAACACCTACATTTTGCTTTGAGTTACTATGCAGATTTGAAGATACTTGATTCACTGAATCCACATTAAATTTATCTAGTCCCATTCTTACTCGCAATTCAATAACTTTATCTTTATCTTCATTAAATTTATCTTCGCCTACTTTAATTTCTTCCATCATTACTTCTATTTTACTAATCGGTAAAGCGTACTTTTTCAAAGACTGTAAACTTATTGTAACCTCGCCATTGTTTAAGGTACCAACTAAGCACCGACTAAGCCAATCTTTCAAAATCCCTACACATCCCAGTGTACGCTCATATATGAAATCATAATGATTTATTAAATCTGGTTCTTTCTCTAAAGGGAGTTGTTGTTGTAAATTCGCTAAAACATTGACAAAGTGTTTTAGTTCATCAATATTATTGGCATTATATCTTGCAAAGTGAATGTCTGTAACCCTTCTACTTAATTGTCCACTTAAATTAATAAAATCAGCTAAATCATAATGACCAACAAGAATATGTAATACACCAGATATGTTTGCTAAGGATTTAATAACATCTAATTGCAAGTGCAACGTTTTTCCACTTGCAATATTTGAAAAATGTTGAGCTTCATCAACTAAAAAAGCCAAAGGCTTTCTATAATAAAAAGCTTTTTCTAAAGAACGCCTTAATTCAGGAGATGTTCTTTTGTCATAAGGACTTATTTTTGTTCTATTTCCATCCTTTTTTAAAGTATCGTAATCTACCTTAAAATCAATTAATGGTTCATTTAAAGCTTCTAATGCCCTTTTATAATAAGCTTTCCAATTAAATCTTCCTAACTCTGGAGAGGGTAACTCTAAGCCTGTAATGGGTATCCTGTTATCTATGTCTTCTTTTTCGGCACACCACTGATAAATTTTACGTACTACCAATTCTTGTACAGTAGTCTTTCCCACCCCAGTTGGACCAACTACCATAATTAAATTACTTCCGGCCGGGTTTTTAATACGTTCAACTAAATCCTCTACAATATTCTCCATAATAGGATGTTCAACTTTTACATATTGTTCAAACCATGTACCTCTTTTTTCACTAGACTCTAATAAAAGTTCTTGGGGAAAATTTCTTTGCGAAGACATCATTACCCTCCTTCACCAAATCGCTTTAATGGCCTAAACTCAAAATTCAATACATTGATCTTTTCCTGGCTAGTAAATGCTTCCTCAACTTCTTGTTGATTTTCAATAATTAATCTATCACCTTTCTCCTTACTAACAATTGATTGCATTTCTCGATCTTTAATTGCCTGTTCAAATGCTCTTTCACTTTTTTCGCTCTTGTTAATAAAATCGGCTATCATTTTCGCAGAAATATTAAACGACTTATTATGATTCTTAAACCTTTTTTTGAGCTCAGCCGTAATATGTTTTAACTCTCTCTCTGTTCGATTTCTAAAAATTGAATAGTATTCCGATATACATCTAACCCATTTATTATTTACATATGCATAAGCGATACTGATATCATAAGGATCGTATCTAACAGCTACATTTGTATTTTCCACTTTTGGATTACTAAATTCACTACACCAGTAATATTTATAATCAATTTTTACACCACGCCCTACATGTACCTTTGCTATACCTTTAGAAGTTGAGGGCAGGGTTAAAACCTTAAATTCATCATCATAACGAATTAATTTAAATTCTCTAGAGCCACTAATCACAAAACTCTGCTCGAAACATTCTAAAGGAGTTTGTCCCAATGAAGGGTGAGAAAGCTTATGATATACATCTTCAAACCATTCATTTAAATATCCATATAATTCTTTAATCGTCCATACCGCATGAGTTTTGGGATTTACGCTTTTGGTAACTTGACGAACATCTTTCATAATCAATGTATTGCCTTTTAAATTATGAATAAACATTGTATTAGTCGTCCCAAACATCCTTTCAATTACAGAACCAAACCTAGACTTAGCGGGCGGTCTAGATTTTTTTGTGATTTCAAAGTATGCTAATAATGTTTCAAAATACACACTACTAAATTCTTTTCCATTATCTACAACAACTATTTGAGGCAATCTCGAATGTCTTCTAACACACTCCCTCATCACCATCATAGCTGAACGATAACTAGGTGAATCAAATGTTAAGAAAAAGGATAAAACTCTTCTTGAGTAAGCATCTGTCATAAGGGTAAGCCATGGTCTTCCCAAAGATTTTTTTGTTTTTGAATCGACGAGCTCAATATCTAATTCTGTATGATCAATATGACAAACGTGAAAAGCTCGTTCTCCATGTCTAGGTGTTTTTAATTCTAATTCCCAATAAAATTGATTGTAATTATATGCTGCTCTCTTCCCTTTTCTCTTTTCTATTCCCAAAGCTTTTGGACGTACTTTAATATAATTCGTAAATGTTTTATAACTTGGTGCAATAATTCCTTTTTCCTCACAAGCATTAATTAATGAACCATAAACAACTCTCATTGACTTTTGTTTATTGGTTTCGTAATCTCGTTTAATGTATTCTTTCATTAATTCGATGGATTCCGGTGGCAATTTATCACTTCTATTACCCCTATCTTTACTTTTAGGAATTAAGCCTAAATAACCGTTTCCATATAAAAGTTGCGCTTCTTTAAATTTTTTAGTCCAGTCTCTAATCGTTCTGGAAGGTACATCATTATTCTCATTTAATTCTCCGTTTAGCTTTTTCCTTACTAACTCATATCTTTTATTCGCAATTTCATAATCAGCTTGTTTGGCTTGTATAAGTATCTCCCTTCTTATTTTTTCTTTATCCCGACTCATTGTATTAATTCCTCTAATACTTCCTTTTACAAATAAATCCATAAATACATTTTCCGAAACTTTAACAACTTGTTCTTCTGAAGACAATAGGGTTATCTGTTCATTACCATTATTAATAATTAGATACTGATTACCATCCCACATTACATTAGTACCTATATCAGTGCTCACTATTTCAGGTTTACAATTTTCTTGTTGTTGCTCATTAATAGCACTATTTATAAAAGAATGATACTGTTCAACGCTTATAAATACAGGATGTCTATCGGGTTCACTAAGTAAATAAGTATTTAAATCAACATAAATTTCATTACATATTATTAAATTGTATACATAATCAGCTGAATATAAATTAGAAGATTGAATTAAGTCTTGAAGGGATATTCCTGGAGAAGTTTTAATTATATTGAAGATAACATTTTTAATATCACTTGATACATTTTGTTGACCAGCTCTTAAATAATCATCTAAAAACTGAAAATTACGGGACAATACCCAATTAATTTCACTATCTGATCTAACTCTAAATTTTAAAGCCTGCTTCACTGCCCATTGTTCCGCCGGTGGGGAACACCATTGCCCTTTTTCATTTTTTTTATATCTTACTGGCTCTTTTTCAAATAATTTTATAAGTTCTTTTTCAGTTTTCCATTCTTCAAAGTAAATAGCATCTTTTGTAATGACTAAAAAATCTGGAGTATAAATAGGTGCCACTTTTCTACCATTAGACTTTTGATATTGAAGTTTAATTTTAGTTGGTTGATCATAATACTCTAAAACATTTGGGTCATTCTCCATCATAAAAATAGCTGGTAACTCAACCTTAGAAGATTCATATTGAATTGTGTAGCCCATTTTTTTACTAGGATATGTTCCACATACATTATGATGCCCACCTCCTACACGACGTACAGGTTCAGAAACACGTATATGATTTATGAATTCTTGGGTTTGCTTAGATAAATGTAACTTTAAACATAGCTGTTCAAATTCAAAATCACTTAACATAAATAGACTCCTCTCATCTTCTCATTCTAATATCTTCTTTAACCATTCTTCACGTATTCGCCTTTCATGTAGAAGGCCCGGTTTATTTAAATACTTTTCAACTTCTCTTCGGCTAGGATAGACTTCATTTTCTTGAAGATAGTTAATTGCCCTATCGACACCTTTCATCAATTCAATATTTCTGTTATGTTTTTGTTGAATACAATACTCTTTATGCTGGTTTACAATCAGACGACATATCTCTGGAAACTTAGACATTAATACTTTCCTGTCATATCCAAGTATTTTAGAGACCTTTGATAGAGATATCGATGAGTTTTGCGAAAGGAATACCTCTAATTTCCTTTGTAGCTTCTCTTGATTAATCTTTTTTCTTATTAAGTTTTTCTCTCGTTTTGGTTCAACCTTTTCGTTAAACTTGATATTTAATTTACAATCACCATTTAAGAGCTGTATTAATGAAACATTGCTATTAAAACAGATATCCAAAACTTTTCCTAGTGAAGGTAATCTCCCACCATAAACCCAGTCCCATAGTGTTACTTTTGGAATATTAATCAACCTCGCAAATTCTGCTAAATTTCCATTCGTGTAACAATTAATTAACTGCAAAAGAGCATTAGAAATGGATTCCTTATCATCTCCTCGAGCTAAAAATGAACGATTTGCTACTAAATTACTTATTCCTTGTGCCTTAAATAGCTCTTTATCATTCTCTATTCTTTTTATTTCACTTGTTCCTAGCCATTTACTACAATAAGGACAATAGCCAATCAACATTTTTCTATGTAATATTGGCAATTGTTTATTACAAGATGGGCAGATATTTTTCAACTCACAATTATGCCGTAAACAAATCTTTACATCTTTAAAAAACCAAATCAATGGATAATAAGCATCTTCTTTCCAGTGATTTAAACATATTGGACACCAAGCTAAGTTATTTTTTAATAAGTCTCTTGATGCAATCAAATCTTTGATTTCCCTCAGTGTTGTCTCTTTTATATCATTTCTACCTGTCAACAATCCTAAAATACGAGTAAATTCTGATGCACTTTTATCAAAGCTATTTAAACTTTTTGCTCCATCATAAAATCTATTTCCTCCATTGATGCTGCTATTTAATATATACCTACTATCTAAAATAGGAGCTACTATTTTATTAATTAATATCCCTGTCATAATATTATGTTCTGTGGATAAACGAATAATATAGCTACTTAAACTTTCACACATCCCGGTTCCAATTTCTTTCGGTGAAACAGGATATAAAACGCTAGTATTTATCTTAAAAAACTCCATATCCCTTACTTACTCCTCGTTTTAGAAAATTGAATTTTCTTACCATTTTAACCGATTCTATTGGAAAATAAACTCCCTTTTAAGCGTTCGCAAAAACCTTTGTACATTTAGAAAAAGATGAAAAACCCAAGATAAATTTAGATATTCATCTTGGGTCTTAACAGTATCACATGATAGCTGTTACTTTTCTATGATTGAAACTGTATTGAATGTATTTACTTGTTCCCTCGAAAGATTGTCAGCATTATTTTTCACTAGAGAAAGAGCAACAACTGCTTTTCCAACCCATTCTTTATTTTGCATTTGTGGAGTTTAGAATATCGTTCCCATTTTCCCTAGTGCTTTTCCTATTTCTTGACTCTGTTTTGCAATTGCTTGTCAATATTCAGCTTCTTTCAACTTCGCTTGTTCTTCTACTTTTTTTCTGCATCATGTTGTTTCGTTATTTCTTCAGATTTTTGTTTTATTTCAGCTTCTCTTTGTTCTTTCTCTTTTTCAGTCTTTTCTATATCTTCTTGATGAATTTTTTGCATTTGTTTTGTTTTAGCTTCTCTTTGTTCTTTCTCTTTTTCAGCCTTTTCTATATCCTCTTGATGAATTTTTTGCATTTGTTTTGTTTTAGCTTCTCTTTGTTCTTTCTCTTTTTCAGTCTTTTCTATATCTTCTTGATGAACTTTTTGCATTTGTTTTATTTCTTCTTTAGTTGGTTCGCTTTTTTCTTGTGTCGTAATCGTAGTAATGATCAATACAATGAAACATACAGCGAATCCAATGATTGATTTCTTTCTCATTGATTTGTTCTTCCTAATTAATGAAACTAGAATCATAAGTAAAGCAATGACTCCTCCAACAATTGATAATACACCGAATGAAGAATTCATAATATTTAAAACCTTCCTTTTTTCCTATTTTGTAACTTAATACCCTAGTTGTAACATAGTATTTATCTATACAGTAAATACTATGTTATGAAACAAAATATACCAATAGGGGTATTAGCTATTTTCTAACACATCTTACATTTCACCTACACTATTATTCATATCGTAGGCAATCAACTGGATCCAATTTAGATGCTTTATTAGCCGGAATTATACCAGAGGCAATGCCAACCAATATAGATATTCCAACAGATAGTAGACCGAATTTTAAAGAAATAATAAGTGGCCATTCACCTATGAGGGCAGCTATCCAGGAAAAGAACGTACCAAATACAAAACCAATCGCTCCGCCAAAAGTTGTTAAAATACAAGCTTCAATGAGGAATTGCATTAATATTTCCCCTCTTGTTGCACCAAGCGCTTTTCGAACACCAATTTCACGCGTGCGCTCTGTAACGGATATAAGCATAATATTCATCACACCAGCAGCACCTACCATTAAAGAAATCCCCGCGATAACAGCGAACACCATTTGTAACTCTCGGGATGTTTCTTCTAGTCCTTGACTGAGTGTTGCCGCATTATCTATCGCTTTAAATGAATGTTCGAATTCTGGTGCTTTCAATTCATTTAATACGGATAAAGCTTGTTTCTCTACATTTTCTCTCTCACTAGGAGAAGATAACTTAATTGTCACTTGATCATATTCCTCAACCCCTGAAATCAACGGTACATTGTCAATCGATGTATATCCTGCAAGCACATTTGATAGGAATAGATTATCATATTTATACACCCCGGCAATCTTATATGGTTTTCCTTTTATATCTATATACAAATCATCTTTCCAAATATCAAACAATTTTGTAAATAAAGCTTCACTGAGAATGACAACAGGGATTGGTTTTTCCAGTTCAGTCTCTGTTAACTCACGCCCATGTACTATTTTTAGTTTACGGTCCTGCATAAAATTACCTGTTCCCGCACTCAAACCAAAAGCAACATCTTGTGACCCCGTATATGCTTTTACGTTCATGCTCACATCTGGATACACATCCTTTACACCTGGTATCACTTGTAATTGCTTTACCATATCTGGTGTAATTTTCGATTTCTCTAATGGGAGGTCCGGATTGATATACTCTATATTAATTTCATCCATATGGTTGTTCTTTTCAATTTCTTCTTGCATCTTTGCAGTTTGTCCATCACCCATTGCGAGAATCGTAATAATCGCACTAATTCCAATAATAAATCCCAACATCGTTAAAATGGATCGCATTTTATGTGCAAAGATAGAAGATATAGCCATACGTATATTTTCATTTATATTCAAATTTATTCTCTCCAATCTTGAACAATGTTTCCGTCACGAATAACAATTTGACGTGCTGCGGCTTCCCCAATTTCACGATCGTGGGTAATCACAATAATTGTTGAACCTTGTTTGTTTAATTCGTAAAATAGATTTACAATTTGTTCACTTGTTTTTGTATCTAGCGCACCTGTTGGTTCATCTGCCAAAATAAATTTCGGGTTATTTACAATTGCACGTGCGACTGCAACACGCTGCTTTTGACCACCTGACAATTCATTTGGCAAGTGAGTAGCACGATCAGCTAAACCCACTTTTGTTAAAGCTGCTAACGAACGCTCTTGTCTTTCTTTTCTATCGACTCCTGCATAAATAAGCGGTAATTCAACGTTTTGAAGTGCTGTGAGTCTCGGCAATAACATGAAGTTTTGGAATACGAATCCAATCTCTTTATTGCGAACATGTGCGAGTTCTGTTTCAGACATATTTGAAATGTTTTGACCAGCTAATTCATACGTACCCGTCGTGGGCTTATCTAAGCAACCGATAATATTCATTAATGTAGATTTACCAGACCCAGACGGTCCCATGATAGAAGTGAAATCTCCTTGATTTAGCGTTACATCAATTCCATGTAATATTTGAACTGGTTCTGCACCATTTTGAAAAGATTTGGTAATTCCTTGTAAGTTAATCATTGCTTAGCGACCTCCATACCATCTTTTAGATCTACAGAAGGATTAGAGATAATCTGTTCACCTTTTTTCACTCCAGAAACTTTCGCCTCACTACCCTTTTCAGATTCAACCGTAACAGCTTGTTCTTTTGCTTTTCCATCTTTTACAACAAAGACAACATTTTTGTCACCTTTTTTCAAGATGCTACTTTTCGGAATGATTGTACCAGTTGCTCCGCTAGATTTACGCATTACATATACATGGAATCCGTTTTGTAATTCTTCATTATTATCTAATGTAACAGTGAACGGATAGTTAGAAACTGTTTTATTTTCATCCATACTCTTTAGCGGTGTAGAACCGATTTCTGTTACTTTTCCTGTCCAAGTCTTGCCAGCAACAGTTTTTGAGGTAACAGTTACTTCTTCTCCAACTTGGACGCTAGCTAGTTCATATTCAGATAGTTGTCCTTTCACTTTAAACGGGCCAGCGTGACGAATTGTAATACCGCTCATACCGGATTTTTCATCTGAAACTTTCACAATATCGTCAATGACACCATCGGCTGGGCTTGTTACAGAAAGAGTATTTACTTTCTCTTTTGCCGCTTTAATCATTTCATCAGCTTTTTCTACTTCAAACTTCATCATTTCAAGTTGTGAATCTAATTTTTGAATTTCAATTTCTGATGCTTTTACTGCTTCCGCAGGCAGACCAGCATTTTTTTCTTTTTGTAGTTTTTGTTTTGCTGCATCAATTTGTTTTTGCTGTAATGTTACTTCTTTTTGTGCAATTCTCTTTTGCATTTCTGCTTCTGCTACGCCTTGTTTAACAGTTGGATCATTGTATTTAAACAGAAGCTGTCCTTTCTTTACTTCATCCCCTTTTTGGACAGCCAATTCATACGTACCTTTTGTTGGATCAAATGAAATGGTTTCCAATCCATTTGGAATTACTTCACCAGCAAATCTTTGCTGATTCTCAATTTTTTTCTCTAGTACTTCAGATAGTTTATAGGTCATAACTGGTTCAGATCCCCCAGCGAACGTCATATACGCTCCAACTCCTATACCAATTGTTACTACACCAACGATGACTACTTTAGTTACTTTTTTCATATTATCCTCACTTTTTCTTATATTTTATTTTTCGATAATTAGTTAATTTTTCGGAATTTATATATAAATTAAATTTTAAATATAAACATCTCCTTTTTAAAATCATCATTTTATAAAAAACCAGCGCATACGGTGCACAATAAAAAACACTTTTTATTTCTAATTTCTCCTTGCCCTAACCTATGTATAGGATAGAAGAAATTTATTAAATAAAAAGTGGGGTAAAAATTAAATATTTATTAAATCTTTTTTATTCTCTTCGTTGGGCAATCTCACTTCAAATGTTGTTCTGGTTTCATCACTTTGTGCAGAAATCTTCCCGTTATGTTGTTCGACAATATTTTTTGCAATAAATAATCCAAGACCCGTACTGTTTTTCTGTCCTGTTCTGGCTTTATCCCCTGTATAAAACATATCAAAAAGATAAGGTAAATTTTCTTCTGGAATGCTATCCCCATAATTAACAATCTGTACAACAACGTCTCCATCTTCAATATATCCATTCATATCAACAAATTGTCCATTATATCCATATCGAACCGCATTAGTTACAAGATTTTCAAATACCCGGGATAATAAATTCCCATCACCGTTGATAGTTAAATGAGGCTCAATTTGTAATCTATTTTCTAGTTGATTCTTCATCAACAATGGATATAATTCCTCATCTAGCTGTATGAGCAATTCACTTATATTAATTGATTTTTTATCTAATTTTTGTATGCTATAATTCATTTGTGTAATTTCAAATAACTCCTCAATTAACATCTCCAGTCGCTTTGATTCTGCAAATGCAATTGTAGAATAATGTTTAATCTGCTCTTTCGTTAAATTCTCCCCTTCGATAACTAAATGTAAATAACCAATCACAGATGTCAATGGCGTTCTTAAATCATGAGCTAGGTTAACAACAAGCTGATTTTTACTACTTTCAGCAAAGTCTCCCCTTTCAACCGCCTCTTTTAATTTTTCACTCGCGATATTAATTTCGCATGCAATATCGCCAAATTCATCATTTGATGAAATATGAACTTTATTTGTAAAATCTCCTTTAGAGAGATGATGAATTCCTTTAGAAATTTCATCAAAATGCTTTAAGTATGGTTTTGTTAAAAAGAAAAAAAACAAAACACATAATAAAATATAAGAAATTAAAAAATAAAATATCGTAAATTCTCCAAATGCCCATCCAGTTTTCCTAAATTGGTCTAAAAAATTTTCATGAAGTATCATTGTTTTAAAATAAAACACCCCTATATACATCATACATGTGACAACAGCTGCTAGTACTATGCTTAGCGCAAACAAAACAATTATTTTAAATCGAAAACTTTTTATTATGTTACCCACTGAAAATATAGCCTCCCCATACATTTTTATTAAAATTTCTCTTTATTTCTAAAAGGCGTTTCGACGAACCAGAAATCTACAGTTACTGTATCTAGACTCTCAATATACGCACTAAGTTTTTCGGGAAGTAAAACCCTTTTTAAAATAGTAGGGTTATATAGATTCCAGTAAATACTGAAAAAAAATAAAAAAACCTACTTTTCATTTCTAATTCTTCTTCGCCTTAACATACGTCTAGGATAAAAGAAATTAATTAAATAAAAAGTAGGATAAAAATTAAATATTTATTAAATTTTCTCATTCTCTTCCTTTGGCAATCTCACTTCAAATGTTGTTCTGGTTTCATCACTTTGTGCAGAAATCTTTCCATTATGTTGTTCGACAATATTTTTTGCAATAAATAATCCAAGACCCGTACTGTTTTTCTGCTCTGTTCTTGCCTTATCACCTGTATAAAACATATCAAAAAGATAGGGTAAATCTTCTTCTGGAATGCAATCCCCATAATTAACAATCTGTACAACAACGTCTCCATCTTCAATATACCCATTCATATCAACAAATTGTCCATTATATCCATATCGAACTGCATTTGTTACAAGATTTTCAAATACCCGGGCTAACAAATTCCCATCACCGTTGATAGTTAAATGAGGCTCAATTTGTAATCTAGCTTCTAGTTGATTCTTCTCCAATAATGGATATAGTTCCTCATCTAGCTGTATGAGCAATTCACTTATATTAATGGATTTTTTATCTAATTTTTGTACGCCATAATTCAATCGTGTGATTTCAAACAACTCGTCAATTAAACTTTCAAGTCGCTGTGATTTTGCAAATGCAATTGTAGAATAATGTTTAATCTGCTCCTTCGTTAAGTTCGCCTCTTTGAGAATTAAATCTAAGTAACCTAGCACAGATGTTAATGGTGTTCTTAAATCATGAGCTAAGTTAACAACAAGCTGATCTTTACTACTTTCAGCAAAGTCTCCTCTTTCAACCGCCTCTTTTAATTTTTCACTAGCAATATTAATTTCGCATGCAATATCGCCAAATTCATCATTCGATGAAATATGAACTTTATTTGTAAAATCTCCTTTAGAGAGATGATGAATTCCTTTAGAAATTTCATCAAAATACTTTAAATATGGTTTTGTTAAAAAGAAAAATAATAAAGTAGATAATAAGCATAAGAAAATGAAGGAAATCAAATAAAAATATTCTCTATACAAATATAATATTCTTCCATAATCTTCATGACTAATCATCATTCTTAAACAGAAACCCAATATTCGATAAATCATATATGTAGCGCCAGCTGCTAATATCATACTTAGCGCAAACATTTTAATCATTTTAAATCGAAAACTTTTCACTATTTTAGCCATTGAATGTGTAACCTACTCCCCATATCGTTTTTATTAACTTATCCTTTCTTTTATCTTCTCCAAGTTTTTTTCGTAATGTACGAATATGCACCGTAACTGTACTTCCGCCATCATAATAACCATCTTCCCATACGTGTTGAAATATATTTTCAACACTAAATACTTTCTTAGGGTGCCTCGCTAATAAATATAAAATATCAAATTCTTTTGGGGTTAATTCAATTTTCTCGCCATATACATGTACCGTTCGGTTCTCAACGTCAATAATAATGCCGCCTATCTCTAAAACGGATTGATTCTTCTCTTCTACTTTCGGTTGATTTAACGTAAGAAATCGGCGAAGTTGAGCTTTCACACGTGCAACTAATTCAATTGGTGTAAAAGGTTTCGTTATATAATCATCTGCACCTATTACAAGACCTGTCACTTTATCAAAATCAGATGTTTTCGCACTTAAGAAAATAATTGGCATATGATGTTTGGCACGAATTTGACGCGTCACTTCATAACCATCCATTTTTGGCATCATGATATCTAACACGACTAAATCAATTACCTGTGATTGAATAACTTGAATTGCCTCTTCTCCATCAGTTGCTTTCACAACCTGGTATCCTTCTTTTTTCAAATGTATTTCAATTAATTCAGCAATCTCCATGTCATCATCCGCTATTAAAATTGTAATTGGCTTCATTTTATTCCTCCTATCTCTTTAATTTCTTATATCCGAATTTAAAACTTAAATTCTCTATTTATGTACTCTTTAAAAGTACTAATGTATAATTCATTCCTTTTGGAGTTATTTCTAATCCCTATTGTTCCCTTAAGGAGACAAATTCTTTTAGTATTTTTCGAATGGCAATGTACGTTGCACCAGGCTATACAATTTCACATTCTACATTGAAACCTTATCATTTTCAAAAGGGAAACAAAAATTGTCTCTAATAATAAATCTTTTCAAATACCTTACTAACCTTAATATTTTTGCTTCCATTGAAATGTTAATCCATTATAAATAGAACGTATTTCAGCTAATCAGGTTTGAGATAATGTATCTTTAAACAAATAACAAGCAACACCAGCCGGTATTCCATCATACACATATTAAACATCTATGAAAATTATATCCCTTACAATGTTAAATTCATTTTTCTAGATATTGTATATCCATGATAACTTTTTAGCCATACCTCCAAAACTTCTATATCAAATTAGAGTTTCTTCTATAATTTCCAGATCATCTTAATCTTATCTTTTATAAGTACATACTTTCTCTACTCCTGGAAAATAAGCTGTTAATTTGTCTTTATCTTGTACCATTTTTTGTTTTTGAGTAAAGTCGTTTCCATAATCAATGTTTATCCACTTATTATCCAACCAATTATATGTCCCTAAATTTTTATATTCATCTGATATTTTTTGAGTATACATCTTTATTAACAATATAGTTTTCTTTTTTTTTGTTTCTGGATTAACTTCTATTTTCTTGCTAAACTGGTAAGAAATTGGGCAATCATTAACATTATCCACTAATCTCCAATTCCCATTTAATTCTTTATTACTACATCCAATTAGTAAAACACTGAAAATAATTGGAAAAATTAACATTTTGATTTTCTTCATTTTATATTTCCCTTTCATCACCACTTTTTTATTTCTATCCCCCACCTTACTCCAACACACGTGTATAGGATAGAGAAAATTAATTAAATAAAAAGTAGGGTAAATATAAAATTTTTATTAAATTTTTAAATTCTCTTCTTTTTGCAATCTTATTTTAAATCTTGTTCTTAGTTCATTACTTTTAGCGGAACAGGTTCGCTTATGCTATTCAAGAATGCCCTTTACAAAATTTCATTCATGTTATCTTCTCGATTATGTAAAATAAATGTACTTAAAACTATCTTTCTTTAAATGATTAGAAGGTTATAATAAGTTCTTTGAAAAATACCAACACCTTGTAAAGATATACCTTTTTAAATGGTTAAGTGTCATCCGGAAAATGTTGGAACATCAAGTTTATATATAAGAAGCTTATGCAAAGCGAAAAAAAGAGAAATACTTTTCATAAGGTAATATTCATAAAATAAATTACAACCTAATTAAAACATAAGAGCTGAATATTCCTTAAAGTAGGAAATTCGGCTCATTTATGTCGACATTTGCTTAGCGGATATCTCCGTAAAAATGTAGGCGGTACTCCATGACCATCAAGCTAAGATTTTCAGAAACTTGTGGAATGAATATGTTTAGTTATTCGGTAGTATCGCTGTAAAATATGTATTAATAATATATTATGTCTAGAAAAGGAGATTTTTTTTTGAAATATATATTAAGAAAAAAAGTCAAGGGTATTTTTGAATAGCGTAAGTGGATAAGGTTTGCTAAAAGCAATGAGGTAAGAGCAAGATTTAAAATGGAATTGCAAAAAGTAGGGTAAATATAAAATTTAATAAAAATTTTATATTTACCCTACTTTTTATTTAATTAATTTTCTCTATCCTACACATATGCGTTAGATAGAGAGGGAATGTCCAAAAACACCCTACTAAATAATTTGTTCCGGTGCAAAAACCTTGAATTTTTTGGAGTACGATTTTAAAAAAGGTTTACAGTGAGTATGAACAAGGAAAATTAATTTAAGATAGAAAGAGTTCCTTTCTTACAACAATATAAGGGAAATGTAGGGTTTACCAATAGCAGTTCTCCTCTAAAAGGCGCAGAATAGGTAATGGAAAAACAAGTGTAGGAGGATATATATGACGAAACCAGTTGTAGACGTGAAAAACGTTCAAAAAGTGTACGGTAAAAAAGGTGAAAACCAATCACACGCGTTAAAAGGTGTTTCATTCTCAATTCAAGAGGGGGAGTTTGTCGGGATTATGGGACCATCTGGTTCTGGTAAAACGACATTATTAAATGTAATTTCAACGCTTGATAAAGCAACGGACGGCGTTGTTGAAATTGCGGGGACAGACATTACGAAAATGAAGCAAGGTGAGCTTTCTGATTTCCGCTCGCAAAAGTTAGGATTCATCTTCCAAGATTTTAATTTATTAGAGAACTTATCTATTTATGAAAATATTGCACTTCCACTTTCCCTTCAAGGTGTTCCATCACGTAATATCGGCCCGAAAGTAGAAAAGGTAGCGGATATGTTAGGGATTTCGGAAATTCTTCAAAAGTATCCATCGGAAGTATCTGGTGGCCAAAAACAGCGTTCAGCCGCCGCGCGCGCGCTCGTGCATGAGCCGGCAATTATTTTAGGGGATGAGCCAACAGGAGCTCTTGATTCTAAAAACGCAACTAGTTTACTTGATGCAATGACAAATTTAAATAAGGAACAAGACGTATCTATTATGATGGTTACACATGATCCATATAGTGCAAGTTATTGTCAGCGTATTTTATTCATTCAAGATGGTGAGCTATATAAAGAAATTCATCGTGGTGGTACACGTGAAGAGTTTTATAAAGAAATTTTAGATGTGCTTGCAGACTTAGGCACACAAAAAGCGTAAGAAAGGAGGTTCCAGTATGTTATTTAAACTTTCCATGTCAGGGCTAAAGAGTAAGCTAAAAGATTACATTGTCTTACTTGTCGGTCTTGTCATGTCGATTTCAATTTTTTATATGTTTCAAACGTTAGCGCTGAATACGGCGTTTCTAGAATCTAATTCAGCCATTAATTCTATTGGATTCGTATTCCAAGCAGGATCATTTCTATTAGCAATTACAACGTTCTTCTACATTTTATATGCGAACTCTTTCTTATTATCTCTTCGTCAAAAAGAATTCGGTATGTATATGATGTTAGGAGCGAAAAAACATAAAATTACGTTACTTATGTTTATTGAAACAATCGTAGTAGGTGCTGCATCTCTTGCAATCGGAATTGTAGTTGGTGTAGGGTTTGCAGCTGGTATCGGACAGTTATTAATGAAACAGCTTGAGTTTGCTGGTGAAGGGTATACATCGTTTTATATGCCATCTCTGACTGTTACTTGTCTCTTCTTCTTTGCACTATTTGTATTATCAGCAATTATGAACAGTATTAAATTATCACGTATTTCTGTATTACAACTTGTACATGCAGAAACACAAAGAGAACGTGTTGTGGTAAAAGGAAAAATGAAAGGTTTAGTTGCATTCCTTGCCGTTATTTTATTAGGAATTGGCTATGCATCAATGATTTATATGGGAAAATTAAAAGAAATGGGAATTATAATAGCATTAATTACAACCACAGCTGGTACTTACATGCTATTTGGCTCACTTCTTCCATTTATCATTAAAAAGTTAAAGGGTAATAAAAAACATAGTGAAAAAGGCCTTAACACTTTTACGCTTGCACAATTAAACTTCCGTATCAATAGTTTAACAAAAGTGCTTGCAACAGTGGCAATGTTAGTCGCTCTTGGAGCGGGTGCAATTTCAGGTGGTATGGCGTTTAAAAATAACGTTATAAAAACAGTTGATGGTGCAGCAATATACGATTCGATTATTCATAATCCCACAGTTGAACAAAAGAAAATTTTAGATGGCATATCATTTAAAAATAAAGCTGAATACCGATATAAAGTAGATGATCAGTATGTTTATTATTTGAAAGAGGATTTGGATAAAAATCGACCACTTATTTCAGATAGAGTAGGCAAAGATGCTCTTGGTAAAGTTAAAGAAATTATCGGTAAAGTTAAAGAAATTTCCGGAGAAGTTCCTGTAGATGCAATTACAAGATCAAACATGGAGAAAAATGAAAATGTAAAAGAGATGCCAGTGGAATGGGACGATGCATTCAGAGCAATCCAGCCATATTTCTTATATACCCAAAAAGCAATTAAAATTGTAGATCAAAAAACATATGATAGTGTAAATGGTAAAGAAGGAATGGTATTCCTTGGTAAGACATATGATTTTGTATCGTACACAAAAGAATGGAAAAAACTTGACGAGTTGCAGCTAGTTAAATATAAAAATATAAAACCTGCAGTTTTGGACAGTAAATATCAAATGTATGATATGCTCTATAGCGTAGCAAGCGGAACAGTATTTATGGGCTTCTTCCTTGGAATTGCTTTCTTAGCAATGATGGCAAGCTGTCTAATGTTTAAAATTCTTTCTGGTGCATCAAAAGATATTATGCGTTATCAAATGCTACGAAAAATCGGTGTGCGCCGTGAGTTACTAACGAAATCGATTTATAAAGAGTTATTCTTAGTATTCTTATTCCCGGCAATTGTGGGTATCGCTCACGTATTAGTTGGTATGAATATTTTCGGATTTATTTTACTAGATCCGTACTTCCGTATTTGGGTACCAATCATAATTTTCGTAGTTATATATTCGATTTATTACTTTATCACAGTACAATTGTATAAGAGGATTGTTCTTCCGAAAAAGGACTAAAAAATAATAAATACCGAGTAATAATGCTCGGTATTTATTATTTTTTATTTTTGATCTTTTGTTTTTTATTAAAATAGGTATTCAATCTTTGTTTCAACGTATTTTTCCTTATAATTTTTAGTTCCACACTTTTAATGAATGTTTTTCTATAGATCTGAATGGTTGGAACTACTCATCACTTAAAGATCTGACGTACTATTTGAAGCGAGATATCCCCACGTAATAATCATCAAACTAAAAAATTTGTATCCATTTTATCAATCTTTACAAAAAAACACCCAAGAATTAACAAAGATATTGTTACGTCTGTTCAATCTCTTACAGAAAAACGGACGAAAATCCCATAGGTATGAGAAGAAAACAGTCTTTGATATCTTAGGCGTCTTATACAACTTTTCTATGTCTCACAATCATGTAGCATAATTCAAAAAATTGAAACCCTATAGGATTTATTTGGTATGCAAATCTTTAAAGAACTTACACTGGATCCTTAGAAAAAAGAAAAATTATCATGTGAAGTTAAACTTATATAATCTTAGGTTGATGGGCATGAGGCGGTACTCCTATTAATAGAATATGCATTTTGTAACATACAAAAAGGAACCCATTTTGAAAGAAGATTGATTAGAATGGATTCTACGGCCTTGAAATAGATGCAATTTTCACAAAAAAGTTTAATCGTTTTAAGGTGAATTATGTTAGACATTATATACCAGCAAAAGTAGATAGTTAGATGATACCACTATCTAAAAAAATATTTTATTAGTTCAAGTCTTAATATTTTAGCACAATCGTTCAAATAAAATAAAAATTATTTTAAGTTCTTTTTTACAAACGATTTAACTTTTTTAAAAGCGACAGATTTATATATATTTTCGAACCATAACCTTGCCACAAATCAAAAGAACCATAACCTTGCCAAAATGGCAAAGTTATGGTTCAAATCACAAAATAAAAAACCACCAAACAGTTATGTATTGGTGGAGACGGTGGGAGTCGAACCCACGTCCAAAAATATCGGCACTTAAGCTTCTACGAGTGTAGTCGATATATTAGCATTTCGCGAACTCTTCGGCCTATCGACAGGCTTCCAAGTTGCTAGTCTGGTTGTTCTCTTCCTTTGTCCTCAGACGGCGAACTCCGGCGTAGTCCACTTAGTTTGAGTCCCTTACCCTACCACATGGACGATGGAGGGAGGAACCTTTAGTGCAATTAAGCAGCTAAAGAAAGATTGTTTTGTTTGCCAATTATAGGCTTTGACGTTTTAACGAGGCCGATCCCCTCGACTCGCAACCTAAGCTCGAACTATCCCTGTCGAATCCGTAACGTCCCCATGATAAAAATGGAGCATACGAAGAAATTTCGTGATAGCTACTAAGAGCTGTTTTTCAATGTGCAACAATCTTACATAAGTTATTATATCATACGCGCGCCGTTTTACAAATGTAAATATCTGTATTACATCTTTTGACGATCACGGAACGCGCGTGCAATTTCACGTTTAGCTTCTTTCTCTTTTAAATCGTGACGCTTATCATATTGTTTCTTACCTTTTGCTAAACCAAGTGCCATTTTCGCGAATCCATTTTTCAAATAGATTCTAACTGGAACTAACGCATAGCCTGTTTCTTTTGAAGCACCTGTTAACTTCTCAATTTCTTTTTTATGAAGAAGTAACTTTCTTGTACGAAGTGGATCATGATTGAAACGATTCCCTTGTTCGTACGTGCTAATATGCATATTATGAACCCATACTTCACCATTATGTACACGAGCAAATGCATCTTTCAAGTTCACACGTCCAGCGCGAATCGACTTAATTTCCGTTCCTTGAAGGACAAGCCCTGCTTCGTATGTTTCTTCGATGAAATAATCATGAAAAGCTTTTTTATTTTGTGCAATAACCTTACCTGAACCTTTTGGCATATAACGTCCCTCCTCTATTTTTACTATTGTAACAAATGTTAATAAAAAGCGAAAGTGGCTCGCTCTCAAGCCACCAAGAAAAAAGAAAAAGCCCCGCTTTTCATCAAAGCGAAGCCACTCTTTTCTTACTTACGCTTTTTCTTTTTCTTCTTGAATCCTGGTACGTTTTCGAAGAATGCTTTTTTCTTCTTGCCGTTACCATCTTTTTTCCCTGGCTGGCTAGCTGATGCTGACGCGGAAGCGGATCCTCTTCCTTTTCCTTTGCCACCACGGTCAAATTTTCTTCCTGTGCCACGTTCTCCGCCACGCTCATTACTGCGTTCGCTACGTCCACCGCGTTTCTTTCTGCCTGTTCTTGGCTGTTCGATCACGACTGGACGATCTTTGAACTTACGACGAGGCGTACCTTTCATGCCAACGATTTCAAAGTCGATTGCACGCTCGTCTTTGTTTACGTTAATAACACGAATGGTAATTTCGTCTCCGATGCGGAATACGTTACCTGTACGTTCTCCGATCATTGCGAAATGCTGCTCGTCATAACGGTAGTAATCATCCGTTAAGTAGCTAACGTGTACAAGACCTTCAATTGTATTTGGAAGCTCTACGAATAAACCGAAGTTTGTTACAGAGCTAATCATACCGTCATACTCTTCACCGATCTTATCAACCATATACTCTGCTTTTTTCATTTCGTCTGTTTCACGTTCTGCTTCAACAGCACGGCGTTCCATATTAGAAGAATGATCTGCAATCTCAGGTAATTTTTCACGCCATTTTGCTTGTGTTTCACTGTCGACTTTACCGTTAATAATGTATTCACGAATTAATCTATGAACAATCGTATCTGGGTAACGACGAATTGGTGATGTGAAATGTGTATAGAACTCAGTTGATAAACCGAAATGTCCTAAGCTATCCGCATCGTAACGTGCTTGCTTCATGGAACGAAGCATAACCGTTGAAATAACTACTTCTTCAGGCTGTCCTTGCACCATTTCAAGAATTTGTTGCAGCGCACGAGGATGTACTTCATTTGCACGTCCTTTTACCGCATATCCGAAGTTCGTTACAAACTCGAAGAAACGCTCTAGCTTATCTTCTTTTGGATCTTCATGGACACGGTACATGAATGGTACGTTCATCCAGTGGAAATGCTCTGCTACTGTTTCGTTCGCAACAAGCATAAATTCTTCGATTAGTTTTTCTGATACAGAACGATCACGCATAACAACGTCTGTCGGTTTTCCTTCTTCATCTACTAATACTTTCGCTTCTTTAAAGTCAAAGTCGATTGCACCGCGGCGCATACGTTTTTCACGTAGGATTTGTGCCAATTGACCCATCTCTTTAAACATCGGTACAAGCGGCTCATAGCGCTTAATTAATTCTTCGTCCTCATCTTCTAAAATGCTTCTTACGTCAGCATACGTCATACGCTCTGTCGTTTTAATTA
The DNA here is from genome assembly GCF_056725905.1 of Bacillus sp. BC05(2025). Taxonomy (NCBI): domain Bacteria; kingdom Bacillati; phylum Bacillota; class Bacilli; order Caryophanales; family Bacillaceae; genus Bacillus; species Bacillus sp. BC05(2025). Next base: position 58,284 of record NZ_JBWYRA010000006.1, on the reverse strand, counting down.
CACTTTGGAAAATCTCGTGTTTTACGACGTCACCTAAGTTGTTGATTTCCATTTCACAAGACAATGTCAGACGGTCTACTTTCGGATTTAATGAACAAATACCGTTAGATAGACGGTGCGGAATCATCGGAATTACACGATCAACAAGATATATACTCGTCGCTCTCTCTGCTGCTTCTACATCAATTGGAGAACCTTCTTGAACGTAATGACTTACATCCGCGATATGAACGCCAAGCTTATAGTTACCGTTCTCAAGCTTCGTTACTGTAACAGCGTCATCTAAATCTTTCGCGTCTGCACCGTCAATCGTTACGATCATTTGGTCACGCAGGTCACGACGATCTTTTAAATCTTCTTCTGAAATCGTTTCTGGTACACTGTTTGCATGCTCCATCACCTCTTCAGGGAACGCTAAAGGTAGATGATGTTTATGAATAACAGATAAAATATCTACTCCTGGATCATTTTTATGACCTAGAATTTGAATAACTTCACCTTCTGCACTTAAACGATTCTCTGGATAACTCGTAATTTTCACAACTACTTTATGACCTTCTACAGCACCCATTGATGCACTTTTCAAGATAAAGATATCACTCGTCCAGCGCTTATTGTCCGGTATAACAAATCCAAAGTTTTTCGATTCTGTATATGTACCAACTAGTTCTTTCGTGCCGCGTTCTAAAATGCGTACAATTGAACCTTCTTGACGTGAACCGCTCGATTGGGAACTAAGGCGCGCTAATACTGTATCGCCATGAAGTGCACCGTTTAACTCTGTAGGCGGGATGAAAAGATCATCGTCTCCCGTTTTCTTCTCGTCTGGTACAACGAACGCAAAGCCACGTGCATGTCCAATTAACTTACCACGTACTAAATTCATCTTTTCTGGAAGACCGTAACGATTGCTACGCGTACGAATAACAAGTCCCTTCTCTTCCATCATTACAAGTGCCTTTACAAAATCTTTAAAGCCTTCAGAACCTTCAATTCCAAATGCCTCTTCTAACTCTTGTATCGTTAGCGGTTTATACGCTTCTTCTCTCATAAATAATAACAACTTATCAATATGTTCTTGTGTGATTTCTTCCAAGCAAAAATACCTCCTTTAAAACCTTATATTATTTAGTGTATCCGAAAGATAGGGGATGTATAAAGCGAAACTTCAATACTCCCCTTATGATTTTTACAGTTTTCACAAAAAATTCCTTATGAAAAAAAGAGGCAACTAGATCTTACCAATCTAGTTGCTCCAAGAAGTTATATACATCCTCATGTAGCTCGTCACGCTGTTTATCAAGTGTAATGACATGCGTAGAGTCTTCATACCATTTAATGTCTTTTAACGTTGATTCTACACCGTTATAAATAATGTTAGCACTATCAGTATTAATCATTTCATCATGACGCGCCTGTACAACAAATGTTGGGGCATAAATCATGTCCACATTGTTACGCACGTCAGCAATTAATTGTTGTAATGCTTTTAATGTATTCATCGGTGTCTTTTGGAATTCCAACATTTCTTGCTCAATTTGCTCTGGTGATTTTTGCTCACGCTTTTTATATTCGCGGGCATATGCCAATATACCTTGGTACATTGTTTCTTCACTCTTAATATACATTGGTGCACACATTGGCACTACACCTAAAACCGGTACTGTATAACCTAATTTTAAAGAAAATACGCCGCCAAGTGACAATCCAACGACAGCAATTTTCTCAAAGCCTTTATCTTTTAAAAGCTGATATGCCTCCGTTACATCTTGCCACCAATCTTCAGGACCTGTATGAACAAGCTCTTCTGGTGGTACTCCGTGTCCTTTATAAATTGGCGCATGACAAGTGTAGCCTTTCTTTTCTAAGAAACGCCCTAACATACGTACATCAGCTGAGTTTCCTGTGAATCCATGTAGTAATAAAACAGCGCGGTCTCCACCTTCAAATGTAAATGGTTTCGGAGATGCTAATTTCATCATGTATTTCTCCTCTTTCTCTTCTGTAATCTAGTCGTATTCTTTCTATATCTAGTGTACCATATTTATATTTCTATAATCTAATTAGAAACTTTTTTCAAATAACAAAAAAGAAGAACCATTAGTACAACTTACTAACGCTTCTTCTTTCAATTCTATAAATTGAAGTACGTAACACCAATTGTTAATGCGAAGAACAATACAGCTAAAACAATTGTAATACGGTTTAATACCGCTTCAATTCCACGTGCCTTTTGCTTACCAAATAATTGCTCCGCACCGCCTGAAATTGCACCTGAAAGGCCTGAGCTATTACTAGATTGCATAAGTACCATAACAATCATTAAAATCGATACAATAATAAGTAAAACTGATAATAACGTATGCACTTGGCGTACCTCCTACAAAGATTCAGTTATTGTAACTGTAGCATAAATTCTATAGAAAAGCGAGAGCTATAGGGTTGCTCTCGCTTTTCTTCTATTACATGAACATCATTGCAAATAAAGGTCCAAGCAAACATGTCAAAATTGCTGTTAATGTCATTGTTACCGATCCAATAACACCTTCATGTTCATTATTTTTCATCGCTCTCATAACACCCATAATATGAGAAGCACATCCAAATCCGATACCTTTACCAACAGAGTTTGTAACACGGCTCCATTTTAATAAAAGCGGTCCGGTAATCGTTCCAGTAATACCTGCGATAACAACGAATGCTGCTGTTAATGACGGTACACCACCTACTTGCTCTGAAACACTCATCGCAACTGGCATTGTCACCGACTTTGGTAAAGAAGATAAAATTAAGCTTTTATCCGTTCCCATAAGTGACGCAATAGCAAAATCACTCGCGATGGCAACTGTTGTACCTACTAATACGCCACCAGCAATTGGTACAACATATTTTTGTAGAACGTGACGTTGTTTATAAAGAGGAATTGCAAATGCTACAACACCGGGTCCGAGCAGTTTTGCAATCCAACCGCCACCACTTTCCATATAATGTTGATAGGGTATATCAAGCATGATAAATAAGAAAGCCATTAATCCTGTTGCTACAAGCATTGGAATGGTGAATGGTGTTGGAAATAATTTATAGATTTTTTTAGATAATTGGTATAATAGCACCGTAAAAAGGACCCAACCGATTCCGATTAATATTTGGCTCATCTCGATTCTCTTTCCTTTCTATTCGCAAGATATTGTCCTGTATGTCCTGCGACAATAATAATTAAAAATGTACTCGCTACAATTGTAATGAAAAGAGAAATTCCTTTACTCATAAAAAAAGCACCGTAATTCATTAGGCCAAGCGTTGGCGGAATTAATAAAAACGGCATAATAGCAACGAGTGTTTCTGCTCCTAAATCGAACCATTTCACTGGAAGAACTTTTAGGCTAAGTAAAACAAGTAAGAAGAACATCCCAATCAAACTTCCTGGAATCGGAATATTTAACATTTCTTGCACCCAAGTTCCAACCATATAGAAAACATAAAGAGCAGCAATTTGGACAAGAATCTTTGTAAATTTCATGTTCATCATCCCTCATGTTTATACGATCTTCTGTTAATATCTTTATCATAGTATAAATTGTAAAAAGCTGCAATTTATCAACTTGACAGCAAAAACAGCCTATGTTACACGCTTACAACCTTGATATGACTGGATTTTCGAGTGTAAATTAAGTCAAAAACCTTGACCTAATATAAAAAGTTTTTATTTTCTGAATTTATATGATTGTTATTTCAATAAAATAATCTTTTTATCCTTACGCTTACATATATATAAAGTGAAACTTTAATCAGTGGGGGATTCTTTAATCAGCCCTCACCAATCGGACTTTAATGGGCAGCCCGCCCCCCACCTAAATTCTTTGCTTTCGCTGAATTTTGAGGTGGGGGTCTTACTGCCCATTAAAGTGGGATAAAGAAGATAGGTGGTGAACATATGTCCAAAAAAGTTCTTATTTTTTGTGATCCTGGAATTGATGATACGATGGCTCTCCTCCTAGCATTCTTCATCGATGAAATAGAAATCATCGGTATTGTTGCTGATTACGGCAATGTTCCAAAGGAAATGGCCGTACAAAATGCTCATTATTTTATGAACGAAACGAAGGATAGAAATATCAAAATATTTGGTGGATCAGAGCGTCCACTTACTGGTGCCCCACCTGCTTTTTTTACAGATGTACACGGGAAACAAGGGCTCGGGCCAATTATCCCAAAGGGGAATGTAACTAACGGAGAAATGGAGAATTTTTTCGAAGTTATCCCTCTTATCGAGCAGTATAAAGATGAATTAATCATTGTAAGTTTAGGAAGACTTACCTCCCTCGCAATTTTATTCATCCTATGTAAACAGTTAATGAAGCAAATTAAATCTTACTACGTAATGGGCGGTGCCTTTTTACACCCGGGTAATGTTACCCCTATTTCTGAAGCAAACTTTTATGGTGATCCTAGTGCCGCGAATATAGTCCTTCAATCCTCACCTAACATGTACATCTATCCATTAAACGTCACCCAGTATTCCATCATTACGCCAGAAATGGCTGAGTATATTGAAGCGAAAGGAAAAGCCCCACTCGTCAAACCGTTATTTGATCATTATTACTACGGATATTATAAAGACGCCCTACCACATTTAAAGGGAAGCCCCTTTCATGACACAATGCCAATACTCGCTTTACTTGATAACTCTATGTTTACGTATCACAAATCTCCTATCGTTGTCATGACAGAATCTTATGCACAAGGAACAAGCATTGGAGAATTCCCCTCTTTAGGAGAATCTAAACCATTTATTGATCGGCCGAGTCATCAAATCGCAATTGATTTTGATTATAACCGCTTCTTTAAACATTTCATGTCAATTATGACAGGTGAGCAATTTTAACCTAAAAAAACAGACCGTGATTTCTCACGGTCTGTCATTATTTTCTACAATTATCGTTTGATGTTGTAGAAAGATTTAATACCATCGTAAACAGCGATTTCGCCTAGTTCGTCTTCGATGCGTAATAATTGGTTGTACTTAGCAATACGGTCAGTACGGCTCATAGAACCAGTTTTGATTTGGCCAGCGTTAGTTGCAACTGCGATGTCAGCGATTGTAGCATCTTCAGTTTCACCAGAACGGTGAGATACAACTGCTGTGTAACCAGCACGTTTAGCCATTTCGATAGCTTCGAAAGTCTCAGTTAAAGTACCGATTTGGTTAACTTTAATTAAGATTGAGTTAGAGATACCTTTTTCGATACCTTCAGCAAGTTTTTGAGTGTTAGTTACGAATAAATCGTCACCAACTAATTGTACTTTATCACCGATACGCTCAGTTAATAATTTGTGACCATCCCAGTCGTTTTCGTCTAAACCATCTTCGATAGAGATGATTGGGAAGTCTTTGCAAAGCTCTTCGTAGAAATCAACCATTTCTGCAGAAGTTAAGCCAGTACGACCTTCGCCTGCAAGGTCATATTTACCAGTTTCTTTGTTGTAGAACTCAGAAGAAGCAACGTCCATTCCTAAGAATACGTTCTCGCCAGCTTTGTAACCAGCTTTTTCGATAGCTTCGATGATTACTTCTAATGCTTCACGGTTAGAACCAAGGTTTGGAGCGAATCCACCTTCGTCACCTACTGCAGTGTTAAGACCTTTGTCATGTAATACAGCTTTAAGTGCATGGAATACTTCAGCACCCATACGGATTGATTCTTTGAATGTTGGAGCACCAACTGGTAAGATCATGAACTCTTGGAAGTCTACGTTGTTATCAGCGTGAGAACCACCGTTGATGATGTTCATCATTGGAGTTGGTAATTGTTTTGCATTGAATCCACCAAGGTAACGGTATAATGGAAGACCTACGAAGTCAGCTGCTGCGTGAGCTACTGCCATAGATACACCAAGGATAGCGTTAGCGCCTAGTTTACCTTTGTTTGGAGTGCCATCTAATTCGATCATAGCACGGTCGATACCAGCTTGGTCAGTTACGTCGAAACCAACGATTTCTGGAGCGATTGCTTCGTTAACGTTGTTTACTGCGTTCATAACACCTTTACCAAGGTAACGAGATTTGTCGCCGTCACGTAATTCTACTGCTTCGTGTTCACCAGTAGATGCACCACTTGGTACGATAGCGCGTCCGAATGCGCCGCTTTCTGTGTAAACTTCTACTTCTACAGTTGGGTTACCACGAGAGTCAAGGACTTCGCGAGCATAAACATCAATAATTGTTGACATAATAAATTCTCTCCTTTTTATATAAGCAAATTATTTAATAATTGTTTTACCTGTCATTTCTTTCGGTTGCTCAACACCAAGAAGTGTAAGCATTGTTGGAGCGATATCACCTAAGATACCATCTTCACGTAATTCTACGTCGTTCTTAGTAACAATGAAAGGAACAGGGTTAGTTGTATGAGCTGTCATTGGCTCTCCGTCAGAAGTTAATTCTTCATCCGCATTACCATGGTCGGCAGTAATAAGTGCTACACCATCTTTTGCAAGAATCGCTTCTACAACTTTTCCTAAACATTCGTCAGTTGCTTCTACTGCTTTAATTGTTGGTTCCATCATCCCAGAATGGCCAACCATATCACAGTTCGCAAAGTTAAGAATGATAACATCATGTTTATCATTTTCAATTTCATTTACTAAAGCGTCCGTTACTTCGTAAATGCTCATTTCAGGTTTCAAGTCATACGTTGCAACCTTCGGTGAGTTAATTAAGATACGCTCTTCTCCTGGGAATTCAGCCTCACGACCACCGCTAAAGAAGAATGTAACGTGCGGATACTTTTCAGTTTCCGCGATGCGAAGTTGCTTTAATCCCGCTTGCGCAACAACTTCACCTAATGTGTTATCAAGGTTCATTGGCTTAAATGCCACGTAACCATCTACAGTTTCACTGAAATGTGTCATACAAACGAATTCAGGAATGTGAGGTACTTTTTCACCACGATCGAACTCACGGAAGTCTTCGTTTGTAAATACACGAGCAATTTGAATTGCACGGTCTGGACGGAAGTTATAGAAGATAACTGCATCATCATCATTGATTGTTGCAACTGGCGTGTTATCATCGTTAACAATTACAGACGGCAATACGAATTCATCGTAGATACCATTTGCATAAGAGTCTTCTACACACTCTTCTGCTGATTTATAAGTAGGGCCTTCACCATTCACCATAGCACGGTAACATTTTTCTACGCGATCCCAACGCTTGTCACGGTCCATGGAGTAATAACGACCAGAGATAGTCGCGAATTGTCCTACTCCTGTTTCTTTAATTACTTCATTTGTTGCATCAATATAGCTTTGTGCTGTTTTTGGTCCAACATCGCGGCCATCTAAGAATGCATGAATGTATACTTTCTCAACGCCTTCTTTAGCTGCTAAGCGAAGAAGAGCAAACATGTGGTTCATGTGACTGTGTACACCACCGTCAGAAAGTAAACCGAATAAATGAAGTGCAGTACCTTTTTCTTTTACGCTTTTAATTGCACTTTGGAACGTTTCGTTCTTATCGAACTCACCTTCACGAATTGCAACGTTAACGCGTGTTAAGCTTTGATATACAATGCGGCCAGCACCAATATTTAAGTGACCAACCTCAGAGTTACCCATTTGACCTTCTGGAAGACCTACTGCCTCACCACAAGCTGTAAGCGTTGTGTGAGGGAATTTGTTCCAGTAACCATCAAAATTAGGTTTCTTAGCTTGTGCTACAGCATTCCCGTAAGTTTCTTCACGAAGTCCGAAACCGTCAAGAATGATTAAAGCTGTTGGCTTTCTCATTTTACCGCCCCCAGAAGACCTAAGAACGAAGCAGGCTCTAAGCTAGCACCGCCAACTAAAGCGCCGTCGATGTCAGATTGTGCCATGTACTCTTTAATGTTTTCTGGTTTTACGCTACCACCGTATTGAATACGAACAGCTTCTGCAGCTGCTGGAGAAACAGCTTCTGCAACAACTTTACGGATATGCGCACATACTTCATTTGCATCTGCAGAAGAAGAAGATTTACCTGTACCGATAGCCCAGATTGGCTCATAAGCGATAACAGTTGCTTTAACTTGCTCTTCTGTTAAACCTGCAAGTGCTTTCGTCACTTGACCTGCTACTAGATCAAATGTTTTTCCGCTTTCGCGCTCTTCTAAAGTCTCACCACAACATACGATTGGTGTTAAACCATGTTCAAATGCTGCGATAGTCTTTTTGTTTACTGACTCATCTGTTTCAGCAAACATTTCACGACGCTCAGAGTGGCCAAGTACTACGTAGCCTACTTTTAAGTCGCTAAGTGCTACTGGGCTAATTTCGCCAGTGAATGCACCATTTTTTTCGAAGTGCATGTTTTGTGCACCTACTTGTAAATCAGTTCCTTCAGTCGCTGCTACAAGGCGCTCTAAGAATAGAGCTGGAGAGCAAACTACTGCATCAACAGCTGAAGCTGCTGGGATTTGACCTTTAACTTCCTCTACGAAGCTAACTGCTTCAGATAGAGTTTTATTCATTTTCCAGTTACCTGCGATAATTGGTTTACGCATGCTTTGCACCGTCCTTTTTCTTTGGCTGCTACTTATTTGTCGTTAAGACAAACGACACCTGGAAGCTCTTTACCTTCCATGAATTCTAATGACGCACCGCCGCCAGTAGAAATGTGGCTCATTTTATCAGCCATACCGAATTTTTCAACAGCTGCTGCAGAGTCACCACCGCCGATAACAGAGTATGTACCTTCTGCATCTGCTAATGCTTGTCCTACTGCTTTTGTACCTTGTGAGAATGGAGTCATTTCGAATACACCCATTGGTCCATTCCATACAACAAGCTTAGAATTTTTAATTACATCTGCATAAATTTCACGTGTTTTAGGACCGATGTCCACGCCTTCCCAGTTAGAAGGGATAGAATCGATATTAACGATTTGAGTTGTTGCAGTTTCAGAGAATTCCTCAGTGATTACAACATCAACTGGCATGTAGAAGTTTACGCCTTTTTCTTTTGCAAGTTGCATAAATTCTTTAGCTAGTTCGATCTTGTCGTCTTCACATAGAGATAGACCAATTTCATGACCTAAAGCTTTAACGAATGTGTAAGCAAGTCCGCCACCGATGATTAAGTTATCTACTTTGTCTAATAGATGACGAATTACACCGATTTTATCTTTTACTTTCGCACCACCAATAATAGCTGTGAATGGGCGTTCTGGGTTAGAAAGTGCTTTTCCAAGTACCTCTAACTCTTTTTCCATTAATAAGCCAGATACTGCTGGTAGGTAGTCTGCGATACCTGCTGTAGAAGCGTGAGCACGGTGAGCTGCACCGAATGCATCGTTTACGAAGATATCAGCAAGAGCTGCAAATTCTTTCGCTAATTCTGCATCGTTCTTTTCTTCGCCCGCATAGAAACGTACGTTTTCAAGAACTAATACGTCGCCTTCGTTCATTGCTGCAACCATTTCTTGTGCAACTGGTCCGAATGCTTCGTCTGCTTTTTTAACGTCTTTACCAAGAAGCTCGCCTAAACGTGCTGCCACTGGAGTTAAACGCATTTCTTCTACTACTTGACCTTTTGGACGGCCTAAGTGACTTGCTAAAATAACTTTCGCACCTTGCTCTACTAAATATTGAATTGTAGGAAGAGCTGCACGGATACGAGTTTCATCAGTAATTTTGCCTTCTTTCATAGGTACGTTGAAGTCAACGCGGCAAAATACACGCTTACCTTTTAAATCTACGTCACGAATTGATTTTTTGTTCATTGGATTTCCCTCCGACTACTAGTTAGGATTGACAAAACCCACTCAAAAGCTTAACACATTTGCTTTTAAAACGAAAGAAGAGAGAGAGGGAACAAACCCTCTCCCTCGTTTTGTCATTGATAGCTTATATAATTAAGAATTAAAGACCTTTAGAAGTCATGTAAGCTGCTAAGTCTACTACGCGGTTAGAGTAACCAGTTTCGTTATCGTACCAAGAAAGTACTTTAACCATGTTACCTTCCATTACCATTGTAGATAATGCATCGATTGTAGAAGAAGCTGTACATCCGTTATAGTCGATAGATACTAATGGCTCTTCGCTGTATCCAAGGATACCTTTTAATTCGCCTTCAGCTGCTGCTTTGAATGCTGCATTTACTTCTTCAACTGTTACTTCTTTGTCAAGTTCAACAACTAGGTCAACTAGAGAAACGTTAGCAGTTGGAACACGTACAGCGCCACCGTTTAATTTACCTTTAAGCTCTGGTAATACTAATGCTACAGCTTTAGCTGCACCAGTAGATGTTGGGATCATGTTTTCAGCTGCTGCACGAGCACGACGTAAATCTTTGTGTGGTAAGTCTAAGATTTGTTGGTCGTTAGTGTAAGAGTGAATTGTTGTCATCATTCCGCGTTTTACGCCGAATTTTTCGTTTAATACTTTAGCGAATGGAGCTAGACAGTTTGTAGTACAAGAAGCATTAGATACTACGTTGTGGTTAGCTGCATCGTATTGTTCGTGGTTAACACCCATAACTACAGTGATATCTTCGTCAGAAGCTGGAGCTGAGATGATAACTTTCTTAACTGATCCACCTAAGTGTTTTTCAGCGTCTGATTTTTTAGTGAAACGGCCAGTAGATTCTACTACTACTTCTACTCCGTAGTCGCTCCATGGTAATTGAGCTGGGTCACGCTCAGCGATAACTTTAATTTCTTTACCGTTAACAACGATGCTGTTTTCGTTAGCAGATACTTCTGCATTTAAAGTTCCGTGAACTGTGTCATATTTTAAAAGGTGAGCTAAAGTTTTAGCATCTGTTAAGTCGTTGATTGCTACTACTTCTACCTCAGAGTTGTTAAGAGCTGCGCGGAATACGTTACGTCCGATACGTCCAAATCCATTAATACCAATTTTAGTCATTTGAATTTCCTCCTTGGGGGATTATATTAAAGGGTAATACCCTTTGTTAACTGTTTTGCTGCACCTTCATCTGTAATTAGAATTGAAGTGTGCCCTTGTTTAATTACAGCCTGTATTGCCTTTGCCTTTGAAGAACCTCCAGCGACTGCAACAACGTGAGATACATTTTGTAAATCCTCTAGTTGCATACCAACTGTTCTTACTTTATGAACTACATTTCCTTGTTCATTAAAGTAGTAACCGAAAGCTTCGCCAACTGCTTCGCTTGCCTGAATCTTTAACCAATCTGCTTCTGAAGTATTTCTGCGACGTGCCATTGTTAACGCATCACCTATTCCATGAATGACGATATTGGAAGATCGAATCAACTCAAGAACTTCTTTCACGGAAGGCTCTGTCACAATAGACGCATATGCTTCGCTACTAACATGGTCTGGAACATACAATAAGCGATAATTACTCATCGTATTTTGCGCCATTTTGGCACAAATGGTATTGGCTTCTAATTCGACGCCTTCTCCAATTCCACCACGTGCTGGGACAAATAGCATATGTAAATCTTTGCAATCAAGCTGCATCATGTCCGCAGCAGCAGCTAGCGTAGTTCCTCCAGCCACAGCAACGATATTATTCGCTGTCAGACGGTCTTTTATACAAGTCACACAAGCACGGCCCATCTCCAGTTTGACCCAAGGTGATTCATCACTATCACCAGGGACAACGAAAACTTCATCCAAGTCTAATGTTTCCTTAAGTTGCTTTTCTAAAACCTTTAACCCGGAAATTTCTTTCATAAAGTCTTCCAAAGCAAGAACTAAAGCTGTTCCTTCTTCTGTCAAAGTCATTCCAGAAGAAGCGACGTGAACTAAGTTTTGTTCTTTCAAAACTTGAACCTCACTTCGCAATACTCGTTCTGTCATACCGAGACTTGCTGATAAGTTTCTTCTTCCAATCGGCTGCATGAGCCTAATGTATTGAAGAATCTGCATTCTCGTTTGCATAACAGGTAGCAGATCAGGTAATAATTTTTTTGTGTTCTGAATCCATGAGCGCATATTTTTTCTCCTCACTACATCGGTTCATTTTTCCTCGTGGTCACTTTACGTCCCATAGTGACATTTTGTGTCCCACACAGGTTAAAAAAATAATCCCTGCTACGTGTATTATTGTAACAGGAGATAGAAACTTATTCAACTCTTAACTGCATTCTTTATATAGTTTATTATGACACCTTTGTGAATGTGACCATATTCTACTTGTTTTCCGTCTATTTCTACAACCGGAATCATTAAGTGGTATTTTTCTAAAAGGTCATTATCTTCATATATATCTATTTCCTCGATTTGAAAAGAATATTCACATTGTACTTCCTGTAAAACTTGTTTCGCCTTCACGCAAAGGCCACAATCTTTTTTTGTATACAGTACAACTTTCATCTTCTTCACCTATCCGATCGTTTTTCGTAATGACGACGCTGGAATATGCATTTGTTCTCTATACTTTGCTACTGTTCTTCGAGAAATAACGATTTCATGCTCTTCTTCTAACAATTTTGAAATCTTTTGATCTGAAAGTGGCTTTTTCTTATTCTCCGCCTCAACAAGCGTTTGAATAAATTGTTTTACACGCTTTGTAGAAACTGCTTCATCCTCAGTGGTTGAAACGGCATTACTAAAGAACGATTTCATCTCAAATAAACCGTGTGGTGTTTGCACATATTTATTTCGCGTTGCACGGCTAATTGTAGATTCATGCACGCCTAACTCTTCTGCTACTTCTTTTAAAGCAAGTGGCTTTAAATACTCCGGACCTTTCCAGAAGAAATCACGTTGTTTTTCCATAATAATGGTCATCACTTGCAGAAGCGTTTGTTTTCTCTGTTTCAAACTACGCATAATCCACTGTACATGCTGATACTTTTCTGATACGTAAGATGCTACTTCGCTTTCACTATTATTAAGAAGCGCACTATATTCAGAATGAATTTCGATTCTCGGCATATTCCTCTCATTCATTTGTAAAACGAGACGATCGCCATCTTTTTTCACCGCCATATCAGGCACAATATAAAGTGGTTTATCAGAAGAAAACGCAAGACCTGGTTTCGGCTGCAGGGACGTAATACAGTTCACCGCCGATTGCAATTCCTCATTACTACACTTCAGCACTTGAACGAGCTTTCGCCAATCTTTCTTCACGAAATAAGCGAAATGGTCTTCTACAACCTCTTCTGCTAATCCGTTCCGCCTTTGTAAGCGCTTCAATTGCAAAGTTAGACATTCCTGAATATTACGCGCTCCTACCCCTGCTGGCTCAAGTGATTGGACAAGCTCTACAGAGCGTTCAACTACATGAAGCGGTGCAGAAAGGAGATTTGCTAACTCCTCGTTCGTTTCTTGTAAATACCCATTCCCATCCATGTTCATAATAATGAAAGAGGCTATTTTTCGCTCTTCTTCATCTATTTTATAATACTGTATTTGATTTAATAAATGTTGCTGAATCGTTGTGGAATCCACACTGTAGATTTCCATCTGATTCTCGACTTGTTTGCTGGTACTTTTACTGTTGTTAGAGCTCTTTTTCTTCTCCCTCTCAAAACCACCTAACTCAATAAGGGGATTCTCTAACGATTGCTCATACAAAAACTCCGATAATTCTTGTACATTATACTGGAGCATTGTAATCGCTTGCCTTAACTCTTGTGTCATTGCCAAACGTAAGCTTTGTTCTTGTAAAAGACTTGCCTTCAAACTAATCTCCCCCTTGTTTCTATTGTACAATAAGTTTGGTAAAAGGAGAATCCTATCGCAGACACCCATTCCAAAATATTATTAATTTATATGTATTAATGAGATTCACAACTTACAACCGAAATTTGAATAATATTGAAAGAAAATAATAAGTCATAAAAATTATTATCAAGTACTAATAGTAAATCTTATTATCAGATATAACAAGAGGGAAATAAAAAAAGTCCTAACCTACAAAACGTAAGTTAGGACTTTTTGACGCGCCCAGAGGGATTCGAACCCCCGGCAGACGTGGTACCGGAAACCACCGCTCTATCCGACTGAGCTATGGGCGCATGATTATAGAAAATACTTCATTTTCTTTTCATAATAATAGCAATAAAATCCATCTAAATCAATAAAAATATCCTCGTAATCCTTTGTGCACCCTAGTTATGAATATATTAACAAAGTACTATCCCCTAAATTTTCCAATCATAAATTCACCTCAACTCACAAATTATAATCTTTGAATTGATATTCCAAAGGGGGCTTCATTCAATGACTGTAATTACAAAACTAAAGCAAACTGTTTCTGGATTAAAAAGTGCACAAGCTAGCTTAGAGGGATTCGCTCTTGATACGGATAACCAACAAGCGAAGCAACTTTTCCAAACAGCTGCGCAGCAAACACAAACGATTATCGATTCTTTAAACCCACGTGTTGAAGAAGTCCAACAAGAAGAACCACAATACTCACAGCAATAACGAATTCGTCATGCTGTGAAATAGAAAAAGGATGATATGCAGTCATCCTTTTTCTATCACATTACATATTGCAATAGAAACGGAATGATAATCATGCGAAAACTCGGCCTCATAACCGCGTTATTTGCCCTGTTATTTAGCTCTTTTACCGGGTGTGATAATAGTCCCTTGGATAAAAAAGTGAAAGAAGAGGCAAAACGAACAGAGAAAGAAAAAGGTCCAAAATTAACAAAGACGAGTACGGAATCCTTTAATCAATCTATATCACAAGGAGCCAAGAAAAGAGCTCTCGCTATGGATGAAATTATAAAAAGCACAGCAGTGAATTCAAATTTAGATCTCTACATAGCAGTTACACCTGAGCATCACGAAAGATTTGGATTAAAGCCTCTCCGTAAGAAGCTTCAAAAGCAGCTAAGTGATGAGTATCCTACTTTCGATGTTCGTGTAAGTACAGATAAAAAAATCTTTATATTACTTGAAAAGCTTGAAAGAAAAATTAAAGAAAAAAAAGTATCTAAAGATGAAATTAATAAGCAATTAAAACTCATTGGGAAAAAAATGGAGTCTAACACTTAACGCTTTTTTAAAAGAAAAGGAAGGATTGCAATGTCTAGTAAAGATAAAAACTTAACTCCTGTACAACAGGAATATAAAAAATTCGAACAAGAACGTGAACCGAAGCGTCCTGTCTTGAAAAATTGTATTAAAGCCTTTTTCGTCGGTGGTTTTATTTGCTTCATTGGACAACTCATTTCTACGTTTTATATCACATATTTTGATTTCACTGAACGCTCGGCGGGAAATCCAACAGTCGCAACTCTTATTTTCATCTCGATGTTACTAACTGGGTTCGGTGTATATGATCGTCTCGGTCAGTTTGCAGGTGCTGGGACAGCTGTACCTGTCACTGGATTTGGTAACTCTGTTATCGCCGCATGTATCGAACACCGGACGGAAGGGTTTGTCCTTGGCGTTGGCGGTAACATGTTCAAATTAGCTGGTTCTGTTATTTTATTTGGTGTATTTTCGGCTTTCGTCATCGCACTTATTAAAACGATTCTCGTTCAATGGGGAGGGCTATAAATGTTACAAGGACACCGAACGTGGGTATTTGAAAACAAACCAGTTATTATTTCGACAGGAGTCGTTGGCGGGCCATTTGAAGCAAAAGGAAAAATTCCAGAAGACTTCGATATCCTTCATGAAGATTTATGGCTCGGACAGGATTCCTATGAAAAAGCACATAAAATTTTATTTGAAGAAGCTTGTAGCCGCGCTACTGAAAAAGCAGAACTTCGTAAAGATGATATTCAATTCGTACTCGCAGGAGATTTAATTAATCAAATTACCCCTACAAGCTTTGCTTGCCGTACACTAGGCACTCCTTATCTCGGGTTATTCGGTGCTTGTTCTACTTCTATGGAAGGTTTAGCACTTGGGGCAAGTATCGTAAATGCAAAAGGTGCTAAATATTTATTAACCGGGGCATCAAGTCATAACACTGCTGTAGAAAAACAATTCCGCTATCCTACCGAATATGGTGGACAAAAGCCACCTACTGCACAGTGGACAGTAACCGGCGCCGGAGCTGCTATTTTAAGCGATACTGGACACGGTCCCCGGGTAACATCCGCCACAATCGGAAAAGTGGTTGATATGGGATTAACAGATCCATTTAATATGGGAGGCGCAATGGCTCCAGCTGCCGTCGATACAATTGAAGCTCATTTACGTGAACGTCAAATTGATGCCTCTTACTACGATTTAATCGTAACAGGCGATCTCGGACATGTAGGACGCGAAATTGCTTATGACTTACTACATAAACACGGAACAAAAGTAACGAGCGAACAGTTTCAAGATTGCGGGCTACTCATTTATAGAGAGGGGCAACCTGTCATAGCTGGTGCTAGTGGACCAGGATGTTCCGCAACAGTCGTTTACGGTCATTTATTAAACCGAATGAAAAGAGGAGAGTTCAAAAAAATACTTGTCGTTGCGACAGGCGCTTTACTATCTCCCCTTACATTCCAACAAGAAGAAACGATTCCGTGTATCGCTCACGCCGTTTCGATTGAATATGGAGGTGCAACGCAATGATTTTCTTCTGGGCTTTCGTCATTGGTGGACTCATATGTGTAATTGGCCAACTTATGTTTGATGTCGGCAAACTAACCCCTGCTCATACAATGGCAACACTTGTTGTTGTCGGCGCTATACTAGACGGCTTTAACCTGTATGAACCATTAATTGACTTTGCAGGTGCCGGTGCAACTGTACCCATTACAAGCTTTGGTAATGCCCTCGTCCACGGCGCAATGGAAGAAGCTGCAAAACATGGCATCGTTGGCGTTATTACCGGCATGTTTAAAGTAACGAGTGCCGGTGTATCTGCAGCTATTATTTTCGGCTTCATTGGAGCTCTGCTATTCAAACCGAAAGGATAAGAGGTGTTTGTATGACAGTTATCGCTAGCGTTAAAACTTGCCTTGCTAGTGTAAGGGGCGCTCAAGCAAGTTTAAGCTCCCTTTCACTACATTCACAGGACGCGGAATCAAAACGCGTCTTTCATGAATGTATGTTAGAAATGGACAGCATCATCGCTGATTTACAGAATAGAGTTTCAGTATTAGAACGTGAAGAACCTCAATATAAAGGGTTTTAAGTAGACTGGAGGAAATGACTATGTCTCACCTGCCGGAATGGACACTTGTCATTCTTCGCTCTGTATTCATATTAATTATTTTATTCGCTATTACAAAATGGTTAGGGAAAAGACAAATCTCTCAGCTTTCCTTCTTTGAATACATAGCCGGGATGACAATCGGTGACATCGCTGCCCAAGTATCTACAGGGCTCGATTCAAAATTTTTTCACGGCGTCTTTGCGATACTCATTTTCGCTGTGGTACCTTTTTTAACAGGAATCCTCTCTTTAAAGAACAAAGCAGCTCGGGACTTCTTTGAAGGGAAATCTACCGTATTAATAAAAGATGGAAAGATACTCGAAGACAACTTAAAGAAAGAAAAATATACAAGTGACGAATTACTGGAACTTCTCCGTGGAAAAGATGCTTTCAGCGTAGCTGATGTTGAATTTGCTGTACTAGAACCGAGTGGAGAATTAAATGTATTATTAAAGAAGGATCGCCAACCTCTTACAGCAAAAGACATCGGCTTAAAAGTAGCAAACGAAAAAGAACCACAAACTGTTATTATGGATGGAAATATATTAGACGAACCTTTATCCTCTAGTGGGCATAACCGTGCTTGGTTACATTCTGAATTAGAAAAACTCGGTGTTGTCATCGAAAACGTCTTTCTCGGTCAAGTTGATTCATATGGACAACTTACTATCGACATTTATAATGACAAACTACAAATGCCTTCTCCTCAAAACAAACCTTTATTATTAGCATCTTTAAAAAAATGTCATGCTGATCTTGAACTATTTTCCCTAGAAACAAAGTCGAAATCAGCGAGCGAAATGTATAGTAAAAACGCGAAACAAATCGAAAAGATTTTAAATAAAGTAACCTATCTTTTAAAAGAATAAAGTGAAACTTTAATCAGTGCGGGTTTTCTTCATCCCCCCTGATTATTAGCCCTCACCAATCGGACTTTTATGGGCAGTTGATCCCCCACCTAACTTCTTTGCTTTCGCTGAATTCTGAGGTGGGGATTTTACTGCCCACTAAAGCGGGGTAAATATCGGAAGAACGCTTCAGTAAAAAGGCGTTCTTTTCTTTTTTTCTACAGTTTTTATAACGTTTAAATTTATGTAATTCGGTTATGATGTTGAAGATACATAAGCAGGGAATTTCAAAAACATAGCGAATATTTCATGGTACAACTACATATTTTTTTGATTTAAAGTGGTTTCGTTTGACCTTTATTGACCATAATTGTATTATAAGACTAAGAAAGCTTTAGAAGGAGGAAATAACAGATGAATTTAATTCCTACAGTAATTGAACAAACAAATCGTGGAGAACGCGCTTACGATATTTACTCTCGACTATTAAAAGACCGCATCATTATGCTTGGTAGCGCAATTGATGACAACGTAGCTAACTCAATCGTTTCCCAGCTTTTATTCTTGGAATCTCAAGATCCAGAAAAAGATATTCACATCTACATCAACAGCCCTGGTGGTTCTATCACAGCAGGTATGGCAATTTACGATACAATGCAGTTTATTAAACCACAAGTATCAACAATCTGTATCGGTATGGCTGCATCTATGGGTGCATTCTTACTTGCAGCTGGTGAAAAAGGAAAACGTTATGCACTTCCAAACAGTGAAGTAATGATTCACCAACCACTTGGCGGAGCACAAGGTCAAGCGACTGAAATCGAAATCGCTGCTAAACGTATCCTATTCTTACGTGAAAAACTAAACCAAATTCTTGCTGACCGCACAGGTCAACCACTTGAAGTACTACAACGCGACACAGACCGCGACAACTTCATGACAGCAGAAAAAGCTTTAGAATACGGTTTAATCGATAAGATCTTTACAAATCGTTAATAACTAAAAGCGGAAGTGGCTCGTTCAGAATCGCAGGGTGTTGGAGCTTTTACATCCGAGGCGCTTTTTTCCTCGAATGTAAAAGCGAAACAACCGGAGATTCTAGCCGCTGGAGCTAGATATAACTAAAAGCGGAAGTGGCTCGTTCAGCTCTGACTGGCTAAGGTTCTTTCGCATAAAAGGTGATTTTTGCCTTCTTATGCGGAAGGTTCTTAGACACGAAGAGCTAGCTGCTGGAGCTAGATACACTAAAAGCGAAAGCGCCCTATTACAGGGCGCTTTTTTATATGTTGTTCTCCTCTCACATACCCCACCTAGTATCACCTTAAATATATCGGCGATTTTTCAAATATATCGACCGTAACTCCAATTATATCAGCGATTATTTCAATATATCGACGATTCTACACAACTTATCGACTTACCGACAATTCTCGACAAGCGCGCACCCCTACATACCCCCATACCCCCACAAACAAACCCCAAACAACAAAAAAGCTATCGCACGCGCGCGATAGCTTCTTATTGTACATATGCAGCTAATGCTTCTAAAGCTTCTTCTGCATCTGAACCTTCTGTTGTAATTGTTATCATGCTACCAGTTCCAATTGCTAAGCTCATAATCCCCATTATGCTCTTTGCATTTACTGTCTTTCCATCTTTCTCAATGAAGATATCCGCATGAAAACGATTTGCCTCTTGTACAAACAACGCAGCCGGACGTGCTTGTAAACCGTTTTTTAATGAAACCTGAACTCTTTTTTGAACCACAGCTCCATTTCCCCTTTACCCTCTTATTTTTTTGCTACCGTTTCCCCCGCGCGTAATTTCTCTGCAATATCATCAATTTTACGCAAACGATGATTAATACCCGATTTACTAATTTTCCCCCCGGATACCATCTCACCTAACTCTTTCAATGTTACATCTTGATAATCTCTTCGTAGTTGCGCAATTTCTCGTAGTTTATCTGGCAATATATCAAGACCAACCGTCTCATCAATGTAGCGGATATTTTCAATCTGCCTTAGCGCTGCACCAATTGTTTTATTTAAATTAGCTGTTTCGCAATTCACTAAACGATTTACAGAGTTACGCATATCACGTACGATTCGAATGTCTTCAAATCTTAAAAGCGCATTATGAGCACCTATAATATTTAAAAACTCTGTAATTTTTTCTGCTTCTTTCAAATACGTAATGTACCCTTTTCTTCTTTCCAACGTCTTACTATTTAAATCAAATCCGTTCATCAATTCACATATAGCATCATTATGTTCCTTATATAACGAAAAGATCTCTAAATGATAAGATGATGTTTCTGGGTTATTTACTGAACCACCTGCTAAAAATGCACCGCGTAAATACGATCGTTTACAACATTTCTTCTCAATTAATTCTTGCGATATATTTCGAATGAATGAAAAGTCATCTCGCACGATATGAAGATCAGCTAATATTTCGCGAGATTTCTCAACGAGTCTTACGATATATACGTTATTTTTCTTCAATCGCATTTTTTTACGAACAAGTAATTCTACCGTTACGTCATATCCTTTTTTCAAAAGCGTATAAATCCTTCTTGCAATTGCTGCATTCTCTGTTTGAATATCGATAGATAGACGACGATTTGAAAAAGAAAGCGATCCGTTCATGCGAAGTAACGCTGATAATTCTGCTTTCTCACAGCATTCCTTCACCTCTAAATTCGTCAACTCTTTCTTTGTTTCTGATGCAAATGACACAGCCAACACCTCCTTATACGATTATTGTGGAACAAAAATCTTGTCCTATATGAAATGAGGAGCGTTACCTCAAATGAGGCAACGCACATCTACAACAGTGAATATAAAATAGAAGCTAGTTTTAATGTATCGTGTCTTACAACACGGTCATCATACTTCGCTAATTGATCTTGAATAACATCAATATTGTTTTCAGTAAAACGTTCTTCGTCCACTACAACTGGTGCTGACATTTCTTCCTCATATAACTGACGTAATTCACAAGGAATATCACGGTTATTTACAATTGCAGTATCGATAAATGGTTTACCTAAATGATCATGTAACGCCTGCACATGGTCAAACGCAGTATATCCCATCGTTTCACCAGCTTGCGTCATAACATTACACACATATACCTTCTTCGCTTTTGCAGAAAGAACAGCGTCCCCGATTTTGTTAACAACTAAATTCGGTAATATACTCGTATACAAACTTCCTGGGCCGAAAACAAGTAAATCAGCTCGTTTAATCTCAGTCAACGTTTCATGTAACGGCTCTACATCTTCTGGAGTTAAAAAGACACGGTTAATCTTCTTCCCGTAATAAGGAATCTTTGATTCACCTGTTACAATTTCTCCATCTTCTAGTTCCGCATGCAGTACTGCACTTTGATTCGCTGCCGGTAATACACGTCCTCTAACATTTAACACTTTGCTCGTTTCCGTAATTGCATGGAAAAAGTCTCCTGTAATCGAGGTCATACCTGCCAACAATAAATTTCCTAACGCATGACCTTTCAGTCCGTCTCCCGTTGTGAAACGGTGCTGAAATAAAGCTTCCACCAGTGGCTCTACATCTGATAACGCAACAAGTACGTTACGAATGTCACCTGGAGGCGGAATTTCTAGCTCATCACGTAATCTACCTGAACTGCCACCATCATCAGCGATTGTAACAACTGCTGTAATATCAACTGGATATTGTTTTAATCCTCTTAATAATACAGAGAGTCCAGTACCGCCTCCCATGATAACAATTTTAGGTTTTCTCTCTTTTTTCATCCCTTAATGGCCCTTTCTCTTCTCCACATCACGATGAGATACATGAACGCTATACTCTGGTTTCAAATGTTTCCCAAGGTATTCTGTAAGCGTAACAGAACGATGCTGCCCACCTGTACATCCAATTGCAATTACAAGTTGACTCTTACCTTCTCTTTTATAATGAGGCAGCATGAAAGTGATAAGATCCGTCAATTTTTCTAAAAACTTATGCGTCTCATTAAATTTCAGCACATACGATGAAACTTCTTCATCTAGTCCTGTTAATGGCTTCATATGTGGAATGTAATATGGATTTGGTAAAAAACGAACATCAAATACTAAATCTGCATCAATTGGAATACCGTACTTAAATCCAAATGACATAACATTTACACGAAATGCTTGCTCAGTTTCTGTTGAGAACAAGTGAACAATTTTTTCACGTAATTCTTTCGGTTTTAAATCCGATGTATCAAGCACAATATTCGCTCGTGCCTTCATATCTGTTAATAAATTGCGCTCTGCTTCGATTCCCTTTAACGGCAGACCGGTTGGTGCAAGTGGATGCGAACGTCTCGTTTCTTTATAACGAGTTACAAGCGTACTATCTTTCGCATCTAAAAATAAAATATGAGGAATAATCCATGTACGTTCTGATAAATCATCAAGTGCTCCCCATAAATGTTCGAAAAACTCGCGGCCACGTAAATCAATACCAAGTGCCACTTTATTCATTTTCCCTTTTGAATCCGCCATAAGCTCAATAAACTTTGGCAATAACATCGGTGGTAAATTATCTACACAAAAATATCCTAAATCTTCAAAACTTTGTAAAGCTACTGTCTTTCCGGCTCCAGACATTCCTGTAATAATTACCATTTTTATATCATTATTCTCTGTCATCGTATCCTCTCCTTGACGGTTTAACTCGGATCTAATCGATATGAAAGCAACTCAAAATCTGGGGTATATACAAATGTACCGTAGATTATGCCATTTCCTTTAATTAAATAATCAATAATGTGATAATCTCCTGGTGCCATTGCTAAATCATCAATTTTATCAAATGTATGCCAACCAATGATGCCTTCTTCGCTCTCTAGTTTGTTTTCTCCTGCAAAATCTGTCGCTAAAAAGGAGAACATCATCCATTCAGAAACAACTTTATCACCTTCTTGGATGACAAAGGTGAAGACCCCCTTTAACGCTGGGTTCTTTAAATAAATACCTGTTTCTTCACGATACTCGCGAACAACGGAATCTCTTACAGTCTCCCCACGCTCCATTTTCCCGCCTGGTGCAACCCAC
This sequence comes from Bacillus sp. BC05(2025), assembly GCF_056725905.1. Classification (NCBI taxonomy): domain Bacteria; kingdom Bacillati; phylum Bacillota; class Bacilli; order Caryophanales; family Bacillaceae; genus Bacillus; species Bacillus sp. BC05(2025). Next base: position 35,269 of record NZ_JBWYRA010000006.1, on the reverse strand, counting down.
CAATTCCGGCGAGGTTTTTGGAGTAAGAGTACTTCATTATCTCTAATTAACACACAGTTTGTCACTCTTTGCATGTTTCTTCACCTCAGCTACTTGCAGCAAATTTCTCACTGCATACTCATTTCATTATACTATCAAAAACAGTTTGCTACAACGAAGGAGCCAGTCCCCCTTTCGCTAAGCACTGCTACTCAACAATTTTAAAAAAGCTTTTTATAACAAGCAATGTAAATGCCTGGACTTTCAGTGAATAGCATGAAAAATCCCCTTAACGACTTTTATCGCCAAGGGGACTCCATCCCTTACTTCTTACCGAAATAAGTAACAATCGCAAATCCTAAAATAAAGGTAATAATTGAACTTATAATTGAGAATCCACCAGTCGGAATACCAGGGAACACAATCACAATCGAACCGATAACAAGTCCAATAATTGCCGCAAATGTCATACTTTTATAACGATCTAATAAGAAACTAATTCCTTTACTACTTACCACGAATCCTACCATAACACCAGCACCGATAACTAGAATTAAAGGTAAGTTCAGTGTAGTTAAAGCATTAATTGCTGTCGGATACACACCAATAATTAATAAAATAAATGATCCGCTAATTCCAGGAAGCAACATAGCCATACTAGCCATCCACCCTGCAAAAAATAAACCAATTGCATTTAAAATTGTTAACGTTGTAATTGGGTCTGCTGTCTTATCTGGTTTAAAGAAAGCTGTGATCGCAACAAGAATTGCTGCAACGATTAATAAAACAATGTGCTTACCTTTAAACGACGACTTTGCATCAGCTTCCCTCATTAACATCGGTAATATGCTAATAATTAAACCGAGGAAGAAAAATTGAGTCGGTTCATAATGATTCTCAAGTAAATATTTAATAACGTGACTTAACGTTAAAAACGCTGCCGCCACACCAGCTGCAAGGGGAATTAAAAATCCTAAATGTTTTTTCCATTCACGACTAAAGAACCCACTAATTGCTGCAAGCAATTGTTCATAAATCCCTAACACAACAGCGATTGTACCGCCGCTCACACCAGGAATTAAATCACTAACGCCCATACAAAATCCACGATATATATTACGCCATTCCATACTGAATAAATTCCTCATTTCTTATAGTGATTTTTTCCGTAAAGTTCAGTATATCAATAAGAAAGCTTATAATACCGATATTTTTTGACAAAACTTTGACATTTTCACACAAAAAAAGAAGAAAGCTCCTATCTGTAGCTTTCTTCTCAAAAGGTATGTTATTCCTTATTTTTCTGATACGGTTTTTAGTTCTTCTAATAATTCTTCAACGTAATGCTGTGCACTTTGTGCTGCGATACTACCGTCACCTGTTGCAGTTACAATTTGACGTAGCATTTTTTCACGAACATCTCCAGCTGCGAAAATACCAGGAATTTTCGTTTCCATACGCTCATTTGTTTCAAGGTAACCATTTTCATTTGTAATACCTAGTTCAACAAATGGTTTTGATAATGGTAACATACCGATGTATACGAATACGCCGTCAGTTTTGACTTCTTTCTCTTCTCCACTGTTTACGTCTACAAGTGTTACACTTCCTACTTTACCACTTGCTTCGTTAATTTCTTTAATCGTGTGGTTCCAAATGAAATCTACTTTCTCATTTTGGAAAGCACGATCTTGTAAAATTTTCTGTGCACGAAGCGTGTCACGACGGTGAACAATCGTTACTTTTGATGCGAAGCGCGTTAAGAACACACCCTCTTCAACAGCAGAATCTCCGCCGCCAATAACTACAAGTTCTTTCCCTTTAAAGAATGCGCCGTCACATACTGCACAATATGATACACCGCGGCCACCAAGTTCAGCTTCACCTGGCACACCAATTTTTTTATATTCTGCACCGCTTGCAACGATAATTGCACGTGCTTTATATTCTTTTTTACCAGCAATAATTGTTTTGTATTCTTTACCATCGATGACTTCTTTCACATCACCGTATGCATATTCAGCACCAAATTTCTTCGCATGCTCAAACATTTTATTTGATAAGTCTGGTCCTAAAATAGACTCATAACCTGGATAGTTTTCTACATCTTCTGTGTTTGCCATTTGGCCACCTGGAATACCGCGCTCAAGCATTAATGTGCTTAAATTCGCACGAGATGTATATACTGCAGCTGTCATACCAGCTGGTCCTGCACCAATAATAATGACATCATAAATTTTTTCTTCTGACACACCATTCACTCCTATTCATTCCTACACAATTAAGTTACCCTCATTATACTGTTAGCATCATTTTTTTCCCAATGATTTGCTTATCTTATGTGTGCGTACGTTTAACAGCCTGCACATATTTTCGAACAGTCGCTACAGATACATTATATACATCTCCAAGCTCCGACTGTGTCATCTTATTTCCTTGTTCGCTGCGTACGATATATTCAACCGCAGCTGACCAACCGTATACATTTGTAAAAACTGCTCCAGATGTATATAAACGTATGAACGTACAGAACCAAAATTGTAAACACTCTTCGATTAATTCATCATCTTTTTTCGTATAATTGTATAAAGCATCCGCAATTCGCGCGCACTGTTCAAATTGCTGTAAATCAGCTGGAATGCTCTTATGGCTATTAAGTAAAAAGAAATACTTTGCAAGTTGCGATACGATTGGAACACCATTCTTCGCTTGCGTTACATCAAAGAAGAATCCCACCTTCTCCGGCGTTGATAATTCATTCATTAAATATAAAGCTAGCATTTGTTCCTCTAGCGTCGCGCTTTGCTGAAATGATTTTCGTAATTCTTCAAATAACACATTTTGTCCTTCATCCGCTAAATTTAGCGCATTCCACGGCTCTTTCCCCTTTTTATCAGGGTGCAATTCTACAACATGTTGCCACATTTTTTCCGCTACTTGCTGATCTTTCACCATATAAGCAGAATATGCAAACCAATAATAGAAACTAACGTCTCCCTCGTATCCTTGACGTTTTAATACTTTGAACCATTTATACGCATGCTCGAAATGACCGATTGTTGCAAGTGTCGTTCCTAGTTTCAAACGATGTTCAAATGAAATTGGATATACTGCAACTAACTGAGCAGCTAACGCTTCTACTTGTTTATGCTCTCCAATTGAATACAGAAAAATAAGCGTATTACAGAGCGCATGTATATTACCAGGATTTTTCTCTAAAATCATTTCCGTTAACTTTAGTGCCTTATCTACATTGCCAGATTGAAAATGAGCAATGGCTAAATTATTATGCCCCGACCAAAATTCCGGATAATCTTTCGTAACAATTTCTAATGTAGTAATCGCTTCTTCCAATTGTCCGTTACGAATATAACGATTCGCTTCTTCCTGCATAACAATTAAATCATCTTCATCCTCAATCTCTTCTGCACCCATCGCTTCTTCTTCCATAATTTCAAGTAATTCTAATGTATCCTCAACGAATTCTTTCTCTTCCGCCACTTCTAAATAACGCTCCGCATATTTTTTCGCCTGCTGAAATAGCCCCATATATGCATAGTTATTTGCAATAAAATAATAGCATTGTTCAAGTTCAGGGTTAGATCTAACTAACTTTAAGAAGGTTTGATTCGATTCTTGATATTCACCAGCCTCAGATAATACTGTTGCTAATTGGCATAAAATAAACGGCTCCTTCTCACTTTGTGCCGCTCTTCGAAAATATTTAATTGCATCTTGCAATTTTTGTCCTTTGTAAGCCCTCATCCCTTTTTTATAAAAGAAGTCCGCTAATTGATTAAAAGAGATAACTTGTCCGTTCTCCTTATATATTCTTTGATTTTTCCCCATATATCCTCCAGTTTTTTGTTTTCTTCGTTCACACATTCTTCTATCTATAAGTATAAACGATTCCGTAAAAAACAAAACAGTATATTATACTCAATTATTTCCTTTTTATGCATTAAAAAAGAAGAGAAATGTTACATTTTTAGCATCAACCTTCTCTAGCATCCATTTCTTCTTTTGTATAAATAACACGCATTGGATTTCCACCTACGAAAGCGCCACTTGGTACATCTCTATGAACGAGTGTGCCAGCTGAAACGATCGCACCATCGCCAATCTTAACACCTGGTAATATCGTTGTATTCGCTCCAATCATCACTTCATTTCCTATGATGATCTCTCCAAGTCGATATTCTCGAATTAAATATTCATGCGCTAAAAGCGTTGTATTATATCCAACAATTGAATTTTCTCCCACAGTTATCTTTTCTGGGAACATAATGTCCGGCATTACCATAAGCGCGAACGAGGTTTTCTTTCCTACCTTCATCCGTAAAAATGTGCGGTACAGCCAATTCTTGACGGATAAAAATGGTGTATAACGAGCGATCTGGATAATAATAAAATTCTTCATTACCTTCCAAAAAGACACTGTTTTATACACATTCCATAATGAATTTTCTCCCGAAACGGGATAGCGCGTTGTCCGTCGCACTTAGCTCGCTCCTCTACTAAAAAGTGAAACTGTAAGTTAGTAGAGAAACATATCCCCTACTAACTTACTTGGACCTTTATGAACGGTTCATATGAGACAAAATCGGTAGTAAATCACTCATTTTATCTAACATAAAGTCCGGCTTATAAGCCTCTAAATACGCTCTACCTTTCAGTGTCCATGAAACCGCAGCTGTTTTCGTACCCGCATTTTGTCCACCAACAATATCATGATGGTTATCCCCAACCATCAATGCTTCTTCCGGTTTCGCATCTAATAACTGAAGCGCTTTTTGAAGTGGCTCTGGATGTGGTTTCACATGATCTACATCATCGATTGTCACGACAACATCAAAAAACTCATCAAGTTTCGACAACTTTAATCCCATTTCAACAGTTTGTCTCGCTTTCGTTGTAACAATCCCAACTTTATAGCCTTGCTTCTTCAACTCTTGAACTGTTTCATATACAGTTTCATATTCTTCTACTAATTCATCATGATGATCATGGTTAAATTGACGATAGCACGTGATCATCTCTTCAACCTTGTTTTCATCAATCTTGCTGAAAGTATCCTGTAAAGACGGACCGATAAATGGCAATACATCTTCACGCTTATATTGATTTGGATAATATGTATGTAACGTATGTAAAAAAGAAGAAATAATAAGTTCGTTTGTATTAATTAACGTTCCATCTAAATCAAATAACACTGTATTTATTCTCATTGCCTTAGTCCTTTCGCTTTCCTGAATATGAAAGAAGCAGCATCTCATAATAAGATGCTACTTTTCTCTAATTTTCCGAATATCTTTTATCAGCTTGCCCCATTTTTCGTCTCACAATAATGAAAATAATAGAAATAACAACAAGTCCAATTGACATTACTTGTGCAATACGAAGTGGTCCTAGCATTAAACTATCTGTACGTAAGCCTTCTACAAAGAAGCGTCCTATTGAATACCAAATTAAATATGTGAAGAATAGTTCACCACGGCGTAAGTTCACTTTGCGTAATGCAAGTAATAGAATTACTCCCGCAAAATTCCATAATGATTCATATAAAAACGTCGGGTGGTAGTACACACCATCAATGTACATTTGATTAATAATGAAATCCGGTAAATGAAGACCTTCTAAAAACTGTCTCGTTACTTCATCACCATGTGCCTCTTGGTTCATAAAGTTTCCCCATCGACCAATTGCTTGTCCTAATAAAATACTTGGCGCAGCAATATCAGCCAACTTCCAGAATGAAACCCCGCGGCGTTTCGCAAAAAGAATCCCTGTAATAACAGCCCCGATTAAACCACCATGAATCGCCAATCCACCTTGACGAATATTAATAATTTGACTCGGGTTTTGCGCGTAATATTCCCATTCAAAAATAACATAGTACATCCTCGCAAATAGAATAGCGATCGGTACTGCAATTAATACAAGGTCAACAAATGTATCTTTTGGAATACCTAGCCTTTCTCCCTCGCGAGTTGCTAGCCAAAGACCTAATAGCACACCTGTACCGATAATAATCCCGTACCAATAAACAGGAAACGGCCCAAGTTGGATAGCTACGCGGTCAAGCTGTGGTACAGAACCTAGCAGCATATGTATGACCTCCCTCTCCAAAGTTTACTCCTGATTTCCTAATTCAATCGCACTCATTAATCGTTCAGAGAACTGCTGAGCTGCATTGACTCCCATACGTTTTAAACGGAAGTTCATCGCTGCCACTTCAATAATAACAGCTAAGTTTCGACCAGGGCGAACTGGAAGTGTAATCTTCGTAAGTTCTGTATCAATAATCTTCATCTTCTCTTCATCAAGACCTAAGCGATCGTAATTTTTCTTTTGATCCCAAATTTCAAGATTAATAACAAGTGTAATACGCTTATAATTTCGCACTGCCCCTGCACCAAATAACGTCATAACGTTAATGATACCTAGACCACGAATTTCTAATAAATGCTCAATTAAATCTGGTGAGCTTCCTACTAATGTGTCTTCATCTTCTTGGCGAATTTCTACACTATCATCCGCAACAAGACGGTGACCACGTTTTACAAGCTCAAGAGCTGTCTCACTTTTACCGACACCACTTTGACCTGTAATTAAAACACCAACGCCATAAATATCTACTAACACACCATGTACAGCTGTTGTAGGTGCTAACTTACCTTCTAAATAATTTGTTAAACGACTTGATAATCTTGTTGTCGTTTGAGCAGAACGTAATAAAGGCATGCCTGATTCACGTGATGCTTGCAATAACTCATCTGGTACATCTTGATTACGAGTCACAATAATACATGGTGTCTCCTCAGTACAAAGCGCTTTCATTCTCTCTTGTTTTTGCTCTGTCGTTAACGTGTCAAAGAACGTAAGCTCCGTCTTTCCAAGAAGTTGCACGCGATCAGCTGGATAATATGTAAAAAATCCTGCCATTTCAATTCCAGGTCGTGATAAATCACTTGTATCAATTGGACGATGAATTCCCTCTTCACCACTTATTAACTCCAATTGAAATTGTTCAATTAAATCTTTTGTCCTTACTTTCGGCATATGTATAAACCTCCACTCCGCTGCGGGTTCAGTCTCATTTGATGTAAAATTCCATTCTACCGGATATTGTACCATTTTTTTCTGGAAACAAGAAATACGGTTTCTAATAAATAGAAAAAAACATTTCATACACAGCATGAAATGTTTTTCTTTTTGTCATTTTCTCTTTTTTTCATATAGAGGTTCCACAATTGCTTTTTCAATAATCATATTAAAGATTGAAATACAAATTGCCGCAACAATCGCTACACCAAATCCCGATATATTAAATGCATCTCCTAATAATGAATCTGCTATTTTTAGCGTAATCGCATTAATTACAATTAAGAAGAAACCAAAAGTTACAACAGTAATTGGTAGCGTAATTAAAATTAAAAACGGTTTTACAAACACATTTAAAACAGCCAAAATAATACTCGCAATAATTGCAGTTTGTATATTTGCTACGTAAAACGCGTCTGGTGCAATCCCTTTTAAAAGTCCCGATACAGCGATTAACACAACGCTATTTACAAGAAGTGATACAATCCATCTCATTTTCTTACACATCCTTTTGACATATATATTTCATCATACGCTAATAGATAAGAAACGCAAGTATCATACAAACACTTATATCAACTTATTCTACTCTTCCTGCTTGTATACCTACCAACATCTCTTTGTGAAATAGGGACCACACCATCTATGTTCATGCGTTTTTACAAAAGTCCAAGTGAACTCTTTACCTACAATATAGATATCGCCTTTATACATATCATCCGTCTCACACAATATATCATTCAGATGTAATGAACTCGCATCTTTTATTAGCAGTACATCATCACAATGTTGATAGAATATATAGCAATCCTTTTTCACTTCATTATGAAACGCGTTCTCCGCTTCTTCACCCTCTAAACACTTCTTTTTCTCATAACTAAATATGTGCCAAAGATACCCACATCCGTACTTATCTCCGTAAAGAAAAATGTCTTCTTTTTCCTCATCACTTACATGGTTTGCAAAGTTATCCTCCCAGCGCTTCCGAAAATATACACCCCAACTTTGAAACTCTCTTACCTTCATATTTTTCTTTCTTAAAACATCTACAAACTCCATTTTCTCCCCCTATGAACGAAAAACCGAGTGTCATTGCCACTCGGTTTTTAATAATACCTTATTGTGATAGCTCTACTTCTTTTATCTTCTCTTTCATTCTTGCTTTATCACGATTTAAAATCTCTTTTAAATATTTACCTGTATATGAACGCTCTTCTTTCACTACTTGCTCTGGCGTTCCGGAAGCAACGATTTGTCCACCTTTGTCTCCACCCTCTGGTCCAAGGTCAACGATATAATCAGCTGTTTTAATTACATCTAAATTATGTTCAATTACAAGTACCGTCTCACCGCTCTCAACAAGACGTTGCAGCACTTCTAGAAGACGTGCGATATCATGTGCATGTAAACCAGTCGTTGGCTCGTCTAAAATGTATAACGTACGTCCTGTAGAACGACGATGTAATTCAGAAGCTAATTTCACACGCTGCGCTTCACCACCAGATAACGTCGTAGCTGGTTGCCCTAATTTCATATAACCAAGCCCAACGTCTACAAGCGTTTGAAGTTTACGTTTAATTTTTGGAATATTAGCGAAGAACTCTACTCCATCTTCAATCGTCATCCCTAACACTTCAGAAATGTTTTTATCTTTATATTTCACTTCTAACGTTTCACGGTTATAACGTTTACCGTGACAAACTTCACACGGAACGTATACGTCTGGTAAGAAGTGCATTTCGATTTTAATAATTCCATCACCACGGCACGCTTCACAACGTCCACCTTTTACATTAAAGCTGAAACGTCCTTTTTGATATCCGCGCACTTTCGCTTCATTCGTTTGTGCAAACACATCACGAATATCATCGAATACACCTGTATACGTCGCTGGATTAGAACGTGGTGTACGACCGATTGGCGATTGATCAATATCGATTACTTTATCTAAGTGCTCAAGACCTTTAATTTCTTTATGCGTACCCGGCTTCGCTTTCGCTTTATATAACTTTTGCGCTAACGATTTATATAGTACTTCATTAATCATCGTACTTTTACCTGATCCAGATACACCTGTTACCGCTACAAACGTACCAAGCGGGAATGACATCTTCGCATTCTTTAAGTTATTCTCTTTTGCGCCGACAATTTCCACTTTCCTTCCGTCACCTTTACGTCTTTCAAGTGGAACAGGAATAAACTCTTTACCGCTTAAATACTTCCCTGTTAATGAATTATCATCTTGCATCACTTCAGCCGGTGTACCTGCTGATACGACTTGTCCACCGTGAATACCTGCACCAGGTCCAATATCAAGTAAATAGTCAGCTGCCATCATCGTATCTTCATCATGTTCAACGACAATTAACGTATTACCTAAATCGCGCATTTCTTGCAATGTACGAATAAGACGATCGTTATCACGCTGATGCAAACCGATAGAAGGTTCATCAAGAATGTAAAGTACGCCAGTAAGACGAGAACCAATTTGCGTCGCTAAACGAATACGCTGCGCCTCACCACCTGATAATGTTCCTGCGGCACGACTTAACGTTAAATAATCTAAACCGACGTTTACTAAGAACCCAACGCGCTCCTGGATTTCTCTTAAAATTAAATGCGCAATTTTTTGTTGTTTCTCCGTTAGTTCCACATTTGAGAAGAATTCCTGTACTTCTTGAACAGAATACTTCGTTACGTCAGCAATCGTTTTCCCGCCAACGAAAACAGCTAAACTCTCAGGCTTTAAGCGCCCACCTTTACACTTCGGACAAGCTTGCTCTGCCATATATTTTTCCATTTGCTCACGAACATAATCAGAACTCGTTTCACGATAACGACGTTCAATATTTGGAATAACACCTTCAAATAAAATCTCATTTTCCTTTACTTGACCAAATTCATTTACATAGCGGAAATAAACCTTCTCTTCACCGCTTCCGTATAACACTTTATCAAATAAATCTTTCGGTATATCTTTCACAGGCACATCCATATCAACGCCATAATGATTACATACAGATTGTAAAAGCTGCGGGTAATATTGTGAGCTTGTCGGTTCCCAAGGCGCAATCGCATGTTCCTTTAACGATAAATCCCAGTTCGGAATAACAAGTTCTAAATCTACCTCTAGCTTTGAACCAAGTCCATCACAAGAAGGACATGCTCCGAATGGACTGTTGAATGAAAACATACGCGGCTCTAATTCTCCAATTGAAAAACCACAATGCGGGCAAGCATGATGTTCACTAAATAGAAGTTCCTCTTCTCCCATTACATCGATTAACACACGGCCTCCGCCAAGCTTTAATGCACTTTCAAGTGAATCTGCAAGGCGGCTTGCGATTCCTTCTTTTACAACAATACGGTCAATGACAACTTCAATAGAATGCTTCTTATTTTTATCTAACGTAATCTCTTCAGATACATCCAGCATTTCACCATCAACACGTACACGAACATATCCTTGCTTCTTAATATCTTCAAGCACTTTCACATGTGCACCTTTACGCCCAGAAACGATAGGGGCTAACACTTGTAATTTCGTACGCTCAGGATATTCAAGAACACGGTCTACCATCTGTTCCACTGTTTGTGATGTAATTTCAATGCCATGATTTGGACAAATCGGCGTACCAATTCGCGCAAATAATAAACGTAAGTAATCATAAATCTCCGTTACCGTTCCGACAGTTGAACGCGGATTACGACTCGTCGTTTTTTGATCAATTGAAATCGCTGGTGACAATCCTTCAATCGTATCTACATCCGGTTTATCCATTTGTCCTAAAAACTGACGCGCATACGCAGATAACGATTCTACGTATCTGCGCTGCCCTTCTGCATAAATCGTATCAAACGCTAATGATGATTTCCCAGAACCAGACAATCCCGTCACAACAACAAGCTGATTTCTCGGAATGGTTACATCAATATTTTTTAGGTTATGTGCCCTAGCACCTTTTACAACAATAAAATCCTTGCTCTTACTCACTCTTTTCACCCTTCCGCTTTTAATTCTAATAGTAAATCTCTTAATTCAGCTGCACGCTCGAAATCTAACGCTTTTGCTGCTTCTTTCATCTCTGCTTCCATCTTCGCAATTGTTTTTTCACGCTCTTTTTTCGTCATCTTCTTAGCTGGCGTTGCTTCATATGTTTCTGTTTCTTCAGCAGCTGTCGTGGCACGTATCACATCACGCACGCCCTTTTGAATTGTTTTCGGCGTAATACCATGCTCTTTATTGTAAGCTTCTTGTATAGTGCGACGACGCTTCGTTTCTTCAATTGCAATTCCCATCGATCTCGTTATACGATCTGCGTACATAATAACGCGGCCGTTTTCGTTACGTGCTGCACGACCGATTGTTTGGATTAACGAACGCTCTGAACGTAAGAATCCTTCCTTATCAGCATCTAAAATAGCGACAAGTGAGACTTCCGGAATATCTAATCCTTCTCGCAATAAGTTAATACCGACAAGAACATCAAACTTACCGAGGCGAAGATCACGGATAATTTCAATACGTTCTAACGTTTTAACTTCAGAGTGAAGATAGTTCACTTTAATTCCTACATCTTTTAAGTAATCCGTTAAATCCTCTGACATCTTCTTCGTTAAAGTCGTAATTAATACACGTTCATTTTTTGCAATGCGATCTTGAATCTCTCCTAATAAATCGTCAATTTGCCCTTCAATTGGTCGTATATCAATAGGTGGATCTAAAAGTCCTGTTGGACGAATAATTTGTTCTATTACTTCTGGCGACTGCTCTAATTCGTACGGTCCCGGCGTTGCTGAAACGTAAATCACTTGATTCGTTTTCTCCTCAAACTCATCAAACGTAAGCGGTCTATTATCTAAAGCTGATGGCAGACGGAATCCATGATCTACAAGCACTTGTTTACGTGCTTGGTCCCCGTTATACATCGCTCTTACTTGCGGTACTGATACGTGTGACTCATCCATAACGATTAAGAAATCTTTCGGGAAATAGTCTAATAGCGTATACGGCGTTGCACCCGCTGGACGAAGTGTTAAATGGCGGGAATAGTTTTCAATCCCTGAACAAAAGCCCATCTCGCGCATCATTTCTAAATCATAACGTGTACGTTGTTCTATACGCTGCGCTTCTAACAATTTGCCATTATCATTTAATTCCTTTAAACGTTCTTCTAATTCTTTTTCTATATTTTCAATAGCGACCTTCATCTTTTCTTCACGTGTAACGAAGTGAGATGCTGGGAAGATTGCTACATGATCACGTTCTGCTAATACTTCACCTGTTAACGCATTTACTTCACGAATACGATCGATTTCATCACCGAAAAACTCAATTCGAATACAATGCTCGTCAAGTGATGCCGGGAAGATTTCAACTACATCTCCGCGCACGCGGAATGTACCACGCTTGAAATCAATATCATTACGTCCATACTGTACATCAACAAGTTCACGAAGCAATTGATTGCGGTCCTTTTCCATACCAACTCGAAGTGAAACAACTAACTCACGGTATTCTTGCGGAGAACCTAAACCATATATACACGAAACACTCGCAACGATAATTACATCGTCCCGTTCAAATAATGCGGACGTTGCTGAGTGACGCAATTTATCAATTTCATCATTAATTTGCGCATCTTTTTCAATAAACGTATCTGTTTGCGGCACATATGCTTCTGGCTGATAATAATCGTAATAACTAACAAAATATTCAACTGCATTATTCGGAAAAAAGTCTTTCAACTCACTATATAACTGTCCTGCTAATGTTTTATTATGAGCCATGACAAGTGTTGGCTTCTGCACTTCTTTAATGACATTTGAAATCGTAAATGTCTTACCCGTTCCTGTCGCTCCAAGCAACACTTGCTTTTTCTTTCCACTATTAATTCCCTCTACAAGCTTCTCTATAGCTACCGGCTGATCACCTTGTGGGGAATACGCTGAGACAATTTCAAATTGACGTTCCAAGAAAATCCGACCTCCTCATAAAAAATCTGTATTATTATTTTACCACGAATGCCCATAAAAAACCTAAAAAAACGAACAGATATTCGGTAAAGTTTTCGACAATATATACATAGAAAAAGGAAGGAGAGAACACTTCCTTCCTTATCAAACCTTCTCCCACATGAACAGAAAGTAAACAACACACTAATTAAAAACCTAATGCATTTCAAATAGACATATAAAACTAGCTCTTTTTCCTACTGTCATCCTCTCCTATACAAACTATTGGTATACTAAAAAAGCTACTTTCCTCTACGAAAGTAGCTTCTCTTTTCCTTTTTCCTTCTTCGGGAAAAGAACATATGAAAATGAAATAACTGTATCCACTAAAAGTATAATCGCCCAAACTTGGCTAACACGACTTGCTTTTTCATTTAAAACAATCCCCGTTTCTAACCAATTATGCCATTGTTCAAACGGGACAAAACCGTACAGAAAGAAAAAGAAAATATGCACAACAACGAATAAAACAAGATGTAATACCCAATTTTTTATTTCCTGCTTCGCATAAGCCATACCTGTTAATTCTACGTGTTCTTCCATAATTGGCGCTGGTTCATTCCGCCATTTCGCAACTAGCTTTTGCGCAAATATATCAAGCTTCTTCAAATCCTTTTTCCCGTAGAAAACTGCATACAATAAAATAATTACCGTAATGATTTGAAAGTTAGAGAACTTTCCTGTTTGATAATAATCCACTACCCCTACGGTTAAAATAAACACTTCATTTATGAGGAGTACAATCCCCATAATAAAGCTTGCCTTCTTCAAACGGAATCCGTAGCGGAGTAAAAAGAAACCGATAGCTGATAACCAAAATACAATCTCTGCCCCAATTAAAAAATACCAACGATATTCTGCAAGTATACTCATTTATCCTTCTCCTTTTCATCATATATACGAAAAGCTTCATCCATATATAATAAAAGTTCTTCTTCAATTGGATACATGCTCATTTTCTGTGAATCTTCCTTCGATTTTCTAACTTCCCATAACTTATCTAAAAATGCTTCATCACCATTGGCCATTTCTAAACACTTCTGCATTAATCTCTTCGTTGCCCCTTGCACCTCATCACTTGCGGCTTCTTTACCGTCTTTCATAAAAGTGCGTAATTGCTTTAATAAATCTACCCATTCTAAAACATTCGGATCTTCTTCACTCATATTTGGCAAATTATGAAGTAATTTTTGTTCTTCCTTTGAAAATACTTCATTTTGAAATATTTCACGTATACGAGAAGACTGTTTCGAAAGCTGGATCAGTTCAAACATAACTTTCCAATCGAGCTCTCCCTCCACATCTACCGAATAAACAACTGCTTGTAAAACGCGCTCCATTCGATTGAATTTCTTTTGTTCTTCCTGTACAAATCGAAGTTGTTTTTCAAGCGAATCCTTTAAGTTAAGTTCACCTTTTACTAACATATTCGCAGACTCTTTTAATGAAAATCCCATTTCCTTTAAAAATAAAATTTGTTGGAGACGTATTACGTCAGCTTCACTATATAAACGATGACCGCCTTCTGTTTTCCCGCTCGGCTTTAATAAATCTATTTGATCATAATAACGTAATGTACGTACTGTTACCCCTGTTTCTTTCGTCAATTGTTGTATTGAAATCACTACCATCACCTCTTCCCCTTCATTATAAAAGATGACGTAACGTCACTTTCAATACTTTTGTTAAAAAAATACAAAAAGCTGTTTATACTCTTCGTATAAACAGCTTTTACGGAAATAATCCTTTTTGTACAGCGCGCCCACAAAATAAAATAAGTGCTCCAACGACAACACTCGTTGCTGTTTTATGATAATGAGCTGACACTAATAAATAATATGATAAACCTACAGTGCCAAGCATAATACAAATACTTGGTACTGGATTACGAGAGAAATTCTGCATTCCCCAAAACAAAGCAAAAATAGCCGTAGCGACACATAATACCGGTAATCCCATCCCAGTTCCCCTTTTTCTATCTATTCCTTGTTGCTAATACACTCGTCGATGCCACACTTATTAATAAACCAAAACCAATCCCTATATATTTAAACGTATAATCTAATTGAAATCTCTCAAACTTATCATTTATTTTTTCTCCCCTTACTCTAGCGTAAATATTTCCTCCACCTTCATTCCAAAATATTTAGCGATTTTTAACGATAATTCTAGACTCGGGTTATAATGATGGTTTTCAATCGCCACAATCGTCTGCCGCGTCACCTGCATCGCCTTTGCCATTTCAACTTGCGTTATATGATTTTGCTTTCTTAACTCTTTTATTGTATTTTTCACACCCATAGGCTCCACCTTCAAAAGTAAAGATATCTTTACTCTAATTATAAATATTTTCCATTTCAAAGTAAAGATATCTTTACAAATTTTAAAAATACATTTCACTGAACATCTTCTCTACCAAAGTACAAGAGTCATTTAATTTATATCAGCGATTTTTTAATATATCGACTTACCGACATCCGTAGCCCTATAATCATAAGAAAAAGCTGTTCCCAAATACCTATGGGAACAGCTTCTCCGCCCTACTACATAAACCTTAACGCATATACAAGAACGTATCCAAGAATAGCAAGGAAAACTGAACCGATCAGCCCCGCCACGAATGCTTTGCTTCCTAACTTACGGAACGTTTTAAACTCTACATTTAAACCAAGCCCCGCCATCGCCATTGCGATGAGCATATAAGCAATGACAACAATGTATCCGGCAACAACTTCTGGGATAATACCGAGCGAATGCACTGCACTCATCGCTAAAAATCCGAAGATGAACCACGGAATCGGAAGGTCACGCCACGATCTTTTTTCCTCGCTACCTTCGCTCTTACCGAACCATAATCCAATTAAAATCGCTACTGGCACAAGCATTGCAACGCGCGTTAACTTCACAATAACTGCGATGTCTACAGCCGTGCTTCCTCCTGGCGCTGCAGCTGCGATGACATGAGCGATTTCATGCAGCGTCGCACCTGAGAATACACCGTAGCCGTACGGCGAGAAGCCAAGCACTGGGTATAATAGCGTATAAATAAGTGTAAATATTGTACCTAAAATTGCAATAATCGCTGCGCCAACTGCCGTTTCCTCATCCTTCGCTTTCACTTGCGGTGCAATTGCCACGACAGCAGCCGCCCCGCAAATTGCCGTCCCGCATGCTGTTAAAATTCCAAGCTTCTTCTCTACCTTAAATACTTTCGTTAGTCCGTATACAACGAAAATCGTAAATGTAATAACAACCGCTGCGATGACCAATACTTTCGGCCCTGCCTTCGCAATATCAACAAGATTTAATCGCATTCCAAGTAAGATGATCCCGAAGCGAAGCAACTTCTTACTCGCAAAGTTTGTCCCTGCAATTGCATCATGAGGAACTCCAATTGCCGCACGCCAAACCATCCCAATTAGAATAGCAATTACTAATTGTCCCATAATATTTAAAAATGGAAGCTCTGCTAAATATTTCGCCGCAATTGCAATTAATAGTGTAATTCCAATTCCTTGCGAAAATCCAAAACGCTTCTTCTTTTGTATAACAAGTGTTTGTTCCACTTTGTACCACTCCAATAATCGTATTGGAACATGCATGTTCTATCTACTTACATTATAAGAGAGTTTCTATAATAAGTTTAATATCAATATTGAATCTCTATCATCAGAAATATTTATGATAAGATGAAAGAAAAACGAGAGGAGCTCATTACATGAACGTAGATATTTTAAAAATTTTCGTTACTGTCGTGGAACAGAAACACTTCTCCCGTGCAGCAGAATTATTAAACCTTTCACAGCCTGGCGTAAGTATGCATATACGCAACTTAGAAAATGAATTTGGAACTACACTTATTCAGCGATCCCCGAAGCACGTTCAAGTGACAGAGGCTGGAAACATATTATATATACATGCAAAGCAAATGCTCTCTCTTTACGAAGATGCGAAACAAGAAATTAACGAACTACATAACGTTGTAACAGGAACCCTTCGTATCGGTGCTAGTTTTACAATTGGCGAATACTTACTTCCCAAAATAATGGCTAACTATGCGAATGAAAATCCACACGTCGAAGTTCATACCTTTATCTCAAATACAGAAGACGTCTTGCAAAGTCTTCGCTCTAATCAAATTGATATCGGCTTAGTGGAAGGGCAAGTCGTATACGGCGACGTTGACGTTGAAACATTTATGCAAGATGAAATGAAGCTCGTCGTTCCGCCAAATCATCCGCTGCTCCGCACAGATGAAATAAATGAAAGCTCACTCCAAGATCAAGTATGGGTATTAAGAGAAAATGGCTCTGGTACACGTGCTTATAGCGATCGTTTTATTCATCAACACCATTTAAAAATGAAACGATTCTTTACATTCAGTAGTATCCAAAGCGTAAAGGAAGCCGTCGCTGCCGGGCTTGGCATCGCTATCCTTTCCGATTGGACTGTACGGAAAGAGCTACTGGCAAAAGAACTATTCCACGTCGAAGTTCCAGACGAACAACTCATCCGTCCATTCTCCATCGTGCGCGGCAAATATTTTATCCCATCTAAAGCTATTCAAGTATTTTTAAATCATGTAGACTCTTTTGCGAAAAAACAGAGTAAACCTTCACATTAGTGTGAAGGTTTACAATTATGAAACATTATTAATTCAAATCCGGAAATGCCAAGAAGCGCTCTAATGTCTTCCCTATATATCGACGAGACCTTCCGCATTTCCCAAGAAATATTGAAACTTCGACATAGAATAGCATCAATAACAGTAAAAGCCGTGCATCAGCACGGCTTTTCACTTTAAATACGGACAGCAGTCCCGCTCACTGCAACCATTAGCATCCCTTCGCGAACTACTTCGTAATCCACGTCGATACCAACAATTGCATTCGCATTTTTTTGCCTCGCGAAAGTTTTCATTTCTTCCATTGCGATGTCGCGCGCTTCTTTTAATTTACTTTCATAAGCGCCAGCACGACCACCGACAACATCACGAACAGAGGCGAAAAGGTCACGAACGATATTCGCGCCCATAATCGCTTCTCCATTCACGATATCGATATACTCAATAATTTCTTTTCCTTGAATTGTAGATGTTGTTGTTACAATCATACTTTATAGCCTCCCATATGAGATTTCCATCTACTTATATGATGTGCTAATTCATTAGAAATTATATTTACGAACTGAACTGAGCCTCGTATAACCTGCTGTATCCTCCGCCTTGTTCAATTAATTCATCATGTGAACCTTGTTCCGCAATACCATCTTTATTTACAACGACGATACGATCTGCATTTTTAATCGTCGCAAGTCTGTGAGCGATAACTAATGTTGTACGGCCGACAGATAGTTCAGCAAGTGATTTTTGAATCGCTAGTTCCGTCTCTGTGTCTAGTGCAGAAGTTGCTTCATCAAGTATTAAAATTGGCGGGTTTTTCAAGAACATACGAGCAATCGCTAGACGCTGCTTCTGTCCACCTGAAAGTTTCACGCCGCGCTCACCGATAACGGTATCTAAACCATCTGGTTGTGAGTAAATTAAATCTTCTAATTGCGCACGTTTTACTGCCTGCCAAATTTCAGCCTCTGATGCCTTTAAATTTCCGTAAGCGATATTTTCGCGAATCGTTCCAGAGAATAAGAACACATCTTGCTGCACGATTCCGATTTGCTTACGAAGTGACGATAACGTCATATCATTCGTATCAATACCATCAATTTGAATGGATCCTGATGATTGTTCATAAAAACGTGGTAATAAGCTACATAAAGTCGTTTTTCCAGCTCCTGATGGTCCAACGAATGCAACTGTTTCGCCTGCATGTATTTTCAAGCTAATGTCATTTAAAATCGGTTCTTTATTTTCATATCCGAACGTAATGTTGTTATATTGAATATCACCATGTACATGTTTCACTTCCAACGCATCTTTAGCGTCTACAATATCTGGCTCTGTTTCAAGAAGCTCTACATATCTCTTAAAACCAGCGATTCCTTTCGGATAACTTTCGATTACCGCATTAATTTTTTCAATTGGGCGGAAGAAAATATTCGTTAATAGAACGAATCCGATAAATCCACCGTACGTTAATTCACCTTGTAGCACAAACCATGTACCACATATTAAGACGAAGAGCGTTACGAGACGCATAAGCATATAACTAATCGACGAATTTAACGCCATAATTTTATACGCCATTAATTTCGTTGTACGGAAACGAGCATTATTAACAGCGAATTGCTCTTTCTCAAACTTTTCATTTCCAAATGCTTGTACAACGCGGATGCCACCAACGTTATTTTCAATGCATGCATTAAAATCAGCAACATCTGAGAATAAACGTCTAAATGTTCCTGTCATTTTTTTATTGAAGTAAAGCGCTAACCATAATAAGAATGGAATGACGAAGAACGTCAATAGAGCCAACTTCCAGTTGATCATCATCATAAATGAAAATGCCCCAACTAAAGTCATAACGGCGATAAATAAATCTTCTGGCCCGTGGTGAGCAATTTCACCAATTTCCATTAAGTCGTTTGTAAGACGTGAAATTAAATGACCTGTTTTATTATTATCAAAAAATCTGAATGATAGCTTTTGGATGTGATCAAATAATTTCTGCCTCATATCCGTTTCAATGTTAACACCAAGCATATGTCCCCAATATGTAACAACATATTGTAAGCCCGCATTTAACATATACACTGCAAGTAAACCGAAACAAGCCCATAAAATAAGCGTCCAGTTTTGCCCCGGCAATAACTTATCAATAAATTGATTTACGATAAGCGGGAAGCCAAGTTCTAACAACCCTGCGACAACTGCGCAAGAAAAGTCGAGTATAAATAAACCTTTATACGGTTTATAGTAAGAAAAAAATTTACGTAGCATACCTTCCCCCCATTTTTCAAAATTAAAAAGACTCCCTAAATGATAACCATTATCAAATAATTATTCAAGTGATTCAACTATGAAACTAAAATAAGGTTTGCGATAGTCGTCGTTTTTTGCCGAAAAGTCGATATATTCGGATAATCGCCGATATAAATTTCATTTACTATTAATCCTGTCCAAACAAAAAAGGGTATCACTACAAGGTGATACCCTACTTTTATTACATAGCTTCCGAATCCCACTCATGCTCCTGCTGAACAAACACAATACCCAATTCGTGATGTCCTCCGGCGTATAATGCCGTTTGAGCAAGGCGAAGCTCTCCACTTGTATCTAATACTTCTAATTTACAAAATGCTCCTGTCGTCTTCGTTTGAAGTGCATCGTAAAATTCCTCGGCGCTTCTTGGAATGACTCCATTTACTTTCGTAATCATTTCTCCAGGTAGTAAATTCAGCTCCGCCCCAATTGTATTTGGAATTGTATCTAATACAACGAGTCCATCATTACGTGCAGCAAAGTACGCTGGTCTTGTTTCATCCGCAATTTTCTCTTGCATGGAAATTGTAAAACGTCCAAGCATTGCAACGCCCATTGCGATAATTGCAAGTACGTGCCACCAATAACTTGCGACTCCTAAAACAAGCACAAGTCCTGCTAATCCGTACACACGTCTTCCTGTAAATAATAAAGCTTCCGTCGGCTCATAACTTCTAATCCTTCTCATAAATCCAATTAAAAATGGAACGAGGAATAGTGAATATGTATCTGAACCGATTGAAACGACAGGCCACCATGAAATAAACTGTGTTACCGCGTCACCTGGTATAAGAATAAAAATAGGAACGATCCATAAACGCTTTGATTCGTGTAAACCAACCTTTAATCCCCGCTTACCCTTCCTAATCTTCGGCGTCGAATATCCCACTGCATTTTTAGAAATCAACAAGCCCTCTACAACGAGCATAACACCTAGCAAAATAGCAAGAGATACAATCGTACTCTCTTCACCTTCTCCAAGCTGTAAGAAGGAAACTGGTAGCTTAGAAGATAATAGAACACATACAATCGCGATACTAAACGTATAAGCTGCTGATAAATATCGATACATAGCCGTTAATCCAAATAATAACGTCCATAATAAGATGGCCCATAAGCTTGCTTTAGAAACAACAAGTCCAAGTCCAATGGTAATAATAGATACGATTAATCCGTATTTAACTCCTGCGAATAAAGATGTTCGCAGTTCAAACCAAATATCATAAACTTTAAAGGAAAAATCCTTTCGTTCTCGTAACATACGTAAGTATCCAACGAAGATACTACTTATTAAAAATACATAGACAGCAGGGTGTAAGAAAAAACGTCCAACCGCCCGCATTATTTCAAAAATCCATGCCTCCACGAATCCATTCACCACCATTTATATCATTCTTTCTTTTTATATTATCATAACTGGACAAACGTTTGTTTAACACAAAAAAATACAGGCAGCAAACTGCCTGTATTTTTTCTACTTCGCTATTAATTTTAATGCTGACTGTAATTGTAGATCATTTTCTCCAGAACGGATTTTTTCAATAATTTTCGTTTGAATCGCTTCAGCTGTCTTTTTATCAAGCTGTCCTGTCGCTTCCATCTTATTCGCATTTTGGAATGCTTTTAGCGCTGATTCTGTCTCTTTACTAAAGTATCCATCTTCACGTCCTGGTACATATCCTAAACTCTTAAGCATTTCTTGCGCGTGTTTTACTTGTACATCATTTGAATTGTATGAAAGTGTCTTTTCAATTTGAATTGGTGTCGCATGATAATAATCTGGTTGCTTCACTTCTACTGTTGGCGCAATTCCTTTTTTATGAATCCAGTTTCCATCCGGTGTTAACCATTTAAACATCGTTAATTTAATGTTGCTGCCATCTTTAAATGGAACGGCTTGCTGAACAGTACCTTTACCAAACGTTTTTTCACCAACTAAATCGTATCCTTCTCCCTCTTTTAGCGCACCCGCTAAAATCTCTGAAGCAGAAGCACTTCCATTATCAATTAATACTGAAATTGGATATGGCTTTCTCTCTTTCAGTTCAGTAGAGAATTTCTTCTTCTCACCATTTCGTTGTTCTACTTGTAGCATCGGCTTTTTATCCGTCATAATTTCCCCTAGTATCTCTTCTACACTATTTAAGTAGCCACCAGGATTACCACGTACATCAATCACTAAGCCTTTTATGTTTTTCTTCTCTAACTCTTTTAACTGATCCTTAAATTCTTTCGCCGTATTTTCAGCAAAAGAAGTGATTTGCATATAACCGATATCTTTTCCGCTCTCTTGCTTCACAGAACTAAACACTGTGAAAATCGGAATTTTTTCACGCTTAATTTTAAATACAATCGGATCAGCTACTCCTGCACGCTTAATTTCAATCGCAACAGTCGTTCCTTTTTTACCACGAATCTTTAATACCGCTTCTTCACGGGATAAATCTTTCACACTATTTCCATCTACAGATAAAATTTGGTCATTCGGTTTAATTCCAATCTTTTCTGCTGGTGAGCCTTTAATTGGAGACACGATAATAAGCTTACCGTCCGTTTTGTTCACCTCAGCCCCGATTCCCTCTAGTTCAGGATCCAGTGATTCACTAAACTGTTTCGCCGTTTCTTTATCCATATACGTGGAATAAGGGTCCTTCAGCGTAGACAACATGCCTTGTATTGCACCTTCGACTAATTTTTCGTCTTTCACGTCTTCCACATAACGTGAATCAATTAGTGCATACGCCTCATTAATTTTTGCCAAATTCCCTTGCGCAGTGCTAGCGTTTCCACTCGAAATTGTTTGCGTTACTTCTGCTGGGTTAACCCCAAATAAAGACATACCTGCAAACATTCCGCCAGCACCAATTAAAAATGCAACAACCATTCCAATAATTGCAACTCTACGTTTCAATGCGGAATTCCCCTTTCCAAAACACACAGGTGGTGTAGCAAAAGGCATCACACAGTGTGTGATGCCTTTACCTATTTCTACTATATGATAAGCTTGTACGAATTATGTTTGCAACTTTTTATACTTTTAAGAAGCGGCGAATTGACATTACACTTCCCCACATACCGATTAAAGCACCGATTAACACTAGTAAACCAGCTAATTGGAATACGAATGGGCTGTATGGTAGAAGTTCGAAAATTGTTCCGCCAAGTTTCTCGTTAAACACACCTTGCAGTGAATTATACGTAACTAGAATTAAGCCAATTGGAATAATTGATCCTAATACCCCTAAGAATAATCCCTCTAATAAGAACGGCCAACGAATAAACCAGTTTGTCGCACCTACAAGTTTCATAATTTCGATTTCTGTACTACGAGCATAAATTGTAATTTTAATTGTATTAGAGATTAAGAACATCGCTGTGAATAAAAGACCAGCAATTAACACAATCCCGATATTACGACCAGTTTTTACAGTATCAAATAATCGTTCAACTTGCCCTTTTCCGTACTGAACATTACTTACAAACTGCATTTTTTCAATCTTTTTCGCGATTGTCGCTGTATCTGTTGGTTCTTTTGCTTTTACAACGAATACGTTTTTCAGTGGGTTATCTTGTTCAAATAACTCAAACGTTTTTCCGCTATCGCCTAAGCTTTTAATTAAACGTTTTAACTCTTCTTCTTTAGAAGAATATTTAATAGAGTCTACTTTTGCAATCTTACTCATATCTTCTTCTAATTTCTTTTGATCAGCTTCTTTTGCTGCTGGATCAATGTGTACACGAATCTCTACATCTTGCTCTACTTTCGTCGCAAAATGGTTCATATTCATAATTGCTGTTAAAAAGACACCTACAAGTAATAATGTAACTGTTACCGCACTAACAGAAGCAAACGTCATCCATCCGTTACGTGATAGATTCTTTACACCTTCTCGCAAATGTCGACTAAGGGTCTTAGCCTTCATATCCGTATCCTCCCTCAATCTCATCTCGAACAATTTTTCCGCCTTCAATCGCGATTACACGATGACGGATTGTATTTACGATATCTGCGTTATGTGTCGCCATAACAATCGTTGTACCACGCTCATTAATGCGTGTGAAAATTTTCATAATATCAAGAGCTGTTTCAATATCTAAGTTACCTGTTGGCTCATCGGCAATTACAACCTTTGGTCTATTAACAATTGCTCTCGCAATCGCAACACGTTGCTGCTCCCCGCCTGAAAGTTCACTTGGAAGTGCGTCTGCACGATCTTCAAGACCTACAAGACCTAAAACTTCTGTTACACGCTCACGAATTGCATCTGGCTCTTCTTCAATTACTTCTAAGGCAAACGCAACATTCTCATATACCGTTAACTTAGGTAGTAATTTAAAGTCTTGGAAAATTACGCCTAATTGACGACGGAAATATGGAACGTCTCTTTCTGCTAATGACTCGATAGTAAGACCATTTACATTAATAGATCCTGTAGATGGCTTCTCTTCACGATACATCATTTTAATAAATGTAGATTTCCCGGCTCCACTCGGTCCAACTACGTATACAAACTCACCTTGTTTAATGTTAACTGTAAGACCAGCAATGGCTTTCATACCATTCGGGTACTCCTTATAAACATTCGTCATTTTTATCATTATTTATCACCCAATACTTAATGATTTTTTCGAAATACTTTTCTGTACATCTGAAAATAAAAACTTTATTCTCACTTAACTACTCTTGTTGAAGGTAGCTTCCATTCATGCTTTTTATTAGCAGCGCTACTCTATGTAATATATTTCAGCAAAATTCTACAAACCTCATTGTAACATCAAACGGTTTCCAATTCGGATACATTTTTGTTACAGTTATGTTACATTCCACAAAAAGGAAAACGAGCTGGCTATATAACCAACTCGTCTATTTTACTCTCTTTATTTATGTTCAGCTAACCACTCAGCTACTTTTTTCGCATCCTCACCTTGAATAAGTCCTGGTGACATGGAACCGCGACCTTTTTCAATGATTTTTTCGATGTCTGCCGCATCATATTTCTGTCCTACTTTTCGTAAATCAGGTCCAGTTGCACCTGATAAATCTGTTGCGTGACATCCAGCACAACTTCTTTGGAAAATTTGCTCTGCACTGTCTGTACTTGCAGACTGGTTCGAAGACTTACTCTCTTCTTTATTTCCACACGCTCCTAAAGCAAAAACGACTGATGTTCCTAGCGCAATAGCCAACAATTTCTTTTTCACTTCTATCGCTCCCCATTGTTGATATTCTTTTCATTCCTAACACACTCATTTTCATTATAAGCATTATCTTTATATAGAAAAACTAAGGTATATTTCATATTCTTCAAAAATACCGTGAGAACCCCAATGATATAAAGCTTTTGTAAGTTGTTTCAATTCTGTGAACAACATAAAAACTTCTATAAAGAATCCTTTTTGAACGAGAATTTAGAAAAGTTCTATATAAAGTGTTACTCTATTGCCACTCTGTTTTACTATTTTCTACTTTTTACAAAACAATATACAACATTGTATGCTACATATAATCCCATCAAAAAGAGAAGTTGTCGTTTCCAACTTCTCTTCCTCTGTCGTTCATCCATATAGATAAAATAATACTCTTTATATCCTCTATATCCTCAACATGCGCCAACAATTTTGTTGGTCTTTTTTCATTTAGCTTATTAGATGCGAGAACGTAAATAAGCATCAATAAATGGATCAATTTCTCCATCCATAACGGCTTGTACGTTACCAACCTCTGTATTTGTACGGTGGTCTTTCACAAGAGAATATGGGTGGAATACGTAAGAACGAATTTGGCTACCCCATCCGATTTCTTTTTGCTCACCGCGAATCTCATCTAACTCCGCTTGTTGCTCTTCTAGTTTCTTTTGATATAATTTCGCTTTTAACATCTTCATCGCATGCTCACGGTTTTTAATTTGAGAACGCTCTGACTGACACGTTACAACCGTATTTGTCGGTGTATGCGTAATACGAACTGCCGAATCTGTCGTATTAACGTGCTGTCCACCCGCTCCACTTGCACGATACGTATCAATTTTCAAGTCTTCTGTACGTACTTCAATTTCAACTTCATCATTGAATTCAGGTACAACTTCACAAGATACGAACGATGTATGACGACGGCCTGAAGAATCGAATGGTGAAATACGCACAAGACGATGTACACCTTTCTCTGCCTTTAGGTAACCGTAAGCGTTATGGCCTTTAATTAATAAAGTAACACTCTTAATACCCGCTTCATCACCTGGTAAATAGTCAACCGTTTCTACTTTAAATCCACGTTTTTCAGCCCAACGTGTGTACATACGTAGCAACATAGAACCCCAGTCTTGTGACTCTGTTCCACCAGCACCTGGGTGCAATTCTAAAATCGCGTTATTTTTATCATAAGGGTCGCTTAGTAATAATTGCAGCTCATACTCATTCATTTCTTGAATTAAGCCTTTTACTTCTGATTCCAGCTCCTCATGTAAATCTTTATCATACTCTTCTTTTAAAAGCTCATGCGTGATTTCTAAATTTTCGAACGTCTCGTCTAACTGACGGAACTTTCCAACCATATCTTTCAGTGCATTCGCTTCGTTAATGACAGCTTGTGCGCCTTGTTGATCATCCCAAAATCCCGCGCCCATCATTTTCTCTTCTAATTCTGCAATTTGTTTCTCCTTAGTAGGAAGGTCAAAGAGACCCCCTAAAAGCCGCTAATCTCTTAGCCATTTTCTCTAATTCTTGTCTAATTTCTACTAATTCCATTTCCTTCACCTCTATGTAATTGCTGTTACTTTCGTATGAAAACAAGGGAAACTCTCTCCACTTATGACGGAGAGAGTTTAATCCTTCTTAATTATACATTTTTGATGTAAAACTTTGCAAAGTAGCCTGGGCTAATGCCTTGTATTACTTCCCAATACCACAGCAGTTTTTATATTTTTTACCGCTACCACATTTACATAAATCGTTACGGCCTACTTGGTCACCTTTTACAACTGGCTTTTTCTTCGCTTCTTCGCCATCGCTAGATGGGTGAACAGCTTCACCTTGAACAACTTCTTGACGCTCTAGGTTTTGTTCAATTTCAGCTTTCATAATGTAACGAGAAATTTCTTCTTCAATAGAAGCAATCATTGATTCGAACATTGCGAACCCTTCCATTTGATACTCACGAAGTGGATCAATTTGACCGTAAGCACGTAAATGAATACCTTCACGAAGGTGATCCATCGCATCAATATGCTCTGTCCATTTCGTATCTACAACACGGAATACAACAACTTTTTCAAACTCACGCATTTGCTCTTCTGGCATAAGCTTTTCTTTTTCGTTGTAACGCTCTATTAATTTCGCGATAATTGGTTCGCTCATTTCCTCTGGAGCAAGGCGACGTAATTCTTCTTCTTTTACATCTCCTTCTTGCAGAAGGTTTGTATTTAAGTAGTCAACAAGACCTTTAATATTCCAATCTTCTTCAATTTCTTCTTGTGTATGAAGTGCAACTGCACGCTCTACTGTAGATTTCATCATACCTTCAATAATATCGCGTAAGTTCTCAGACTCCATTACCTCTTGGCGCTGCTTGTAAATAACTTCACGTTGCTGACGAAGTACATCATCGTATTGTAGTAACTGCTTACGTGCATCATAGTTATTTCCTTCTACACGTTTTTGCGCAGATTCTACTGCACGAGAAACCATTTTACTTTCGATTGGCTGAGAATCATCCATACCAAGACGATCCATCATTGCTTTCATATTGTCAGAACCGAAGCGGCGCATTAGTTCATCTTCCATTGATAAGTAGAACTGCGTAACACCAGGGTCTCCTTGACGACCAGCACGACCACGTAACTGATTATCAATACGACGACTTTCGTGACGTTCTGTACCGATAACTGCTAAACCAATGTTTTTAATATCGTCCCCAAGCTTAATATCCGTACCACGACCCGCCATGTTCGTCGCGATCGTTACAGCACCTTTCATACCAGCTTCTGCAATGATATCTGCTTCACGCGCATGGTTTTTCGCATTTAAGATGTTATGACGTACGCCTTTACGTGTTAACATTTTTGAAATAAGTTCTGACGTTTCAATCGCAACTGTACCAACAAGAACAGGTTGTCCTTGTTTATGACGATTTACAATATCCTCGACAACAGCATTAAATTTACCTTCCATTGATTTGAAGATTAAATCAGCACGATCATCACGAATAATCGGTTTGTTTGTTGGAATTACAATAACGTTCATATTGTAAATGTTACGGAATTCCTCTTCCTCTGTTTTCGCTGTACCAGTCATACCAGATAACTTTTCATACATACGGAAATAGTTCTGGAATGTAATTGTCGCAAGCGTCATACTTTCATTTTGAATTTCTACGCCTTCTTTTGCCTCGATAGCTTGGTGTAACCCTTCGCTATAACGACGACCTTTCATAAGACGACCAGTAAATTGGTCTACAATTACGATTTCGCCTTCTTGTACAACATAATCTGTATCACGGTGCATAACAACGTGCGCACGAAGTGCCTGATTAATATGGTGAAGAAGCGCTACATGTTTTAAGTCGAATAAGTTTTCAATATGGAAAGCTTTCTCGGCTTTCGTAATACCATCTTCTGTTAACATTACATTTTTCGTTTTTACATCAAACGAATATTCTTTTTCATTTTCTAACGTACGAACAAATGCATTTGCAAACATGTATAGCTCTGTTGATTTTTGAGCTTGTCCAGAAATAATAAGCGGCGTACGCGCTTCATCGACTAAGATAGAATCGACTTCATCGATAATAGCAAAGTGAAGTGGGCGTTGAACGCACTGCTCTTTATATAAAACCATGTTGTCACGTAAGTAATCGAATCCAAGCTCATTATTTGTGCTATACGTAATATCAGCAGCATAAGCCTCTTGTTTTTCTTCGCGTGACATACTGTTTAAGTTAATTCCTACTGTTAAGCCTAGGAACTCATGAAGTTGTCCCATTTCGCTCGCATCACGTTGTGCTAAGTATTCGTTAACTGTAACAACGTGAACACCTTTTCCTGTTAAAGCATTTAAATATACAGGCAATGTAGATGTTAACGTTTTACCTTCACCCGTTTTCATCTCAGAGATATTCCCTTCATGTAAGGCAATACCACCCATTAACTGTACGCCATACGGACGCATTCCGAGAACACGAGTCGCAGCTTCACGAACAACCGCAAAAGCTTCAGGTAGTAGATCATCTACTGTTTCACCTTTTGTTAGACGTTCTTTAAATTCAAGCGTCTTCCCTTTTAATTGTTCATCAGTTAATGGCTTAATAGATGGCTCTAGTGCATCAATTTGATCAACTGTCTTCTGCATACGTTTAATTTGGCGTTGATTTACATCAAACACCTTTTTTAAAATACCGATCATAGGAAATACGCTCCTCTTTTTATTAAAATAAAACTTCCGATTGTTTTTTCTTTTTCTCTATTACAATCAGTCGTTATAAAAATCAAATGTATGTTATGCCAATTTTTCTCCTAATTAAAAAAACTAAAATGTATATACCTAATGATAATTGTAACACTTGTCTTATAACTATGACAACAATCGGCCGAATGTCTCGTTCTAAATTAAGAAAACTTTTTGTAGAAATCTATTTTCAGCAAAAAAAAGCGCAGCCATTTCGGCTGCGCTTTTGGATTATTATTTAGTTTCGATTAAACCATATTTCCCATCTTTACGGCCATATACAACGTTAGTTTCGTTTGTATCAGCATTTGTGAAGACGAAGAAATTATGTCCTAGCATATCCATTTGTAGAATTGCTTCTTCAACGTCCATCGGTTTTAAATCGAATCGTTTTGTACGTACAAGTTCTAGTTCATCCTCTTCTACCTCATCCAGAACAGCTACTGCTTCTGGAAGGATAAAGTTCGTTTTCACAGAACCTTTCTCACGTAACTTACGATTTACTTTTGTTTTATGTTTACGAATTTGTCGCTCGAGTTTATCAACTACTAAATCGATAGCAGCGTACATATCGCTATTAGTTTCTTCTGCACGAAGTAATAAATCAGTAAATGGAATTGTTACCTCGACACGTTGCTTGTCAGAGTATACTTTTAAATTAACTTTAATCTCTGGGAATGTATCAAAATAACGCTCTAACTTACCTAGTTTTTTCTCTACATATTCCTTTAATGCTGGAGTTACTTCAATATTTTCACCACGAATGTTGAATTTCATAGATGAATTCCTCCTTTCAAGCCTATGTACTATAATTTCGACACTGGCTTAAAAACTCCTTCTAACTTTTTTAAAAAAATTAGTGGAATTGCGATTTTTTTATCGTTTTTTGTTGAAATGAAAAGATGCATCGTTTCTATCTTTATTTTATCCTATTAACATCGTGAATAACGAATATAACTGTGGACAATTCGTTACAGAAAAGAAACAACTTTTTGACAACTTAACTCATAATAAAAACCCCTTGTAACAAACAAGAGGTTCTACTACATATATATAACGTTGCCACAAACGCAGCTTTCTCTCCCCAAAAACAACATTCCTACAGTTTTACAACATTAGCTGCTTGCGGTCCACGTGCGCCATCTACAATGTCAAACTCAACTTGTTGTCCTTCTTCTAATGACTTATATCCATCTTGTTGAATCGCAGAAAAATGAACAAACACATCATCACCGTCTTCACGCTCAATAAACCCAAATCCCTTTTCTGCATTGAACCATTTTACTCTTCCTTGCATGTTCATTCCATTCCCTTCACTCTAAAAATCAGGGCATTTGCCCCATAATTTCACTATAACGAATGACAGCTTACGAAGTCAAAGAAGACTTATCGTCTTTTTATTATCTCTTTCGACAGTTACAAATCAACTTCTACAGAGCGTCAAACTTGAAACTTCTCTAGCTCCTCTATCGTATAAAAGACTTCCAATTTGTCTCACTGTAATTCCTGTCGTATATACATCATCGACGAGTAAAATGTGTTGACCATGAAACACCTCTTCTCCCTGAAAATAAAAAGGATTACTTCCCGAAAGCCTTTCTTTTCGCGACTTCTTACTTTGCTTTTCTGTTTCTCTTCTTCTTAATGATGGATAAGAAATGTTGACAGGTAAACAAGCTGCTAATAACTCCGCTTGATTAAAACCACGTTCATATTCCCGTTCCCTACTAAGCGGAACAGCAATAACAGTTGAGACGTTCGTAAAATACTTTTGAAATAGCTCTCGAAAGGATTGATGAAAAATACGAACTAACTCCCCATCTCCTCGAAACTTAAACTGTGCTACTATTTCTTTCATCTCATCATCGTACACATGCAAGGAACGATTTTTAAAAGGACGATACTTCTCCTCATTGATCCACCTTACGCAATCCACACAAATATCATTTTCTTTATATACGGAAGGCAAGTCCTCTAAAGGTCGCCCACACTCCTTGCAAATCTCCCCTATAATATAGGAAAGTTTCCGCTCACATCTATTACATACATATTTTTTATGGGACTTTACAAAGAAGGTGTACCAACTAACTGTTTCCACCATATACTCATCACAAAGTAAACAATGCACTAGTCGATCAACCCTTGTTCCTTCGCATTTTTGTTCATACTTTGAATATGTTTTTGCGCCCGTACCATCGACTCTGTCTTACCGTAATGAAAATACATAACCTCGCCATAGGGCTCTTCAAAACTACGACCCGCTCGGCCTGCAATTTGTACGAGCGCACTCTCTGAAAAAATTTCTTCTTCTGCCCCTAGAACTGCCACTTGTAAGTTCTTCACAGTTACCCCTCTTTCTAAAATTGTCGTTGTAACTAATAACGGAATTTCTCCCTTTCTGAACGCTGCTACTTTTTCTTTTCTCATCGGATCTTCTGCATGTACACCATCGATCCTATTATCTAACCCTTTCAATAACAGACTTATTTCTTCTATATATCGCACATGAGGAACAAATAAAAAAATAGGATACTTTTTGTTGAAGTTCATTTTCAACCATTGTAGTAACACGCGAGGAATTTTTTTATGATGAAGGCTTTTCTTCCAATTCCCGCACCAGCTAAATAGAGGAACTGGTAACGGATGACGATGGTATCGTCCTGAAACAATGATCCCTTTTTGTTTCCCCTTTTTGAAATTATGCTTCCACTTTTCGTCGGGAGTTGCTGTTAAATAAATACGCGCCGCTTTCTCTTTCATCGCTTGATTCACTGCATACTGCAACATTTGATCCGCATGATAGGGGAAGGCATCAATCTCATCTACAATCATGACATGAAATGCTCTATAGTAGCGTAACAGTTGATGAGTCGTTGCAACGACTAACGCTGCATCTTTTTCAAGATCTACACTCCCTCCGTATAAAGCAGCTACATTTATACTAGGAAACACTTCTTGTAATCTCGGTGCTAATTCTAGTACTACGTCTGTTCTTGGCGTTGCAATACAAACTCTTTCTCCCTTTTGAAGTGCCTCTCCAATACCGTAAAATAACATTTCTGTTTTCCCAGCGCCGCATACAGCCCAAATAAAAAAAGATTCTTTCTGCTTAATAGCTTCTATAACACCTTTCGCCGCCAACTCCTGACCGATAGATAAAGTTCCATTCCACTGTAACGGATTCCCCCCCTTTTCTCCGTTTCTTTCACGAGTCCCGCGAACGAGTACAGCACATTCACTAACTCTCCCCATCGTTATACACTTCCGGCAATACGTACATACTCTCCTGCACCTTTTACATAAAAATGATGCAAATAGTCGTTGCTCTATATTTCCGCAGCGCTGACATGTATATTTAGAAGCATTCTTCATTACACCTTGTACACATACGACCTCTCCCTTGTTTTCCATATCACTTAATTCTCTCCGTAAATCTGAAGAGAGTTCTTCTAATAGTAATTGCTTTCCAGCAAGCATTAGCACTCACCTCCAGCATTACTATAAACCTTTCTTATGATCTCGTAAAAACGCAAAAAAGCCGATAACCTACTTATAAAATAGTAAGCTATCGACTTTATACACATGTTTTATTCGTTTATAAATCCTAGAATCGACCGTATCCTAAGAAATGTTTTTGGTTGTAGCTACTGCTTAAGCTAGAATAAGCAATCCCTTTGTCACCAGCATGAATCATTTGGCCATTACCAACGTAAATACCGATGTGAGATGGACCTGGTTTATAAGTACCTTGGAAGAATACTAAATCTCCAGGTTGTGGGCTACTTACTTTAGAAACTGAATTCCAGTAACCTGCAACGTCTTGACGTCCTACACCATAGATGTAAGAAATGAATCCACTACAGTCAAAACCACCGTTTGATGGAGATGCACTTCCCCAAACATACGGTAAGCCTAAGTAACCTTGTGCTTTACCAATTACGCCACCCGCATTTGAAGCTGGTGCTGGCTCTGGTTTTTTCGTTTCTTGCTTAGGTGCTTCTTTTTTAGGCTCTTCTTTTTTAGGTTCTTCCTTTTTAGGTTCTTCTTTCTGAGCTTGTCCACCGTTGTTTGCTGGTGCTGCAGGTGCAGCTTGCTCCGCTGGTGCCGGCTGAGCTTGCGCAGCTTTAGCCGCTTGCTCTGCTTGCTTTTGAGCAGCAGCTTCTTGCGCAGCTTTTTCTTGCGCTTCTTGTTCAGCAATACGTTGTAATTGTAACGCTTGCTTCTCAAGATCTTTCAATTGATCTTCCGTACTTGTCATAGAAGTTACAACTGTATCCATTTTGCCGCTTAAATCGTTTACTGCCGCTGCTTTTTTCTCTTTTTCAGCGTCAAGTTCTTTCTTAGCAGTTTCAATTTGAGCTTGTGCTTCTTTTAATTCTTTTTGCTTTGTTTTTACCGTTTCAACATCTTTTTTCACGTTCGCTTGATCTTCTTGTTGTGTTTTCATGATATCTTCGTCAGACTCAAGAATTTTAGAAACAGAAGTTAAGCGATCCACTAAATCTGCAACGTTTTTAGAATTTACAAGAACTTCTGTTACAACATTTGTGTTTGGTTGTTCTTGAAGTGCAACTAAACGTTTTCTTAATAACTCTTCACGTTTTGCAATTTTCGTTTGTAATTCTGCAATATCTTTATTTTTCTTTTCGATTAATTGCTCCGTATCAGCAACTTTTTTCATTGTTTCATCAAGCTTTGAAGCATTCTCTTGGACAGACTTATCCAAACCTTGAATTGTTTTGTTTAAGTCATTCATTTGTTTTTGTAATTCATCACGTTCTTGTTGTTGTTTATGTAAAGTATCATTTTGTGTGTTAATTTGTGATTTCACGTCAGCAATTTTATCTTCTGCAAATACATTTGGTGTTAGCCCTGAAAACATTAACCCTGCAACTAATGCGCAAGATGCCATTTTTAGCTTTTTCATTGTATTTTTTACACCGCTTTCTTTTTTTCTTTTTCCGTATATAACCTATAAAATTTATACCATAATTCGGGATTTTTTTTGCTAATGTTACGTTTTTGTAAAACAAATGTAATATTATATGTAACACTATCGCAAAATATGCATATTTTTGTATGTATGTGTAGAATTTTAAATACTTTTTATAAGCAAAGAAAAAAACGCAAGGTTTCCCTTACGTTTTATTAAATGTACTAATACGAATGAAATCAAAGCGTTATTTCATCCATTTTTCAGCCCAATTTTGGACTTCATCCATAACACTTTCTAATGCTTTCCCTTTATCAGTTAAGCCGTACTCGATTCGAACTGGTACTTCTGGATAAACATTACGAACTACAATGCCTTCACTTTCCAATTCCTTTAAACGCTCTGACAACATGCGATCGCTCATATTCGGTATAATATCTGCGATTTCTCTAAAACGTTTTGACTCTTCAAGCAAAGATTTAATAATTAAGCCAGTCCATTTCTTACTAAGCAAAGTAAAAGCTGACTCAAACTTTGGACATAAACAAGAATTATGCTCCATATGTTTCACCTCTCTTCTATTATAATATAGTTTCTTGTAAAAAGTAAGTTATAAAACTTTCCTCGTTATTTTATTTTACGTACATTTTACCATTTCCAAATATTAACTTGTCAACCACACGTAAAATATCCGTAAAAAAACCCTCTTCAAAAAGAGAGCTTTTTATATCTTTATTACTTCGTATACCATCCAAGACCTAATGCACCTTCACCTAAATGCGTACCAATTACAGCACCAAAATAACCTATACGGATTGTGACATGAGGATATTTTGCTTCTAATTCAGCCTTCCATTCATTCG
>NZ_JBWYRA010000005.1:0-287780 GCF_056725905.1 Bacillus sp. BC05(2025) | reverse complement strand
CTGTTTACGTGTTAATTCCCCACGATGTAATTCTTTACATAACTCACCATCTTTAATGAAAATAACTCGTTTACAGTAACTTGCCGCAAGTGCGTCATGCGTTACCATTAAAATGGTTGAGTTATCCTGTTCATTTAACGACTTCATACTTTCTAATAAATCTGTTGCTGACTTAGAATCAAGCGCCCCTGTTGGCTCGTCACCAAAAATCATACTTGGATTGGTAACAATTGCACGAGATGCTGCGCAGCGTTGCTTCTGTCCCCCAGATACTTGGTATGGAAATTGATTTAAAATATGCTCAATCCCAAACTTCTTCGCAATTTTCAAAACGCATCGATCAATTTCGCTTGATTCCACTTTTGATAGCGCAAGTGGGAGGGCAATATTCTCTTTCACCGTTAGCGTATCTAATAAATTATAATCTTGGAAAATGAAACCTAAATGATTGCGGCGGAATAATGCCAACGTATCATCATTCATCTTCACGATATCTTTTCCATCAATTAAAATCTCACCGTTCGTCACATTATCGATTGTAGAAAGAACATTTAATAGCGTCGTCTTGCCTGAACCAGAAGGTCCCATAATTCCAACGAATTCACCTTCTTTTACTTGTAAGTTAATACCTTTCAACGCTTCAAATGTATTTCCGCCTGTGTCATATACTTTTTTTATATTTTTTGCTTCTAATACTGTTTTCATTTTTATATTCCTCTCTTCTCTTCATATCTATAGCCAAAAAAATCTATATAAAATTAGAATTAAGATTGCTTTACTTTTGGGTTACCTTATGAAAGTCCTTATTTTAAAAGAGTAAATACTAATAGGTGTATTTACTCTTTTTTAAAACATCTTACCTTTCACCTATACTATTATTCATAACGAAGACAATCAATTGGGTCCAATTTAGCTGCTTTATTTGCTGGAAGTATACCAGAGGCAATACCAATTAATACAGATATCCCAACAGATAGTAGACCGAGATTTATGGATATAATGAATGGCCATCCACCTACGAATGCAGCTATCCAAGCAAAGAACATACCTAATCCAAAACCAATTGCCCCGCCCAACGCCGTTAAAATACAGGATTCAATGAGAAATTGCATTAATATTTTTCTTCGGGTCGCACCAAGTGCTTTTCGAACACCTATTTCACGTGTACGCTCTGTAACGGATACAAGCATGATATTCATCACCCCAATACCACCTACGATTAAAGAGATTCCAGCAACGCCAGTGAATACCATTTCTATCGTATTAAATGATTCTTCTACGACCAGATCGTTTTGTTTCTCATCCAATACTGTAAATAGATGCTCAAATTCTAGTGGTTTCAATCCATTTAATACAGATACAGCTTGTTTCCCTACAGTTTCTCGCTCACTAGAAGAAGATAACTTAATTGTCACTGCATTATATTCCTCAACCCCTGAAATCAACGGTGCATTGTCAATTGATGTATATCCTGCATGCACATTTGATTGCCATATATTATCGTATTGGTACACCCCGGCAATTTTATATGGTTTTCCTTTTATATCTATATACAAATCATCTTCCCAAGCATCAAACAATTTTGTAAATAAGGCTTCACTGAGAATTACAACAGGAATGGGTTTTGCCAGTTCAGTCTCTGTTAATTCACGCCCATGTACCATCCTTAGTTTGTGATCCTGCATAAAATTACCTGTTCCCACACTTAAATTAAGAGAAGCTTCTTTTGATCCCACATATGCTTTTACGTCCATATTCACCTGTGGGTAAACGTCCTTTACACCTGGTATTACTTGTAATTGCTTTACCATATCTGGTGTGATCTTCGCTATTTCTAGCGGAAAATCCGGATTGATATACTCTATCTTGATTTCATCCATATGGCGGCTCTCTTCAATCTCTTTTTGCATCTTTGCAGTATTTCCATCACCCATTGCAAGAATCGTAATAATTGCACTGATTCCAATAATAATTCCTAGCATTGTTAAAATGGATCGCATTTTATGTGCAAAGATAGAAGATATAGCCATACGTATATTTTCATTCATATTCAAATTCATTTCCTCCAATCTTGAACAATGTTTCCATCACGAATAACAATTTGACGTGTTGCGGCTTCTCCGATCTCACGATCGTGGGTAATCATAATAATGGTTGAGCCTTGTTTGTTTAATTCGTAAAATAGATTTACAATTTTTTCACTTGTTTTCGTATCTAGTGCACCTGTTGGCTCATCTGCCAAAATAAATTTCGGGTTATTTACAATAGCTCGTGCGACTGCAACACGCTGTTTTTGACCACCCGACAATTCATTTGGCATGTGGGTAGCGTGATTAGCTAAACCAACTTTTATTAAGGCTGCTAATGACCGCTCTTGTCTTTCTTTTTTATCGACTCCAGCATAAATAAGAGGTAGTTCTACATTTTGAAGTGCTGTAAGTCTCGGTAATAACATAAAGTTTTGGAATACGAATCCAATCTCTTTATTTCGAACATGTGCGAGTTCTGTTTCAGACATATTTGAAATATTTTGACCAGCTAATTCGTACGTACCTGTTGTTGGCTTATCTAAGCAACCGATAATATTCATTAATGTAGATTTGCCAGAACCAGATGGTCCCATGATAGAAGCGAAATCTCCTTGATTCACCGTTACATCAATTCCGTGTAAAATTTGAATGGATTCTACACCATTTTGAAAAGATTTTGTGATTCCCTGTAAGTTAATCATTGCGTGGCAACCTCCATACCATCTTTTAGATTTACAGTAGGTTTAGAGATAATTTGCTCTCCTTTTTTCACTCCTGTAACTTTTGCTTCACTACCCGTTTCGAATTCAACCGTAACAGGTTGTTCTTTTGTTTTTCCGTCTTTTACTACGTAAACAACCGTTTTATCTCCTTTTTTCAAGATGCTGCTCTTTGGGAGGACTGTGCCTGTTGCTTCACCTGATCTATTTGTTACGTATACGTGGAAGCCGTTTTGTAACCCTTCACTATTATCTAATGTGACAGTGAATGGATAATTAGAAACTGTTTTGTTTTCGTCCATATTCATTATCGGTGTAGAGCCGATTTCTGTTACTTTTCCTGTCCAAGTCTTACCAGAAACCGTCTTTGATGAAATCGTTACTTCTTGCCCAACTTTCATATTAGTAAGCTCATATTCAGACAGTTGACCTTTTACTTTAAATGGGCCAGCGTGACGAAGTGTAATGCCGCTCATACCAGATTTCTCATCTGAAATTTTCAAAATATCGTCAATTACACCATCGGCTGGGCTTGTTACAGAAAGTGCGTTTACCTTCTCTTTTGCTACTTTAATCATTTCAACAGCTGTTTCTACTTCAAACTTCTTCATTTCAAGTTGTGATTCTAATTGTTGAATTTCAATTTCTGATGCTTTTACTGCTTCTGCAGGAAGACCAGCAGTTTTATCTTTTTGTAGCTTTTGTTTTGCTACATTAATTTGTTTTTGCAGTAATGTTACCTCTTTTTGTGCAATTCTCTTTTGCATTTCTGTTTCCGTTATCCCTTGTCTAGCAATAGGATCATTATATTTGAAAAGAAGCTGTCCTTTTGTTACTTCATCACCTTTTTTCACAGCTAATTCATACGTACCTTTTGTTTGATTGAATGAAATTGTTTCTATACCATTGGGAATAACCTCACCGCTAAATTTTTGCTGATTATCTATTTGTTTCTCTAGCACTTCAGATACTTTATAGGTCATAATTGGCTCAGAATTCCCAGAAAACGTCATATACGCTCCAACTCCTATACCAATTGTTACTACACCAATGATGATTACTTTATTTATTTTTTTCATATTTCCCTCAATTTTTTCTATAGTTTATTTTTGAACTTAATTAATTCTTTTTTTGTAATTAGTTAATTTTTCCGGAGATTATTTATAAATTAGATTTCAAAATATAAACATATCTTTTTAAAATCGTAGTTTTATATAAATCCTAGCGCATAAGGTGCGCAATATAAAAAGCCCACTTTTTATTTCTAACTCCTCCTTGACCTAACCTATGTACAGGATAGAAGAAATTTATTAAATAAAAAGTGGGGTAAAAATTAAATATTTATTAAATTTTTCAATTCTCTTTTTTTTGAAATCTCACTTCAAATATTGTTCGTATTACATTACTCTGAACAGAAATCTTGCCGTTATGTTGCTCAACAATATTTTTAGCAATAAATAACCCAAGTCCTGTACTGTTCTTGCTTTATCACCTGTATAAAACATATCACAAAGATAGGGTAACTCTTCTTCTGGAATGCTTTCTCTATAATTAACAATCTGTACAACAACATCTCCATCTTCAATGTATCCATTCATATCAACAAACGCTAGAAAAAGGACAAGGGAAAGTATTGGATTTAATCGAAAAAATATCTTGAGCGATTTGAAACATTCTTGGCCACTTGTAATATTGGTTGGCGTGATTTTACAAGTGATTTATTTCCTTTTGTATAAAAAATATTTCCAGAAGTGTTAGATCATGTATTAGAAAGAGCTGATTTCATTGAAGCAATTAATGGGAATTTACTTTTCACTTTACTAATATTAGCTTTAGGGGAAGAAATTACTTTTAGAGGTTTAGTGCAAGGAAGACTTAACTGGCTTATAAAACCTGTTTATTCGATTTTATTATCATCTATCATTTTCACATTGATGCATATATCTATTGGGAATTTTATTGTGGTTTTAATAGATTTAATAACAATATTCATAGATAGTATGATTTTTAGGGTTATTTTCTATAAAACGAAGAATATCTATATTTCTTTGATAACTCATGCATCTGCCAATATCGTTGCTGTTTTACTTATGATGACTATTTAAATTAAGAAAATCCATTTTATATTCATTAAGCTGAGATAAATTTGTATTCAAATTACGAAAAAAACGCTATTCTTTTTGTAGAATTATACAGGAAGGATAACGCCTTTTTTTCTTTATGGATAGTAAAAAATTAGATTTAAACATCATAAATCTTTTTTTACAGCATATGTGATTGCATTTGTTTCTAATAAAACAGACTTTGCATTTTGAATAATTTTATATTCGAGCGGTTTTACTATGATACTCAATACTTCCTAACCGTATATTAATTTATTTTGATATAATAACAATTATAAAATTGGTCTTTGAAATACATATCATAAATCTATTAGTTAGTAAAAAAGACTAAATCTTTCTACCTCATTTTCATTATATAAAAGACAGTACATATCTGCTTTTAAAAATGGTCTAAGCATAAAGAACTACCATAATAGGAAAAAAGGTGAAAATTCATAAAATTGGTAAACAGCCTGTAGAAAGTAAATGGGAAGCTGAAGGACAACTAGAGAGACTTTAACACAAGGAGCGGAGCAAACAGAGATGAGTAAGCAGACATTAAAAGAATTCATGATCTTATTAGGGCTTATAGTTGTTGTTTTAGGTGTCATCATCTACAACGGAATAAGTGAAGAAGAGCGCCATCCATATAAACCATTGCACCAGGAGCAAACAGAGCAGAATCAAACAGAGCAGAATCAAACAGAGAAGGACAACCCTTATTTGAACGATAAGAAGCGCCAACAGATTAACGAATTGTACAATTCTAGGGATGAGATTGAAAGTAGAATGAAATAGTATAATTCGGTTATAAGGCTCTCACATCAATTGTGAGAGCTTTTTCTATTATAGATATAAACATACATTAGTAGAGTTATAGAAATGCTTATACTCATCAGGTATTTGCAATTTGGAGTATCGCCACATCACTATTTGGCTAAAATTTTATAGAATTTAAAACAGAAAAATTGTAGATTTTCAACTGTAGATGTTAATTTTCTGGTTTTGGGGTATTTGTTTTTATTAGCTTGATGGATGTGTGGTGCTACCTCTATAATGAAAACACCCATCCTTTATCATTTATAAAATTGGATGGGTGTTTTGTGACGC
Source organism: Bacillus sp. BC05(2025) (assembly GCF_056725905.1). Classification (NCBI taxonomy): domain Bacteria; kingdom Bacillati; phylum Bacillota; class Bacilli; order Caryophanales; family Bacillaceae; genus Bacillus; species Bacillus sp. BC05(2025). The sequence continues at coordinate 281,819 of NZ_JBWYRA010000005.1, read as the reverse complement.
TTTAATTATTCTATTCTTACTAGGTATTAAGATATCTAAAATGATACCTTAGTTTTTCAATTGCCATTTAAAGTCTATTGACTGTATATATCTTTCTCTATATTCTTTAACAACATTTCCAACCTATCCCTAGTAACTTGATTAAAATGTGGATTTAATTCCTTTATTATGAATTCAAGTAACTCATAGCTTATGTATTCACCCAATTCCAGTGAATATTGTTCAGCCAAAAAAGACTTTAATTTTTTAGAGATATCAATCTTATCCTTTTTACTAATCTTTATCTCCATTCGATAACAAACTCCTCTTAGATTAATCTTAAAAGCTAATTAAAATAACTTTTTATTATTTATGAAAATCTGTTATTTACTACCTTATTTTATATACAATAAGGCATTCTTTTCATAACATTCAATTACCTGAGAACTGGCCAATGTTGCATATCATTTTTACTTTTGAAGTATCTCTGTTTTATATATTACATAGCACAATATATAAAACAAAGCCCAAATACAGAATTTTTAACTTTATCAACCTTTTTAGGTATTGCAATTAAAATTAAATTTTGCACATTATAAAAATTTTTTCTATAAATTTTTCATACTTTCTACCTTTTTGGCACTTTCATTACCGTAAGTTGCAATTTTCCTCATTTTTAAAATAATACACCCTAGACTCAATGCAAAAAGTGAAAATATCCCAAAGGTAACAGTTATAGTATTTAATGATAGACTCCAGCTAATTAAGAAAGATACTAGTGCCCCCCCTAAACTGGCCGATGCGATAAATAAACTAGTCACTTGATCAATATTATTTTCCATAATACGGGAAGCTAGGATTAATGTTATTGGGAATACACCCGCGATGACTAAACCAATAATGAAGATGACAAACAAATACATACCTGTACCTCTAACAAAGGGGAATAGAAATAATAGAATCACTAATGAAAAACAGCTAGATGTAATGTATGTCCAATAATTAAATTTATGAGCTAACTTACCTACAAGTATTCTTCCTATAACTATTGCTAGCCAAAAACAAGATATACTTACTGAACTGATTAATTCATTATTGGTAACAATCATGATTGTAGATAAAAAATTTGCAAGATTGGTTTCTATGCCTGCATATAAGAATGCAAAAAGTGAAATAAAGAATATAACTTTAATCTTTTCACTTTTAAATTTAAGAGTGAATGAGGAAAGGGATGCTCCTACCTTTTCATTTTTTTGAGGAGAAAAATTTAAAAATTTTGTACGTCCAAACATGTACCAAACAAATAGTGTAAAAATAAAGAATAGTAATATTCCATAAAGAATAAAATACCACTCATAAAATTTTATTATATAATTAACTAGTAACGGAAACCCTAGCGCCCCAACCCCAAACCATACTTCGAGAATGCTAAATTTAGCAGCACTATTCCTTTCTGCTGAAATAATAAAGGAACCCACCGTAGTTTCTAACAAACCTGCTCCATAGCCTAATACAAAGCAAATAACCGCTAAATATGACCATTCTTTAATATATATAAAACCTCCTAGGACGATGGACATAACTAAAACACCTAATGTTATTGTTTTAAAATAGTGATACTTTCTTACTAGTATGGGTGAACTTAGAACACCAAATAAAAAACCCGTAAATTGAAAAAATATTAAAACACCTAATTGATCAGGAGTTCTTCCGTAATATTGTATTAATGAAGGAATTAAACTACCGATACAAACATGTATGATTCCTACAATAAAATAAAACAAGCAACCATAATAAAATATTAACCGCATCTTTTCTCAACTCCAATCCAAAATAAAAACAGGGATTTAAGTAAAAGTTCTAAACCCCTGTTTTTACCATAAAACTAAATAGTTGCTACAGATTGTTCTTTATTACTACTGCTTTTATCAAAAAACATATCCAATATAACTTGTGAACGAAATCCATCTTCAAATGTTGCTACAGACTTATCAGGCCCACCTTCCGCAGCCTTAGCCCATTCTATAATTTCACTCCTAAAAGAATCAGACCATTCAAAAATCTCATTTTCTGGATCGACTAGTAAAGGTAACGGTAAAGGGATTTCATGTTTTTCCAATCCGTCAAAGAGTATATATTTATTTGGCTCTTTAGAAGAATACTTATATTCTTTCTTCGTTCCTATTACCTCTATACTAAAACCACAATCGTTAAGAAATGAACTTTTAGATGTTGTAATATTAACAAAAACCTTATTATTCAATTGGCCATAAACCTCAGCATAGTCATCAACAAAAACTGGTTTGCTTTCTTTTTCCTTAACATTTGTTTTAATTTTAGTTCGAACAGTATCCTCTCTAAAATCACTCTCAAATAAAAACCATAATAAATCTATTAGATGAATTCCTAAATCTCCCAAGGCCCCACTAGTTCTATTACTTTGAGAATCATCTCGCCAAGTAAAGGAAGTTCTCCTAAAAGCGCTATTTTTTTTAAAATGCAACCTTACCACTACTATTTCCCCTAATTCTTCATTTTGAATGAGTTGCTTTAAAGCCTTAACATAGGATAAGTAGCGATAGTTAAACCCCATTGAAGCGACTAAATTGGTATTTTTCGCTATTGTCATCATGTATTTTGCTTCTTCACAAGAAATTGCCATAGGCTTTTCACATAACACATGTTTGTTTTTTAATAACGCTTGAACTGCTTGAGACCTATGACAAAAATTCGGCGAAGATATTATTACCCCATCAACTACTTCAAGTAACTCTTCATAGCTATTAAAAACCTTCCCGCCAAAATCCCCTACCAACTTTTGGGCATTCTCATTATTAACATCATACACTCCAACTAATTTACAACTATCAACAGTTGATAATGCTCTAGAATGAGCTCTTGCAATACTTCCTGCACCAATAATCCCAATATTCATTAAATGAACATCTCCTTTTAATTAATAATGTGCTTTAGAGTATTTAAAATTCCAATCGAGTATTCACCTTGAGCTAACATTGAGTGTGTTTTTTTAGCCTCTTCTGTTGCATTTTCTACTAAATAGCCATGCCTTACAGCTTGTAGCATCCTTAAATCATTCCCACTATCTCCAAAAGCAATGGCATTTGTTTTATCTAGTTCGTACTTGTCTAAAATAAACTTCACTATCTCATCTTTACCTGTTCCAAGTGGAATAAAATCTACATCATAGCAATTTTCTGGGTCACCGGCTAATGGGTTACATTTGTTAATATTAACTCCAACTTGGAATATTTCTCCGATTTCTTCTATCTTTTCTAAATTCTTCGCATCAATTAATTCATTTTGCTCTTCATAATAAAAATTAAATTTGTACTTAGAACTTCCTAATTGTGTCTGAGGTCTTAAAAAAATCTCATATTTTGATTCTAGCAATTTAAGAATTCTTTCAATCTTTGAAGAATCAAAACCACCCTCTATAATTCTTTCCTCCCAAATTTGATCATCAATAGTAGTCCCATTACTATCAAAGTACGTTATTTCTGTACCTAATCCACTCGCCACAAAATGAGGAAAATACTGAATACCACCCTTTTTCATTTTTTCAACAATTGATTCTAAACTACTTCCCGTTACCCAACCAATTGCTAAATCCCCTTTACTTCCGTGTTCAAATAAATACTTTTCTAACAATTTCATATTGCTTCTTTTAGAATCATCCATGTTATGAGGATAATAAGTTTCATCAAAATCACAGAACACTACATACTTAGGCTTTTTAACTTGTGGTAATCTTTCGAAATTTAAAGACTGTAAAACTTCATTACTTATTGACATTGAATAATCCCTCCAGAACGAAATTTTGCTCTTCTAACATCATATTTGGATGTAAAGGTAAATGTAATATTTCTTTATGAACTTGCTCTGTATTTAACATATTGTTTTGCAAGTAATTTTCCTTTATCCATTTAGTATTTTGTTTATGAGATAATATTGGATAATAAATATCTGTTTCAATGTTATACAATTGGTACAATTTATTTTTCAACTCGTCTCTTCTTCCATTTTCAACTCTAATCGGAAAAAGGTGCCAGACATTATCTTCTGTCATTGTAGGTAGCTTAATTAGTTCTCTATCTTCCAATTCTTTTAAATTATGTATATATCGTTGAGCTAAATACGCCCTTTTAAAATTGTTATATGATAAGTACTTAATTCTTTCCAAACCAATCGCTGCTTGCAAATTATCAATTTTAGAATTGAATCCAAAGTCTAATACCTTTTTATTTTTTGTATCAATTTCAAATCCATGATAACTATATTGATTGCAACGAATGGCAAGAGTTTCATTATCCGTAACTATTGCCCCAGCCTTACCACATACTCCAAAATTCTTATATGGGTTAAAACTAAGAACAATAATATCTCCATATTCTCCAAGATTTGAAGAACCAATAGCTTGACATGCATCTTCAATAACTCTTAATTGATATATATCGGCGATTTCACGAATTTTTTTCATTTCACATTGTTTACCATACAAATGAACAGGTAAAATGCATTTAGTTTTTTGGGTTATAGCTTCTTCGATTTTAGACGGATCAATACAATAACCCTTCTGATCTATATCTACATAGATAGGTTTTGCTCCGACTGCTAACACGGCATTTTCAGTAGCCGCAAAACTATTAGCTGGCATAATTACTTCATCTCCCGGCTGAATACCAATAGATAGCAATGACGCCATAAGAGCATCTGTACCACTGCTTGTTGCAATTACAAACCTTTTATTTAAATAACTTCCGATTACTTCTTCTAGCTTTTTTGAAAATGGCCCACTTGTAAATTGACCTGTTGGTAAGACATCTTTTAAAACTCCAATAATTTTTTCAACCTCATCTTGAGTAATTAACCGATTAACTGGCATAAATTCTATTTTCTGTATATTTTTTCTGCTATAATTGAAAATATCTTTTTCTATATCAATATCTATTTTCAATTTATTTTCCCTAAATAATTTCTCTTTCATCTTGTGATTCGGTAATATATTACTAATTTCAAATTCTTTTTCTTTTGTTTCCCCCTGTAGGCACTTTAATAAAGCTAAATTGTCTTTACTATGCCCAGAAATTGTAGTAAGAGTTTTCACGTTAAATCACCTCTAAGAAATTATTTTGAAAATCATGAGTAGACTATATTTTATGTTATCGATTACATGTCAACATTTTTTTTACGGAGGGTTTATCTATGGTAACAATTAACGAAATAGCTAAGTTATGTAATGTATCAAATGCTACGGTTTCAAGAGTTCTAAATAATCATCCTTATGTAAATCCAGAAAAACGTGAGAAAATAATAAAAGTAATGAAAGAATTTAACTATACTCCTAGTTCTATTGCTAGGAATCTTAGGATAAATAAGACACAAACCATTGCTCTATCAATTCCAAATATAGATCATCCCTTTTTCGGAAAATTGGCTAGAGAAATTTCTAAAGAATTATTAAAACACAATTACAAATTACTAATTTATCAGACTTTTTATGAGAAAAAAATAGAACTGGAATTACTTTCATTACTAAAGAATAAAGCTGTAGATGGTGTAATTCTCGCATCCCTAGAAAATAGTTGGGAAAATATAGAGCATTATTTAGCATATGGGCCCATATTACTTTGTAATGAGTATGAGGAAAATGCACCTATTCCAATAATTTGTTACGATGAATTTGAAGCTGGATACAAGGCTGTTAAACATCTAATAAGCAAAGGTCATAAAAAAATTGGCTTTTGTTTTGACTCTCTTAATAGTCAAGCACAATTAAAACGCCAACAAGGATATTTGCATGCCTTAAAAGAAAAACAATTACCATGCAATAAAAATTGGCTATTTGGAGATGCAATTACTATTAATGATGGATTTAGAATTTTTGAGAAGCTAGATAAATTAAAAGATAGACCTACTGCATTATTTACTGGAAATGATCAAGTTGCTGCTGGAGTCATTAAAGGAGCTACTATTAAGGGGTATTCTATTCCAACTGATTTAGCTGTTTGTGGTTATGATAATCAATTAATTTGTACAGTTACAAGCCCAACAATTAGTACTATTGATATTCCAATTGTTGAACTGAGTAAACGAACCGTTAACGAGATTCTACTATATATAAATACAGATGAATCTATTAAACGTAAAATTATTGAATATCCTACAAACTTAATTATCCGTGAATCGACATAATTAAAACAAAAGTTTCTGCTTAAACTTATCTAATCAATGTATTGTTCTTTTTAATCGAGCATTAAGATACGAAAAAAGAATTCTTCCTACAAAATTCAACTGATTAACCCAAAGACATTTAAATTACTACCTTAAATGCTATCTATTGTTGACAACATATTTACCAACTATGAAAAAGAGCCTATCAAAGGTTCTTTTTTATTATAATCATTCAAATTTCAACTCTATCTTGATACTTTGATTTCCACAAAAATCACCTCGATTTTTTGCTCTCAATTATTAATTTCCCTTCCTAATTTGTTTAAATTTGTGAATAATATTCCATCAAATAAAAATAATAAATACAACTAATCGTTCTATATTAAAGAGGTGTCAATTTTGTCCTTAAATGAAGAGACCTTAGAAACTAAAACAGATAAAACCATTGGAAAGATCCAAACAAGTAGCTTAAAAGAACTTAAAAATACATTAGATAATATCTTTGATATTAGTGCTGATTTAATTGAACACCCTTTGCAACTAAAAACAAACACGAATATTTTACTATATTATTTTGAAGGCCTTACAGATGGTGTCGCTTTAAAAAGCAATGTTGTTACCCCATTATTACAAAAAGTAAATGAAGACAGTCAAATATTTAATTCTAATATTATTGCTACTCATACCAAAATAGTATATACATGGAATGAAATTAAAGAAGGATTACTTGAGGGTCAATGTGTTTTGTTTATGGAAGGAGAAAATCGGTCACTTCTAATAAATACAAAAGGCTGGGCAGAAAGAGCAATTCAAGAACCAATTTCAGAAGTTACTATTAAAGGGTCACATGATGGATTTATTGAAAATGTCACAAAAAATATAGGCTTAATTCGTCGATATCTCCCTTCTTCAGAGTTAAAAATCAAAAAGCTGTCGATTGGTGAACGAGCCACTTCTTCAGTCTATATAATTTACTTAGGTGATGTTGCGAACACAGATGTAGTCCAAGAAGTAGAAAATAGAATCTGTAGAATTAAAACGGATGCGGTATTAAGCATTGGTGAACTAGCTAATTTTACAAAAGACCAGAATTGGACTCCCTTTCCACAGGCTTACTTGAGTGAACGTCCAGATGCCATTTCTAATCATATTCTAGATGGCAAAGTAGCAGTATTAATAGATAGATCTCCAAGCGCAATGATTGTTCCAATGAACTTAATCGGATTCTTTCAAACTCCAGATGATTACAATATCCATTGGTTAATTGCATCATTTTTTCGCTTATTACGCTTTTTAGGATTTATTATTGCTATATTCTTACCTGCAATATATATCGCTATGGTCTCATTTCACTTTGAAATCATTCCTATAGATTTATACACTTCTATTGCAACGTCAAGAGTTAAAGTACCTTTCTCTCCTTTATTGGAAGCTTTTTTAATGGAAATCACATTAGAAATGCTTCGTGAAGCTGGGATTCGTCTGCCACAACCGATTGGACAAACAATTGGTATTGTTGGAGGGATTGTAATTGGGCAGGCGGCTGTTCAAGCTGGGCTTGTGAGCAACGTTATGGTTATTATCGTTTCAATTACTGCTATCGCATCATTTATTGTGTCTAATTATGATTTATCAAGTTGTATTCGCCTTATTCGATTTCCAATGATGTTATTCGCCTACTTTTACGGAATTTTAGGTATTGTTAGTGGCTTAATGCTTTTATTCGCTCATTTTGTGTCCATAACTTCCTATGGTTCACCGTACGGATTGCCAATTGCACCATTTCGTTTCCAAGAATTAAAAGATTCTTTTATAAGATTTCCTATTTCCATGGTCAACACTCGCTCTAGCGTAGGGCAAACAAAACAAAAAAAGAAAAAAGAAGGCGGTTCTCATGGAGAATCTTAAATTCAAAAACATAACCTTATTCGAATTTATTATTTTCATCCATTCAATACAACTTGCATCGGGTATGTTAATTATGCCAAGCCCACTTGCCAATACTGCTGGCACAGATGGCTGGATTTCTATCATTTTAGGATGGGTAATTACTTCTATAATTGGGGTAATTATTATACTAACGTTAGAAAAAAATCCTGAGAAAACTTTCAAACAAATTTTAATAACGTATTTCGGTAAATGGCTGGGTACAGTATTCATACTTTTATATGCTTTATACTTATTTTTTGCTGGTTTTAATACTTTATTAAAAGCTACAGATATTGTAAAGGTCTGGATATTCCCCTCAACCCCAGCTTACCAAATTGCAATATTATTACTATTGCCTTTTATTATTTTATCACTGAATGGGATTAGAGCCATCACTAATTATTCTATGCTTGTATTTTTCTTTACTGCTTGGATGCCGCTTTTTCTCCTCTTTTCATTAAAGAGTAGTTATAATCCATTACACCTGTTACCAATTGTTAAAGAGGGCATATATCCAATTATAAAGGGGGTTAAGGAAACGATTACTCCCTATGCTGGGTTAGAAATTTCATATTTTATATACCCTTTTTTACAAAAAAAACATAATGCGATTAAAGGAATACTTATAGCGAATACTGGTACTATGTTGTTTTACCTATATGTTACTATACTTTCCTTTATATATTTTAGCCCTCAGGGTATAAAGGAAATAATTTGGCCAGTATTTCATCTATTAAAAGGTGTTCGCTTTTCTTTCATAGAACGATTAGAAATTATATATATCGCTTACTATTTAATTGTATTCTCCACCACAATTTATCCGTATTTATTTTTTAGTTTAGAATCTGTGACCCCTTTCTTTCAAAAAAACGCCCGTAATTGGATCCTAGGTGTCTCTATATTATTGATTGTCGGATTATTTATTTTTCTAAACCCAAATGTGGAACAATATATATTTCTATATAGCCTTTGGGATATCTCAAATATCATTTTCTTTCTTATATTACCAGTGTTTTTTTTCATTTATAGTATTCTTTTCACATGGTTAACTAGGAGGAATCAGCTTTGATTCGAAAATGGATATTAGTTGTAATCTGTTGCATATATTTAATTGGTTGTAGTCCAAGAATTCCTCTCGAGAATGTTTCCTTAATCCTTTTAATCGCATTGGATAGAACTTCAAATGGAGACATTAGAGTGGGCACTAGCATACCACTCTTTCACAATAAACAGTCAAGAAATACTATAGAGCACTGGGCCCAGGCATCAACTGTGTATAATGGATTCAGTAAGATTGATACACAGCTAACAGGCTATATGACAGCTTCGAAAGCTGAAATCATTTTAATTGGAAAAAAATTAGCCCAAGAGGCCAATTGGATGAAAGAACTTGATGCTTCTTATCGTGATCCATATGCTACCATTAATGCTAAAGTAGTGCTTGTTGACGGATTTACAGAAGATGTTTTTAAAATTAATAAACCTTCTCTACCGTCTTATATTAATGATGTGATTGAATCTTCAATTCAAAATAATCAATCCATTTCTTCTACCATTCAACAATTAATAAGAGAACAAAATGAATCAGGAATGACACAAACTCTTCCACTTATCAAGATGGGAAACAACGATATTAATACATTAGGAATTGCATTTTTAGATGGACAAGGAAAATACTTAACTCAAATCCCTAAAAAAGATGTTAAATTTTTCAACCTTTTAAATAAATCCAAAAGCAAAGGCCGGATGATACTACACCTTGTACTTCCGCCTAAAAAAAACAACCAAAAACCAAATACTTCTATCTTAGTGCAGGATGCGATTCGGAAAATAGATGTTAATTTTCAAAAAGGAAAATTTATATTTAATTTTGATATATATGCCAATGTAGCTTTAATAGAAAAAACAAATCATAATTTAGCTAATAGGACTTTTGATAATAAAAATAACATATATAATTTAGAAAATGAGATCCAAAAAGAGCTTAATAAAAAATTAAAAACTATGCTGAATGAAATACAAAAGAATAAAATCGATCCAATTGGGTTATCATTATATGCTAGAGCTTTTCAATATAAAGAGTGGAAAAAGGTAAAAGGAAATTGGTTACAAGCGTTAGCAGAGGCTAAAATAAATGTAAAAACACACATCAAAATGAAAGATACTGGGACCATTAGAAATTAGACTAGCATTTCATAGCATTTCTCAAAGGAATCACATATTGTTCTAGTGATTCCTTTGTTCTGGGAGAATAATGCCTATCTTTAACGAAAATACATTAATTAAAATGATTCATTTATTTGTGTTAGTTATGAAAAAAATCTATTCCGGTCAAAAGAGCTTAATTCAAAAAAACTTCCTACCTTCTACTTATCCTATCAGAAAAGCAAATAAGGTGAAAATTCATAAAATGTTTATTCTATAGACAAATAATTTTTAGAATCATCTTTCCAGAACAGTTAAAGGAGATTTTCTCTCTTATGCACCTTGTCCTCTCCCAATCTTTAATTTGCCTTTAATCAACGACAAGAACAAATCTTTAAAATAGTCCATCTTCAGTATAAATTCACATAATTTTCAAACATAAAATTCTAAATGCTAATACTCGTTATATAATGAAAGCAAGCCATAAGTAAAATAGTTTCTCTGTTACGAGTAATGAGATAGTCTGTTTCACCATTTTACATCATCTAAAAAAACTTGTAGAAATTCCTACAAGTTTTTTTCTTTATTCTCTTCTTATTTACATACGCAAAGTCTATACATATGTATTAAATTCTAAGTACATTCGACATAAATTGATTGTTTTTTATGAATTTTATTGAAAAACATTGTAAAATACCTCCATTTTTTCTTCTATTTTGCTATGATAGTTACAATTATATAGGATTAAGATATTTCTATAGGATGGGGGCGTATATAGTGAGTGTTTCAGTAAAGGGAAATGAGCAATTAACCTCTCTATTGAACGACTGGTATCGATCTATGCTATCTCAACAAGTGATAAAAGCTACTAATCTAAAAAAGAAAATTGACGAAAAAATTAATAAGTTAAGCATTGAGCCAAATCAAGAACGTCAGGATCAAAATTTGTTACTTTATTACTCACTACTTGAATTTCGTTACACGGTCTTAACAGATAGCCTCGGTATTCAACAAAATAGTTTTGATGCTATTAGTGATTATGATATGCCTACAGACCATTTTCTACGCTTCTATTATCACTTTTTTAAATCCATTCATTCCACTTTTATATCAAGTTTTACTGAGGCAGAGGAACATTATAAACTGGCAGAAAAGATATTAGTAAACATTCCAGATGAAATTGAACACGCTGAATTCTACTATAGAATTGCTACTTTTTATCACCATACCTATAACATGCTCGCTTCTATCGAATACGCAAATAAATCAAGGGCAATCTTTTCAAAATATGAAGGTTATGAAGTAAAAACAGCCTTTTGTAATAGTTTGCTGGGTGGCTGCTGTATCTATTTAAAGCAATACGAACAAGCAGAAGAATATCTGCATTATGCAATTGAATTACTACAACAGAATAAGGAAGAAGATTCCTTGTTATTCGTAAAAAGTACATTGGGGTGGCTGTATTCTGATCAAAGTATGTCTACGTTAGCTATTCGTCACCTTTCAGAAGTAACAGAGAAAATCCCTACACACTTCAAGGCTATCTTCCTACAAGCTAAAGAGCATTATAAATTAGGAGAACAATCAGCAGCTAGTAAGCTCATTGATAAGGGATTACAGATTTGTAGAGGAATTCATAACGAAGAATACACACACCACTTCTCTATTTTAAAAAGATTAAACGAAAATATACCATTGGAAGAATTAGAAAAAATCATCCAAGAAGGAATCTTATACTTTGAGGCAGAAGAATTATGGGAATATGTTGTCGAATACGCTGAATTATTTGCCACAAAATGTAGACAATTAGAGAACCATCAAAAGGTAAGTGATTATTTCCATATTTGTTACCAAGCAAGACGAAAATCAATTGAAAAAGGAGTGTTAAAATAATGAAAAAAATCAGCTTATTATTATCGGTTATTGCTTGTATTGGGGTTCTAACAATAGGGATTTCTCAATTTTCTAAAGCGGATCAGTTTGCTACTCATGGACATTACCCTACTCCCACATATAGTGTTGGCGATCATGGTGGTGCACCGCAACAAACTTAATGTAAGTGTATGTAAAGCCCCTCCATTCGGAGGGGCTTTACATATCAAAATTTCTCTCTCACGTATCACCCTGTACACGCTTAAGGAAGGTGAACCTTTTAGGGAAATCTGTTAAATAATAATGGAAATATGCTAACTATTATAACTACCGACTCTTCATATGCAATATTACATACGAAGAGTCTTAAATATTTTGTTATACTATTCATGTGGATTTTTCATCCGAAAATCCTCTTAAATGCATATTTATGTATATGCCACCCTAATTGATGAAAGTGAGAAGAATGTTTATCATTTTTCTCACTTTTTTATATTTAAAATGTTTGCTTGTACTAAAAATCTATAGATATTTTATATTTAAATCTTAATAATCCAAAAATATAAATAACATTATAAAAATAAACTTAAAAAGAGAATCAAACTTCGAAATTTAACCTTTGAAATCATATATTTTCTAAAAAACAATCCCACATCTTTATCAACTGTTTTTAGAATATTTAAACAATAATTCCGTATACATTCTCTGCATAAATTATTCATTTTCTTATATATATGACCTACTTTTTTACTTCTGATAAATTATTAAACATTGGATTATTATACACACCCTAAAAAACATGAGATATTTTGTAGAATTTTGTCTATCAATATGTATGTACACCCTTATGTAGTGGATATAGACTGTGAGGTGTAAGGAGGTACCTTACAAAATAATGAAAAGGAGACTATAAAATGATTAGATTAACGCAATTCTCAAAGTTAGCATTTGCAACATTAATTGCGGGAAGTGGTTTAAGCATCTTTGTGCCTTCACACAGTGTACAGGCTGACACCTTAGCTCACAATTACCAAGACACTGTAAGATTCATACCACCTTCTAGTGCTAGGCAAACATTGGAACAAAAAAACACTATTGTTCCAGAATCAAAAGTTATTAAAAATCATTATGTAAAGTACTCTAAAGCACATTTCCAAACTAAAGAAAGTATACCAAAAGAGATTTATTATTCTTCAGAAGGCTTTAAGGGCTATATACAAGCAAGTACCGTTTGGGATATGGGAGATCATTTCGCAACACTATATTCCGGAACCGTTATTCGATGTTAGATTTTTAATCCCTTCTCTCCCAATGCTTATAATAATCAATAGCTCACTGCTAACACTGTAATATCTATTGTTCAAAAAATAAACCACAAAATCTTTCGATTTCATGGTTTATCAAATATAAAGATAATGCTAAACGAATACTCTAACATTACCTTCCCCAAAGTTAATTATAGAGTATTTTCAAAAAAAAGACACTCTTGTAGTGTCTTTTTTTTGATATTTTGATTTACTCCCATCTTATTTTTGTTCAATTCATATATGTAATAATGCATATTTTTTTGATTGTATATTATGATATACTCTCATTGTGAGCTGATACATAATTTCTTTAGATTGGAAAACTAAAACCTCGTTTACCCAATTTTGGGACGCCTTATGGCGTTTTTTTTTATGTTATTGAATTAAAAAACAGGACCGTAATATCATTATTTAAAAAAATTGTATACTTTAACAAGAATTCCACCTACTAACCCTTATTTTTTGCGGCTATTTATTTGTTTCAACATAATAATTTTTCATCTCGTATATGCAATAGACAATGATAGCTAAACTCCAACTGACACCATAGTAATCATGTGTGTAGAAGTCATAACCTGCCTTAATACCTTTTTCCATTACAACTAACGTAAATCCTAACGCCACCCACTTGTTAATTTTCATCTTAATATACGTTATCGCTATAATTATTAAAAATAAAATATTTGTAAGGTAGTTTATCATTAGCTCATACTTTTGCATGTATAATGCCATTATACATGCAGTGATATTAGTCGCAATACCAAAGACAACCACAGCTCCCCAAATCCTGTCCGAAATTCCCAATCCCGATTCAGTCCCTTCCCTAATAACATTCTTTTCCTTAATTCGTTCCTACACCCTATTCAAGGTATGCTGTATTATCCTTGTCTGATGAATATCTAATTATCCTTTCAAATAGAGCAAACAAAATTTCTACTCATAATTTTTTCTTTATTAGGCAAACTAGGTTTAAGCCGTTTGAACTAGCGGCTTCACTCTTCTGGTAATGAGGTAGCAATATATAGTAATTGACTAACTCATTCAGTCCATTGGCACTGGCAGACGACAAAATTGTTGTCTGCCATTTTCATGTATACTTTTTCTAAATTCATTCCAAACCATATGTTTACCGTACTGATTTTGAAAAGAATGCAATTTAATTTTTAAACAAGTAATAAAGATACGGCTCAGTCCACCTTCGGTATAGGACTTTTTCTTTTTACATATACTATTTTTGAGCCTTTTTACCAATACGTGTTCTATTGGTGTCTTGAATTCCTCCTAAAAGGGGCGGCAGATACGACTGCATGCCCTTTTTATTTATACTGCTTTTTTAAATCCCATAAAGCAATTGAGAACTAAAAATGCACTATTACATATTCTTTTCAGTCCATATTATGTTAGAATTTCTTAAGTTGTTTATTTCATAGTCGAATTATGATTTCATATCAAATTCAGCAATATGTGAGCTGTATCCCACAAGAAAAGACATCCAAAAGGTGTCTTTTCTTCTTTTAATTGAAAAACATTTTTCTTTTTCAGAAAGATCCAATTACCTCAATAGCCTAAACTCCTTATTTAAAGAAAATTTGATCACTGCGCTCCAAATTTTTCATCTATATCAACAGATAAACAATTCACTTCCAAATCATATCTCCACCAATATAATTTCTTGAAAATTTTCTGTCTTGTTCTTAAATTTGTCAAAATCCTCATATAGCTACACGAAATATATATGCTATTATGTTTTTAAGAAACTATGCGTTCCCTTAACCTTGTATCCGACCCTGTATTTTTACAGGGTCTTTGTTTATTTTATTTGGCTTATAAGAGTCATTACGCACCAAATTTCAATTAAAGCGTTTAAATGTTAGTTAGAATTTCAAAAGCTAAATCTATTAGCTTTTTAGAAAATTATAATCTAATACTAGATTTCTAAATGTATACTACACTAAAAATAGTTAACACTATACGCATAGTGTTAACTATTTTTATTGAATATTAGTAATAGTAAGTATAAAGATTATCAATTTACTATATCTTACATTTATGTAAAAATAGATGTATGTTAAGCTTTTTCAAAATCTTTCCCCTAATAAAGATTTGAAGTAGCATTTCATGATTCTCCTTACTGTTAATATGCCTTGAAAAAGAACCCGATAGGGTTCTTTTTCTTCTCATTACATTCTCAGTAGTTACTTAGTTAACATACAAAAAGGACTGACAATTACTTGCAGTCCTTTTTACACCTCAATATACACTTATATTAAGTACTTAACTCTTTATTTAGCATACATATGAACTAAACCAGTCATTATTATTTATATATAAAACACTTCAAAATTTAGAAATACACAATAACAAATCTTTCCCAACTTCCAGCTACATAACTATTAGCTGTTAATTCTCTACCACCTTTTGCTGATATAAATCTACCATTACTTAACGCTTGTAATACATATATCCCATTGTCTCCACCATTATATAAGATAAATTTTTCCCATGCCCCAATTGATGTACGATCTGCTACTACTCTACCATTCGGCTCAAACGAAACGTATTTTCCATTACTTTTTGCTTTTAAAGCAAACATATATAATTCCCCAGTAGGAATTAATTCAAATTTCTCCCATTCATTAACTGCATTACGATTTGCTACTACATTGCCCGATGGCTCAGCAGACACATATTGTAAATTTGCAGCTTGTATAGCAACAGTCCAGCTTCCATTAAATAGATTCACACCTTTTAGTGAACTCGCATTTTATTGGCCGGCTGCAAATGCATCATTCGATGGGGTTATCATCATTATCATTAGAACCATTGGCAATACCATTAAAACTAACTTTTTAAATATCTTATTACCATTCGCATGAGTTATGAACCTCTTCATTCCCATTTCTCCCTTAATTTATATAGCACTCATATACACCATACCAAATATATAAAATTTCGTAACAAAAAAGGAATCCTTTACGGATTCCTTTTTGCCTTGCACTCTTTTTCAAATAGTGCATTTTTGCACCTACTTTTAGTATATCTTATCATTCTTATAAAATAAATATGATTAAATAAAATTCACTTCTTTATTTTCATAAAAAGACATCAGTATAGAGATTAATTATGCTAGGTTCACTTACGAAAGATTTGTGTTCTTTCACCAATAATAAAACATCATAATCTCTTATAATATTACAGATAAAATAGCACATTTTTATTTTTAATACCCAGCAAAAACCTTTTTAGAACAATGGTATCAGTATATTTCCGTTTTAAATTTTATTTGTAATTATCTTAAAGTACTGCTCCTGAAGTACTTCTAACCCTGCCTCACCATAAAAGATGGATTTACTGTTAGACTCTTTACTTTAAAAGTAGTAAAATCATTTCGTTTATAGAGACTATCTTCAATTAATATTAAAAGCTAGTTTCTATTGTCCATCTTAACTTATTCAGTTAGTTTTTAAGAACCCCCCTCTTAAGGAAGGCTCTATCTTTTATCGGAAGAAGAGTTCGGTTTAATACTTAGGCCAAACAATTTTATTGGAGATACTATCAAAGATAAATTACATCATCTAACAAATATTTTAATCCTATCGCTAGACTTATAATAAGTATAGACAAATATCAATTTCCGCACCAATACTATTGATAAAACCAATAGTATGTTGATCAAAACATAAAGAGGGGACTTCATTATTTTCTATTTTTACAACAACGGATAATTTGCATTTTAGATTATGTTTACTTTGCAGATTAATTATTTCATTTTTTTTATGTTCTAATATGGAAATTAACTTTTTTACAACCTCTTCTGCATTAAGGGATTCTTCATAGCCTGTTTCAATACTCCAGTTTGTTTCTTCCCGAATAAACAACGGATTACCTCTAATAAAGTCACCTTTTTTATAAGTCATTGTTGGTTCTAAATTAAATTGTTTAGTTAGCTCTTCTGGATTAAATATTTCTCCGAAAATGGCTAGTTCTACATTTATTAATGTACTCAAATTATTTAACACATCCCTATTAATATTTGATGTAAAGGATAATAAATTTTATCCTTTACATCATACTTATAATTCATTATATCTAAAAATCTAAGGTCATTTTTTCATTACTTTAGACTTTTTTTATTTTATAAATGAATCAGTTGGTATCGGAGTGCCTTTCCCGCCTTTTAGGTAAATCCAAAGTCTTCCTGTTTTCTTATCCACATAGATATCATATTTTGAAATACTAACACTTCTACCCAAGTAGTCTCTTTTTAATTCGTGAGCATCAATTCCTTTTCTCTTAAGGAATTTATCATCAACCTTATTTATGCTCTTTGGGACCTGTTTCATTGCTGAAGTTACTGCTTGTTTTCCATACTTTTTTATTGCATATTGTATACCATATCTAGCCACAGCCGCTACTACTACAGGCCAAATAGAAGCACTTGCTTTTAGAGTATTAACTTCATATTCTTTTCCTGTTTCTTGATCAACGAATGTAGCTATAAAGTCGTTTCCTTCAACTTCGTGTACATAAACATCAAAGTTTTGTTTGGTTTCTTCACCATTTTCATCAACCGTCTTACCTAGTACAGTAATTCCCCCTGTTTCAAGGTTCATGTCGATATCTGTTGAAACTGATAAATCTGTTGTTTCTAAAGTTGTATTAACTACGACCTTTTCGTCTGTTTCTTTTTCTGTATTAATCTTTAATTCATTTGAAACTTCAATTCCTAATTCTTTAGTTACTTCAGACTCTACTTTACTTATATCAACGGAAGTTACTTTATCTTGTATTTCTGTATCTGCTTTTACATATTGTAAATTAGGAAGTAGAGTAAGTAACATAGAAAACACTAATATTTTAACAATTATATTTTTCATTAATCAATCTCCTCTTTCAATCTATCATTATTAATCCAGAACCATATTCAAAATCGTATCCTTTTTCACCTAAATCTTTAGTTCTATCATTCAAGTAAGATTTAATATTCTGATCATTAAAGGTTAGATCTTTTTGTGCTAATAGGACTGCTACAGTACCCGTAACATAGGCAGTGGCGAAAGAAGTACCACTATAATATGAATAGTCACCTTTATTATCAGTGGTTAAGATATTAATTCCGGGAGCTGCATAATCTATTTTCCCTTTTGCAGATACACCAGATCGTTTTAAATTTTCTTTTATTGCTGAAACAGATATTACCTTTTCATATTTAGCCGGATAATCAACTGATAATCCCAATGTATTTCCTGAAGCTGCAACAATTGTAATTCCCTTGTCTAATGCTTTATCTATAGCTTCTTTTAACTTCGGATTATCTGATTGTACACCGAAACTAATATTCATTATTTGCACATTTTCTTGAATGCACCATTGGATACCTTTAACTAATGTATCAATATCTGCAAAACCTTTGTCATCAAGAACTTTAACGTCATAAATCTCTGCATTAGGGGATATTCCAGTGAGACCTAAATCATTATCATGAGCGGCTATGATGCCAGCAACTGCAGTTCCATGTCCATAATTATCAACAATTTCGCTTTCTGGATTAATTGCATTATAATCTTTTACAATTTTCCCTTTTAAATCTTGATGATTTTTATTAATCCCACTATCCAATATTGCTACTTTGACTTTAGGTAATGACTTGTAGTCATTAATCTTAGTCTCATCAGAATATATTGCTTTAAATCCCCAATTCTTTTGTTTAGTAATTTTTGCTTCGTCGCTCTTCTCTTTTTTAGATGTGGGTTTACTGTTTGAGCTAAAACAAGAACATAAAAAAAAGAGACAAATTATACTGATGGAACAAATTTTTTTTATAGACAACACTCCTTTATCTTGTATGCCCCAAAATATTTTTTCTCTTAAAATGAAAGGGTATACATTTTGCGGTGAAGTTAAGGTTCTTATGACCCTTTAAATACTAAGGTCAATAGAAATTAATAACAAGGCTATTATTCTCTTTCTTTTTTTTGTATAATCAATATGAATAATCAGAATATTACACCTCGTTTAATATTTTTTTATTTAAATATATAGTTATTAATTATTTATAAATGTACTATTTTCATATAGTTTTTAACATCAAAATTAATGAGAAATTTACAACTATATATTATGCAAGCTTTATTTTCCGACAATTTATAACCGAGTTTAATTTAACGTATTC
The DNA here is from genome assembly GCF_056725905.1 of Bacillus sp. BC05(2025). Lineage (NCBI taxonomy): Bacteria > Bacillati > Bacillota > Bacilli > Caryophanales > Bacillaceae > Bacillus > Bacillus sp. BC05(2025). The sequence goes on along the minus strand of NZ_JBWYRA010000005.1, from coordinate 262,223 downwards.
CCCGAAAGAATTCTCCTTCCTCAAGCGTGTGAAGAGGGTAGCCCAAGATAGATGGGAGATGAATTTCGGTTGGGCATAGCCAAAAACTTTGGATAAACTAGCTATATGAAGTTCTTTGATAACTTGATATAGAAGGTTGCTGGAAGAAAATAGAGTGCGAAAACCAAGCCATTCGGTTCCTGCGTAAAATATCAACCGTACCAAAAGAGCATCCATGCGTTGGACATCTAGGGGTGGAGCACCCCGAAGTAACGCTCAAGGAGACGAAAGGTTACTTTCGTCGTGGAACTGAGAAGCTCCCGCTTCAAGCTTTGCTAAGTGGCGAGTAGTTCACAACTCATCTCTTGAAGATTCCTTTAGTTGTTCCATAGCAATATGTTCCTCACTATCTATCAACGTCAATCCTTGTGATATGTAACCCCAAAATTCACATCCACAATTCTCCATCCATCTATAAGCTTCTGTCGTATATAGCCCATCTCTTCTTCTAATGATTTAAACCTTATAGCTTTTACTTGAAGAAAAAAACTCTTGTATAACCTGCTCCATTTATGAAACAACCTCCTAAAATCTATTTAAAATTATATTTTCACATAAACTCGTAATCACAACCTCTTTTACGATAAATTACTGTAACTTTTTGAAAAAATAATATACCTTACATCCTCCCATCATTTACTTTCTGTACTATCCAAAATAATACAGTTTATATCCTAGAAACCTCAAAAACATTAGGCTGTTACTCCTCTCTGTCGTTCAACATATTTCTACTACATATAATTAAATATTTTTTCAAAAACCGCTTCGCAAAAGAACGTAAGTTCGTGTATAATAAAAAGGAACAAATGTTCTTGTTTTTAGGAGGAGTTATAGTGTATGACTATTCAATTTTACCGAATAGAATCATTTTATGTGTTGATCTTCGTAGCTTTTATGCATCTGTTAGTTGCATCAAAATGGGATTAGACCCACTTCATACAAAATTAGCTGTAGTCGGTGATGTGAATAGGAATGGGTCCATTGTTTTAGCCGCAACTCCACCTTTAAAAGCAATGGGAGTAAAGAAGTTGGCAAGGTTATACGAGATTCCTCAGCAAAAAGATATCCTTATTGTGAATCCAATTATGGGAACCTATATTAAGTGCTCCAATTACATAACGAAGTTAGCCCTACAATATGTTCCTATTGAAGATTTTCATCAATACAGCATCGATGAATTTTTTATGGATATTACCGATAGTATCCATCTATTTGCCCGAGATCCAATTGAATTTGCATTACAGTTTAAACGTGAAATATATGAACATACACGAATTGAATGCACAATTGGGATTGCTCCTAACCTATTGATGAGTAAGGTGGCCTTAGATATTGAAGCAAAGAAAAAGAAAGACGGAATCGCTTATTGGAAATACGAAGATGTACCTACAAAATTATGGAACATACGGCCACTTAGTAAGTTTTGGGGAATTTCGTATAAAACTGAAACAAAATTAAATCAAAAAGGGATACATTCAATTGGAGATTTAGCTAATTATCCTCTTAAATATTTAAAACAAAGCTTCGGCGTAATGGGCGAAGACTTACACTTACATAGTCATGGAATTGATTTTAGTCGGATTTCAGAAAAATATGTTCCCGTTACAACTTCTGTAGGAAAAAGCCAAATTTTAATGCGTGATTATACAATAGAAGAATTTCCAATTATCCTACTGGAACATACCGAAGAAGTTTGCTATCGATTAAGACAACAAAACAAGCTTGCTCAAACCGTTCATTTTTCTGTTGGATATAGTAAAAATTATTCGGGTGGCTTTAGCAAAACACATACCCTAAGCCGTCCGACTAACTTAACCATGGACATTTATCAAGTTTGTCTATATTTTCTACAACAACAATATACTGGTGAACCAATTAGAAGTATTACTATTTCTCTAACAAAACTAATTCGTGAAGGAGAAGAACAAATTTCCCTTTTTGATAACATCATGCAACGAGAAAAAGAAATAAAGCTAACGAAAGTAATGGATGAAATACGCACAAAGTTTGGAAAAAATAGCATATTAAGAGGAATTTCCTATACAAATAATGCAACAGCAAGATACAGAAACACACTGTTAGGGGGCCACAAAGCATGAGCAACGCTAATATGCCAAAAGGCAGGGGGATGATAAAATGGACTCCATTTGCAGCAATGCCAGAACAATTCTTCGGAATACGTGAAATGATTAAGGAGAAAAATAAAGTTGCACGTCCCATTTTAACTTCTGAAGAGAAAGAACTGATTGAAAACATGTTACTATGTTCGTTGTTATCTGAAGAAGAAATATTAATTACATATTATGAAGATGGTTATTTACTAACAAATTATATGACTGTTATCGATATAGATCCATTACATAGCTCTCTCATATGTACTGATGCTTTCTATAATAATATGACAATACAATTTACGAATATAATAGACGTAAAATAGAATAGATTTAGGTAATTATCTTTGGAGTATTATAAAGGAGTATATGGAATGCAAGGGAATCAGATAAGAAAGAATATAGCGAGAACAATTACCCATAATGATATAAATAACTACCCCTATTTAAATATACCTATGATTATCAATGAAAAAGATGGACTAACTTACGAGGTTGTAAGCGCTGGTTTTCATAATAATGATGCAGTAGCGATGATAACAACAGATGATTTCGCTACAACTAGAGTAAATACACCAATCGTAACAGTAAAAAACAATGATGGCAGTATACAAGCATTTCGCTTACCTTTAGAATTGGAATATTGGGTACTTTCATGTATGTGTGCTGCTTCAACAGGGAAAAATCCGTTCCCATGTAAAGTTGCTTTTGGAATCCTTGATGCTAAATTCCATGTAGAATTCAAGTAAAAAAGGAGCAAATTAATTTGCTCCTTTTATCGTTAAAAGATTTTTAACTTCTATCCTTAAACACACTATCTAGGATTCTATCTTAGAATCTGAACTTATATCTTAAATCCACCAATTAATTCTTGAAGTTCTTCGGCCATCTGTGCTAATTGTACCGCTGAAGAATTTATCTCTTCCATAGAAGCATGTTGTTCTTCAGATGAACCGGCTATCGTTTGCATACTTGAAGAATTCTCTTTCACAGCCATAGATATTTGATTAATTGATGTATCGACTTTCATTGCATCAGTTGTCATTTTATTTGATAGTTCTACCATACCATGCACTTTTGACACAATATCATTTGCAGATTTTGAAATTTCATAAAAACTTTGTTTTGTATCATTGGCAACCTGAATTCCCGACTGCACTTCAACTCCTACTTCATTCATAGCTTTTACAGTCTCATGTACATCTGCTTGTATTTCATTAATTAGACTTCCAATTTCCATTGAAGATTCGGATGATTGCTCTGCTAACTTCCTGACTTCATCGGCAACAATTGCAAATCCACGCCCCTGTTCTCCTGCTCTAGCCGCTTCAATCGCTGCATTTAATGCTAATAGATTTGTTTGTTCTGCAATAGTTTGAATTGCTTCTAAGATACTTCCGATTTGCTGCGATTTCTTATCTAATAATTTAATTACATTATCGGATTGAGAAACAGAATGATGGATTGACTCCATTTGCGTTACAGTTTGTTCTACTAATTGTTCGCCTTCATTGGCTTTTTGTTTTGTGTATAAGGATGAAGACGATACTTCAGAAGCATTATCAGCTACGCATTGAATATTACGCGTGACCTCGCCAATTAATTTCGCTCCAGACGCAACTTCATTATTTTGAACTTCTGCACTATTCGATATTTCTTCCATTTCTTTTGTAATTTGTTCTGTCGCAACACTTGCTTGCTCTACGCTAGCAGTTAGTTCCTCAGACGAAGCGGCCACATGTCCTGCAGATGTGTTAATTCGAGAAATTATATTACGTAACGACTCTGCCATTGTGTTAAAACTACTACCTAATTGACCAAGTTCATCCTTGGAACGAATATCTATTTTCTCAGTTAAATCTCCCTGACTAATTCTTTGAGCTGAAATAACTAATTGTCTTAGTGGGTTAATAATAGATTTAAGAATGAAGAAAATTACAATTCCACCTAACAACAATGAAGCCCCTATTATAGTGAACGTTTTATAAAAAATAGGATTGGTAGCCTCTTCAATTTCTTTAATAGGCATTATACCAGCTATTTTCCAACCTGTTTTTTTGTTTGTCTTAAAGCTTATGTTTCGATCCTCACCATTAAGGCTATAAGTAATTACTCCATCTTCTTTCTTGTATAGTTCATCTGTTAATGATTTCTCTAATTTCTCCCCTGGCTTACGTGTAGGATGAACAACTATAGTCTTATCTTGACTTACTATAGATACAAAGCCTTGTTTTCCTATTTTTATCATTTTAGAAGTTTTTACGATATCATCAATATTTAGGTCAACACCAATGACACCACTTTTATCAGCATTTTGCTTTGCAATTGCTATTACCATATTTCCTGTAGTCTTTGATTTATAGGGAGACGAAACAATAATCTCTCCATTAGCTTTTACTGCATCCTTATACCAACTACTTTCTAATGGATTAAATCCTTCTGGTATTTTTCCAACAGGTGCATGAATAAATTGATTATTACTGGATGTAGTATAAATTGATTCTATCTCTGGATGTAACTGTATATATTGATCAAATTTACTTTGCACATTTTGCAATTGGTCAGCGTTATAATCACCTTGTGTAAGTATCTTTGCAAAATAAGTTACATCTACATGTTTATTTTCTAATTCATCATCAACTATCTTATTTAAAATACTCACATTATCTTTCGCAGATTGTAGAATTGTATCATTAAGATCTGTTTTCGCCTCATCATAAGATGTTATTCCTACGATAAGACTAGGTATAATTAATATTGCAATAAATGCCATAGACAACTTCGTTTTAAGCTTCATTTGTTCCAATCTCTCTTTTATTTTAAACACTTTCTACTTCTTCCCTTCATTCTTACAACTGATATAGTGTATTTAATTGTTTGCTCCTTTATTTTTTCTACATTCATTTATGGTATCATTCGATATGAAATCACCGTTATATCCTTTTACATATATCTTCTCATATAACAATTTAATTTTTACAAGCGGAGTTTTATCTATCCACCTTTCAAATATGTTATTTTCTATATTAAGCAATGTTAAGACTACAAATCGTTCTAAATTACCTAGATGAAACATGGAATTCATTTAAATGCTGATTTTTGACTTTGATGGAATCACAAGTTTAATCTAGAACGATTCAAATTTGATGAAATCCTTACCATAATAAATTTTCTAAAACTTAACTAAGTGAATTTATTTTTTGGATAATTATACTTAATAGCCTTTTAACCACTCTAACCGCTTCATTCATTTATTTACTACAACCAATTTTGTATTATTGGATATTAAACCATAAATTCTAAATAAGAGAATAAAATAAATTGGAGAACCTCATTGTAACACGTGTTCATAAGTTTTAAATATTAAAATTAAGAAATATTTTTTTATTAATCTTTACAAAAAAACACCCAAGAATTAACAAAGATATCGTTTCGTCTGTTTAATCTCTTACAGAAACACGGACGAAAATCCCATAAATATGAGAAGAAAACAGTCTTTGTTATCTTAGGCGTCATATATAATTTTTTATGTCCCACAATCGTGTAGCGTAATCAAAAATCTGAAGCAAGATAAAGTTTATTTAGGATGCAAATTTTTAAAGAACTTACGCTGGATCTTTAGAAAAAAGAAAAAATATTATATGAAATTAAACTTATATAATATTAGCTTGATGGGCATGGTGCACCGCCCACATTTTAATGATCTTATAGACCAAGCAATTTTCAAAAAACGATAGCACAATTTAAATTGTAATTTTGATTTAAATAATGCGCTCTGAAACACTACTCTTCTTCTAAAATAGCGTAATAATATTCATCCCACCATTCATTTCCATGGGGGATACACTTCCTGAAATAGCCTTCTCTTCTCATTCCAATTCTCTCCATCAATCGATATGATGGGGTATTTTGTGGCTGACATGTCGCTATAATTCTATGTAATTTCATCTCCTTAAACCCATATTTCAATGTAGCTTGTGCTGCTTCAGAAGCATATCCTTTATTAAAATATTTAGGATTGAATACCCATCCAATCTCATAAGTATGCTCACCAAAATATTTATGAAAAACAATATGACCAATCAGAATATTTTCATCAATCAGTACCACAGGAAAGTTCTCAGCATTTTCACCCATATTATTATTTACAAAGTTTCTTGTATCTTCTTCAGTAAAAACCCCCCCGGGTATGTATTTCATTACATTGCTATCTGATGTATACTCATGGACAGCTTGCCAATCTTTGAACTCAAAATTTCGTATTAATAATCTTTCTGCTTTTATAAACATTTACTTTTCTCCTCTCAAAAAATTGTTTCTTTACTTCAAATCCACATTCAACCCATAAACTAAAAAGAGCCTGTAGGAATCTCTACAAGTTCTTTTTAATTTAAGAGGAATATATGAGACCAACAAACTATCTTACAGATTCATTACTAAAACTACAGGAATAGTACTTTGACAAATATATCATATAACAAATATTAACATCTATATATTTTTGAAAATTATGCCAATTAAGAACAAAAATAGCTTTTTTCTTAACTATTCTCAATTTCGTTTACTACTAACTTTTTTACTTAAATAAACTGCTCGACCTGATTCTTTTGCAAATTCTTGTGAATGCGTAACAACAATTACGTATTTACCTTCTTGATGTTCGAGTTCTTGAAACAACTCAATTATTTTATTTGCTGTTGGTTCACCGGCAATAAAAAAGAATCTTATAATAAATCTATACAATTATATTTAATAATGTAAAAAGAAAATAAATTAGCAGAGATTTTCACTTTACTGTAAGCGCTTTTATTTTTTATAAAAATCCATCCTAGAAATGTTATAATTACTCCATTCCTTTTATATTAATAAGAAGAATTTAAAAGGATTAGAATATTTAAAGAGAGGAGGAAATTACTAATGTATACACAAGACAATTTTTATAAAAAATTAATTGAGGAACAAAGGATAGTAAATATTATCCTACTCAACGGAGTTAGAATACCTGGAATCATTATTGCTGTGGATAAATTTTCAGTGCTAATCTCTAGCAATGGAAAGCAACAATTCCTATATAAGCAAGCAATTTCAACGGTCGCTGTATAAAATACCATAAGTTTTGATGTTTCATTTTTAATATTCTTCACTTTAAAATTAAATTTGAATTATATTATATTGTATAAAGCAATAAAAAAGGAATCCTTTTTAAAAGGATTCACCCCAGGAAAATATAAAGAGATACATAAATAAAAAGAATTAGGTATATTATAATATAAAAACAAACAAAGCATATTGAGAAATCAATAATCAGATTGAATTTTCTGAGTATTAAGTGTAAAATGAGTATGAGTCGAATAACAACTAATCTCTAACCCTTGTATGAAAAAGAGGTCGAGTATCATGATCTCTTTTTCATACGTAATTTTAGCCTGTGCATACAGGCTCTTTTTATTTGATAGAAAAGAATAATGTTTGCTATACTAAATGCGCACAAATATATGCAAAATCACAAATAAAACAAGGGCTACCTGGCATAGCTGCCCTTGTTTTATTTTTATTTCCGAAACCTACTAATTAGCTTAAGTTATTTATAAACCTAACACACTAACAATCTGGCATGCTTTGGAATTTACAATATGATAATACATCTCTAACCCTCTTCTTTCCGAACGAAGAATCTTCCCACGCATCTTAGATAAATGCTGCGAAACAGTAGATTGAGGTATCTCTAATAGCTCCGTCAATTGTGTTACATTACAAATTTTGCGATGTTCTAATTCTTTCACAATTTGTAATCTAACTGGATGAGCCATAATCTTCAATAATTCTACATCCGCCTCTGGAATTTTGTGCATTTCTTTATTTATTTGCATTTCTGCCATATTTTATTTCTCCTTTTCTACATTCTTTATTATTTTTAATATCAATTTATTATTTGTACAAGTATATATAGTTCATAATCACTGAGCCATTTACTCTTCTTTATCTTTATGACCTTTTGCATATAGAAGGATTATGATGGCTAAAAATCCAACAAAAGATAGCATAGGTATCGAAATGAAACCAAATAAATTCAAGTAATCTTCTGTACAAGAAACGCCTGCTGAACATACCTTCATTTCACTTGTTGGGAAAGTCTGAATTGTTATCTGGTAAACGGCTATTATTAAACCAATACATGCAAATGGAAATGCATATGTACTTACGTTGGGATTTTTTTTATACATTCCTATACCCAATATGAATACTAATGGATACATGGCCACCCTTTGATACCAGCATAAATCACATGGAGGTAGTTTCATCCATTCACTAAACACCAAACTTATGAGCATTGCACTAGTAGCGATTGTCCAAGCAATTGCAATGTGATACTTTCGAATGATTGACATCCTATATTCCCCTCAACTGTCTTATGTAGAATGTAAAACGTTTGCTAATATATGACTGGTTTATTTCCGTGTTTCGGTTACCCTGTTTTAATAGGCAGTATTCAATCTTTGACACCTTCCCAGTCATAACCCTTCTCTTTTAATTCTAAAGGGAAAAGATTCTCAAAATCATCACGCGTTACATACATAGCTTCTAATGCTTTTGCTAGCGGGCCAAAACTATATACAATATGTGTATTCACCCTTTTGCTTTTCTTTTTTGCTACCGCTAAATATACATACCGTCTTTCTTTCGTTAAAACAACTTCAAAAATCCAGGTACTTGAATCACCTTTCGCACTCCTTTTTTGGTTTTCCATACCCTTATTAAAAAGAAAAAGTATGGAAAACTATTAAATCTCACTTTACTAATTTAATAAATGTCCCGTTTTTTTTGATTTGAAAATACAAGAAGACGCTCATCATAACGATATTTATTACGCCAGCTACAGCACCAATTTTGAAGATAACATACACATATTCATTACTACTAAAAGGTAATAGACTCGCGAAAATAAATAAAATTGAAATAATAAATGATAAGAGCATATTTCTTTTGTTTTCATTCATTCAAAAAACCTCCATTTTTTACGAATATTTATATTGCAATGGATTAGGGGCTAAGCCGCATCATTACGGTTATCATGATGTTTCTCTTCATACACAAACTCTTTTATGCTCCACACACCAGTTTTTGACGCCTTTGCATCTTTTTCGCTTTCTAGCATTTGTGGGAGCAGTGAAGTGTTAGATTTTGAAATGTAAGCTACAATACCATATCCTGATTTGACCATTAATTCGTTAATAGTGATCCCTTCACAAAATACATATGCCAATTTCCTGCCATACTTGTCCTCTTTTAGTCCACCATCATAGGCCAATGTTACGCTTTTTTAATTGTTTCTTTAAAAATAACGACGCTTTCTTCCACAACTTTTGTGGTGGACTCTTCTGTGATACGAACTCGGGAGGATCCAATAACAGCAATCTTACCGTCTATTTCTGACATCTATGCTTACGTCTATCGGATCTCCATCCTTTATATGTACTACCTTTCCTTTAACTGTTTCTAAGCCTTTTAATTTATTCTTATAAATTTCTGGAATATCAACAATACCTTTCCCTTCTGCATACTGTTGTATTCCTTTTCGTACGGTTTGTGCCGGCATCGAATTATTTATTTGTGGCAAACTGTTGCATGCAGTCATAAAAAAACGAATGACGGAATACAAATAACCTTAATCTCAAATCCTATAATGTATTACCCTCCTAATAAGCGTTTCTCTCTACTTAATAAACAAATGGACTATATATTGAATTGACCGCTCGATAATTACAACAACTACAAGACTGAATCCAATTCGGATAATCATTAAAAACAGCTTTAAATGAGTGATTTTCACATTTTGGACATTCCAATACCATGCTACTCTCATTCTTTTTTAGCCTAGACACTTTTTTAAAAGGCACATTTGTCGGTGTAATCTCAATAGCACACAACATATATCTCTCCTTTTGGTATCAAATTTTTAAAACAAATAAAAAAGGACACACCTATAGCATATGTATGCGTAGGTGTGTCCTTTTGCAAGATAGTTTTAGAAGTATTTTGTTACTTTCATCATATCATGATTCTTATTAATTTTATATACAGAATTTAAGATTTAGTAATATTATTTCTTCTTATTTAAATAGTATATCGAAAACTAATTTAATCGCTTTTTTACTTTACGTGATATTCTTTCAACTACTCGGAGTAAACAGAGTATGTTTTTGTAAATAATAAGATTGTTAAATGTTAAATCGAGGAGGATTTGTATGCAAGGTCATAAAAAAGCTATAAAAAGCACTGGTTCTGTTATGAAACCAAATTTCGCTGAAACTGATGCACAAAAAGTGAAACAAGAAATTCAAAATGATGTAAGAGCGGGACAAGGAGCAATGACTTCCCGAGAGGCAGGGGCAATGCGAGATTAAAAAAACACTCCTTATTGGTTTTTTCTACTCTAGAAATTTAGCCAGTAAGGAGTTATTCCACAACTATTTTAGCTTTTTACATTTAGAAATATAATACATTTCCTTTTTAGATCATAGGTTAATTTCACATCAAATTTTTCACGATTAAATCTCTTTTTTTAAACTAAGATTATTTTCTTTCAGATAATTTATTGCATCTTTGTTCACCAATCGTAAATCTATACCTTGTTTTTCTGCTGCAAATGAACATCCACAATAACACTGACGGAACACGTCATATTCATTACACATTTCAATTGAACGTTGATACCCGTTACTTTTTTTGAAATCACTTGGTAAATAACGTGAATCATAATTTTGTTGCACACCGATTCCAAGTTCATTTATTAATTGACTATTTTTATTTTTAGAAAGAGTAATCGCACTACCGAAGTAATCAAATCCCCTTTCTTGTGCTACCTCAGCTGAACGATCCAATCTCATATCAAAACAAGCTGAACAACGAAGCCCACCTTCTGGCTCTTCTGCCAAACCTTCCTCTTTTACCATTTTAAAAAATACATTTGAACGATAGTCATCTTCAATAAAGCCTACTGTATGCCCTGTACGATCATTAAACTTTTCTACAAAAATCTTTTGTTCATTAGAGCGTCGCATGTATTCACTTTTCGGATGGATATTTGAATTTGAGAAGAAGATTGTAACATCTGCATGTTCTGCAAGAAATTCTAATGAAGAAGTACTACAAGGAGCACAACACGAATGAAGTAACACTTTTGGTCTTTCATTTCTTACTTCCCAATCTTTTATCATTTTTCTTAATACTTTGTCATAATTTATTTTCTGATTCTTCATTTTTTGTAAATACGTTTCAACATCTAGCACTTCTTTCACAACTAAACCTCCTATTTATTTTTATCGTTTTCCGACAGAAGACTCCTTCCTCAAAATTGTGAAGGTGTAAAACACCAATTTTAGGTGGGAGATGAATGTCGGTTGGCATAAACTAACATGTTTGCTACCATATACTTGTACACATTGCTCTTTGAAAACTGAAGATATGAGGTTGGTTGCAGAAAAACGTTGCAACCGTAAAATCTTCAACGTTCTTTCACCCCACGTTTGGTGAAGTTGCGAAAACCAAGCTAAAGTAGGAAGCGTGGTGAGTCAACGTACAAGATACTTATGTTTTCACCTTAGGGGCTACGGGCAGAGCCTGCTAAGATAACCGGTGGATACATCGGTGTTCGCAGGAATATCCCACTTCAAACAGTCCGTAAGGACGTTAAGTGGTGAGTAGTTCAATTATCTATTTTATCATCTATATCCATAAATATAAATATAGTTACACTCATCTATTTATCAGTCTTAAAACGGTTCTTATGGATTTTTAATGACGTTCCAAATAATGTACGTAGTCTATTACCTTTATGTCTAAGATATATTTTTAATCATTCTTTTTCATCACAAAATCTTTTGGGTTACCTTTTAACCGATAATACTTCACGTTAAGACGAATAACTACTACGATGATTACCAAAAATCCTATTATATATAACATTGTTCCTTTCTCCGTTTCTTATTGTTTAGCGAATTTATTCTGTAAATACTTCACATGTTTCTTCTCAATATCCTTATCCATAATGTTTACTTGTAATATAGTTTGATAGATATGTTGGACTTCATCGATTGTTAGTTGCGGTTCAATATATGATTCAATACATTTTTTTAGATCGTTATAATATAGGACATGTTTATCTTTAGAATGAACATTTACCCTTTTTAGACTGCATTTTGGATGAAACGCGGCAATAGAAATACACGGCAGCTGTTGTTCCATCATCCAATCAATTGCCTTAATATGCTTATAGTTTTGTCGAAATGGGTTTTGAAAAGAGGATTTTTTTCTAAAAATACCCTGTGTCCACCTGGCTGATTTCTCACTTCCTTGAACTACCCCCACTTTCACTTCGTTTAGAAGTGAGGGATTCCTAAGTAAAGAGTTCTATCGAACTCTAATTGATTAGGCTATCCCCGCAGTCCTTGCGGTTAGAAGCCTTATTGCTTCATTCTTTATATTGATACTTGCGTTAATATCCCTATCATGGTGTGTACGACAAGAAGGACACTCCCATTCACGTAGGTTTAGATTTTTAACGTCTTTGTTTTGATATCCACAACAAGAACATAATTGGCTGGAAGCAAATGTTTTCGATACGGCAATGACTTGTTTGCCATACCATTTTGCTTTATATTCCAACATGGTTCGAAACTGTGACCAAGATACTTCACTAATTGCTTTTGCCAACTTACGATTTGTTAACATATTTGATACTTGCAAATCCTCTATACCGATAACATCGTGGTTTTTGATGATTTCAGTTGAGATTTTATCCAAGTAATCTTTTCTAGCATTTGATATGTATTCATGAATTCTAGCTACCTTTACTCGTTGTTTATTCCAGCGAGAAGATCCTTTCATTCTTCTAGAAAAAACACGCTGTGCTTTCGCCAACTTATCTTCTAATGATCGGAAAAACTTCGGATTTTTATAGAGTGTTCCATCTGAAAAAGTAGCGAAATCTTTGAGTCCTACATCTATTCCAATGTAAGAATGTGTTTTCGGAAGTTCTTGTACTTCTGTTTCAACTAATAGTGACACAAAATATCTGTCAGAAGGGTTTCGTCTAACAGTCGCATTTACAATACGTCCCTCTACTTCACGACTTTTAGCGAATCGAACAAGGCCTAGTTTCGGCAACTTTATTTTGTTCCCTACAACGGCAATATTTTGATTTGTTTGTTTTGTGGTGTAAGATTGTACGTTGTTCTTCTTAGATTGAAAGCGCGGGGCGCTGTTTTGTTTTTTGAAAAAGCGCGTATAAGCATCGGCAAGGTTGCGAACAGACGACTGTATAGCAATACTATCCACTTCTTTTAGCCAAACAAACTCTTTCTTCATGGCAGGGAGTTTGGCAGAACATGTACCATAGGTCAAGCCTTTTCCTGTCTCTTTGTATGTGTGATCCCATAAGGATAGAAAATGATTGAATACAAAGCGGGAACAACCAATCGTTTTGTTAATTAGAATTGCTTGTGCTTGATTTGGATAGATACGAAACTTATAGGCTTTATTGACCATCATTTCATTCACCTCCATTTCGGTATATAACTATCATAAACCAAACATACATTCAGTAGGTAGTGAAGTAACACTTTCTGTATGTCGAACAATTAAGATGGCTTCCTGCCATCCCTTGTTCGAAGCCAATTCATCTCCAACCTCCTCACTGGGCTGTGACCCTTCACGCTCCTTGAGGGAGGAGTCTTCTTGGCTAAAATGATAAAATCCTCCTTTTCACATTCTTACGTTACTGCGCATCAAATGATATATATACGTTTCTAGTCCTAAAATAAAATATGAGATACATAAGCCTTTTATCACCATCTCTACGAATCCCAATGCTAAAGAAACAAGGAGCCCACCCCGAAACTGAAAAGGTCTAGTTACCCTTCTATTTACTGGCTTTTCAATAACACCAAAGTTAGCCCAGGTGGGTAAACGTTTTTCTACATTCTTTATTGTGCCCATTAATCCGTATTTTAGGGACAGAATGAAACAACCGATTAATACATACACAATGGAAGAAAAATAGATAGATAGGCCCATAACAATAATTGTGAGCAGCCAACCGATTAAAATGGAATTTCGCAAAACAATATATTCTCGATTTCTTTTCAAAGCAAACAGTCCTTTCAAAATAAATGAGGTTATTTTCAATTGAGAAATTTTTACATTCAATTATAATAATGGTATGATATTCCTCTATTAATTTACGAACTAACCTAAAGAGGATTGTAATAGATATGTTAAAGCTTATAGTAGATATTACGGTAACAGAACAAGAAACAGATTCAGCTTTTTCAAACCTTTTCACCTGCAAAAGTACAACTGTATTTCTAAGTTGCATATTATCTCCTATATTGCCGGAGATACTTGAAGAATATGAAAAAAGAAACCAACTAGATAGATAAAAGGTACAGAATGTAAATTCAGTACCTTTTATCATCTTTATATATAGGTTTACATATTAGCAAATAGCCATGGAGCGAGTACGGCTAACATACACAGCAAACAAGAGCCCGTTATAACCCGGTTGGACCAACGGTAATACTCTGGCTGTTTCGTACTCTCATGAATTTTTCTTAAACGAATACCTGCGATTAGCATAAACGGTGTGAAAATAAGTGCTGTTGCCTTAAACAGATTTAAAAAATCCGTAAAGATGTTCATAAACGAAAATACATCCGAACTGAACAAGAAATACACACTCAGTCTTATGAACATCATACTAATAAATGAGAAAATCATACTTCCAGTTGCCCACTTCATCCATTGGCCATTCTTTGTAATTAACGCCATCACCATGACAATAATGCCTAATACGAATGAAATAGAAAAGATATTTACTCCTACCTTAAAAGCCGGTGCATACAAACCTTCAATCCTTTGTATGATTGATGAGCCAAATGAATCATCTTTCTCTGTTGTTTTCGTTCGATTGTTTAATCCCTCTTTAAAAGATGACGAAACATCGTTCCCCTTTAATTCATTAAAATCTACTTTTACAGAGGCCTGAACTGCTTGTAAGGGGATAAAAAGTAAAGCCATTAAAACAAGCGTACATAAGACTCCTATCATCCGTTTTTCTTGTTTCATCACACATCCCCCGCTAATTTTGGTTTAACGCTCTTTAATTTGATTTGATCTCCTTCTGCAACGTAATAGAGATCTGCAGCATAATAGATATTTGCTTTTGTATATGCCCCCATAATTGCATTCGCGATTTCTTCCTTCTCTACTGCCGTATATGTTTCATTTTCATTGTAAAATCCAATTTCAATTCGATTAATATTATTATTTAACACTGTAATATGTAACTCTTTTAAACTATCTAAACGATGTCCTAATCCACATACTAACTTAAATACTTTATTTGCAATTGTTGGTGGTTTAACATAAGTCGTATTGAAATGAATAGTTTCATCATCTACCAATCCATCTTCCTCAACTGCACATGTCATAATGAACGAATGATTTTGTTTTTCTATTTCTTGTTGACTCAACTTGCGATCAATGACATATTTCAAGCTTATTGATAGATTTTCTATATATTCATCTAGTTCGGTAGTTGGAATTTTAACCTCTGAAAATTCTGGGAAAATCATGTAAGCGTGTATATTAGAACTACTTTTACTTACACATAATACCTGAACTTGTTTCTTTTCATAGCGCACCGTTTGTTTTAATTTTTCTACTACGTTGTTGCTTATATGATCGATTGCCATATATTATCACTCCTATTTACTTTAATAAAATTTTTTTCATACAATAACTCATGATTTGATACTATCTATTTAAAGCATTGTAATATTACGAAGAGTTCTCAATTCTCCTATTCTAAGACTGTTAATCACCTCAATCTCAAAATATTTTAATATTACAATGACGTACAATGTCTCATTATAGTCGAATATCCTTATATGGTGAATTACTCTATCCCACTCACTTGTACAAAAATAAAAAATATTTTCTCCTTGTACAAATAAGTGAGATAATGCTGTATTTCATGCTATTTAAGAAAAAATAACTAGGAAGTACATTCATATATTTCCTAGTTATCTTTTCTTAGATACAACTAATGTATAGAAATAAGATGAATCAATTTATAATGCTATATATAGCAGTTAATTCTCTGGTAATATTTCTCCCTCTGTATGAATCCAATAACGCTTGTTATCAGACATATTCATAACACGTGTCAGTCATTGCTATCGTCCTATCACTTTTGCAGCCTACGTCACAAAAAACATATCTTCTACATTGGATACTCCTTGTGGAACTGGAAAAATGTGTTCTATGTGTTCTACTTCTAATGGAATCGAAACACGTTCTATTTCTGGATAAAATTCCCACATCCTAATAGTCCTTCTGGTATATCCTCATCACTTGGAAATGGAATATCATAAACCGCTTCATCGTACTCCACTTCTTCTATAGCTTCATGTTTTAACTTGTTACCCTCTTCTTTATCGAGATTCTCACGAACTAATGTAGTAACTAGATTATGTACACTTTCTACATCCTTTTCTAAGTGGATTTCTTTTGTTGGAGCAGTAACACGCTCTTGTTCTCTTCCGATAGGTCTATTTTCTCTTGGGCACCAATAAACGGGGCGTTCCATCGTTTTATTTTCCCTTTCTTTTTTCTTTGCTTCTTCTATTAGAAATTTTTCCTTTGAATTACAAACTACCAAAAACACATAACAAAATAGACCAATAATAATTTTTGTAAGCATAATATTCATCTCCAATTTCTTTTTGTCAATAAAAAAAGAAGATCCAAGTATATACATCACTTAGTTCTTCCTTTTACCCTCTATAAGCTACCTTCACTTTATTCAAATAGTAATTCTTCATCTGTAATTTCCGATAGCTTATTCCTAACAATAAATATATTACCTGGCTCTTTGGATTACTTTCTTTTTTCCTGCTCTTTTGAATCATCTAATACTGTCCAAATGTTATCTTTTTTCATTTTCATATCTCCTCTTTCTTGTAATTTGTTAAGATTCATAATCCAGCCTGCGAACTTGAAAACAGTACAAAAAAGGCTTCTTCAAGTCGATTAATAATGTGCATAGCAAAATAAGCTATATATACACTAATCGGCTCAAAGAAGCCCTTTCACAATTGAAACAAGACGTAACTTGCTTCTACAACTCAACCACAACACAAGAAGGTGTGGGAATAAACGGAATCAAATAAATCAACAATATAATCATATATTACACAATTAGGATAAATGAATCAAGATATTTTCTAAGCTTAAAACAAATCTAATACTGGGAATATAAATATTAAGTTTACTCTCAAAAACAGAAACCTAGCAGCATACCTTCTGAAAGTAAACATAAGAAAAACGTTCTACTCCATATGGGTAGAACGTTTTCTCACTTTACTTTATATATATTTTTTTGGACTTATTTGTTATTTGTCGTGTTTAAAAAATTGATAAATTCATCTTCATTTACAGGCTTACTGTAGTAATAACCTTGAATTAGATAACATGAATTACGTTGTAACACTATTAACTGTTCCTTCGTTTCTACCCCTTCTGCTATTACTTTCATATTCAAAGTATGGGCTAGCGAAATAATAGTTTGTATAATTTCATCTCCATCATTCGAAGTTCCAATCCTATTCACAAATTCTCTTGGAATTTTCAAAGTATCAATTGGATACAAAGGTAAATAGGCTAATGAAGAATATCCTGTACCAAAATCATCAATTGATAAATGTACACCATACGATTTTAATGCGTTTAACTTCGATAAAGTTTCTTTTTCATCTACCATGGCAATTCGCTCCGTTAATTCCAAATCAATCAAATTAGCTGGTACTCCAACTTCTTCAATGGTAGATATAATCGTTTGAACAAAATCTTTCTGTTCAAACTCTATAGCTGATAAATTTATCCCCATTTTTAGATTTGTATAACCTGCAGAATGCCATTCTTTCAGTTGTAAACACGCTTGCTGTAGCGTCCATTTTCCAATTGAAATAATCTGTGATGTTTTTTCCGCGATAGGTATAAACTCAAAAGGTGAAATTAGCCCCAGCTCTGGATGTTGCCAACGTATTAATGCCTCTGCACTAATAACCTTTCCTGCCTTACTATCAACTTGTGGTTGGTACAATAAAAACAACTCATTATTTTCAATTGCATTCGGTAAATCTTGCTCTAATTGTAATCGTCTTGTTATTTTTTGAGATAATGTCTCGTCGTATATACAAACAGCATTGCTACCATCTTCC
This sequence comes from Bacillus sp. BC05(2025), assembly GCF_056725905.1. Lineage (NCBI taxonomy): Bacteria > Bacillati > Bacillota > Bacilli > Caryophanales > Bacillaceae > Bacillus > Bacillus sp. BC05(2025). Next base: position 243,790 of record NZ_JBWYRA010000005.1, on the reverse strand, counting down.
TTTGCGCTATACATAGCAATATCAGCATGTTGTAAAAGTGTTGTGGCATTTGTTCCTCCAAATGGATACAACGCTATTCCTATACTAAGGGATAAATAAAAGCTGTGTTGATTTATTACAAATGGTTCTTCAGTTATACGAAATAGTATTTCGCACAAATCTAATAGCTGTTGCTCTGTTTTGTTATGGACAATGATTGCAAACTCATCTCCCCCTATTCTTGCTATAGGAATAGTTGGTGGCAGACATGTCCTAAAACGGTTAGCAACTTCTTTTAAAACCCTGTCACCAATTGCATGACCCAGTGTATCATTAATGTTCTTAAAGCGGTTTAAATCTATATACAGGAGTCCAAACTTGTCCTGTGTTTTTTGTACCCGCTCAATAGATCTGTCTAATTCTTGTTGGAAGAATATTCGATTCCCAATCCCCGTCACTGTATCATGAAATGCTAGATAGTTTATCTCATCCTGTTGTTGCTTCATCCTCGTTATGTCTTTTACCATTATATAACTCCCAAAAGTTTGTCCTTCTATCATGATAGGAACAATTGTAACGTACCAAAAATGTATATCCTTCTCATTATTATTTTTCACACGTAACTGTAACGAAGACGAACTACATCGTTTCCCCATCTTTAGAGCTGCTTCCAATTCAGGTTTATCCTCATCTAAAAAAATAGAAAAGCACTCTTTGCCTATTAAAGTAGTACTGTCCATCCCTAATAATATACTTCCAGATTGGTTTATATTTAAAACGGTACCATTTGAATCAATTGTTAATATAGGGTCTGGATGATACTCATATAAGGACTTAAACCTCTCTTGATTTTTCACCAAATCATTAGATTTTTTTATTAAATCTTCCGTTCTTTGAGATACTTTTTGCTCTAATTGATTATTAAACACTTTTAATGTTTCGGTTAAATCTTTGTTTTGCATTCGTACAATTGTATGACGAATCAGTACAAATACAAAGGCAATACAATTGCCCGTAATCAGTGTAGCTGAAGAAGTTTGCTCTTTGAAAGTAAAACCAATTAAAATTGCAACTGCAAGATAAGGGAATATGACAAGAAGTTTCTTTCCAAATGTCGGATTAATAATAAAGTAATCTCTTCTAGAAGATGTACTCCTTGGAATAGTAGCAGCAATGGCAATGAATAATAGAAAAACTCTATACAAACACCTTAATAATATGAGTGAACGATGTGATAAATCATCTTGTAAATAAAAATATAAATAGTCCGTAATAGACAATCCAGTTAGTACTAAGATAAAAATAAATAATTTACTTTTCGCATTAAAAATTGCTGGCCGAAAGATAAGGCTAACTCCTAGTAATAGCAGTAATAAATCTATAATTGGGAAAATAAACGAAAGAAAAACATCTCCAATAGATAAGAATAAGATATTTGCAGAAGGTTTATTAAATAGGTACCACTCTAAGGTAAAAATGGCAGTAATAACAATACATAAATCACAAATCAAATATGCTTTTTCCCATTTATTACATTCCATCATGATTTTATAAAGGAATGCAAAGAGAAAGAAGAATAAGAAAAACAACAAAAATACATCAGAGATATTAAAATTTTGTATTGGTAATTCTATATTAAGTACTTGAAAAGCGGATATAAAATTTCCTATCAAAAAACACCCTATTGCAATAGTAATACAAATCCAAAAGACTCCTAGTTTAATTTTTCTTGATGCTATAGAGTAAAGTAATGAGATAAATACAGTAACTTCAACAACTAAGGATGATAGTCGTATATTAAAATCTGATACAAAATAGTGATTTGGAAAAACAAATAAAAATATAAAACAAAAGCTTAAATAAGCTATTAGAGCTAATATCAATACATAAAATTGCACATGTGAATGATTACGCAACGGACTCACCCTCTTAATTTTTTTCTAGATTTTTATTAAAAATGCCCTGATGCTACACTGCTCGTATTCATTAAAATGAACCTTACCTATTATTCCATATTATGACCTTTTTATAGGATTTCTTTCTACATACCACAGCCTGATTTGCTTCCTGCAGATATTTCCTCTTTTTTAACTAAGCATTTCAAAAAGAATACGATGGAAAATGTTATTTTTTTAGTATTAACTCATCGTAAATTTGAATAATATAACTTAACTGTTCTTTGAATATGAGATAGAATCTAAACCTCCATTGCAACATAGTTATTCGCTTATTGTCACACTTAGAAAGAAAGGAAATATACTAGCATTAATTTAGAAATTCGAATTAATGACCGAACTTACCGTAACCATTATAGTTACAGATAAAAGTGATGTCAATTTCAAATAGCTCCCCTTTTAATTAACAAAAGACGCGACATTTTCAACAAAAATACGATGTTTATAAAGCCTAATTACTCTTCAATTCTCCGTTACATACCACTATGCATGCTCCTGTAATCTAGTCAATTAGCTGCCATGATTACTAGAACTTTTAATATTATACCCACCGGAAGCAGTCACAAATGTTTTTTCTAATATATAAACACAATATCCATCTTTTTACTTCCTTAAGGCACCTTCGAACTTTAGAGGGAACAAAAAAAGAAGAGGGGTTTCTTCCCTCTTCACCAATAAAATCGAACATATTTACAATTAAGGAAGGGTATACATTCATCAGGGGATGAATGTAACAATAATAGTTCACCTAGTGAATTATAACATAGATTCACTTCCATTAATAGATAATATTAACATTTATGGATTATATGTGACAGAACTGTTAAATATCTTAATATTAAAAGGCTTTATATGCATAGAACTTGAAAATGGCTAGTGTAGGATAAAATATAAGGGGGATATATATTATGTTTACAAAAAAACAAAAATTAGTAACAACCGTAACAGCTTTAACATTAGGATGTGGATTTACTTTCGGATTAACACCGGCATTTGCAGATTCTAATAAGACGTCTGTAAGCACTGCACCTATTTATTCTATTCATAAACAAGAACAAGATCCTTTTACTGGATATGTCATTTCAGTAGAAAACAATTATTTAGTGGTTGCTTCTACATCTACAAAAGATGAAGCTCTCGCTTACCAAAATGATTGGTGGGAGTTAGTAAATCAAAATAAGATTTTAAGAGTTCCTATTTCAGATGGTGAAAATTACACTATAGGTGAACAGTTAAATGTTTATGCTGCTGCATGGACCAAATCTTTACCACCAATTGCTGTAATGCCTAAAATTGAAAAAGTACTTCAATAGATTATACTAAAAATAATAGGGCAGCATTCTAATTAGAATGCTGCCCTATCTTTTAGTAAAAAAACGAATACGTAATATTTATATTCTTTTTCGTTACTCTCTGATTCCAATTATATATTAGCCTAATATTTATCATTCGGCGCCTAACGTAAGATTCTACTACTCACATTACTGTAAATATATGAATCGCTCCCCTTTCATCTTTAAAATAGTAGTATCGTTTACAGTTCTATTTTTACAGATTCATATATTCTTCTAAAGTCAGCTTTTTCTTATATATACTTTCAGCAATATCCCCTACATAGCGAATATGCCACGGTTCATAAGCATATCCAGTAATACTCTCTTTACATTTTGGATAACGGATGATAAATCCTGCACGATGCGCATTTTTTTTTAGCCATTTTCCTTCTTTCGTATTCGCAAAGGTTAACTCTAGCTCATTATTTGCACTTTTAGAAGAAACATCCATCGTTAATCCTGTTTGATGTTCACTATGTCCTGGCTTTGCCGAGAAGCGATCCGTATGCTCTTGTCCTTTTCTTTTCACGTTGTTTGCATACAAGTTTTTTTGATAATTATATGAGCGAAACCCTGAAACAGCATTCAACTGGATTCCTTCTTTCTTTGCTAAATCAAATAACCTTTCTAGTGCTTCTGCTGCCTCTTTACGAAGGTAACTCTTTTCTAGCGTTCCACTGAATGAGAATGGTACATTTGGTACAACTAAATCCTCCGGTTTATAGTCTTCGGGCAATCCGTATTTCTTATTAACTACAGACTGTATACTAGCAAAAGAACTTGCTATGTTATTTGAAGTACCATTTTTCTCTCTATTTATGGAGTTTTCATGAGTTTCATAGTTTGTTTTTTTTGGTTCTTTACCAATAGATTGATTGGTATAAACGATAAAGATACCAAGTATCACAATCATACAAGTAAAAATCCCTACTAATTTAATTCTCATTATTCATTTCCTTCCTGCCACTCTTAATATTTCTCGTTTATAATACTACAACCATATCAAATTCATATTAATTTAAAGTGAACTTTTGTTCTTAACATATTTCTTAACAGAAAGACAGTATATCCTCCTTTTCGTTCGATACGCTAAAGATACTAACACGCAGAAACCAATTCTATTCCTACATATGGAAAAATAATCTAAAAATTTGTATAATAAGATTAGAAGTGTAGCATTCTATTATAGAAAGGTCTTGGTATAATGCTAGGTATTGATGTAAAAAAAACAAAAGAAGAGTTAATAATTTCATGGCAATTGGCAGAGGTCACCATTCCATTACGTGATGTAATTGAGGTTACTGAAGATGCTACCTATGCGGGTGTTGAAGAGACTAGTGCAATCCGTATTGGCACTGCATATGGAACAACGGATCGTATTTTAATCAAAACGGTAAAACAAAATTATGTACTATTTACGACAAATAAAGTTTCAATTTTAAATGCAATAAACGCTTAAAAATGAACATATTAACGGGATCAAACAAAATCCAAATAAAAAATCCTGATTCTGTGTAGGATCCCACTTGTAAATGTATAACAGATTTTTTTGTCTTATACAATGATTTGGAAAGTTAATAGATTCAAATCTACTTCGTCCTGATGGGTCCTTAAACTATCTAAAAGTAGTATCTATCTTTTTTTCCTTCCCCTTCATCCTTTACAAGAATATTGTATCAAAGGTTACTTGTAGTTTAAGCTAGAATAATGCTATTTCTAATTGGAATGCTCTTATTGTATTGTATAAGTATTTCAGTAACATTAACGCAAAGGAAGTGTACAGCATGGAATGGATACGAATCCCTGTAGGACCAATCAAAGCAAATGCATATATTTTGTCTAATGCCGACAAAACTTGCGTCATCTTTGATCCTGGTGGTGAACCGGACAAAATTAATCAATACATACAAACAAATGATTTAATTCCCAAAGCTATTCTTTTAACTCATGCTCATTTTGATCATATTGGGGCAGTAGATGAAGTAAGAACAAAGTGGGATATCCCCGTGTATCTTCATCAGGCAGAACGGGATTGGCTTTCAGACGCAGAATTAAATCGTTCCGCTCTACCTGGTAGAAAGAAAACAACGGCAGATCCTGCAAATTATCTGATTGAAACGGAAGAGGAAATTCATATTGGTTCCTTTTCGTTGAAAGTATTGTTTACCCCTGGGCATTCACCTGGGAGCGTATCTTACTATATCAAAAATGAAAATATTCTTATCTCAGGAGATGTACTTTTTAAAGGCGGTATTGGCAGAACGGATATAAGCGGAGCAAATCACAATCTATTAATGAAAACAATCCAACAAAAACTATTTAGTCTCCCTGAAAAAACTCTGGTTTTAAGTGGGCATGGTGATGTCACAGATATTCAGAATGAACGAAAACAAAACCCATTTCTAAGAAATTTGAGATAGTATTTATTTTATTATCGAGACCGAAATTTGTAATTTAAATGGATAATTCCAATATCCATTTAAACCCAAAACCTAATACCAATTTAAACCAAGTAGACTTACTTTCAGTTGATTATGATAGATATTTGCAGTAAAGAGAAAAGCTATATTGTACAAGTTAATTTGAAGCACAGTTCAATTCTAATCATGCTACAAATGTTGCTTTTTCAATATAAGAAACTCATTCATTTTGAAAAGAATTGAACAACATGGAAATACTGCTTCTTCGGCCTTATGCAAGTCACTATGTAATCTCGAGTGTTCTATTCTTTAATGGTTTTTAAACCCTGTCTTGTTTTATATAAAGACTGTCTGTACAAAACAACAACCAAAAGGAACAAGGGTAGAAAAAAAGAACTAATATATTTTTTAGTTCTTTTTTACGATTCTATAATCACGTATTTCATTTTTTCATATGTATTAATCATTCGTATATGGACACTATGTAATCCTTTTCCCACTAATTCTATTATTGTAATTCACTTTTTAAATTTTGAATTCAACTTCATCTTTTTTTATAAATCTCCATTCAAATACAGTTTGTACATCATTATCATTCTACCTTCATCATAATCAAATACACTATATTAGTAATTTCTGCTGTTACTATAGTTAAATATAAAAAGACTGCCTAGTACACTTAATGAAAGCACAAAATATAACATTGAACTACCCCCACTTTCACTTCGTTTAGAGGTGAGGGATTCCTAAGTAAAGAGTTCTATCGAACTCTAATTGATTAGGCTAACCCCGCAGTCCTTGCGGTTAGAAGCCTTATTGCTTCATTCTTTATATTGATACTTGCGTTAATATCTCTATCATGGTGTGTACGACAAGAAGGACAGTCCCATTCACGTAGGTTTAGATTTTTAACGCCTTTGTTTTGATATCCACAACAAGAACATAGTTGGCTGGAAGCAAATGTTTTCGATACGACAATGACTTGTTTGCCATACCATTTTGCTTTATATTCCAACATAGTTCGAAATTGTGACCATGATACCTCACTAATTGCTTTTGCTAACTTATGATTCTTTAACATATTCGATACTTGCAAATCCTCTATACCGATCACATCGTGGTTTTTGATGATTTCGGTTGAGATTTTGTCCAAGTAATCTTTTCTAGCATTGGATATGTATTCATGAATTCTAGCTACCTTGACTCGTTGTTTATTCCACCGAGAAGATCCTTTCATTCTTCTAGAAAGAATACGCTGTGCTTTCGCCAACTTATCTTCTAATAATCGGAAAAACTTCGGATTTTTATAGGGTGTTCCATCCGACAAAATAGCGAAATCTTTTAGTCCTACATCTATTCCAATGTAAGAATGTGTTTTCGGAAGTTCTTGTACTTCTGTTTCAACTAATAGTGACACAAAATATCTGCCAGAAGGGTTTCGTCTAACAGTGGCATTTACAATACGTCCCTCTACTTCACGACTTTTGGCAAATCGAACAAGGCCTAGTTTCGGCAACTTTATTTTGTTCCCTACAACGGCAATATTTTCATTTGTTTGTTTTGTGGTATAAGATTGTACGTTGTTCTTCTTAGATTTAAAGCGCGGGGCGCTGTTTTGTTTTTTGAAAAAGCGCGTATACGCATCCGCAAGGTTGTGAACAGACGACTGAATCGCAATACTATCCACTTCTTTGAGCCAAACAAAATCTTTCTTCATAGCAGGGAGTTTGGCAGAGCATGTACCATAGGTCAAGCCTTTTCCTGTCTCTTTGTATGTGTGATCCCATAAGGATAGAAAATGATTGAATACAAAGCGGGAACAACCAATCGTTTTGTTTATTAGAATTGCTTGTGCTTGATTTGGATAGATACGAAACTTATAGGCTTTATTGACCATCATTTCATTCACCTCCATTTCGGTATATAACTATCATAAACCAAACATACATTCGATAAATAGTAAAGTAACACCTTCTGTATGTCGAACAAGGGATGGCTTCCTGCCATCCCTTGTTCGAAGCCAATTCATCTCCCACCTACTCACTTGGCTGTGACCCTTCACGCTCCTTGAGGAAGGAGTCTTCTTGGCTAAAATGATAAATTTCCCTAACCAAAACTAAGAAAGTATTAAATCATATTTGATTAAGTAGCAGTTTCGTTTGATACATCTGTATACTCTCATTATGATAATTACTTAGCGGAAGTATAAACCTACATTTTATGAAAAGTTACGCTTCCTATGATACTTATCAAAAACCTACGCTCCCCCTAATAAGAAGTATTTAATAGAAAACTGTAAAAAAATCAAAAAATACATTAACGAAACTTGTACTACCTTACCTATACTTTTCAAATTTAAAAACATGGACAGCTCTTTAATTCAGAATATTCTGTATATTTATGAAAAAAATCATGATTAAATTTAATTTATCGAATTCCTGTTATTATCAGAATAAGCCTTTATAGATAAATGGGGGATATTATGACTGTTCAAGAAAAAAGTAATAAACAATTGATGGAATTATTACATGAATGGTATGAAGAAATTCGTTTATATCATGTAGTAGAAGCAAAACAAACATATCTAAAAGTAAAAGAAAGTTTAAAAGGAATAGAAACAGACCAATATGTATCATTCTATTATTCCCTACTGAATTTTAGATATAAAGTTTTGGTAGATGGAATCAGTATTACAAAGGATTCTTTTAATCAAATAGAAAAACTACCTCATATTAAAGATGAATTTTCATTTTTAGCTTACTATTATTATTTCTTTAAGGCAATCCACTCTACAATTATAGCAAATTATACTGAGGCAAAAACACACTATGAAAAGGCGGAAGGACTTTTAAAAGATATACCTGACGAAATAGAAAAAGCTGAGTTTGAGTATAGATTTTCAACATACTGTTATCAATCTTATCAACCATTTGAAGCGATTCAACATGCAGTTAAAGCCAAAGAAATATATTTGAATCATGTAGGCTATAAAATTAATATTGCTTTATGCGACAATGTATATGGACTGGCTTGTATAGATCTAAGAGAATTTGAAAGAGCGGAAGAATGTCTCAATATGGTTATTGATATTTTTAAGAAGTATGATGAAGAACAATTATTATTACGAGTACGATCCAATTTAGGCTGGTTATATAATATTCAAGATTTATATCCATTGGCGATTAGACAGAGTTCTGAAATTATAAATACCATACCGAACCATTTTAAAGCATTATTTGTCTTAGCAAGAGCATATTATAAGTTAGAAGGCGTTGAAACAGCAAGATCATATATCGAGCAAGGAATGAAATATTCAAATGAGTCAGGAAATGAAGAATATATACACCGTTTCGCAGTTTTAAATGAACTAATCACAGAACTGCCTAGAATTAAACTAGAAAAAGTAGTTACTGATGCCATTTCTTATTTTGAAAAAGAGGAAATGTGGGATTGTGTAAAAGAATATGCAGAGATTTTAGCACTGCAATTTTACGAAACAAATAATCATGTTAAAGCGAGTAAGTATTTCTATATTAGTAATAATGCTGATAAGAAACATTTAAGAAAAGGAGCGTTAAAGTAATGAAAAAAATAAAAAAATTGTTATTCAGTACGATAATAGTAAGTACATTAGCATGTAGCATGATTAGTTTAAATGTATCACAACACTCTTCATTTAATGGTGGAGATACGCCAGCACCAACAAAACTGAGTGTCTCTGGTGGAGTATCTATTAATTAACGTAATCCAGTTTTCTTACTTAAAAAATCAGAAAATTCATACTACGAATACAAATAAAGTTGAATATAGTGGATAAAATATTGAACCACCAGTCCGAAACAGATTTGTTTCGGACTATTCACGTTACTATAATTGTGCGTAGGATAATAGACTAAAATTAAACAAGATTTTCTTTACGTAAAAAAGAGCATCACCATGTATAGGAGTGCTCTTTTTTACGTATATATTTAAACTTCTAGTTATAACTTTTTTGCACTAGAGTCATGTTTCTTATATTTTTTTTACAATTCTACTAAGTTTTTTGTAAAATTCACCTTTCGTTTTTATATGCTTAAACTGATTTGGATTAATATTTGCTTTTTGTGAGAGTGCTACAATCTCTTCTTTTGTAATTGAATCTTTAGTATTTATAGAGGCTATATTTGTATATTTTCCATCTTCAGTTTTTGGAATTTCTAAAACCCCTTTATTTACAAGATCCACTACAGCCTTATGCTCTGAAGAATGTGTATTCACGCCAGTAATTTTCCAATTATGCATAACTTTTGGTGTGTATACACCATTCTTTACCTCTTTTAAATATGTAATAGCAAGGTTACGAATGGTTCCACCAGTTTCCCCGAATGCATTCTCTTGTTTAGATGACCAAATTTGTTCAAACTTACGCCCCTCTAAAGCTCCACCTTTTGCCTGAAGAGCCTCCATTCTATATGCATTCATTCCCAGCGTCATAACATCGTTCGTTTTGATTGGTTTATTTGTACGAATAGAACGTAAATTTGTAATTCTACTTCCATATGGTTTTGTTAAGTCGATTTCGTATTTTACACCTCCAAAGAAATCATTCGTACTGTATTTAGAAGCACGACGGGTTTTATCAAAGCTAACTGTTACATCTCCGGCACGAGATGAGTTAAAGTACCCTGCCGCCCATTCCATATAGTCTTTTAAGTCTTTCCCAGTTACCTTATATACCGTAATTTCACCCAAAGCATATTGATAATTATATGCAATATCTTTTTTCTTAATAGGACCTACATCCAAACGGGCATTATCGTTATCAATTTGATGGGCGACTACATCTGCTTTGCTGTAGTAGAGCATGACCTCATGAAAGAAATCTGATAAAGGTGTCTCTTGAATCTGCACACTTGGAATACCCTTTATTTCATTTTCAGGAACAAGGTTTCTGCCCTTTAATTGAGCGACTACAACATTTGCATCACCCCTCGCATACTCGTGAAAAGGTGTCAGTGTGTCTTCAAGTGTAGGATCAGATACTACTGTTGTTCCATCAGTATTTTTTACAGGTATAGCGGTAGCAGTTTTATCTTTTAGAACCAGCTTTCCATCTTGCTTTGTAAAAGTAAGGTCAATACATGAGATATGTGTTCCATATTTATCTGGTTCTGTAATAATGACACCATTTACAACTTCTTTTTTAACAAGCTTATGCATATGAGCTGCAAAAATAACGCTTAGTTCCGGACAAGCATTCGCAATATCTTGAACCCCAGTACCAGGGATTCCATTCTCATTTTCTAGTCCCATATGCATAACCCCTACCATTACATCTACTTTACCCTCTAATTCTTTAATTGCCTTTTTTGTCTCTTCTACTGGATTTTTCACTACCAATCCATCCAAATGATCTGTCCCTTTTTCAAAATCACTAATCATCGGTGTATTCATACCAATAATCCCGACTTTAATTCCACCTTTTTCAACAATTGTATACGCAGGAAGAAAACGCTCTCCATTTTCCTTATAAATATTTCCTGCCAATGTCTTGCCCTTATATTGCTCACTAACTTTTTTCAATGTATCTAATCCAAAGTTAAATTCATGATTTCCAAATGCCCAAGCATCATATCCCATTGCATTCATCGCTACCATCATTGGCGATTGTGGCTGATCATTGAATAACTCTACTGAATTTCCTTGAATTGTATCCCCAGCATCTACTAATATGGTATTTGGATTTTCTTGACGTACCTTCTTTATAACCGTATAAAGCTGCGTTAAACTTCCACTCGTATTTGCACCATCAAGCGCATAATCCCAAGGCATAAATCTACCATGAATATCTGCAGTACCTAACAGTGTAATATTAACATCAGATTCCTCAGCTTTCGAGATAGATGGTTTGACTGTTACTGCTGTTCCAAGAAGTATAAGAATAACAAAATAACATAAATAGTTCTTCCATTTCATTTTTTGCATAATAACAATATTTCTCCCCTTTTGTACTGTCATATAGTTGCTTGAACCTTAAAAATGTAACTTATTATTCGGAAAACTTCAACTACAAAAAGTAATTTTGCGGGTGATTCTGCATGAAAAACAAAAAATGATATAGAAAAAGCACTGCCGAATTGTTCAGCAATACTTTTCTATTAAACGTACTATAACAATGAGTGTCTATTTTCTTTTATTCATGAGTACTATAGGTTCATATATGTTCACTTTAATTTCAAGATACGTTCTATTTCCTCTACACTCAACTTACTTGCTTTTGCAATAGTTTCAAGCGGTACACCAATTTCATGCATTCCTCGAATCATTTGCATCTTACCTTGTTCAATGCCTTTTTCCATGCCCTCTTGTTCTGCATGTGCTAGCTTAGCTTGTTCATCTAAAAGCAATTTCTCGCGAGCTTCATATGCTGTTCGGAAAGAAGAATCATGGCTCATATTTTCCCATTTATTTATTGCCTTTTGTAAAATTGGATCTTGATTCATCGCAATCTCCTCCAATGTTTGAGTTAAGTGTTCATCTTCATGTGCCGGTAATAATAACATCCAACGAACAAATGTATTTTCCCAAGGGTTTACTTTTTCTTCACGCCATTGTTTTACCAATTTTGGTATCTCTACAAAATGGATTTCAATGTCGTCACTTAATAGTTTTTGCATTTTTGTATTCCATAATTGTCCAATGGTATGAAATTCCTCATCCTGGGAAAATAAAATAAAGTCTAGTAAGTTAATGGTAATTGTTTTCCGAAGGGAACGATATGGCATCCCTTCTTGCATTTGGGATGTATAAAGTTTACTCCAATAATATAAAGATCGCTTCACCATATCATGTGTATTTCGAAGCTGAATTTCGATATTTACCTGCGTCCCATTATCTAAAGTTGCTAATAGGTCTAAAATTGATAATTTATCATCTTCATAAGATTTATGGAGATGTGGATCATCTAGTTGTAGCGATGTAATAGGTGCATCTAAAGACTCCTCTAAAATTGCATTTAAAAAACCCGTTAAAATTTCTTCATTTCCTTTCGTCCCAAATAACTGTTTAAAAGCAAAATCAATTCGTAAATTTACTAATTTAGTGGACATGGATTTCCTCTCCCTGTCTATATCATCTCTTATTCTCATTGTACATAATAAAAGGTAGAACATGCAAACAGACCCTTATATTATCTCACATAAGAGCCTGCTTAAATTTTAAAAATTGTTTCATAGTAAAAAATTGTAAGTAACATCATTTTTATCCCGAACCTTTATTTTCGTCTATTCCTTTTCTGGCCAAATTTTCGCGTTTGGTTCTAATAACCACTTGTGTTCTTCCTCCATGATACGATCATTCCATGGGTTATTCTCAAGATGTCGAATCATCCAACAAAAATACATGGCATATCCAGGCGCCGTTGCTTGTGGATGGTCTAACTCACCTGGAATTGTAATAAAGCTATTATGTACAACGCGATATGCATCCTCACCAACCATTGCACATCCAAATCCCTGTGGCTTGTTAAAGCGATAATAATATACCTCTGGCTGGTCATGGTGATGTGATGGATAACTGGACCATCGCCCTGGATAAGAAATAACTTCTCCTACTACCATATTAGAATATGCTGCATTGTTATAGTCAAAAATCGTACGAATAACACGCTGTGCTGTTCCCTCCCATACGCCATCTCCAGCTACAACACTTTGACATTCATTTGGAGTATATAACTTGGATGCAAATTCTTGATCATTATCTGTTTTTTGAACAAGCACTTCACTATCTGAAAGAGCAGTAATGGTAACCTTCACATTTTTAGATACATGTAAACACCAAGGGTTTTCTTCAAACACAGACTGTCTTTGAATAACTTGTTCCTTTCCTTCCCACTCTAAACGTATTGTCCCTTCTAGTAAAAGTACTGCCGTTTCATTTTTATTATCAAATAGCAATTCTTCTTTTCCATTAGACATCTTATATATGCCTATATCCATTAACATATCACTGCATTGACCATTCATTTCTGTTAATACATTATATCCTTCATTTAATTCACCTAATTTTCCTAACATGGCTTTCTCCTCCTTTTATAAAATAGCTACTCAATCATTCTCTACTTTTGTCAGTTCACTACATTCCGAATTTCTTCTAACTATCAATAAAGAAAGCTTTTCTGATTATGCTCTGTTTTCACTTCCGAATATTTGCATATGACTTTTAACGTTTTCGTATGCAGCCCTAATAACATCCTGGTGGTACGTAAAGTAATCTGAATACGGAGTATTTAGGGCGGCAGTGTTAACCGCAGTAATTACATTCTGAAATGTAGCTGTTGCTACATTAATTTTTCGAACACCATGTTGAATACATTGCTTGAAATCCTCTGGACTAATGCCAGAGCCGCCATGTAAAACGAGTGGGATATGGACTACCTCATTAATCTCTTGTAGGCGGTCTAATCGTAAATTAGGATCTCCATTGTACATACCATGCGCATTTCCAATTGCAACAGCTAACGCATCTACGTCTGTCTCTTCAGCAAATCGTTTTGCTTCTATAGTGCTTGTCAGCAACATTTCAATATCTTCTGATCCATCCTCACTACCACCAACTCTACCAATCTCAGCTTCTACCGTCGCTCCATACTGTTTCACAAGTTCTACAATTTCTTTTGTCTTTTGGATATTCTCTTCTAACGGATAGTGAGAGCCATCAAACATAACCGAACTAAAACCAATTTCTAACGTCTCTTGAATCTTTTCAAATGTCATACCGTGATCAAAGTGAACTGCTACTGGAACAGTTGCTTTTTTCGCTGCAGCTACCATCAAAGGACCAATCATATGAATTGGCGAATGATTCAAACGAACTTCCGCAATTTGTAGAATAAGCGGTGAACTTAACTCTTCAGCTGCTTTAATAGCTCCCATTACCATTTCCATATTCGCGACACTGAAAGCCCCAACCCCATAATTCTCTTGATTTGCTTTCATTAAAATATCTTTCATTTGAACTAATGGCATTACATACTCCCCTATTTCAATATTATTTATTACATGTAAAACCAACCTTCACGTCTTTTTACACCTTTTGTAAGAAGACATGTTGATTACCCTACCATTTACTTAGGGATAATCTTAAAATGCTTAAATTACAGACCGGCTTTTTCTCGTATAAATTTCCGGGCTTTTAATGCGTATTCAAAAGGATTCGCTAAAGCTGGGTCTTGCTCTGCTTCTACCACAAACCACCCTTGATAATCAGAGTTTGCAAGGATAGTAAACACTTCATCAAATACAATTACGCCATCCCCAGGAACTGTAAATGCCCCATTCTTCACTGCCTGTAAGAAGCTTAATTCGTTTTCCTTTACAGCATCTACTACTTCTTGACGAATATCTTTTAAATGTACGTGTTTAATACGAGGTAAATATTTCTTCAAAATATAAAGTGGCTCTTCTCCTGAAAAAACAAGATGACCTGTATCAAAAAGCAGAGATACAAGTGCTGAATCAGTCATGTCCATTAACTTTTCAATTTCTGCCGTTGTTTGAACACCCGTACCCATATGGTGATGGTATACAATATGCAGCCCCTTTTCCTGAGCTAATTTACCGAGGTGATGTAATCCATCCACAAGCTTATTCCACTCTTCTTCTGTAAAAACAGGCTTATTTTTAAATAGTGGTACATCCATTAAACCTTGAATACTATGCCCTTGCTCTGAAACAACGATGACTTTTGCACCCATGTCATGTAAGAAATCCCTATGCTTAATAAATTCTTCTACTGTCTCTTCAAGCGGCTTCGTTGTTAAAAACGTACTAAACCATGCACTAGCAATCTCCAAGTTTCGTAATTCCAAAGATTTTTTTAATAAAACAGTATTTCTCGGATATTTATTCCCTACTTCACTTCCATTAAATCCAGCTAGTGCCATCTCACTAATACATTGTTCAAACGTATTTTCTGCCCCTAGCTCCGGCATATCATCATTTGTCCAAGCAATTGGTGCAATTCCAAGCTTAATTGTATTTTCTTTAAACATCCCCTTGTCTCTCCTCTTTTTAAAATGTGATAGAATTTCGCCAACTTCTGATATCTATTCTTTAAAAAGAGAGCTTCTTAAACCATATGCATGTAGATAAAAAGCTCTCTTTGTGCCCTAATCTAATAAGACCTTGCCTGTTGCAAGTTATTTACTTTACTCTCGTACGCAGCTTGTACACTTTGACTTTTAGATACTTCTGCAATACCTACATGCCACCATGACTCGTATCCATTTGTCATTGTTTTTGGCAGTACTTTAATATCAATTAATGTAGAAACTGTTTGTTTTTTCGCATCTATAAGCGCTTCCTGTAATTGTTCTAGTGATGTAACATGATATGTTTTCACACCATATCCAGCTGCGCTAGCTGCAAAATCAATTTTCATAATTGCCCCGTCTAATTTACGAGTTTCCTGGTTTCGATAGCGAAACTCTGTTCCAAAGCTCCCCATTCCATTACCCATTTGTAAGTTATTAATGCAACCAAATCCGGAGTTATCAAACAATAAGATATTAATTTTTTTGTTTTCTTGAAGACTTGTGACAAGCTCAGAATGAAGCATCTGGTAACTACCATCCCCTACCATTGCATATACTTCCTTCGATGGTTCAGCTAGCTTTGCACCTAGTGCGCCCGCAACCTCATACCCCATGCAAGAGTATCCATACTCCATGTGATATGTATTTGGTTTTCTTGATGTCCACATTCTTTGTAAATCACCTGGAAGACTTCCTGCCGCTCCAACGATAATTGCATCTTCATCGAGTAATGTATTGATTTGTCCAATGACTGCGGTCTGTGTTAAATGTGTACCAAGTGCATCCACATATTCATTTAAATTCCCATCGAAATGACCTTCGACTTCTGGTGTGAACTCTTGATCTGTAAAGCGAATATTATGTAGACGTGCTAATTCTGTTTCCCAAGCCTCTTTTGCATCACCAATTTCTACTGTATAACTAGATCGATAATCAATTACTTGCAGTTCATCTATTAGAGCAAGAAGCGCTTCTTTCGCATCTGCTATAATCTTTAATGCATCCAGCTTATTCGCATGGAATTCTGAAATATTGATGTTTAAAAACTCAACTTCCTCATTTTTAAATAATTGTTTCGATGCCGTTGTAAAATCCGTAAATCTCGTCCCGATTCCAATAACAAGATCCGCTTCCTTTGCAATTGTATTAGCTGCTATATTTCCAGTTACCCCGATGCCACCAAGATTATATGGATGACTACTTTCAATCGCACTTTTTCCAGCTTGTGTTTCTCCAAATGGAATGTGGAATGTTTCAGCAAACTGTTTTAGCTCTTCTGCCGCTTCTGCGTATCTTACACCACCACCACAAATCATAACTGGCTTTTTCTTTCTCTTAATCATTTCCACTGCATCCGCTAAGCTGGCTTTTGTAGGTAGACGACGTTCAATACGGTGAACACGCTTTTGGAAGAAGTAACTTGGAAAATCCCATGCTTCCCCTTGGACATCTTGTGGTAAACAAATCGTTACAGCCCCTGTATCTGCTGGATTCGTTAAAACACGCATCGCTTGAATCATAGCTGTCATCAATTGTTCAGGACGATTTATCCTGTCCCAGTACTTACTTACTGCACGGAAAGCATCATTTGTAGAAATAGATAAGTCATGTGTTTGTTCAATTTGTTGAAGAACAGGATCAGGTTGTCTCGTTGCAAATACATCTCCTGGAAGTAGTAACACGGGAATATTATTTGCAGAAGCTGTTGCTGCAGAGGTAATCATATTTGCTGATCCAGGACCAACAGAAGAAGTACATGCCATAATTTGTTTTCTATGTTTTTGTTTTGCAAAAGCCATCGCAGCACTTGCCATTCCTTGTTCATTTCTCCCTTGATATACTTCTAATTCCCCTGCATCTTCTTCTAAAGCTTGACCTAGGCCTACTACATTCCCATGACCAAAAATCGTAAAGATTCCCTTAATAAACTTTTGTTGCTTTCCATCAAACTCTACGTATTGCTGATTCAAAAATTTCACCAATGCTTGCGCCGTCGTCATTCTAACAGTTTGCATATGATTTGCTCCTTTCCATCTCTAACAGTCGTTCTGCATATGAAAAAGGAGTATTAGGAATTTGATAGACTCCTAATACTTCCTTCTTATGTTTTACTACCTTCGTTACTTTCGCTTCCAAGCACCTAGAGAGATTCTACTTCTCTCTTCATGATTACTTTTCCCAACGAGATGTAAGCATTTTCTTTCTAGTATAAAACTCAACGCCGTCAGTACCGTTCGCATGAAGATCACCATAGAAAGAGTCTTTCCAGCCAGAGAACGGGAAGAATGCCATTGGCGCCGGAACCCCAACATTCACACCTAACATGCCGGATTCAATTGTTTCACGGAATTGACGTACACTTGCCCCGCTATCTGTATAAATGCAAGCTCCATTTGCAAAGCGAGACTCATTTGCAATTTCAATCGCTTCATCTAATGATTTCACACGAACAATCGATAAAACAGGAGCAAAAATCTCATCTTGCCAGATTTTCATCTCTTTTGTAACATGGTCAAAAATTGTTGGACCAACGAAGTAACCGGCTCCTTTTACAGCTGTATCTTCGCGTCCATCACGAACTAATGTAGCGCCCTGTTCTACACCTGAATCGATATAACCAATTGTGCGCTCTTTATGGTTATCACGAATAACTGGTCCTAAAAATACATCTTCATCAAGACCATTGCCGATGACGATTTTATTTGCTTCTTCTACGAGTCTTTCAACTAATTGATCTGCAATTTCTTCTTCTACTGTTACAACAGAAGCAGCCATACAACGCTCACCTGCTGAACCGAATGCGGCACTAATAATTTGCTTTGTTGCTAGTTCAAGATTTGCATCATTTAATACAATGGAATGGTTTTTCGCACCTGCTAATGCTTGAACACGTTTTAAGCTTTCTGTTCCTTTTTTGTATACATATTCTGCGACAGGCTGAGAACCTACAAATGAAATTGCCTTCACTAATTTATGTTCAAGAAGACCGTTTACTACATCGTGAGCACCATTTACGATATTTAATACACCTTTTGGTATGCCTGCTTCTGCAGCTAATTCTGCTAACTTTGCTGCTAGAAGTGGTGTACGCTCTGAAGGTTTTAATACAAATGTATTACCACAAGCAATTGCAAGTGGGAACATCCAGCATGGAACCATCATTGGGAAGTTAAAAGGTGTAATTCCGCCTATAACACCAATTGGGTAACGATACATACCAGACTCAATACCTGTTGCAATATCAGGTAATTGTTTTCCCATCATTAATGTAGGGGCACCCGCAGCAAACTCCACGCACTCAATACCACGAAGAACTTCACCGTAAGCCTCGTTATAGCTTTTTCCGTTTTCAATCGTAATAAGTTTCGCTAACTCTTCCCAGTTATCTACTAGTAATTGTTGATATTTAAATAGAATACGAGCGCGTTTTGGCACAGCAGTTTTAGACCAAGATTTGAACGCTTCATTTGCTGCTAATACAGCTTGTTCAACATCTACTTTTGTTGAAAGTGGTACTTGAGCGATTACTTCTCCTGTTGCAGGATTATATACAGCTTCCATCTTAGTTGAAATAGATTCTACCCATTCGCCGCCAATGTAGTTTTTTACAATTTGTGCTGTTTGTACTGTCATATTCATTCTCTCCCTTTTATGTAATGTAGAAGCGTCCAATAGGATACGCCCTTACTTGATTATTGATTCATGACGTTTTTATACCAATTCCTCAGCCGTTTCCATGAATGCAGAAATCTCTGCCCTTGTTGGCATTGCATCAGAACAGCTATGTTTAGAAATAACGATCGAAGCAGAAGCGCCTCCTAATCGCATCGCTTGAGGAATCTCAAGCCCTTGCATTAATCCATAAATAAACGCGGATGCATACGAGTCGCCAGCGCCAAACGTCTTTAACACCTTTGTTTTAAAGATACCGCCTCGGTGAGATTGACCGTCTCTCGTATATGCGATTGAACCATCCCCGCCATGTTTAATTACAACGATTTTCGCATGATGAGAAAACCATCTTTCAGCCGTAACTTGGTCATTAGACTGTTCATAGTTTAATAGTTTTTCCATCATATCGAATTCTTCACGCGTTCCAATAATGACATCAGATTTTTCAGCCGCTAGATTGTAATACACAGCCGTTTCAGCTTCTGACTGCCATGTATAAGGGCGGTAATCCACATCAAAAAATACAACGACATCATGCTTACGTGCATATTCTAGCGCTAAAAATACCGCCTCGCGAGAAGGACTTTTCGCTAAAGCTGTTCCTGAAATTAAGAGTGCTTTTGATTGTTTAATATAGTCCTCAGATACCTCTGTTGGATCTAGGTTTAAGTCTGCGACATTGTCGCGGTACATTAAAATACTGCAATCTTCAGGGCTTTTAATTTCTGTAAATGCTAAACCTGTTACTGCACCAGTACGATCGATACATATCTGATCTGTATTAATATTGTTATCCTTTAGGTACCCCGTAATAAAGCGGCCCAATTGGTCATCGGACACTTTACCGATAAATCCTGTTTGTAAGCCAAGACGTGCCGCACCAATCGCAATGTTGGCAGGAGAACCTCCCACATACTTAGTAAACGTTCTTGTTTCTTCCATAGGACGTTGTGTTTCATTAGCATTTAAATCAACGCATAAACGTCCAACTGCAATTAGGTCTAATGGACGATTTTCTTTAAAAATAAGTGGATTCATTGTTACTACCTCCCATGCTTTATGAAAGAGTGAATGATATGGTTCATATTTTTATAAACCTACTATTCATGACTCTTTATCTATCTATAAGTAAGCGCGCTCTTTATTGATTTAATGCAGGCTGTTTATGTTCAATTTGTACGGGTTTTCCTGTTAGTAAGGATTCCTTCGCAGCTTTCGCAATTCGCTCCGCTTGTAACCCATCATTACCACTGCAAATAACAGCTTGTCCTTCTATAATTGACTTTGTAAATTGTGTTACTTCCTCAATGTAAGCTTGCGTGTAGCGCTCTAAGAAGAAATAAAGCGGCTTATCTTTTACAATACCTTCTGTTTTTGACACTTGAACTGTTGTCGGGCAGCAATTATCCGCAACAACCGCACCTTTTTCACCAAACACTTCAACCCGCTGGTCATATCCATAAACAGCTTGTCGGCTATTATCAATTACCCCTAAAGCTCCATTTGCAAATTTTAATGTGACAATTGCTGTATCCACATCATTTACTTCCTGAATGGATGGATCAATTAATGTTGTTCCATATGCAAATACTTCAACGACTTCACTATTCATCACATAGCGAGCCATATCAAAATCATGAATCATCATATCCATAAACAATCCGCCTGAAGAGCGAACGTATTCTATACTTGGCGGTTGTGGATCGCGTGACGTAATTTTTAAGATATGCGGCTGCCCCACTTCACCTTGTTGAATTAGAACATAAACTTTCCTGAAGTTCGGATCAAAACGACGATTAAATCCTACTTGAAGAGATACTCCCTGTTCTTTTACCACTTCTAATGCTTCTAATGTTTCTTCTACTGAGAAACTAACAGGTTTTTCACAGAAAATATGTTTTTTCGCAAGAGCTGCTTCTTTAATAATTTGCGCATGTGTATTTGTTGGTGAACAAATAAAGACAGCATCAATTTCTGGGTCAGTTAATAAATCCTGATAGTTTGTAGTCAGAGTGGAAATTCCTTTATCTTGAGCCCACTTTTCTAGATGACCAATTACTACATCTGAAACCGCTTTAATTTTTACTTGTGGCATAAGCTGCAAATTATCAACATGTAGTTTCCCAATTCGCCCAGCACCAATAATCCCAATCTTTAAAACGTTCATATGATTTCTCCCTCTATATTAAAATTTAAGAAACGAAATGAAAGTCTATAGGGTTTAGCGTATCGATTTAGTTAAGCGCTTTCCCTATTTTTCTTCATTATACACACTTGATTCTAAATTGAAAACATTTTTATTTTTTTGAATACTTCTCTTTTTATTCGAATTTTACATTCCCTCAATATACGTATTACATAAAAATAAAAATTAATAATTAGAAATAAACACTCTAAAAAGCTACAAATATACTCTTTTAAAATACTGATATAACAAAGAAAACCAAGCCTTTAAATAGTAATCCCACATCTATAAGGTATTTCTTTCTTTTCATACTCACCATTATTTTATTCTCCAATAAGTAAATAGAGTGTTCTATAAAAGAAAGTTGTAAATTGTCAAAAAATTTAATTGACGACCCCATAATGTAAGCGTATACTTTTTTTATCAAAAAAAATTAAGCGCTTAACCAAAAATAACTTATCGGTGGTGGGAGAATGAACGCTATTAGTTCAAACAAAACATTTATGGACAGGATTGGGATCCCTTCTAATTTAACTTGGGGATACATAGGAATTATTGTTTTTATGATTGGGGACGGGTTAGAACAGGGATGGTTATCCCCTTATCTCGTTGAAAAAGGACTAACACTAGAACACGCTGCTTTCCTGTTTACTATTTACGGTATTACTGTATCTGCTTCTTCTTGGTTTTCAGGGGTATTTGTACAAATGTGGGGACCAAGAAAAGTCATGACGTTTGGTTTAGTATCATTCATTTTAGGTTCAATCGGGTTCATCGGTATAGGAATTCAACATATGAATTATCCCGTAATATTAATTTGCTATGCCCTACGCGGGTTTGGTTATCCCTTATTTGCTTATTCTTTCCTAGTTTGGGTATCTTACAGTACGCCTCAACAAATGCTTTCAAGAGCAGTTGGCTGGTTCTGGTTCGTATTCCAGCTGGGGCTTAGTGTGATAGGAGCCTTTTATTCTAGTTATATGGTTCCGAAAATCGGAGAAATTGCTACATTATGGAGCGCTTTAATTTTTGTTGTCGTCGGGGGATTATTCTCAATTGTTGTAAATAAGGACAGATTTAAAGCACAAACCGTAAGCGCTAACAAATCAAGCGAATTACTAAAAGGCATTACCATCGCATTTGAAAACCCTAAAGTTGGTATAGGCGGAATTGTAAAAATTATAAACTCGGCCGCTCAGTTTGGATTTGTTGTTTTCCTACCTACCTATATGATGAAATATAATTTTACGATGACTGAATGGCTTCAAATTTGGGGTACTCTATTCTTTGTAAATATGGTGTTTAATATTATTTTTGGTATTGTTGGAGACAAGTTTGGTTGGGTAAATACAATTAAATGGTTCGGAGGAGTCGGTTGCGGAATTGTAACTCTTGCACTCTATTATGTACCACAAATGGTAGGACATAATTATTGGGCTATATTATTTGTTGCCTGTTGCTATGGAGCAACACTTGCCGGTTATGTACCTCTTACCGCATTAGTCCCATCTTTATCTCCTGAAAATAAAGGAGCTGCAATGTCTGTCTTAAATTTAGGTTCAGGATTATCAGCATTTGTTGGACCATTAGTAGTAACTGCCTTCATCGGTCCATTAGGTGTTGGCGGCGTGATGTGGATCTTTGCTGGTTTGTATTTCTTTGGTGCATTTTTAACTCATTTCCTTACTATTCCAAAAGAAAATGAGATGGAGCAAGATTTAAATACGAAAAGCGGTGAGCAATTCTCTGTATAGTCCTAAATATAAAAGAAGGTCATCCTAACTATACTTAGTTACGATGACCTTCTTTTGTTACATTCAAATAGGCTTATAAAAAATCTATCATGTAATATCCTTTACTGAGGATCGCTCTACTAACTGAGGAATAATTGTAATTTTTTGCTTAGCATGCTCCTTCATTTCCATCGTTTTTAGCAGTTGTTCAAACGTACACGCTGCCATTTGTTTAATTGGCTGCTCAATTGTTGTTAACCCTGGATCTGCAATCTCAGCATAGATTGTATTATCAAATCCGATAATTGATAGGTCTTCCGGAATTGAAAGTCCTTGTTTTCTTGCTTCATTCATAAGGCATATAGCAATCAAATCTGTACAAGCAAAAACCGCTGTAGGCCTGTTAGGCAAATGAAGTAATTCCTTACTTGCACGTTTACTATCTTCTACTGTCGAATAGCAACTAATGATAGCCTCATCATCTAACGAAATCCCCGAATCCGTAAGAGCTTGTTTGAAACCATTCAATCTCCCTAAGCTACTTTTTCTATCCTTCTCCATCATAATTGTTAAAGATGTATGGCCTTTTTGCGTTAGATAGCTTCCAGCTAGATAGCCTCCCCTCATATCGTCAGTTGTCACAACATGAGTCGTGATGGAAGGATGATCTACAGTAAATAGTACTAGTGGCAAATCTCGATTCACGATTTTTTTTACAAGTTTATAATCATTTAGCTCCGTTGCAATAATAATGCCATCTACTTGCTTTTTAAATAGTAAATCAATGTATTCGTGCTCACGTTTTGTTTGATGATCTGTACTACATAAAATGAGTGTATACCCTGACCCTTGTGCACTATTTTCAAAAGCTCTTGCTACTTCTGCAAAAAAAGGATTTGAGATATCTGGGACAAGTACCCCAATCGTATATGTTTTTTTACCTGTTAACGCTGCTGCTACACTACTTGGCTGGTAATCTAATTCATCCATTACCTGATTTACTTTGTTTATTGTTTTTTCACTAATACGCCCAGTTTGATTAATTACCTTGGATACAGTTGCTATTGATACACCTGCTTTTTCCGCAACATCATAAATTGTTGGTTTCACTTTAATTATCCCTTCTTAATCATCTTTTTCTATATTTTATCATAAATATATTTTGCTTCTTGGTACACAAAAGGAATTCTTTTAGAATTTGTAAGTACTTCTATCCCCAAATGTAGTTCCTCCCATTTATATAACAACTTATTCCAGGTGGATATTCCAATTTAATAACATGCCCCTGTATTAGAGTAGAGCTTTTCACGTGAAGAAAGCTTCTATAAGAAACAAAAAAGGACCGTATTCTGGTCCTTTTTCAATTAAAATGTTATCAATAAAAAAACTATTATCCTACCCTTTTCGCTTTGTCTCTACCTGCCTTACAAAGCTAATGAGTATGGAGCTTTTCTTCTTCCACCATATTCCTTACTTCCGAACATGCTCGTTTCCTTCAGTGTTCATTAGATTTGCTAACAAATCATATACCCATTCTCCTGACTGCTAATACACATATCCTTCATACCAATATCTACTGAGGAGTCATATTAATATCTAAAGAAATTCGGTCGATATATACGGCCCTCCATCTTATACAATTACACAGCCACCTACACTCTTTATTTTATATTAAACTTATATTGTTTAATAAGTGGTTATCTATCTCGTCATACTGTTGAGGTGTAACAATTCCAACTAAGCACTCTGGTGGTCTTCTATACTTTATATTCGCTCTTTGTTTAACAATACTGGTAGTAAAGAAGCCATAAATAGCAGCTATTATAGCTTCATGATATCTAATTATCGGCAATCTTACACCCATTTTTCCATTCCTACGAGGATAATTTATTTCCTCTTGTCCTATTAACCAATAGATTATCTCTACAAATTGACTGCCATTATAATTTATATCATCTATATGTATGTTAAAGTTAGGAACCACTCTTGCATTCAAACCATTATATAAAATATCTATTAGCAAATTACTTAGTTCTATAGCTTTATTCAATCTCATATTTAGTGGAAATGATAGAATATACCTCTCTATATAATCAATTATATCTCCATGTGACAAATTTTTTCCATTTAAGCTAAATCTATAATCGCCAATAACTTTATACGTGGGATATTCTAAAATGAGATTATTCACATTACAGGGTGGTTTAAAGACTAAAGAATAATCATTCACACGACCATTGATATTGGCATAATTATGTTGCATTGTGTTGATTACTAAAGTATAAGGCATAATTATCCCTCCTATATATTTAAAAAATAAATATAAATTTATATATAACATTATAATTATATATCGTTATATATACAACAAGCATTTCTTCTTGTTAAAACATTTAAACTTTATGTACCCTTTGTTTTACTCAAAATCACTGCCAAATTTTAAAGTTAATTAAGATAAATGTACCAATAATACAAACAAAAAGAGAACAGATGTATCATCTACATTTGTTTTTAATATAGATTCTAATAGAATAGTAATTTCTTCATTCGGTATAAGTTGAACTGTAAGAATTTGACCTTCTCTCATAATCCCAGCATTCCAGTATCCTGCTGAAAAATTATCCGATACATCAACAATATCAAGAGTTAACTCAAGCTCTTTAGCTGGTTATTTCGGTAAAGGTTCTGGAATAACGAAGAAGCCTTTAAGGAGTCTGCAACAGCAGACTCCTTTCCTTGCTTATACCTTTAAAAATCAGATTGGAAAACATTTTTTATATACTTAAATACATATTTAATGTTTCCTGAGAAGACGAAATTTCTTTACTAAACATTTCTTCTATGAAATCCTTTAAACAAATAATTTTTATTTTTTTTCTTTTATCATTGTGTAATAAAAACTTCCTATCTTTTGAAAGTTTATATTTTCCATCTACAGCAATAAATTCATTAATATTATTATTTGAGAAGTCCCAACAAATTAAGTGTGATACCAGTGTAAATGAATGCCCAAGTTCTTTTTTATCCCCTAGCAGATATTTTAATTCGACAAAGCTAAATCCACCTTGATTTTCTATTAAAAAATTATCCCATTCATCATCCCACTGATTTTCAAAACGCTCCCTCAAATTTAATTGATTGTATAGTTCAAGTTTTTTTACCTTTACTAAACAATCTAGATGGTCATTCTCACTGTAATCCAGTAAAACAAAGTCAAAATGGTTTGGATAATGCTGCATCATGGTTAATAATACTCCATAAAGTTGAACCTCATTCAAGGGCTCCAGAATGAAACCTTGATACCCCTTTTTATAAACAATATCATCAGTTTGTAAAATCTTTCTATCAGAATTTAATGCTACACTAATCCGTTGTTTTAATTTTTTCGATGATTCTACCAATACTTCATTCCTTATTGAAATTGCTGATTCTAACCTTATTAATACCTCTTCTGCATCCTGAACTAAAATTATAACTTTACTTATTAACTGTTGAGCAGACTCTTCAACAACTAGTACTTCTTCTTTAGTAGGATTACAACACGAGCCTTTCAATTCATTTAAATGATTAGATTTATTCAATAATTCTTCTGAAGCTTCGTATAATATTTTTATTGCATCTTCTGCTTCTTTTGGTAATTCGCCTTGTACTCCAATATCAATTGCTTCGGCATGGGTTTTGACCAAATAATTAGCTCTCTTTTTTGTAATTTCCAACTGTTTTTTTAATTCCACTTCAATCGGAACGGGATTGTTTAACTTCCCCTTATCTTTATTATTTTTATAGTTAACCATGTATGTATACAGACTTCCAATTTTCTCTTCAATCTTTTTAACTATTAGAGTGCCTAAGCTACTTTTTATATCATATTTATTCTTATTTACCTGGATCCCAAAAAAACCATCAAATATTGGGCTGAATAATATTTCTGCTCTAAAATAGTTAAATGTATTATGATTGCTACAAATATTTAATAATTTAGCGGCTGTTCCTATATAACGAAGATTACGTTTTATATAAAAACCAGAATCTGCTCCATTTGGCATTATAATATTAGGTTCTTGTCCTGCTAATCTTTTTTTCTCGCCTTTTCTGAGATCTAAATTTAAATGATACATGTTAACAGTGATAAATTGATTTAGCAATTCACTCTCATCTTCAAATAAATCCTTAAAATCATTTAGTATCTCCTTCTTAACAATTTCATCTTCTTCAACCTTCAATAGCTCAGTAAGAGAAATCTCAAATGAGTGAAATAACTCTGATTCCACCCCTAATTCAACAAAATTATAATCTTGCATAAACGGATCTAGAGGTAATACCTCTTTATCATTAACAAATATTTTCTTACCCTGCTCAATATAATGGCGGTATGTTATACCTAATTGTTTTGTCAATTTTATTTCCAGTTCTTCCAAGTCATCTGCACCTAATACAGACTTTCTTACCCCTTGAACATGTACCAACGTTCGTGCTTCAAATTCTGATCTATTTAAATCATTAACATATACATTATCTGAAATAAAAGGGGTTACCTTTCCTATATATGACATTGCTTTTCGAGTAAATACATTATATTCTAAACTATTTAACCACCAATCTTTATCCCATTCTCTTGAATAGAAGTTTAATCTGTTTGCAATGTTAAGATGAGAGACTAATCCATAATGAAATATTCCATTCAAATTATTTAAGGCATATCTGTTAGGGTACCTTTCCTTTTTAATTTTTCCAAAATCAAAAATTCCACTAACATTTGTGCCTGGGCCATTATCCAAAATAGCATAAGAATATCTACTTGATTCAAGTTCATTTTCATTAACTATTTCCTTAAATGTCTCTTGATAAATATATATGCGTACTTGACTTCCTACTTTAAAAATGTTCCCTCCTATAGTAGCATCAAAAGCATCATCAATAGATTCCATTATTGCTTCAAAGAGGTTAAATCCTAGATTAAGTTTGCCCTGATCAATATAAAAATCCTCTTTTTCATTATTGATATTACTTACTTCCTTAATCAAATACATCCCCTCCCTATTAATATCTATATAACTATAGTACTTGTTATTTTCAGAATATTCAATTCATTAACTGTACATTTTTTTCATAAACCGTATATCTCTGTATCCACTTTCCTATTTATTAAATTAAAAATATTATAACCAAATCTAGTTACTGCTCTATCTTTCAATTTTGTAAATATGGCACCATTATATTCTACATCTACATAAATACATCTATCAAACCTATTATATTTATATATAATTATAATAGGTTTCAGTATACTTATTAAATATATCGCTTTTACGGAGGAAATGTTATGAAAAGAAAATTAGTTAAATTATGCACTGCACTATCTATTAGTACCTTAACAATACTTGGAGTTGGACATTATACTGCCCATGCTGAAGAATCCTTTACTGATGTACCACAAAACCATTGGTCATTTACAGCAATACGTGACTTAAAAGAAAAACAGATCCTATCTGGATACGGAAATGGGATATTTGGCTTTGGGGATGATGTAACACGAGAACAAGTCGCCATTCTTATGTACAATTACCTCAAACCAGAAAATAAAGAAACATATACTAATCCTTATTCAGATATCAATTCTCTCACAACCCATTACTCAAAGGAGATTTTATCTCTCACAAACTTAGGAATCTTCACTGGAGATGAACATGGTAACTTCCGCCCTAAGGATACTTTAACGCGTGCTGAAATGGCTTCTGTATTAACGAAGGCTTTCCAGCTAAAAGCAACGGGAGCATTTATATTTAAAGATATACCGAATGGATATTGGGCAAAAGATGCCATTCATGCTATTCATTCCAACCAGATTGCGAAAGGGACAGGTAATAATGACTATAGTCCTTATATGAAGGTATCTAGAGAACAGTACGCACAATTCATCTATAATGCTATGAACAGGAATAATGAACCAGTTAATAATAATTTACCACTTATTCCTGTTGAGGAAATTGGAGAGATTGGAGAGTCTCATGTTACTAACGGAGGGACACTATTTAAAGAATGAAATGCACTCATACAATATTAATAATTAACCCTCTATATCTACTTTCGTATAATACACCTTAAGTTTGTTAATACTAGAAAAACCAAGTCTCCAATTCCCCTGGAGTTGAGCAGTTAGTTCATTCTAACTGCTCTTTTTATTTTTTATCGTCACCCTTTCATAGCACCTCCATATGTTGTATAGAGATATCTCCTTCTAAATTGTCATTGATGCCTCTTTCAAGTCCTAATACACACCTTAAAAAGAGCACTTTTAAAAAGTGCTCTTTTTACTTTGTATGTCACTCACTCTATGATGAAGTAAGATCTTAACTTATGAATAATTTATTCAACCCCTGCTAATACTAAAAATAAGCTGTAACAGCCAATCTGTATCCATAATAAATCTCTATTTTTCTTGAATTCTCCCTGAGGCAAGACGGCTATTTTTAATAGCCGCCTTGCTTGTATAGATTATAAATATTTACACATACTATTAACGGAAGGCTTGAATCATTGTCATTGTAAAATGTTCAGCACTTCCGCTCCTTAAGAGAACAGTCTCCGCAACTGTTCTCTTTCCTATTTCCTTGTTCACACATATAATATAACAAGCATTATTAACTCCGCTACAATCCATAGCATCTCAACATTTTCAACGTTCCCTCAACAATTTCTCAATATTTTTCATGGACAATAGCACACTTTCTCAACAGTTTTAATATCTTAATATTAAATACTGAAAGGAGGTGTTGAAAAATGACATGGTTCATTATTTTAGGATTTATGCTTATTTTAATAATAAGCGGTTTTCATGCACATAGTATTCATATCATTTTCAAAATAGGTTCAGATACAAAAGCTGTGCCAAGTTGGTCTTTCGTTAATAAAATAAACTTCCAAACATTAAAAGAATTAATAAAAGGACTAAATAAGGATAAACTTAAAATCCTTACAATAGGAGAACTTGTTATTCCTTTAAGTTTCTTTAATAGATTATTTAGCAAAACATTAATTTTTCTATTCCTATTCTTTTACTCTCAATACTTAAACTAACGTCATATGAGATGAGTTAAAGAATAACACTCACTAAGCGTAGCAAGCCAACAATCGATTACCTATGATGAACTGGACCTGAAGATTTAAACAAAAAATTAGCGGCTGTTTCAATGTGAGTCCGGTATTGTACTGGACTCATTCCTTTTAACTTTACTTTGATTTTTTTGCGATTGTAATGAAGTATATAATTATCTAATACTATCTTAATCTGTTTCATACTTTCGAATTTTGTAAGATAAATTACTTTTGCTTTGTCTTGTTCTGTAATTCCATCTCTTTTTGAACGAAGGCCTTTAGCTTTTTTAAGTAATCGATTTCCATACGTAAACATTCATTTTCCTCTTTTAATGCCTCTATAGCCTCTTCAATAGCTGCATTATCTAACTTCGATCTTGTATTTGTAATTCCCATAGCTGGATCCCCTTTCTTCTTTTAAATAGGAAATCCATGTCTTATAAATCATATATTTCCTTTCATCTACGAATTATTTCAATGAATTCCTTAACAAAAACGATTCATTTATTTCCTTTGTTTTTAATCTATTTCTAAATATTTCAGATGTACCCATTGAAAAAACTATATTCATTCCATATTTCTCTCCCCTAAATGAATCGTAGTACATACTATCCCCAACACACTTATAAGTTTTTATATTTTTTAACAAAATCTTCTTACACTTAAATAGACATACTACTTTATTCTGTCAACTCCATCTATATTGATAAATATGAACGATTAAATTTATTTGACATTTCAATGACTTATAACAGGAAAATATATACATTAAATAAAACCTGATATATCTTTAATTTGTAAGTTGTAGTTAGTTGGCCAACTTTCCATACAATTTAATAATTTAAAATATGGGGGATCTAAAATGAATCAAGTATTAAGAAAAAGTAAGAAAAAAATGAAGTATCTAGTTGGTTCACTTCTAATTTCTCTATCAATGTTTTCAACTACTAGTTTTGCTGCTACAGAAGGTGCTGTAAAAAGTGTTACAAATAGTACCTATACCGGAATTGCAGCTGATATAAATCTACCAAAATCAGTTGTTGTTAAAGATGGATATGTGAATTGGTATTTAGGTATTGGAGCATCTAAAGTTGAGGGTGGTATTTCCAAAACACCAAGTGGATATAAAGTATTTCTAAATTCAGGATATAATGAATCAGGTCAAAACAGTAAGTATTGGAACACACAGTATGATGCATCAATTAAAGATGGTGATCGAGTAAATCTTAAACTAGTTAATAATGGAAATGGTACGGTTACTATGTATGTAAATGGAAACCCTAGATATGCAAATCAGCCTGTATATGGCTCATTTTCTCAATATGAACCAGTAAAAATGGTTCAGGGGGTTGAAGATACTGGACGTAACTCCTTTAGCCAAGCTAGCTTTTCAAATGTACTTCTAAGAACAGATACATCTGGGGCTACCTACAAAAGTTGGAACGGCTCAATTTCTTCCTCATTTTCAAGACACGGTACTTATGGTAACAATTTCACAGTTTATTCTCAAGTACCATTAAGCGCAAGTTTACGCTAGAGGTGTTATTTAAATAATAATGTTTTTGTGAAAAAAGTGGTTGCACTTGCAGCTACTTTTTTCTATAGAGTACATTGTAATAAATATCCGCGCCAATATAAATACCATCTTTCAACTTTTTCAAAAATAAACTGTTTATTTAGATGTTATGTACAAAAAACGTAGAAATATTTAATTCCTACGTTTTTTTATGGGTTAAGCAATTCATTCACTTACTATTACAATTCCTCAAATTCATCAATTTCAGCTTTACGCTTTAAAAATAGTGCCATATCTTTACTCTCTCTTTCTATTAAACCAAGAGCATGTGTATCATCCAAGGCTAGCTCTTTATATCCCCATATATAATCTATAGTCGTATCTTTGACATGTCTGTGTTCTGCACAATACCATTCTATAGGTTGTAACGCATCAGATATTTTAAATAATTCTGCTGGATACCATGATGGCATATTTTCACGTTCTCCTAAGATTAAGTATGTTAATTCACCACTTTGTAACTTACATATGCCATAAACAATATACTCCTTCTTAATAACTAAGTTAAATATTTCCTCGGTTGCCTTTGTTAGATAATCTCCAATGTTGTACAAACAAGTTACTTTCATAATAAACGCCCCTTATTTATTTTTTATCTCTAAATTTAAAATCATCAAATTCACCAGTTTTTGTATTTTTAACATAATGTAATTCCACACCATTTACACTATGGACCATTTTGACCTATCCATCTTCATTAGGCCATCTAGAATCGTTCATAGTTACAGTTACCCTTATTTTCTAATACTCTCTGGTGATTAAGTTTTTACTTAATACTAAACAAACGTAGGAATCAATGATCCTACGTTTGTTTATAAAAATCTATTTATTTAACAATATTTTTTACGTCTCCAATACGTATATCACCATCATGATGATACTCAATGACATACCCCATATCTGGTGAATATATCCAGGTATCAAAACTAACAGCTGTAACATCATATATTACATTTAAAACTTGATGTAAATTTGTTTTGATTACTGGTACTCTAGCATTATCCCAAATAATATATACTGTCTGAGAATATGTTCCAAAACAGTTCTGTAGATATAATTTTATTTCATCCTCATTATATAAATCACCATAGTTTTCAATGTTGGACCAATCTACTCTCCCCCATTGTGTAATAGGGAATGCATTTTCAAAACTTTTTACTACCATTTTTCCTTGAGTATTCTCTAAAATTTCAATGTCTTCACCTAATGCTTCAATACACTCTTCCAACAATGTTGCCATTTTATTACCTCATTTATTTAGATATTTTAATAATGATTTAAAGGTTTCTTCGTCTCCTTCAAAAGGAATTGCATATTTAATTGCTTTATCTTTTTTTCCATTTCTAAAATCTTCTACATTTATATGCATCCCTTTACTAGGGTCATAATCTAATCGCCATCTTGCTTTATGATCAGCTGTCTCTCTGCCAACAATTTTACCATAACCAGCGCTTTTTTCCATTGTTCCTATAAATGGTTGTGAATCTGCCCCAAAATCCCCCAATAAGCTCATTGCTTTATTTCTTGCTTGTTCATATGTTTGAACCTTATCAAGAACAATCTCTCCTGAACGACCACCTTTAGCAGCTGCTTCTAGTGCCTTTCCTTTCTTTTCAAGATCGCCAATCTTCCCTACAACTTTACCAACAACTCGTGTTGTACCACCAGATACGACGGCCAAGGTGCCCCATGCATAATCGTCAGGACTGTATTTTTGACCTGTTACTAAGTCTTCACCTTTGATAAGTTGTCCAATTTCTTTTCCTGTACCAATTATTGGTGTAATACCCAATACGAATGATAAATCTCCATCATTTGCACGATTATAAATGCGAGATGGATCTCCACCCAAATCATACAATGCACTACTTAAATCAATATTACCAATATTTCTAGCTGCAGCAGATACATCAACTTTATGTCTTGCTATTTTATTGGCCGAGTCCATAAAGATATTTGCAAGATCTATTCCCATATTGAAATCAGTGAAGAATCCTGGGACTTTCGCATCTAATGCTTGTAAGTCTTGTGCAATGACTGGAGCGTTTTTTCTAGTTACTTGTACAAGTTCCTCCATCCCAGGTTTCGCCTCATCTATGGAATGTTTCCAGCGAATGGAACTATTTACGACTGGCCCTAAGTCTTTAACTACACCCGAAAGCCCTTCAGCTAACTTACGATGATTTTTTTCGATTTCAACTGTTGCATCAGCGACATCTTTTAAAAAGTCTGACCATTTACCAGAAACTACATCTAATGCTTTGTAGTAATCCGCATAGGCTTGATAAAGCTCTCCATAGTTTTGGAGTATAGTAGTATATACATCAGAACTAAATCCCATCCACTCTTTTCCATACGCTAGAACATCATCTCTCGTATTTCCAAGCAGTTTAAATAGCTCTTTTCTTTGAGTGACCGTTAAATTTTTAATGTCACCTTTCATTGCATTCACTAATTCTTGCAATTTATCATGTGATTCTTTCATCAATTGCATTTTATACTGTGCATCTTGCTTTGCATTGTTTATGTTACTAGAAATACTCTCCCAGGTCTCTGCATCATCTAACCAACGCTGTTCTTCCTCTTCTAAAATTTTAATCGCGTTATTTATGAATGGTTCGTCACTTTTTAAATAATCTAATACTCCTTCAAATATCTTTACTTTTCCATCAAGCAAAGTAAGTGGACTTTTAGCCTCCTGATCGAAAATAATGGCATCATGGATACGCACGTATCCTTTTTCTCCTTGATAATTCACCTCATACCAAGAGCCAATTTTCCCAGTTACTTCTATCACTTCACCATTATTTACACGTTTTGCACGCAATACTTTTCTTAAATCTGGCTCTGGATATACTTTTTTAACAAGGGATTCTAATGTAACCCACCCTTTAATCATTTCTCCGTCTTGATTAAAGGAAAATTTCTTGTCTTTATATGTAAAATCTCCTGTTTGTAATGCACCTGAAGGCTGTAATAAGTACCAACTAAACTCTTGCTTCATCCAACCATTTTTTGACTCATGAGAAGCATCAAAATAATATGGTTTCCCATCAACATTTGTAAAACCTGATTGTACATTACCTAATGGACTAAAGTAATAGATTTTCCCATCAATATGTTGGATTCCGGTCTGCACTACGCCATCGGTTCCCAGATAATAATCTGATCCATTTGTATGTACCCATCCCGTTTGCATAAACCCATCGGTACCAAAATAATAACGTTTCCCATCAATCGCTTGGAAACCAGTTATTCTTTGCCCGTCTTTTTTATAATACGTCCATTTTCCTTCTTCTTGTACCCACCCCTGTTTATTATCTAAATAAAGTGCTTCTTTTAATTGATCAATCCATTTTAATCCATTCGCTAGAAGAGCTAAATCACTATCTAGTTGTTTATCAAATTTCTTTTGAATATTGGCCGGAAAGTATTTTTCAGGATCTTTATGATACTCAGTTATCATAAAATGAGACAAATTCGTTGCTTCCTTTGTTACATCCCATGAACGAACTGGTGATTCACCAATCACAACAGATTCAAATATCCGAACATAACCGACTTCTCCTTGATATTTGACCTGATACCATAAGCCCTGCTTTGAAATGACCTCTAAGACATCCCCATCCTTTACAGGTTTAGATTTAAATAGAAATTTTGTTTCTGGCTTTGGATAGATTCTTTTAACAGCAGAACGAAGGGTCACCCATCCCTTTTCCATATCTCCGTACTTATTTATTTCAAATGGTTTTCCTTGATAGGTAAATGTTCCTGTCACATACTTCCCATCTTTTAAATAGCTCCATGAAGTTGCAGAAAAACTCCATCCGGTCTTTAGTTTACCAGGTTCACTATAATATAAAGTGTCTTTCCCTGCTTGCTTTCTCCCTTCAACTAGCCTTCCATCTTTAAAAAAGGAGTACTCTACTCCATCTAAAGTAATGTTATCTCTTTGCTTACTTCCATCTTTTTGATAATAGTACCAATTCTCATTTTCTTTAACCCAGCCAACTTTATTTAAAACTTCAGCTGCTTCTGTAAATGTTGGTGCATAGGTAGAAAATAATAAAAATAATGACACTATAAGTCCTATGACTTTCTTCATACTCGCATCTCCTAAACAATTTATTAAAAAACTTTTTAATTATATATTAGATTTTATTACTATAAAAATAATAAATACGGATATGCATAATTGCATATCCGTATTCTCAACAGGACGTACTTTATTAAAAAGCAATCTTTTCCTTAATATTCTTAGTCTCATAAGCTCTCAATAATACTTATCAAAAATACTTATAAAAAGAGGATTAAATAATTCTAATTTATATCCCGAAAACAAATTCAAGAATATTCCAACTGGTCGCTATATATATTTCTAATAATATAAACTGAAAAGGAGGAGTCCGTACATAATGGAATATAGGTTATTAGGTAACACGGGATTAATAGTTTCAGAGATAGGATTTGGTTCTTGGGCGATTGGTGGAGATGAATGGGGAGCAGTAAAAGATAATGAATCCATTGATGCAATTGAGAAAGCAATTGATCTAGGGGTTAATTTTATTGATACTGCTGATGTTTATGGGCTTGGTCATAGTGAAACACTCGTTTCAAAAGCTATACATAAACATAGGCAGGATATTATTCTTTCTACAAAAGGTGGATTAATTGGTCATCATTATGATTCCAATCAACCAGCCGTTTATGGAAATCCCCAAAAGGTCATTGATGCGTTTGATGCTAGTTTACTGCGGCTTAAAACGGATTATATAGATGTGTACTTTTGTCATATTTGGTGGGATAAACCTGAAGAAACAGAAGCCTTTTTACAAGCTTTCCAAACCTTAAAAAAATCTGGTAAAGTGAGAGCAGTTGGTGTTTCTACTAATGATTTAGATTATATTAAACATTTTAATCAGAATGATGATTTAGATGTTGTGCAATTTGATTATAGTATTTTAAATAAAGAACCTGAAAAAGATATCCTTCCTTTTATTGAACAACATAATTTAGGTGCTGTGATAAGAGGTCCACTAAAAATGGGAATTTTAACGGGGAAATTTAATCATGAAACTCGATTTCCAGACGATGATTTAAGAAAAGATTGGCCAAAAGAAAAGTGGTTTAAAGATAGCTTAAACACGGTAGAGAAATTACGTTCGCTTATAAGATCAAATCGAAGTCTAGCGCAAATTGCCTTACGTTATGTTTTAAGCCACCCAGCCGTTTCAGTTGCGATTCCTGGTGCAAAAAATTCTACTCAGGTTGAAGAAAACTCTTCACACTTAACTCGTCCATTATTATTAGATAATGAAATTGAATTCATTAAAAAACTTTAACTATACTATTATTCTTCCATAAAAATCATACTAATTTAACTGCTAATTCATCCTCTATTCCATATGTCTATCTACTCTTCATCAAAGAATCTAATTTTAAATTTATAATAAAAGTAAATAACCATTTCATATGAAGATTACTTAGGGAAAGGATTTTAATTTACTGGATTCTCCTTTCTTCTCATTATCTTTAAGGAATTTTTAAAGTCTATTTCTACTACATTCCTACTAGATAATACATCCACTAATCATTAACAATTTGTATAACTGTATAAAGACTCTACCAAATTACTAAAGGAATCTCCTTTCCCCTATCGAATTATTTGTAGAGGAAAGGAGAGGAATACATGGAAATTCTAGGATTAGACCCTCGCGCATTAGCGACTTTAGGTGCACTTGAATACACCAATCGTCGCAATAAATTAATCGAAGACTCGGAGAATAACATATACGAGTGTAAAGAAATTAAAGAAATACTTCAATCACTCCCTAAAGAGAAGCAGATTGAGGTTCTTGAGAATCAAGCTTACTTTGAAGCTGTGGCAAAGATGATTGAACAAAACAATTTAATTCTTTTAGAACAGATGAAAGCTCTACAGCTAATTCAGAAATAACAAACTTATGATTAATTAATTCTACATATGCTTCCATATATAAGGTCTCTTTATCTATACTACCAGCCTCAGTTTTTACAGAGGCTTTTGTTATGCGTTGATTCATATTTTGAATTTGAATGGTTTCTTTCACATGTATAAATAGATCTTCTAACAAACCTGGTGTAGACTCTAATTCTTGCTTTTCTATTTCCTCTGTTACGGCACTTATAAATTCCCATAGTACTTTTGCACCTAGTAGTTCTGCTAAACGTTTTTCACGCATTTCAAATGTTTTCATGTTCATGTAAATACACCCCTATAATTTATATATAATGATAAAAAGTATTTTTGTATGTAAAATTTCCTAAAACACTTTCTAAGCTTACATTTATAAAAAATCATTACATCACCTTAAAAATCTAACATTATTCAACACATTTCGTGTTGTTCTGAATCAAAAAAAATTGTTTGGACTGAAACACCATAGAAATTCGCTAATTTTATTTTTATATTATCTCGTGGGATTCTCTGTCCGTTTTCATACATCTGCAATGTACTAATACTGATTCCCACCGCTTTTGCCACCTCTTCTCTAGATCTCTCATTTCTTAAATTAATTAGATTTTCAGCTACTCTTTCATAGTTCATATGTTCTCACCCCTAAAACCACATTT
This sequence comes from Bacillus sp. BC05(2025), assembly GCF_056725905.1. NCBI lineage: Bacteria > Bacillati > Bacillota > Bacilli > Caryophanales > Bacillaceae > Bacillus > Bacillus sp. BC05(2025). The sequence continues at coordinate 205,157 of NZ_JBWYRA010000005.1, read as the reverse complement.
TGTGTTGTTACTTAAAATATAAACCGCACAAAATGTGTTGTCAATAGATTTTAATTATCAATTTTTAAAAACTTTAATATATTAACACATATTGTGTTAATATATTATCAGGTGATAGAATGAAAACGTTTGGAAATATAATTCGTGATTTAAGAAAACAAAAAGGAATTACTCAAAAAGAACTTGCACAATCGCTTCAACTAAGTGAAAGTACAATTGGTATGTATGAACGTAATGAACGCCAACCTGATTACAATACCTTGATACGTATAGCAGATTACTTTAATGTATCTACTGATTTTCTTCTAGGGCGAGATTTTAATGTTAAAGAGGACGAAAATAATATAGAACTAGATCAATGGCTAAAAGATATAAAGTTTGCACCAACCCAAAAACGTGAAGAATTAAAACGTTTTTGGAAATTTATAATGCAGGAAGAAAAGTAAAAAACACACCTCCACCTTGACAGGGTTGAAGTCGTGAGTTCGAGCCGCTCCGGGAGCATACAGTTAGAAACCGTGTCAAATCAATATTTGATGCGGTTTTTCTTTGTTCAAGTAACCCTCTAAAAAAGCCAGTGGTCACAGAACTTACAATAACCATTGCTTTTTTAATAGAATTTCGTTTATATAACCCTTACCTTTAAACCTACGTTTCTCCCGTAGCTCAGTTGGAAGAGCGCCATCTTGATAATGCTTATAGTTTTTCATCCCATCATCTCCTCTTTGGATTCTGTTTATTCCAGAGGAGTTTTTTATTCCCTTTATACAATTAATTTCTCTCCCTTAGGTTTCATTTATTTTTAAAATTTATAATCAGGAGCCTTTTATATAAATTATTTTGATATAATCCATATATTATGTTTTTTTATTTAAGGAGGATGTTTCTATGAAAGGTGATGATTTTAATGAGTCTCGAATGGGTAATAAAATATAGTATCCTAACACTTTTTCCAATATCAATAATTGTATTTTTAATATCACTTATTTTTATTCTTTATCTAAGGTTTATTAAAAAGAAAAAGGCTGATAAAAAAATATTTATAACTATGGTAACTTCCATTATTGTATTTCTTATTACAGTCGTTTCAAGCATATATATGCTTGAGTGGGACAAAAAACAAGAAAAAAAGCAGCATGAAATGTGTCAAAAGGGCAATATATCGTATTGTAATAAATATAATACCAAAGTAGTCTTAGACAATCTGAAGAATGCAGATGGTATAATGTATATCACTGCATTTACAAAAGAATATAATATGTACCGTGAAATATATAACCCTGATAAATGGAAAATTCAGCAACTTGGAATTGAACATTACTTTGAGTATATATTTGGGGATATATTATACACTGACGATAAAAAAATCGGTATTACATATAAAAATGAAGGTACTGGTAGTATGTACGCAAAAATTATTAATAAAAGAATATTAAATTCTAAGCAAGATGTTAAAGATTTCAAAGAAAGTATAGATAAATTATCTTTTGAAGTTAATAAAGAAAAAGAAGAGGTTGAAAAAGAAAAAAAACGACAACAACAAGAGAAGGCAATAGCAGAAAACGAAAAAAGAGAAGAAGAATTACGTCAAAGTTATGAGAGACTTCAGAAACTCGAAGATGCTTATATTACATTAGATGAATTTCAACAATTGCAATTGGGTATGACATATGAGGAATGCATAAAACTTATTGGTGGTGAAGGGAAATTAACCTCCGAAAGTTATAATTATAAAATATATGAATTTGAATCTTTATCTGGTAAAGGAATCGCACTACTAAGCTTTTATAACAATAAATTAGAATCTAAAACACAAAATGGTTTAAAGTAGTTTTCATTTTTTAGTGTTTTATACCTGAATCCTTAAAATCACTCTTTATAAGCTGCTCCTTTTTCTTCTATAAAAGGAGCAGTATTTATTTATATACAGACCGCTCAGAACATAATTTTGTGGTCACATCCCCTCCTCTTATCAACCCCTACTTACATGTAGAAACAAAGATAAAGATAAAAAAAGGCCTCCTAAAGGAAGTCCATTTTTTAATTACATAATGTTATGGGCGGTTCAAGTATTTGTTCTCCACTTACTTTTCCTTGACAGCTCTTAGAATTGAACCAGTTACGATTAACATCGTACCTGCAATAAAGAATGATGCACTAAGCACAAAATAACCTGTAAGTACATTAGTATTGATTATGTAATTATACGCATCTCCACCAACATAGGCGTATTTATTAGTATCGGTGTATATTTCAGAATTTTGATATCCTCCGATTCTATCAAGACCTAAGAAAAGTAATACTGCTGAATGAATGTAAAAGATAGTTGCCCAAATTCCCCATTTTTTTGCTTTAATATAAGTCCACATAATAATTCTCCTTTGTTTGTTAATTATTAATTTATTTATTAATACATTTATACAGCTTAATTATTTTTTATTAGAATGTAAATAATTTCTTATTGATATTTCAGATTTTATCTACTCAATAGTTTAATGAGTTCTTTGTTACACTTTTCACATAACTATAACCTTTTTGACTCCATCTCCACCACTTTTGTTGTGGTATTGCTACAGTTATCGCATTTACATTTAGAGTCTTTGAATCTACTTATTTTCATTTTCCTTTAATAAATCGATGAGCGCTGTTCTCTCGACTGGTGTCAATGCCTTCCCAGTTCTGAGTTTTGCTACGATAGTCTTTTTCATTCGGTCAGTCATTATTCTTCCTCCTGTTCCTCGACTGGAATTAACGTTACTGTTTCTTGAGTTTTGATTTTATACCCCTTAGAACAAGAGAAGTATGCTACATTGCTACTACTACCTAAAGTTGTTTCCACAACAGGGAATCCATTAGAGTCGTATACAGCAAAGTCATTACCGACTTTCAAATAATAAATCACCTTGTAGTCCCCTGCAATGACATCCTCGCCTACGACATGTTCCCCTGCTTCTAATATCATAGGCTCTACCTCCTGTTTCTTATCGAGCAATGGTTCACGGATGCAGTAACTGTTAACGTCAACCCAAACTCCATTCATATCTTTTTCACAATCATACTCGTTGTCATAAGTTTCATTAGCATTGTCGTCAGAAGTATCATCACGAGTATAATATGATGAATTATCTTCTTGAACTTGTTGCACATTAGAATCATGTACAGCCACCACTGATATAAGTATCATGATAGCGACAACTCCAACTACTATCCACGGTAATAACTGTCGTCCAAATTCTTTTCTTACTTCTTTCGCTTGCTCCTTTGCGCTCCCTTTCAGAATCCAAACGAGCAAGCAAGATATTAAAAAGGCTAATACTAAACTCATTACGTATCCACTTCCTCAATCTTTACTCTGTATTGCTTTCCCAATTGAATTATGATGGTATCACCTCTTCCTTCAAGAAATCTAACTCATAAGCGCTCATCTCTTTTTCAACTTCATAGATTTCAAAGCTTTTATCGCGATTCCCCTTAAATACCCGATTCTTAATATATCATATTTTAAATTTATCTATAACTTACAAAATGCAAGATTTCAATTCGTACGACTGTTCATAACTTCCTCTTTCAAGAATCCTAATTCGTAAGATTCTATTTCTTTTTCAGCTTCCACGCTCTCATATTTCTTTTCGGACACTCAACATTTCCATACCATGTGTCTGAACCAACCTATGCCTATTCTCTCCACAAGTCCTCCTCTGATTGTGGAAACTATCCCCCCTCTACATCAAAAAAGGAATGAGTTATCTCATTCCCCTTACCATTATACAGACAGCTAAGCACATAATTTTGTGGTCACAAATGGTCACAGAAGTTACAATAACCATTGCTTTTTTAATAGAATTTCATTTATACAAACTTGTAAGAATGCCTTTAAATCAACATTTCCCCCGTAGCTCAGCAGGGAGAGCGCCACCTTGACAGGGTGGAGGTCGCTGGTTCGAGGCCAGTCGGGATCATATGAAAAACCCCTTGATAGTTGAAGTGAACCCGAATAGTGGTACATGAAAAAAACACCTCCATTGAATTCGCATAATAAGTATGCAAATTCAATGGAGGTGTTTTTCGTTTGAAGACAAGAGTTCATTACCCAGAAGAAACAAAGTGGAAAGTTATTGAAATGAAGAAAGACGGCTATTCAAATCGTACAATTATGGAGAAACTCGGAATTAAAAATGTTTCCCAAATTAAGACATGGATGAAATGGTATCGTACAGATCAAACATATCGTTTTCAACAACCTGTAGGAAAACAATATTCTTATGGAAAAGGACCAAAAGAGCTCAGTGAATTAGAACAGCTACGTTTAGAAAATAAACATCTAAAAACAAAATTACTTGTATGGGGAAAGTATCTGGAAATCGAAAGGGGCTGAAACCAGAAACTGTAGTTACTTTATGGGAAAATGTAAAAACAAAAATAACGGTAAAAGAATTGTGTAACGTATTAGAATTACCCCGTTCCACATTTTATCGCTGGTTACAACGAACGGAAGATTTGAAAGATGGTATAGAAGAGAAAGTAAAGGACGTTTGTCTTAGGCATAAATTCCGGTATGGATATCGAAGAGTGACCGCTACTCTTCGAAAAATGGGACTGTGTGTCAATCATAAAAAAGTATTACGAATCATGAGACAAAATCACATTCTTTCAAAAGTACGTCGAAAGAAAAAGAAATATATCAATGGTGTGGAACCAATGGTAGCCCCTCATCGATTGGAGCGCCAATTCGATGCATCCACACCAAATGAAAAGTGGTTTACGGATGTGACGTATCTCTTATTTGGAGAGCGTACCTTGTATTTATCAACGATTATGGATGCCTTTAATCGTGAAATTATTAGTTGTGTCATCAGCGAATCACAAACACTGACATTAGCGATAAAGACATTAAAACAAGCAATGAGAGGGCGAAAAGTAAAAGATGTCCTTCTTCACTCAGATCAAGGAAGTATTTATACAGCAAAAGAATTTCAAGCGTATGCCAAAGAAAACGGCATGATCACCAGCATGTCCCGGAGAGGAAATTGCCATGATAATGCCGTCATGGAAAGCTTCTTTGGTCATTTAAAAAGTGAAGCTTTCTATTCACAAAAGATAACAAAAGTATCCAGCACAACTGTACGAAAGATTGTGCTAGAATACATTCATTACTACAATTGTGTGCGAATTCAAGAAAAATTAAACCACCTATCCCCTAAAGAATTTAGGGAACAAGTGGTTTAGGTGTTTTGATTGGTGTCCCATTTTCGGGGGTCACTTCAGTTTGAGAAGGGACTTTTTATTAGTAGTTCAGCGAGAACATTTGCATCTTCACTCTTTGACCTTTATATTCTAACGGTGGTTTTAGTATTAATGGAATAATTAATTCATTCTCCACTTTATTTTTTTCCTCTACATCCATAATTCTTATAGTACTAAATTTGCTTCCATAACCGTTCAAAGATGTTCCCAAATTTAAACCAGATGTATTCGTTAATATATATCTATCGTGTAATGGCGTCTTCCCTGAATCAGTGGCATAAACATAAAAATTAGTTTCTGGAGGTACTTGGTCACAGATTTTTGACCAGAAATTTTTATACCTCTCTTGAAAACCTTCCAATTCTGCTGTAGATGCTGTAGTGTATATCGTCACTCTAGCCTCTGTTGGAATGTATTTCAACAATGATAGTTGTTCCTCGTTAAAATAAGGATCATAAATTTTAATTTCATCTTTTACATTTTCTCTTATCCAATTTTTCAAAAAACCTAAAGCTTCTTCCTGTTCATTTAAACCAAAATTATATAAATTTGGTTCAACAATAACCTGATAAAAATTATTCATTTCTTTTGTTATAGCTAAGTCTTCAAATATGGAAACCTGCACCATTTTTATGAAGTCTAATAATTGAATCACTCCTTGATACAATTCTTCAAGTTCTGAATTTTTTCTCGACTGATTAGTTGCTAAGGAATTTTCCACATACCAATTAATCCCCAAAATAATAGTTTGAAAATTGTGCCCTACAGAATAATCAAGCCATTTACCACAAACTTCTGAATGTTGTATTGTTCCTCTTCCCGAACATAAAGATTTCAATAATTTATTAAATACAATTGGTAACATTCTTTGCGTATCAATTTTTTTATAATTATCAACCTTCTTCGGATCCGAATGTAGAGTAAGCTCCACTACCTTGTCATTAAAATTTCTTAGACTTATGGAAGAATCTATACTAGAGGCATAACTATTAGCCAAGGAAGGGTCAATTGTATGTGCTAACTCTACAATTCCACCTAACAATTGATCCCTCCCTTGGTCATTTGAACATATTTTCGCTGTTGTCATCGCTTGCTCTAACAAGAATTTTGCAGCCCTATTATTAGATGTTAATCGATACGCTTCTGCAACTAACCCATATCTTTCTGCCCTATCATACGGATTGTTAATAAGATTTACATTAGCCTCCGCATCTTTTATTAACTGTACTGCAAAATCCTCTTCAGTATCTACTGCATTCTTCCCAAGGGATGTCAATACAAAAACTTTATCTGAAATATTTGCAATATTCATCGCTTCATTTTTCAATTCATGTCTACTTGGAACAAGCTCTTTCCATCTCTTATTAGCCCTATGTGAAGCTGTATCTCTTAACCGTGTAAGTTGACCAAAACTTGCTATCACATAACCCTTATGGACAATATTTTTGGAATCAGGTAATTTTTCATTTATTGTTCCTACTAACTTTTCGGTAACCGTTAATAATTGCTTTTCTTGAAGTCTACTTTTTATTTTATTACCTTGTGATGGTTCTACTAACGCATCAACTAGACAAGTAATCATAGCATGTATAGCTGCATCACGTTTTAACAAGTCAATTAACTTACAAATTTTCATTGCACCTGCATAATTAATTTTGTGGTTAAACAAACTTAAATCAATCGGGTCTTCTGGTGGTCGTTTACTAATTATAAATTTTATAACGTTTTCTATTGAGTTTTCTTGGTCCAACTCATTTATCAAACAATTTAATTTTTCAACATAGAGACCTTCCTCATACTCATATAAAGAAGGAGATATTTCAACAATAATTTGACTAACCACTTCAGGGTCTTTACATTGTTCCAGTATATCAATGCACTTTTCTACTAGATCATTAAAAACAGTATTTAATCCATGAATATAGCATCGCAAAGCCAGACTAGAAAGTAGCATACACTGTTGGTATGGTGATGGTATTGACAAAATAAATTTCTTAATTTGGTTTATTTTTAGTTCATAATCCTTAGATTTTATTAAATCTGGTATCATTCTAATTAATAGTTCGCATGTTTTAATAAACGTATTATCAAGCCTTTTATCTCCAAAATTTGAGTTCATATATTTATTAATAATTAATAAATATATTTCGGCAGCAAACTTTTTATTTACTTCCCCTATAATTTCTACAAATTGAAATCCAAATCTTATTCTGTCATCAATTGAATCAATTTGTTCTAAATTCACTTTCAATTCTTTATATGCAGATTCAGCCTTCAATGGATTTTTAGAATGAATCCACTTAATATAATAAGCAAATGCTAAGGCTTTCCCAATAATACTAGTAATTTCTCTAATTTTCCCAAAGAAACTATTAACGACTTTATCATCGGCTTTTATATTATTATTAGAAGCTTTTCTTAAGAGCCGAATAAATGACCCATCCCTAAACTTAGGATCTTCAATTCTTTTCAAAAGTTTACTTATAAATTCAAAGTCCACGTCTTTATTCTTCAATTCAGATTGTATAATTTCATTATATGCTAGATATCTTCTCTGCTCTGTATTTAACTTTGAAGCAAAGAGTACAGCCATATCTTTATCGGCCTTTGCCAACTTTACTAATATCTTTTCACTAATTCTAAAATTATCTGCGGAAGCCCTTACTAATTTACCAAATTCTACAATAAGAAGATCTCTTAATTCTTTTTCTAACCCCTCATCATTTAGTATATCTCTGGTATGCTCCAATAAATGTAAGATAACCATGCATTTACTATCTAACTCATTTATTTCATCTAATTCAACATACACTTTATAAAATCTTTCTAACGCTAAATCTACAGACCATTTTCTTTCAATTTCTGAAAGTGTTAACTCTAACAAAGCGTATTCCTCGACTGGATTTTTAATGACTGTCGCTTGTAAATTTTGTATTCTTGAAATTAGTCTCTTAACTTCTTCAAGTTTATCACTATAAATTAATGGCGCTGCAAATTTTCTTAGATGTAACTGTGTAGGTGTATAATCATTACTTTCAGTCATAATATCTATAGCTTTTTCAATGACTTTATAACTATTACTGTCAGTTTTATTAATTTCACACCAATTTTGCAAGTAAAAAAGCTGAGCTGAAGTATCTTTAATATTATTAGTTTGCTTAAATACTTGTTCAATGTCCTTTGTAATTGATTCCGAAATAACGTTTATAAATTCATTTATTTCTTCACTACCAATTTTTTCTTTTATAGGATTAACATCTTCAGTATCTCGATCTACTTTAAAAAGTAATCTTAACAACATATAATCCATAAATCTATCTTTTTCAATATTTTCACCCGTATGTAATGCTATTCTTTGCAAGAGCTTAAACGATAAATCAGTATCAATAGTAAATAAATTTGAAGAAATATCTAAAAGCTTATCAATCAATTCGTCGTTTAGTTGCGAGGTATTATCCATTAAGTTTATACACTCATCTACGCTTGCAATTATGTCCTGTGTAATATCTAAACCGTTTTTTTTCATATAACTACAAATTAAGGAAAGTAGAATCAATCTATCTTCTGGAAGAATGCAAGAAAGTGTTAATTTTAAGGCTTCCTCATATCTTTCTAATGATAATAAAGCTTTAATCTGACTTTCTAGTGCTGGCTTAGTTATTACCAATTGTGTAAATACAGCCTCAGTTAAAGATGCCCAAGCTAAATGTTTCCAATCTTTTTTGTCACTTGCCATCTTGGATAAAATTCTTATATTTTTTCTCACTATTGAGATTTGCTGAGTATTTTGCAATGTTTCACTAATATTTTGAATATCAATAAGATTAACTAGAGATTTATATTGATCTCCTTCACTATAAAGTTCAGGTAAGTATATAATTGCATTTTGATCCTTAGGATCCCCTTTATAAAAATCAATTAATTTTTGAATGGTTGGAGTCTTATAATCACTAAGTTTTTGCTTTAAAAATAATTTATATGCATCTAAAACTATTACTTTATTATTCTCTTCGAAAATAAAACCTGTTTTTTCTATATGCTTAATTATATCCATCTCTGGTATATTAAGAATTGTAGCAACTTCGCGTCTGGAAAAACCTTGATTTGAAAAAGTTATTAAAGAAAGTAATTCAAAAAACTCTTCATCCTTATCTTGATATTGCGCCCAAGTTTGTTCTATTAAATTACTAAAATTATTTGGTAAATTTTCAAGGATATCTTCTTTCCTACCGTTAGCTTTAAACTGCCTATACAACTCAGAAATATATCCTGGCATGCCGTCACAAGTATTATAAACATATTCTATTTCATCTTGTTCTAAGAATTCTCCTAATATCACTTCTATTTCTAACTTTGAAAAGAAAGGAACTTGCATAGAAGTAGCTTTTATTCCATGATCTAATCCCTTTTGACTACTCAAAAGGACATAAACTCCATGTTCATTCCCAGCAGGAATCAGTCTTAATATATCATCTTCAGCAGTATTACTCTTAATTCTCTCAATTCCATCGACAATTATATAGAAAGGACCTTTACCTGCCATGGCTTGCTTACATAAATCCGCATGAAGCCTACCAAATAGCATTACCAACTCATGCTCTTGTAAACTACCAATATCCACCTTTTGAATAGCGCTTTTCATCCGATCAGAAACAATATACGATAATTGTTGACACATATCTGATAAAAACAACCTTACACTTGAACTCCAATAATCTTCTCCAACAAAAAAAGCTGCACATTGATTTGCAAATTTCCTTGCATATTGAGACAGTAATATTGTTTTACCTGTTGAATTAATGCCTTCTAAAATAATTCTAGTATTCACCTCTGAAAATGTATCGGATATACTTTTAATTATATTCTCTCTAAAAATTTCTTTTTCAGGTATCTTTGGAAAAGTACTAGAAAAAATACTTTCATTAATTCCTTCCTTCGTTAAAAAAGAAACACCCAATTTAATCCCCCCTTTTTTCTTTATCTTACAATATTAAACAATATTTTCAATAGACATATTTGTTGTTTCAAATCATTTCAATACATAATTAAATATTAATATAATAATTTTATAAATTAAACCCTAACAATGCATAAATGATAGTTTTAGAAATCTTAAAGACCTATTATAGAGTTTCCTAATTGTACCCATTAGACACTTTAATAGACTAAACATCATCTTTACATGTAATCAAAATAACTTGCCATACAATTTTTCTAGTTGTTGTTTTAAATCTTTATTTTCATTTTCCAGAACCTTAATGAGCTCTTTTAGTGACTTAATAAGAACCTCTTCGGGGCGCGAGCTCTTTTTCTTTGGATTTAATATCTTTTTTAATTGTTGATTTTTTAATATTTCAATTCTAGATTTAATGTCTGTATTTTTATATAACCATGATTTCTAAACATTCGCTCTCAATGAGACAGAATTAAAATTAATTGTTACATTTTTTATTGCCATTTCAGAAATTGTTCTTTCAACTTTTTCTATAGTTTTATTACTCTTCTCCTTAGCTAATTTTACAATAGCTTCAGTGTTTTTTATTTTCACAACTATTCTACTCATCTCCCTTAAGATTAAAAATTATCTGCTCTAATTTATCCTTTACTCTCTGACTGGTCTCAATTTGACGTTGCCATTGTTGTTTTTTAGCCTGCTGTAGTAATATTTCCGTTCGATTTAAATGCTCTTCATGCTCCTTCAGAAACCTTTTACTAGTACAGAAGTGCCGTTGCCGTACAATCTAAACATGCATTAGCATGAGGACATGGGCCTGCAATTACCGGTAATCGACAATAGCCATTGGGGAGTGCTTGTGCATTAATATTCTTTTTAAACCATTGAAGATCTATAGTATCCACTTCAGAAGTTTCTTTATCAAATTCAATAATGCTACCACTATTAGTTATTAGCGTCTCTTTAAAGTTGGTAAATTCCTTCTTTAATGTTTCATCATATATATGAGCACATCTACTAGTCATTTCAGGAGATTCATGCCCAAGAAATTTTTGAACAATATGTTGAGGGACTCCATTATTAATCATCCTTGTACCCACAGTGTGTCTAAAAGCATGAGCATGAAATCTATATACCTTTCCTTCCCTGTCAGTAATATTTTCATCATAAGAAAGTCTATTTAAATGATCTTTAAAGGTAGCTTGCTTTAAAGGAGACCTATCCTTTCTTGGGAATAAATACTCACACTCTTTTACAAATGAAGAAATTACAAACTGTTCTTGATCTTTTATAAGAGCTGCAACTTCCCTTGAGATTGGAATGGTATGTTCTTTTTTCATCTTCCTTTGATACGTCTTAAAAAAATAATCATCTTCTTGATCTTCTATCAAACACCCTCTTTTTAAAGTACATAATTCACTAATACGCATCCCGCATTTATGTATAATCATTACCATCTTTGTCACAAAAGGTTGTAATTTATCTAGATGACCATTTAATTGTTCTAATATGTATTCATCTATAAATCGTGGCTTTGCTTTAATCCCTTTTGGATAATCCTCTGGATAAATCAGTATCTTGGAAGGAGCTTTTTCCCACTCAAAGCGTTGAGAGAAGTTGTAAATAGCCCCTCTATAGTAGATATTCTATTTGGTGCAGATCTTACACTTAAACCCTTTAAATTGATTTCAGCTAAATAATCTTCAATTTCTTTTCTCGACAATTAATGTAATTTACTAATTTAAGGATATTTCCTGTTCAAAAAATCAAAAAAACCCCTTAACATTTAAGCGAAAGCGTTTATAGCACTAAAAACTAAAGTATTCATCTTTAATTTACAATATCATTTAGCTATCTTTTTGAAATATGGATTAACAAACCCTTTAAAAGAAATAATATATTCGGAATCTGTAGGATTGATTTTCTCCTCATTTAAATTTAGTTTCCTCGCATCCCAAACATCCTTATCCCATTCTTCCCCATCGAAGTAGTAATCTTCATATAATTTCATAAATTGTTTCAGCATTGTAACATAATAAGAATTAGCTTTCCAAGATGCTTTTTCTTGATTAGCCATAATTTTATGATTAGTTATGGTTGTTTTTATTCCTTGCTCAATTAAGTATGTTCTATATTCCATTAATGCCTTTTCTATAGGGACCTCGGTAATTAAAGAAATGTTCGGGAATTTCAAATCAAGAAACCGCATCATCCTTCCTATTACCGTTCCTTTCCTAATCCATTCTGCTTTCGCCTGCCAAATACCGTTAATCATATGATAATAAAAAAGTATTTTAATTCTGTTTTAACCCATACATTTTTAATTCTAATAAAATGTACATAACGATTTCTTAATCTAGGATACTTACATAATTCAATCGCAGTTGGTAAAGAGCACTCCCTAACATCCCATGTATCATTTGGAGATTTCACTCTTCTTTCTTTGTAAAGAAGACTACTCTCTTTTATCATTTTTAGTTTTACGATGTCGACTCGTTTTGCTGGTTGATTCATACCGACAGGTGATTCTAGTACCCCTTGCTTTCCTACTCTAATCTCACGATATACCATTTTTTCTCCTCCAATTATAAGAAATGGGTTACTCTTCATCTGAAAAACAAACCTTTTTCTATTAAGTCATATAAATAATATATATTTATTAAATTGGAGTTTATCCTACGCTCGTTACCTTCCATGTAATAATCTTTCGTCTTTCACTTGAAAGATTCCATCTTTCATGTTTTTTCGTTAATTTTTCATATAATTCCTTTTTACTTCTTCTGCTAGATCCTTAATAAATTTTTATAAACGCCTCCGCTAATTCTAGTTCATTATACTCTTCTTCATTTACATAATCTAAATGGTTGTAATTTTCACTCTTATATATTTGGATAAATCCCAAAAACAAACCCCTACTATTAAAAAACAAGACATTTATTCGAGTATGTATTTTTTAATCATAACAAGAAAGGTAAAAAATATTTTTTAACACTATATAGCACAAAGGGAATTTTATTACTTTTATGTACGTCTCCAATTTTATAGAGTGCGCAAGAATTAAAACGGAATATTCAAATCTTGTTACACTGAATAAGTACACTATATCCTTCCAAATAACTACTTACAATCAAATGAATATACAATATAATAATTATGAAATATCTGAATAAACAACCTTTTCTACAAATTACTTCAGGGAGGTATATAAATGATTTTTAAAAAGAAAAAAAAGAGCAAGATTAATTTTGGGATTACGACCAAACCAACTCCTAGATTGCCATTGTCAAATGAATACAAAGGTAAAACATTTGACGAATATGTAGAATATGAGACAAAAGACAAAAGTAAATTAGCAAGTTTGGCTTATTCATGGCAGGATGAATTTCATGATGACGATGTACAAGATTTTGAGTTTAGAGTGGATTATTTTTGGAATTGTGTTGAAAATTTAAAAGAGGTGCCTCAAGATATACACAATTTATGGGAAAAGTTATTTCTCCATTTTGATAAGTTTAAGTATGATTCCACACTTAAATTATACCTAGGGATGTTAGCAGCTCTAACCGCTGAAGCTGGTTTTAGTGAAAGGGTTAAAAGTCAGTTAGATAATAAATTAACTGACCTATATTATAGAAAATTTAATAAAGAATTAGCCAAAGACGGATTGAATACTGTGTTGAATAATATTACTGATTGGTTCATATTTAAAGCAGAAAGTTACTATGATGACTTAAAGTTGGGATTTGCAGAGCGAGAATTACGTTATCTCCAAGAATTATATGAAAAGTTTGAAGCTGACTTTGAAAAATTAAAAACAGAGTTACCAAGATCTTTCCTAAAATATTTTCGCTGTGTTTCTTTCTATTATGAAAACCAACCAGAAACTACAGATTATAATTACGATGCATTTTATCAGCACATTTTGTTAGGTGCTATTGTAGTTAGCAAGAATACTGGTAACTTTACTCAAGCAAGTAATTTGATATATCAATATCATAAGGCAATTAAACAGCAAACGCAGGGAAAAATAAAAAGATTCGGATTAAATGTATTAGATTATTGTACAGGGTTTGGAGAGAAACCCCATAAGTTAATATTTCTATATTTAATTATGCAATTTATATTCTTAGTAATCAATTTCCCTTATAAATTTAGCCCACTAGAGTTTAAAGGACTAGAAAGTAATGAGAGTTTTTTTAGTAAACTAGTTGGTACGGTTTATCTTAATAGTAGCACTATGTTAACAAGCGTTTATGGAGACATATCACCATTAAATGAATTAGCTAGACTAGTAATAGTTATTGAACAATTATTAGGATTCATAGTGTTCGCTAGTTTAGTAACACTAGTATTAAGAAAATTATTTAGATTCTAACGATAGAGCTAGTAAAATCATAAGGGTACAACTTAGTTAGTTTCTTACAATGAAACTCGAGAAAATAGCGTCCGTATAATAATGCTTGTATTGAATCATTACTTGTTAAAAAGAGAATAGGCACATCATACATAATATATTAATAACTAGCATCAACACCATTTCAACACATTGATGGATAAAATGGAGTCATAGTAGTATTACTTTAGAAACCCTAGCTAAAAAAATCTTAGATTTAATTTTTTTGTATCCAGAATCTCAATTCAAACCCATTAAAAAACCGGTCAAGATTCTGGTCAAGAAATTTCATTTTTCTACGTTACAGGATTTGCATAAGAAAATAAAGAATACCTAATAAACCCTTGACATTACTAGTTTTTCACTCGATATTGCTGAAACGTACAATATATGTTTCTTATCTTGACAGGGTGGAGATCTTGAGTTCGAGCCTCTCAGGGTTCATGCTGAAACCCCTGGATATTCAAGGGGTTTCCTTATATAACAGTTTATCACAAAGGAGGAAACAGTACTTTCGGGGCAAAAATGGGGCAGAATTTTTCACTTTGCTTCATTTCTATTTTCATGTTCTTTACCGAATATATTAATAAGTATATATGTTTATCTATATTTTACCACAAATAAAAAAACAAAAATAATTTTTTCAACTTAGGTATACATGAAATCCATAAAAAAACAATAATTTAACAAAATTGTTTTCAAATAATTTTTTTACATATAGTTTGTAATCTCACCCAATTTCTCTAAAAAGCTATTAGTTTCTCTTTCTCCACCAAATTCCTTAATTCTTCTCCATTTGCTCTTGCGATTACATATTTAGGTAGATAGAGCTTTCCATATTTTATGCTGTTTGTATATATATAAATTTCTGAGTATACTATATAAAAACGTGTAACTTTTGGAGGAAATAATGAAGATTCAAAGTATAGTTGTACAAAATTATCGTTCTATTGGAAATACCCCACCCCTAAAACTAGATCTCGGCGAAATAACCGTGCTTACTGGGACAAACAATTCCGGTAAAACATCCGCTCTATTAGCATGTTATTTAAGCACACGGATTATTAAAAATAACAGGATTCAAGAGTCTCAAACTTTTAGACGGCTAGCCGCTTTAGAGGGGAGTAAATTTTTTGATGAAGATAAAGGGGCAGTTGCAGAGGAACAATCTGTTAGATTGGAAGTTCAACTTACACATACTGAAATTAGCAACATAATCGATGTTAAGAAAAGAGAATTAGAAAGATATCTCTCAATGCTAAATAATATTAATTTTAACATCACTAGCGAAACAGTATTACAGTTCTTTGAACATATAAAGATAACTCTTAATATTTCATTTGATCTTATTGCAAACCTTTTTAAAGAAATAGGTGATTTTGTAGATAAAGAAGCATTCAATTCCTATTGCTTCAACTTTTTCACTTATAATGTAGAAAGAAAGATTAGCATATTTCTAGAATTTACAGAACTCTTATATGAGTTAGTTATTAATCATGCTTTGCGGGATTTTGTCCAGCATCTAGACGCTTTATTTATTCCTAGTAGCACAAGAGATAGGCTTTTAAATCTAAATTTGGAGTCACTAGACGTTACTCAAGAGGCCACATCTGAGTTAGTTGAGTTTTTTAAGGAGATAAGCACAGAGGAGAAAAGAAGAAACGGTGAATTCAAGAGATTTTTTGAATATTGTCGAATTTTATTCCCAGACCTAGAAAGGATTGAAATTGATACCCCGGTTCATGAATTCATTAAAGAAGATTTATTCCTCTCTTGGACTAAAAATGAACTAATACAAAGACACCCATTAAGTAGAAGTGGTGCAGGTATAACAAATGTTTTATACATTATATCTAAACTAATTAAAGAATACACTAACTCAAGTATAGTTTTCATTGATGAACCTGAAAATGGTTTACATCCAAAATTACAAGTGAGATTTATAACTTTACTAAAAAAACTCTCCAATGAGTTTGGAGTAAGAGTAATAGTTTCCACGCATTCACCTTTTGTTATGCAGAGATTAAAAGATACAGATAAATTGTATTTGATTGAACATAATGGAAAACAAACAACTAGTCGGCTTATTGAATTTGAAAAGAAGGAAGAAGCTTTTCACGCTTTAGGCGCTTACCTTCCTTTGTCATTGACAGCTAGTGGGGTTATTTTTGTAGAGGGACAAACTGAAGTAACCGTATTAACTATACTTTTAGATAAAGCAGGGTTAAATATTGAAAGAGCCGGGCTTCTTATAATTCCTTTAGGTGGAGAGAATCTATTCGCCATTCCACCAAGAAATCTAAAGAAAATTCATAATAAAAGTATGGTTATTATTGATAGTGATTTGCCAAAAAGTATAGAAAATGGAGGAAACATTAGATCATCGAAGTTACACTATGAGCAGGATTGTAATACTGCCGAAGTAAACTGTATCTTATTAAAAGAGTATCGTACTATTGAAAATCTTTATCCAAAAGAAATTCTTGCTAAAGTTCTCAATACCGATGTAAGCGATCTAACTTACAGTAATTTCGATATAATTTCCGAAATACCCGATCGTAATAAAGTCAACATAGGGAAAAAAGTTGCAGAGGAAATGTCGAAAGAGCAAGCTTTAGATTTTCCTTTAGTAAATAAAATAATTGAATGGTGGAATAGTTAAACCGTTTATTTATTTACAAGAAGCTTCTATTAGGAAGCTTCTTGTAAATAAACATCATTTCAGCTAATAATTTTTGGAAAAAAGGTATGAGTATTTATCACCCGTAATAAAACAAGCTTCCCCTAACAATTAGTTTCTTCACCAAGATTACTTTGTATCCTACTTTCTTCAGTTCTTATTTTGTATAGTACGGTCTTGGATTTTCATTTAAAGCGTTGCATATCCAAATTTCATATCTTCTTTTTTATTTTATGTCGCACAGTATTAATCTCTTTTATTACCTTGATATTGATTTAATGCATTATAAGTATTGGTACTATTCGATTTTAGCAATCGTTACAGCATAAAAAAGACTAGGTCAAGTAACCTAATCTCACTCGAATACTGATTATTAAGTCTTCATTTTATTTTATAATCAATATATTTAAATATTTATTAATTCTCACTAAACGTAACAATGGCTAGCCTATTTAAAATTTGTAAGGTATGAGTAACTGTTTCTTTTCTTATCCTTGCATGCTTGCCAAATTTTTACTAGCTCATTTGCACCCACTGTTGTTAACATAGCACCTTCCGCAACAGCACAAGCAATCAATATATCAAAAAAGCTCATTCCTGCTAATGATGTTGCAGTAAGTGTAGAACCGACTGATTGAATTGATCGCAAAGTCAACCTCCCAAAAGCTTCTTCATACTTTTTTAAAATTTCATCTCTTGTCTTAGTTATCTCAGGTATTATTTTTGAAATTACTGCCTTATCTAACTCTCTATAATAGTCATTAGTAGATTCACTAAGAATTATTGTTGATGAAATTTCTGCTATTTTTTCTCTTAATCGATATAATTCATTTATATTCTCTTTGCGATAAGCAATCAATTCTTCTATAGAACGTTTTTCTAACTCCGATTCAGGAATTAATTTATCTAAAACTATGTGAGATAGCTGTTGAAATGGTAACTCTCTCGGCAAATCAAAGTCTAGGTATTCCAACAAGATATGATTACTTTTCACCTCATTCATTGCTCTACTTGCTTTATTTAACAACATTCTGTCATGAATCTTACTATCAGTAAACGGAGTGTAGCCGTTCATTGAACTTAGCAACAAACATTCATTTATTCGTAGTGAGGATGCTAAAGGAAATGGCACTTCACATATATCTTTCCCCATACGTGTATTCTCTAAAATAATATATCGTAAAACCTCTGGTATTAATTCATTTCCAGTTGACTTCTCAACATTAAATAACTTTTTTGTAGTAGTTGTAGATGCAGAATTTAAAGCCATAAACAGCTCTGCTTCATCCTCTTTAAACATGGAAGTGATTTCCTTGAAAAAACTTGGAGGTATCCTATCTTTCATAACAGCCCAAAAATTAGAACTGTAGCCACCCAAAGCAATTTTTATAAAACTATCATCTAAAACATCATTTAATACACTAAAGGATAGTAGTTCATCATTGTTTTTAATCAATTCTGCAGATTGAATAATTTTTACAACGTTCTCTTTAATTAAAAAATCATAAGTCTCTTCTATTTCCTCTAACTCTTCCCCGTAGATTAGCTCCGACATCAGCTCTTTTCTAATTAAAGTTGACTCTGAGTCTAAAAATGCTATTTCATCAAAAAGTAAGACCGACTTCTTCAAAGTTTGTAAACTTAATGCTCTTGAATAAGGGTAGTATAAACATTTTACACTTGCATTCACTACAAAAATCCTCCTATTAATCTTTTCTGCATTTAGTATGCTAACTCAATTATTAAATTAGTATACTATTATTTTATATTAAAATTAAGATCCCATATATAAATATTCCCTTCTTATTTATTTTTGCACGAGTGCAATTATTGAGTATGCTACGTACTACGTACCTATTAGATGCTTGACAAAAGGATTATATGTAAAAATAAATTACCACAAATACCATTCATTCCAATATTTCACTAACGACACATTATGATAAGGCTTTCAAAGATTAATTCATTCCAAGATAGTAAATAACTATTCCTCCTATTATTGTAGTTATAAGTCCTCCTATTATACTACTCGCTAGTGGATGAATTAACCAATTTGTTAGCCCTCTTCTCAATTTTGTTTTGTCCTTAACAAGTTCTTTATAACTGTTAGAGCTTAACATCTTATCTACAATGCCTTGATGTGTTCTGTGCCATTGTTCTTGAAGGTATGAATCCTCATCATCTGTCAGAATAAAACCTCTAGATATGTCGGGGCGACTAGCTTGGTTTTCTATAATCCCTTTTGGTGCTGGATTTTTTAAATAGTATAACATTATAGAGACAAAAGCTTCTCCAACTCTTATTTCTATTTGTGATGACGTAGGATTTGAGACCGCCACTAGAGAAAGCCCATACCACTGAGGATCTAATGTAGTTGAAATATGTCCTAATCCTTTAGATACTAGAGACACCCTAGGATGATATGTACCTCCTATACGTCTAGATACCCATATAGCCTCTTCCCCAAATATACATACAGTATCATTAGGAGGAATTATTATTTTATTATTAACAACTGCAGATTTTTTATCAGAAACCCTCCATGCATGTTTGCTAGCAGTAAGATTTAATGAACTTCCTTTAACATTCTCTAATTTTAAAGGGTAGATTGCCAAATTTTTAGCTTTAATTAATTCTCTTTTTATATCATTGTTACTTAGCAACATTTTAATTCCTCCTACATTGGATAAAAAAATCCCCTCTATAACTTCTAATATAATTACAGAAAAACTAACATACAACAGTCTTATTTTAACACAAAATAAAATATTCAGACAATTACTGTAACTTTAAATATATAATGGCCAATTATCAGCTAGTGTTTAATAATTTTCATATCATATCTTAATTTTTATTTACCATAAATTTATATAACTAGTCAGTAATAACTTTGAAACATTCTATTAAAATAAATAGTAATTAAGGTATAATAAGTAAAATGAAAGATTTTAGATACATTATCATACCAAAGAACTTTTTATTTACTCATAAAATAATGAATTTATACCTGTAAATTCAATTAATCGAAAGGCGGTAGATTATATGAAACCTTTAGATAGAAAAGAAAGTGGTAATTTAGGTGAATCCCAAGTGTTTGCTAAATTAGTTTCTTTAGGTCACACTGTAGAATACGCTGAAGCTCATAATCAAGAAGGATACGATCTAATTATTTCAGATACTCAAAAAAAGATTGAAATAAAACATATTCAAAGAAGCGGATCCGCTTCTCGTGATTCATTCATATTAAAAGAAGCACAGGCTCAATTAAATGCATTTGATAATCTAATATTACTTGTCAGTGATTATAGTATTAATAATTCGACGTACTATATTTTTTCTTACCAAGAAATTCAAAATATTATTTGGAACAAGAAAACATCAAGTGGAAACTTTACGTTTAACCTAAATAAAGATGGTACAAAACTAGCTGGTATAGACCTTTTACCATTCCAAGACCAATGGCAAAAAATTAAAAATTAATGTCATAATGTAGCTATTCATTCTCTAGCCAATCTATTATAAATTTTAATAACTATGAAATATTTAAAATTCATAACTCTTTATTCCAATTCAACCACATCCCAATCTTTACAAAAATCAGAAAAAGGCAACTAATTCTTTTAAAAGAATTAGTTGCCTTTTTAATAAATTAAAAGACATGGCCGTGGCCAGCGTAACACGTGTTCAAAAACTACCTAAATCACACTTTGAACTTTAACTATTTCCTAGAAAACAATATATTTCAATGCTATTTTTAACTTTTCCTTGTTACTTCAGACACCGTACTTCATTTCTACCATTTATTAAATGCTTTTTCAGCACACTAAGACTTTCTTGAATATTGGTTAAATCAACTAAGAAAACTTTTACTTTTAATTCGAGTACCTCGTCTTTATACGATTTATAATTAATATCAGTATCCTTCATTCCCTCATTTAACGGGTATAATAGACATATTTCTGATGCCTCATATTTCTTTGAGTAAGCATACATTTGATACATATCAGCTTGTGATATACCATAATTTCTATTTGGATTATCAACTAGCTTTTTCCACTTCGTGTCTAATATTACCCTACTACCATCTTCACGTATAATAACAATATCTGGTCTTAATGCAAACCTTTTAGGACTATTAAACAAATAGTACCCCTTATCCTGAATTGATACTTCCCACATAAGATCACTTAATACTTGTTTTAGGTTTCTAGCAACATATGCTTCAAAAACTTTTTCCATCGGAAACAATAGCGCTCTAGCATTTGTCTCTCCAGAAAAGGTCGTAAAGCTCTGATTTATCAAGAAAACTTTAGACCACTGCATTAGCGTTTTATAATCTTTTGTGTTCCTATCAATAACTACTTTTGAAAAATCCTTTTTATAATTAATTGAAGGTTTTATCTTTTCAAAATTAGGAAGCAACTGCCTAATTCTTTTTATATTGGCTGCACTATTAGATAGCTTTTGTAATTTTAATAATGTTGACTTGATTAATCGATTTTCTGGTCGGTTTATTCCATACTCGTCATACTCCACATAGAATCGTTCTTTATGTACTTGATTTTTCTTGATTTGTTCCTGAATTATTAACTTCCCTTTAAAATAATTTACATTATTTACTACAGGAAAGTACGATGAGCGAATACCTTTTTTTATTAATTCTCTTACTTCCTGGATATACATATTAATAAAAAGCTCATACAGGTTCATTTTATCTACGTTTAGATTAGCATCATTAAAAATCTTACTGGGAAAGTCTTTCATACTTCGGATCATTCTTAGAAATGTTTTCTTTGTATCCTCAAGTCCACTATTTGTAATCTTGGGAAGAATTTGAACCTGAAAACCATTCTTCATCTGAATTAATCCAACATAATTCCTTGCTTGAATTATTTTCCCAACATTTCTCCGCATACTTATTCTTAGAAAATTTGCTGAACTTGTTTCTTCGTTCACATTTAAGGTCAATATAAATTTTTCTAACTCTTGAAAAGTCTCCTCATTTAAATACTTATAAGAGTCATTATTTTCATAATCCTTATTGCAGGTTATTGAATCGAATTCACAAACCTCTAATAACTTATTCATTTCTTCACCATGCTTTAATAGATTTGTTTATAGCTATCTGCCCTATAAAAAGCTTCTGTCTGAATTTCATATTTCTTTTCTGGTAAATCAATATCTGGATTTCCTTTAAATATATTCTTCAGTTTAACTTCTGTATCTAAAACAAATTTATTTATATTATCTGTTTTGGCATTATCCCCAAGTACTAGCTGGATCTTGCTATAGTCTTCATAAAAATACTCTTGTAATAATGGTATAATATCATTTAAAAATATTTGTGCTAAATTGTGTATAGATTGCTTTTCTTCTCCAACCAAAGGAGTAAAAAAGGCATGTCCAATTGTATGCTCTCTATCATACAGGAATTCTATTCTTTCATTCATCACTTTTAAGATGGCTGGAACATCAATTCCTTCTATTTCGAGAATACCTAGTTCTTTAAGTATTTTAATGTCGGGCATCATCTCAATGAATTTAAATCTTCTCCTTAATGCTGTATCCATTAAAGAAATAGATCTATCTGCTGTGTTCATTGTCCCAAGAATATGTACGTTATTAGGGACCCCAAACTCCTCCCCTGTGTACGGTAAAAGTGCAGTAGCCTGTTCTGATGCTCCAATTCTCTTTGTTGACTCAATCAGTGTAATTAACTCTCCAAATATTTTTGAAATGTTCCCTCTGTTAATTTCATCGATTATAAAGACGTATGGATCAATATTTTTTTCTACATTAATCTCTTTAGTACTCGTATACTTTTCTATTAAGTTAATTACCCCTTCAATATCCATCTTTCTTAATGGATATACAGTTTTCCTATCCAATTTTGTATTCTTGTTTAGGGCATATACTTCTTCATTAATATTAGTAGCAATCCACTTCACTTTTCTTTTCCTTGGATATTTTTTATCGGACTCATCAAATTCATAAGGGCCGTCAATAATTCCAATTGCATCAATGGTAGTGTTACTTCCTTGAATAAATACAATATCTTCTTTTTGCATTTCCTCCTGAAAATTCAGCAGAATTCTACGTACTTTATCATTTAAATTATCGGTTTGTTCAGTGATGAGTTTATCCTTCTTAGCCCATCCAATCTTAATATAATCATTCTGAAAACATTCTTCTTTGAGTTTAGTTTGTCCCGTCCCTTCAAGAAGTACATTCCACACAACAGGGTGCTTACGTATCTTTAAGGAAGGTGCTTGTACTCTAACCTTTTTAGCCTCTTCACAAAACTTTTTAAATACCCCAGAAGTATATTCATATTTTAAATCTGATATGGAATCTTCATCTTGTTGATTAATTACCGGTTTTATTCCTTCAATAAATTCTTCATATCCGTACGATTGATGAAATGTTGTAAAAGCAACTCTTCCTTCTTTTTTTAATATTTCATAACGACTCAGTACGTCTTTATAAGGCATTTCTTTTAATGATTCAATACTTTTTTTATCACAAATAGCAACTGCGTATAAAACCGTATTATACGTTTTACCTGTTCCAGGTGGTCCATAAAAAATTTGATTTTTTGCAAATTTCACGCCCTTACTCCCCCTTTGTGATGAATTTGTTTTTTGCTGTTTAGTTACCATATTGTACAATTGAGATACTAGTGAACCATCATCTCCATCTGTCAGCAATCTCGTTGAAATTCCTTGCAAAAGCCCCTGCTTATACTCGACAGGTTTAAACAAGCTATCTGTAATATCAATTTTCATGTACTGTTCCCCTTGCCACGTACCTAAGTGTTGAATCACTTCTTCACCTTTTAATCCAGCTTCATTACATGCCTCTCGAATGGCTATTAAGGAATTCTTATCCGGCATCATCTGTACTTTTTTTGCCCTCTCAACATTTGCACTTTGTCGCGAAACAGGTGTAAAATCTTTATCTAAAATAAATAAATTACCTTTTTTATCACCAATATAATAAACACCTCCTATTTCATAGGCACGCTCAAACGTTATTTTTTCTTCCCTCTGTAATTCTTCAATAATTACTCCAACTTTTAAAATCCGTTCTATCTCAGCCAAGTTCTCACTTGTAAAATCTTCATCTAGATATCTCTTAAATCCCTTAAGAATTTCAAACATTTGAAAGGGTAACATAACAGTGTCCCTTTTTCTGTTTTTATTGCTATGTTTATACCTGTAACAAATAATCGGATTTTCTATAATTTCTCTAACAACTCCCATATGTGTAATCATTGGCGAAGATGTAACTTTTCCCTTTAAATCTTCGAATATATAATCACGAATAGAAGCTCCTGTTACCAGGTAAACCCTATCCCCAACCACTTCTTCTTTTACATTTCCGTTATCGCTTTGAGACTTTGTAAGTTTAGTAAGTGATCTAGGCCAATAAATTGTTTGGGATTTTACAAAGATTTCATATTCCCCTATTGTATTTGAAAAAACAGCAAATTTCTGTTCCATAAAAATTCCGACTCCATTCTAACTAAACTGAGTATTATATTGCCTTTATCATAAAAATAATTACAAATGAATTTCTCTCTTATTCCATTATTGTATCATTTGTTTATACTACTCTTATGAAATATATTAAAATGATTTTTTGTTAAAAACCCATGAATTATTTACAATTCGGTTTCAGATGATAAATGAAGCTGATAAAAAAGCTTCAGAGAAAGGAGCTTTAAAATAATGAAAAAATCTCTATTAATTTTTGCTATTGTCACAGGTTTTTTATCTTTCAGCTTCAGTAACACTACAAACTTACAATCTGTATCAAAAGAAAAAGTAGATTTTGTTCAATATGCACATGGTGAAACTATTTAACATAATGAAATACTAAAAAAGTTATGTCATTACCCCTTTACAAGGCATAACACAAATAATTATTAACAAAATAAAAAGAACCTCATATAGGTTCTTTTTATTTTCTGTATAAAGTTTTATAAGACATGCTTTAACGTTACCTTTTCAGCATACAGTGGTATTCTATGTCCTTAAAATTATAACAATAACTTTTCTACACCTACTCCATCCATTAATAACAGTTTCAAAGAAGGTGATATTTTAATTGCCTCTTCGATATCTAAATCTCCAAAATTCACCATATACAATCCGAATCCTTCTTTTCCATTTGCATATAATAGCACTTTCCCACCTTCATCATCACCAATTGCAAGTGAGTTAGGTATATATTTTTGGATATTATGAGCTTCATTCATCTCTATACAACCCGCTGGACTCCAAATACGGATATATATTTCATTATTTACATTAATCTCCGCTTCTGTACAATGTTGAATTATCTCTAGATAATCTGAGGGAACATCTATTGATGAAAAACCTTGTAATTCTTGAATCGTTTCTTTAGTTGCTGGAGGTTCTTGTGTTTCTAAAGTGAAAACTGCATTTAAGTTCTCAAGTATACTCATTAATACTCAATCCTTTTATATTTTACTTTTAACTTATCAAGCATTCTATATTGTTGTTCTAAAGTTCCTCTAATAGTTTCTTTAGAAAATCCCGCTTTTTCAAAATCAGAAACTATATTCTTTAATTCCTCTTGTAAAGAAGAACCCCATTTTCCATTTCCTAAACCTACACGTTCATCACGTCTCAAGTTCTGCGCATTAGTAATAATAGTATGTGGTAACCCCTTTCCCGTTTCAATCGTCACTGTTGGTGCAAGTTTTGGATCATATCCATATTGACTTAAATTTGCTTCCGCCCATTTCCCTTGTAAACCGTGATGAGATTGTAACCTTCCTCCATTTGGACCTTTCCCTTTTGGTTTAGGCATTGATTGTATATGCGTTTTATTAAAAAGCACATAATTCGACTCAGCACCCTTTATAGTTTTAACAGCACTAGCTGACATCTTTACGCCTAATAGATAAAAACTTGGCCTATCCTATAGCGATTGAAGAGTTGAAGATAGAGAAAAAGATGCCTGTAGGCATCCAAATAAGGCGGGTAAAATACCTTAATAACATTGTAGAGCAAGATCATCGTTTTATTAAAAAGAGAGTTCGTTCAATGTTAGAATTGAAATCTTTTCGTACAGCTAAATCTATTCTTTCAGGAATAGAAGCGATGCATATCATTAAAAAAGGCCAACTTATTTTACGGGACAAGTCTGTCCAAAATCAAATGAAGTTTATTCATCAACTATTTGGAATTGCTGCATAAGAATAGATTCTATTAGGAATCTATATACCTCTTTCAAATAAATGCAATCTTTGCACCAGAACCGCTTTAATAGCCAACTAAAAAATGCAAACAAAACGACCTTTAATCAGTTGTTTTGTTTGCATTTCCTTTTTCTAATACCACAGAAAAGATAAGTACTATAGTTAACACTATAATAAAACTCACTTCACTTCCATCATTTTTAAGAAATGGATGGGATTAATTCAATTACTAGTTTAAATCGATACTTATTTCTGCTGACACTCTTATTAGACAACTATATAAAATTACAGAACTAATTATACCAATCCCTGCAAATATAACTGTGATAAATTGAAGTGAAAATATTTCTGATAAGTACCCAAGTACTAAGGTTAATACTATTTGTATCACACCTTGAATTAAATCGGATATCGTCCCGACTCTACCCATTTTTTCTACTGGAACATTGTTTTGGAAAAAAGTTGTGAATCCAATTGAAGCAAACGTCAAGAAAACCCCAATCATTAAGAAACTGATCCCGGCCATATATATATTAGAAGATACGTAGAATAGCATATATCCTATAGCACCTAATATACTACCTAAACCAATGTAATGCTTTAAAGAAATTTTTTTATGTGTATATACATTAAAAATAGATCCTAATATAGAGCCAATTCCGGCGATTGTTACTAAAAAACCATATTCTTCATTTGTAGATTCTAAATGAAATTTAATATAGGTTGCTTCTTGTGAATCTAGGGCATAACAGATAAGCGTTGCAGAATAGAAAAGAATAAATAACATCATTAATTGTTTATTATCTCTAAAAAAAGACATTACATAATGAAAATCATTTAAGACAAATGGCTTTTTATTTTCATTTGTTAATTTCGAATTTATATTTTCATTGTTAGGAATGATGGATATACATATTGCACAAACCAAAAATAATATACTAGTTATTAATATACATATGTTTACACTAGTAGATGCAACTATAATACCTGCTAATGCAGGACCAGTTAGCATAGCTCCTGAATTTACTGTACCCATAATAGCATTAAATCTGTTTCTGTCCTTTTGCTCAATATTGTTTACTATAAACACATTCGCTGCTGGGGTAAAAAAAGATGTCCCTATTCCCATAATAAGTGTAAGGAAATAAATTAACAAAATATCTCCTGTGAAAAATATCAAGAAAACAATTAAAAACCTGAAAATGTCAACACTTAC
The DNA here is from genome assembly GCF_056725905.1 of Bacillus sp. BC05(2025). Classification (NCBI taxonomy): domain Bacteria; kingdom Bacillati; phylum Bacillota; class Bacilli; order Caryophanales; family Bacillaceae; genus Bacillus; species Bacillus sp. BC05(2025). Next base: position 177,441 of record NZ_JBWYRA010000005.1, on the reverse strand, counting down.
TAAAATTGTTTTCTTGTTATGTGAATCTATGATACTACCGCTCCAGAGATTAGTTAATAACCTTGCTGCTGGGACTATTATATAAAATATAGCAATAGCATACGGGGAATTTGTTATTGATAATATCTTAAGGTTGATTGCGATCAAATACATCCATTTACCAATATTGGAAAAGCCCATACCGATTATGTAAAAAAAAATCAATTTAATTTTCAAAACTAAAAACCTCTCTAATTTTATTTAGGAATTAGCTAAAAGGCGCATAGCATAGTTTTTTACTTTTGTTTTGATAACTTATTATCTAATTTGATTCTAAATTATTCTCAAGAAAGCTGAAGATTTCCTGTATTTCATTAGTATATTTATTTTTCATATTATAAAAAGGATTTGAAATTATTGAGAAAAATTGACATAAAGCAACATTTACAAACCAATATTTATTTAGTACAAACAGCTTTTTATAGTCATGAATGATCCAATCTAAATACCAAGCAATTTCATTATCGTTTTCAAAAGCTAGAGATCCCATAAAATTCGGAACTATATCAATTGAATAGGAATTTTGCTCTAATAACTTGATAGTTAATTTTTTAGCAACTAATTCATTTTTTATCAAATTGCTTAAATTTTGTTTTTCTACATTTATTCCACTTAATTCATTAATTAACTTAGAATAAGAATGCATCCAATGAAGATGTCTAACTTCCATTTCTTTATCTACGCTACGATGCTTTAAATTATTATTTTCTAATTCACTTTTTAAATACTCATTAGTTATTCTCTTTACATTTGATAATTTGTATTTCAAATAGGTTATAATTGTTTTATCTTCATTACTTACTACCGGTATGTTTGGCTTTTTTATAGATAATTGTTTTTCTTCACTTGAAATAACTGTAATATTTCTTCTGAAAGGTAATAAATAATTAGATTGAAAAATTGAAAATAAGTTTTTTAATATAAAATTTTGATGTAATTCACCATCTAATGGGTTTAAGTGTGTAGGAAGCCCCCATGTATTAGTTATTATCATACCTTTTTCATGGAGTACAGATTTTATTTCCAACCAAAAATTGGCGCCACACATAAATTCGGGGCAACCATCTTCTGTATATACATCTACGCAAATTAAATCAAATTTCCCTTTTACTATTGTTTTTATATCTCGGGCATCACCATTAATATATTCTATATTTATATTAGGAAATAAATATTCATATATTCCTTTACAAGCGCGTATAATATTAGGATTGATGTCAACCACTGTAATTTCAGCTTCTGGTAAAGTGCTCAATACAGATCGTATTGCTGAACCAAATCCTAGTCCCAAAATTAGGACCTTGTTACCATTTGATATATATCCAGCCAGTCCAAAGTCATCAGGTTGGTTTCCTGTATATATCGAATCATTTTTTAAAAGAGACTGTGGTGAATTTAAGAAGAAAGTATTATCGCTGTATAAAAAATTGGAAGAATTCACCTTGTGTCACCTCGATAATCGCCTCTACTCATATCTACTCCTTTTTGAAAACTATCTGTAAAATTAGAATTCCAGAGCAAGGAACCCCATAATTCAGCTCCCCTTAAAGCTACTTGACTAAAATTAGTATCACGAGCATCACTATGAGTTAAATCACATCTTCTCAAATCGGATGAGCTAAAATCTACTCGGTGTAGGTTAGTAGACGATAAATTAGCTCGTTCAAAGCTACTAAAACGAATAATACTATTTTCCAAATTGGCTTTTTTTAAATTTGCACCTGAAAAATCAGAAAAGCTGAGATTAGTGTTGGTTAAATTGGCTTTTTGTAAGTCCGAACCAGGAATTTTTATATATGATAAATCGGTATTAAATGCCTTTCTCCTTAAAAAATCCCAAAAATCTATACAATCTATATAATTAACCTCACTTAAAACAGCTTTATTCAAATCTTGTTTTATTAAATTATCTGAATTGCATGTAACTAGATAAAGAACATCTTTAACTTTTTGATTTAATTCATTTAATCCTTTGAAATTCAGAAAAACCCCATGTTCGTTTTCATTACCTTCACTTTCATATTTTTGGAAGGTTAAGTAGAAAGCTCCTTTTAAACCCGGTGCATAATTTTCTCTGATATTTTCAATTAATGAATTCATTCTCTCTCCCCCTCTCATTTTCACATTTTCTCATCAAAGAAAAAATTATGTGTAATTCTTGAGTTTTCTATATTCTCACCGAAACCGTTCATACCTGCGTGAAATAATAAATCCCCTCTTATTAAAGCTAGCCTATTATATTTAGGCTCTACATACGTTAACATTTCCCATTTATCAAGATTTGATTTATCTTTGTGAATAACTTCACCTTCAAATTCCTGAAAATCCTCATATCCTAATTTTCTGCATTCCCAATTATCAGGTTTACTACTAAAATTTGTATCTTTATGACGGAAGATACCTAGTCCACAATCTAGATTAGGATCAGGGGTTAAGAATACCAAGCCAGCCCAATTTTTTAAATCTAGATGAACGTTTGTCTTAACAGAAGAATGTTTAGTCATTATTCGAAAACTCCCAAAAAGATTAGGCTCTACTCTTATTTCTTTTTTTATAATTTCTTCAAATCTATTCTTTAACACGTCTTTATTAGCATACATTTTAGAACTGTGATAGCCTGGATAATTATATTTTGCACCACTATTGTAATCAGCATTTATCGCCAATTCCCTTATAACATCTGGATTAGTATAAAAATCGTCAATTATATATATTTTTTTACCCATAATATCTCCTTAGAAAAATATAAGTTAAAGTTCATTAAAGAAAAAATTTTGTGTAATCCGACCATCTTCAATGCTATTTCCAAATTGTTCTGTTATCGCATGGAAATATTTTGATCCTTTAAACAAGACTAAACGATTGTATTTAATTGGAATCTCATATATTATATCCCATTTATTAAGGTTTTTAGAAATAGGCATAACGTATTTAGCATCAAAATCTTTGATATTATCGCAACTAAATTTCTCTTTTAAAACAAAATTACTTGGGCTCTCATCTAGATTTAATTCTTTCATTCTATAGATACCTAGATTTCCTTTTATGTTTTCATTTAGGCTTAGATAAACTATAGCCGTCCAGTCAACATTCCAATCTAAATGTATCTTAGTTCGAGCATCATCATCCACTAGAGAATATCTAAATTTACCATAAATAAACTTATCAGGTTCAACTGATATTTTTTTGTTTAAAATATTCTCAAATTCTTCTGTATGTCTATCAGTATAGTAACTTTTTTCACTTTCTTGTCCAGGAAAATTCCTTTTGGCATCAAATTTAGGATAGTTAGCTGATAGTGCTAATTCTCTTATAGCATCTGGATTATTATAAAAGTCATCTACAATAAAGATATCTTTATCTAAGTTCATAATTTATTAACTCCTATGAATATAAAGTTAGGGATAGTTGAATAATTGAGCTAGTCCCCCTTTTAAAAGAGGAAAGCTACTTATTTATTGATTTTTTTGATTCTAGTTACTTAAATGAATGCATTGTCAATTTCTTTTTGTTCTTCGTCAGAAAGTTCAGCACTATTTCCTGTAGACTGCATATTGTTAGGAGAATGCATTTCAAACATCTCCGTATCAAATTCCTCAAGACCATTTAATTTGTCTGCCATTAATATCCCCTCCTTTCTTATACCCAACTATCCCTAAATTTATATTCATTTTTTAGATAAAAAAGTGTAATTAATAGTGAACCTATCTTTATTTTGAACCGGAGAAACTTCATGGAATGATGATTGACTAAATTCTAATCCAGAAGCCGAGTTCCCAGTAGGATGGAAATTGTGGACGAAGCTATTAGGTTCTGAATGACTATAAATATTTAACAATCCATTATCTTCTATTGACCACTCACTATCTATATATGTAATTATTCGATGTGTAAAACCATACTTTAATGAATGAGGATTCTCATGATAATCATTATGAATATCTGTAAACTGACCTGGAATTAACTTATGAATAGTAATATAAAACGCGTCATTAAAAGAAGTATTAAAGTATGATTCTACAAATTTTAATATTTCGCTTCTGAAACTATCAGTAAATAAAAAATGAAGCTCTGGAGGAGTATTATTCTTTGATATAGGCGACATGGACTGTTTATAAAATCCACCTTCTATATCCACAAATATATCTGTTGTTTTTATCCATTTCTCTAATAAATTAAATATTTCATCATTGTAAAATTTTGGGGAATGAAAATGTAAATATGGGTCTTTAAATACATTTACATCTTCGTAATTAATATAAGCACCCATGATTAGGCCTCCTCCTTTTAAAAGAATAAAAATTCTAAATATTCGTTATTAAACATTTTATTACAGAAATAACCATTTGTAAACATTTTTTGTAATAAAATGGGTCAAAAGGAAAATACAGGTTTTGTTATGGGGTTTTCTAAGCGAAATTAAAATGTAAGAAAAATGATTCAGGGGGCATGATGCATAAGATATTTTAAAAGGAAACAGTTCAAGAAAGATATTATTTTGGTAGCCGTCGGCTATTATTGCCGTTTTTCTTTAAGTTATCGTAATGTATCTGAAATACTGGAAGAGCATGGAGTTTCCGTTCAGCCAACAACAATCATGCGTTGGGTTCATGAATATGGAAATTTGATTTATCAAAATTGGAAGAAGAAAAATAAATCAGCACATTTCGTATGGCATTTAGATGAAACCTACATCAAAGTTAAAGGAGATTGGTGTTATCTCTATCGTGCGATTGATCAAGAAGGGTACACCTTGGATATCCAACTTCGTAAAACAAGAAATCATCAAGCCGCCTATATGTTTATGAAAAGCATACGCTCTTTTATGAAGGGCAATCACAGCGTTTGACTATTCAATCCTAACGAATAAAATCATCTTATGTGTAGTTTTATGAAGTTTTTATGCTTCAGTAAGTTGCATCAAAATGGGATTAGACCCTATGCATACAAAGTTAGCAGTAGTCGGTGATGTAAATAGAAGCGGTTCAATCGTTCTAGCCGCAACTCCACCCTTAAAAGCATTGCATGTAAAGAAGAATGTATGTTTTTGTATTTAAGAATGTAAATCAGACCGTATTTGGTACTATGGAACATTATCCCTTATATTTTTCATTCCTACTGCTACTTATGTTATTTCTAAATCAATATGTTCATAATTAAAAAAGAGGGTGCTCGCAGCTCCCTCTTTTTTTAGATAATTAAATATGCTCTCCATGATCCATAAACACTTGAATAGTTTCATTTTGTGATACGTCGTTTACATTAGTAAGACCAAAAGTAAAAACAGCAGATAACATCATCATTAATAAGATTGCTTTTTTCATTTTAGCGCCCTTCTTTCTATACTCTTTTTGTCTGCATCTAAAGCGATGTGTAAATACTTGCTGGCTTTTTCGTGATTTTCTGAATCATAGAATATGTTACCTAAAAGATAAGCATATTCTTTTACCCAATCATATAATTCTTCTCTTTCAAAATACGAAATACCTTCCATGACCACCTTTTCTAATTCTTCTTGTGGTGCATAGTTATGTAATGCTTTTAAAATTTGAAAATGATGACGATAACATAAGTCACTAATCTTATATCCATTCTCAATATATTCATTAGCATTATGATTGTGACCTAACTTAAAATGTTCTCTTGCTAAAAGAAACATCGTTTTAGCGTTGTTTTCTAGTGATTCCTCTAAATGCTTAATTGCTAACTCTGACATGTTTTGACTTGCATATAAAAGACCTAAATTGTGCTTTACACGTTTAATAAGACTTTCATCATTAGATTTTTGGAAAGTACCCAATGCTGAAAGTAAATATTCTTCTGCACTTTCGAAATCACTTAAGCGAGTGTGTGCCATCCCTAAAGTATTCAAACAAGCAGCAGTTTTTAATTCATAACCTGGACTAATTGAAAATACTTCATTTGCCTTCGTAGCAAATTGAACTGCTAGGATTGGTTTCAATATGTGATAGTAATGAACTGCAAGCCAATAATTAAATTCAGCTTTTTCGATTTCATCATGCATGTACTCTAAATACTTTTCAGCTTCTTCAAATTGTATTCTTGCTTCACTATGGTTTGCTGTATTAGTAGCATAAATTGCTTTAAATAAATGATGATAGTACTCTAAAAATGTTTCTGTAGGCTCTTGTAATGGCTCAATTTTATCCAAAATATCTTTTGAACTATCCATATCACGAATTAACAGATTATACCGCGCATTCAATAAAGCATAGTAGACTAATATTGTTTGGTCTTCCTTAATATTATTGATTTTATCTGCAATCTCTTCTTTTATTTTATTAGACTGTAATACACGTTGTGAAATTATAGCTTGATACCAGTCGTTTAATAATTTTGTGATTTCTTCTTTAGAAATAATTTCAACATTCATATACGCTACCCCCTTTTGTTAAATGTTACCACAACATACTTGTTTATATAAATCATTTTTTGAATATTAAAACTTGATAAACTTTTTTCGAATACTTATATTAAACCGTTTTAATTTCTGATTTAATAAAGTTTCAAATAAAAGTATGCTATACATAATATTTCACAAATTTTTTACAAGGGATATGCTATAACGTTTGGGATTGAATGCATTTATAAAATTAGCGACAAAACTAAATGATATTTGCAATCCAATCCCAAGAAAAATAGATTTACCTATTGCCATAACAAGATGTTTCTTTCGTATCTTAACGAAATGTTGAAAGAAATAATCTCTCACCGATTTAAACACGATAAACACAGCTATCAAAAGCATAAAAACTGATGACATATGAAATCCATCTACCTCGAAAATACCCCACTTTAAATAATTATCTGTTAATCTTACCCATCCAATTAGTACAACAGTTAACATGATACACAAGTAAGCTTTAATTGAATAGAAAACATATTTTGAATAACTTTCCTTAAAATTAGTATCAGTATCCCTCAATCCCTCGTCTACCGATTTTAATATCCATATTTCTTTAAGTACACGTATATATGATTTGATTTTATACGAAAAACCATGAGCTATTAACAATTCAGTTTCTGATAAAAGACGTAGATCATACGAGTTGGTGTATCTTGATCTAGAATACATTACTCAGTCTTTTTTATTAGTACAAGATATAAATCGTCAGTTTGAATTATATAGTTGAAAAGGAATGCTAATAAAAAGGAGGAAGAAAATGATGAACTATCAAGAAATATTCCCCTCATTAAAAAAATCTCTTTTTATCTTCATGTTTTCTCTCAGTATGTTAATTTTCACACTTCCAGTACCAACCTTTGCACAATCCAATAACAATGAAAATTCTGTTATAAATTACTATGTATCTCCAACAGGTAACAACCTCAATCCCGGCACATTAGATCGACCTTTTGCTACCATTCAAAAAGCTGCTAATGTCGCAAAAGAAGGAAGTATAATCTACATAAGAGGCGGGATTTATAACCAAAAGGTTCGTACAACTCATTCTGGTGCCTCAGGAGCACCTATTACTTTTCAAAATTACCAAGACGAAAAAGTAATCCTTGATGGTTCCACAGTCAAGTTAGAGGATGATGGGTTATTTACAATAGAGGACAAAAATTATATCCAGGTAAAAGGATTAGAGTTTCGCAATTTAAAATCAACAAAAGTTAATGAAACCCCTATTGGTATTTATATTACTGGAACAGGAAGTAATATCGAGATTAGAAATAATTATATTCATCACATTGAAGCAAATGTAAAGAATGGAAATGCACACGGCATTGCTGTATACGATACTTCATCTAGTGCACAGAATAATTTAAATCATATTGTCATCGATAATAACGAAGTAGCAAATTTGAAATTAGGATTGAGTGAAGCAATTGCTGTGAATGGGAATGTAGATTCTTTTGAAGTTACCAATAACAAAGTACATGATAACAACAACATTGGAATTGTTCTGATTGGACATGAAGGCGTATCTCCAGTAGCCGCTTTAGATCAGGCACAGAATGGAGTTGTTCGTAATAACATTGTCCATCACAATTCATCCATCAATAATACGAGTTATAATGAATATTCAGCTGATGGCATTTACGTAGATGGTGGGAAGGATGTTATCACTGAGCAAAATCAAAGCTATGAAAACGACCTCGGTATTGAAGTAGCTAGCGAACATGCAGGAAAAGCGCAAGCCGTATTACTGTTAGGGACAATACGATATCCCATAATATCATGAGTGGCATTGCAATTGGTGGTTATGACAGTCAGCAAGGATATGCGGAAAATAACACAATTACGAACAATGTTATATATAAAAATGATACAAAAGATCGAGAGAGTGGCCAAATCGAATTAAATTATGATACCCGTAATAATTTAATTACCAATAACCAAATCTATGCAAGTAATAGCCTTATTTTTATTAGCAATAAATTTAGTAAAAATACAGGAAACAAACTTGATTACAATCAATACTATGGTGAGTTTGATCAGAGTAATGGCTTATGGCAATGGAAAAGAAAAACGTATAAAGAATTTTCACCTTATCAAGCAAGTATGAGTCAAGAAGGAAATGAACAACATAGTGTATTTAGCAAATTATTCTCTCCGTTCAAACTAAATTCAAAATAAAACAAATCTACTAAAACTTCTCTATTTCCGCCCAGTATCTCTCCCCTATAAGACAGAAATTAAATATAAGCCAAAATCAAATGAGTAATTAGATAACTGGTAATTTTTATTCTCAAGTAGACAAGCATTTTGGTTAGCAACAACATTCGATTATAGGGTTAATGATTGATACGAGGTACAAGAAAAAGACCCAGCTAGTTAATTACTAGCTGGGTTTAGCACGTATTGAGGTAACGGATGTCCCTCAATAGACTCCATATACATTTCAGCCAATCTCAATCTATCAATTAACTGTACATTTAGTTCTTCAGCATACAGCCTTGCATTTTTCGAAAAGCCACCTGCCAATACAATATAACCACCTCTTGCCCCTCTTTTTGCAATATGATTATGCACCAGGGCAATTGTTTTATAGGACATGTCGCTACACAAATATTTCACCTGAATAATATAACACATGGAGTTGCATAGCCGAACTCATGCTATCAGTAAAATGATATGTGTCGTCAAGAACATGACGCTAAAACATATGGACACAACGAACTTTACGGTATGGTGATAGTACCTAAACGGTCTGTCTTAAGAGTGGTGATGGAATACCGCAATCTTGCACGTCAGCAATACGAGAACTGGACTTCGTCTTTGATAGCAAGAATCCCACTGATGTTAAACAGCTTCCCTCTTTAGGGGGATTGTCAAAGCAGCCTTATCAAAATACTTTTATGAATGTTTTGTGGATGAATTACTCTACTTTCAAATAAAAACATTTTACCCATAAAATAAATAAACCTCAACACGTTGTGCGTCAAGGATTTGTGAATCTTAGTATAGAGACATATATTCCGCACACAAGTTCCCATTTGTTAACTTGCGTGCGGAATATATCTTTACTTATCAAAAGCTTTCAATATATATTAAAATTAAACTAACATTCTTCTTCAAATGAAATCCTTTCTTATTCTATATTTGTGGGTGAAGTGTAGGTATTCTTTTCATTGCTTATCCATTATTATTTTTCACTCCACTTTAATAAAGTTTTCATTTGCAGTAATATAGAATGTTTGACCGTTACTATTATGGACTTTATATTGCCAAGAACCACTAACCATTACCTTCTGATCAATAGAAAAACCTAGTCCACTTTGCACTGTACCGTATACATCTTCATCAGACCAAGAAGGTTTGGAATAAAATCTTAAATCATTTACTTTAGAAACCAATCGACTCTTTTTAACAGTCTCTTCTCGATTCAAGTGAATATATGAAGAATCATAATAAATCCATTGTTCCCCTCCTAAATTAAGCCAATCTCCCTTTTTATCCCATACTCTGTATGTTTCACCCTTCTGTAATTTACGAATAATACTATGATTTGTGGATGGTCCAAGACGAAGGTTAATATTATAACCTTCAATATATACAACTGACATATCTTTTTGAACCTCTTCAGCTGGTTTCATAGTAACCTTTACATCATTCCCATAATATGCTTTCTTTACATCTGCACGAAATTGCCTTTCAGAAATATTATGACTTCTTAAATAGTCAAGTGGGTCTGTATGAGTTGTTCCTCCTAAATATTGCTGCACATCATTATGAGTCCAGAGCCCTTTATCTACATCAATATTTCGATCACGAAGAATTTTTGCTAATAACTTTACATATTTTTCATAAGCAAGTTTAAACTTCGATGGATTACTAGTCTCACATAACTCCACATGAACAAATCTCTTATTTGCAGCTGGTCCAGCACCGTAAGCGATATATTTTGTATCTGCGATTTGAATAGTTTCATCCCAATCTACTGCATAATGAACAAAAGCAGAACGCCATGTACGAGACTCATACCTTTGAATATTAATTGCTGGCGCTTCTGGTGTTGCTGTACTATGTGCTACAACGCCCTCATATGCGCCTACACCGTTTCGGTACGCTTGTTTCGGCAAGTCTTGGATAATTAGTATTCTATCGGCAAAAGAAGCCGTAGCGAACGAAAATAAGAGTAATAGAGTCATGAATAATGAACTAAATAGTTTCAATGGTTTTTTCATTGTGTATTTTCCCCTTTTGCCCAAATAAAAAGAGCACCGTCTTTTGACAATGCTCTCCTTATGTAAGGCGTATAGTTTTATTTGTTTTTCTGTTTTTCTTTTCTCGCATCAGACCTTTGGATTTTTGCTTGAATTTCGGATGCTACACTTTCTAACAACCACGCAGGGATCCATCTTTCCCAACCGATACGCGCACAGTTTGCAGCAAAACTATTGAAAATGTGATAGCTTAATCCGCCCACTACCATGAAGAAAAAGAAATCCGGTAGTTTCAGAGCGATATCAAATAAATGTGCAAGAGCCGGTAATGATAAAAGCACCACGGTTCTCGTGATGCCCTCAATTCCATATTGGCTGCTGTATGTTCCATCTAACTTTGAAGCTTTACTACCAGTAATCCAGTCCAGCATAATAATCCAGCAGTAAATCCCGATCCAAATCAAATTCACTTTACCATATAGCAAATTAATTATTGTTCCTAATCCACCGCCTATAGCACCACCTACTTTAAATTGAGTACTTGTAATGACATCAGATATATTCAATGCCTTAATGAGTTCTTGAATTCTTTCCAAGTTCTCACCTCCTTTCAAATTTTGGCCAAAATAAAAAAGCCTGCTGCTACACGCTTGATTTCGATAAAGTTATATGTTCATTTTCTTCCACGCATATTCTAGTGGTTCAGTACGTGGCGGTTTCATTACTTCTTTTTCAGTAGTTTGATTTTCGTTTTGGGAAAAGTTAACCATAACACCTTGCCGTATAGCTGTTTGCCTAACTCCTGTGAGAAACATATTACGGATTTCTAGTTTTGTTCCTTTACGCGTTTGTATTGTACGTGATGCTGTTTGATATTGGGTTTCCGGTTGAAGTATTACGCTCTGTATCGTCATGAAATTACCAGCCTTATTCTATTCGTAAAGCAATATTGGTATCACTAAATGAACCCCATACATTAGGGTAAGAAGTGTTAAATATTTTATACTTTTGCACTTCTTCACCTTGAGTAATTTCAACAATGTCACCATATACATAATTTGAACCCCTATATATATAAAAACCATCAAACTTTGCTCTTAATCCATCCGTGCCATCACCCATGTAAAGAGGTGTAAATATCATATTACCTTCCGGAGTTGGAAATTTCAAAAAAGCTTTCTCCCAAAAGAAAGTATTAACAATTGCATTCGTACCATTTCCATACCAATTAAATCTGGATCTATCTGTTGTTAATGCATTATTGCCAGACCAATTAGAACCAGCACTTACCATTACACTAAATGGTGATGAACCATAAGCTTGTGAAAATACTTCTTGCTGGTAGCATTCACTTGGAAGGCCCAAAAATCCTATTACAGTTTTCTTTTTTCGATTTGGAAAGTTATCATCATTTTCATAAACACAATAAATAACAGTTTCTTTATCAACATATAAGTATAAATCTACCATCAATCTGGAATAGGTTAAATGGGTTACTGAATTTGCACCATTAGCTTTCCCTTGATGAAAAGCTAATGGATAAACATTAGTACTGCCTTTCCCTATACCATTTACTTCATCATATCCATTAATCAACCGGAAGCTACCATCTGTCATATACTTATCGGAAGTTCTTATATCTAAACCATCATAAGAAGTACTGTTTACTAAATTTTCACTTGAGGTATTTGTATCAAATGGACGCAATTCTATGTAAATAGGTTTGGTACCATCGTTACCACTTGAGTACATGACATAAATCTTATCTTTTGATGGTTTATCAGCATTTAATTGCTGCCATCCAGCCTTTTTTATTTCATCGATAATCTTCATAAAGACTTCTCTTCGCTCTAGTCTGTGTAACTTACAAATTTTATTTGTCATTTTACATGTTCCTCCTTAACTTAAACGTATTGCCTTCATAGAAATATTAAAATTAGAGGTTGCTACACCCCTATTTTCTATATAAAGATGTACCTTGTTTGTATGATCTTTATCCTCACATGGAATGGATAGAATATCGTACGTTCTTTTTTCTGATAAGCTTTTATAAATTTGATTCCCGTTCTCCTTTTGGTCGTACATAAATAACATTGCTTCAACATTCGAATCATTTGTAACTTGAATTGTACGAATATCGTATTTATTACAACCTACATCCAGTGGAGTATATAGAGTTTTTCCTGGTTCAATTGTAATTTGTACATTCCTCTCAATAAGGATTGATGGTGTCATCTCACTTTCGGATGTATATCTATATAATTTCATTACAGTTCCCATATGGTATTCACCTCAATTATGTTTTAGATGAATATTAAAATAAATCGGTTCAGATGTTAGGAAATTTGTATCCTTCACAACTTTCACCCAAAAATCACGCGTATCTTGTGCAGCTACTGAATCAATCTGTATTTCATTTGAATAGTTATTACCATCTAATGAAATAAGTGCCCAGGTATAACCGACTTTCTCCATGTACTGCTGAATAGATAGTTTTATATTTGTAGCATAACCAATGTTATCATTTACGATAGTCATTTTTACAATCCGCTCATTATCCAACATGTAGCCTAAATTCGTTGGATCCGTTGTATTTAATTCGTTGTTATTCATTTTGATTTGTAGGGATGAACCCATACAATACATATCTCCACCATAGAAGGTACCTTGTTTCTTTGCTAGTATTTCGTTTTCCTCGTCATATATTTCTATGATTCCCTCAAACTCTAAGGAAGGAAGTAGAATATCAATACCTGTATGAGCTGCAGCTACGATGTTAGTAGAAAAGATATTATCTGCAGTATCTTTTAATACAACCTTATAATTTTCATATAGTTGGCGCAGACGTAACATGTTACTTGTTGTGATAATAATTTTATCGATGTCTAGCGGTACAAACCCCTCTGCAGTTCCTCTTTTTAGAACAACTCCAATTTTTTTTGCTGCTAATGAATCGTTATCTGTATAATCAAAAAATATATCCGTCTTTGTGTAAAAGTCCCATTGATCTTCCTTACATATTGCCATCCACTCTTTATTGCTTTGTGAACTATTAACAGAATAGGATTCAAGAAACTCAACTTTATTCTTTTCATTTTGATAGATTAGTAAGCCGCCTTGATCTCCTTCTTTTGTAGGAGCATAATCCGCAATAACTTGTATTGCAAAGTTACTTTGTGGTTTATCGATTAATAACATTACATCCTTATTTTCTGTATGTTTCAATCTTATAAAGCCTTTTCTTTCAGCGATACTAAAAGAAGTAGAAGGTGATATAATCCACTCTGGGTTTATAGAATCGAAATAATCTAAAAAGATTTTCCCGCTTTCTTTCTTGTATAAAGAACCATTTGTTGTTTTGTTAAATTGGTTTGGATGGAACAGTTTATGACCTTCTTTAACATCGAAAGCATCAATGTTAAAATTCACCCATTTTTCATCTGAAGGAGTTATAATTTCAACTAGATGATCCCCTTCAGATAATCCTGTTTTTTCATAAACTAAAACACGATTTTTTTCTGCCATATTTTCAGTAAAGGTTTCTTTTACTCCGTCTATGATTACCAGGGTATTGTTTGGCTTATTCCCTGGGTATGTTCTTGCAATTAAACGCAAACTCGAACCACTGAACCCAACGCGTAAGGAAGCACCCTTTTGTTCTGTATAATAATGTGATTCTCCATATTGAGTTGGATGTTGATATAATTTCCATTCTCCTCTATATTCAATTAAATCATTATTTGGAACATCGTCAAACCGTTTCCACCCAGGTTCCGGTTCTTTTAGAACATCACCAACTTTAGCACTTAAATCTGCGTAATCAATAGCAGTTAAAAACGTATAAGGTTCCTTATCACTTGAACCAGTAGTGAAACCATCATGAGTTACCTCTACTCTATGGGTGCCTATAGGTAAATCTAATTTCTCAAAACAGACTCTAAACATTGATGAATTATTATAAATTACCGAGCCTTTAATCCAATTCCTACCATTTATTCTTACTTTTATATTATAACGATGTGCTCCATAAGCCATTTGCATTATTCTAAAAGCGGTTCCGGTAAATACAAATGAAAATATATCATCATTTGTATTTTTTGGGCCATAAAATGCAAGCCAACAGTTTTCTATAGAAGGATTATCATTTCCACCTACTATAGCCCAACTAGCACTTGGGTATTTATCCTTATCTCTTACACCTTGAAAAAAAGTGTTAACGTTATCCTCTTGAAAATACTTACGATTCCATCCGGATTCCGGCTTCAGTAAACTATTACCTAATTTGGGTGTTGCCATTCTATCACCTTCTCTTTATCTCGTTTTATTCCAGTTTGAATTTGTCCACCAAGATTGGCGGCTATGACGTAGCTATAGTTAGAAGTTCTTTTTCTACTTTTTCGGATACAACTGTTTGATCTAATTGCATTTGCATTATTTGCGATAGTTTAGAAGCGTCTTCAAAGAGCGTAATGCGTGTTTCTAGTTCCTTGTGAATACGACCAAATAAATCAAATTCAGGCAGGTATACAGGAATCCCCCATACCTTCAAATAAATCGAATTCTTCTATGGAAGCCGGTAATTCTTTTATTGTTTTATTAGCAATAAAATCATGGTCTTCTATAGTAGTAAGAATATCTTGTGTTTTTAATTCGGATGAAATGCTTTCAGATACATCTACAAGTACTGGCGAATCTTCCTTGTCTGCACTAATTAATTCAATTACATCCGCTTGCGATTCATTTAATAAACGATCAGCACCGTCTATATGTGTTATATTTGCAGTTAATTCGGTTAATTGTATAAATTCCTCTTTACTGCTTTCTATCACTTCAAATGTATTTTGTTTTTTTAGTGCAGTGGTACTTGCAGCGATATCTTCAACCGATAATATACGCGAAGCAATTTCGCTTTCTTGTGAATTTGTAACTTCTGCTATAAATACATTTTCTTTGCAGATACTTGTTTCGGTAAGTCTTGAATAATATTAGTACCCTATCGGCGAAAGAAGCCGTAGCGAACAAAAATAAGAGCAATAGAGTCATAGATAATGAGCTAAATAGTTTCAATGGTTTTTCATTGTGTATATTCCCTTTTTAGCCTTACAAAAGTAGAGCACCGTCTTTTGACAATGCTCTACTTTTGTAAGGCGTGTATTTTTTTGTTCTGTTTTTCTTTTCTTGCATCAGACCTTTGGATTTTTGCTTGGATTTCGGATGCTATACTTTCTAACAACCATGCAGGAATCCATTTTTCCCAGCCGATTCTTGCACAGTTTGCAGCGAAGCTATTAAAAATGTGGTAACTCAATCCACCGACTACCATGAAGAAAAAGAAGTCAGGTAGTTTAAGAGCAATATCAAATAAATGTGCAAGAGCCGGTAATGATAAAAGCACTACGGTTCTCGTAATGCCCTCAATTCCGTATTGGCTGCTGTATGTTCCATCTAGCTTTGAAGCTTTACTACCAGTAATCCAGTCCAACATGATAATCCAGCAGTAGATTCCAATCCAAATTACATTCGCCTTACCATATAGCAAATTAATTAATGTCCCTAGTCCTCCGCTTATAATGCCACCCACTTTAAATTGAGTACTTGTAATTACATCAGATATATTCAATGCCTTAATGAGTTCTTGAATTCTTTCCAAGTTCTCACCTCCTTTCAAATTTTGGCCAAAATAAAAAAGCCTACTGTTGTAGGCTTAGAATTTACATATTTAGTCTCTTCCAACAATGCTCTAATGGTTCTTGGCGAGGGTAGCTCACTTCTTGTTTTGAATCATTATTTACTATTAAATCCTCACAAAAAATCATTCCGTTTCGTTTTAGAGGTTTTCTACTTCCGATAAAAAAAATATCGTCAATAATTTTGCCGCTTCTTTGAACTAAATTTCTCTTTAATGATAGGAATTCAGGCTCAAAAATAATACCTTTAAAGACAGTAATGATAATCACCTCATTCAATACGGAATGCTAACGAAGCAGGTAAGGAACCATAACTACCAGTTGCATTTATATATTTATATTTATGAATTTCGTTATTTCTTTCAATCTCTAATATGTCACCATTTACTATTTGCGAATTACTAGTTTGATATATTCCTTCTAGCTTACCACGAACACCATAACTATCTGATAAAATATAAAACGGAGATAGTAGAAAGGTATTATCGATATTTGGATTTAATCCCGTAGGTATTTGCAGCCAAGTACTACGATATGATTGTGACATAGTTGTATCGTTAGATCCTTTTGGACGATTAAAAGTAAGGCCATTGTTACTGGTTGTATAATTTCCACTCCAAGCACTAGCGTACCAAACTAAAGCACGTGTATATGGTTCATGTTTTTCTTCTAGCATTAATCCCCCTAGTGCCCCAATATATGTAACTGCAGGAGCTAATCTTGTGCTTACAGGTGGAATTGTACAGGTTATAAATTTTTCCTTATCAACAAATAGATAAAATTCAATCTCAGTATCTATAGCAATTTGAGGACCATTTGAAGCGAATCCATCATTGTAATTCCTTCCCCGGAACCAACTAGTCGGCCAAGATTGATCGGAACTAGTCCCACGGCCTTTCTCTTTATCGTATCCATAACAAAATTTAAAGAAGGCATCAGAATATATCGTTGATCTAACGTCAAAATCTATTTTTTTTTGGCTTCCCTCCATATTCCTTCCATCATATGGTATAAGTTCGATATAAATATTTTTTTTACCATCATTGCCATTCGAATACATAACATAGACATCATTTGAAGTCGCCTTTCCTTCATTTATCTGTTTCCAACCAACACGTAACATCTCGTTAATAACCAGATTAAATATATCCTTTTTTAACGGTGTGAATCTTTTAAAAATATGTTCTTCCATAAAAGACACTCCTTTATTTTAAACTTACTGCTTTAATAATTAACGTAAATAAGGCCGGTTCATTCCCTTTGTTTTCAATATACAAATGTACAGAACCTGTTGTATCTTTATCCTCGCAAGGAATGGCTAATATATCGTAAGTCTTCTTTTCTTGAAGACTCTTATATATCTGCAGACCATCCTTTTTCTTATCAAAAATTGTAGTGATAGCTTCAACGTTCTTGCTGTTTGTTACATGTATAGTTCGAATGTCAAATTTATTAAATTCCATATTAATTGAAAGGTATTGAGTTTGTCCGTTTTGTACGATTATTTGTTCAGATTTTTCAATAAGTACAGGGGATGAACTATCACCTGTACCCCCTTTGGAACGATTGATTTTCATTTCAGTACCCATATAAACACCTCAATCATGTTGCAATTTAATGTTAAATAAAATAGGTTCAAAACCAATGTAGTTTAAATCTTTAGTTACTAGCACCCAAAACTCCCTAAAACTATTTGCACCTAATGTATTTATTGAGATTTGTTTTACCCAAGCTAAGTTATCTAACGAAATATCTGCCCACGTATATCCCACCTTTTCCATGTATTGCTCAATAGAAATTTTGAGATTTTGAACTGCTACAGAATTTTCATTTTGGACAATCATTTTAATAACTCTTTTTCCCTCAATCATATAGCCTAAATCAGTTGGACCAGTATCGTTTAATTCTTTAGATTTCATTATGATTTTTATAGGGGAACCCATATTATAGATGTCACCGCCATAAAAGAGAGTTTTCTTTTCGGCAATAAGTCTATTTTGTTCATCATAAACTTCAATGCTCCCTTGGAACTCTAAAGATGGTAAGTTTATATCTATACCGGTATTCAATCTGCCCACTTGATTAATAGAAAGTGTAGTTCCATTTTCATCTTTTAAAATTACTTTGTTATCCGGGAACAGTTGTCTTAGTTTTAATTTATGGCCACTTGTGATAAGGATACGATCAATATCTAGTGGCTTGTATGAATCTGCGACCCCTTTCTTTAATACAACACCGATTTTAGTCGCATCTAATTTGTCGCTATCTGCATAATCAAAAGTAGCATCTACCTTGCTGTAAAAGTCCCACTGTTCACCAGTAGAAGTTGCGAGCCATTCCTGGTGTTCTTTAGAAAAATTCATAGAATGAGATTCAAGAAATTCTATTTTATTATCAGCATTTTGATATATGATTAATCCACCTTTATCCCCTTCAACATCAGGGGTATAATCAGCAATGACTTGTATTGCTATATCTCCCTGCGGCTTATCAATTAATAACATTACATCTCTATCAGCCGAATGTTTCAATCTTATAAATCCTTTTCTTGCAGCAATACTAAATGAATCCGAAGGTGATATAATCCATTCAGGGTTTATAGAATTGAAATCATCCATGAGGATTTTTCCACTTTGTTTTTTGTATAACGAAACTTTTGGTCTAGGCGGCAGCAGCCTTCCAGTATCATCGATATCTATAGCATCTAATGAGCTTATCTCATCTGCATACAAGACAACATTATGAGTTATGTACTGTAGATCATTCTTTTCATATAAAAGAATAGAATATTCCCCCCAAGAATCGGGATCAACCATATTATAAGAACCACAAATTTCACCATCTATCTCGACATAAACAGTGCCAGTCCAAAATCTATGAGTACCACCTATAATACGAAGTTTACTACCCACAAATGAGAAATTTATTTTTGATTTACCACTACAAAGATGATATTTACCAGAATAAGCGGCAGAAGAAGATTCATTTTTTCGCCAATCCCCTTCATACGTAATAAAAGAATTGTTATCATCATAACGCTTCCAACCTGGTTCTGGTTGTTTTAGAATATCTCCTACCTTAATAGGAGGCGGAATTATATCTCCTCTAAAGATATCAAACGCATCCATCTCCATATAACTTCCAGTTAATTTAATCGTATGAACTCCATCAGACAACCCTACCCTTTCATAAAACAACACTTGGTTTCTAATCGTCAAAAAGTCACCTGACGAATAGCTCCCTGAGGGAACTCCATCTATCTCAACAAAAACATCTGGTGATCTATTCATTTGTTGGGTAGTAATCACTCGAATACCTGTACCATTAAACGAAAATTCTACAGAACCTTTGCTTGGATCATCACGTTGACACATTTGTGTTTCGTTGTAACAATTTGGTACTACTCCCCTTGAAAGTAAATGCCAGTTTGTCCCTTTGTAAGAAATAAGGGAGTTTGTATCATCGAATCGCTTCCAACCTGGTTCTGGTTGCTTTAAAATATCTCCGATTTTTGCCATTTTATTTCTCCCTATCTTGTTTTCTTCCAATTAGAATTTGTCCACCATGAAGAACGGCTATGTCGTAACCATAATTTCGGTTTTTCTTTTTGAACTTTTCTATTTTCATCAACTTCAATGATTTCAGTAGGGTAAATATTATTAACAAGAAAATCATCAAATTGTATGCACTCTGTATCAATAAATTTATTAATAATAAATCTTTCACTTTCGGTAATTTCAGTATTAATTCCAAGAACTTTTTCCGATGCTTCAAATTCTTCGACTGAACTTTCTATGCAAATCTCCCTGTTAAAGCGCTCGAATTCTTCTATATCAGTTGCTACACTTACATTTCTATCAAATATATCTGGTTCTTGTATTAAAAACTGCTTTGCAGGTGTATCAGCTGCATCATAATCATTAGCGATTTGTGAATCTAATTCTAATACAGGTCTTTTAAAATCTATTATTCCGGACACATCCGACATGATATTTGGTACGCAACGCTCCATATCAATGATATCAATAGTTTCAGAAGCTATAGTAACTTTGGAACGATCCATTAAATTAGACAACACCGTCATTGCTTGTAACTCCCGTTGAACCCTTGCAAATAAATCATAATCCGGTAAATAAACCGGTAGTCCCATACCTTCAAATAAATCCATCTCTTCATTTTGGGCTTCTAATTCGATAATACTTCTATCTGCTGTAGAGGATTCTCCCTCTATAATATCAATTTGTTTGGTTTCTCTTGTGCTCAATTCATCTGTTGTAATGTATGAATGGATATTTTGTGATTTCCTATTAAATTCCCGTGATTCAATGGAACCTGTTATTATTTCTGGTAATACTTTGTGAGCATTGGTTTCATTGTCTAGTATGGTATGTATTAGTTCTTTTTCACGAGTAGCATTATCAAATCCAATGATGTTTTCTGCGATAAAATCCCGAGTTAAAACAAAATTACCTGCAGTATTGACCACATCAATATCAAGTTCACGGCTCTTATTATCCATCGGTTCCATTCCCTCGATAGAATTCCCAGTTAATTCATTTGTAACTCGATTTGATTGTGTTTCATCTTCAATTTCACTTTCAAGACATGAGTAAATTTTATTTACGTTTTCATAAAGCGCAGAGGATGCTATCATTTCATTTTGAATTCTTTTGGCATCTTCTATATCAA
Source organism: Bacillus sp. BC05(2025) (assembly GCF_056725905.1). NCBI lineage: Bacteria > Bacillati > Bacillota > Bacilli > Caryophanales > Bacillaceae > Bacillus > Bacillus sp. BC05(2025). The sequence goes on along the minus strand of NZ_JBWYRA010000005.1, from coordinate 156,391 downwards.
AGGTTTCTAGTTTTAAAGATAAGTTTTTTCGCATTGATGTTTCATAGGCTGCAACTGCTGCTATTGTTTCTATTTGTTCTCTTTCAGCTAATTCGAATGATATTGAACCCCCGTCAATTTGAATAATATTTCTATCTGCGGTATCAAATTTTGCATAGTCTGCTTTTAATTCTCTTTGGATTCTTGCAAATAGATCATAATCAGGTAAATAAACCGGTAGTCCTAGATCGTTAAATAGATCATATTCTTCATAATAAGCAGCTACTTCATGAATACATCTATCCGCATTTTCTAAAGGATGTGTTGTTACCGTAGCTAACTCTTTAATTACAATCTTACCGGTGTCATTCTCAAACATACTTGACTGCAGTTCTTTTTCTTTTCGGTCTGCTAATATACTTTCGTAGAATTTTTCTCCATACAATACACGAGCTACTTTTACCCATTCGGGAAGTTCTTCTACTTCTATAGCAAACTCACGAATTTTCTTATGAAGAGGCTCTTCTTCTATGACCTCATTCATTTCATATTCATCTGTATTTCTCGACATAATAGATTCATTTACGATTGTAATTTCATGTGTATCAAATGGTTTATCTACAAGTTCTTCTTTCGCATGTTCCATATCAAAAATACGTCTACGCTGCTTCGCTGACTCATCATTTGTAATATCTATTGCAAAGTATTTCGATTGTACGGAGTGTTCCATTTCAGAAATATCTATATTAACGTTACGGTCTATACTAAAAGCGTTTAACGTTGTCATACTTGCTTCAACTTCGATGTCCCTAGAAGCCCGGGTAATTACATCAGAGAAGACACCTTTAATCCTGTTTACTTTTGTCGCAAATACATCAGCAGAATCTTCTTTAACGGCCTTAAACCTTGAATTAGGCGGCATACTTACAGGAAACTCATGCTCGTTTTTCCCAAAAGGATTAGTAATTGAAATTGAAATACAATAAGTCTTTTCATATGATAGACCTGAACTAACAGAAACTGTATGATTCTTTTCATTTATAAATAAAGAAGGGGCAGCAATTGAATACTTTTTTTCATTCATCTTTTGCCTTCCCCCTTTCTTGTTTAAATATCTTCTTTATAGATTGCTAGGCCAATTGGATTGAAAGGCGAAAACTTACTTGTAAATGGAGAAACCGCTGTTGTTGGCAATGTGTAGCGATATAATTGCGCCATTTGATAATTAGCTAGAATTTCACCACCAGGGAATTCCTTAAAAGTTACCGTTTTATCATCCGGATTATAGTCATAAGCTGCTTTAGGAACTTCCTTACAATCCATGAATAGATTCAATGTATCTCCTTTTGGTTTGTGCTCTAAATGGAATATCTTTTTAGTTCCATCACCTTTACCAATCACTTCATCTGTTACAGTTTTTTCAATTTCAAGCTCGTCTGCTTGTTGAATATTTTTTGGATGTACAGCATATACATCGTCAAGTTTCCCTACATATCCATCATTAGGGTGTACGATATAGATTTGTGATAAATGGTATTTACCGCTATACATAGAAGGGTTAAATCTCCCTTGTCCACTATCGATATCGGCATTATGAGTAATAAACGCAAGGTAATGCTGCTGATACATAGATCCGGTTAATGATTGGGACAAAACAGGCGTAAGATTTCCACCGGATGTGTTTTCACCATAGTCCATATTTGCATTACCGATTTTTTTGGTAGAATTGTTGAATTCTTCCCCAGAACGGCAGCCACCCATAATAATTAAATTCTTTTGCGGTTTATTATCAAATGTATACATTCTTCCTATGTACAATGGAACAAACAAAGCTCGTACAGGGCTTGGTGTTGGATCAATTCGCATAAACATTACGACACGATCTTTATGAGCGTTACCGTACATGTAAACAACAGAATCACGTTTCCAATCCTTTGTGAATCTTTGCTCAGGTGTCAAACTTAGTACTGTATATGGAGAAGCATTCACAAAATTGATAGATGTAAAGATTTCAGCTAGGACTTTAGATGTACTTTGTACGTCAAATGATGTCTTTGCGGCTAGTATTTCTGTTACATCGCTACCGTTACTAGATTCTAGCAAACGTGTGCCTGCAATTTTTATGTTATCTGCACTTGCAGGAGCAACTTTGAAAATAATAGTATCGCCTGTAAATGTATAGTTGTTTGCCTCTAAAATTACTCCGTTTTTGTATACCGCAAAACGGCTTTCATCAAAATCTGGATATGGTAATTTAAAAGCTGTTTTTGTACCATTACCATTGCCTAAATCTGCATCTGAATCACTAATTTTCACTTCTTTTTCAATAAAGTATCGAGTGTAAGTAAAGAAAATAATATCATTCGTTGGTTCATATGCATCGTTAGCTAAACGATATTCCCCTGTCACTCTAGCTCCTTTTGCTACTGGTTTATTAAATTTAATTAATCCGGTTCGACCATCAACTGTATAAGTGTTTTTTTCTTGATAGATACTATTTATATAAATAGATAACGAACTCGCAATGATTGGGGAAGTAGGAATAATAAAGTTTGTTTTCTCCCCATCCCCCACTCCAAAATTCCCTAATCGTGATTCTGTGGCTACATATCTGGAATCTGCGAAATCTGAATCAGCAGTATCGTATGCAACTGCAAAACCAAATCTTCTACGCTCCAAATCACTTCCAGTGGATTCAAATAATCGGACATCAATGAATTTGCTGGTGTCTCTCCGAATACGGAAAAATAGATCACGTTTCCATCCGTGATCTACAAATAACTTTTCTAATTCAGTAGGCAAGGTTTGTAAATTTACAATTTTATCGAACCACATTTATATTCATCCCCTATATTGTTTTCTCGAAAATACCTAACCCTGCTGGACGATATGCAGTAGCTGGCATTTTTGTAATTGGCGAAATTGCATCTACGGTAAAGAATCTGTAGATATCATGCGTATCTGGACATGTATTTTGTCTAACTTTTAATTTATCTCCATTTAACAACCCTAGCGGAGAAAGAAGTACAACATACGGCATATAACCACGCACCCCTTCATCTGGATGTACAATATAAGCCCTAGAAGTATGAACCCTGCCGCTATATAAAGATGGATTAAATTGATACTTATATTCGTCATTATCGTGGCTTTGCCACGCTGTAGGATATTGGCCACCATTAGCACCTTTCCGATCCGGCGGCATAATATTACTCGGTATATTCCATGCAATATAATGTGCTTGGTACCTTGCACCAAAACGTGAACGTTTAATAATTACATTATCAATGCCATTACCTGGCGTTTTAGGGTATTGCTTTGTGCGTGGCATATAGCTAGATACATTCCTAAATGGCGTTTTACTTTCAAAATTAAAGCTATGAGAAGAACTTTCTCCACCTTCATCGTAAGCAGTACCAGCCCAAAGAGCATCCGCTATAGTGTCATCATTTGCATAGCTTTCTAATCGTCCCATATATACCGGAGTTACAGGGACAGTATTATTTTCAAATGCGGGAGTTTTATCTGCTTGTATTAATAAGACAACTCTATCTTTATCAATTTGCCCTGTAATACGTACTAAAGAATCTGGCCACCAATTTGTATCAGCGTCTATATTTAGCAATTTAGGGTTTCTCAAAGTAGATTTAACCCAAGGCGACATCATTAAATCCGGTGCATCTGTATATTCATAAACGGTATATGTGTAAGGTTTGTGGTTGCCATCGTATCCCGTTTTTTCTGTAGCTTTCACTTCAGATAATTCAACATCCATAATAGATTGGAATTCTTTATTGTCTTCTGCTCCCATAATAATTACACTATCCTCTTGATAGCTTGGAAGTTTTTCAATCATATACAAATACATGCATGAACGATCTTTATATTGTGGGTTGTTTTCTAAATATGTCTTAAATTCGTTTTTCCCCTCTGGCTTAGAAAAATCAATGTTTAATTTAGACTTTGTAGTCCATTTCCAAGCTTGGACAATTCCGTATAAACCACCATCGTTATTTTTTAAAACCACATGCTTCGCAGCCCAATATTTATGTTCAGGTTCTTCAGATTTAGTAGCTTTATAAATTGCTTTATAAAAGCTACTTACTTTCTTCCATCCATTTGCAACCATGGTGTTTACTAACTCCATATGAAATTCTGCTTCTGATACTATTTTTTCAATATATGCCATAGGTTTCACGCTCCTAATCTCTTAATAGTTGATAATTCAGCTTTACTACTTTGGATGTGCCGGTTATATTGTGGTATTCGAACTTTAATACAGCGTTAGCCGGAATAGGCCTAATAATAGAAAAATTGAATCCTTCTGGTACGTCTTTTACATAAACACTTTTAAATATTTGTTTCCCATCGATAAATAGATTCCAATAATCACTATCACTATAACTTGATGCAGCTATAGAGAATGCAATTAACTCTGTATCGAATGGTAGTGAGAATTCATCTTTTTTTATTAAATCATCTATTCCAATTCTTCTACCTTCTATATACGGTTCCGTTTTTGTAGGAAAATAGGGAGCGTCAAATCTACCGCCCGCCATATACGTAACAGCAAAACTCATGATATCCCTCCTTTATGATAAAAAATGCAATTCAAACCATACTGTTTTATCAAGGATACCTTGATTTTTAAATGAAAATTGAACAGTACTTCCTGCTGCTATTGGTTTATAAACCATGAAGTGCATACCTTCGGGAATATCCTTGGTGTATATGTTTTTACAAATCGTTTTACCATTCACAATTAAGCTCCATTTATCATCTAATTCATATATAGATGCACTTACACTTATTGCATACAGCTCCATATCTGCAGGTAAAGTATATGTAGTTTCATTTGTTTGGAACGAAAAAGAATCCATAATAAAACCAGGTATAAATGGTTCCGTTTTTGTTGGATGAAAAGGTGGATCTAATCGGCCACCAGCTAAATAGGTTGTTTCAAACAAGAGCATTCACCCTTTTCCTTGTATTAAAAAATTCCCGTGCATCATTACGACACATCGGGAATTGATAAATCAGATAGTATACCGTTACCTTTATTAAGAAGTCTCGGCTGCACACGCTCTAATTGCTTTTGTGCATTGTATATTAATTGTATCTCCATTTCTTTTCCTGTTACTTTATGAGAGACAAGAACCTTTTCTAGCATGCTGTGCGTATTAAAAGCTAAATCATAGTGTAAATATTTATCTCCATCGACTGCAGATAAACGAGCACCATCACGAATAAGCGTATATCCTTCGGTCATGCCTTCTTTAAATACGTCATTTGGATCATTACCAGGTATCGGTTTTCCACCGCTGTAAAATTCCCTATCAATTAACCCTTTCATTAAATACATAATAGGATCGTATAAGTTCTTTTGCATTATCATTGAATCACCCCTAATTTACCCTCGTAACAGACCAAGTTTTTGCTGGTCGTTGGATATAATAGTGATCTTTGTTTTGATTTACCCGAGGAAATGATAAATCTGGTAACGAGCCATAATCAAACAAGATATTATTTTGCTTATCTAGTACTTGCAAACGTCCTGTAAGAATTCCTTTAGGGTTTCGCACTGCTTCAAATACGATAATATTCACGCCATATTCAAGCGGAATATCAACATACGTCGGATTGTTTCGGATGAAATAATTTTCTTCGATTAATTTATCATTACAGTAAATATTTAATAAATCGCCATCCTCTACATCCCAATCCCAAAGTTTTAAACGTAATGTATCTACATTTACTGTAATACCAGTTATATCTGTATATGGAGCTGGTTCATACCCATAGTTAACAGATAAATCTAAAGTTTGATAGAATCCATCATCAGCAGATATCATGGTATTAATTCCTTTAACAAAGTAGTTCCATTGTTGCCCAGAATCTCTATTGTAAACAGAAACCACATCGAATAATTGAATCCTAGGATCTCCAATGACCGCTACAGTTAATGTTCTGAACTTCTGGATTGCTTTTAAATGATAAGCTGCAGCAACCGCTCTTCTTGCAAAGAACGTTGTCGCCCAAGGAACTTCTATCATTTCCTCTCGTAAATCACCCTGCGATACATTTTTTAATAGAAACGAATTAAGAAATCCGTTTGCATAATCTCCACATTTAACAACAATGCTGTTACTTATATCCTGGTCAGTTAGCTGCATATCTAAAGAGATAAGGTTTTCGCCTTCTCTAAAACTAAACTTTGCAGGCTCCTTAATTGCATAGTCTGGCATTTTCATAAATGTACAACTTCCGTCTGGTTCATGTTTAATATAATGGAATGTTGTATCTATGATATCGCGAACAATCTCATCCCATTTTTGAAATCTCTTTCCTGTTGCTCCTTCAATAATCCAGCTTTGATTTGTACCGGGAATGTTTACCCTACTTCCATGTAATGTAACTCCTGCTTTTTCAAGGAAAAATTTCACTACATCATACACATTTCCAGTCGGTGCAACAATTTCATCTGATCCCGGCGTTGGAATTACTGATTTTTGTAGAACCTTTTTATAAGATGTTGTGCAGGTAACTGATATTGTGCCACTTTCGGCATTCACCTTTACGTCAGATACAAAACCATGTATATACGGTAAAACTTCTTCACCATAACCGATAGAAACCTTAAATTCAGTCTGCGGATATAGTTGGTTTGTGTTTGTTACTTCACTGTTGTAAAACCATTCTTGAATGGAAGAAAACTTACCATACCAGTTATCAGGTGCCATTTGCCCATATTCATTAGCAAAGGTAATAGAAAATGTACTTGCGAACTGATCTGCGTTCTCCTGCACTTCCAGGCTCATTACACGATGTTGTATTTGTACATAAGAAGAAGATTCTCTTTTTTTCATATAAACAATTAAATTAGGAGCATTATTCCCCACTTGGAAATAGCTCCCCAACATTCTGATTAAAGAAATAGCTCCTTCTCTCACATTCCATCAACTCCAATACCTGCTTGTGACATAGATATTAATTTACACTTTGCTATTACTAGCGTTCCTTTACGTATTGCATCAACTTCATTAGGTGGAATAATACCACCATAGGTACCGTAATCACCTGTAATAATATGAGGGCGATATATTTCACTCATGAACTCACGCCAATGACTGATATCATTGAATAAAGCAGTAAATTCTACTTCACATCCTTTATTACCCGTACTTTGGTAACGAGGATATCCATGCATAACATTGTAATTTTTTAATCCGTTTAAGGATTTAGGCATTTTCGTTTGTTCAATCATTGCAATTGTAGGTATAGGTCCATATGCATGATAATAAACATCACGCAAATAGGCTACGTCAGAAGAACCGTAACCGCTTGTTGTAAATTCAATTGTTTGCGGCCCTGCGCCAACAAAAATTTCTCTTGCTTCCCAGGCATAAGCACCTCTTGCTCTAAATTTTTCAATGCCATTTACTCGAACAATAAAGTATTTATCTGGTAACATACCATCAGAACCAATAGGAACTTGGGACATAAAGGAAAAGTTATATGTCCCAGGCCATGAAAAATTAATAGTATATTTAATTGTACTTTTTAATTCTGTAGCATCCCATAAGAGATGATATGAACCAGCTCTTCTATGCAATGTTTTTAATATACTCATACATTCCGCACCGCCATTCCCATTAGATCGTCAGCAACTACGTTTTGTAGTAATTTTCTCATTTTCACAAAATCCTCTGCGGTTTGCAATTTTTCAACAGCAACTTTGAATGTAGCATTTTGAATTGTAACACCTTTATCTGTTTTCTTTTCAACAGAAGATTGCCCAGCAAATGGATGTGCAGATTTTCCAATCATATCAGCAGAATGTGCCCCCATTTGTCCAATTCGGGTAGATACATCCGTTACTAGTTGCATCGGTTTCGGTGGAACAACCGCTTTATTTAACAATCCAGAAGCCTTGTCCACAGCCGGGATCATTTTTTCCATCCCTACACCAAGACCTTCTGTAATATATCCGCCGTATTCCATCATTAGACGCGAAGGAGATTTTATACCAAAGAAACTTTTAACTGCTTTTGGTATTCCGTCTACAACGCCTTTAGCTTTATCAACAACCCAGCCAGCCATAGATGTCATACCTTTACCAATACCAGCAATAATATCTTTCCCCCAGCTTACAGCGTCGTTTGCTATCCCCTTAACTATAGAACCAACTTTACCGAATACATCCCTTACTGTATCAACAATGCCGTCAAACGCTCCGACGATAGCTTTTTTAATTGCTGCAAAGTTACTTACTATGAAATCTCTAATAGCACCAACAACACTAAATATTGTGTTTTTTATCTTATTAAAGTTATCCACCACAAAGTTAACAAATGTCCGAACAGCAACTATTATTGTTTCTTTAATAAAATTCCATGCGGTTACAATAATAGACTTTACGATATCCATTACAGTCGTAATTGTGTTTTTTATAAAATGAAATGCTGTAACCACAAAATTCTTTATAGTCTCTAATACAGTTATAAAAACTGTTTTAATTACATTCCAAATCGTAGAAATAACCGTCTTTATTCCATTCATTACAGTTGTAATTATGCTATGAATTGTTTGAAACACACTACTTACAACTGATTTTAAGAAGTTTAATATAGTCGTAAAAATTACCTTTATTCCATTCCACACTGTAGAAATGACGGTTTTTATCCCATTCATCACAGTCGTAATTATGCTGCGAATTGCTTGAAATGCACCACTTATAAATGATTTCAAAAAGTTTAGCACCGTTGTAAAAACTGTTTTTATGATATCCCAGCCAGTTTTAAAAATATTTTGCCATATTTTAATAGCAGTAGAAATATAGCTTTTAATAAATTCTAAAGCAAACTTAACAACACTTTTTATGACGTTTAGCACTGTATTAAATATCGTTTTTATTAAATTCCAACCAATTTCAAATGTCTTTTTCCATATGTTGATATACATTGTAATTACAGTAGTAATTATTTTCCATGCCCCGCTAAGTATTTTATCTATAAACGATACCGCAGATTGGAATACTTTTTTTGTCCCTTCCCAAAAACTTGAGAAAAACTTTGACAAGCTATCCCATACTGACTTTGCAACTTTAACGATAGCATCCCAGGCTTTAGAACAAATATCACTGATCCATTGCACTGCCTGCTTTGTATATTTAACAATTGAATCCCAATTTTTATATAGCACATATACTAAAGCAACCATTGCAATTATCGCAAAACCCCATGGGCTTAATACTAATGAAAACATTGATTTTCCAAGACCAGTCAATATCTGTGCAAACTCACTAAAAACTTTAATTAGTTTTAAGGCATCTTTAATAATCGCCGTAATTGCACCCGGTATTTGTATTAATGTTTTAACTATATTTACAAGACCACCAATGATTTCACTCGCCTTAGCTATAAGACTAGAAACAGATTTTATTAACTCAACCGTTTGCTTCAACGATGGTATTACTATATTGGAAATCTTCACGACTTGTTGAGCGATAGGTTGAATAGTTCCAGCCAAATTCTTTGCATCTTTTTCAGTTAACCCAAGCATATCCTGTAGTTTTTTTTGAGAACCTTCCAAATCGTTAGCAAATTGTAAAGCTTTGCTATTGACTTGTTCTATAGGTTTTGTAACTTTATTTGAAATAGTGTCACCAAACGTTTGCATTTGCTTGCTAATATTCCCAAGAGAATCTGCTGATTTTTGGATTTTTTCTTGCATTGTATTAGAGGCTTTTTGCACTCTCTCTTCAAACTTTTCTACACCTTTATATGCCTGATCCGCTTTGTTACCAATCTTCCCAAAAACATTGGTCGCCCCGCCACCAAACTTTTGAATTTGGCCATTTATTTGATTAAGTACTTCTGCTGGTTTTTGAAATTTTTCTTGTATGTTCTTAGAAGCCTTTTGTAAACTTTCCTCAAACTTTGCTAAATCCTTATAAGCTTCATCTGCTTTAATTCCAATTGTACCGAACAACTGGAATACTTCTGTAAACATTCACTCCCCCCTTTCTAACCAGGAAGTTTTTTATTCCTTATCGTCTTCAAACTGAAACTCTGCAATCAGCTTATTTGCATGGTCGATACATTCCTCTTTGGACCAAACTTCCATAGTCTCATTTTCTTCCCCATCCGACGTAGATTCCGTAAGTCCAAAAGCTTGCAAATAGTCCTGAAAAGTTGTTCCTTCTTCTAATTGCCTTGTTTGAAATCCGATAAAGGCCATCTTTTTCCATTCATTTAATTCTTCTTGCTGCTCTTCCTGACTAATAAAAGAAAATAAGTCCATTAAACGAGAATACGGTATGGATAAGACATAATCATCTGTCCATCCATACCGTTTTTGGACTTTATCAAAAGCCCTTAGCATATTTTGCTCTGTTTCTTCTATGTATTTATTAGAGTCATTTTCTACATTTCTTGTTTGTTCCACTTGAGACTTTGAGATTTGATTAGACCCTTGACCTGATTGAAAAAAGACATTAAATCTTCACTTTCTAATAATCCTTCAATAACTGCAACCATGGCTTCTGGTGGTAACTGATCGAATTCTTCACGCTTAATCTGTAATAGACTAGAGAAAAATTCCGAAAACTCATCTTCACATTCCGGAATCATAGACAATAATTGAAAGACAAACTCTAAACCCTTTTCTTTTTTTTGTTTTTCAATTTCATTTAACTGTTCTTGTTGCTCTTCATTCATTTGAGCCAATTGGATTTTTTCATCGATTTCATTCTTTTCTTTCCCAAACTCCATAAAATCAGTCATTGCATGACGACCAACTTTAGAAATAATCTTAGTAAAACGCCAAACATCTTTTACATTTAAACGTCTCATCTTCATCTTCTGACCTGAAATTGTAATTTCTGTACTATTTTGCATCATTTTTTCTAGCATTGTTGTCATATTCAATATCTCCTTTTATAACCTAAAAATAAAACCTACAACTTATTTACTTGTTGTAGGTAATTTAGGTGCTTTTTTCTTTGGTAAATAAATTTCATAAGGGGGTGTATTAGGTGAACTTTCGCTATAATGACCAATAAATTTGCATTTAAGTCCTACAGTTCCTTTACCATCTTTTAAATCAATTTCTACAGAAGAAACTACCATTGCATTTCGGATAACAAAAATAACTGGAATATCACTACCTGAAACTACACCTACTATTGCAATATCACTATAACTTGTGTCTTTAATTTCATTGGTTGGTTTTACAATGTTATAATCGTTATCAGTCGTACTATCTACATCTACGCCTGGTAGAGCTAACTCTAAATTTTCTTTCGTAAACTCTACAAGTGTAACCTCCATATGTGGCTCATCTTTTAATAGCCATTTTCCGTGAACTAGTTTTCCTAAAACACCATCAATATCAGCATCATAGTATTCTCTAGTAAATCCCACTTTACAGCCACCTGTAGTAGCTCCTAACATCTCACCTAGGTCTTTTACACTTTTAAAACCTTTATACATTACACCCGGTCCAATAACAAAATTATCAGTTGTACCCTCACGTACACCATTAATAAGCTTCCAACTCATTTTTTTCCCTCCCTAATATAATTCCATTCTTCCTACCCGTACAAGAAACTTAATACTAATATGAATAATTGATGGATCTTCATCTGGAACTGTAATACTGCCTGCTCGATGAATTGTAATAATACCAGAATCTCTTAACAATCCCGCTTCTCTGTCTAACAAATGTTCTATTCGCCTTGAAATTACATCCGCTTTTTCATAATCACCTTGGCCACAATATATATCAAAAGTGAGGATCATACGATCAATTACCTCTATATCATCCGGATTATTAGATTCAATTCTCATAACTACATAAGGCATTTTCATATCATTTTGTGCAGTTTGAAATGTTAGAGCGGGCTCTCCTTCATATTTCGATAGATTACTTTGCACAATCGTATCTTTCTCAATAATATTTCTAATTGTTGCAATCGCTTTTGTCGTCATTGTTCTCCTCCCAATGTCCTTTTTAATTCCCCACGCTCTTTTTCAAACGTTTTTAAGAAAAAAGGTCGGGCTTCTACAGTACTTGTACCATTTTCGACATACACCGCTCTTTTTAATTGACTTCCAATCGTTCCTACTACTTCGTTATCTGTAATACGTAAGCCATATTTAATAGAATCTTGTAATTCTCCCGTTCTAGAAGCAAATGTCTCTCCTGGTTTTGAAGCAATATATGTGCGACTCGATCGTGGAATTTTATACTTCACACCATTGTGACTACCTGATACTGTTTGTTTCATTTCTCGTTGCAGTTGATTGCAAGCACTTATAATTCTTTCTACCATCATTTTATTAAGTTGTTCTTTAACCTGCTCTACATTACGTGTAACCATGAATTCCGATGTATTCGTCATTTTATTCCAACAACTCACAATACAATTCAATATGGTGATTTAAAAATGATGGATTTCTTGGTTCCCCTCTTACCTCAAATACATAATCATGAAAATAGATTACATCATTTGTATGGATGTTATGTTCTGCAGAAGTATAAATTTTAAAATTCGGCTCAAAATTTTGTTTATTTCTTTTTAACCTTTCATTATCTACCGCTGTGTGTGTTGTTACACGACACTTCATTCTTTCATAAATAATGACAGGCTCTTCTTTAAAATTTCCTGCCGGCTGCTTTACCTTTTGATTCCTTTTCACAGTTACTTCATGTATATATAATTCTTCCATATCTAATGTTCACAGCCTATTCTTTCATTCATAATGCTATTAAAGGGTTTCTACTTCGATATTTTTTTAATACTTTTAAAATCTTTTTATTAACAGTTTCCTCATCTATCGATTCAATATTTATTTCATATGAATAATCTCCGATATTTGCTGATTTTTTCATATTTTCATATTGTAGATTTGTTCGAATTACCGCATAACACGTCATATCGATGATGCATTTTTTCATTAAAGCCAAAAGCCCATCATAATCTTGTATGGTATACTCAAATTCATATAATTGATTCTCACTTAAACCATATACAGTGCAACCATCAGAAAAAACTGAACTGGTAACTTCTTCTCCAGAACCAATATGGATTACCTTGATCAAATTTTCTGCTCGAAAAGAAAGCCAAGCCAATTTACTTGTTCTAACTTTCTCTTTCATTGGGTTACTTGGCTTATTTCTCAAATAGTTTTTAGTAATCAATTCATATTGACTAATGAGCTCCTGGATTACCGTATCGGGCATTCGTTGAACATTTACCCTGTTCTTTATGTCCTGTACAGTAATTTCCATCCTTCCACCTCTTTTACTTCTCTTTCTTTTTAACCTCTATACTATCTATTAACTTAAAATGTCCTGTACTCAGTAAATAGTTTGCTTTCTCATTTGCAACCTTTTCATTTACTCCGTTAAAAAAAGTATAGCCATATGCAGTATATGTACCGCCTAATTTTAATTCTATAATCTTCATATGCAAATTACCTTACTTAATTCCCAAATTTATCAGGTATATTAGTAAGAATTGCTACTGCGTCCATTTCTTGAATAACTGCATCATCATCCAAATGAATAACATAGAATCGCTTATCTTCCATAACAGCAGATTTACCTTCTACTGTCTTACGAACTCGCGTGTCATACGTATTTACCGCAATAAAGTTTTTAGGATCTGCAAAAATAATTACATCATCTTGAAGAGAAGGAACTGTGACAATCTCATACCCTAACGGCTTATTAACTTGGTCCCCTGTACCTAATAACGCAGCATCACCTAAGCCAGTTGAACGAGTTGTTAAATATTCAATCCACTTCTCTCTACGAGCAGGTGACATAATCCACTTTAAACCTTCATTTTTATATTTATTAGGCATCGCCTTAGATAAATTAAAGATTGAGTCTTTACTAAAGCCAGCGCTAGCTTCAGCATCTCCCGTTCCCGTCACTAATTTAAAATGATCGACAATATGAGATTTACTTGATTGTTTAATTTGTTTTAACCAGCCATCATTAATTTGAAGAAATGAATCCTCTGAAGTTACATCCCCATTCCAATGAAGGTCTTCAAGGTCAATACCTAACTGAGTTGACATTAATGTCATAACAGTATCTTCATATCCTTCACCTTCGATATTTTCTCGAAGTAGCTCCTCCGTAATCTCCCATGGTAAACGAATAGAAACTGTATCATATTCAACTTTCGACGTTTCTACACCCGCTCGATAGCCATCATCACTATTTTCCATTTTCCTACGTAAAATTCGACCACCGATTGCAATTTTATCTAATTCACCTTTTTTTGCTTTACGAATCTCTTTGCGATGCAATTGAGAAAATGGAGTTGCATCAAATACCATTCGGAAAAATTCTTTACTTTGTTCCGGATATAATAGCCCCGCTTTCATTCCTCCTGTTGTCATTGTACTCTTTTCAATTCGTTCAATACGTGCTAATAATTCTTTATTATTCATAGATTCATTTCTCCTTATCTTTATAGATCTAATCCTACCCATTTATTTACTGGTTTTCTCATCTCGTTTGTTGGTTTGGCATCAGCCCCAAGACTTTTACGAACTTGTGCTGATCGCTCAATTACTTCAAGTCTCTTTGAAATAGGGTCTATTACCTTCTGAATAAATTCACTTGCCTTTTTAGATTCTCTGTCATTTTCTAATTCATTAGTATCATGAGTTGATTCAAGTTCTTTATTTAACTGTTCTTCCAACTCCTGTAACCTCTCGAGAAAAGGACCCATTTCTCTCTTTACAATGTCTGCAATTTCATCTGAATTTTGATCTGCATTTTTTTGTAACTTATTTTCTTTAATTTGGTTCATCGAAGAAATCATTTCATCAAATTTTTTATCATTTTTCTTATATAAGATTTTGCCTACTTCATTTATGGAATTAATGGTAATATCTTCCGGCGAGAAATCTGTATCACCACCCTTCATTGTATTTAAAATGTCCTTCATTTCATCTAAGGTGGAAACCATCCGCTTAATATCTACATTTCCCTCCCAAATCCCAACATAAAATACATCTTCAAACAAATTAAATACCTTTTGCATCTTAGAGTTTTGTTTATTATTTAATGACTGATTATCCAGCTCCTGAGTTTGTTCCTCGTCATAATGTGACTTAAAAAAACTAAACATCTTACGAATTACACCTTTCTCATCTTGTGTAAACTCATCCATTTGTGGCATCTCCATTCTTTCTCCAACCCCTCCCATCGAAAAGCCTGTGATTTTCCCTTTTTTAATCTCTTTCCATGTTTCACTATCGTCTACTCGAACAGTCATAAGCCATGTTCCTTTTTTAATATTTTGTTTTCCAACAACCGTATTATTTTTAGAAATCCAGCTTTCTACTACTGTTCCTTTTCCTGCCAACTCGTCATGGTTTTTATCTATGTATCTATATTTCTCTAAAAAATTATAAGCCGCTCTTTCAATTTCTTCGGCCGTCATGATATCACCATGTGCATCTTCTATATTTGGTTCATAAACAACCCCTGTTACAAGCTGTTTTTCATCTTCCCTCTTTAAAATAGGAACATTTTTCAAAACATTAGAGCCATTCATGTTCATACCCTTCATAATTGCAAATGGCCTACCATTAGCTCCTTTTGTTACTAGTGAAACATAACTAATTTCTACATTTTTTAATTCATTTGGCATAATATATTCCTACTTTCTAGCAAGACTACTAAATCGAATTTGAATCTTCATTTAAAAACTTATCTCCTTCTAGAACTGGTTCGTATCCAATAACTTTTCGGCATTCATTTCTTGTTAATATACTCTTTTCGTATCCATCTATTGCATATTGCATATCACTTGCTCGATCATCTGTATCAATTTCATTTAATTGAAACTGCCAGTCCAATTCCCCCAACGTTTCTGTAAACTCTTTAAATAATTGTGTATTTAATCGATGTTCTAAAATTTGTTGACCTGGTTCAATAATTGATCTTTTATACATTTCATTCATTTCTTTTGCTGTCGTCTGTCCAAGTGATCCTGTCATAGCCCAACCAATTCTATATGGTGGAACTCGATGAGCTACACAAATTTCCATAGCATTATCTTGGCGATATAAACGAAAGCTTGCTTCTTTGACATCAGGCCCTAATTTCTCTAAGCGAGCTTTTGCCCCTTCAGGGACAGGAACAACTGCTAACTTATGATGTTCTCCTTTTGTTTCGACAGAGAAAAAGGTTTTTAATTCTCTTTCAACTGAATCATCTATTTCATCAACACCCTCAACAAACAAAACAGCATCTGGAATTGTTTTACCAGTAAAATAATTAATATTGTAATCTCTTACAGCTTGTGATCCTACAATGGAACCAATGGAACTCACATAATCCGGAATACCATAGTATGATGATCTAGAACCAAATTTACGAATTACAATAACTTCACCAGCTTTTTCTTCAGTGTCTAATAACGTGTTTTCATCTAAGCTATCACTAATCATTTCTCCATCTACTAACCTAAAATCAGATGGATAACTAAATCTCTTAAACCATCTCTCCTCGTTATTTACAATCTGTGCAAATCGAATCTTATCTTTATGCGCACGTACCGTATGTGCTGGAATATGGTGAATCTGCGCTGGTTCCCCTTTCAAATTACGAACAACCTCTATAATTCCCCAACCTACAGTTTCATAATCCTCCCAAACTGCCCTAAGTATTTCGCTACTTGTCATTTCATTGTTGCAATATCTCATAAAACGCTTTAATTCTTTATATTGTTCTTGATTTGCCTCTGTCACTTCATCTAGCGGTGCAAAATCAAATCCCATACCAGCAATATCATTTACTTTTGCACTAATACATGCCGAGTGAATAGGGTTACTTTCTCTCAAATTTAATAATATTTGCATATCATATGGAGGCTTTACTAGTTCTTTATCACCGTACACTTGTGCAAATGGATCAATTGCCATTTGCTTGCTTTGAAGTTCCTCGTCACGTAAATTCATCTCACGACTTTGTAATTTAAGTACCTTCACATTTTTAATTGCTTTTTTCTCAACCATAAGATTTATGCCTCCTTTCATATACAAATCATTTATTCAATGTTTTTCATAAAAACTTTACCAATATAAAAAAACTGAACATTATATGTTCAGCTAAACTCTTTTTATTTTTCCACCCATTATTTTTTTTTGCTTAGTAAAAAAGTATTCTAAAGCTTGTGACGTTGTATCTACTTGGTCATTATGCTTACCAGATGGGAAAGAAACTAATTCATCTATATAATCATATACCCAAGATTGTATTTTAGGATTAGGTATATATACATTTCCAGATTGAAATTCAGGGGATATTGCCTCAGCACGTGTTTCTTTTGAACCCTGTGGATTTATAGGAATAATTCCACTGATTTCATTCTTCAATGAACTAATAATAGCAGGGCCATTTGCTTTTTTTTCAACTAATTTCGGAATGGACTTTTTAAACCCAGAATTCCGAAGAATCGACTCATATTTATGATGAAAAACAACAAATGCTTTCTTTGTTTCTAGGAAATTCATTTGCGCCCTCACCTGATCAATTAAATATTTGTCTCCATCTACTTTCCCCCAAATCTGTCCAACCACAAATGAACTTTTATTTGTAGTGTTATCAAAAGCCATATCCCAAGAAGTAATAATTTGATCAAATTGTTCCCAATTTGGTAATACATCATAATATTGAAACCAGTTTCTTTTGAAAATATTCCCTATATCACTTGATGGTTTTTGTTGCCATAAAGATAACCATGAGCGCGCAGAGGAAAACTTCTTTTTATCTTCATAATAATTTTGGCCATAGTGTTCAACCCATAAGCCTCTTCCTATTTCTCTGTTCAATGGATCATCCCTTGATTCTGCTATAGCAGGAATTGATAACACAGTCCATTTCTCCTGTTCTTTCTCTAACAATCTACCAGCTAAATCGTCCTCATGCCATCGCGTCAAAATTAGAATTACCTTTGCACCTTTTTGTAAACGTGTAGATAAAGTATCTTCCCATTCATCCCATAGTCGATTTCGGTATGTAATTGATTCGGCCTCTTGGCGATTTTTAATAGGGTCATCAATAATTAATAAATCTGCTCCTTCCCCTGTAATCGAACCACCAACTCCTACAGACAACATTCCACCAGAGTGGTTATGTAGTGCCCAATCTGTTACTGAACCTTGTCGCTCATCAATTCGAATGTTAAATATTTCTTTACCAAACTCTTCAATCTTAGCACGATTTCTTCTACCAAACTTTTCAGCTAAACTTGATGCATAAGATACCTCTATTACTCTCTTATTTGGATAATTTCCTAAATACCAACTTGGCAATGTTTCTGTAATAGACTGTGACTTTGAATGCCTAGGGGGCATAAACACCATTAATCTATTAGTCGATAATTTCTCTTCAATTAAATCTTGGCAAATCTTTGTTATTAATTTTGTATGTTTTGCATGTTTATAGAATCCCTTATGTGTATACTGAACATAGAAAGGGATAGTTCACTTTTGCCAATTCCTTAAATGTATTTTCATCTATTAACTTATGCATATTCATCCTTGTCATGATTGTAATTCTCCTCCTTGAACTTTCTCAAATAATTTCATAGCTAAATCAAGCATTTCCTCATCACACCCAATTTTCATGGCCATTTTATTATGCTCTACTTTCATTTCTCCTGAATGATTTACGTTTGCTTGCAATTGATCTTTTCTTCCCCATTTAGTTGGGAATTTTCTTTCTAATCTCCATGCTGCGGCTTTCCAATTAGATTTTGCTTGCTCCCCAATTGTCTCAACGTCTCTAGCTTCACTAAATGCTAATGCCTGATCAATTTCCATGACTAACTTAACATAAATCTTATCTTTTCTCGGTACTACTTCACCTGTCTTTTCACTCGTTTCAATTGCTCTACGCCCTTGTTTTAACCAAACGTAAACTATACTTCTACTAATTCCAGCTAACGCACATGCGGTTTCAATATAATTCCCTACTTTAATATATTGGGTCAACCTATTTATCAGCTCATCATTCAATTTCATTGGTCGCGCCACTAGCATTCCCTCCCGTTTTAACTCATCATTTGTACTTCTTTTTCTAAACACTCAATACATATTGTTGTTATATTGTCGTCAACTACCTCACGAATTAACATTTGTTCACAATACTGAATTGTGATTGGAAATTTCAAAACCCACAAACATTTTTCAAGACAAATTGAACATATTGGCATTGTATCTATATCTTGTTCTAACACCTAATCGCATCCTTCTGTAGTTTTTCATGTACTACTGCCTATTTTGTAGTAAATAAAAAGATGCCGTCATTTTTAAAATCTCTCATTTAATTTATAGATATCCTTTGGATCACTCTTTCTTTTTGCTAGTATCCATTCTTCATTTTTTATATTTCATTTATACTTATTTTATTACTCTCTATTTATAGGTGGCACTATGGTGACAAGAATGTATTTGTAAATAAAAAAAGCCTTAACTACTTTCGCAGAAAAGACTTTTTCTTACTTGTTTAGCAATTTTTATTTCAGATCTATATAGAATCGTTTTAATTGTACTTCTTGAAACATTCAAATATTTAGCGATTTTCTCTTGTGTAATTCCCCTTCCTCTTGACATGATATATATTTCTCTTTCATATTTTGTCAAAGTAGAGAGCGCATCTTCTAGTTTTATTCTTTCCCATTCTGAAATGACACTTTCCTTGTTTTCATCATCCCATTCATATGTTGTATCAGTACTACGAAAATACCTTTGCATTAACAAGGAATCATATGATTTTTCTCGTTGGTAAGCAGCTCTACGTTCTATTCCCCGGCGATTACCTGGCATCTTTGCATTCTTCATCCACTCTAAAGCATATGTGACATCACTAATCATACTTGTTAATACTTTAATCTCTTCTTCTTTTGCACTTATTTTGGCACGCTCTAACTTACATAACGTTTCCTTATATTGGACAATTAAATCACGCATATACTATTCCCACCCTTATAACAAATCAAAATTGTTAAAAATAGAGACCATCTAAATCTACATTTAATTTCCATTTAGTTTTTCTTACCAAAAAACTAAAATTATTAAAAAAATCTTCCTTAATACTATTTATCATTGCTACTTTGTACTTATATGATATATGTATATAACGATTCATTTTTATCTCTTTTTCATCATTTTTTTACACAAAAATAACCACCTGTTTGTGTTACACAGGTGGTTATAATCCATATTAAAAACTTATTCATTATTAGTAATCTTTACACTCCTCAACCTCAATTCCTAATGCATATGCATAGTTGTAAAAAGCAGTATTTCTTTTTCTATAATAATCCCCCTCGGATAAATTCAACTCTTTCATAATCTCATATCTATTAACTCGATTCTTTAACAAGTATTTTTGAATAATTATTCTATCACTTTCAATATCTAGCTTTTCTAAACCTTTGTTCATTGCAATTATATAATTGATCCGCTCTTCTTTCGCATTTTCTTTTAATATATTTTCTTTCGAGAGTATCCTTTCGTTAAGATAATTACTCTTCATAAATAACCTGTATTTCTTTATAGCTTTCAGTACATTTTCTTTTGTGGCTTCTTTATTTAATACTGGTAATTCTATATTTAACATGTCAAGCCCCTTTCTTATTATTTATCCTTAATCATAATTTGAATTTCATATATCAAGATTATTACAATGATTTGCTATTGAGGCTTACATTCTTTATGTACTATTTCATACATTGCATTGCTAATATTTATTTTCTTATCCTTATGATTTTCGATTAATTTTATTAACTCATCACTATTTAATTCATATAATTGTTTATCTTTATATTTATAAATTCCATTTTCAATAAGTTGATTAATTAAAAATAACTTCATCTTGCTACACCACCATATCTTCAACGAAAAATTGAATCTCAATATCTTTTGAATTATGATAACAAATTTCTCTCCCATTAATCGGAACACATCCTACTACAATTTGAGATTCACTTCCACTTTTTACAATAGCCACTTTATACAATTTATTATCTCTTTCAACTACATCACCAAGTCTAAAGTTATCTATTTTACGCCCTTTGATAGCGAATAATTTTGCCCGTTCAAATAATAATTTTTCACTTTTTTCAGCTTTCCTAATTTTTAATTCCGTACGTTTTTCAAAATGACCATAATTATTAGAGAACTCCTCTCCATTAATCCAGAACCAACTACCATGCTTTATTTCTTTTTCATTTTCTTTACAATATTCAGCGATGAATTTTTCACTTTTTTCATTTTCAATATACAATAGTTCTCCTTTTCGAATTGTTTCTCTACAATCTATAAATTCATTCTCAAAAAAGAAATTAATTTGTTGATAGCTTTCTTTTTTACTTAAATAATCAGCAATCACTCTTTCACCTTCTATTTTCCAACACATCGGTGTCTCTTGTACTGTTGTAATCCAATTTGTTTTCATTCGTTTAATTGCTTCAAATCCTTTATATGTTCTCATTTTCAAGATGCCTCCATTTAATTATTTAAAACATATTAAATAAACTTAAAAACTGCTTTCAATGTACTTACGTGGAATTTCTAATCAAATGGTCTTTCCATTCCTCATATTCTTTCTTAACTTCCGAATCACTTCACTTACTCGCTAATTAAAAGAGCCAATTCATAGAGTACAAATTTCTTGAACAATATGTTTTCGTCTGCATATATATTTCCTACACAATATATATTCTTTTCTTAAAAAGGTAATTTTCTCTTACGCTTATCTCTTGTTTTTTTAAATTCTATGTGTCGATATGTATTAAACATACGAGATGTAACTCTCTCATCGTACGCTTTTATAATTGCCTCACCTGTTAAATTCGTTGTGATAATTGTTTTTTTCCCTTGTCGTCCATCAAATAGTTTAAATAACACACGATTTACAAATGCTGTTGCTTTTAAATCATTAATATCCATATCCCCTAGCTCTGCTCCTAGATCATCAATGACTAATAAATCCATAGAAATTAGCATATTTGTTATGCTATGTTCTGTTTCACATGATTGCGTATTAAATGTCGAACGTATGTAATCAAAGAGTTCTGAACTTGTAACATACATAACTTTATCCGAACTTTTTTCATTCATTTCATGCGCTATAGAATATGCGATATGACTTTTTCCAGCTCCAACTTTACCCACCAGAATCAAATTAAATCGAATATCATTTAAATAGTCTGCAAGAGCCTTTTTAGCTAAAATTAAATTATTTTCATCCTCTTCACACTCTGATATAAATGTTGAAAATCTAGCTAATTTAATAGTTTCATCTTTAATAAGACTACGATCGTAAAATATACTTTTACGTTTTCTTTCTTCTTTTTCATAACGAAAAACATTCATTTCTTTTTCCAACCTTCTATTTTCCTCTTCTAAACGACATACCGGACAAATCGTTTCACCCTGAATCTCCATCAATCTTACTATTCGCTTCCTCTCCTGCTTACATATCAGACATGTATCAGAAAGGAAATTCATTCTCTTCGAAAGACTTTGTACTATATCTGTTACCTTTGTTAAAGCCATTTGATTTCACCATCTTTCTCTGCTGCAAATATCCTTCAAATTTAGTTCCAAATAAGGTTTCTGGTCTTAAATATTTTGCTTGTTCTGTATAAAGCCATTCTTTCGCCTTCGTCTCAATAACTTCTTTAAATTCATTTATATTAAATCCCTCTTGTAGTCTAGATTTAATTAACATTTGTGTCTTTTTAGTTGAAATACGATAACTTGTATTACATACACTGTTGAGATAATTAATTATCTCTACTATATCTTTTTGAGTGGTATTCTCTGAGTTAATCTTTTGTATAGTCTCTGGTATTGGTTGAGACATATTATCATCTTCCATCATGACAATATGTTCTTTTCGTTGAGACAATTTGTCACAATCGTTATCTATTTCTAATTCAACTAGTTTGTTATAATTTATTGAATACCATTTTGTTTTATCAAACTTTAATTTGTTATAGTTACCACTTATCAATAAATTAAACTCTTCTAGATTTTTAACAATACGTTTCAACGTTCTTTCATTCCAAAATGGGAATTGTTTATGCCAATTTGTAATGCTATTATAGACCCAATAACGATTATCATAATAATGTTTCGAACGCTTGAGCCAATAATGTATTTGTTGAAGAAAAATTGCCTCGTTTAACCCAATCTTACATGCTAATCGAGGTAATACTAATAGCGGCTCATCCTGTATTAGCAAACTACTCATTTTATCTTCCTCCAAAATGTTTTATAAAAATTAATATATTAAGTTTTATATATATTAAAAGTTTTGTTCTCCAAAACCTTTAATTTTCCCAACCTATTAATACTTTTATAGCTTGATTTGCTTGCTTCCTTGTAAGATCACTGAGTGATTGAATATTAAGTTTTTCTTTTAATTTATTTTTGATTTCCTCTTTTGATATTACTCCGTCATATTTCAATGCTATTATATGAATTTTGGCATAAATCATTTTTAACTGTTTATTTGAAAGTTTTTCCGATTTAAAGCGACTAGTATTACTAAATTCTTCATTTTCTTTAGTATTCTTACTGACATATCCTTGTTTTTTTGTCACTTTAAAAACCATGGTTAATCCTCTCCCCTACAATAGACTTTCCTATAAGATTTGTTTTTAAGACGATAGTCTTTCTTTTCTTACACCTCATTCTCTGTTAGCCAATTTAATAAAAATGCTTTCGTTTCTTTAGCTGGAAAATACCATTTCCCGCCCACTTTTAATTTTTGAATAGTATCCCACGACATGCACGTTCTTTTTTCAATCATTTGTATCCCAAAATACAAATTCTACATCCACTTCTTTAAGCTTTTCTTCTAATTTTTCTACATATAATCTTCTGATTGCTCTTTCATCTACTTGAATATTTAACATTCTATATTTACCCTCAATTTTTATATACCAAATACACTTTAGCGTTTGTTTTTTTGAATCTCTTCCCTTCTTTTCTAAGTAAAAACCAATATATAAAGCGTCTTTAATAGTAGGATTATTAGATATCCAGTTTAAAATACCTCTAAAACATCCTATAATCCATATATAATCACGTGCATTTTTGTCACAAATTATTTAAAAAAAGATCAGGGAATAAATCTTCTATAGATTTCTCTAAATAGCAGGATAACATATGTGCCTCTTTCAGAGTAAATTCACTTTTATTATGTTCCTTTGCCCAATATGTACGTGGAGAAATATTAAGAAAATCAGCAACTTCTTCAATAGTTTTTCTCTTTAATTTTCTTTCTAAAAATATCATTTTGTGCATTTTTGTCACCTCTTTTCAAATTCAAATATAGTACTACGTGACAAAACAGTCAAGAAATTTTTTACAAAACAACGAAGAAAGTTGCATTTTTGTCACACCAATTATATAATCAATCAAAGACGGAGGTGACAAAAAGTCATGAAATCATTCGGTTTAAAATTATCTCTATTGATGAAGAAAAATAATATGACAGACGAACAATTAGCTGAATTATTATCTGTTAGTAGAACTACTGTTTTACGGTGGAGAAATGGTGAAAGAAGCCCTAAAATGTCAAAAATATCACAAATCGCTAAGATGTTAAGTGTCCCTGCAACCTACTTTATCGATGAAAATGAATCCTATTGTCCTGAAGATCAAGCAATTGTCAAACGGAATATTCCCATTTATGGTACAATCGCAGCTGGTAAACCAATTGAAGCTATAGAAAATGTAATTGGTGATATACAGGTACCTGATATCATTTTGGATAAATATGGATTTGAAAAACTACTAGCACTTCGTATAAACGGAGACAGCATGAATAGAATTGTACATGATGGACATATAGCTGTACTTGAGAGGACAACAAATATAAATAATGGCGACATAGCCGCTGTACTCATCAACGGATATGACGCCACTTTAAAAAGAATTTACAAAACCAATAATCGAATTATCCTAGAACCAGATTCTTTTAATCCTAGTATACATCCATTAATGTTTGATTGTACAGATATAGAAAATTGCCCAGAAATAAAAGTAGTTGGAAAATACATTTGGAGTTGTGCACCAATTCAATAATATATCATCAATAAATTAAGTTACTTTTTAATAAATTTTAAAGTAAGGGGGGCTCCCCTTACTTTCTATAGGAGAAATTTATTTTGGCTAGTTTCAGAAAATTACTATTACATTCTAAATAGAATACGCTGGGTATCTCCTCTTACATATTAAATATTATTATTGATGCAAGATATAAGCCGTGAATTTTAACTACATAGTTGAGAAGGAATACTAAAAAAAGGAAGAAAATGATGAACTATCAAGAAATATTCTCCTCATTAAAAAATCCTGTTTTATCTTATTACTTTCTTTCAGTATGTTAATTTTCACACTTCCAGTACCCGCCTTTGCACTGTCCAACAACAATACAAATTCTGTTACAAATTACTATGTATCTCCAACAAGAAGCGACCTTAATCCCTGGTACATTAGATCAACCTTTTCCTACTATTCAAAAAGCTGCTAACGTAGCTAAAGAAAAAAGTACAATCTACATAAGAGGCGGGATTTATAACCAAAAAGTTCGTGCCACTCATTCTGGTGCCTCAGGAGTCTCCATTACTTTTCAAAATTACCGGGTTAAAAAATTCATTCTCGATGGTTCTAAGGTCAAGTTACATGATAACAACAACATCATCGGAATTGTTCTGATTGGACATGAAGGAGTATCTCCGGTAGCTGCTTTAAATCAAGCACGGAATGGAATTGTTCGTAACAATATTGTCCATCACAATTCATCCATCACTAATACGAGTTATAATGAATATTCTGCTGATGGTATTTACGTGGATGGTGGGGAGGAAATTATTATTGAGCAAAATCAAAGCTATAAAAACGACCTTGGTATTGAGGTGGCAAGCGAACATGCAGGAAAAAGTGCAAGCCAAATTACCGTTAGAGACAATACAATATCCAATAATATCATGAGTGGTATTGTAATTGGTAGATATGACAATCAGCAAGGATATGCTGAAAATAACACGATTACGAACAATGTAATTTATAAAAATGATACAAACAATCAAGAGAGTGGCCAAATCGAATTAAATTATGATACCCGCAATAATGTGATTACCAATAACCAAATCTATGCAAGTAAAAGCCGTATTTTTATTAGCAATAATTTTAATAAAAACACTGGAAACAAACTTGATTACAATCAATACTATGGCGAATTCGATCAAAATAATGGCTTATGGCAATGGAAAAGAAAAACGTATAAAGGATTTTCACCTTATCAAGCAAGTATGATGCAAGAAGGAAATGAACAACATAGTGTATTTAGCAAAATATCCCCTTCGTTCAAACTACTTTTAAAATAAACCAAATTTATTAAAACAACTTTATCTTAGCTCACTCCTCTCCCATCTCCTATAAAAGTGAATGTAAATGAAAAGTAGTAGTTTCCATTGAAACTACTACTTTCTCATACCTTTAAAAACTCTGTATTCATTCTGTAAGTACATAGGCGTATCCCTGATTATTTAGTAATCCACGGTTGATTTCTCTTAACATAAAATATTTATCTTCCCCTTCCTTACTGCATCATTTTAATTGGAGAATTGAGGATAAAAAACTTCAAATAAAAGACTTAACCCTTTTTTATTTTACAGCAACCAGATAATTGTCCTTATATAACTTAAAACTTTTGTACGAAGTAGTCTCTTCAAACAACTAGTATTCTAGAGAATTGCTACTAAAGAAGTTGCTGTTTCTTTTATTCCTCTAAAAACTGAATCGCTTTACGGTACTTCTCCAACCGTTTTAAGTCTTTATCTGTTATCCTAGCAAGTCGTGAGCGGTCAGAATTATGTTTTAAGTCTGCAAGTTTGACAGTACGGGCAAGAGAATTTTCCTTCACTTTGCTCAGATACTCAAAATAAGGCTTGTATTTCTCCTTTGTCAGTACCTGCACTGCCTCAACTATATTATGAGGTATACCAGCACTTAACAGATCATTAGCAGTTATCTCAGTATCTTCTAGAACATCATGCAAATAAGCAGTAGCTTTCTCTTCGGCCGTATTTACAAAGCTAGCAACTGCCTCAGGGTGTTTGATATAGTCCACACCCGCTTTATCTATTTGTCCAGCATGGGCATTTTTAGCTATCTCATAAGCTATCTCTATATAATAAGGTATCATCACTAAGCTCACTTTCTATTATCATTTATCAGTACTGTATTCAATAATTTCTTCGGTTATTTTCACACAATGAAACACAATAAGCAAGTGTAAAAAATGCTTTCCATTCCCTCCTCCTATGAATCTACAAAAAATAGAATCTGATTCCATGATTAAGCATGCTGAATTACTCCATACAGAAATGAAACAACAAATAAAACGTTTTTCAGAGGCTTCTAAAGAACACCCAAAAGAATATAAAAAAATGTATGAAGAAATAAAAAGGCCTAAGGAAGTATCAAGACAGCAATTACCAATGATAGTAAAAATAAATCTGAACAGATTGAAGAATCCACAACAAAAAAGCTAATGAGGCAAAGGTAAACAACATATATATTTGAATTATATTTCTCAACAACCAAAATTAATTAACGTGGTAAAATAATAATTGGATTGGCATCCAATACCATATCACGATGGTTCAAGTCGCAGGAAGGCACCTTAGGGTGTCTTTTCTTTTGTTTGAAACACATTCTGCCAAAATACCTGTATCTTTGTTGAATTACGACTCATATAATCCAACAAACTTCGTATATATAATTTGTTACCCTAAATGGGTTGACAATACGAACAGTTATAGGAGGATTTTGTGTATGGTAAAAACAGCATGTGTAAGTATGATTACTGGGATTCTTTTAATATGTTCAACAGGATGTGCCACTCAAACTGATTCTATTACAGCTAAAACTCAGTCAATTGATGATGGGACATATACAACAAAAGAAATCACAGACGCATTTCCTGTAGGAACACCCATAACTACTTACATTCAAAAAGAAGAAAAACTGAACGTAAAACATCTCACCAGTATTCCGCTTACAGATGGTGGCGTCGGTAGAGTTCTAGAAGCAATAGATGGTTTTGTTATCGTATGTGGGAATGAAAAAGGAGTTTTTGATGTGTTAATATTTAAAACCATGGAAGATGTAAAGAAATATGAACAGAGTTTAAAGCGATAATTCATATCCTTCTTATGCCTTTTACACAGACATTGTCCTCTTGCTCTTGCTATGGCTTTTCCTATGTACAGTATAATTGCGTTATGAATACACACACGTTATAATAGTCACCTAATTACATATCAAGAGGTGCAGAAAATGAATAAAACAGAATTAACAAAAATAGTAGCAGAAAAAGCTGAACTTACACAAAAAGATGCTGCAGCAGCAACACAAGCGTTATTAGATACAATAACAAATGCGTTAGCAAATGAGGAGAAAGTACAGATTCTTGGTTTTGGTACATTTGAAGTACGTGAAAGATCTGCACGTACAGGACGTAACCCACAAACAGGTGAAGAAATGCAAATCGCCGCTTCAAAGGCACCTGCTTTTAAAGCTGGAAAAGAATTAAAAGAGGCAGTGAAATAATTATATATAGTCAAAAGGGTTTGATATTTATCTCAAACCCTTTTTTAATAGCCTTTTTTTCATAAAACAAAAAATATCATCCAAAGTTTATATAAATAATATAGATTCCCCAAAGAATGTAACTAACTTGTGTTATGATATACATTGTAAATTCGAAACCAGTGAGCTTTCTTTCTCTTTTTATTTTTCGTAAGTACAGATAAAAACAAAAAGTAGATAAAAGCATTAAGAATACAGAAACATTATATATATTCTCTATACTAGTAATAACCGATCAACTCCTCACCTGAAAATTAGTTAGTATAGAATAAGCATATCATATGAAAGTTTAACTTACTTCAAATCTACTTTTTTTCAACAGAATATACTTAATATTTTCATATTTAACAGAAATAATTGTTTAAAAAGATAAAAGAATCTCTTTTGCATTAATAGATTCACAAAAGAGATTCTAATTTTAGTTCATTTACCTACAAGATATCAGGCTTATCATTCATGAGGGTTAGGTGCAATATAAGCTGGAGCTGGCCCGCAAGTTACTGCAAAAGCAAATAACAACGCAGGCTTATATGGTAGCCCAAGCAACGAAAGCATTCCCAATGCTCCCCAGTAATCCTCTTTCTTAAGATACGATTTTATTTGATTAAAATATGATTTACTAATACCTAATGCATCCTGCCAACATCTTTCCCAAACGTTACTAGAGTACATATTAGATGGAATTTCTTCATCATTCATTACATAAACACCAGCTATAATAGCTGCTTTTTCTTCATTGTTATATGAAGATTTCGCTAACTCTTCTTTATTAAGAACATACTTACCTGTTTCTTCATCTTTTACCATTAATACCGAAAATATATATTCTAATTCTTTAACTTGAGCTTCTAATTCCTCGTGTGTTGCGTTGTATTTTTTCCCATCCTCTATAGTTGCAGCTGAAGCGAGAGTTGGGACAAAAACTAGAGTAAGAGCCATTAACATAAACATCATTTTCTTTAACATAGTGAATTAACCTCCAAAATTTAGTTTTTCTTCTTCTCCCAAAACTATAAACTTACTATAGAAAGTTTCAAATTTCATCTAAGTTATTTACATTTATCACCCTCAATTTCCAATATTTATAATAATGTTAATACAACCAACTATAAATGTATATATTTTACAATCAATTTACCTATTACAATTATTAGAATTTCAATATATAACTATAAAAAAGACTATTATGTATAACATAATAGTCTTTTGGTTTACCAATCCTATTAACTTAGTTCTAAATATAGAAAAATATAATTTTCCTATAGTATTTGAGATAAACTCAGTTACATAATATTAATATATAAAATTTTATTAATGAAACCTCATATTTATGTTATGCTAAGATTAAACAAGAAGCATTCAACAATCTTTGATTAATCAATACATTTTCTTTAGAGCTATATCAACAAGAAAAAACACTATATAGTGTCTTTTCTTATGTTTCATGCCTTTAATCAATAGTAAGAGGATATATCTATACCCTCTTACTATTAATTGTAGTTAGAACTGCTGCTCCTGCAAGGCGAATATCTGAAAGACACTCTGAAATCTTTTTTGATTTTAATGAAAGAAAACAACAGTAAATAATAGAATTAAAAAATAGTCCTCCACTAACCCTTTTTTGATTAGATGGAGGGCTATTTTTTCATATTTTGGCAAGCGACAGTGAGGTAAACCTGGATTTGGACAGATTTCAGCCCTCAAAACATTATTATGGGATATGGTGGTAGTTGGGGCGGCTGCTTTGCTTTACTCGTTGTACTCTTTATACTATTAATCATTATCAGATGCAGTTGTTTCTGCTAAAAAACTATTGGAAAAGGCACATTTGGGTGTCTTTTCTTTATGGAAAAATCCCCACACATTGTGTAGGGACCTTGTTTTTCTTACCATTTAATTTTTGTTGGATTTAACTTGGAAATATATCCACGTACTAATTGTTTTTCGTTGCTGTCATAGATACCGATATCACCAGAGAAATTTTCCCAATATTCCCCTAAATAATCTTTTGATGGTGTTTTCAAATCTACATATAATCCCATTGTCCCGAAACCTGCTACCTGGCGCGCTGCTATGTCGCCTACTTGTTGCGCTCGTTCTTTCGATGTTCCAGCTGGAACAATAACAACAATTCGAGTTAGACTGTCTTTTGCTTCAATATGGACGTCTTGTGCCTGTGCAGCCACCTTTATTCCATCCTTTGCTGTTTGGATTCCTAATTGACTTAACTTCACATCCTTATTACGTGCTCCCTGGCCTTGTGCTGTCTTTGATTGTTCCATTTTTTCTTGTGCTTGTGCTTCATTTAACCCACTAGCTTTCGGTTGTTCAACTGGCGTTGACTCTGCTTTTGGTTCTTCTTTAACTGTTTCCTTAACTACATTTTCATGCTGTTTTGATTTATCCGTCGATTGTTGCACAGGTACTTCCCTATGTTCTTGCTGCTTTTCTACCTGAAATGCTTTAACTTTTTCTTTTTGTTCCTCTTTCTTCGCATCTTGCTCTATTTTCGCTTCTTCAGTACCACACGCTGACAATAATAAACTTGCTGCAATTGTTAAGCCTGCTAATTTAATTGCTCTCATAATCAATACCGCCTTTTCATAATTTAATTCTTTCATATGTATAAACGACCTCAGATACAAATATTAACTTTGTATCTCATATCTGAATCATTCAAATGATAACATATTAATATTCAAATTCTTTATATTTAAATATTAACTTTATAATCTATTTTCAATCAAAACAAATTAATTTCTTCTTAAAACGTGGAATCCTTCTTTTAAATTGATAGTGATGGAGTACCACCACATCGCTATCAATTTAAAAGAAGGAACTATTACAAAAACAAAATATAGATAAAAAAGCTTATCATTAAGTGCTAAAGGATAAGCTTTTTTATCTATATTTATTAAATTTTATTGGATCTCTTCCACGCTATGACTGTAATAAGATATTGAATACCAAATAGGAAAACGAACAGTATAATGAATTTTGCTATTGCTTCTAACCATCCACTGAAATCTTCAGGGAAGTAATATTTGTATGTAGTAGCACCTATTGCGACAAAACAAAAAATAAAGGTATTACTCATTTTTTCTTTTAATTTTTCTTTTAATTGCTCTTTATTATTAATATCTGTTTCATAAACTCCAGTTAGAATAGATTTAATAAAGAAGAAAATCATATAACAAATTATAATGGCTAATGAAGCAATCCATTCTAGGAATGGGCGGTGTAAATATGCTCCCCTTATTACAACATCTATAAAAGCTAAAAGTAGGACAATAATTCCAGATTGCGCCCAAATTTTCATTTCGATTTGTTGAATTCTTTCATCTGAGTGTG
This sequence comes from Bacillus sp. BC05(2025), assembly GCF_056725905.1. Taxonomy (NCBI): domain Bacteria; kingdom Bacillati; phylum Bacillota; class Bacilli; order Caryophanales; family Bacillaceae; genus Bacillus; species Bacillus sp. BC05(2025). Next base: position 124,349 of record NZ_JBWYRA010000005.1, on the reverse strand, counting down.
TACTGAGTGAAAACCATTTTTTTAGTTTTTCCATTTTAGAGTTCCTCCCAAAATAATTTATCTAAATTTTTATCTATTGTTTTAGCTATATGCATACAAAGCTTTAAAGAAGGGTTACACTTATTGCTTTCAATAAGGCTACTGGTTCGTCGCGTAACGTTTACAACATCGGCCAACTCCTGTTGAGTTAGACTTTTTTAACTCTTCCCATTTTCTCATTACTTACAAACATTAAATAAACCTCATTTGTAAAGTTAACTTCATACCACAACATCTTATATTCTATATATTAAATTATCAACAAAATAAATGCAATATATATTTTACATTAAGACACATATATATTACTAAATTCTTTGTTATTTATCTAAAACTATCCTACAAATATAAGAATAGAAATTTTTTCTGTAGACGCCTTTTTCTTGTAGTTATTTTCGTATCCCCAATGTAACAGCAAGGGATTTATGTATCTGAGTTTTGGTGTACTTTATATTAAATATGCATAATTACATAATTATTCTTTATATAACAATATTGAAATTTACATTTTTAACCTGTAAAATACAGGATGTTAAATAAATACCTAAGGGGTTGTTAATATGAAAAAATTTATGGGCATGTTAGCTATGTGTTTTGCACTTACACTAGCATTTTTACCAACTATTTCAAAGGCGGATTCTTCTCCACTACGAAGTGTTAGCATTAGTGCTGTAGGCGATAATAACAAAATGTATAGTGCAAGTTCTTACTTATCTATTCCTGTTCTTAAGGGCGATTACCTTTATGTTAAAGTTAGTGAAGTAGGTACACCAGATTCATATTCAGAAGCTTTAACTATTAATGGTATTAGATATGCAGGAAGTTCTTTAGACGAAGTTAGTTCTTATACTGGTCCATTCGGATCTGAAAAAACATTTAGATTACGTATCAAAGATTCGTACATCTTCTCAAATACACCAAATTCAACAAACACTATAGCTTTTGAAGCTAGAGTTCCTTTCTCAATGCAAGTATTATCTAAAAGCATATCGGTTCATGTAGAATAATTTATAACATTATCATTAAATAAAAAATACATCCCTATAAGGATGTATTTTTTATTTAATAGAAACATAATTTGAACTTACCGTTATAGAAAAAGCGACATCATAAAAATGGTGAACTTAATATTGTTCAAAGTTACTTATACTTATCCCCCAATTAATTGTACAATCTACCCTTTTCATCTACTAAGTTCTTTTACTAAAGAATAGAAACTAAAAAAGAAATAGAAATGAATCTTTTTTATTATTTTGTTCATCTTTTTTCGTTTTAGGAGGGCTTTTATCTTATGGCTTGGTAACAATGTGAAGGGAGCCTAAGTTTATAAACCCCTGTAGTTACTACATACTAGCAACAACCTTTTGAATTTTAGGTTACTGCGATGTATAATTACCAAAGAAATCTAAGGAGTTATATATATATATGGGTAATATAAAAATAATAGCTGAGGTTCTGAGTATTGGGTTACAAATTGGTTTATTTTCAAAAACTGAAATAATTGATTGGGCTGATCAGACAATTGAAGCATTAGATAGCCCTTCTATCGAAATTATAGAAGTTTCTCTATCTAGTAATGATAAGTTGGTTGACATCGTACCTAAATTAAAAAATGTAAAAGGAACGTATGATAAAAAATTACCCGTAAAAATAATACTGGGACTGTTATGGGATAAATTTATTCTAAATGAAGAAAATGTATTGAAAATAAAACCATTTATATTTAATTTGATACATAATAATTGCTGTGAGGGAATTAGTTATATAGATGAACAGCTATATAATTTTAATGAGAAAATTAATTTAGCCGCAGATAATATATATGGGAATCTAGAAGATATTAGTCAAGAATTAAAAAGCTTTTTATCTCCTTATAAAGACTTTAGTAAATACTTTAGTTTTTGGGAAACTTGAAAAATATTAAATTGATGGTAATAAATCATTTAAAAATAGATACTCATAAAATGGTAGTTTTTTGAGTACAGGATATCCAGAAAGATAGAGGTGAATTTACATGAAAGATAAATACATACAATATGAAGAATTAGGTGATTTTTTACTTTTTCTACTTCACATATACAAAAGGGCCATTTGTCGTAACATAATATATCCCCCTCCTTTTCATTCATGATTTTTTACTTCTTTTTTCTTCCTTGCCAATGAATATAGTATATAATTCAGCACCTCCCAAAACTGTTTTTCTTCCACATTACGAGAAAAATCCCCTCAAGGTATCTCAAAAGCAGGACAATTATTTAATATTCCTATACTCTCCAACATACAACAAAATACATCTTAAGATGTATTTTAAAAGGGAAATTGGCATCAATTTTCTTACCCATTAAAATAGTGTTTTCATTCAACTTTATGAGTGGATTTCATATTTTTGTACAAGTACTTTTCCTTTTTGGTAAATAGAATATATTGATACTTCAAAAAAGAAGAGTAAGATAAAGATGGCGGATTACTTTTACAATGATAGTAGAACATGTTATAAAAAACGGTCGGATTCTGAACAGCAAAAGGCTTCTTGCTCCATTGCAACACATACGATATCTGGTACTGGGATTAATTTAAATGGAAATATACTACTGGATATTTTTGTTCCCCCTAACTCTACAATCACTGCATTTGAAGATTTCACTAACAACCATAATAAAGCATTACTTCCATTTTTTCGTTATTAGCGGTCTCCCTCCTGTTACAGTAACCATTGTGACAAGTAATTCTTCTAGACCAATTACTGTTCCCTTGGAGGCCCTTGATACTAGAATATTTCAAGTAGAAGATTTAAAAAATCTTATTTTCACAAACGCAACTAACGAAAATGGTGGTGTTAGTATATTCGTTGAAAAAACATTCTGTATTTGTTGTAATGGTGAAAGCAACTCTTACGATAAATACTACAGTTAATTAAGTATATAGTATTTATCTTATGACATTTTCTAAAGGGCACTTACACAAAGTGCTCTTCTTCTCTTGTTATGAAATAAAGACTTCACATACATTAAAATCTTAAGTTGATGGACATGTGGCGGACCCCTAATAATATTCTTGCTTTTAAATCATTTTAAGTATATTATATTCATATGATAATATAAGAATTATGGTATACAGAAAGGAATTAAATCTATTTGTAAGATTTAATTCCTTTTCAAAGATAAAAAAATTTCACCAAAACGTAATATAATTTATACTTGTCTTTATAAGATGTATCTAATAAAAACGCATTTTTTATTAATAAAATTGTGTTTTTAATATAAATGAGTACTTTTAAATAGAAGTTTATTTACTTTCAATGTTAGGAGTTAGTGTTCTAAAATATAGAGAAATAAGGCACCATATATGGTACCTGACAAACTTGAGAGGTTTTGTATGTAGTTTGCTCATTACAGATAGATAACAAAAGAGCCTTACCTATCTAGGCAAGACTCTACTAGTTTAGTTATATAATATTTACATAACAACTAAGAAACTAAAAACATATAGCACCAAGTAGCAGAACCCTAATACTCCTCCTACAGCTAATACCTGTTTAGCCCAACTTTTAATTTTCCGATTACTGTAAATCACTTGTACTCTTTCCATATTTCCTCCTATTATAGCGAACCCTTAAAGACTCTCACCTCCGTATGGTACCATTAAAGAATGACTAGTAGAGATATAAATTTTGTCTAAACGTATAAATATGCAATATTGCATACAAAAATGTATTGTTATAAATGTAAGCGCTTACTATAATAAGGTTATAAAGATTCAACACATCTTAATACAAAAACAGAGGAGAGAATAATATGGAAATCGCAATGGCAGTTTTAAAATTTATAGGTGGAGCAATACCATTAATTCAAGAACTTCTAAAAGCATTTATGTAATTTCATGATTTAGCAATTCTTTATAAATATTATCATACAAATGATCTGTATATCAAAGATAAGTTGATTTACAGATCATTTGCGTGAGCAAGGTCCCTTTAATATTATTGAGGGACCTTTTAAATTTTTAAACACTTAAGGTTACATCACATCAACATCAAGTTAGCAAAACAAAATGAAAAATACGCCAACCATTCCTATGATTCTCCAAAAAGAATAGCGTATTTTTCATTTTGGAGCATTTTAAATTATATACGTCTACTTTAACATCGATAAGCAATGACTAATGTCTCCTATTCAATCGTACTAATCACCCATGCCATGTTCTATTTGGCTAAAACGATAAAAATAAAGAGAGACTCTTGTCCCCCTCTTCATAAGTACTTTTATTTTTAAATTTTAAATCATGCCTTTTAATATTAAACCCAAAACCGACATAGTGATTGCGCTAATAATAATTCGTAGAATCCAAGTTGTATTCAAGCTAATCTTTTCTAATTGCTTATTAATTGTAGCTATGTCTTTCTCATTAATTGTTGTGCGAGTTTCTAGATTACGAATATCTCTCATAATTTCTTTTTGTTCTGCTTTTAAACTGTCAATTTTTATATAAACATCTTCCAATACGTTCACACCCTTTTATAATCGTAATAAAGCAATCTTTACATGATATGAGACAACCTTATTAATGGTGAATTCATTGCAGGAAATTCCATACAAAATTCGTATTTTGAAAAAACTTGAATTAATTGAGGGATACAAAAGCTGCAGACTATAAAGCGTTAAAAAGATATAATTAAAAAATTAGTTCCTTATGATTCGTTTTTTATTTTTCCTTCATTACCTCTAACACCTTAAATTTTCAAATTGCAGTTAAAGAAATAACATTTTATTTGTTTATCCTTTTTTGTAAGTTAGATTAAGAAATACCTTCTTAAACCTTGATTTGAACTACCCCCACTTTCACTTCGTTTAGAAGTGAGGGATTCCTAAGTAAAGAGTTCTATCGAACTCTAATTGATTAGGCTAACCCCGCAGTCCCTGCGGTTAGAAGTCTTATTGCTTCATTCTTTATATTGATACTTGCGTTAATATCCCTATCATGGTGTGTACGACAAGAAGGACAGTCCCATTTACGTAGGTTTAGATTTTTAACGTCTTTATTTTGATGTCCACAACAAGAACATAATTGGCTGGAAGCAAATGTTTTCGATACGACAATGACTTGTTTGCCATACCATTTTGCTTTATATTCCAACATGGTTCGAAACTGTGACCAAGATACTTCACTAATTGCTTTTGCTAACTTACGATTTTTTAACATATTCGATACTTGCAAATCCTCTATACCGATAACATCGTGGTTTTTGATGATTTCAGTTGAGATTTTGTCTAAGTAATCTTTTCTAGCATTTGATATGTATTCATGAATTCTAGCTACTTTTACTCGTTGTTTATTCCAACGAGATGATCCTTTTATTCTTCTAGAAAGGACACGCTGTGCTTTCGCCAACTTATCTTCTAATGATCGGAAAAACTTCGGATTTTCATAGGGTTTTCCATCTGACAAAATAGCGAAATCTTTGAGTCCTACATCTATCCCAATGTAAGAATGGGTTTTCGGAAGTTCTTGTACTTCTGTTTCAACTAATAGTGACACAAAATATCTGCCAGAAGGGTTCCGTCTAACAGTCGCATTTACAATACGTCCCGTTATTTCACGACTTTTGGCAAATCGAACAAGACCTAGTTTTGGCAATTTTATTTTGTTTCCTACAATGGCAATGTTTTCATTTGTTTGTTTTGTGGTATAAGATTGTACGTTATTTTTCTTGGATTTGAAACGGGGGGCACTATTTTGTTTTTTGAAAAATCGTGTATACGCATCCGCAAGGTTGCGAACAGACGACTGAATCGCAATACTATCCACTTCTTTGAGCCAAACAAACTCTTTCTTCATGGCAGGAAGTTTGGCAGAGCATGTACCATATGTTAAACCTTTTCCAGTTTCTTTATATGCGTGATCCCATAGGGATAGGAAATGATTGAATACAAAGCGAGAACAACCTATTGTTTTATTAATTAGAATTGTTTGTGCTTGATTTGGATAGATACGAAACTTAAAGGATTTATTAATTATCATTTGATTCACCTCCATTTCGGTATATAACCATTATACACCAAACATACATTCGATATATAGTGAAGTAACACTTTATGTATGTCGAACAATTAGGATGGCTTCCTGCCATCCCTTGTTCGAAGCCAATTCATCTCCCACCTACTCACTTCGCGTTCCTTGAGGAAGGAGTCTTCTTGGCTAAAATGATAAAATAACATGTTCCAAATCATACAAATTTGCTTTTGGTTTAGCATAAATGATTTGAGTAAAACCATATTCATCTGACTCTTGTTTCACCACTTCTGCTACTTCAAGACCAGATATTACCTTTGCACTTAGACTAGATGTAACAAATTTATCACCTTTTTTAATTTTTTCAGCCTTATCTTTTGGTTTTTTTTCAATTTTAAGAACTTTCTTCTTCCCATCGTCCCCTGTAATAAACCCTACAATAGATTAATCAGTTTGCAATGTTACTTCTCAACGATTCGTTCTTTCATCTTTAGACATCTGGGGGCATCCCTTTTCGATTCCAACCATGCCTTTTTCTCCAGGACTTAATTATATTAATACTGACTTCATATTTCTCAGCCAGTCCCTTATACTTCATACCGTGCATGTAATCTTCTTGAGCTAACTCGTGTTTTTGTTTCACTTCATATCACCCACCCCCTTCTACATAATAGAAAGAAACTCGCTCATTTCTCCCTTCGAATAACTTTTTTACAAAGAAAAAAGACCTTGTAAATTACAAAGCCTTTTTTCTTATATATAAATTTACAACTTTCATTTTAGTATTAGTTAAATCCCCCCACCAGGCTCTGTATTAGCTGGTGCTCCTGTATTTCCATGTGCGTAACTCGGAGACCATGTATCTCCCTTATTATAAGAAGGCGCCCCTCCTGTATGCCCTTCCGATTCTAACTTCGGTGCAGGGAAATGCCCATGAGTATAAGTTGGTGCTCCTCCATGATCTCCATCAGCTTCTAACTTAGGCGCCGGAGTGTCTCCTACATTAAAAGAAGGTGCTGGATAGTCTCCATATCCATAAACTGGTGCTCCCGTATGCCCATGAGTATAGGACGGTGCTCCCCCATGATTTCCATGTGCATATGCAGGTGCTCCTCCACCATCTCCTAATGAAGCTGCTTGAACAACCCCTCCACCATTTCCATGAGTAAAACCAAAAATTCCAAATCCTAAAACAGATAAACCTACGACTGCCGTACTAATTTTCATTTTCATAATCGCTCTCCTCTTTATGTATTTCATGTAATTGAAATGAACATATTATGGATATCAGTCATGATGAAAATTCGACTCATTTCATTATCATATATTATACTTCTATGTATTTTTTTGTAAAACCTTCTTAAAATCTGAAGAAAATGGTTATTTTTTGTAAAAATTTAAATATAGTAACAAATTATTCTCTTTACAATTTAGGCTTTGTTGCCTAACCATATTCACCCCTTGCGGTAATCCCTAATTTAGTATTGAAATTCTCTAAATCTCAATGTATTATATTTTTGTATTTTCTCAGTTCCCAAGCCGAGAATACATCATCACTTACGAAAGGACCCGAACTTCATCGGGTTCTTTTTCATTCTTCTTGAAAATCTATTTATCTAAATTTATAATTATAAATAAGTTCTAATATTTTGAATCGAGGTGAAAATCATGAGAAGTTTTAGCTCATTAATGATCTCTACTGTTTGTTCAATACTTCTTATAATTTGGAATGTCTATTCCTTCTATAACGGCTTCACAACAGGGGGCACATACTACTGGATTAATGGTATCGCAGCTTTTATCTTCCTTTTATTCTTTATCCTCAACATGCGCGATTTTAAAAAGAAAAACTACAGAACTTCATAACAATAGGAGTTGATACATATGTGGGAAAGATTTAAAAACTATAAGTATTCCTCAAAGGAATTACAATTCATGCTTTGGTTATTTGGTATTACTTGTTTTGTACACTCGGTTGCTTTCTTTGGCGGACTATTTTCTTCTGAATTTTTTTGGTTTAAAGGTGTTTGCGCTATTGCAGCACTACTAGCTTTTATGGATGTTAAGCGAAAAATTAATAAGTACAAGATAGCATGATGAAAAGGAGCCATTACAGGTTCCTTTTTTCTATTCAAAATAAAAAAGCAGCTGTTAGGCTACTTAAAGTTTGTCTTATCACCAAATAAAATGATATATATATTCTCCCGTTACACTTTCATCAACTCCAGCAATCCTAGCAAATCTCACCACGTCAGCACCCTGAAGGAAATACATTGTTAGCATAACTGGCACACGTGACCACATAAACCGATAAAGTTCATTCACTCTTTGCCTAGTCGTAACAATTAAATCGTTCGCAGGTCCATTAATCCACGCAGAGGTTCTAACTGAAGTAAACGGAAGATCTTTCCCATTCACCACTATTCTCGCCATAATATGTGTTATATCCACATCGATACCCTCATTCCAAAAATCAAATCTGTTTCCCCATATTTACATAAGTATTCGATTCTAGAAGAAATGTTTAAAGTTAATTTTTTATAAAATAAAAAAGCAGCTGATTCGCTACTTTTATTTGTTCCAACCTTTAAAATCAGGGTATTTACTTTACTATGTTCTTTTTAATAACGTCTTCTCATGCATTTCGCTTGTAAAGTTCGTTGCTCTTCCTCATCCACAGCTTCTTCAAATGCATGTTTTAATTGTCTATATCTAATTTCATCATCTGTACTTTTCCTAAGTTCCGGAAATAGTAACCCCGTACCAAATTCCGTCCGCTCCTTTATGTTTTAAAATTTCACTTTTAACACTCGGTAATCATGTAATACCTCTATCACGAAAGGACGTATTTCCTTTTCATTTATATTTTTAGAAGAGTAATTCATACGATACGGTTCCCCTCCGTTCGACCTACTTACTCATTAATGGATTATTTTGTTTTAATTTTATTTAGATTTTGCTAAAATTTGGTAAAAACATCATATTAATAATGGGGCAATCATGAAACATACTATAAACTTCTGGTCTTTTATTTTTTCATTTATTTGTGTTGCTTTATTCTTTTTATATCTTGAAGTATGGTCATCTAAAATGAATGAAACTATTATGAATACAATATATTTTCATCCTTTATTCGTTTTACTAGTTTTAACACTAGTAACTTTTTTTGTTGGTATGATAGGATTCTCTAAAATAAACAACTGGAAAGCGATGCTCAGGAGCATAATAACAGTCTTTCTGACATTTTCATTATCTGTCTTTTTAGCCATTATTTTGTTTGTGGGATATGGATTAAGTTAAAAAAAAAAACTAGGTGCCCCTGAATAAAACTCAAAGTTCCGTCAATATTATAGACACATGGTTATCTTTCTTCGATTTCCTCATATGAGCAGTTAGCTTTTACTAGCTGCTCTTTTATTTGTGACCTTTATAAGTAGGCTTTCATATACTATAGTCAGTCCTTTCTTATAACATGAGCTCGTCACTTTCGTTATAAAAATGAGCTTATATTCTATAACCTTTTCAAGAAATATTCATATTTTATTTCTGAAAAAGTTGCTCTGTTTTATAAAAAGGTGGTTGCGGAAACAACCGCCTTTTTATTTATGACAAAATGAAATTTTTATTATAATCTCTTTAAATCCAGTCAATAATTTCACCTTAATAGGAAATTTCTCATCATTCCCGTTCTAAAAAACCATGTATTATTATATTGCACTCAAAAAAATATTGAGCTGTTATACCGTAACTCCCGGATTTCCAGAAGTTTTGATATATAATAGCGTTTTTGTTCAAAATGATGCCCTTATTTATTTGGACACATTTACCAGTATTTTTACCAAAATATTCATGATATGGTTATTTAGTCGAGTACGTCATTACTTGACAAATACCCTTAGGAACCTCGTTGACAAGCGGGGTTTCTTTTATTCAAATAAGAATTTTGTTTAAGCATTAATAAATTTCTCCTGGATAGAGCACTCTATAACCAAAAAGGAGTAATCATGAAAACCTTAAAATATACCGCACTTTTATTCGGCTGGATTATATACGCAACATTTTTGTATGCAATATTCTTTTTATGATTACTCTTTCTATACATAAGTCTAAAATTTATAAAACACTTTAATTTTCCATCTTCTAAAAATAACTATTTTTTTGATTTTCCAAGATTTCCTTACATCTAATCCTAAAATTTATATATAATAAAATATATAGTTACAACATCTTATTATAAGGAGGGATAATTATGTCTTTTGCCGCATGGAGTATACTCTTACCAACTTTAACCGGTGCAATGTCTGGTGCAATTTTCGGTGTAATTTCTTCTCGAAACAAGAGAAAAAACCTAAATTAAAAGCTTAATTATAAAATTTAATAACTACTCTATTGGCAGCTGATTCATCCTTGAATTTTAGGCTGCCGTTTTTTATTCAAATAACGCTTTTATTTCAAAATTATATTATTTTAAACTATCTATCCAATTTCTCTTCTCTTGTTCATATGCCAAGCTCTTTATTGATAAACTAAAGATAATTGGCATAACTGAATGGGGGGCTAACTATGTCTTTTGCAAATATTTTTAAATACGGGCGCGTTCCCCACTTTAATTCTAACTTCCCTTTGATTTTATTTTGGAGTCAGAAAAGTGGCTGTACTTCTCTTTCACATTAGTTTTTTTATCAAATAAACTTATTTAAACAAGCCATAAAATACAATTCTTTCATCCATAATTTTGAAAATAAAATATACAAAAACTCCTCGGACTATTTTATTAAATTAGCTGCGGCTTTATATACAAACAGAAAAGATACCTATAAATTAGTGAGAAACCCCTATACAAGAGCTGTAAGTTCATTCTTTTCACTCATTGCTCCCCCTTACATAGAAAACCCTGCATGGAATCCTATTCGGAATTTTTATTATGGTAATGAATTTTGTAATAAACCTATTTCATTCAAAATCTTTCTCTACTACTTAAAAGAGCAAATGATAGATTTAGAACAAGTAAATCCACATTTAATGCAGCAATATGAACCCGGTGAGGAGGAGTTTGTTACAAAGTATATATACCTTGAAAATTTCTCCTTTACACATACTAACCAAATCATGGCATCATCAAAAAGACAGAGCGATTTTTAGAGGGAATTTTGCAGATGCTGATATTACTGACCCTTTATTCCCCCTCCTCCCAACATACGATAGTTTTTATGATCATGAAGCTATCCAATTAGTACAAGATATTTTTAATAAAGATTTCAGCGCGTACAACTACCCATTAACTCCTTTAAAAAATAAGTGATGTTCTACTTACAGTTTCATATAGGATATTAAACGTACAGAAGACAATACGAAATCCAAGTCCCCTTCAATGCGCTTATTATGCAGTTAATGAAAGAGCTAATTCTATACAAGGATTAGCCCTTTAATTACGACCAATCGAATATCATTTATTTTTAGAAAATATCGCTACAACATCTGTTATACTGTATATTGAAATTTAAAATAATTAAGGGGGGATAAAGATGGCAAAAGCAATAAATGAAAAAGAAGAAACAAAGCGCAGAGGATGCGGATGTTTTGGGTGTCTAGGTATTATCATTTTATTAATTCTTTTAATTGGTTCTTGCGCTAAAGACTCGGATAACGAAAAATCCGACAAAGCCGCTACTACTATTAAGCAAGAAGAAACAAAGAAATCAGAGGAAGTCAAGGAAGACGAGAAAAAACAACAAGATCTTCAAAAGCAACAAGAGGAACAAAAGAAACAAGAAGAGCTCAAAAAACAAGAAGTTGAACAAAAAAGACAACAGGAACTTCAGAAACAACGTGAAGAGCAGCAAAAACAACAAGAATTGAAGAAACAACAAGAGCAACAAAAGAAACAAGAAGCTGTTACTGAGCCCAAAACAAATCAAGTAACAGAACAAAATGGCACTTGTACTATCAAAGGTAATAAAAATAGCAGGGGCGAGAAAATTTATCATATGCCTGGTCAACAGTTCTATGATAAAACGAAGGCTGAGGAAATGTTTTGTTCAGAAGCCGACGCAAAATCTGCTGGTTATAGAGCATCAAAAAAATAAATTAAAAAACCGGCTCCTTATGAGTCGGTTTTTATCTTCCCATCATTACCTCTAATAATTTCAATAATCCTTATTAATAAACCCCATAGCAATTGTGTAAACTACCCACCACTTAATGATCTATCCTCCATACTATCAACTATGTCTCCCATCTTAATATTGGGACAAATCGTTATTTCTATGTTTTTTCTTTGTAGAATTAATGAAAAACTTTCATATAAATCAACAATTCTAAACTTTTGACTTAAAAAAGGATAGGTTCAAAATTGCCCTAACTTTTATTTTGTTAACATATTTTATAATTTTCCACACCCCCATTTAATTAAAAGGGATGCTATTCTGCTGTTTTTCTATTAAATACATATCTTTTTTATACTCATTCTCTTCATATTCAAATCATAGTAAACACTAATTACATTGAATGCTAGGAAAAATCCTAATATTTTTTATTTCTCTCATATCAGTCTGTCTTTTCCATTTCTCCTCACTTTCCCACTTCTTTTTAAGCTTTCCAACATAAGTAAAGCTACGATTATACATAATACTAATTTCCTTTTGATTCATAAGATACGGTTCCCCCTCCATTCAATCTATTTACTTTTGAATGGATTATTTTTTTGAGTTTTAGTATGCAATAGTGCATATTTCGTACTTTCAATTTTCATACATGCAATAATTTATTTATAAAAATTAAAAGTATTAGTAAGGATGATTTATATGAACAAATTCCGACAAAAGATTATTAAATCGTTACAAACATTTTGGGGAGGCTTAGCATTCGGTATATTAATTTTTGCTATCTTTTTAATTATGGATCTAACAGATACACCTTTAAATACATTAAGCTTGAGAGACTGGATAGGTTCTGCAGTAGGCGCAGCCATTATATCTGTAGGGATATTTACTTTAAGTAAATTGGATTTAAAATAAATTTCCCGTCAATACTGTATATAGGCTGTATGTCTTAACTCATTTGAAGTAGTTTACTTTGTACCTCTTTGTATTGAGCAGTTAGCTTTTGCTTGCTGCTCTTTTATTTACGAAAAAAGATGAGTTTCTTTATAGTAATTATTCTTTATTTCTCAACATAAAGATTATTTGATTTTATTTAATAATCTTTTACTATATGAACAAAGAGTAATTAAAAGACTTACTCTTTGCTATTGAGGGAAGAGCCTGAAAGCCATATCAGGCTCTTCCTTGTTTATATACGCTTTAACCAAATAACGATTTTATTAAAATTTAATTCACGCCTTATTTTCAATTTCCATATACTTAAATTGAACTGTTGGAATTTTACAAGCCTTGCTAAAGCAATTAAGACATTTTAATTGTTGGTTCAAACGCTGACGAGAAAAAGAGAGTGCTTCATCATTAAAGCAGAAGAAATGAAATAGTATCTATTGTTAAAAAAATCTATACAGTTAAAGCAAATATAAAAAAGACCGCACATAACGGCGGTCTTTTTCAAAAGATCTTTAACCTCTAATATTGTCTATACTTCCCTGTACGAAAATCGATACATTACTTAAATATTATTTTGCTTTTACAGAAACATGTAATATAGAGTAATTTGGATTTAGAGTAACTACAGACTCTCCAGGGCTTATTGAATGTAGAGGACTTATACCTATTTCTACGCTATGATTATCTTTTTCAAAACGATTGATATAATCCTTATTATTTTTTACAAAACTATCAATTTCTTTTTTTAATTCTGGACTTGGATTTACTAGTCTATCAATCTCTTTATCAAGGTTGAAATTCGGATTTATCATATGCATCCAATTTTCCGCTAGCTCAACAGTTGATTTGTCAACGACAAACACGAAATAGAAATTATCTTTATCCTTCCCAACAAACGAAAATGAACCATGAGAATCAATCATTCTTGGCAAATTAGGAGTATATAGATCAATTTCTGATGCAACGTATCTATATCTTAAATTCGCATTATATTTCTTATTTACTTCAGTAACAAGATTTTGGCCTTGCTTAGAAATAGATTGCTCTCTTACAGGTGAAATTTCAATTGAATATCTATCAAAGAAAAAATCATCTGTCACTAACGCATTGGGAATACCTATTGGCGTTACTCCTGGTTTTGTCTCTGGCTTTGTCTCTGGTTTTGTCTCTGGTTTTGTCTCTGGCTTTGTCTCTGGTTTCGTTTCTGGCTTTGTCTCTGGTTTCGTTTCTGGCTTTGTTTCTGGCTTTGTTTCTGGCTTTGTCTCTGGCTTTGTCTCTGGTTTTGTCTCTGGTTTTGTTTCTGGTTTTGTTTCTGGTTTTGTTTCTGGTTTTGTCTCTGGTTTTGTTTCTGGTTTGTTCACACTATTAATTCCATTGTATAAAAACTGTGCATATTGCTCACGTGTTACAACTCTTTTTGGCTCGAATAAGTTACTTCCTGTACCAGCAGCAATTTTACTTTCCTGCACTGCACTAATTGCCTTCGTAGCCCAATAATTCTTGTCAACATCTTTAAAAGTAGTGACAGTTGTTGCTTTTAAATCAAATGCTCGTGTTAAAACAGCTGCTAATTGTTCACGATTTAAGACCTCATTTGGTCCGAACTTTCCATCACCATATCCACTCATAATCCCTGCTTTTGTGATTGCTAAGATTTCTTTTTCAAACATAGAACCTTTTATATCCGTATATGGATTTTGAAATTTAGCATCTACATCTACTGGTTTCAAGTATACATAAAGCAATCTAGCAACTTGACCACGTGTAATATTATCACCAAAACCAAAAATGCCATTTCCATAACCAGCTACGATATTTTTCTCTTTTAGATCCATAATTGCTTTATATGACCAATGATCAGTAGGAACATCTTTAAATGTTGTATCTGCCTGTACATTTGTTAAAGATGTTAAAGTTGTTGCTGCAAGTACTGCACCTGTTAAAATTATTTTTTTCATTTTCATGCTATTTCCCCTTCTTCTCTTAATTATTCTTGCAAATAAAATATACTTTATTTTCCAACATAAATATAATAACACAAATACATTATATTTATATATAATCATTTAAAGTTATTTATGATAAAAAAATTAATTCCCCCAGAATGCTATAGATTCACTAAAAAAACTTCTTGCCTATAGAAGATTTTTTACTAAAATGTGGCTCATATATCAAGAGTATTATCAATATTATATGAAAAATAAGAAGACTCCATTTTGAAAAAAGATTAATCAAAATGGAGTCTATTGTTAGAAATCTGAATTTAGTATATATATCTTCTACCTAAAACATTGTATTATTATTAGCTGCCTCATTTGGAATTTCTTGAATTACATCCCAGTGTTCGACAATCTTTCCATCCTTTATACGGAAAATATCCACTATAGCAACTCCCTTATCTTGAGAATTAGTACGAGAATGTACATGAAGAGCAACTGTATCTCCTTCAGCCACTACACGTTTAATTTCTGCAGAGGAATTTGGATTTTTAACAAAGTCCTCCTTAAAGAAATCCATGAAGGCTTTTCGTCCATCAGCAACAAAAGGATTATGTTGCTTATAATCTTCACTTACATATTTAGGAATAATATCGATATTATGTTTGTTAAAAACTTCATTATAGAAATCAACTACCATCTTTTTATTTTTTTCTTTTTCTGTCGCATTATCATTCGATACCGGTGCAACGTTCTCACTCTTTATTGAGTGACCTTTGGTATTCCCAGTTGAAGCTTGAAATATCAAAGTCGACACAATTCCTAAAATAAACACAGAAATAATTATTACTATTAAATTCTTCTCTAATTTCATATATATCTACCTCTTCTAATTTTATAATTCACCTTCGATAACACGCTTAATAGGGGAAAAACCTTTCCCAGAATGTGATGTAAGAGATATTGTTAGGAAAATCCAGCTATCCTAACAATACTCCTTGTATGAGGCATATTAGAAACTTTTAACTCTAACTTAATACCTCATTAACAGTTGCACTGTCCACAATTTGAATAAACTTTTTAACCTTATCGTTCTCATCAAACTCATAAAGATGACAAAAATCTGCTATGAATGATTTCCCTGTTACTTTATATGTTCCACTATATTTTCCATACACGATAACAGTATTGTTATTAAAGGTATAAATTTCATCTTTAGCACTATAGTTATCCCATTCAGTTCCAAGACGTTCGTGTACATTTTTCACTACTTCATTGGGACCTATATAAATACCCGCATATGGAAATCCAGCAGCCTCTGTCCAAGATACTTTTTCATTTAAATACGTTTTGAAAACATCCAATTTTCCTTCGCCAGTTAACACATATGTTTCATGTAATAGTTTTTGATATTTGTTCATAGCATTAACCCCAAGGCATTTCTTTTGTTACAACTTTTGCACTTAATTCTAATACACCTTTATTAGCATAGCCTGGATATGCTGTTTCAAGTTTTGCTACAAAATCTTTTGAAGTTTTACTTTCCTCAGAAGCTTGAATTGCAGTTCTTAAATAATCCATAGTTGCAGTAATCGCTTGATTATCTAAGGATTTTTCAATTGATCCATGGCTCGGTACAATTACGTCAGCATTTAAAGCCTGTAACACTTTCAAGTTCTCAATCCATGCCTCCATTGCTGCTTTTGAACTAGTATCTGCTAAGAACAGATGGATTTCGTTAAATACATCTATTCCCCCAATTAATAATTTCAGTTCTCTGTTAAATAAGCTAGTTCTGTAATGATCTAAGCCTACTAGTTCAAATGTTAGTCCTTGAAAATCAATAGATTTTTCCTTAAAGACTTGAGGTAATATCACATTACTTGGTGCATTTTCTCCAAGTGCATCTTTCCAAACTTTCAATTTCCCTAATACAGAATGAACAATATGTTCAACCGTAGACTCTGTAGCATATGCTATAGCTTCTGGGTAAGCAGCTTTTATACTTTCTAACCCAAAATAGTAATCAGGATCTCCATGGATAATAAAGATTTTATCTAGAGATAAGTTATTGTTTTTCAAATAGCCCACAATTTCTTTCGAATCAGATTGAGTAAATTTTGAGTTTATTAAAAATGCATGTCCTGCTTTCTCAACTAAGGTTGTAGTGACCATAAAACTTTTTTCATCCGAACTAAACACTGTTAATTTCACATCTTTATGATTTGTATCGATTGTTTTAAACATGGATCTTATTCTCCTTTTGTTATAGTTATTGAATAGATAACACACTTTTATTTTGCCTCGACAGAAGGCCCCTCCTCAATTCTCTGAAATGCTCATGGCACCAGTAAATAGATGGAAGATGTATGTCGGTTGGCGTAAGCTAACATGTTTACTACTATAGTCTAAACTTTCTTAGTATAAATTTTTAAAACGTGCTTCAATTTTATCTGGCGTCATTACCCCACCACCAATAGGAATAATTTGATTATCCTTTTGTAAAAGTAATGAAGGGTAGCTATTAACACCAAGCTGTCGAACCTTATTAAAATCATTTTGGACGTCTATAATTGTTTCTTGCGCATTTAAACGCTCAATTACTTGTTCAGGGTCCAAACCATGCTCAATTGCAATCTTACGATATGTCTCAGGATCACTTAGGCTTTGTCCATCATAATAAAACGCTTTTTGCATAGCAGACGTGAATTCTAACAAACGGTCTGGCGCTAATGAGCGTAAAGCTGAAAAGCCAATTGCAGCATCTTTCGAATTCATTTTAAAAGTCCCTTCTTCCACCAATTTTTGATAGGAAGGACCAAATTCTGCACCTGTAAGTTGATTAATTCTTTTATTTCCCTCTTCTATATATGAGAAATTTTTTATTGGTAGATCATCTAAAAATAACCCCCCACATAAAACTGTTAACGGCATTTCAGTGTGGTCTTTGTAAAATCCTTTAATACTTTCTGAAAAACCATAGCACCATCCACAATATGCGTCCCATACGTATATAAGGTTATCTTGTTTTTTCTCCATTTAAATCTCCTACCTTTATTTTTATTAGCTAGTTCAGCTATCACTTAAAAATTCTTAGCTAGCTTTTTGGTTTGTAAAATTGTATCTTTTTTAGAAACCTTATTATTTTCCCCAAATACTAATCTTTCCAAAAAAATATCAACTAAAATTATTCATAAAAGATAACTCTGCACGTTATGGCTCTAAAGCAGGAAACACTACCGATTAAAATATGCATAGTTGTTAATATAGTAGTAACTTCCTGTACTGGACGACAACGTATAGACCGCTATCCTCAATTACATATATAAATCTTTTTTCTTAAAACAGGACTTCGTTGTAACTAAATAAGTTACACCTTATGTAACCATATTAGTTACAACTAAGTCGAAAGTCAATTCTTTTTTACAAAAAAAATTAAATTTCTACTTTAACGTTTCCACAATTATGGAATTAAAATAAATCTCCTTTACCCTAAATGTCTATTGTTTAAAGTAATGAATTCTAAAAACATCTTCTTATTTCTCTTTAAATGGAACAAACTTGCTACTTAGATTGTCTATTCATTATACGTATAAAACAGGTGTTTATGATAAGAGTGATGCAAGAAGAATGTTACCCTATACACTCTTTAATTGTATTGATATTTAGAACACCTAGAAAAAAAACATATATCTTTGAAAGAGGTTGAAAATTTATGATAGTCTTGAACAAGTTTTTTAACATGTTACCTTACAAAAAGATTGTACCTGTATTATTTCTTTCATGCGCAACGCTTATAGGCTGTTCCAATAGTAATACTCAATCTGAACCACCTAAACAGGCCAAACAAGAAAATACAGGTAATCATTCTTTTGCTAAGCTTGAAAAAGAATTTGATGCTAAACTCGGCATTTATGCCTTGGACACTGATACGAATCAAACCATTACTTATCAATCAGATGAGCGTTTTGCATACGCTTCTACCCACAAAGCTTTAGCCGTAGGAGTACTTTTGCAAAAGAAATCAATAGAAGATCTAAATCAAAGAATTTTGTATACTCGTGAAGATCTTATTAATTACAATCCAATTACCGAAAAGTATGTTGATACAGGTATGACCCTGAAAGAGCTTGCAGATGCTTCCCTTCGATATAGTGATAATACTGCACAAAATCTTATTCTTAAACAATTAGGTGGGCCAAGTGAATTCAAAAAGTCACTGATAGAAATAGGAGATATTGTTACAAACCCTGAACGTTTTGAACCAGAATTAAATGAAGTGCATCCAGGAGAGATTCATGATACTAGTACCCCAAAGGCATTAGCTATTAGTCTGCAGGCTTTCGCGCTAGGAGATATACTTTCAACTGAGAAACGGAATTTATTAATAGATTGGATGAAAAGGAACACTACAGGAGACAAATTAATTCGTGCTGGAGTTCCGGGAGGTTGGGAAGTAGCTGATAAGACGGGATCGGGATCTTATGGAACCCGAAATGATATCGCAATTATTTGGCCACCAAATAAAAAGCCAATTGTTCTTGCAATACTTTCTAATCATGATAAAGAGGATGCTAAATACGATGATAAGCTTATTGCAGAAGCAACCAAAATAGTGTTAGATGCTTTAAAAACTCCAAATAAACAATGATAGTATTAAGCCATCAGAATTTTTTTATTTTCCGTCACAATACTGTGACGGTCTTTTTGTGTATTTTACAAGAAATCTACCATTATCACTACAAAATCACCTCCATTTCGTACATAACTTTTAATTTTTCCTTTTATTAGTATCCAGGAGAATTCCATACTTAAAAATCTCCCACATAACGACCCTACAGCCTATAAGAAATAAAAGTAGTTTAATTCTTAAACATGGATTGTGGAACAACTTTTTTTCCTACTACTTTAAATTCAATTTCACCTTTTTCTCCATACATTAGTTCTATAATTGGAATAGTTACCATTAATTTTCCCTTCTTTTTTCTTTCTGTCTCTAAATCAATTATTTTCATGTCACAATCCCCTTTATTTATTATAAACAAGGAGAAAGCACTCACTTGAGTGCTTTCTCCTTGTTTATAAGTGGACCTTGTAGGACTCGAACCTACGACCGAACGGTTATGAGCCGTTTGCTCTAACCAGCTGAGCTAAAGGTCCAAAGCATAAAATTTATTTCATAAAGCGCATTCATATATATCATTTTACCATATAATGTATCAATTCACTTTACTTTTTATTTAATATGCATATTTACATCGTGGTAAAAGTGTTTATATTCTGTACTCCTAATATTTTGTAATTTGTATTATCTTTTAATACCTTTACAGAGTTCTGTTTAACAGTAAAAAATGTATATATCAATCATATTAAAAATGATATAGTTACAATATTTACTTGTTTATATTACCAAATACTCTTATGCTATATTGTTTAATATCAGAAATAGTAACTAAATTATATGCCTGTTTCATTGTGTTAAAGCAATTATCTATCTCCTCTTTTTCTAAGATAGATTTACACATATCATTATCTTCTAATTCTAGATCAGCTACTGCCCATGGTAAGTCAAATAGAATCATTTTCTCTAAACTCTTCCCACTATAACACCCTAAAGTATTAACTACACACTCTAATAGTTCCTTTTCTATTTGAGTTAACTGATTTGTACTATCATAATTAACTTCAAGATTGTCGTACTGATATCCTTTGTATTTATCAAAAATAACTCGATATACCGGGCCGTGACTTCCTACTTCACAATCATCTTCAAATAAATATGTTCCAGTAAACACCTTACAAAATCCTTGCGCATAGTATAAAAGTCTTTGAAGAGCTAAAGGAGTAACATCATCATTTTTATATAGCAAATAGTTAGCAACTTCCTCGATTTTCGTAGTCTGCGTAGAAATAATATCATCATTTTCCTGTAGCTTTGCGATTGCTTCTTTAGAGACTCTATATGCTTTTTGAGTAATTAAATCTTTATTTCTTTCCAAAATATCTAGCATAAAAGATTGATCTCTACCTAATCTTTTCAATATATCCGAGTACTGCTTTGTCGGAATATCTCCATTTACATACCTTGTTAGGGTAACTTCTCCCCAACCTAAAAGTAAAGACAATGGACGTTTTCCAATTTTATATTTTTCTAAAACCTCTCTTATTTCAGAAATAGTAACTAACTGTTCCTGTTGTCTATAGGCATGATCTAATTGTTCTAAATTATAATCATGAATGTTAGGAACAAATATTTCAGATTTACACTCCTCGCAATTTGCTTCTTTACCTACGTAATGATATTGCTTCCCTCTAATGACTGTCACTTTTGGAACATCTTTAGTAGAATACTTTACCATATCTCGACAAAACTCACATAAAACCAACATAAAAATCCTCCCTCATTTTAAAACCATTAGTCACTTATCTTTACCTAAAAAGATAAGTGACTGGTTTATTCCTTTTATGAAAAGAAACAACAATCATGTATTTGTTCCTGTCCTTATTTTCAATTAGATTCGTCTTAACATATATGTCTACCGTCCTATTTTGTCCCCAATTATCTAGCTCATATTGTGGACAAAAGATATACAATTTTTCATAAGCAAAATTTGGATTTTTATTATCAACTGCATAACAAAAATCACGTACTCCTATATTAAGAAGAATCTCTTTCACCTTACTAGCGTTAATCTTATTTGCCTCTAAAAATTCACTATTCTCTTTCCTTTTTTCATTTCGAGAAACCGTAAATCGGTTATTTTTAATTAACTTTTTAAACTCTAATATGTACTGCTCAATCTCCCCGATTGTAAAATTAGTGTGCTTTTTTGTCTCCCTATTTTGAAAGCTAATATTCATTAAAATTCTTTCCCCTTTCAAATCGTACCTCATATTTACTAGAAAAACAAGAAAAAACGTATCAATTGATACGTTTTTGTTAATTAACAGTAAACTTCCATTCTCTCCTCTTATAATCAGAACGTTTATGTCGTCTACGAAACTTCTATATGGTTGTTTTGCTGTAGTTTAATTCGTAAATAAATTACGTATCTACTTTAGAATCACAGCTTCATTAAACTTCTGATGAATAAAATCTTTATTTAACATAAAGCATGTTTCTCTTGTATCATCAAAAAATCTCTCATAGCCCCCTGTACCACTTCCTTTAGTTGAAACAACCAATTTAAGCTCCTTTCCTACATCATGTGAAGCTTTTGGAAGTTTACGAATGTCCCCTGTTTCAATTGTCTCCTTTATCATGTTATAAGTTTTTTCAAACTCATCCACTTCTTCAGGAGTAAATGTAACCTTAAAAATTTTATCCAGAATCCTTTGGCCATTACCTAGCTTCTTACCATCTTTCTCTCCTAGATAGCCTATATATATGAAAGTTACTTCCTCAAAGAATGTTTTCCAGGAAGACTCTTCCCAAGAATTTTCAAAATCTGCAAGTTGCAAAGTTCTGAACGTTGCTTTTTCTATAGGACTGTTATCTTCTCGAATTGGTATATTTTTAATTAGAAAATTAGATTTACTGAATACCTCATGCTTCTCTGGTAATTCCTTATCTGTACCTACTATCCTATTAGATACCATTTTACTAATACTGTTAGGAATTTTTTTAGCTGGATCACGCTTCTCAAAAAGATTTAATATATCTAATTGATTCATCCCCTTATACGGTTTTAGTTGATTCCAAATGTATCCTTCAGGTGTGACAAATACATTAGATTTTTCACCTCTGTCCATTCTTTCTACATGGCTTCTCAAAACACCACGAAAGAAAGAATTTTTTAGGGAAAATGCTCTTGTAGGTGCAGAGATTTCCGAATTAGGCTGTTCTGCTTTTTGTCCTTTCTGTCCTTTTGTGGCCGCCCCTAGAATAACGGTATCGCCCTCAGACAATTTATGAGCAAGTCCTTCTAGCACTTTTTGCTTTATTGTATAAAAATCATTTCGGATTATTGCTTCATCTTGCGACATATCATAGAGTTGAAAATCTCGAATTATAAAATCTCCATACGGAACACCTTTCATATATTCGTACCAAATAATTAGCAACTTTTTGTTCTTAGAAACAACTTTGCTAAACTCATATTCTTCATGAATAATATTTTTATAGTTAATCATGCTTAAAGAAATTCTTTCCTTTGCCGACCATGATCCATTTCGAAGTTTATTAAAACCAGAAACTTTCAACTCAATTCCTAATTCCCCAAAGTCTGCCTCAGGACTATTATTTAATTCATAATCATAAAATCCTGTCTCAACAACCTTACCTAGTATTCCTTTATCGTTACTATTTCCTTGTAAGATTCCTTTTGTATCAATTTCTTTAAAACTCTTCCCAATAATTCCTTCCGTAAATGCTACTAGTTCTTCCTCTGTTTTAAATTTCATACTCATCCCCACCTATCTTTCGTTATTATTTAGTTACTAAAACTGAACAATTAACTATTCATACATTAAAATAAAAAAACTACATACCCCTACGAATCAATTACTCGTAATTGTTCTCTTCCTATATAAACTTTCTTTTTTAATCTGTTATTGTATACAGAAATACATTTTCATACTTGTTTCCACCACAACAAAAAAGGCTTCGTCAAGTCGATTAATTGTGCATAGCAAAATAAGCTATTTACACTAATCGGCTCAAAGAAGCCCTTTCAAAATTAAAGTAAGAACAAAACTTACTTCTACAACTCAACCACAACACATAAGGTGTGGGAATAAACGGAATCAAGTAAACTAATAATATACCTATATATTACAAAAAAAGTATATTTATATCAACATATTTTCAAAAACTAAAATACTACTATTTTTCTATTCATTTAATTTTATTACATTCTTTTTTGACTTTTCATTTACTTACATTCCTGTATATGTCACATCAAAATTTTTTTACTATATTTGTATTTAAGGATTCGTTGCTCACGTTCATGAATTGATTATTTTTTAGATTCGCTATAAATATTTCAAGGAAATCATAATAATCTTTGGAGAAATTATTGTTTTTGTAAAGATTCAATTTCTCATCAAATCTCTCTCTGTCACCTAAAGGGAAAAATAAACAAATACCAGTGGCTTTTTTCCAAGGGCTTTTCACATTATAAACTACAGCCTGATCAACTGCACTCATAATTCTTCTTGAATAAAATGGATATTGAGAATACATTTGTTTTGCCAAATCTCCCAAGTCTACCATTTCTGAATCCTCTGGGCCATCCATTTTTCCGTACTCCTCTACATTACGTCTTGCAGTAAGGATAGATTGAAATTTATCATCATTTAATACATCTACTTTCAATAATCTTGCTATATCATCAAAAGCTTTTGTAATAGGTTTTACCTTAGACAAATCTATCACAGACATAGCTATATCATCATCTTCTTCATTTTCTATGGCTTGCTTATAAAAACCATCTGCTATGATTCTTCCCAACTCTGCTCCATTCATATTTGGTTTATTTAATAACTTTTCAAATGTATATATATAATTTAAACCATGACCTGGAACCATATCTTCTGAACCAACAATATAATTAGCATACTTATTTATATAACTAAGAGTTTCTAGATTTGTAACTAAACAAGCATCAAATGCTACAATCTCTAGCTTTTTTCTTGTTTTTTCATAAGTGTCTTTAAACGTTTTTTCTAGTTCTGGCAATGTAAGTGGATCCAATCCAAATCGTTCATCATGACCATATCCATATACAGATCCCGATCCATGCCCCCATAAAATCACAGCATATTTTTCTGCTGGATACTTTTCCATACCCCAAACCATAAAATCGCTAAGTGTAGATGATTCCCCCATATTCTTAAATCCAACATCCTCAATTAATTGTAGGGAATCTTTTTGAATGATCCATCTTTGATTGGTTTCTGGATTAATCGCAGGTGTATGCCATTTTTTTGCTCCACCTGTTTCCATAACTATGTTAACTTCTTCTGAAGATCCTATCTTCAGCATCTCTTTTAAATCTTCAGAAGCTAGCTCAAAATCACTCTCTAAACTAGAACCATCCAAATAAACCATCACAGTATATTTTGCTTTATTTACCTTATTTGTATCTGCTGAAACTTTTATTACATTATCCTCTACTAGACTACAAACCCCTATTAAAAACATTAATATTAATAGTATCCTATACGTTTTTTTCATCTTTATAGCCCCCTTTTACTTTTAAATTGATTCATAAGTAAAGCTCGCATAAAACAATGTATAGAGTTATATTCAACAAAATAAATCTTCACATTAAAGTATTAGCTGTATTTCTTAGCTTGAATAGAGTACAGCTCTGCATACTTCCCATCTTTAATTATTAATTCTTCATGGGTTCCTTGTTCTGTTACATGTCCTTTATCCAAATAAATGATATGGTTTGCTAATTTTGCAGTACTTAACCTATGCGTTACAATAATAACAGTCTTATTATCCGCCAGGTTTGATAAAACTCTTAATATTTCATCTTCAGCGTATGGATCAAGTGCTGAAGTTGGTTCATCAAATATTAAGATTTCTGCTTCTTTATCACGCATAAATGCTCTTCCAATGGCAATTCTTTGCCATTGTCCACCTGATAATTCTTGTCCACCAAATAATTTCCCCAATTGAGTGTCATATCCATCTGTCAAGGTAGGAAGCAATTCCTTTACATTGCTTTTATCACTTGCTAGTTGAATCTCATGAATATTATTAATATTTTTCACATCACCAAGGCCTATGTTTTCCCTTAGTAACATTTCGTACCTTACAAAATCCTGTAAAACTGCTGTACACTTTTTTTTGTATTCAGTTGAATCATAATCGTTTAAGTTTTTATTATTATAGTAAATCGAACCTTGACTCGGATTATATAGTCTTAATAATAATTTAATAAGCGTCGTTTTTCCTGCTCCATTTTCGCCAACTAATGCAGTAATTTTCCCTTGAGGTATGTGCAATTTCTTTATACTTAGAGAACTTTCTTCTGAATTTTGATATGAAAAATCCACTTGCGATAAATAGAAACCCGAATCCTTCTCCTGACTCTCTACTAAAGATGAATTTACTGTCTTAGGATTAGGAAGTTGAATAAAATTCAGTAAGTTCCTTAAATGTCTTCCTTCCCTAGCCCCTATAGCAATTAATGCAAAATACTCATTAACGCCTTCACATAATTGGATGGTCATACCTAAAAATAAAACTACACTTCCAATTGATACTTCATTATTAATCGCACTATAAATAATAAAAATTATGCTGAAGGAAATTACACAAGATTGTATTAGCCCCCAAAGTAGACTATGAACAGCTAATTTTCTTTGATCTTTACTTAAAGTTGCTGACAGCTTTTGTACCGTCTTAACATATTTCTCTTTAAAAAAAGGTGTTAAGTGAAATAATTTTACCTCTTGCGCTAATTGTGGTAATAGGGGAACTGACGTATAATATTCAGCTCTCCTCCTTAATTCCATTAATTCTGGCCTACCTTCAAATGTTGCTTGATTTAAATTTACCTCTTTAATAAGTTTTGGAATAGAAACTACTAAAAGTAGAAATGGATACCACGGTAAGAGAGAAAATAGTAATGCAACACTAGCTATAATCTTTACGGTGCCTCCAAATGATTTCATGATTAAATCAATCCACATTGTAATCCAATACTCATTATTTCTAAAAGACCTTATTTTGTTATAAAGTTCTTTATCTTCAAAAAACTCAAGACTCTCCAATGTATTAGCTTTTTTCATAATTAATACATCGATATACATCTGTAGTTTCGCTACCAATAACCTTTTTTTCACTTCAAAAAAAGGATTAAATAAATCTGCAGTGATTGTGAGAATAATGAATGTAATGATTATCCAAAACGTGAAATTCGAGTTTAATAATGCTGCAGGATCTTTTGATAAATCATCAATTACCTTAGTACTTAACCAAATAAGCAATGGCTGAATAATTGATTCCAGTATTTTAATGAGCATAATGTAGGTAAATCCCGCTTTATCAGCTTTCCATAGCATTTTTAAAGAAGCCAATGTTTCCCTTGTAAATTTATAAGTATGATATACCTTATTGAGACTTTTCATTTTTCACAGTCCCCTCTAAAGAAAAACTAGATGCTTGCATTAAATACATCTTTGCATATTCTCCTTGCTTATCCATTAATGCTTCATGCGAACCTTGTTCAATAACCTCTCCATCCTTAATTACAATAATAGAATCCACCATTTTTACAGTACTAAAACGATGCGAAATTAATAATACTGTCTTTTGTCTCGTTAATAAATAAAATTGATTGTACAATTGCTCTTCTGATTTAATATCTAAAGCGGCTGTAGGTTCATCCATTATTAGGGTAGAAGCGTTTCTAAAAAAGGCCCTAGCTAGTGCTATTTTTTGCCATTGTCCACCTGAAAACTCTATGCCATTCCATTCATTTCCTACCATTGTTTTATAGGAATCTGTATAACTATTAATTTTCTCGTGTATACCAACACGTTTAGCTATTTCTTGAATTTGTTTCTTATTTTCTATACTTTCATAATCACCAATTCCAATGTTCTCATCTATTGCTAAACCATATTTTCCAAATGATTGAAAGATGGCAGAAATATGTTTACGCAGATGCTGAATATCTATTTCTTTTATGTTTATATTATTAATTAGAATTTCCCCTTCATTGGGATCATAAAATCGACAAAGTAATTTTACAATTGTACTTTTCCCTTCACCATTCATTCCTACAATGGCTGTACTTTGCCTTGCATTCAGTCTAAAACTAAGATTTCTTAGAATTTTATGTTCATTATTAGTTGGATAACTAAAGCTTACATTTTTAAATTCAATATTCATTTCATGCAAATCTACAAATTTAGAATTTGGAGAGATTTGGACATCCGGCTTTAATTTAACAAAATCATGAAAATCTCCCCCCATTCTCCAAAGCTCAAGTGTTTCAACAAATTCATTGGAAACATTTCTTAATAATACATTTAATTGAAATAAGGCAGTTAAATATAAGGCGATATCTCCTATTGTCAAAGAAGCATTACTTATTTTATAAGTTATCCACAAATACCCTAATCCAGCCACTCCCCCAGATAATAAACCAGTTAAGGTAATTGGAATTAAAGATTTTGTTTGAATTTTTTTATATGCTGAAAAAACTACATCAAATGTTTCTTTATATTGCTTCAAAAAAAATTCACCCAAATTAAACAATCTAACTTCCTGTACGGTATTTTTTATTAATAAATTATCCCTATAATATGACATCTTTCTTCGATTTGATGCAAATTCATTTTCATATACCCATTCCATTGCAGTAAATTTATTTGCATATATGACATAAGGGATAGCGCTTACAATTAATATCACCGCTAAAAGAGGAGATAGCGTACCAACTACTATGATGATACTAATTAAAGAAATTCCTCCTGTTATTACACTGCCCGTTGATTCAACTATTTGCATAGGTAACCAACTAGTACTGTCTCTTAAAGTCTCAAGTTTATCCCTATATTTCGTTTCTTCAAAAAAACGCATACCTGGCATTTTTTCTATAGCTTCTAAAAGTGTCGTATTAATTGTTAACATAGATTTTTCACCTAATAACTTTTGAATCCAACTGGTAATTGATACAGAGAAAATTCCTATAACAAAAGTTGAACAATATACAATTCCCCAAATAAACACGTATGTATCACCAGGATTTGCATTTTTAATTCCATTCAGAATCTCTCTTGTAGCAAATAACTGTATAGCAACAATTAATCCCTCAGCACTAAGTAAAACTAACAAAACTATGACCAAAATCGGACTAGATTTCCATATTATTTTCCCTAAAAAAAAAGCTATGCTCATCGTATTTTTAAAATTGAGCATACGCTCTTTACAAAAATTAAACATTGCTCTCCTCTACTTTCAATAGAATGTTGCTTGTTTTAATTCTGAAGAAAAAATACACTTTCCTATATTACGAGGATCCACTGGTTTACTTCTTTCTAAAATATAATCTCTTCCCTTTTCAACTTCTTGTAACCAAATTTCTAACTCTAAAACAGAACGTAAATATTGAAAACTCATCCCTAAATCATTATTTGGATCATTAGATCTTATTAACATTGCAATTAAGTGGTCTCTATATTTCTCCTTATCAATAATCCCTAATTCCGCCACAAAATTCTTTTTATCTTTTGAGAACAATTGTAAAATATTATGTTTTTCATTTAATAAACATTTTCTAGCCATGTGCGCATAAGTGGTTTTTATTTTTCTATTCAATAAATAATCTGGTAAAACATCCTTAAACGCTTTTCTCATCAATTGTTTAGACCCTTTATAATATCCATTTTTATGCCCTTCTAGTAAATCGTAATGTTCTTCAGGTGGAACGCAAAAACTAAGTTCAATCATTTTTTTATCATAAAACGGGTACATATAATCTGTTGCTACCCTAGTTGTATCTAAACATCTTGCCCTTGGATATAAGTAATCATAGTGATATCGGTGTCCCCAAAGTTTAAAATCCTTACTTTTTTTATACTGCTCATACTCTCTTTGATTACCTTTATTTTCACGTTCAATATGTTCTGGGGTAAAAAATGGCATATTTGCTTCCACTTTTTCAGCCCAAACGGTCTTATAGTATAACCTCTCGTTTAAACCTGGAATAAATGGTGCAATTCCATAAGTAAATGTTTTATCTAAGAATCCTCCTACCTTTTTATCAGACCAATTCCATAATTTTGATACTGCTTCTTTAAACTTTTTCTGTCTAAGTAAAGAATCAATGACTAATTCCTCTCCACTCGCTACATAATCTCCACCATCGCCAGATATGGAACGATTGGCACCAACTTCAATAGAGATTGCTGCTACAACTTCATCATACAAAGGATTCCCTCGTGGATCAGGTCCATCTATATACCACATCGGATCTCTTCCTATTTCTGCATTTAAAATCTTGTTAATATCATCCCCCATAATAATGGCATGTTCAATGTTTAAGTCTTGTAATAACTTAGTTACAAGTTCTTTATCATGACTAAATGACATATCATTAGATTCAAAAGATAGATTAACTCCAAAAATAGAGGAGCTTGAGCCATTGGCAATTGCAGCTCCTAAAATATTTCCTGAATCTAAGCCTCCACTTACATCTAAAATTGTCTTTTTATCTGATATACGAAGTTGAACAACATCAAGCATTGTCTGTCTGAACTCATCCACATAATCCGTAATATTCGTATGTTTTACTTTATTAAGTAGATTATTTAGTCCCCAATACGAACGAATACTTAATTTATCATTTTTATTCCATTGTAAAATTGAGGCTGGTGGTAATCGATAAATACCTTTAAAAAATGTTTCATTGCTATATTCCGCTTCACTAATTGCAAATTGTGTAGTTGGATAATTTAAGCATGCGTTGTAATTAACTGTAAAAGGAATTTCATAATTTAATAGCAACGTTCTTAAATCATTTGATGCACAAAAGAAATCGTCATTTGGATGTTTATAATAATAGATTGGCCTCGTCGCATAAATGTCATTAGCTATTACAAGATTATCCATATTTCGATCAACATATGTAATTGTGAAATCACCATTAGCATTTTGTAATTGATAATCTATATTTGATGTTAAACCCTTATACAGATTTTCCCTAGCTTTTGATGTTAAACTTTCAACATAAGAATGCTTTAAGGAATCACTTAGTACACCATTCATAATTAATGGAGTAGCTAAAAAGGAAATTTGCTCATTGGTCTTTTTATGAGAATCTTTATAAGAGAAATCAACTTCACTTAAAAAAAATCCCTCTCTATCAAAATTAAGTTGGTTACTTATCTTCATTGAACTTAACCAATTTCTTAAATTCTTGCTCCATTGTTTTTTTATAGTATTATTTTCTCCCCACATAGCTATCCACATTCTCATTTTCCGTAACCCACCTTTCAACTCCATCTCTCATTTTAAATATATGCATTACTTGTAATTTCCCAAGATGATTTTGGGGATCAATAACTTCTCCATTCTCCAACTCAACCCAAGCATGAGAATGTAACTTTTCATCTATTTTTTTAAATCCAATTTTTAATTTTGCATCAATTCCATTTGAATATAGGACAATTTGATTTGTTAAAGAAATAGATACACATGAGGCGATTAAAGCGTCTTGTTCATCCATTTCATATAAATATTTACTAAATGTTATCAGTTCTTTTATATTTATCGGCATTGCTTTTCTCCTTTTAGCACTTTCATACATTGGAAAGAACTGAATGGAGACTTTATTAAACACAACATCAAATGAATCCTCAATTAACAATCCTCTTACTAAATTATGTAAAGCGACAAAATATTCTTTAGAGTTATTCATATTTATCAACAACCATTATTAATTTATAATTAATTAAATCCATTACACTTTCATCCACTAATTTTTGTATCTCCTCTTTAGAATTATCGAATTTAGATAAAAATTCTTCTACAATTGATTTTTTTTCAAATAAATTCTGATTAAAATTATCCCAAATTTCTTTATGAGCACCCTCTAGGCCATAGTATTCACCTTCACTAATATGCAACACAATTGTCTCTTCCTCATTAGCAATAGAAGTGACAGTATTAGAATTCTTTTTTAACAGCATAATTGTCTCCTCCTTCATTTTTTAAGAAGAATAGTAGAACTAGATTTCTACTATTCTTCTTAGATAGTTCATAAATCAAGTTTTCTATTTTACAATTTTTAACGCCTACGGACTCCTTTAGCTCTAGTGCCATCACCTGGCTTCTTTGTCTTAGCTAAGGTTACCGCCATAAACGATCCGTATCCCTTTACTTTCCCTACTTCTAATTTTTTCATTTTTCTTCCCTCCTATCCTCTTTATTTAAGAACGTTTATAGTCCTTTACGAATTCCTTTTGTTCTTGTTCCGTCACCTGGTTTGTTTTTCTTTGCTAATGTTACTGCCATAAATGATCCATATGCCTTTACTTTCCCTGCTTCTAATTTTTTCATTTTTCTTCTCTCCCTTATTTTTTAATTTAATAACGTTTATAGTCCTTTACGGATTCCTTTTGTTCTTGTTCCATCACCTGGTTTGTTTTTCTTCGCTAATGTTACTGCCATAAATGATCCATATGCCTTTACTTTCCCTGCTTCTAATTTTTTCATTTTTCTTCTCTCCCTTATTTTTAATTTAATAACGTTTATAATCCTTTGCGGATTCCTTTTGTTCTTGTTCCATCACCTGGTTTGTTCTTCTTCGCTAATGTTACCGCCATAAATGATCCATATACCTTTACTTTCCCTGCCTCTAGTTTTTTCATTTTTCTTTTCCCCCTCCTTTCTATGGAATTAAGTTGAAGTTTATACACAAGAAATTAGAATGTAAACTACTCAAGAAACTACTTTTTTTTACATTTAACATCAAAATTCTACAAATGGATGTATTTTTATCCGAAAAACAACATTTTATCAACACATATAAACAAAAAAATGTATTTTTATTACTTATCTGAATTATTTGTTTACTATTGATAAAAATGTAAATATTTTCTAAATAAAGTCTCTTTAATCTATTTTTTCAACTTTATATACTTTTATGTAAATATAAGTAATTTATGTAATTCCACCCCTAAATCATAAGATGTAAGTGCACTTATTCCTTTATCGTTAATTTGAATATTCTGTTAAATATTTCTAAATAATGACTTTCAACCTTTATTTTCTTATAAATAAAAATAGGATCACTATAGTAGCGAAATGCTATTATTATAGTGATCCTATCTTTATTTATACTTTCATTATATTGATTAACTATTAGATAAAAGAAAAAATTCTTTTTCAAATCCTGTATTCTCCCAAAAATTCAATGCCAATTTATTAGCTAAGTCAACATAGACATGAATTAAAGAGACATTTTCTTGATTCAACCAATTGCTTATATTTCCAACTAAATTTTGCGCAATTTGCTGTCTTCTATATTCTGATTTCACATAAACTTCCTCTATTTGACCATATAACATTTCTGTAACCAAATCTTGCTTTATTGAGCCAATTCCATAACCAATTAGATTATTATTTTCATCAGTTCCTACAAAAACCGCACCATATCTTGATTGAATCAATTCCACTAATTGCTCTTCAATCCCTTTTTTATGACTTTCCTCTAATTCACAATCTGCAGTTTCTATTGCGTTTAGATTCCATAATTCTATTATTTTTTTAATACTCTCTCGATTATCTATTTTTTTATCTAGTTTTTTAATACTAATTTCCATTTTAAAACCTCCTTTGTAAGTTTCTACTAATATAGTGTAATAAATTGTACGTGGCAAGTTAAACAAAGTTGATAAAATATAATCTTAATTTTAAATAATATGTAAATATGTCATTCCTCTTCTAGAGTTCATTATACTTTTTATTTTTTCCAAATGCTTTTTCTACAGGATATTTCTCAGCATTTTTTATAAGCTTAAGTTGTACTGCCTCTTCTAAATTTATATTTAATTGATCACTTAGCAGAAGCAAGTAAATCATTACATCAGCTATTTCTTCTTTCATTTCCTGCATTTTAGTCTCCGTTGCTTCTTGACTGGACTTCCATTGAAATGTCTCAAGCAATTCCGCAGCTTCTAAATTCAATGAAATGGCTAAATCCTTTGCATTATGAAATTGTCCCCAATTTCTCTCATCTCGAAATCTTATTACTTCCTTCTTTAAATCTTCCATTACTATTAATCTCCTCTCTATTTCTTACTATCTTTTCAAACTAGAACACATTATATGTAGAGTCCTACTAATTAACCTTAACCCAGATATAATCATCCTCATATTTAACATTTAATTTTAATCGGATTCCTTTCATATATGTTTCTAATTGTTTTGTAAAATTCTCATCACCGATTTGATCATATCTGTCAACATCTAAATGTAACTTGAAGATACGCCCTTCCGTTAACTCAAACTCCCATTTTAGAAAATTATGTAGCATACTTTCCTTACTCAAGTATTCATTAACTTCCATAAATTCTAGTAGCTCATATAAATTATAGTACAATAAGCTACTCGGCCTAGGCATTTCACATTTTGGACAATATTCCCTATATCTATCTTGCATTTGCATAATCATTTCTGTTCCACATTGATTACAGGTATACATGTAGTAATCTCCCTTAATGGATAACTTAATTGTTCTCCCCTATATTTTTTAATCCCTTTAAATTATATATTATACTATTTAATTTTTAAAAGTATTATTCTCATTCCTCATACACCCCTACTTCTATACGTTGCTACATGAAATAAAGTGTCTTAAATCTCTGATAGATTAGTATATTTCGGCTACACATATCACAATGAACTGAAAACCCAGTATTACACCAGAAATATATAATTTTATAAATATATAAAATTATTGTTATATTCTATTAAAAAAATAATAGACTTTTTTTAATATTACAATATATAATATTATTAATTCAGTTATTATTCTGAATTAACATAAAATACAATAATGGAGGCGTTATCATGGAATTGAAATCAAAGAAATTAGAAGTTCTTACTGAAGAAGAAGTTGTGAAAATTGATGGTGGAAAAAGAAAAAGTTGGAGTAGTGATTGGAAAGATGGAACAGTAGGCTACAATGCAGGCTGTGCTCTTGCTAGTTCTCTTTACAAAAAAAAGCTTTGTCTAGGTGATTGATTTCTAATAAAAATTAATATATAAACTCAGTAAAATGGGTACTGAGTTTAACAACTAATTAATAAAAAGGGAGCTATTATAGCACTCTTTTTATTTTATTTAAAAAAGTTTACTTTTAGAAAAATAAAATGAAAAACAAGTTAAATAGCCTTATGGCTGTAGATTTTCTTAATTATTCAATCCAATCCCCCTTAATTTACCCATCAATTGACGTCCTGACGGACTGTTCGAAGTGGGAGATTCCTAATACGGTAACCTATCGGTTTCTAATTAATTAGGCTATTCTCGTAGCCCTTACATTTAAGAAACGAATCTCTTCATTTCTTAGGTTTAGTCCCAGTATCTTTTTCTTAATTTTGGTTTCCTCCGGTTGTTTCACAGAAAGCACTAAGTTTCGCTTTGTCCACTTCTAATTACCTCAGCAATAGCATAATAGGATAACCGTATATCCTTTTCTAACATCTCAAGAATAGCTTCTAATTTTCCCGTTTTAGATATAGCTTGCATACCTTATCTAACACCCCTAGGCCCTTTTTGAACATTGCATTCTCGATTTTCTCGTTTTGTTCTTATTGTACCTAAATCTGGCGCTTTCGATTTCCCACGTTTTTCTTCTAACCCTTTCATATCTTTAGCTTCAAAATCTTTGAACAAACTGCTGACAACTGAGTGATGAATACCTAATTCTCTCATAACGGTTTTAATATAAATCTACAGCTTTTGTCTCAAATTCTACATTGTAATTTATTCTAATTTTCCCCATAGAAAAATCCCCTCTATAGTAAACAGATTAATGTACGTTCTTTTTTCTGTCTACTATAAGGAGATTAGATTAAGCCCTTCTTTTTTATCACTTTAGTTTTTTAATAAACTTTTCCAAATAGGTTTGGATCCCTTTATTATAGAAGCTTTCCCTCTTATACCTATAGGTAATTCTTGAGCTTCCTTAAAATCCATTGTCCCTTCTAATATGTATACGTATTCGTTTAAATCCTTATCATATATAGGCTGAGCTGCAATATAAGTTACAGTTCCAAACTGTTCACTTGTTGTATCCAAATTAAATGAATAATTTACTTTATCACCTAATTTTATGCCCCTTACATCATTCGCTAATAATGTTAACTTTACGTTTTTGGCACTCTCCTTTGGAACAATAGATAGTATTTCTTGTCCAGTTTTAAATATATCTCCAACTTGAATGGTTTCAAAAAATTGAACAATCCCATCCGTTTTCGCCTTAATTTCTATTTCTTCTGATTTATTACTTCTGAATTTAAGTAATAAATCTCCTTTCTTTACGAAGTCTCCATTGGTAATGACAATATCTTCTATCATGCCATCATTCTGACTTCTAATATTACTCGTTTCAGATTTATTTTTTATAAGGGCAGTCCCATTAATTACAATATTCGTTTCACCAGTACATATCCAAAATAATGAGATGGCAAGAGAACAAAACAGAAAAATTAAAAACCATTTTATAAACCGAGGCGGCTTTTTATTTAATAATTCCACACTATCGGTTAACTCTTCAAAAGCATAAATTCTATTCATTTTATCTTCACCTCAGCTTGTAAAGATTGCGACTCAATATATTCTATATGAACAGTTTGGTTTCTCCACAAACGATAGTACTCACACTTTTTCAGCAGCAATTCCTCATGGGAACCTTGCTCGAAAATTTTTCCTTGCTGCATTACAAAAATTTGATTTGCATGTTGGATAGTACTTAATCTATGAGCAATAATAATGACTGTTATACCCCGCTCACTAAATCCTTTAATTATATCTGTAATTTTCTTTTCGGTTGTTGAGTCCAAGTTGCTAGTTGCTTCATCTAAAATCATAATATCTGGATTTTTCAATAATGATCGTGCAATTGCTAAACGTTGCTTTTGCCCACCTGATAAATTTGAAGCATTTTCTTCCAATAATGTTTCGTATCTTAGAGGTAATTCACTAATAAATTCATGAATGCACGCCTGTTTACACACCTCAATAACTTCTGCTAAATCAATTTGACGATTTAAACCAAATTTCAAATTATCATAAATGGAACCACTGAAGAAAAATGACTCTTGTGAAACATAGGCAATTTTATCTCTTAATGCAGTACGACTAATCTCTTTTATATCATAATTGTCATAATAAATATTACCTTCTTGAGGTTCATAGTAAGCCATTAATAATTTAGAAATCGTTGTTTTTCCTGATCCACTTTCCCCAACAAATGCTACTTGGCTTCCAGACTTAATAGAAAAATTCAAACCAGATAATACATTTTTTCTTGTACCATAGCGAAACGTGACATCATTAAAACTAATTTCACCTGATAACCGCTTAGGAAATACTTTGTGAGATTCCGCTTCATTTTTTTCTAACTCTAATTCAAAAATTTCATTTAATCTTTCTGCAGCTACAACAGCTGACTGCATCATCGGCTGAATACCAATCAAATTTTGAATTGGATTTAAAAAGTAAACTAAAAGTGCATTATATGTTATTAATTCCCCTATTGTCATATTCCCTTTTAATACCTGCATGGCACCAATCCAGAGTATTATTGTTCCACCAATTAATTCAATTCCCATTTTTAAAGAGCTTTGTAAATTTATTAACATTCCTTTATTAAATATATATTTTAATAAACTAACAAAACGTTTTTCTGTTTGGAAAAACACTTCTTTTTCTGCATTATAAGACTTTACAGTTGAAATTCCATTTAAGCTTTCAACTAGATAAGATGTTAACTTTGCACTGCTCTCCATCTCTTTACGGTTTATATTTTGAAATGGGGTATGGAATGAAAATATTATTAATATATACAATGGAATAAGCAAAAGAGTTACACCAAATAAATAAGAATTTTGCATATAGAGTATAATTGCTCCTGCTATAACCATTAAGGTGTCAATCATTAATGTCACCGTTGTAGTAGATAGTGCATCACGTACTTTGCCAGCATCTATAAAGCGAGAAATAATTTCCCCAACTTTTCTAGTTTCAAAAAAATTCATGGGTAATCCTACAACATGGCGATAATAACCTAACATAAGCTGTATATCAATTCGTCTACTAAAATATAGTATTAAATGTGTTCTAAAATAAGATAATACAACTTTGAATACATATAATATGATGATTCCTATAGAAATTATATGTAGAGTTTGTACTAATTTATTAGTTACAATATCATCAATCAATATTTTAAAATAAAATGTACCTAACAAAGCAAATAAATTAAAGAATATAGATGCAAAGAACAAAGGGAGTAACAAATGAATTTGTGGTTTCAATAAAGCAATAAATTGACTAAATACATTTGGTGATAGTTTCCCTGGCTGAAAGCTTGGTTTTGGAGTCATCAGAACTAAAATTCCTGTCCAAATATCCCTAAAATCTTTCAATTTGTAAATAACCAGTCCCTTTGCAGGATCTGCAATGTAAACTTTATCCTTTGATACTTTATAAATAACGACATAATGTAATACGTTTTTGTCTATTACAACATGAGCAATGGCTGGTAAAGGAATTTCCTTTAAAGCCTCTATATCATTCGTCTTTACCCCTTTTGCCTCAAATTCTAACTTTGTAGCAGCCTCTAATAATCCTTTAATATTTGTTCCCTTCAAATCTGTTCCTGAAACTTCACGAATTTTTGAAATTGATAAAGAGAGTCCATAATGTCTTGATATCATTGCAAGACATGCCGGTCCACAATCTTGTAAATCATGCTGTTTAATATATGGAAAACTTTTAAACAAACTTTCTCTTCCCTTCTTTTTGATTTTCTAATATTAATTCTCATTTTTATCCATATATTATTATATCACATGAATTGAATTTTCTTAATTTTATGTATCGTACTCCCATTTAATCTATCTTGTGGTCATTTCATTTAACTCTTTGCTACTTTTGTTGCTGTCCTATAAGTACAAAAGCTTCTTCACATAATCCAATAAATTTTACTTGATCCCTATCTTAACATCGCGCTTGAAATCTACTTCTACTCTTATGAGATTATCAAAGCCTTCATTATACTTTTGGGACTTAATATAAAAAACCTGTTCCCCTAACTCGACTATTGATCCCCCCATTGTCACCATATCTGTTTCAATTGAAGCTACATTAGCTTTCGTTA
The DNA here is from genome assembly GCF_056725905.1 of Bacillus sp. BC05(2025). Classification (NCBI taxonomy): domain Bacteria; kingdom Bacillati; phylum Bacillota; class Bacilli; order Caryophanales; family Bacillaceae; genus Bacillus; species Bacillus sp. BC05(2025). The sequence goes on along the minus strand of NZ_JBWYRA010000005.1, from coordinate 85,454 downwards.
CCTTTTCTCCTGCTATATTAGCGCACCCCAGTATTATAAAACTAAGTGCTCCAGCTAGAATCAATTTTTTCCCATACATTCTCAATCATCTCCATTGTTATCGTATGGGAATAGATATTTTTGATATCTATTCAATGTGATCATTATAGTTACATTTTTATTTAATTATCAGGAATAGACGGTATGCAATTTTACATGTGCACCCCTTATAAAATATTTTAGACATCGTACTTTCTTAGCTTTATGTTTCTTTATAAATGTGGAAAATTTGTTAAACATACAAGAAAAGTTTCCTGCTTCATAACAGGAAACTTTTCACATACTATTTATCTAAAAACCTAAGATTCCTACAATCTGACGGGCTTTAGCATTATCTATATAATAATGCATCTCTAACCCCTTTCTTTCTGCACGAAGTACGGTTCCCCTTAATTTTGATAGATGCTGTGAAACAGTAGATTGTGGGAGTCTTAATATTTCCGTTAATTGCGTAACATTACACATTTTATGATGCATTAATTCATTTACAATTTGTAATCGTACCGGATGTGCCATTACTTTTAAAACATCTACGTCTTCTTCGCGGATTTCAGCTAGATCTCTATCAGTTACTACTGTTTTCATTTCGCATTCTCCTTTATTATTAATTTCTATTTTTCTTATTATCCTTATAAATAGTACTTATAGATGATTACGATTTGTCCTGTTGAGAAAATTTATTCTCTTTTTAAAGCAAAAAGGAAACCTATCCTGAAAACAGTTTTTCACATAACTTTGATCTATGTTTCACACGCTTTGCTAAACAAAAGTACTTCTCCTATCCTTTGTTTAAAACAAATAAAGAATTCTGCTTTGCCTACCCGTCCTGAAAAATTGATAAGCAGTATCCCCCATCTCACACTCTACAAAATTATCATTTTATTTCTCAATAAATACACCTGGAATTAAAACACCAAAAATAGTAATATAAAGTCACCTTCAGTTGTCAATTGTGTCCCTTTTTGAAAGGCCCTGTCTATAATGACAAGGCCTTTTAAATTTCCCTAACCTAAAATATCTTTTTTATTTCATTTTTTAGTTAACCCCAATAATATGTATCCCTCTTTTAATGTATTAAATCTCTTTTACACTCCTCCATTTAGAGATGCTAAATTAACCAATGTTTATTAAAACTTTATTAGAATCGCATACTACAATCATTATCCAGAACCCAAATAATACGAACGAATAAAATACGTTTTATCACTTTTACTTCGCCCAATTATCTTATCACCTAATTTTAAATGTATAATCTCAAAATAATAATTGGAAACTCCTCTTATAAGAGGGGCTATTTTTACTTACGAATGCTAATTTATTCACATTTAACTCTCTTTTATAATAAAAATTGTTCTTAGACACAATCTAATTAATAAACTGTGGTATAACGGGTATAGAAATTAAGTTTAATTTTTAATAAAAAGAAGAGTTAATTTTTAATTAACTCTTCTTTTTTGCAATTTCTCGCTCGTTATTAACAATTAATTTACGAACATGCTCTTCTCTATTTTTTTATAAACTTCATCATTTCTATTAGCTTTACTCAAATTGGCTCCTAGACGTTGCATTTTTTTATATACTCTATTAAAAATCTACACTACATAGAATAAATGTTTGTTTCAATCCAATTACTTGTCTCTTTAATCAAAATAATAACTTCTTCTATCAGTTTAAACCCTTGTAAAAGCTTAATTATTCACCAATATAAATGTACCAGCTCTTATAATTAACCATTTGTTCCATTATTTAAAAACTAAAGGGATTCACTATTGACATCATTAGTTTACTTCTTTCCATAATGACAATGCAAAAATCCAATTTGGATCTCCATTCCCTTGATAACTCTGAACTGCCTCATACACCTTATCCTCATGAACTACTCTATCCCCTGCTTTATACGCTTTACGCGCATCCCATTGTTCATAAGAGTTTTCTTGTCCTTTTGTTGTAACTGTGATGGCATCACTTTTCATTGATTTATTACCTGATGCATCGACAGCAGATACTACATACTTATATGCTGTATTCGCTTGCAAATCTTTGTCCATAAATGAAGTTGTATTAGCAGTACCTATTTCTTTCATGGTCCCTCCAACTTCTCTGTATACAATATAATGGCTCACATCTACATTATCCTCCGATGGACTCCACATTAAATCAATACTACTCGTAGTGGTTCCCATACTGTGTAATCCTTTAGGCTGGGTTGGTGCTTCCGTATCTGGTTTTTCCTCTGTTGTTTTAATCACTAATGCTTCACTTTCCTCAGATATATTCCCTGCAGCATCTACTGCTCTTACTGTATACGTATATTCTGTGTTTGGGCTTAATTTTTTATCAATTATACTTGTACCGACTACAGTATTAATTAACTCTCCATTACGTAACACTTGATATTCTTTCACCCCTTCATTGTCTGTTGCAGGTTTCCAATTAAGTTCTACACTATTTGAAGTAGCTTTTATTACTTTTAATTCAGATGGCTGGGTTGGTGCCTCTTTATCTGGTTTTTCATCATTTATTAGATTCACATCAATTACATTATAGAAAGCGTTTACAGTATCAGCTACATCCCAAACAGCTAAAATAACATGATACCCACTACGATTAGTTGGTACGTTGATTTTATGTGATAAATTATTAGTCGCTTTAGAACCATCGTGTTTTACAGTACCAATTAACTCGAAGTCTGCTCTTGTTAAAGGTTTATTTGGATCCCATCCCTTTTTCGTGATGTAATAGTGCCATTGACTTGTTGAATGAGGAGCTGTGTATTTCCAAGTGAAAGTATTTTCTCCGCCCTTAATCGTATTCTTAAACCATCGATCAGCTGTTTGCTGATCAAGAATCCCACCAAACAGGCCTCCTGCTGAAGCAATTTTCCCGTCTGCTGGTCCACCCTGTGGGAATCCTTTAGGAGCTTCTAAACTTTGCGGTTCATACATTATATTTCCACAATTTGAATTCAGCGCTCCATAATTTTGACTGCATAAAGCTGCACGGCTACCTGGCTTTTCAACAAACCCATGTGCATAGGCATTTTGAGGAATAAGAGTTGTACTCATAATTCCCACTGCTACTGCAGCAGCACTTAATCCTTTTTTAGTTGTTGCCATTTTTCTAAACTGCCCTAGAATTTTTTTATTCATACTACTAGTCCCCTCCTATTGAATTTCTTACTATATTAAGAGCATGGATGTAGGTGAAGGCTAAATACGTATAACTAAAATAAACAATTGAATACAAAATTTCATACTCAACTATTTATTTACCTCCATTACATCCAAATAACCCTATAGTTGAATTATTACATACTAATTTATTAAAATTTCACAGAAATTATGACAGTTATTGGACTTTTTCCTGTAACCCTCTTATGTCTTACAAGTTCTTCTTACTGTAATTTTAGAACAAAAAACGTATTCCCTCTTACATTTACCTACACAAATTTAAGAAATAAATAATGAAAAAGAAAAAAGAAAAATACTACAACAAAGAATTTCTATTTGTTTCCTTTTGTTGGTTTTCCAGCATGTTGTATATAAGAAAACAAGGCAATACCTGCCATAGTAAATAAAAAGATTTGATAATAATCAATCATCTGTAATCCCCCTCCATACAAAAAATAAGAAGCCTCTTTTTGAGAGACTTCTTATTTTTTATACAAACGACATACATAGGTTAAATATACACAATAAGATTAGGATGCTGAACCTTATTACAGCTTTATTATAACATACAACCCCTTATTTTGTTTAATAATTCCAAATTATACAACTTTATCAACAATTGAGTGTTTATTTATATACAATGAATGCAAGATAAAAAAACAACAAAATATTCACTTATAAAACTAACGTATGTAAAAACCAGCTACCACCCCATTCATAGTTTTAAAAATTTGTCCTCTCCTTCTTTTAACAATACTTTAAACTTCGGATAGATTATCTTATATCGACATCTTATGTATGCAGAATTACATATCAAATCTCATTGAAAATCATTCTCATTGTAACTATAATGGTTTCAAGAAGTGATATTTTCACTTCGTTTTCAAATCTCACAATTTATTAAAGGAGGAACTAGCATTATGAAAAAAGTTATTTTAGCAGGGGCATTAGGAATTGCAGTACTATCAGGTATGAATTTACCAGGAGCAGAGGCACCAAAAGCAAGTGCGGCAACTACGAACTTAGACATTCAAGAAGTTACAAAATATTACTCTATGAGTTCCTATGAAGTTTCTCAAAAAGAATCATTTAATCTTAGTAAAGGGGAAGAACTTACGGTCTTTGTACAAAACTCCGGGTTCCCAATTTCTTATACAGTCTTTGATGCGGATGATCAAGTAATTGGCACATACAATGCTAATTCACCATATGGTCGCGTATTCAAAGCGCAAAAAGACGGTAATATTTCTGTTCAATTTCAAGCAGGTGTAAATTCTTCTTACATGAAGAAGATGAATTTCACAGCCAAATTTGCAGTGTCTAAATTTAACTAGCAATAAAAATTTTCACTATCCTCTTTAAAGGCAAATTAAAAAGGTATATCCCTTCCATGGGATATACCTTTAACTTTAGTGAATTTTATATTGACCAGATAACTGCTCTTGCGCCATACGAACTAAACGTTTTGTAATTTCTCCACCTACTGAACCATTAGCTCTTGCTGTTGAATCTGGTCCAAGTGTAACACCAAATTCCTGAGCAATTTCATATTTCATTTGTTCAATTGCACTTGCTGCAGCTGCTATTAAGATTTCGTTTGAATTATTATTTTCGCGAATTTGCATTTTTTAAACACCTCCGTTGAATTTGGTAATATCATGCTCTATTTCCAACAAAATATGCAAAAAAAAATTATTCGTTTAGCCATTTTACATATATACCTTAGCTTTCACTCTTTATATGGGCATAAATAAAGGCATAGGTCATACCTATACCTACCCCTTCTCCTATCCTACTTACCTTTGAATTCCCCTATTAACTCCTGTAACTCTTGGGAGAGCCAATTTAAAGAATTTGCCAACTCTGCAATGTTTTGTACATACAGTTCTTGCTCTTTCATACTTGTCTCTACATTACTACTGCTATTCACATATGTATTTGCAATGTGTGATAATTCATTTACAATCTGAACAATAGTTTGATTATCTTTTAAAATGTCACTTGAATTATTCGAAGCTACTTTAATTTGACTGGCAACAGATTGTGCTGATTCTGAAATCTTTTCAAAGAAAGCACCGCTACTTTGAACAAGTGTTATTCCTGATTCTACTTCCTTTGAACTCTTCTGTATGGATTGTACAGCCTCATCTGCTTCAGCTTGGGTTTCATCAATTAATTTAGCTATATCCCTTGCAGATGCCTCGGTTTTTTCCGCTAATATACGTACCTCATCCGCAACAACTGAAAATCCTTTCCCCAACTCTCCATCACATGAGGCTTCAGTATAAGCGTTTACAGCTAATAAACTTGTTTGATTTGACATAGTTGTAATTACAGTAAGGATTCCACTAATTTCCTTAGATCGTGCTTCTAATGCATACATACTAGCAGATACATCTTGAACTGTATCTCGGATTCTTTTCATTTGATTTACAATTTGCTTAATTAAATCTTTTCCTTCTCTAGAATGCTGTTCCATGTCTTCCGAAGCGTTCCTAACTTGTTTTGCAGCCCCTGTAATTTCTATCATCTTACTTTCCATATCTTGAACAATTCCTAAACATTTTTGCACTACATTTTCATGAGAATGTGCTCCTAAGTTTAATCCTGTAGTAGCACTTGTAATTTCTTTAAAGGCTATGCTATTCGCTTTTGTACTTACCGACAATTCCTGTGAGGATGTCGAAACTTGTTCAGCCGTCTGCCTTACTTTATCTATAATCCTATTAAACTTTTTAATGGTGTTATTAAAATAGATATTAGTTATCCCTATATCATCAGACCTTTCATCCAATTTAATACTTAAATCCCCTTCCCCAACTTTACGTAACCCTTCTTGTAAATCCTTTAAAGGCGATAGAGATTTTCGTGAGATGAATATTTGAACTGTAATTGCGATTGTTAATGAAATGATTATAAATAGTAAACCGTGCACTATAAATTCTTTCTTTGTAAGAGGAATAATAGAAGCGTCCAAATCTGCTGCAACAATTGCAATTATATTATTATTTTCATCAGTAATTGGCTCTAAAATTGTTACCCATGTACCTAGTACATCTTCATACACTTCTGTCATTTGTGCCTGTTTCGTTTTCATTACTTGGTCGTATGCCTTCTTCCAATGAATAGGATGCTCATAATAGTCACCTGTTTTTACAGAACTTAGTTTTACAGAAACCGTATCTGTTAATTCTGTATCCAAAGCTACTAATTGTAATTCAGCTTTATCATTTAGCTTGGTTCCTGTAACATATGTTTGTTCGACACTTTTCATATTTTTTATAGCTTTATCTAATTGCTCTGTCAATTTTTCTCTCTTCACGCTTTGTGCTGTGGGGTCTTTTGCCACATCTCTTACTATTTCCAGATCTAATTGGTTTATTAATGTATCTCCTGTTTCAAAAGACTGCCTTTCAAATATAAACATCATACTATTTTGAAACATGTTAAAACTTAACGCCCCCATACTTCCCACAAGCGTCAGAATTACTAATACCGTTAGTAATACATTTTTCTGAAGCAACGATAGCCTATGCCAATATTTTTTCATAGATTTCACCTTTCTTATTTCAACAGTACAAAAACCAAGTAATAACGTATTAAAAGGTTCTATTTCTGTTATTAACTTAAACATTAAAATAGCATACTATTGATTCAATCAAACGTTCCAATTTTTTCTTTTGATAGATCTTCTTTCCTTTTATAATGATAGTTTCACTATAATTAAAGAAATAATTTAAAGTTTATTTTCTTCTTTTCGAAGCTCATTCTGATCTATTGTACAAATATCAGTTTTCCCATTTGCAATCGCATCCTTTTAATATATGTCCAGCTGCTTCTGGAAATCTATTAAAAGGAAGACGTAATACTTCTACTACCTCATCTCTTCTATTCGTACTGATATTTTCTAAATTGATGTGTTAAAGGCTTTGCCTACAATAATTGCTATAAAATTTAATGGCCTACTAAGAATATGTTAAATTTCATATTTATCTTCTACAAAATTTCACATTAAATTTGTTGGAGTTCCTTCAGTGAAGATTTTTTATAATATCGTTAGTTTTAAATAAAGACAAGAATTTTTAAGAGCCTCTTCTGTAGTTATCTTTATCTTGCATAACAAAAAATCGGAAAGTTGAATCCAATCTCCCATTTTATAACTTTTTTCCTTATTTTTCTATAAAATTTTAATATTTACTTGTACAAATTAAACTTAGACTTTTTTGGCCTTGATTCTTTAATTGCCTTAAATTCATATGAAGCAGCATAGTAAGTAAAGTTTTATATTAAAAATATGCAAAAATACATACTCTCCCAAAACTATATGCACTTAAATATTCATATAGTAAAATAATTAACACAAGAGTGTCCTATATAACAGATTTCCTTAAGAAGCTTGATATATTATTTATCATAGAATTGTTTTGACATTAATATCTCACTTTGCTCTTTAATATTTTGATATTAACAATATGGTGTTAATATATGCCTACTTTATAGCTACACCTATATAAGCCAAGGATTCAATTACAGAACATTTTCCATCAATAGTAAACGAAAAAAAGATGTGAAACAAAAAGAGACTCAATTATATATTAGTTTTTGTATATGTGTAATAAAAGATTATAGGAGAAATATATATGCTAAAAAAAATAAATAGATTTATGTTTACTTTGCCTACAATTTCTTTTGTTTTTCTTATTTTATTAGGAACATTTTTATTTGTTATACCATTAGATTTATTCTTACCTGAAATACAAAAAAACCCAATAACAGAAGCACCTCTTATTCTGCAAGTTTTATTAGGGGTATTGGCGGCACCTATATATGAAACAATAGTTTTTCAAGTATTTTTATTTTGGATATTAAGTTGGATTCCTTATATTAAAAATCGCGATTACCTTATCATTTTAATGGCATCAATTATATTTGGATTAAATCATCAATATGGAATCACTTATATAGTTGGTACAACCATAATTGGTCTTTTATTTAACTATGCTTATTGGGTATATAAAAAAAAGAATGAAAAATATCAGGTTACAATGTCTGCTTTTGGGGTTGTGTTTTTGATTCACTTATTACATAATTCTATTGCTTTTATAGCATCTAATTTATAAATTTAAAGATAATATAGATTAATGAATTATGTTTGTACTTATTTAAGGTAAAAGACACGAAATAAAGATTAGAGAGTGCCCGTATTTTCAAAGCATAACTAAGAATTAAGCCACCTGAGTCTATATTTGTATGCGCTCAGGTGGCTTAATTTCTTTTGAAATCTTTAATGATTATAAAACTATATATATTTGCGCACTTAACATAGCGAAAGAATTCTTTTTATACATGCATTATCCTAAAAGTTTCGCTTTCGTGACATACTTTCCTTCATTTTTCTAACATCTCATTCTCTTCTTCCAATCGTTTAGTCTTAGTACCTAAACATAATCCTTTTGTTTCCCCACGTTATTCTTCCAGTTCTTTAATACCTACAGTTTCGAATTATTTCATCCAACAACTTATAATAGGACAATAAATCTCTAATTCTTTCGCAACAATTTTATCCCTTATACCTTTTTTGAGTATAAACGCAATTCTTTTTCTTTGCATTTTGTATAGCGAGTAATTCTAATTTAACACATAGAAAAATCCCCTCCATAGTAAACAGGTTAATGTGTTTTCTTTTCCTATCTACTATAGGGGGAGTATAGCATAGCTTCTTTTTTGTAAAGATTTAAGATTCTAGTGCAGTAATTAATTGCTGACGTTCTTTATCACTAAAAACTTTAATTTCATGTTTAAACTCATAGTTTCCTTCTTCAAATCTAACCCATTCCTTACTTGTCCAATATATAACACCTACATTCGCATCTAAAATTACAGAACAGGTATCTATTAATTCTTCTTCGTAAAATGGCGCTTCTTTTGCTAGTTCAAAAGCTAATACTTTTGGATCGTTACTTTTAATTTGAAATTCCCTTGAAGTTTGCCCTAAATACTGCCATGGAGAATCTAGAGATTGCACATGGAAATTTTGAGTTTCTTTAAACTTTGATGGAGAATACATTGTAGCAGCAAATGTAGGTTCACTCACTCCTATTGTTGCTCCGAAAGCAATAGAACCAATAATAAGTTTTTTAATCATTTTTTCAGCCCCTTTAATTATTTTGGATATGCTTCCTTTTTATACTACGTTCACGTTCGTGTAAATGAAGATGATTTGACATGATTCATCATTTTTCTCAAAAACTGTATATTAATTAATCGCTGTAAATTCACCAAAAACAAAAAAGTTTCCTTACGGAAACTTTTTTGTTTTTGGTATACATTATATGTATAAAAATTAGTTTTAAAAATATTTACTTATTTGTTGATAAAATTGTATTTGGATATTGTTCCTACTATTATCTTCATACATTTCATGCAAAGCTTTACTACAACATGAACAAACTTATCTTATGACCGCGTTTCTTCTTACGAAATTAAGTAATTGTTTTAATAGCTGGTTTGGGAATCATAGAATTACTTTCTTTCTTAGCCCTATTATTGTGTTCTTTTGCCTAAAATTCCAATATCCCCATTACTTCTTTCGTAAATAGTTTAAAATCAGTTAAATGTTTTTCAATAATTTGACGAACAATATCTAAATTTACACTTTGATAATCATGAACAGCAATATTACGAAATCCAACCATCGCCTTTAACTTATTTGCTAGATCAGCGCTAAGTAATCCTGCTGTAACCAATAAATCAAAGGCCTCTCGACTAGATTGGGGTAGTCCTAATTTTTTCCCTGCAACAATATGCATTGCTAAATCAATACTCGCTTCACAAGCTCTTTGTATGTTCAATATTATTGAATCTTGTTTTGTAAAGTCCTCTAAATTTTCAGGGTCATTTCCATATACATCTTGGATTCTTTTTATACAACGCTCTATTGTAGAAATTTTATTTAAAATAACCTCATTCTTCATATATAGAACCTCTTTTCTTTATATCATCAAATACTATCTGTCGTTCTTCATTTAATTTTGAATACATTTTTAAGGTCTTCATTTCAAAAATGACCTTACGTTTTTCATCCGAACAAAATATTGTCTTTCCTGTATGTATAATCTGAGCTTGAAAAACTGTAGAAGCTTCGGATAAATCAACTAAATCAACATCTCTATGAACAATGTTAGCTAACTCCTGTGCTAATAAAAAACGTTCATAGTTCCCTAAAGTTGTGTCACTTAAATAAGCTATATCAATATCACTATCTTCTCGTTCTCTGTTCTCAGCCGTTGATCCAAACACAATTATCCAATAGGGATTCACCGTCTCTTGTAATTTTTCTATAATAGCTGTTATCATGCTTTGAAAAATCATTTTTTTAATCCCCCTTATTGTACTTGAATTTTATTATATCATAACCATTATATAACCTTTTCAGCTATACAGTATAATACATTAAAAGTATTAAAATGCCCTCCTTATTAATAATAAAAACATTACAAATATTTCTGGATACACATATTAAAACTATACTTATTTTCCCTATAATAATCCTTGCTGTCTAATATCATCAATTTATAAAACAAATTTATTCATTCAAAAGACACTTTAAACAAAGAAATTAAAAATCCCTTTGGGAATATTTAATAAAATAACATTTAAATTAATTATTAACTTCTCAGCTTATGGCCCACTAATAGTAGATGAAGGATACTCTTTTTTTACATTACTCAATTAAATCACGTGCCATTTCTTACAATCCCAAAGGGATGTAACTGAAACATGATTTTGATCTGAAAATTGATCCACAAGAAGAACTATTTGAGATTGTGGTTACAAAGCTTCTAAGTCAATTGCTTGATACATCAATTCATTAAAATCATTTCTCAAATTCCGATCCGTATCTACAAGCTTTATTTCTGCTGGAGCAAGAAAATGAACAATAAATTTAGCATACTCTGCTGTAATCCCTAACAAAAAAACATTTTCTTTAATAATCATTTTTCTTAGTTGTATAGTCAACTAACAGTAGAGAGTTATTTTGTTCTGGCAATTTACATATGAGAATTAATCCTAGAATTTTTTGTTCAAACCCCACAATATTAGTTGCAGCTTGTTGTACTTATGAGCTAAATCTTTTTATTTGTACAACATGCTTAAACAATTGATAAACTTTATTAATTCATTCCATAAATAAGATATCCTTTTATCTAAATACCATTTGAAGAAAACATAATAGTCCCTGATAATTCTATCTCAAAAACAAATTTCATTTACTAATGGTTCAACAAACATTACATACTTACCAACCATAACAGAATGTAATAAGGTTTCATCCCTATTTATTCTTAATCTTCTCAGTAAACAATAAGCACATTCCTTTCTATGAATATATATATAAATACCATTCATCAAAGTTTATTATGGCTATAAAAACAAGATTATTTATCATTTAAAATTAACAGAATGTCTACAATCTCTCACTTAAACACAAGATAAACTACTATTTTAAGGGCTAATAACCTTTTAATAACTTCTCACTATAGAGATATTTGAACCCTAGTAAAATTCCGCACCACTAAAAATAAATTACCACTTTGTCTATTTCGATTAGTAATTTTCAACATATCCTATCTTGAGAAGTAGCAAAGAGGTATTTTTTATCCCTTTTCTACTTTTTTAATTTATTTGAGGAGGAAGATATAAATGCCAGAACGTCATGAAGATGAAATCCGTGAATTGTTACACGCATTTCAATTAGTAGGGGTAAGAGTAGTATTATTTTTACCATCGTTTCATGTAGAAGGTCTTATCACTCGAATTGGAGAAAACTTTGTTACCCTTCGCCGTGGTAACGGAGAAGGTGTCGAAGTCGAAAGTAATGCGAATGGTGGGGACCTTGAAAATCCAAACCAAATTAGTGTTAAAATTAGTTCAATTTTATCAGTTAGTGATGACCAAGGAGCTTAATATTAATAAAGCAAAAAATGCAATGGGGTTATAAATACCCATTGCATTTTTTGAATCTTATTTTATAATATATCAATTATATAGAAAATAGCTTTGGCTTGTTTATTATTCTTTTTATTATCCCCCCTTTACATAATCTGCTTAATATATAATACAACTTTCCATAGGAATTATTTGGATATTTCAGTTTTATTCAAATCAAAAAATATTAAACAATCTAAAATGTCCCCCAAAAACAAGATTATTTATCATTTAAAATTAGCAGAATGTCTACAATCTCTCACTTAAACTCAGGATCAACTACTATTTTAAGGGCTAATGACCTCTTAATAACTTCTCACTATAGAGATATTTGAACCCTAGTAAAATTCCGCACCATTAAAAATAAATTACCACTTTGTCTATTTCGATTAGTAATTTTCAACATATCCTATCTTGAGAAGTAGCAAAGAGGTATTTTTTTATCCCTTTTCTACTTTTTTAATTTATTTGAGGAGGAAGATATAAATGCCAGAACGTCATGAAGATGAAATCCGTGAATTGTTACACGCATTTCAATTAGTAGGGGTAAGAGTAGTATTATTTTTACCATCGTTTCATGTAGAAGGTCTTATCACTCGAATTGGAGAAAACTTTGTTACTCTTCGCCGTGGTAACGGAGAAGGTGTCGAAGTCGAAAGTAATGCAAATGGTGGAGACCTTGAAAATCCAAACCAAATTAGTGTTAAAATTAGTTCAATTTTATCAGTTAGTGATGACCAAGGGGAATAATCAATAAAACCCAAAAATGCAATGGGCTTGTAAATACCCATTGCATTTTTTAAATCTTATTTTATAAAATGTCATTTATATAGAAAATAACTTTGGCTTGTTTATTATTCTTTTTATTATCACCCTTTTACATAATCTGTTTACTATATAATACAACCCTTTATAGGAGGTGTTTAGATGTGTCATTTATGTTCAAATCAAAAAAATATTGAACAACCTAGGTTTAAACTGTTTAATATAAATCCGATTCCTTTTTATACTCCGCCTCATTCACAAAAAGGTTCCACAATTTCGTCAGAACCTGCAGATACTCCTCTACGTTCACATCAAAATCCTACGATTTCGTCAGAAACAACAGATATTCCACCACGTTCACATCAAAATCCTACGATTTCATCAGAACCTGCAGATACTCCTCCACGTTCACATCAAAATCCTACGATTTCATCAGAACCTGCAGATACTCCTCCACGTTCACATCAAAATCCTACGATTTCATCAGAACCTGCAGATACTCCTTCACGTTCACATCAAAATCCTACGATTTCGTCAGAACCTGCAGATACTTCGCTACGTTCACAACAAAACTCTACTGTTTCATTAAAACCACCGAATACTCCATCATATTTACAAAAAACCTCAACAGTTTTATTAAATTTACCACCCTCACTTGTTCCGCAAGGAGATTCAAAAAGGTTCAAAATAAAACCAAATAACTCACAATCGATTTCTAAATATCAAATAAACTCGTCTAAAGATATCAAAGATATTACAAATGAAACCCGAAAACTTTTACTTGATTATCAATTAATCCATTTACCCATCATAATATTTTTAGAACAAATTCATATTAAAGGTTTTATAATGAATATTGGTAAAGAATCAATTACTATTACTGGGCCAAATCTACAAATAAAGGATAATTCAACTAATAAGATTATAAAATCTTCAAATAAAATCACTATTAAAATTAAATCAATTCAAGCAATTAGTAATGCGAAAAACTTCCTTATAAAAAATAATGCAGATCAAACAAATTAAAACAAGACCTCTTCGGATAGTTAAAAGTACAATAGATAGACTCTTATATTACAACACATAAGAGTCTATTTCACTGTTATTATGAACAATTAGTTATATATAATTCTTTCATATTAAATAGGAGCTATTTTTATTATTCCGGGAAAATGAAGTTAGAGTTTCCTTCACTATTATCGGAATCCTCTTGCGGGAACGTAATAGTAGAACCTTTATTCCCTTTATTTATTTCTTGTTCCTCAGGAAATACAATAGAAGAATCATTACCTAAGTTTGGTGAAAAACCAAGTTTAGATAAAATAGCTTTTAAGTCAGGTAAAACACCAATTTTATCAGAGATTGGATCGTTAGATTTCGTTCCAGTACTAGGATTACTTAAAATGTCCCTAAGCTGGCTTGGCGTATATACTTTTCCCTGATTATTTTTTGCAATTCCTTGAATTGATGCAGCAGCACCAGCAATAATAGGCGATGCACTAGATGTTCCAGCAAAACTAGATGTATATAGATTTGTTATAAATTCACTTGGTTTAGCATCTGTAGTATCTACTGCATTCCCCCATCCATACACATCCACTCTACTACCGTAATTAGAGAAATATGAACGTTTATGAGGAACCCTTGCAGAAGCTGCCCCAACCATAATTGCCCCTGAATCTTTAAAATCAGGACTATTACGATTTAAAACTTGTTTACCAGTACGGTCTCTAAATTGATCCAAATCATTTCCACCGTTTGCACCTGCTTCAATAATAATAATTCCTTTATTTGCTCCCAGACGAATTGCATCAAATATATCCGGTTTTACTTCTACAGGAAGATAGTTCTTATCTCCATATCCATCATAAGTAGCCTGGGCTTCTAATAAAAGGATATCTCCAGCTTGCATATTGTTAACTGCACTTAAGATAGCATCAGCTGTATTATAATTTCCGTTATCCCTAATCTGAGATACAACCCTTACCTTAGCTTTAGGTGCGATCCCAATTCCACCTATGTTATTATCCTCTGCCGAAACAATTCCTAAGACTGATGTACCATGATCATGGTGCTCGCTTTTATTCTGTCCAGATATCAATTCAATCTTTTGATTCACTAAATCCTCATGACTAAATAACCACCCATACTCCATATCTACGAAAGTAGTCCCTTTTCCATCCCCACCTTTTATGCTCCAGGCATAAGGTGCATTAATTCCTAATGGTGCTGGTTCAAGGTAACCTTGTCTTGTAAGTCTAGGCTCATCATATGGATTAACAGATAAATTTGGTAAACGCTCTTCTGGTGGCGCCTCTTCTTCCTGTAAATACGCCGTTTCAACAAGAGATGATTTCTCAATTTTTGTAAGTAATGCTTGTACATCAATATCATCTTGAGTTTCTACAATATAGTAGTTTAGCAAATTAGAAGAAATATGATTGGAATCTTTTATTTCTTTACCTAGATTTTTAATTTCTTTAGGATTTAAAGAATTAAAAAGTCGATTTATAGTTACATTTGGATATTCAGCTAAAATTCCAATGAATTCAGGATCCTGTTTTTCTTCTTTAATGAATTTTTCTATTCCATCCTGATATGGTAAATTCGCTTCATTTTTAAATTTTAAAATTAATTGTTTAGTAGCTTGCTTATGTACAGTAGAATTCAATTGCTTATTTGAATAATTGTAAGTAGCTGCGTAGGCAACTTCTGATTTTTCACTTGGAAGTATACCGCCTACTCCATTAAATGCTGTTAATGCAATTGAAGAAACTAGAATTCCCTTAAAAATTTTCAAAACGTGCACCTCTTTTTATCAATATATAATTATAAAAAAATGTATATTACCTAACTTCTTTTTATCAAAACGTTTTATATGTCGGACTGCATTTTCAACTCCATTCATTCTTTAATATTTGTTTAAACGTCATTAATACAACTAATTCATACCAACAATTTCATTCAGTTACTTTACTGTAACCAGTATAGTTACACCTTAAAAAATAGTCAACCTTAAATGCAATTTTGCATGTAAAATCATACATACTTCTTTTAACTTGCCCCCAATTATTTCAATAGAAGTTGAGCTTCTATCATTTTGAGTAATTGCATATATGTAATATAAAACATATAAGGAGGTTAAAATGTGGTAATCTCAAGACAAGATTCCTGGACTGATGATAACGATTTACTTCTCGCATCAACAGTACTTCAGAATATTCGTAACGGTGGAACACAATTAGCTGCATTCAAAGAAGTAGCAAAACTACTAGCTAGAACACCCGCAGCTTGTGGATTTCGTTGGAATTCATATGTGAGAAAACAATATCAAGAAGAAATACAACAAGCAAAACAAGAGCGAAAAGCGGGAAACAACATTCCCTTATCTCCACCAGAAAAAGAAAAAAACTCCTTGCCTATTACATTAGATGACATTATTCTCTTTTTACAAAATTATAAAGATGTGAATGAATTGACAAAGTTACAAAATCAAATTGAAGATTTAAAAGCTGAGAATCAATCTCTTCTACAACGTTTAACTATGTATGAAGAAGAATATCGTATGTTACTGAACCATATTGATAAGACAAGAAATTTAATTGCAGTGGATTCAACAGCATAACCATATTGATTCTCTAATAGGACCTTCGCCCTCCAAAATCAACATTGATATAGAAGATTCAGGCTCTTATAATTGTATATAAGTAAAATACACATACATAATGTATGTGTATTTTTAATTTGACTATTATTAAAAGAAATATTTAGTCTATGTTACATCTTTTCTAATATTTCTTGTCTTTCACACCATTTTGTTAGCTTTTCTAATGCTTTTTTAGATAAACGTTTTGTTTTATAATTACAGAACCTAGATAATGTAGACGGAGAAATACTGATTTCATCTGCTATTTCACGAATACTTACCTTTTTTTCATTGTGTACTTTCAGTATTTGGTCACGGATCTTTTTCTCTATTTGTTCCACTGATTCTACAGTCTTCTTTATCTCTTTAACAACTGTTACTTCAGGTAATTGTTCTTGAGGTTCTTCTATAATCTTTTTTCCAATTACCCTATCCATTGATTGCAGCATTTCCTCAGGTGGTAAAATCGTGATTCCTAAGTTAGTGTAATAATTTTTAAACCAATTACGTTTCCCAATTTGTTGTTCATCAAGTGGATCACTATACTCCCAATGAGAGATTACTTTTTCATTTTCTAAATCCATTAAAACATTTTCTAACTGTTCTCTAATACGATTTGGTTTCCAATCTTTTGGGATATCCATTACCGCAAGCAGCCCTTTGTCCCCACCTATAGAATATGGCTTTTTCAATGATGAATACATTTGTCTAATTCTCCATTGCCATGTTAAGTATCGAATTAACCTTTTATGATATTTATGTCTATAGCTATTGTATTCAAGTGCTTTTTTAGACAATAATGCTGTTGTATTATTTGATCCGTATAAATAATTGGTTAAAAAACTGCCTGGCTTAATACGACAAGATTCAATGCCCATATATTCATTTGTCACACTATGTCTCCATAATACAACCGAATCTAATACAAATAATCGCTTAACAACCTCACGCTTTAATTCTAGTCGTTCCCCTTCATCTTCACGATCATTTAATACTACGACTTCATTATCATCATTTAAATAGATAAAAATACTTGCTAAAGCCGCAATTCTTTTTGCTATTTTAATTTTATCTTCCGCTCTATAGTATTCCTTATTTTTTACTACTGTTTTTGGAATGTTGCACATCTCTAAAACTTGCTCATAAGAAAAATCAATGAATTCGTCTGGAGATTTTGCTTCGTTTATCCATTGTATTGTAATTGCATCTAAACAATCTGCCGTTAAATCATCCATATTACTCATTACATCATCGACAAGAGTATTCCATCGAGCAGCTTCTTCTATATTAGTAAGTCTTAAATCTTCATCTTTGTGTGAAGAAAGCTGAGCTACACCATTAGAAGATTTTGTTTCAATAGGATATTGTAAAACCTTACTTAATTCATCTTCTTCAAATTGATTTTTTGCAATCCCATCTCTTAACTTATAATAAACAGCAGAGTTATTTACCTCATAATAATCCTCATGGTTTACTATACTTGTCTCTTCGATATTTTGATCATTTTCTAATATTATGGAGCTTGAAGGTGCTACATTTTGGAATTCTTTGTCTATAAATCCTTCAATTTCTTTATATATTTCTTCCTTATAGGAATCAATTTTGGCATAAATTTGTACTAATGTGGTACCGGATTCTTGTTTTTTTTCTAGCCAAGACACTAATGCAGTAAATGATGGGGAAGCATGAGGTGAGGTTAATACTTTATTATTATTGTTTTCAACATCTTTAAAATATGCATTCCACTTATTCCATACTAGCTCATTGGTCTTATAAATTGGCTCAGAGATTAACAAGGCATCTCGAAACATTTGTAATAAGTTATCCACTTTATATTCCTCCCTAAACCATGGATTACAACAAAGTAGTTTACATTATAAGATTTCTCACTACTATTATATTTAATTTATTGTAACAGATATTTACAAGATTTTGCGTCTTTCTTTCCTTAACTCCTCAACTTGCAACGATTTGCTCTTTCTCTTACCTCTTTCTTTCAACTTGCACACTTTTTGCGCTTTGCTTTCCTTAACTTTTTAACTTGCAACAATTTGCTCTTTCTCTTACCTCTTTCTACTTCCTACATTTCTTTTGCGCCTTACTTTCCTTAACTTTTTAACTCGCAACAATTTGCTCTTTCCCCCACCTATTTCTTTCAACTTGCACACTCTTTGCGCTTTGCTTTCCTTAACTCTCTAACTTGCAACACATTTGCCCTTTCTCTTACCTATCTCTCCTTACTTACATTCCTTTTGCGCTGTGCTTCCCTTATATTTCTCAACTTGCAACAATTTGCTCTTTCCCCTACCTATTTCTTTCAACTTGCACACTCTTTGCGCTTTGCTTTCCTTAACTCTCTAACTTGCAACACATTTGCCCTTTCTCTTACCTCTTTCTACTTCCTACATTTCTTTTGCGCCTTGCTTTCCTTAACTCTCTAACTTGCAACAGGTTTCTCTTTCTCTTACCTCTTTCTACTTCCTACATTTCTTTTGCGCCTTGCTTTCCTTAACTCTCTAACTTGCAACAGGTTTCTCTTTCTCTTACCTCTTTCTACTTCCTACATTTCTTTTGCGCCTTGCTTTCCTTAACTCTCTAACTTGCAACAGGTTGCTCTTTCTCTTACCTCTTTCTACTTCCTACATTTCTTTTGCGCCTTGCTTTCCTTAACTCTCTAACTTGCAACACTGTTGCTCTTTCCCTTACCTCTTTCTACTTACTTACATTCCTTTACGCTTTGTTTGCCCTATATTTCTCAACTTGCAACACGTTTGCGGTATCCTCTCCCTATTTCTTTCAACTTGCAACAGTATAATTTATTTCTCAACCAAATAATTTTAAAAAAATCATGTCATTTTAAAGTTTTTAAGCTATTTATCT
Source organism: Bacillus sp. BC05(2025) (assembly GCF_056725905.1). Classification (NCBI taxonomy): domain Bacteria; kingdom Bacillati; phylum Bacillota; class Bacilli; order Caryophanales; family Bacillaceae; genus Bacillus; species Bacillus sp. BC05(2025). The sequence continues at coordinate 65,966 of NZ_JBWYRA010000005.1, read as the reverse complement.
CATATTTTTAATAAGTTACATACATAATATGCAACATGTTTGCGGTATCCTTTCCCTAACTTTTCTACTATTTTCACTCTAATGCTTTATATACCAAGGGTTTAGGTACTTTTTCACATACTTTTATACATATCACACAACTTGCAACACGTTTGCGGTATGTATGCCCTTATTTTTCTCACAAGATGCAACACTGTTTGCGGTGTCCTTTCCCTACTTTCAATCTATAAATACCAACAAAGCCTTTTATATCAATGATATTCATTGTAACTCATTTTTAATGATTGCGTTCACAAACTTGCAACACATTTGCGGTATCCTCTCCCTAACTTCCCTCTCATTTTCACTCTAATCCTTTATATAACAAGGGTTTAGGTACTTTTCCACTTACTTTTATACATATCACACAACTTGCAACACGTTTGCGGTATCCTTAACACAAAAAAAAATCATGAAATTCTCTTATCCCTTGATACAACTAGCTTCATAAGCTGTTGCAAGTTGCTAATTTTCTTCTTAAAGGAGCACGTTTCAGCAATTTTCATTTTGCTATAATCAAAATTGGTATATTTTATAGTATTTTGACATATATTTCTGAATTTGTAGAACGGAGGTGAAAAAGATGGGGAAATCATTTGTGATACGTAATCAACGTAGCTTAAATGGGAAAACAACAAACGCAGTTTTAGTAACACTAAAATCTTGGCAAAAGTTTGTGGAAACATTTGAGGAGAAATACTACAGCTATAAAGATACATATTTAGAAGATATTCTGCAGCACATGACATACGAAGAGCGTATTGCGGATGTAGAAGGTTTTGTCGAAAAAGCCAAACCATCTTTTTCACGTCGGGCAATGTCTACACTTGCAGAAAAGGCAGGACGAAAACATAAATTATACGGTATTACGAATGCAGATCTTGAAGTATTCTTGTACCTACATAAAAAATGCTATACAAATGGCGTCATTCCAAATGTAACAATACATATGATGTGGGAAGATTACAAGCAATATAAAGAAGAATTTGCTTATATCCAACACTCTCAATTCTATATCGCATTAAAGAAATTAAACTTACATAACATTATCTCCATTGAAAATGGAGTAGATGGCCGTTATACAATCAAACTCACTCATTTTATGAATGAGGAAACAGAAAAAGCAAATCCATACGTATATATTAGTCCTGTTGTATTTACAAAGGCTTTCTTTAAGCTCTCTGTAGCAGCTAAGAAACTATTCTTAGACATCGCGATGCAACAACATACAGAAACAACTTTAAAACGTTCTTTGGACAAGCAGGATGAAAGAGGCAACAAAACTCACTTTGGTGGGATGTATCGTTTCTTGCATAAAAAATATCCGCACCAAATTCATGCAGTTATCGAAGAATTAACAACTGCATTACCATGTACGGGGAATCCCCTATTCAAAATTTGTAAAATGCAAAAAGGTGTAAAGCATACAAAACGATATACAACCTTATATCTATCTATCCATTCGGACTTCTTATGTACGAAAGAAGCTGGTGAAGAACAACACAGGGATCCATTTACACCAAGAGCTACCTATGCCCGTAAAGCGAAGTTCATCGAGTCAGTCCTACAAGAAATGAACATCGGTGAACTGTCTTCAGACATGAATAAATTCATTCATGTCTTAAAGCATACTTGTCATCGTCAAATTCGCAGTGTCCTTCGTGGGCTTCGTGACATGGTTGATCGAAAAGAAGGATATCCAACGAAAATTGTATATACATTGAAAAAACTATTGCATCAAACATCTCAATATCAAATTCTTGATACTGCGGCGAAAGAAGGCATCTACCCTCTAATTGCGCAGCACATACCAAAAGAGAGAAATAGTGACCGTGAGCAAGCTGTCTTTAATTTTGGTCTACATTATTCTATGTACTCTCTTCATAACATTAAAAAGATGTTTAAAAATGTACATGCACTACTAAAGCAGAAGTTTGCGGTACCAGTGACGGAAGAATCTTATCACCGTAATTATCTAAAATACCAGGAAGAAACATTATTTAGAAAATATGCATATGATCAGGGTGTGAATCTCCATGCATATATCGCTTTAGAAATTGAAATGCGTGAAAAACTAAAAGTTCGTGGTCATAAAGAACGTACGATTCCAAGTGATGTGCGTGAATGGTTTATCGAAGCTATTGATAAGCTGCCACAAGAAAAACTCCGTGTTATTGAGCTACCAAAGCAGTTTAATTTACTAGAGTTTATGCGTACCTTCGAACGTTTAGTACGTTCTGGTGTAACAATAACAGATCCGGATCAGGTGCTAACCGAAATGGAAATAAAATAAAAAGCTACAAGCTCTCTATTTTTGAAAAAATCAAAAGTGGAGGGCTATTCGTGTTTGTTTCATTAATACCCCTTTTCCACTTCTCTATTTATACATACCAAATCAGAAAGACCTCATGTAAAATGAAGTCTTTTTTTATGCATTTCTATACAAGTTCTCTTCTTTCTGTCCATAACTCTCCACATAATACTAATGGGTATTCTTCTTCTGTAATAAAACCTATCCTATTATACCTACAAAAAATCAGAAGGATATTTATAAAAACAGTGGATATGAGGACAATTATGATTAAATGTGAATAATATTTTCTCAATACCCTTGATAATACTAGTGTCGTTTATTTCATCTAATAAAAATCATCAATAATAATGTGAGTTATGTGTGAATACTGAGTTATGTTAAAAAACAGCTACATTTTCTGAACAAAATGTGGATAATTGAACGTTAGATACTTCCTTATTTACCAAGCTAAGGAAAATAAATCCTATTTCCATAGTTGAATAAATATAAAGTAATTTGTATTAATTTCTTTCCGATTTCATGTAGAAATATATGATTTTCTTTCTGCTTTTTTGTAGAATTGAAAGTCTGATAATTATTGAATCTATGAATACATTTTTTACTATTTATGATTTTTTAGGTTCTAATATCAAATTTTCCCTTGTGGGAGTAGATCTTTCCCCCATTTTTGATGTCCTATAATAGTTTTATCTTTATTTCTTTTTAATATATAAGATATATATTTATAATAGATTTTATTATTACTAGTATGATTGTTAATAAGATGTCAGACTTAATTGAAAATATTTGTAAATTTAGTTATAATCAAGGTAATTAAAGATATCATTACCCTCATACAAAAGGACAAACCTACGTATCCCTACCAGGGCGAGGTTTGTCCTTTTTTTTATTTTAGTAAACTATTATCATTAGGAGGATTAAATATGGCTGTACTAAAAGATATGACTTATATCGAAACGAATACATATAACGGGATTAGATTTTTCAAAGGGATATTTTGGGGAATAGTCTTTGTAGTTCCTTTTTAGAGTATTATGATAGCTTTATTCATTTGGCTTTGTAAATAATAATCAATATATCAAAAAGCAACTATGCGTAGCAAAAAAAGAAAGTAGGTCTTTCCCCTACTTTCCGTTATAATACACCCAAAGAAATTAGGTGATTATAATGAAGGTGACAATTAGTTTAGAAAAAATCTTAGAAGCCTTTTCTGCTTTTTGAATGAAGACAAAGAGATTAACTGAAAGACAGGCTAAATATCGACCTCTAATCATGTATAGAAACGCTTGTATAATCAATTTAATAGTAAACTATGGTTTATCCTTGAAAGAGCTTGTATCGCTTAATATGAGCCATATACGGTTTGCTAGAAATACCTTCGTGGTATCTGAAGAAAATGGATTAACTAAGTCTGTCTCCTTAACTAAAGAAAATACACACCATCTTTACAAATATTATACGACTATTCCGGAACCAGTAAGATCTTGACAACACACAGATAATCCCCTATTTGTGGCATTTCATTTTAATCGAGGTACGTTTCGTTGGGTGTACGAAACGGATGCCCCTAAAGTGCGGGGCTATACAATAAGTCCTAAATTGAAGACAACAAAAAAGGCTTCTCAAGTCGATTAAAAATGTACATAGCAAAATAAGCTAATAATACCCCTATATGTTTCATAATTGAGGTTACTATAGCAATATATTTTCTGATTTTTAAAACTTATTCACAAAAAATATTACTATTTATTATTTTTTATATTTAAAAAGTTGTAATTCAGGAATCTAAGTTGATTGAGATAATTATGATTTTTAATATGTTAGGGATGGGAAAAAGCGTATTTTGACTAGGGATCAAAATACGCTTTTTTATTCATTTATTTATTTTGTAAAAGGTGTATAGGTTTAGCTGATAATGATTGTTTTGCTGCTATCCACACCACAATGATTGTTGTTATAACAGATAAAAGTATGCCTAAAATAGACCAAGTCATATCTATTTTCATCGGCATTTGGAACAAGAAGCGCAAAATGATACCTGAAAAGGCTAATGCAATTCCAGCACCAACTAATCCAGCTGATAGGGAGATAATCATATTTTCTAATAAAATGGATTTCATCAAATTACTAGAAGACATACCAACTGTTTTCATAATAGCAACATCCCGTGTCTGTTGCATTAAGCGAATGACAACTTGATTTCCAATTGTGAGAACAGCCGTTAAAAATGCGAACAGTGCTACAATTGAGAAGAATGCACTTTGCATTTGAATAATATACTGAAGACTATCGATTGCTGTAGCAGAAATGGAATATGCCATTGCTGAACTAGGAAGTTTTTCATTTAACTTTGTTAATATAGCATTTGTTTTTTGTGGATCACTATCTAAAGAATAAGTAATTCGGCTGGGTTTCCCATATGTAGCTAATGTTTCAGTTGGGATACGGATGCCAACTGTTTTCACTACACCAGATTTAAAGAAACCTATAATTTCGCAGTTTACTAATTCATTTCCAATTTGAATATCAACTGTATCACCAATTTTCATACCTAATTTCTTATAGCTGTCCAAAAGAACTGCTTTTTTCCCCTTTGCATCCGATAGAGATAAATCACGTCCTTCGGAAATCGTATAAGCTCTAGAATTAAGGGTTGTATCCACTCCCTCTATAGAAATTTTAGTTGAACTAAAAAATTTATCATTTTTTGCATTCTTCGTAAATATAGATGCGGCTTCTACCCCGTTAATATTTTGGAGTCTTCCATCTAATTGATATCCTTTTTTCCATCCTTTTATGTCCTTAATAGAGTTTAGTTGTTTTTCAACTTTCTCTTCATCATGAATGGAACTGGTAATAAGAAGATTTCCCATTGCTTCTTTTTCCAATTGGCCTTGAACTGATTCAATTAAATTGTCTGCAAATACATGGCTAGAGACAACAGAAACAACACCAATAGTTAAAGTAACTGCCAATAAACCACTTCGTTTACTTGTAGTAGCCATGTTGTGTAAAGCAAGGAATAGAGTTTGTGGCATTATGTTTTTCATAGCACCAATTAATTTAAATAATAAAGAATATATAAATCCTATAAAACGGATAAAAGCAAAAATAAATAATAGAACTGCATTTGTAAGTAAAAAAGCAAGAAACCACTTAAAGATGGCATTGCCATTTGTATTTGTTGTAAAAGCTATATTATAAACATAAATAGAAAGAATCCCACAAATAAATATAAAAAGTTGAAATTTCTTTTTAAATGGTAAAGTATAATTCACACTTGTATTCTCAGTATCACGTAACATTTGAAGTGGTGATACACGCATGCCACTTTTTACAGGTATCCAAGAAGCTACGAAGGTTACAATTAATCCCACAATAATGGTTGTGAAAATTACAGACCATGAAATTCCCCAATGTAGAGGTAGTGAAAGCACGTCTGCTAGATATGAAGTTAGCCAAACGCTAGCTAATAAGCCAAGTACAATCCCACCAACTGTTCCGAGAATCGCTAACCAAAATGCTTCTAATAGAAAATATCGAATAATATATTTAGTTTTCATTCCTACTGACTTCATAACAGCGATATCATGCGTGCGTGAAGCAATAATGACTTTCATTGTGTTAGAAGTAGTAATAGCAGCAATTCCAAGGGCTAATACGCTGAACAGTTGAAGAAATGGTAACAACATCCGTAAATCTTTTTGTCTCTCTAGTTCTTTATCCTGAACATCTATTACGCTACTTTGTGGTAATTGTTTTTGGATATTCTTTTTAAAAGAAGTAGTATTAACATTCTCATTTAATAAGATTAATGCTTCATTAATTGTACCTGTAGGTACATTTAAGAGTTGCTGTACTTGATCTAAATGTAAATAGGCAGTTCCAAAAATCGAAGCATCGCCATAGGATTCTTGGACACCCTCTACTAAACCACTGATTTTATATGAGGACATGGCCCCAGTAGAACGATTCGGAATCTCTACTCGATCTCCTATTTTAACTTGCAAACGATCAGCTGTATTTTTGGAGAGTAGAAGTTCATCTTTATGTAAAGTGCGAATCTTAGGAAACAGATTATCACCAAAGAAAGGATAGTGATTCGTTTCAATTCCTTTTACGATTAAGCTTGTTGTTTTTTGATCAGATTTGACCATACTTTGACCTAATAAAGAAGTTGTGAGCGCTTTCTGTTCTTCTTTAGGTATGGAAGAAATAAGAGTTTCACGATCCATCGGTTTTAAATAGGATTGGACTGACACATCTCCTCCTAAAAGGATTTTAGAAGATTCGTGAATAGATCGAGGAACTAGCTCTACCAACATGGACATAGAAAAGAAACTAGCTACCCCTATTAAAATACTGAACACTGTAAAAAAAGTTCTTAAACGATTACGCGCTAAACTACGTAGTGCAGATTTTAGTAGCATGATGTTATGCCACCTTCTTGTTTACTAGATTTTGTATGGTTGTTAAGAGTTTCTTGAACTAGGAGACCATCTTCCATTTTTAAAACACGATCTGAAAGTTTTGCCACATGCGTATCATGTGTAGCGATAATAAATGTCATATGGAGTTGATCACGTAGCTGAAAAATCAAGTCTAAAATATTTTTTCCTGTTTTTGAATCTAAGTTCCCGGTTGGTTCATCAGCAATGACAATGGTTGGATTATTTACTAATGCACGAGCAATTGCTACACGCTGCTGTTGTCCCCCGGATAGCTGGCTTGGTAAATGATGATATCGCTCTTCCATCCCAACAAGGTCCAACATTTCCCTAGACTTTGTTATCATTTCTTTTTGGCTTTTTACTCCAGCGCACATAAGCGCCATCATAACATTTTCTTGAGCGGTCATTGTTGTAACTAAATTATACGATTGAAAAACAAAACCGATTTTTTTTGCACGGAAATCAGCTAGCTTTTCTTCTGACATGGAGGTAATATCTTGTTGTTCAATAATAATACGTCCTTCGGTAGGTGTATCCAATGATCCCAGTATTCCAAGTAGTGTGGATTTTCCACTGCCACTAGGACCAATAATACTAACAACCTCTCCAGAATAAAATTGAGTACTAAGCCCTTTTAAAATTTGGATTGTTCCTGCCTCGGTTTCATAAGCTTTCTTTATTTTTTCTACTTGAAGGATTACTTGTTTGTTTAGCATCCTTTTCCCTCCCAGCCCTTTTAAATTTTAATGCGAAGACAATTATAGTCCTAATTAAAACTACAATTATTACAATAATGGCACCTTTTGCATTTCCCCACGTGAACGAGTCTAGCGATGTGAATAAGTAGATAGTATATCGAAGAATGAACCAGATAGCCGTGATGACTGAACAAAAATATATGCTAGCATATGTAAGAAATGCAAATTTATAGTGCTTGTTCATCTTTTTAATTGTATCATTAAATTGTTCTCTATAATTAGATTTTAAAAAAAGGTATCCTAGTAAACCACTTTTTACTAGTTGAAAAGTTCTAGTATGCAAGTTTGCAATTCCTAGAGCATCAGTAAGAACCCAAAATCCATCGTATTGTAAAAATGGATATAAATTATATAAAACGGTAATAAGTATGAATTGATTTGCTATAAAAAATTCCTGATATCCCGAAATAAAATAAAGTAACTCAAAAAATATAAATATCCATAACTCAAAATAAATACCACCAAGGTCAATAACTACTCTCTGTCCTCTAGGTAATCGCCAAGTATCACTTAAATCAACAAATAAAACAGGTCGCATCATATACAGACCAAATCCCACATCTCTCGGCTGTATTTTATATCGATAAGCAGCAACTATATGACCAAATTCATGAATAATTAAAGAAAATAATAGTAGTAAAATTGCAATAGAAAATTTATAAATGGACCCAAACGTAGTTGCTATATTTTCTGTGTTTGTCTGAAAAAAATAATGAATTAGGCTTATAGTGAAGCAAATACTGAATAAAAATAATACTCCCCAAGAGTAAAGAAATTCGAAATACTTGGATACTTTTTTTAAGTGCGAGGCGTGAAATACTGCTATTCTAAATGTAATTGCAGAGTGATGAGACGCCTTTTTTTCAGAACCAACTAAAACTCCTTTTGGTAATAGATGTTCATTTATAAGTTCTGTTAATTCCTTTATGGTAATATTGCCATCGTGGTTCTCCTGTACCATTTTACATATATCTTCTATGGATGTAGTTCCATCCATATAATTAAATAAGTTCCTGAGTGATTCAGTGACTTTTAACTGTAATCCATTATTAAATTTTATTAAATAACGCGGTCCCTCCTCCCAAACATCCATATTATAAACTTTATATGGAATTAGCTTGGGGGAGGAATTTTGTGAGACTGTCAAATTAAACACATCCTTTAAGAGAAAGTAACCCCACAATGGCGAAGGTATTTGTGGAGTTAAATCTTTTTATTTAATTAGTTCTAAAAAGGCAGTTTCATTTTTCTTAATATAAGTCGATATGGTTTGATGTGAATAATTACAGTAAGGTTTATTAATGGCACCATTTCGCATTAAATTAGCATAAGCACATCCTCCACCACAAAATAGAGAGATACTACAACTACTACACTGTTCTGAATCAGTGATATCTTGATCCCAAATAGCATGCTTAGTAGCATCTAAATTGTATTTAGGAAAAAAGGAACCTACTGCAGTTTCTGGCTTACCTACGGCCTCTGGACAAGCGTATATTAATCCTTCTGCCCCAAATGCATAGAAACGATGTTCTCGCGCACTACATTCTTTAAAATAAGGTAAGCTATGCATGACAGGAGAGCAGGAATCAAGTTCGCTTACCTTCTCCCAGTCAAAAGTGCGTATGGCTTGACGGATTCTAGAAGTACGAATGTTAAGGTCTGTACCCAGTTTTGCGTTAAATTTATCCATGAATTCTTCTAAATCTCCAAAAATATTATAAATTTCAGCTAGTAATTCATGCTCTGGAAGATGATTTGGTAGATTATCTCCGTAATGATCGGTAACAGGAGATACCTGCCAGCCAAAATTAGGATAAGTATTCCAATGTTGATTTTCTATAAAGGTAGCTAATTCCTTTACATATGCAAGATTATCTTTATTCACATTTGTGCGTAATCCTACTGCGAAACCACGCTCTAATGCCAGTGAAATATTAGCGGCAATTCGATCGAATGTTCCTGTACCACCAGCTGTAATACGTCGTTGATCATGAATATGTTTCGGTCCATCAATGGAAATTTGGAAATAATCCCAATTCTCTTTGTAAGGCTCTAGAAAATCTAAAAATTCATGTAAGAATGTCCCATTTGTGATGGCGTACATACGAAATCCATATTCTTCTACTCCACGTTTAACAACCTGTTCGACTGTCTTACGAGTTGTTGGAAGTAATGGTTCACCACCATATAGCATCATGCGGTGGGTTGCATTCTTAAATCGACCGCGCTCATTCTCCATAGATAAAATGTTATTAACTGCTTGGAACATTTTATCTATTTCATCAGGCGTTAAAGCATGTGAAATTTTATGTATTTCATGACCTTGATAACAATAAGGACATCTAAGATTACACATATATGTTGTGCATACGTTGAATGTAACACCGGAATTACTATGGGCTAAAGATTGAGTCATCCGATCGCGAATAATAGTAAGTTTATTTAATTCTTCATCACGGTCCTTAAAAAGATAACCACGTTTTGTTAAAAACGAGAGAAGTTCTTCTAATTCAGGATAAAGAGTTAATTTTTTATTACGTTTAATATCATCTAACACTTTCTTTATGTCTGTGTTAATTATATCGAGTGCGCCACTTAGTGAATTGATTAGAACATAATTCCCATCAGATAATTTATATGTTGAATTATAGGTACTTGCTATCATAGCTTAGTTCCTCTCCTTATATCAAAATCTCTTTTTTTATGCTATTTAAATATTCGAAAACCTGTTTATCCGTTTGTGGACAGTTTGGTTGATTCAAATTCCCATGAACTATAAGGGCTTCAGCAGCACATCCTCCTCCACATATAGGAGATGAGGCACAGGATTTACATTGTGGAATGGTAAGAGAATTGAATTGTTTCCACTTTTCCCATTTCCAGTCTTGACGAGAAAATTTAGGGAAATAATCTCCAATTTTGAATTCAGATCGACCGACTAAATCAGGACAAGCATATATATGGTTGTCAGGTCCGAACACTACCCGTTTACCTTCAGCTGATTCACAATAGACTATATTAGGAACAACCATTTCAATTTTATTTTTTAATTCCGAATCTAACTGCATAATAGGTTTAAAGAAACGAAACATATCAGCCCCGACGTTAAGGGATTTCTGTTTTTCTAATTTTTCAAAGTTAGGAATATCTCTTTGTAGTTTTTTTACAATTTCATAACCTTTCATTAGGTCTTCTCCTAAGCCCTTACATGTATGATCTGTGACTGGTGAAAAAGAAATTGAAAAATTCTCATTTTCAAATAACTTGTTTTTTTGGTAATAGTCTACAAGGAGTGGGACATAATCAATATTCGTTTGGTCTATATTGACTCTTACAATGGTACGAATACCATGATTAAGTGAATCACAAATACCTTTTTGAATTTGATCAAATGTACCTTGACCTCCTGTCATTATACGTCGTTGATCATGAATATTCTTTGGTCCATCAACTGTAACCATAATATTCATTCGATCACGATAGTTTTGGAAAATCTCTACAAAAGAGGAAAGGTGATAGCCATTTGTATTGCAGCCAATTTTGAAGTTACGATTAACAGCCTCTTCACAAATTTGTTTGACTATATTTTTTGTAAATGGAAGAAGTGGTTCGCCCCCAAAAAGGTTAATCATCCCAATTTCGTAACCACTTTCTCTATGAAATATGTCTATAGCATGCATAATTGCTTGAAGTTGTTCTTCGGTTAAGGTTGTTATTTTTTCATGAAGGCTATGGCTTTCAAAACAATATGGGCAACGAAAATTACATGTATATGTAGGACAAATAACATACTGCATTTCATTTCCGGCATCTACAATGTTTTTTGCTTGCCATAATCTATGCTCTTGGTCTTTAGCATTCTTAAATATGTATCCTCTATCAATTAAGATGTTAGTAGCATGCTTCTCTTCTTCAGATAAACATTCATAATCCGTATATATTAATTTATCAATTAAATCAATTAAGTCATGAGAGAAAAAATCCACTGCACCAGTTAAAGTATTAATCATTAGAACTTCTTCTTTTAACGGATAGCGTAAATGATACTTGTTGATAATCATCAAATCACCCTTGTATACATATTTTCTGTTCTTGCTATGCAAGAACAGAAAATATTGAATTTAGTACCCAAAATTATTAAATAATATAAGTATTAAATACGTTTATTATTGTAAGTATAGATTAGACTTGGAAGCAGCAATTAAAGCAGCAATTATCACAACAAATTGAACAGTTAAAACATGCCATTTCATCTCGATTTTCAAGTGTTTCCATTTGGTCAGCTAATTTTGTCCAAAGCTGATCGTTTTCATTAACCGAACGAATTTTAAAAGACTTATTTTCCATTTTCAAATCCCCCTCTTTTATAATTTCTATGTTTTCATATAAAATAAAATGAAAATGAGTTCTGATATAAAATAAATTGATATCCATTGAAAATTATTTTGCTATACCAGAAGTTTTCCATTATTTGGAGCCGGCTCAATAATTATAATAAATGGAATCATATGTAAATATCAACTCTAAAAATTCGAATATTTCGTGACAGACTTTCTAAATATTTTAATATAGAAATGATGTTATAACCCTTATGTTAACAGTATTGAGGAACGACATTACATACGTTTTTGGGTATTAATTTATGTTGTAATTTAGGATTGTCTAATAGATACACTCTCATATTTTTTACATTTATACCAATTCATTGGTTGATATTATTCTCTTAAAGGCTTTTTGGCTCAGGAAATTGATATGGTGATTTTATAAATGAACAAATTTCTTTTCCTATTCATTCTTTTTTCTGTAGTTTATTAAAAAAAAGACATTGAACCAATTGGTTCAATGTCTTTTCGCCTCTTACATATTTGTACATTCAAAATACAATTTTTCCGGTTTTCCATACATGTTAATTTCATCTCGATATACAACAGCCAATTGTTGAGGCATCTCAATGTTTTCCATATAAGATAATGAATCAGCTGCCTCTATTTTTTCTTTAATTTCATTAGGAATAACTGTGTAAGATAAACTCCGCATCTTACTGCCTAACTTAGTATCGGTAGCAGTTTCATAATAAATTTCGGTAATTAAGACCTCATTATCATCTGGATTATACATATATCCTCGGTTAACTGTAATCATATTATAGTGCTCCTCTCATTTTTCGTTTTCTAATTCTTTGTGCTTTTAGCATTGCAACGAGTACCTTATTTCTATATAAATTCCCTAATTCACAATTTGGATATTCCTTTATTTGCATACTTTACCATAAAATATAATTAAATATCTTTTTTTGTTTTGAATTCAAAAAATCTTAAGAATACTAAAAAGTTAGGCTATGAATTCATTCTTTATTGTACTATTCCTACAAGAGTATAAGAACTGCCAGTAATTTTTATCTCATTACAGGTATCCTGTAGTAATTTTAATGTTTCATATCGATTATGAAGGACTTTAGTTTGTTCGGTTGAACTTAATTTTTGATAGTTTAGCTATTCCACACAATCGCAATCATGTACGTTTCCTTTAAATAAAACTTACTGCTTCATAAGAAATACGAGCACATATTACTCTCACATTCTTTTTCTTATGCCGTACTTTGTAAAGTTCCATATGATCCCTCCTCTAATTTAAACAAAAAAGCACAATATATGTGCTCTTCTCACTTAGCATATTATTAGCCCACAAGGTCTATTTACAAGTGATTCCTAACTTAAAGACAACATAAAAAGGGCTTCTTTAAGTCGATTGAAAATGTGCATAGCAAAATAAGCTATATACATTAATCGGCTCAAAGAAGCCCTTTCACAATTGAAACAAGAACATAACTTGCTTCTACAACTCAACCACAACTCGTAAGGTGTGGGAATAAACAGAATCAATTAAACAATAAATATACGTTTATATTAAACTATTTTTATATTGTATTCAATTGTTTTAATTGAACGAATATAAGAAGAGGTTTTATATGCAGTTGTTATATGTATTAAATAATAATGTCCCTATTTCCCCTGCTACAAATCCCCTCTTATTTTCGGTTCTTGGTATTACAGATTTTTCGAACGGGAAAGCCCACTATGGTACGATTTTCATAATAGACAAGTAAAAGCCTCTAAAACAATCTTGTTCTCTGTAAACAGAATACATATGAGGTTGGAGTAACAAATTCTTCTACTCCGTAAAATGTATTGAGTCGTCAAGCACAAGACGCTAAAACACATTTGAGAATTCACAATCTGACTCGTTTGGTAATAGAACGAGTGCCGTATCTGCTATATGCACTGGATACGGAGTGGTGATGGCACACCGCAATTTTGCACATCAGCGATACTAGAAATAGACTTCGCCTTTGGTAGCAAGAATCCCACTGACGTTAGTCAGCATATGGCTTTAGCCGTGGGAGTATCAATTCATGTACTGCATTTCAAAATATAGTTTTTCTGGTTTTTGATTTTGGTCTAAATAAAAAAGTATTTCTCTAATAGTTCCTTTTTCAACTTCAATATTTTCCATATAGGACTTACTTTCATTTTCTTTAACCTTTTGAAAAATAGAAGTAGGTAGCTTTACTGCACAAAATACCCCCATCTTACTTCCTAGCTTTTTATCTGAAGCCGCATCGTAGAAAATTTCATTTACAATTACTTCATTATCATCCGGATCGTACATGTACCCTCTTTGTATGCGTAGCAATGTATTACTCCTTTCTTGTATATTTTATTTCAATAATAACAACATTTATATATGTCGTTGTTATTAAAATCGGCATCAATTAATATTATTTCGTAAAACCCGTACTTTGTATAGAGGTAGACACAGGATAATTAGTTTCCTTAAATTATTTTTGAATATTTCGTGCTTTTTATATAACAAACAAGCCACCCTTTAAAAGAAAGCAATAGCTTGTAAGAGTGGCTTAGTTTATTGTGAATAGCTTTGTGTTTAATTGCTTAATCTTTCCCTCTGCAAGAGGCTGATAAAAAGCATGTTGTAATCCTTCTAAATGTAATGTTTCTCCTATACATAACAATACTTTACCAGGAATTAAATCGAGTAGTAGATTATTATTAATTTGTTTTGCTTGTTTTTCAGTAGAAACATAAATAACTAGGATTGTGGGGTTATTCCCTAAACCTTTCATGATGACATCCTTACCTGATTCTACGAAATCTTTCCATCTAGCGATAATTTGTCTTAAACGATCCTTTTTATCTGTTAATAAGGTGGAGTATATAACAAAATTAAATTCTTGATTTACTCCGCCCTGCGCAGCAAAACTTAAAGGAGGGGTAAAAACCCCTTTACTAATAGATGGATGCATAATATGCCCTATAAAGGAAGGAGCATAACGCAGGTGGCAAAGTAGGTCTATATCATGCCAATAGCGCAGATGAACATATTTCCCGTGATTATCAAGACGATCTGGAGCAAAGAAGAACATATTGCCTTTCCAGTATTTTAAGAGCTTATAACCATTATCGGATAACGTATATGTTTCTTCAAAGATCTCCATATCAAAACTCTCAACTTGCCATTTTTCAATTAGACGATAGTAAAGTAATCCTTGAAGTGCATCATTTATTTTCTTACGTGAATATTTGTTCTTGAATAAATATAATAAATGATTGAATCGAACAGATGTATGAACACCAATAAAAGTGAGTATGGCATACTGCTCTTCTGTCAAACGCTGCTTAAACTTAACTAATTCCTCATAAGAATGGAATACAAAGGATTTATCCAGGTCATGTATTCGATATATTTGAAGTCCCTGTACATCCTCATTTGACAAATGAGGAATAGATGGTACATACGTAGACAATTGTTTTTCTATTGTACGCATAGTCATCCATTAAAATTGGTAAATTGACGAATTAGATTTTTTACTTTGTCCTTGTGGGTAATTTAGGATACGCACAGTTCCTCTTCTATTTTTGGCATCAATATTAAGCAGCTCGCATGTAACAATGGTTTGGTTTATTGCATCTTCCGCAGTTGGATTGGCAAGATTACGACTCTTTAGTCCTTTAAATTGAATACCTGGCGCAACTTCTACGAAAATACCAGCAATTGCATCTATCCCTACTATTTTACCTACAAAGCGGTCATGACGTTTTTTTAGTTCTAATAGTTTGTCCATTGGATTTGTTTCTAATTTCTTTTTATTTCCTCTAAATTCATAACGACCATTCTTTTCTACTACTTTATCAATGATAAGTTCTATAACATCCCCAATCACAATATCCTCCGGACGTACAAATGAGTGTGACCATTGGGAGTACCTCACTCCTACTATTATACCTTGAACTTCAACTAGAACAGTTTGTGCAGATGGTATATGCCCAGAAACGGTTCCTGTGTACACCTTATTTCCTTCTTGCGCTGTTACTTCTTCATATAATCTTTTTTGAAGTGCTAATTCCCCTGCTGTGATAGATACAACAGCAAAGTTGCCTTCCTCCGTTTTCTGGAAGTGTTCAATGATTAAAGGCTTTGTTCTACCAACTAGCCATTGAGGATTTTTAGGAACATTTATACCTGCTTCTGTAATGGGGCAATATGCTGTTGTATGAGTACCAATTTGCATTGTTAGTACTTGTATACGCCCAGACTTTCCGTTTTTAGTCGGGAATAGCTTTTCGGATACGACTGTAATCAAGCCTTTTCCTACAGTACGCTCACGTTTCATACGGGCTAATTCCTCTAGTTCATAATCACGTACTCGCTCAAATTGATTAAAGTTTGTTTCTAACATTGTGTCACTTTGTGGGTTCTCTGTTTCAAAAGTCATTCCAAGTTCTTCTACAGTTTGAGTGGTTGTCTTATCTTCTGCCATTATATTTTCCTCCTAGAACGTAAAAAAGGACACACCTGTACCGTTGGGATGGTACGTAAGGTGTGTCCTTCACGTAAATTATGTTTTATTTATATAGTCGTTAATACAAATATAGCGGTATTTCTATTCAAATGCAAGAATAATTTTAAAATCATAAGTTTGCTATAGGTTAAATCAATATCTAGAATGCAGCCTTATTAGGGGTACCGCTAGTATTTTGGAAAAAAACACGCTAAGAGTATGCATAATTTTATACAATTTTTCGAGTAATTCAGTAACAAACGAGAACCCTAAAACCGCGACAAGATAGGAATGTATAAAAAATTGAATAGATCCATAGAACAAAAAAAGCGGACTCCCTGTGAGAATAAGGGTCCGTTATTTTTCTTTTTACCGATAATAGGACGTTATGTCAACTTCATATGTATACAATATACAATTTTTTCTCATAGGAATCACCATATCAAAAAAAGAAAAATATACGTTTAAACACATTTTAGATACAAAATAACCGATTCCTTATACACGCTAAGGAACCGATTATTTATTTCCCTACTTTTTTAGGGAGTTTTTTCTTGTAATGGTCTTAAATGATTAATTTAAGGTTATAAACTTAAATCATAAATAAAAGATAGAGTAAAAACTATATAAGAAATAAATGTAACAAAAACAAGACAACATAGAAACGGAGCATTAGATACATATTGTTCTATTCTTTTTTTTATTTTAATTCGTTTCATTTATCAAATGTGAAGTATCAATTTTAAATTGACCTTTCCAAGATCCATTTACTGTTCCAATTCTAGTTATATTTACATCTAAAGTAAGGGGCTGTTTAAACTCGTCTCTTCCTTCATTAACTATAACAAATGTAGAAACACCTTCTGGTCTATCGTTATCACGGATACCTATATCATTTAATTTTTTACCTGCTGCCATAAGTTCAAAAGGAAGATGATCATCTGAATCATGGATAAATGATAGTCTTCCGTAATTTATAATCTCAGGGTTTTCCTCTTGTTGCCCATTAATTTTACCATCACTTGCGAGCTTTAATCCTGATGTATCAAATTCAAATGGTACTAAACTTCCATCAGCTTTTTCCATTCTATAATGAACTGATATACGTAAATCTGATATATATAATTCTTTGAGATGTACAGTAATACCTTGATCTGTAATTTTTTCATCAATAGGAATATATTTACCATTCTTCATCATATCTTGTACGACACCATTTTCATCTGTTATTCCCTCATTGACAACTTCATCATTTGTAACTGCATTAGAAAAATATGAGGCAACATTTGTAGCCGCCACTTGTACTTGTGGAATCATTGCTGTTGTGAAAAGCGCTGCGCCAGCTACTGCTGTATAAATGAAACGTTTTGATTTTTTACTCATGTTTGTAAATAGTCCTTTCTTTTGTTGTTTTTTATGATTTATATGAGAAACATTGTCTAGCTTGGAACGACTTTCAAATGTTTTCCATGCTTGTTCTACATCAATTTTAATTTCTTGTGGTGAATTTGCAGATTCTTCATCTAGCATTATGTTTTCCCAGTTGTTTAATTTACTGATTTCTACTAATAAATTTTGGCATGCTTCACATGTATCTAGGTGCTTCGTGAATTCTTTTCTTGTATCATAAGAAAGTTCCCCATCAATATATGTTTGAATAAATCCGATATCATAACATTTCATTTGTTATGCCTCCTCTATTTGTTTATAAATCTTGCAAAATTTCATTTTGGCTCTGACTAATAATGTTCCAATAGAAGATATTTCTGTTTGAAGTATTTCTGCAATTTCTTTATATTGAAAACCAGAGAATTTCATGAGTAAAAGAGTTCGTTCTCGATTATTCATTTTATTTAGTATCGTTTGGACCTTTTTAATTTCTTCTTTTCTTATCCAATCATCGTCTAATGATGGAATATTTTGTACTTCATGGTATTGTATTTCTTTATCAATCTTCGCTTGATGCCTTTTTTCAGATCGCAAATGATTATAAGCTACATAAGTAGAAGATTTAATCAACCATCCAGGTATGTTTTCAATTACTTTCCAATCACTACGATATAATTGTAAAAAAACTTCTTGTGCTAACTCTTCAGCAATAGATTGATCTTTAACAATCCATATAATCTGTTTCACAGCATAAGCATAGTACTGCTTAAATAGATCTTCGAAGGTCATATCAGAAGCATAACTTTCCCCATTTCCTATAGTTAACATGTTAGTTTAAACCTCACTTTCAATTTGATGCCTGTATTATAGAGAAACCAGAAAAACGGATTTTGTGACAGTTTTTCTGATTTTTTTTTATTATTTACTAAAAAAGCATTCATCTAATTAAAAGATAAATGCCAAAAGGGATATGAAAACATAAAACTATAACTCTTGCAGTAGTTTTCTATTGATGTACAAGAAAACAGTTAACTTATTACTAAATTGTGTCTAAAACGTACAATTCTTTTTTATTTCCGATAACGAATTTTATGTAAATAAGCTGTCTAAATAGACAGCTTATTTTTTTGTTGCTTAGCTTTTTTTCCGAAATGCTGGCTAGACCAATACTAGGTTTAATTTAAGGTTTACAAACTATTAATAAAAGAAATTATTCAATTCCTTACTCATTACGTTTGATGTTTTGTGCTTTTGTTTCTCATTTTTATTAAGCAGCGACTGTGTAGTATTATTCTTATTTTTTTGCTGAGATTTTAACTGCTCTTGGCGTTCTTTGTAACTCATGGGGTTATATTCGGGTTGCTTCTCATCATTTTTCGAATGAGTTTCTCTATTTTTTTCTAAGTTTTCTTGAACCGTAATACTAATAGATTCGTAAACTTTTGCTACATCTTCATCTAGCTTGTTTTCTTCGGTATGATTAAGCATTTCTTCAACTGGAACCGTGTTGATTTCTACATGAGTTTCTTCTGCCGCTGTTATAGTAACGGGAGGTCCCTCAGATGGGAATTCTTCAAACAGTGTTTCGGTCTCATCAGGAATCATGGAATGAATAATGGTGTCTTCATTCCAATCTTGCTCTAACATAGTAATAGATAATTCTTTGTTTAGTTTTGCTACCTCCATGTTTATTTCATAGCATTCGTCCACAGGAGGTAATTCTATATCTATGGTTTCTTTAATATCTTCTTTCACGACCGGTTCTTTTATTTCAGAGCTTATACTTTCTAGATGTGTTTCTTCTGTTATAACAGGCAGTTCACCATTTCGTTGTAGGGCATCTATTAATCTTGATGCACGTGTATAACTAATTTTAAACGTATCTTGTAGTACAGAGATAGAGATACTTCCCGATTCCTTCACAAAACTTAAAACATCGTCGTATAGAATATCTTTAAAGGAGCTAGTTTCCTCTTGTTCGATTCCCTCGCCTTCAATTGGAATTGCTACTTCCGGTGAAATAGTATTGTCAGATGAATGAGTAGTATTAACACTTGTTTCTTTTGATGTACTGCTATTATTTGAAATTAATACTTTACGAGGACCATCCCCTGTGTAAGAACTTACAACTAGATTTTGTTCTAACTTCTCAATATATTGCATAGATTTCATATAGCTAATCTTGAATTTTCTTTGCAGAAAAGATGGCGAGACTTGTTGTGATTCGATAATAAATTCCTTAATATCTTCATACAACTTATTTTCAATTTCATTATCGACATTTCCCTGCTGGCTCATTGCTATGGAATCATTAGGTAAGGTTTCATTTTGAGACTTATGTTCCTTATAATCCTCTGATGATACAATGTATTGATGCTTCCCGTTTGTTTCTATGGAGCTATTATGTTCAATCTCAACTTCTCGGATAGGCGGTAACGGTTGTGTTTTCCTCTTATTTTCTGCATCTACATGCTTCATAGGATTTGCTTTTGCAATAGATTCATTAATAAGGCGCAGACGTTCATTTTCCCAATATTGGCCTGTTTCTATATCTACTTGAATGATTGCTTGGGCAAATTCTTCTTTTGGTACAAAGTTACTTGTAATTTGTTGTACAGGTTGCACATGATTGTCTTGTACAATACGGGCAGCACAGATGAATGCACCTTGTGCCATGATATCTCCTGGTGACATAATAACTTCTTTTGTTTTCTGATAGGTTGATCCTAATCGACTAACAGGATTCTCTTGCATAGGAGAAATACCTTGTTCGGATTCCGCCTCTTTAAATTCCTCTTTTTCACCAAACATGTCAGAGAAGATTTTTGCATCATATGGCGTTACGTCTCCAAATATCATTTTGTTACGGAATGAGCCCAGTAAGGTAAACATGTATTGCTCTGTGAAGTCGAGAGCTAATTGAGATAGTGTTTGGCTAGCAATTGTTAGAATTACTTTATATTTACGAGATTGTGCAGGGAATTCTTTAAATGGCCGCACCACATAATCCGGAAACTCATCGACAATAATGTGATGGTAAGGTGAGATATTTGGCGCTCTACGGAATACTGCATTCTGCATACTTAACAATATAAATTTTCCTAATACGTTTGAAAGGTCTGCTAACTCCCCTTTCGCTGTATTAACAAGTAAAATGCCCCCCTGCTCTAAATGAACATCGAAATCAAAATCGGATGTTCCAAATAAAACGCGTCGTATTAAAACGTTAGAAGCCAAATCTTTTAAGATATTACGTAAACCTTTAACATATTCTTCTTCTCTGTCATAATGCATTGGTTGTCCGCGATATTTCCCTGATTTATAAACTGCTGGTTCTCCTTGGAAGCCTGTTTTTTCACGAATGGTATTATCAAACCATTCATCAATACCTTTTATAATTTTATATTCATTTTTTTGGTCACGTGAAGCATCCCCGCTTTGAACAAAATCATATAACTTCTCTACTTGTACCTTTAAAAGTTTATGCATACGATGGACACGTTCTACATCATCATACATCTCAATTAAGTCGTCGAAGGTAACATCTTTTTGTGGGTTGTGTAGTTTTAGTAAATAGATATGTTGTTTAAGGTGGTTACGCTGGGCTTGTTCAAAGAACGCATTGTTAGATTCAGACAAACCTTGAATAACCATTGCGAAAACCTCTGCTACTTTATCAACTGGTCCTCGCAGAATGTTTATATTTTTGGTATCAGGATTAGTTGGATCGATATAGTAAACAGAACTTGCAGGGATCTTATGTGCTTGTACCAACTTAAATACTTTTTGACATAAATCATTACTAGGTTCAATAACAGTCACACCATTTAAATATGTTCCTTTTACTTCTTCTGTATCATAATCATTCTTTTTATACGCTGTTTCAAACTTATTTATGAAACGTACCATCCAGTGTAAATCTTGATTTATCATAGGAATAATTAAACTTGATGTTTTACCAGAACCAATCGGACCAATAATAATTCCATTTAGCGTTCTATCTTTTCCCTTAATACGAACCATCTCTTTATGCTCAATATGAGGCCCAATTTCTACATCAGGATATATTTGTTCTTCTTGGCTATTAAACCATTTTTGCAACTTGTGATTTTTATATTCGTATTGTTGTGCCCACTTTAATATCTCCCCTCGGTAACGAACAATATGGCCACTATACCAAAGTGTAAACAAAATCATAAATACTGTGGGTAAAAATACAAAAATCAAAGTGAGTGTGTGAAAATTCCCTGTTAAAACCTGGCCTATTGCCTCATATTCACCAAAATTAATATGTTTTGATTTATCCGTGAGATAAGGAATAACCTTTGCATGGATCGGAGCAGTTGCAAACCATAAAAATTGGATATCAATTGCAATGTGAGAGGTAATTAAAATTAACAAATTTCCATTTTTGACATGTAAAGCAGGAATGCGGCTATAAAACCTAAAGCTAAATTCTCCTAATAGTAAAGAGAAGAACATTAAAATAAGCGGTATATATGTAATTTCTATAGGATAAGAAGGTGGTTCAAATGCATAGTAAAGTAACTTTATGTAGTTTACTAGACCGAATCCAAATGAAAAAATAAATCCACTAATTAAGGTGAGTGTAGTAAATAACGGTAACCGTTGTTTAAGTGTCCCCATAGAAGATCACCTACATCTTACAGGTATATTTGAATTTTATGATGGAATGTGAAGCGATTATTGAATTCAGGTTTAAATTGCTCTTTTGATTTTTCTAAAAAGAATTTCGCCGCATCTTCGGTTTGTTTTAAATATAAATCAATACTACTTCTTTCACATAGTTGGTCATATTCTTCTTGAGAAAGTACTGCAATATTCACCTCTATTTTTTTATTTGTTACTGTTTCAATTATGACATCGTACCAAAAGTAATTTGGCTTTCCAGGAACTTGGATATCTTGTAAAGAAACATTAAACGTTGCACCCTCTTCTGTAATATGTTTAAGTACAAGTTCTGGGTTCTTAAATGCTTCTCTTGCAGAGAGCACTCCCCCATTCGTTGTTGTTGCAAATTGTAAATTCATTATCATTTTCCACCTTTCTCCATACAAAAAAAGACAAGCGACACCCACTGTAAAAACAGCGTGTGTCGCTTGCCTTAATTTCATATGTTCTGATTTGATTGTAGTTTTCATTATATGTTCAAACGTTATTCTAACACTTTAAATAATAAAAATCAATAAAATTATATAGGATTATATAGAAAATAATAGATTAATATAATTCTACAAGTTTACGTCTTTTCGGATGAATGTTATTTGCGGTACGTACCAGGATCGGTTCATCCGCTTCTATAGTGACACTTTCATTTTGTAAGGATAGCAGTAGAACGTTGTGATAAGCGTTCATTAAAAGAATATCTCTAGGTTTTTCACGTTTCGGATAAATAACAACAAGTGGAACGCCTTCGACTCCTTCTTTTCTTGAAAATATGACATCGTCTAGTCTAGCGATCATCCGGTAATCATTTTCATTTCCGAAAATAAAGAAGAAATCTTGGATAACATCTTTATCTCTCTTATACGTTCGTCGAAGGCCTCCATCTATTGGTTCTTTGAACGCTTGAACCCTTTCAACAAATGCGTAACGCCAATCGGCATCTCCTACTGAACGTTGAGATAAAGATAAAAGAATATCTTGTTCAAAGTTATGATTATCATCTTTTCCAAGGATGATATCTGAAATTACATCTCCAGCATTTTTAAGTGAGCAGACGTGTATATGTAGATTGGGTAGATTCATTAACATTTCATGATATTTCCGTATGGAAAATAATAGATTTTTCATACGCACGTATGGTGGTTCAGCATCTTCGGCAAGGAACATAGATTTGTCGTACATAACAAAAACAACGGTTATATTCTCATTCGTTTTTTGTGAAAATTCTATGTACTTACCTACTTTTTCAACTAAGGTAGCATTTGTCTCTTTACACATATCCATCTCGATATAGATATTTTTATCTAGATATGAAATATGTTCATCAGGAATCAAAGGCAACTGGTCATCCTCAATTGTCATATTTTGTTTCTGGTAAAAAGAACGAATATCCATTTTATATAATACTTCATTGGTTTGAGCTTTCTTTGTAGTCGCTAGAAGAGTACGGATAATGACTTCGCGTGAACATACTGTGTGAAAAGAAGTTGCTCGTGAGTACCTTCTTTTGGAACTTTTTTTAGGAATTCTCCCTATCTCCATTAAAAATTCAATTGTTTTTTCTTTTAAGGCAAATAAGGCGCGTTTCGTAATGCTGTCATCCCTTTTATCTATTTTTTTAGTTAGCAAAGCTCCGTATTGTGAGTATCGATCAAGCTTTGTAAATATGCTAGCTTCAGAACATTCTCTTCCCTCAAATGCACTATATAACATTGTGATTTGTCGTGTTGTAAGAGCTCTTTTGTAATATAAAACTGTCAACATAAAAACTTCTGCTTCTTTTAAGTGAAAATGTTTTTTGGTACCTGGACGTTTATATTTATACACTTCTCCGGACAAAGTATACACCTCTTATATTAAATTAGACTTAAAATAAATACCTATCATTTTTAATATACTATTACATCGATATGGTGGTTGTAAAATAAGAAAACATGAATAAGAGGTTTTGCTTTTCAGAGATACCTAATTTTGTACACCAGAGTTGGGATGGTAATTACACTTATAAATCTCTTATAGATTATGGGTGTATGTGGATCTATTAAACCTTTCGTATTGTTAGGCCGGTATACTACTAGACATCTAACAATAGTTATAATGAAATTTCGTTAATAAAATAATGTTATGGCGTCCTAACATTTATTAGATAGGAATAATAACATTTTAATTGATTACAATTATTCAAAAATTATAATGAGACTTTTAATAGCAAAAAGTAGCTTTCCCTATATTTTTTAGAAAGTAAGCTTTTTCTTGGAGTGCTCTCTCTTACGTTTGTTACAGATTCAGTGTGAAAATTTAACTTATTCTTTTATGTGTTCTATCTTATAAAATATTTAGATAAAAAATTAATGAGTATGTCTACATGTGCTTAACAAAAAGGTTCCATTCACATGAAATTAATTAGTTGTTAATTTTATGTGAAGTTCTAATTGCTATCATTATTTCTACTAAATTAATAATACTTTTAGTGTAATGTAAGTATCACTTTGATGTTAATAAGATAAGAACTTATTGTTAATAATTCAATTTACAGAAATGTTCCTTTTTCATAGCGATGATACAAATTTTTAGCATTATACTATTTGAATGTCTTAGTATAAGAGAGTATTTACAGGAATTTTAAGGACTATTGCATTAGTCAGCTTAACCGCTGGCTCTCTTTTTAACATGTTAATTATAATCTGAGATGATTTCTGTTGTTCATATGAAATTAACAGCCTCTTCTAATGGCTTTCTAAGAGTGACTGAAATTGACATGGAATTGTATTCAAATGAGGCACAGAACATATTTTTTCTGTCAACATATACATTCATGTGAACTAACAAGTACTAGGTAAAGAACAGCGCATTAACATAACATTAACAATTATCGTCCTTATAAGAGATAAATCCTTCAAACCAATTAAGTAATAAAAAAACTTAGTGTGAATTGTTATAAGATCTTCATGAAATCTCTTTAGTAAAATATATACACGCGTATGATAGTAGGTGCTTGGATATTGAATATTTTAGATGCGATTTATATAAGTTGTATAAATAAGATTTATATATAAAACCTATTTATACAGCTTATATAAGGTAATATTAATTAATTTTTATAAATAAAATTTGATTTATCGTTGTTATAACAGTGTCTATGTATACGACTTATATATAAAACTTATATATAAGTCGTATACATATTTTTGTAAGTCTCATGTTAATAAAAACGAGTGATTTTTCATGTATTTTTATCAGTTTTTTCTATAGTGATTTATTACAATTGATTAAAATGTAAATCACGTGAAATTTAAGATTGATATAATATGTATACGCATTATATATACGCTGTATATGAAAAGCCTTATAAAACATAGATTCTTTATAGGTTTATTGATACAAGTCTTATATATAAGACCTATATATAAGTTTTATTTATAATGACTTGATATACGACGTGTAATGATGTACTATGTTTCTAGGAATAATTAACCAATGCTTTAAGGGGGGGACAACTTGAACGAGGTTTTAAGTGAAAAATATCAAACAATCAAGTTTGCAGATGAAGTAGTAAACATGTTTGCTGATATACTTGAACAAGATGAAATACTCTACAGTGTATTTCTATACATAGGAAACGTAGTAAATAAACAATTTCAAGAGACAAAGTACATGAGGGGCATATCGATTAATGAAATAGTGGAAAATGTAGTTATTGATAGGAGAGTAAAGAAGAAAAAAGGTAAATCCTATTCATTAGAAGTTGAACGTACAAATATATCTAGACGTTCAGCTGAAATAAGTGTAAGTACACTATCATCAATGTCTTTAATCTATGAAAAGACTATGCACCCATATAAATTTTTAATCTCAACTTATAGAGGGCAACAAGTACTGATTGAGTTAGGGAAAAGAAAAAAGGTAAATAAGGAGAGATAAAATAATGGCAAAAAACTTCTTGAAAAATGAAGTAGCAGTTAAAATGACAATGGTTGGATTTGGTCAAGCTGGTACTAGAATGGTAGATAAATTTGCGGAATATACACATACAGATGGCACAGCAGTATATAATTGCTTAGCACTAAATAGTAATGATGGAGATCTAGCTGAATTAAAAAATGTACCAAAAAGTAATCAAGTTTCACTTAAATTAGGTGGTTTAGGTAAGAACCCTGAGCGTGCGGTAAAGGTTCTTGATTCAAATGAGGAAGCAAAAGAAAAATTAAAAGAATTTATTACTGAACGTGTAAGACCTTCTGATGAACTTGTTCTATTCTTTGCCGGTTTAGGTGGAGGAACAGGAACTTCTACAATCATTAAAGCTATTGAAGAATTTTCGGCTTTTCATAACAAACCAGTAATCAGACAAGAATTACAAAAAGTTGCGAAGCAATATCCAATGTCTGAAATCAAAGCAAATCAAGCAAAGTTTGCGAGAATTGCCTTTGAAAATGCTATTGAGCGCAAAGATTTTATTAAAATGGGGATTGTCGTAACACTTCCCGTTCGAGCAGATGGGCCCGATGTATTACGACAAGTAAATAAATTTTCACAGGAGATTTGGAAATTAGCAAATGATAAATCTAAAGGTGTAGCCTTTGTAGTATTTGCTGATAATCAGCACTTCTACGATGAATTTAAGGAATTAAATGAAAATGAGAAAAAAGGTATCGCCAATTCACGGGATTATGCAAATCAACGCATTAGTGAAATTATTCATGAGCTAAATACCGCTGCAAATGGATCTGGTACATCTGTAATACTCGATTCTCAAGACTTTAAGCGTATTTTACTTGAGAAAACAGGCTGTTTAGTAATTAATAAGGTTTCACGTAATATGAACCAGATAGAAAATAGCCATGCAATTATAGAGATGTTCCAAGAATCATTAAGAGGTAGCTCTTTCCATCCTCCAATTGATTTGATGAAGAAGAATAACGACGGTTCTGTAGAAGCATCAAAAGTACATCATTTTGGTATGCTTGCTATCTTAGATGAGCAAAAAAATATTAATGATTCCTTTATGGATGATGCTAAGGTAGAAGTTTCAAATAATCTACCAATAAACGGTACAGTTTTTAACGGATATTTGGTAAGTAAAAATGATTTCTTAGGAAGTGTATATACGTTCTATAAAACTGATGCATTACCATCAAGACTATCTAAAGGATTAGTTGAAGAATTTAATGAGTTTAAAGAAAGACAAAGCCAGATTCAGTTTACAAAGTCTCAAATTAGTACTATCGAGAGTATTGATGAGGATGAGGATTTAGGTTTTGCATTTGGAGATTTTATCGATATGGGTAGTGACGAAGAAAATGATGGTGGAGCAAATGAAGATGAAGATTTATCAGATTTTCTAGATCCAGATAAGATGTTTGGTACTACAAAATAATAAAAAAGTCTGGACTAAGTTCCAGACTTTTTTTGTTATTCCACAGAATTCATAAGAGATTTTATATAATCAATTATATTATCTTGTATATACTGTTCAATGAAAAGTTGTTTTTTACCCAAATCTTCCTCTTTTTTAAACCATCCTACCTTTCTGGTACGTTCATCTTCAGCTTTACTATTCCACAGGCCTTCTGCTTGTTTTCTTAATTCCTGTCGTGCTCTGTGTTCAATAATAAAGTTATCAAGTCTTTCTTGACGTTGACGTAATTTTAGAGTTTCAGCATCCTCTGGTTGCGGTAATTGTTTAAGTATACTGTCTACCCTCTCTTCATAACGAGACTCAATATGTTTTATTTTTTCCTCTAACTGTTTAGTTACCATTTTTTCAATGATTTCTGCAGTGGCCTGAAGGTTTAATTCAGTAGACACTTCATTTGATTGATTTTCTGGTGATACAGGTCTCAAATCGAATTGATGTGGTAATAGGTCAATAATTGCATCTAAAGACCATTTCTCATCCCTTTTTTGTTTAATAAATAGAGCAATTTCAAGATCTAATGCATTATAGAGTTTTTCATTTGTATTTTGGGTTCTTAACGTTTCGTGGAGCCCTTTTTCTTCTAAAATATTGAACCAATTATAAACGGTATTGTGATGACGTCCAACTAGTTTAGAGAATTCAGTTATTCGCCATGCTTTTTCAAAAATATTATCATCTAATATGTCATCATCGTTAATTTGATGGTCTTGTGATTCGTTTTTTTGTTCAATCATTGTAACAACCTCCTTAAAAATCACCTCATGAACACTCAATTTGGAATTAACATGTGAACTGAGATTAACATGTTAGGTATTACTTCGCTAATATGTATGTAAATCCCTATGTATTCAGTAACTCACATGAAATATAAAATTAACATGTAATTGAATGTTTGTTAACAGAACATTGACTATCGATATAAAATACGCTTGATTTGTTGATGCTATTGTTACCCCAAAGTATATAAATGGCAATGTTCTATCAATGGATACCCCTATTCTTTATGTTAGTAAGATCAATGATAGTTGCCATGAGATTAACAAAACACGTTACTTAATACTAATGATAAGGAAATATAGGTATTTTGTAAATAAGTTATGAGGAGATAATCAATGATAGTGCAGAAAAATAAGCCGACGTAAGCTAGGGAATTTAAATTGTAATGTATAATAGCTAGAAAAAAAGGTAATAATATTACCAAATTAGTAGTTTTTATGAGAGTAAATATAGCTAGGGATTTAAAATAAGAATTAATGTGAATGGACTTTGGGGTCTAATGTTTACTCTATGTCACGATCAATATGATATTTACGAGTATTTTTAATAGTATATGGAATATTTATGATAGATTTATGTCGATGTGTTAGCACCTATGATTTTCAAACAATACGAAGATGTGATTGGCTTAATTTCCAACAGGATAGCTTTTGTCAAAGTTGGAAATTATCCAATTTGAACAGAAATCTAACCCCTACTGACATTAACATGAGATATAAAATTGACATGGAAAGGGGTTTTGGTAGGTAACTATCAATGTCTTGTTAACCGAACTACCATTAGTTATCGCTGTATTAGTGGTATTCCTATTAAAGCGACTTATTTATATGAGGACAAATATAAGAAAAACTTACTCAAAATGACTGGATATGTTTTTTAACACCCTGTAATATCGCTTACTTTAGTGGAGAAACTAACATAAAGTTAATTATTTACTTGATTCCGTTATGGATATCTACACTCCTATTATTAACATGAAATTGATATTTAAATGCATCACTATAATTCATTGTCAATTTCATGTCAACCTAAAGAGGGAATGTTAATACAGTAGTTTTATATAGGTTATTGATAACTTGAACTTTGTACATGATTAGAAGTTTTATATTAATAATTTATTTATTATAAGTTCAAGTTACAGAATTAATAGCTATTAACAATATTCCTAATATAAACTGTTTTTTCAAGGTTGTTAATGAGTATTTATGCTTATTGCATTAAAGGTGTTAACATAAAATTGATATTTTACTCTATACTTTGTGATTACATGTCGATGTCGGTTGATATGTAAATGTCAGTTTAAATGAAAGTGGCGAGGATCTGAATGGATAATCCCTTAAATCTACACTATTATCATTAACATGAGGTTGATAGTAAAGCATCTTACTATATTCTACTGTCAATTTCATGTTAACTAAAAGAATGAAATATTAATACGATAGTTTTATATAGATTATTGATAGATTGAACTTTGTACATGATTAGAGGTTTTATCTCTTGTGGTAATTATATAATTTATTTATTTATTTATTATAATTTCAAGTTACAGAATTAAAAGCTATGAACAATGTTTCTATTAAAAAAGTGCTTTCCTATTGTATTTTATAAATATTTATACTTAATATAGCTGAGATGTTGATATGAAATTAACATTTACCACGGGTTTTGTTTTTACATGTAAATGTCGGTTGAGATATCAATGTGAGTGAGTTTTTCAAAGGAGGATTTTCTTATTCAAATGATATCAATAATAGGGATAATGTAGTTTTGAAAGTTCAAATGGTATATAAACATCCTGGTATTTCGTACAAAAGCTCCAGGTCTCTCGAAGTAATCATTTAAATAAGTGATACGTTAAAAGATTTGAATGACATGTAAAAGTTAGTTTGAATGAAAGTGACAAGGATCTGAATGTATAAGTGCTTGATTTCGTGTGTATAATTAACATGTAAACGATTATTGGTTGAATCTGTTGCAAATACCTGTACCACTATTATTAACATAAAATTGAATTTAAATACTTTACAATATTCTATTGTTAACTTCATGTTAATCAAAAGGATGAAATGTTAATGTGATAGTATATTAATAGATTGAGATTTGTATTTGATTAGAAGTTTTATATTTAGTTAATAAGTAATTAATTTATTAAATGTTTATATTACAGGATTAATAGCTATGAATAATATTACCCTTAAAACGTTTTTTTAATTATTTATGAGTATTTGTACCCATTGCATAAAAACTGTTGATATGAAATTAACATTTCTTTTCGGTTTTTAATTGACATATCAATGTCAGTTGATATGTCAATGTGAGTTCAAGGTGCGAAATTGATTTTTCTTGTTCATATGACATCAATAATAGAGATAATGGAGTTTCGAAAGTTGAATAATATATAAAGATTATAGCGTTGTTTATGAAAGCTCCAGATCTCTTGGAGTAATCTTTTGAATATAGTGGTCTGTTAAGAGAATTTATTGAAATGTAATAGTTTTTCTACATTAAGATGATAAAAATCTAAATGTATATTGCTATTAACAGATGGTTATTTATAATTTTTCTATTAAGAATTGTATCTTATAAGATGTTAAGGATATCTAATATATATACTTATTCTATTAAAATGTTGATATGAAATTAACAATTCTCCTTGGATTTTTCTTTACATATTAATGTCGGTTGATATATGACTGTGAGTGTAATTAAAAAGATGGGCTTTTATTGTTTACATAATATTAATATGAGGGTGATTGTATGTTAAGCAGTTTTAAAAATTTAATCGTAAATAATATTACGAGATTTTTTTATTATAAATGCAGATTTTAAGTAAATAATCTTCTGTACATGGTATTATTCTAAAAATTGTTTGATTAATATAGAAGTTTGTGTGATTAACTGTATTTTTGAGTTTAGATACATGGAAGTATAGAGAAAGAGGAATAGATATATATATATGCACAAGGATGTAATAAAGCTATTGACTTTTAAAAATTATAGCTTTATTCTTATGTGTGAATAACAATTATTCAAGATTAATATACAAATTGATAGATTTAATTTCTAGCTAAACGGACACACCGAAGGCACATAACCTGCCATTGGTGTGTCTTTTTTTGTATATATAACATTTGAGAGGGAGAATCCAGGCTATGAATGAAATTGTAAACTTGAGTAAAAAGAGATTTACAAAGTATTGTGAGGATAATACAACATTTGAGGAAAGTATTAATCGAATGATTAATCATTACTTTTTGCAGTTAGGTAATAGAACTAATATCTTACAAGCAAGAGAATTTAATAACGAAGTTGAAGAACAAAAATTTAAAAATAATGTAAAACGTTTTGAAACTTTATTCCCAGCAGCAGCTAAGAATGCGTTTTTAAAAGGGTATCAACTTTGCCTAGAGTTTATACATCATCCTGAAACACAAATTCCAGACAATTTATATACGGATCCGAACTTTATAAAAGATATTCCTTTTGCCTTAGCAAATGCATCTGAATTTGAATTATACGAAATCATTCGAACAGATGAAACACAGGAGTTTTGTGTGTTTGCCATACGAACATATGAGGGGATTCGTCCGTTACTAGAACAAGTATTTTGTGAAATTGCATTTGCTGGTGCTGAATGTGCTTTTGAACATGAGCGATTGGAAAAAGGTTTTGAATTAGAGAAAGGTGATATTACCTCGTTAACCAAAGCTCCTGTAAATCGTCTTTTTGCTATTACGCCTTCAATAAATGGACTTGTTGTACACGCAGAAGAACATTGTGAGATTTGGAATCTAAATTGGAATAGTAAAGTTACAATTGATGATCCTTTTATTGAGGTTGCAGAGGTTACATTTATTCATCAAACAAAGGACATGATTCAAAAAAATATTGAAGATGGTGTTTTATACTACAGCATTCTTTATCTTGATACACCTTTACATGAGATACAAGATCGATTAGAAATACGAGTAAAACTAAATTCTGATTTTGGGGCTCCACGTCCAATGGAACAAGTTGAAATAGAGTATATTCTGAATGAGATTATTGGGAGGGTTCATCTTCAGGCACAAATTCCAATTGAAAACATGATTTTAATCCAACGTTAGAGTTTGTAGGAGGTTAACTATGGTGAAAAAAATCGTTTTAGCTATTAGCGATACTGTATATACGGCATATTTACGTCAGGATTTTATTGGTGCGGGATTTGAAGTAGCTGATAGTGATGTGATGCATATCAAGTACCTAGATGAAATTCTAGATATGGAACAGCCCAATATTCTATGCATTAATGACAAACGATTAAATATTGATGCGGGACATGAAGAGAAACGTGAACTGATTATCTTACAGAAACTAAGAGATATTCGCTTTAATCGGGATATTCGTATTGTGGTATTTACAGAGCGTGAAAATGATGATGAGTTTTTGGCGAAACTGATTTATCTAGGTATCTATGACATTTTTAACTCTCGTAAAATTGATATTGATAATAAAGTTATCCCGCAACTGATACAGGAATCAGATATAAAAAATGTAGCAGAAATTGTAGGAGCAAGTCAGGCACCGCAACAAACAAAGTTGCCCGAGGTTCCTGTTGATAAGGAAGAAGAGGAAGTATTAAGTGAATTAGAGGAGGGTGACAACAGTGAACATGTCTCTAAATCCAACAAACTATTTAAAAACAAACAAAAGCGCAAGTCTGTCCCAGAGGAGAAGCCAAAAACAACCATTATAAAAAAACAGTATAAATTGGCTTTTGAGCCAGTATATGAAAAACAAATCGGTATTGCCATTCCAAGAAGAACATTGGTTGTGGCCAGTATGAACAGGAAAAGTGGTGCTACTTTTGTTTCACATCTTTTAGCTGCTTACTTAAATGAACTACAGATTGATGTGAATTATATAGAGAATCTATATGATGATGGCTATACCTATTCGTTACTAAAGGGATATACAGAAGCACCAGAAAACTATCGAAGTGAATTTATGTTGCAGCGATATAAGGAGATGCTGCAGAAGGAATCTGATATATTATCAATTCCAAAATGGAAGCAAGGAAGAATAAATTATATCGTAAAGAATCCTATTGTAGACCAAGAGTTAAAAAATGAAACGGAACAGGACTTTGACCATTTTATTAAGGTTTTATTGGGTAACCAAGAAGCACCCATATCTATTGTTGATGCGGGGTATGATTGGGATAAAGATTTATACCATGAAATATGCGAAATGACAGATTATATCTTCTTTGTAGCGGAACCAGATCTGCATCAATTGCTAAAGATAGCGCACCCTCTTACACAAAAAGAGAGAAAGCTCGTTTCTTACTTAGCTTTAGAGAAAACAAGAATCATTGGGAATAAGTTTTCTCCTGCACTTTTAAAGCATGAAGTAGTAGAAGAATGTTTTGGAGATAAGTTACTAACCGCTCTGCCACTATATAAGATTGAAGATGTGTTTGAATCTCAATTGAATAGCAGTACGTTACTATCTAGTCGGAACTATTATAAAGAGTTAGAAGGCATATTGAAGGAAATAGCTGAGTTACTGTTACCAAATGAATTATTGAAACAAAAGAAAAGCACAATATTAAGTGGATTTCGATTCCGGAGGACTGAAAGTTAAGAGGAGATGAAATAAGGTGCAAAAATTGATTATAGGTGCCGCCTCATTATTATTATTTGTTGGCTGTCTATTCATAATGACAGATATAAGTATTGGAGATATAACACACTCAGATAATAAGTCTGCATTAGCACGAGCGGGAAGTACAGCAATGGACAAAGCTGTAAAAGTTGGTGTTTTACGATCCCAAGAAGAAATTGTTATTGATCCAGAAATTGCAAAGAATGAATTTGAGAAATCTTATAAACAAAATTCAACGTTTAAGGACTCGGCATCAAAACGGAATTTTTCTGTATATTCTGTACAAGAGCGACCTGCAATGATTGCGGTTGAAGGGGAAGCAGAAGCTGCTAGTTATACTAAACAATTTGATGAAAAAAAAGGCAATATTAAGAGTAACGCAAGACACATATATATTTACGAAGCTGATTCTGATAACAAAAAAGCTGGAGGAAACGTGAAATAAATAAGAATAAGTAGGTGTGTAAGCAATGCAAAATACAGTAACAACAGCGCTTTTTCTAACGCTTTCTTTGTTGTTGATAACTCTCATACCAGAAGGTGTACTGTATGGTATGCAGTTAGTAAAGGCACATGATTTTGCTTCTAGTACAGTGGAAATAGCTGAACAAACAGGTGGTTTTCAATACACGTATGAGGGGAAAAACGTAAGTCTAATTCCTGATATAGAGAAAAAAATGAAAGAGCAGAATATGGATGGATGGAAATATGAATATACTAAAGGGCGCGTAGATTATAATCAGCCATTAAATTTTAAGATAAAAGCTGAACATCACTTCTTTATTTTTAAAATGATAGGGATTGATAGTGTGAAAGCACCAATATGGGCTAACAAAGATGGAATAGGACAAATCTATTTCCGTTAAAAATATTAATATGTATAAAAAGAGGTAAAAACTATACTGAAAAGTGTAGTTTTTTTACTAGAAATATATATTTATAAACAAATATATAAAAATACTTTACAAGTCTATTTCTATATGGTGATATTTTCCTTATAGAAAAGTAGTTATAAAAAAAGTTAATCTATAAATTTATATGTTAAATTATCTGGATTTTATATTTAAATTCGGTACAATAAAGGAATCTATGAAAAAAACTAATATATTTGGAGGAACAAACAATGGCAAATAAATTTTTAAAAACAGCAACAGCACTAACAATTATGGGAACATCTTTATTAGGAGCAGGAGCGTTTACAGCGAAAGCCGCTGATAACACAGATTCATTAAATTTCAATGATGTTCCAGCAAATCACTGGTCTACAAAAGCTATCTATGATCTAGCAAACCGTAAAGTAGTAGCAGGATACGGAAATAATATTTTTGGTTTTGGTGACAATGTAACTCGTGGACAAGTCGCTCGCATGATCTATGCATATGTAAAACCAGCAGATGCAGATGCTAGCTTCAAAAATCCATTTAAAGACATTAAAGGACATATGTTTGAAAAAGAAATCTTAGCACTTGCTAAAGCAGGGCTTGTAAATGGTTACGGTGAAGGTAAATTTGGTCCAGATGATGTCTTAACTCGTGAACAAATGGCACAAGTACTTACAAATGCTTTCAAGTTCAAAGCCACTAATACAACATCCTTTACTGACGTTGATAAAAACTCATGGGCATTAAAAGCAATTAGTGCATTAGAAGAAAATGGCGTTACTATCGGTACAGGAGGTAAGCTGTATTCACCATATGCAAATGTAACCCGTGAACAATATAGCCAGTTCTTATATAACTCTATTAATGCAGTTGAAAAAGAAACAAAACCAGAAGTGAAGCCAGAGACAAAACCAGAAACGAAACCAGAAGAAAAACCAGAAGTGAAGCCAGAGACAAAACCAGAAACGAAACCAGAAGAAAAACCAGAAGTGAAGCCAGAGACAAAGCCAGAAACGAAACCAGAGGAAAAACCAGAAGTGAAGCCAGAGACAAAGCCAGAAACGAAACCAGAGGAAAAACCAGAAGTGAAGCCAGAACAGCCTAAAGTTCCTGAAGGATTAGATGTGAATATGGTATCAGACGATTTTGAATATTTTCCTGAATCATTAGAAAATCCTGCTGTAAAAAAACAACTATCATCAGAAGCTCAAAATATTCTAAAAGGTATTAACAATAAATATAATACTAACCTAAAATATGACAATCTATTAGGTGGCGTATATATTTTAGATAAAAATATGTATTTACCAGAAGGTACAATTGGAGCGCAATTTGTTGTATTAGGTAATACAAATGATTTTAAAATTCTATTCCTTGATAACAATGAAGCTACTGTAGAATTAACAAAAAAATGGGTAACTTTCATGAACGGTTTAAATTTAGATAAAGAAATTCAAGAAACAGTTGAAGCACAAACAATTAATACTTATGAAAAAGGT
Organism: Bacillus sp. BC05(2025); assembly: GCF_056725905.1. Classification (NCBI taxonomy): domain Bacteria; kingdom Bacillati; phylum Bacillota; class Bacilli; order Caryophanales; family Bacillaceae; genus Bacillus; species Bacillus sp. BC05(2025). The sequence continues at coordinate 29,247 of NZ_JBWYRA010000005.1, read as the reverse complement.
AATTATAAAATTCGTATTGGACAGTCAACAGCTGAACATACAATGTATGTAGAAGTGGAACCTAAATAACGAGTTAGCATTTACAAGTTTCAGTCTATATTGTATAATTGTTTAAAATTAATATAACGATTATTAATGAATTACGTAAAGGACAAACCTTACGTACCTCCTAGGGTACAGGTTTGTCCTTTTTTGTATTTAAGGAGGGAAATTTATGAAGGTACGAAAAAGAGTATTGTTAACTTGCGCATCATTAATGTTGGCGTTGCCATCGGTTGCGAGTGCGGCGAATAATAACATACCATTTTTTAATGGTAGTGAAAATTCGTTGTTAAAATCAGACGAATTACAATTAAAAGGTAAATTGCTTAGACCAGGAAGTAGTTACAAATCAAAAGAGTTCGAATATAAAGCTGATTTACATTTCCCTGCTGTTTACAATGGCTCTTTCAATTGGGGGAATCCATGGGAAAATCTAGTCCAAAATGAAGATACATCGGACCCTTATGTTCGAATTTCAAATGATGGGTACATTAATAGTGCAGTTGTTGTTGGGGATCGAATGGTAACAGAAGTTGAACAAGTTACAAAGACTGTTATTAAAGATAAATACTGGGGTCAGCCAGATTTTGTTTTAACAAATATGGCAAAACATAAAATCATAAAACTAAAAGGATCAAATGATTCTTTAGGAAGTTTCTATTGGATTAGGGACATTGCCTATCTTTCTGGTGGATACGCAGGAGCTGGTGGTGTAAATGGTGTAAATAGGTATAACTTGTGGTATGTACGCACAAGTAAACCTCAAATAAAAGATTTTAAAGCTACGAGTGGGAAAAAAGATATACCAGTAAAATTTACATTTAACGGTTTTGAATATGTAAGTAAAAATAAAGGATACAATGACCGAGATTCTAATGGAACAACGGTAAACCCTTATCAAAAAGCTGCTGGAGAACGGAACCGAGTTAAATGGATGTTAGATATTACAAAAGATGGCGAAACCGTGTATCATCAAGAAAATTACCTGCGTTCAACTCCGCAAAATGATAATCAAAAACCAAATGAAGGTGATGCTGGACGGTTTTCAAAAGAAGATTTAAGCTGGCAACCACAATTGTGTGGACGATATACTGCGAAAATTAAAGTAACAGATGCTGTTCAAAGGGATTCAAATGAAAAGACTGTTAACTTTAATGTTGATGGCAACTGCGGTACAGAGGTAACACCTAACCCAGATCCAGGTGATGAAGATGATTTTAAATATAAAATTGATTTCTCTGCTGACCGAATTGAAGGAGAAACAGCAAGAGAAGGAAAGAATATAAAAACAAAAATAGATGTATCACGTGATAATTTTAAACCGGAACGTGACCAATATAGAGCAAAGGTAAATAACAATATTAATAAGTCCCAGCAAGAAGTAAATAGTTCTGAATCCGATAGAGATGGTGCGCAGTCTAGTCTAAGTTATTGCCGTCGTAATCCAATTCATGAGGTAGATGCAGAAGGGAACCATCACTATTACGATAGAGACTGCTCTTGGGAAGAAAATAGACTGGATAGTGCAGCAAGTAGGTTAGATACAGCTAGACAGAAGTTAGAAAAAGAGAAAAATAAAATTAAAAAGTTAGATGCGCTAGAAACGAAATATGAAAATCCTGAAACGGTAGTCGTGCTCAAGCATAACGGACAACAAGTAGCATCACAAAAGGTAAGGTTAACTGAGGGAGAAAAGAAAACCTTGAACCTTGGCTGGCAACATAAGGGGAAAGGAACAATTTTGGCGGAAATTAACCCTGCTGGTAATCGTTTAGATATAGAAGAAACCACATACAAAAATAACCCTATTAAAACAGCTATCTATGCACCATCTCATGAAAAAGGAATGTGTGGAGTAACTAGTGTAAAAGGTGTGGTAGAAACAGTAAGTGAACGTGTATCTAAAGGTGATACAGTTGGAGAAATGTTCTATGAGACATTAAGTGGAAATATTGATAATTTAGCACCATCTAAGCTTCATGCTGGGTATGGTTTTTCTTATGAAATAAACGGAAAATACAAAAATGATTGGAATGCTAATTATCCAGGTGTATTTACAAAAGCAATGGCACAATATCCTTTTGCTGATGAAGGATTAAAACCTACACAAGAATTAGACATTGTTTCTAATACCGGTTTAACATCAAAACTCTTACCTGAAAATATGTATTTGTCTGAAATAACGGGACATGTCTTTGATAGTAAAAAACCAACTAAGTCTTTATATTGGGATGGACAAGAGAAAATTATTGATGGTGGACAAAAATGGTATGCACCATTAAAGACGAAAGATGGAAAGTATTCTTTCAATGTTGAGACAAATCCAGCAGGTGTGAATGAAATGAGCTTGTGCCTGACAAATGACGTGGAAATTAAAGGTGTCGCGTATGATGACTTTAAGAAGAGAAGGGTACTTGCAGACCTTCCATTCCCTGTACAAACACCTGGATGGAACTGGGTTGGAAAAGAACACATAATTACAGACTTATCAAACTGGTACTACATGAAGAATAAAAATTAGTTAAATAGTATTATATAATTAGTGAAATTGATAAAGTATATAATCCTTCTTAAACTAGTAGCTAAATGGATAAACCAAAGGCATATCCCTTAATGGGGTGTGCCTTTTTTTACGTAGAAAGGGGAATTTTCGAATGGATAAAAAGAAAAAACAACGTATGAAACGAACTATTTTAATTGGAGTTATCGCAATGATTATCTCGCTATATATTGGAAGTGAATTTCAGGATCGGAATGGAAAAAGCTATGCTCCTGCAAAGTATTTTGAAACAGGAACGAAATTGATTTCGTATTAAAGATACTTTGTGTTATTTCACCAACTATAGTGGATGAATACACATGACATGTACGATAGTTGGTGTTATAATATGTGTAGAAGTATTATAAAGATAGTTTTCGCATAAACTAAAGAAGACGAGATGCTCCAACATCTCGCCTTATGTAACTGTTACCGCAAGGTGGCTAGTTGCTAAAAAAAGTTTATTTTTTCTTAGAACCGCCCTTCACACGCTTGCAGGCATTGTGGGTGGTTCTTTTCGTTTTTCGTCGCTTTTTTTGTGTTTTCTTCCAAGGCGTTGATAGGTATTTACCTACCCGTTTCGCAAAAAATACAGCGACATCTCTAGCAATTACTTTCAAAACTTCAATTGCTATCGTGAAAAGTATATCCATTTGATTACACCTCCTTTCTCCATAAAATGAAAGAGAAAGGATAGCAACCGACCACCCTGAAATATTCAGTTACGTTATATTAATTATACCATATTTACAGGTGGGTTAATAGCTTGAAAACCTTGATATGACAATGTTTTTAAGGGTTTTTGAGTTTTAAAATCAGAGCTTTGAAATGGTAAAATAAATATTTTTTTAGAAATGATTGACATAAAACTCTGTATATCTTAATATTGAAATTGTAATATTAAAGAAACTAAATCCAACATTTTCATATAGACTTTAGATTAGCTAAAAGGACACACCTAAGGCGCATTATGCCATAGGTGTGTCCTTTTTTTGCGTTTAAAGGCTACATAAGGAGGAATACAAACATTGAAGCCATCTAAGTTTCAAAAGAAGCAGATTGTTGCGGTAGGTCTAGCCGCTGCAACAGTAGCGGGTATCTATGGATACAATCATTTCGCAGTAGAAAATGCAGTGAAACCAACAAAAATCGTTGTAGCCGCAAAGGATATACCTGCACATACAGAGATTAAAGAAGACATGCTAGTGGAACGAACATTACCTGGTGATGCTATTCCACCAAATGCATTACGTGTAAATAAAAAAGAGGTTGTAGGTAAGTGGACAAATGATGGGCAGCCCATTACAGAAAATAGCTATCTCTTTAAAAACAAAGTAGTAAAGAAAGAAGAATTACCGGACTCTGCTATTTTAAATTTGAAAGATGGAGAAGTTGCTTTCCCGTTACTCGTTGATTTGGAAACAAGTTCAGGGAATAGTATTATCCCAAATACGTATGTGGACTTGTATTTCAAACAAGTTGTGAAAGAAGGAGACAATGAGAAGGTTGTCTTTGGTGGTCTGTTCCAACGTGTACGTGTGACGGCTGCAAAAGATAGCAATACAGAAGATGTATTTGTGCTAGAAAAGAAAGAATCAAAAGAGGAACAAGAAGGAAAACAGAAGCCAAAGGTAACGCGATTATATACACTAGCTGTCTCACCTGAACAACTTCAATACTTAAATCGTGCAAAAACACTTGGAGATGTCATTCCTGTTGCAGTTGGCCAAAAGGTAGAACAAACAGGGAAAGAATTAGAACCAGCTGAAGGATTCTCACAAATATCTGATCAAAAGAACATTTTAGACTATGTAGAGAAGCATTCCACTAATCCAATTTCTAAAAATGTGAAAGAGTATATAGCACAGTATCTGAACGAATCCAAGTAAGAAAGGGGTTATTAAGATGGAGCGGCAAGTAAGAATCATTGCCTTTTATGCGACAAACGAAAATGTAGGAAAAAGCACATTAAGTATTGCGATGGCGAATGAATTAGCTCATCTAGGGAAAAAGGTGCTTTATGTAGAAGCGGACCAAGTAAGACCAAGTTTTGCAGTTGGAACTGGTCTTAGCCATGATAGTAAAAACATATTAGAGCTTGTACGAAAAGAAAATGAATACAATCTCTCTCAGTATATTTGTACTAAGCAAGATTTATTAGAGAAAAAAGTGAATCCAAGGTTGATGCAAAAATTGCACGATAAAATGGATTTTCTGGTGTTTCCATCAGGCTATAGCTTAGCTCAATTCCCAGAGATTCAAAACAAAGAATTGTTTGTAACGACATTTATAGAATCACTTGTAGATACAGAATACGATTATATCGTTATATCAGTACCAACTGAATTATCCGAGGTACTGAGTTATCCAATCCTATATCAATCAGATTTTGTTGTTAATGTGTTAAATGGAAATCCTCGTGGTGCGTTAGCCATTAAACGAGAATTACAGTTGATAGAAGAAGCAAAGCTAACATTACCTCAAATGATTCATGTACTAAATATGGCAGATGAGGATTATGTAGAAGATATTGAAAAACTTTCTTCTCAAAAAATTACAGTAACAATTCCATATGACAGAGATCGTACAAGTTACGAATGGGGTATGCAATTTGGTTCCCCACAAATTAATACAAAGGTCCATCACATTATGGAAGCAGCTGGTCTTGATATTCCATCCCAGCATACATCCTCTATGAAAAAGGGTCTCTTTGGTTTACGAAATTAAAAGGGAGGCAAGTAGTATGTGGGGCTATTTACAGGAAAAACAAGTCGCCTTAAGGCGAAATCGAGTTGATTTATATCACTTTGGTTATATGATTCGTTCCAAATCAGCTCGAAAGTTAGGAACAACTACAGCTCAACAAATTAAAGATATAACTGATGAAATTCGTGCATTTTTAGTAAAAGACCATCGTGATATTTTAAGCGAATCCTTTATGAATAAAGAGAAGAGAGCAGCTGTAGAACAAATTATAAAAAGCTTTCTATTAAGCAATCAAGTCGTCATTTCAGATGTACCTTCTGAACAGTTACTGAATATGGTGTGTGACGATATTGTGGGATTTGGGATTATAGAACCTTTAAAAGAAGATAAGGATGTAACCGATATTTATATCAATGGCACAAAAGAAATTATTTACGAAAAAATTGGAGAGGGAGAATGTACCTTCCCTTATCGATTTGAGACGGAAGAAGAAGTGAAAGCTTTAGCCTATAAGATGGTAAACAGTACATCAGAGTCATTAAATACGGCAAAGCCATATGTGGATTGCGTGTTTCCATATATCCGTATCAATATTGCGCTAGATGAACTTGGGGGACTCGGAACAACTATAACGATTCGTAAGAATGCGGATCATCTCCGTGCTTCTGAAGAGCGTATGCTATCTACTAATCAAGCGTCAAAAGTGATGTTGGACTTTTTGGCTGCAGCCGTGAAAGCTAAAATGAATATTTTAGTTGCTGGAGCTACAGGTACTGGAAAATCAGAGTTTATGAAATATCTTGCCTCTCACATTCCGAAGGGAAAGAAAAAAGAACGTACTCTTGTAGTAGAAGATAACCCTGAATTATATTTGCATCGCATTTTTCCAGAACATCATTTTGTTCCGATGCAGTGTAGGGCATCGGAAGTAGAAGAAAATGCAATCGACTTTGATAGATTGTTAACAAATGCTTTACGTCAAGGACCAAAGCGATTAATTGTAGGGGAATCGAGGGGGAAAGAAGCTTTAAAAATGATTAACTTCTTCCAAACAGGACATCCTGGTTTCACCTCTATCCATGCAAGAAGTGCAAAAGAAGCAGTTGGACGTTTAATGCTTATGTGCCTGCAAAGTAGTGCGAATATCGATGCCCAGTATTTATATGAATTAATTTCACAGACATTTGATGTAATTGTCTTTTTGGAAAAGAAAGATGATGGAAATCGTTATATTACAGAGATGATTGAGTTATTGGATTATCAAGATGATATACAATTTAATCAACTTTCTCAGTTTATTCCGACATACGAGGAACATGATGAAATGAATGCAAGAGTAGGAAAGATTCATGGCAAGCATAAAATTACAGCAAAAATGTCAGATGAAATGGAGAAGAAATTCCGTTCATCTTCTGTAAACCCAGCTCTTTATGCACCATTCCTTTCACAACAGGAGGTGCAGTATGCATAGTTTGTTCGCCTATGGATCTATATTATTAATCTTTATTAGTGTAGTATTACTTGTTTTATTTTTTGCGAAATCTAAAGGTTCTGCCCTTTCGCAATTTGTACAAGAAAATGAGAAAGAAGAAAGGCGCTTGGAATTAAGAAATATTAAAGGTATACGAATGTATCTGCCACAATCCGTTATCCAAGAAGCCCAAAAGTACGAGTGGAAATTGACGAAAAGCATGTACTGGGTATATACGATTCTTTCAGGAATGAGTATAGCAGCAATATTATACTTCTCCTTTGGAAGAGATCCTTTTACACTGATTTCCGTTTTATGTGGATTTTTAGTTCCGAGATTTCTTCTCTATCGAAGAAAAAAATGTTACTACTTGGTTGTCATTGACCGTCTTTCTATTTATATGAAGGCAGTAGCAAATGCACTTCAAATTAGTAATAACGCTAAACGTGTGCTAGTACAAGTCAAGCCAATGATGCATGAAAGCATTCAAGAAGAAATAGAAAAAGTTTCTCTTCTATTAGAAGGTGGAACCACGATGCACCGTGCGTTTAGAGGATTTAATGAAACGTTTAACTTTAGAGAGTTGGTATTTTTCCATGAAATGTTGGAAGTGTGTAGCCGAGAAGGTGGAGCAAATTCGGTGCAAGTCTTACTAGATATTGCAGAAGATTTCGAAAAACAAAAGCTATACCTGGCAAGATTGCGTTCTAGTTTGTCGCAAGCACAACGTGCTTTTGCACAGAACTGCTTAATCGTCATCGCTATGCCAATTATTATTATGTTGATGTCAAAAGAAGCATATGGATTTTTAGCAGGTTCTATGATGGGGAAGATCGCGTTAGCGATAAATATGCTGATCGTATTTTTCCTAGCAACCCGCGTAGAAAAGATTGCAAATTATAACCCGACAGAAAGAGGGGAATAAGGTGGCTACGATTTTAGCTGTAGTGGTATTCGTTGTCATGTATTGGGTATTCTCTACCTTTCTACAAAGTAAAAAAGATAGTGGTAGCCTACTTACAAACTATGTAGAAAATGCAAAACGAATTGAAAAAAAGAATCTAAATCAAATGATGCTCGCTCCCTTTCAGTCGTTATCACAAAAGTATCTGATAGAAGAAAAGAAAGAGCAGATTCAGAAAAAATTAGAAGAAGCTGGTTTGGATACGAAACCAGAAGAATATTTGAAAATGAAAGTTGCGTATCCCATCATTTTCACCTCTGTTTTCTTGATATGTACGGTGTTTCATGATTACTACCTATTTAAAGTGGGAGTTTTGATTTCACCACTGCTTTATTTCTATCCTGATTATTTATTAAAGAAAAGAATCAAGCAGGCGATAGAAGCAAGGAAATTTGAATTACCAGAGTATCTAATTCCGATGCTGCAGTTGTTAAAAACACATACAACGTTAGAAGCAGTAAAAAAGGCGCAGATATATGCAGGGAGACATCTTCGACCATATGTATCTACACTTACAGCGGAATTAGAAATGTATGCGGGTTCGGATCAACCATTTCGTAACTTTGCAGCAGCTTTAAATAGTCCAGAAGTAAATACTTTTACCATTGCGCTACAACAAGCACAAAAAACGGACAAGGTACAAAGTCTTCGTATTATGGACGCACAGATTAAAATGATGCGTGAGCTAAAACATGAGAACTATAACCGTCTCATTCAAAATAAGCCAATGGAAATGAATAAATTTAATGTTGCTGTAATTGGATGTATTGTAATTTATCCAATGGTTATTGTTATTCAATCCTTAATGCAAGGATTTGCAAGTATATAAGAAGTTAGTATCCCAAATTGAATAAGAAGAGGAGCAATACAGATGTTAACAAAAATGAAGAATTGGTTGAAAAATGAGGACTCACAATTATCATCAGAAAACGGTATGTTAATCGCCTTGGCGGTAATTATCGTATTAGTAATTGGCCCGTTTGTATGGAAAGCAATTCAAGGTGGTTATGATACAATCCTGGCACGATTTACAAAAGCATCAAGCAATGCCGATGTAAATTCTTGGAACAAGAAATAGTAGTTTTAGATCAATGATGTTTATTACGTATAGCTCAAATAAATGGATAAGGGAGATTCAATCATGTTAGGGAAAATGAAGAATTGGTTAAAAAACGAAGATTCACAGTTATCATCAGAAAACGGTATGTTGATTGCCTTGGCGGTAATTATCGTATTAGTAATTGGTCCGTTTGTATGGAAAGCAATTCAAGGTGGTTATGATACGATCTTGGCACGATTCACAAAAGCATCAAGTAATGCAGACGTGAATTCTTGGAATAAGTAATAAAAGATTTAAATAGATAAGTTCTTGTTTTAGTAGATTCTTAAAATTTATACATAAAGGGGAAGAAATACAATGTTAGCAAAAATGAAGAATTGGTTAAAAAATGAAGACTCACAATTATCATCAGAAAACGGTATGTTAATCACCTTGGCGGTAATTATCGTATTAGTAATTGGCCCGTTCGTTTGGAAAGCAATCCAAGGTGGTTATGATACAATTCTAGGTCGATTCACAAAAGCATCAAGCAATGCCGATGTAGATTCTTGGAACAAAAAATAAATGTAAAAATCAAGGGGGCTACTCTAGAAGTGGTTCCCTTTTTTAGATAACAATTGTATATGGATTCAGAAAAGGAGAGAAGAGAATGTCTTTGTATGTTATAGGGTTATTACTAAGTTACATGTTCCTAAATGTATTCACTGATTTGAAATATAGAAAAACGAAAAATATATGGCATTTGCTATTCTTAATTGTAGGTATAGGAATCACGTATTTTGCTGGAATAAGAACAGGGAAAGAGATTTTTATTGTACTAGCCATGGCCTTAGCATGTGGTTTGTTGTTAGAGGCATTTAAATTTTCTTCACCCGGTGATACAAAAATGCTTGTGGTGGTAGCTGTATATGTTAGTAATATAGTAGAAGAATCAGCTATCCTTACTGCTATTACATTAACAGCTTTCCATTTGCTATTCTTTTGGATTGCAAGTGTGTATCGATTAATTAAAATTTTAGGGTTTGTAGGGGCATTTAAAGACCAATTGGAGCATGCTGCTTCTATATTTGGAGCAAAACTACCAAAAAAAGAAATACAGCTGATACAGAGCTTTCCAGGGGCCTGTTCTATTTTATTAGGAGCAATTGTGTATATTGCTTTCACTATGTATCAAAACGGAGGTATGTTAGTTTGAACAGTAGAATCATTCATCAAAGAGAAACGTATATTTATTTCACGATATTCGCACTAGTAGGGGTACTTATTACAAATATGTTTATTAATATGGTGTTTATACTAGCGTATCCGTTACTTATTGGGCTAATTGTACAGGTTGTCCTGCTTCAGAAGATAAAAAAACCGTTTTATCAGAGCGGAAAAGAATTAACGGAACAGTTAAAACTAAAAAATATATTCTTAGTAGAATCAAATATTTTAGGAGATGAAGAAGGAACTGTCTATGAGGTGCATCAAGTGCCTTTTACATTCTCGAATGGGCTAATTAATAAAGGGAAGAGTTATAAGGTAGTAAAACAAGATTATGAAAGAAAAGTAAAAGAAGATTTAACAAAAATTGCAAAATGGCAAGTTACAACAAAAGCTAGACTTGTTACGACAACCCATTTTCGTTTATATACAATTTGGCAGAAAAATAGTACAGGCTATCAATTAAAAAAAATAGAGGATTGTGTTGACCCATATGCCAAGATGAATCTCATTCAATGGATTGTCGCTTCATTCTGTACGACTGGTCGCATTAAGTACGATAAGAAACCAAAAGAGTGGGCAAGTTATGAATGGATTGCGTTAAGGTAAATAAAAAGATAGGGGAAAAAACCAAGTAGTTCAGTTACTGTAGGGAAACTTATTAGTATGCTGTTTGTATTTAGTCTATCTATTATTGATTTAAGGGGATTAATTATGCCGGATTTTTTGCTACAGAAGATAAAAAATCCATTTTATGAATTTAATAATATCGTGTTTATTGGCGATATTCTGCCTAAATAATGTAGGATGTTGTGCACTAAGCGATAAGTCTAAAATTTAACATCTATGCAGTTTAAACGTATTAAAAAAGCTTGTTACAAACCTATGTAATAGTTTAAAGAAATCTGAAATGGTTAGTGCTACAGGTCATAAATGACAATTAATTTGGCTGATAGCAGATGATGCAGATAAAGAGAAAAAATACAATGGAATTACATCTGAATTTGAATAATTAAAAGAAAAAATGGTCTAGATTTAGACCATTTTTTTGTAGATGATTTTCATGGGAACGATATCAAAAATTGCCTTCTTCCGACTAGGAATACTTTAATTTTAATAATATGTATTGGACTCCCATCCAAATATTATTTTTTCAATGTTATATTTTGTTATGTGTTTTAATTGCGGCTAACACCCAATTTTGATTCAATTTCATTTAAGCTAGCTAGAGCATTATTTAGTTTTTGATCGGAAAGCTTGATTGATTTTTGAGCTTCTTCCATTTTTCCATTCAACGGAGCTACTCTTTTTACTCCTTGAGTCACTTTTAAATTCTGTATTTTTCTTGGAAAGTGCATCATATCGATTTATAACTGACTCTATTTTTTCTTTTAAAGCGTTCTTGTCAAGAGATTCATGGTCCTTGCTTCCTTCTCCCCAAATAGCTTTCCAGTCCTGATTCCAAATCTCATCATAGTCCTTTAACATTTCATCAATAGTAGGCTTAATTTCGTTTTTGTATGTAACCTTATCCGCATTTTCAGCTGGTTCAGTTGTTTCTTGACTCGGCTGTGTAGTTTTTTGAAGTGACCTAGTTTGCTCTTTTTCATAGAAGTCTACTTTAGATTTCAACTCTTTGATTTGTGTTTTTAATTCTTGCTGTTCTTTAAAGTGTTTATCGATAATTTCATCCATATCTTTTTGTGAATACTTAGGTTTCATATCTTCTGATTTGGAATCTTTAAAAATAGATACAGCAGCAATGACAACAACTATTACTGCGATGACGACTAATACATTAAATTATAAAAATAATTTGTTATACTTCCATGCACCCTAGCTGATGTCATGTATAAGGCAATTATTGGTTAATTAATAGCGCACATATATTAGGGAGGTACATAAGTTATGGAGCTAATAATTTCTTCATTTGTATTAGTGGTAATATTCTTTATTCTTTCGATATCTTTAGGTGGTAAAGGTCAGCGAATAGCAAAAGAAGTTTTAAAAGAGCTTATTAATGGTCCTGAGGAAAAAATGTTGGTAGGTTTTTTTGGAACTGGAGCAGTTATGGGAGTAATTTTTGTCAATTGGCTTTTATTGAACTAAGCATTTCAGTTACTCAGGCTGATACAAGGTGCAAGAAAATTACTGGATAATTAAAGGTATATATATTAGGGGGTACATAAGTAATGATAGATATAATATTCTCATTCTTCTTAGTGGTTACTTATTTCATTATTTATCTCTTTTCAAGTGGAGAAAACAAACAACAAGCAAAAGAAAATCTAAAAGAAGTTATTACGGGTTTTGATGGTAAACTCCTATTAATTACTGTTATTGGAATTATAATCGTGGTAATCTATTTATATTTTTATGGTTTAGGTTTATGAATGTAAACTAAAATCATATCCAAGTATACGAGACAATGGTTCCCCTAGGATGTGCTCATTATGGTGGAGAATGGGACACTGGTGGCCTTTTTGGGGAAGCCAAATGTGTTTATAATAAAAATGATGAATCGGATAATAGATAATATACATAAAGAAAAGGCTCCCATATAAGGGTGCCTTTTCTAATAGTTTTTTAGCAGAAACAAGTACATCCGATAATGATTAATAAAATAAACAATACAACTAATAACGCAAATCCTCCAGCAAAACCGCAGCCTTCACCGCAAGTACCACCATATCCCATAACAATAGTTCCTCCTTTAGATCAGAGGGTAAAACTAGGGTTCATTCCATGCATTTAATGGGTTCACTTTACCTTATGTTTTTAGGAATGAATTGAGCAGGTCCTTGTGAAAATAAAGAAAATCCAAATTAAGGCGCCTTTTCTTTTGAAATTTCCTGTGTTATTAGCCCTTTTTACTACATATTTTATGTATAAATTGTTTTAGGGAGGGGGATAAGTCATGGCATTGACTGTAAATGATATTTGTATCGATGTGTGTCTTAAAGTTACAACTACTCCTGGGGGTGGGGTAGAATCAGTTGTAAGTGGTGGAGAAGAATGCGGATCTAGCCCAAGTATAGTAATTAATCCTGATGGATCAATTGCTATTATACTGCCATTAGTAGCTTGTTTCTCAATTACATTAAATGACGACTTAAGTGTTGTAACGTCTTTAACAAGCTTGTCCTTTAAAACTTCTTAAGCGAGGTACTAATTTTATAGTGTTACAGAGTAATGAAATTCTATTGAAAGGTCTCCTTAGGAACCTTTCTTTTTTTTGATGAACTTTTAGAGGGAGTGTGAGAAAGGAGATTAATCAAACAAGATAAAGACACCCTAAGGTGCCTTCTCTTGTTGTGGTAAATAAGAAGTAAGGTTTCCATTTTAACTGAAAAAATAGAACAGGTGCTTAGATTTTATCACGATTTTTTTCTGAATGAACATGCATTATTACATATCATTAAAAATTCCTCTATTTTCCATTTGATAAAATGAATTACCAATATTGATAAGATTCAAATAAATATTTCTACAAATTCAAAATATTTACAAAAATTACAAAAGTGATACATTTAAGGTGCAAGTTAAAAAAATATTTGAGGGGGAATTTTTATGTTCAAGAAATTAGTAGTTGGAACATTGGCAACTGGTATTATGTTATCTGGAGGAATTGGAGCTTCAGCAGCAAGTATGGACAATACGGAAAGTCCAGTAAAGTCTGTGCAAACGGTCGCATGTGAACTACCTTCTGGCGTCAAAAAGCTTTCTAATGGTAAGTATGAAAGATACACTCCACCTTATAATGGGAAATTTGCAAATTATTATACTGAAAAGATCTGTGGTGGTACAATGCACTGGTACTTTAAAGGTACTACTCCTGATAAATCATTGGGACGATATGAAGGACATCTTCTGTAAAATGGGCAACACCCACATTTTAATGAAAATATACTCTAAACAAAAAACTATAATAAGCTGTCCATATGGGCAGCTTATTTACATAAAAAAGATACCCTAAGGTGCCTTCCTCCGACTTGAACCACTTTAATTTTAATAATATATATTGGACGCTAATCCAAATAGCATTTTACTACGTTAAGTTGTTTTGTTACTTGCTACACATATTTACTTTTTCTTGATACTTAATAATATGCTCTTTTGTTGCTGGATTTTGTTCGCCATTCTTTAATTGTTCAAGAACATTTTTTGCTTCATCACAACTCATTTTTTCTCGTTCTTTATCCTCAAATGATTGAGCTCTCCTTTTTGCATACTCTAAACTTTCTTGTTCCTCACGTGCTTCTTTCTCTGTCTTCTTTTGAGTTGCTTCTCTTTGTTTTTGCACTTGTGCTTCTTGCTGTTTATGGACTTGTTCCTGCTTTTGACGTTGTTGTTCTTGCTTCGCTTTTTCTTCAGCTTGTCGGTGCGTCTCAGCTTCTTGACGTTGCTGCATCAGTAAGTGGGGCAGATGAAATATTGAAGTATAAAGAGTTGCTAGATCAAGGAATTATTACTGAGGAAGATTTCCAAGCGAAGAAAAAGCAATTATTAGGAATTTAAAAAAGCGCTCATATGAGCGCTTTTTTTATTTTAAACCAAATTGAGATTTATTTTGTAATTTTCCTTCTTGGAACATGAAGTTAGCATTAGCGCCAAATCCTTTTTCCCCATCCCATTTATACATAATTGTATGGAATTGTTCGCCAGCTTGACCGGACTCTGATAAAACTTCCCCGTCGCTACCGATAATAGCTTTAACTTCGTCATAACTCATTCCGTTTTGAATTTGATCGAATTCAGCTTTACTAATTCCAGGTTTATTTTTTGGAGCTTCCTCTTTTTTTGGTTCTTCTTTCTTCACTTCTTCTTTTTTAGGCTCTTCTTTAGTAGCCGGAGCTTGTGTCTCTTGTTTTGGTTCAGAAGAAGTTGTTTCTTTCTTGTCATCCCCTCCACCTAATGCCGCCGCAATAGCACCAAGCACGATTAAACCGATAAATCCTAAACACCCAAACTTAAAAATTTTACCCATTATGTAGTTCCTCCAGTGATAAATTGTAAGATTTCCGAAACTATCATATCAGATGACCCGCTTGCATTATGTCGTTTTTTGTCGAACAAAAAAAAAAAAAGAGAGCTGTAGCTCTCTTTTTCAATTAATAGCAACTAAGGATGCCTCAATGATGTATCGTTCCGGTGCATCCCCAATATAGTTAAATGGATAACATGTAGTTAGTGTTAATGTTGGTTTATCTTTTACGACAATTACAGTACGATCATTTGCATCTGTAATCCAGTGTTTTTGAATTTGATAAATGTATACTCTTTTATCATACTCAACTAAAATATAATCATTTTCTTGTAACTCTCCCAATTTAGTAAATACCGTATCACGATGTCCACTTAAAACAGTATGTCCATTACCAGAAGGAGTGGTTGTAATATCACTAACAAACATTCCTACCCCTTTTTTTAAAGTTTTGGCATCAGCACCCCAGTACACTTGATATTTCTGTTTAGTTTTCGGTATAACCATATAGGCGATTTGTTCTCCCATTTGATGCTGAACTTGAGAAGCTGGAATCTGTTTTTGTGATTCTGATATTGGTTCACTAGTGTTTGTAAAATTAGATTCTTGATTTGGTAGAGTGTGTTGAGATTGTTCTTTGTTTGACTCATTGTTGACATCTTTTTCATCTTTAGTGACAGGTTTAATATTTTGATATTGTTGAATTTCAGTACTAGTTAAGGCTTCAACAGTTTTTCTTGCATCATACCAATCTATAAAGTAATAAACAAAAGCAAAAGAACCTATAGTAATTAATAAAACTCCCAACCAATTAAGTTTTTTCAAGTTTATCACTCCACATTAAAAACGACAGGAACATTCCTGTCGTTTCTAGCTATTAGTTTAGGCATTTGTTTTTTTACGACGGAATACAAGAATTGAACCTGCTAATACTAAAGCAGCACTTGCAAGCATCATTGTAATACTGTTCGATGCTGTATTAGGTAATTTTTCACCTTGTTTTTTTGTTTCAGCCTTTACAGCTGTTTGTTTAGTTTGCTCTTGCTTATTGTTTGTTGCTTGGTTGTTTTGTTGTGTATTTTCTTGTTTTACAGGTTCTTGTTTAGTATTTTCCTGCTTAACTTGCTCTTGTGGTTTGTTTTCATCTTTTTTAGTAGGCTGTTTACTAGCTAAAAATTGATCGTAATCCCCTTTTTTTACTTCACAAGGTAAACCATCATTGTCACGATCTAAATCATGAGGATCGTTAGTCGCACTGTATCCATTGCTGTGCCAGAATTCCATAACCTCTTGTTTGTTTTTAAAGTGACCACAATTCTTGTCATTTGGATTTTTTTCTGCAAATGCAGCAGAACTGTATCCTACTGTTAATAGTGTGACCGCTGTTGCTGAAGCTAATAGTTTTTTCATGAATTTCTCCCTCTCCCTAAATGGTATGTATTTACATTGGAATATTTTACATTCTAAAAAATAAAAATACAATAATAATTTGTTGATAAATGTAAGATTTCCAAAAAATGATAGCGAATTATTAATTTTTATATTATTATATTTTGTCGAATGAAAATAAAAAAGAGAGCCGTGGTGGCAATACCAACCAATATAGCCAAAAAGTTAAATATGACTATGAATTCTGATGTTTGTGATACTGCGAAGCTGGGAATCGCAGTCCTGAAGAAGTGGATAGAAGATATCCTGACGTTATGGCGGAGTTAAGAGAAATTCATTAATTACAACTGGAAGGGAAATGGGATGCCACGAATTGGAACGGAATTGGAAAAGGAGAATTATACAATGGCGTTGCAACAGGGGGAGTACATGAAGAAATCGCTTCTAAATTTATATATCAATTTAGAAGAGTTGGACTTAGTGTTTGATGAGAGTGAAGTGATTCAATTACGAAAAATGTGGGATGAGGATAAAGATATTCTTGAAATAGCAAAAGAGTTAGGAAGACATCAACTAGAAAATGTCGCATTAATTATGTAGCAAGCAGATAAGAACAAAATTAAATCTCGTCCAATAGGGTTAGGGGCATGAAATAACTAACAATGGGGGATGTAATCGGAAGTTTTGATTATACCGCAACAAGTACCGTAGACAAATTCTTGAAGCGTAATAGTGTTATGACGTACTCAGTAGAGTTTTACGATAAAGATGAGAAGTGGAAGAGCTTCGTTGGTTTGAGACGAAGTTTGAAGGCGAAACGATAAAAGTGGCTAAGAAGAAATACGGAAATATACAGGTTCTCACCACGTATATTTCTGATAGAACCTTAGAAGAGATAATGAATTTAGATTAGGAGACATAGCGTTATGACGTGTGATCAAATCAGCTATATTTAGGAAATTATTTGATAATTCTGGGAATATCATAAAAGCGTTATCTGAAAAAAGGACCTCTTACAGAAAGATAGGAGGTCATCAAAAAATGTTGTATTGGAAACACGTGATGTTTCACAAAAGAATTATAATATAAATTTATATATTAAGTATATATGATTCTAAGGGTGGAATGAATAAAAATATACAAAATTCTTATTTAAATGAAGAAGCCCTAGGATTAGGGGGCTAGGGCTTCAAGTCATGGTATATCTCACACGATATTATAAAAAAGAACGTAATAAAGATAACACACGAATGTTTCATAAATGTATCAAAAAAGTTATTTTAATTGTTGTAGCCCCTTGGAGGGCGCTCCAAGGGGCTAAGAATCGAGAATATTAAACTCTTGTTAATTACATAATAACTCCCTAAGGAGTATATAGGGAATTTTAACACTTAACTAATATTTTTTACAACTATATATTCAAATTTTTATATAAAAAATGGTCCTTACTACTATGTAAGAGCCCCATGAACAAAAAAAGGTCTTATATGACTCTATATAAGAATCATAATAATAGTTTAACAATTTCATGTATAGTTGTCTATATATGAATGGCGTAGTAGAACTAACAAAATATTATTTTATTTAAAAGGGAAATGAGAAATGATTGAACAGGTTGAGATTGAAGGGCAGTTATCAATATTTGATATAGATGAAACAAAGATTAAGCTGTATGAAGTCTTGAAAGCTAATGGCTACCATTACGAGATTAGGAGTTATTACCTATACAATAATTACATGGAGAAAGTTAAGTACTTCTTTATTAGAACTACAGATAACACAATTATTGATATGTGTTTAAGCCAGTTCCCTGAAGTGTTTGCAGTATACGAGGGATTCACTCAAACGCAGATCAAGAAGATATATATATAGGGAGATTGTAATAGTGCTATTTTATAAAAAAAGAGAAGCCCTTAATTAGGTCGCTCCTCTTAATGCCAATATACAATAACTATTTCATTATAATCTATGGGCATAAAATATTTAATAATTATCTTCATGGTAAAAATTTCATTTTGTATGTATTTTTAATACGAAAAGAGCACCTAATAAAGTGCTCTTGTGACGAGATTATCCGCTTGTAAAGAAAAACTTATTTTATATAGAAAGGAACACAGAATGTTATATGTGTTTCTTGTCAATTCAGTGCCTTTTTACAAAAAAAGAGCAGCTAGCAAAAGCTAACTGCTCAATACAAGGAGATACAGAGAAAATTAAATGGATTTTGGCATACAGCCTATCAACATTATGGACATAATATTGGGTTTTATTCGAAGGAATTCATGTTTTATAAATCAGATTATGATAGTCGATATTCTCCATATTGACATTCTTTTACTAAATAGCCAACAGCACTAATTGCTAGGAGAATAAAAAGAATAAGTTCTAGTGTAACTGGCATTTGACCAACTCCTAATTCATTGATTAATTTAGTATATAACGATTATAAGATGTTTTTGTGTTTAATGGTGAAAAATTAAATAAAATTATCTCTAGATGAAAAAAGGCCCCGTTGTCTCCAACAGGACCTTTCCTAAAATGGCAAAGAGTAACTCTTACCTTACTCTTCTGCTATATAATACACCATATTTGACTATTTGTGTAGAAAAATGTCGAAATATGCAATGTTTCATATCGGCTATAAGCACATGAAGAAGTGAGACTGATAATTAAATAAAAACGCTATTTCATAGAAAAGGGGATTTGAATAGCGAATTTAAGCAGTATGTCGTTCATAAGCTACACGCTTAAAAAAATAAATATGCCCTAGCGTCGTGCATGGCTAGGGCATAAAAGTTAGTTAGTAAATATCTTCGTAATAACACTAACATATTATTTGTTTCTAATGTTAGGAATTAAGGATGTTTAAATTAAATTTCGAAAAATCTTAATAAAAATTTCATTTTGTAGAAAAGGGGGAATGGATATGGAGGATACTCTAGATCTTTTACAGGACTCAATTGATTTATTAATAAACCTTAGGGATTGGATGTATGTTGTACTAAAAATGGAAGCAAGAGGGTTTAGTGCTGACAAAGAATATTGGTTTAATTACGAAGACCTTAAGATGTTTAGAACAACAGATGAAGTCGGTATAGTTGTTAAAAATGATAAAGGGACTTTTGAACATTTTAGCTACAGTGAATTCTTATCATTTTTTGAGTGCAGATAAAAGGGCAGCTAGCAAAAGCTAACTGCTCTTATAAGGAAATCGGAGAAAGATAACCATTTGTCTACATTATTGACGGGATGTTGAGTTTTATTCACAAAGAATCACGTTTAACTTAATGCATAGCCAACGATCAAAGTTAGTGTTAAAAACACTGATAATAAAAGTGTTAGTAGAACTGTCGCTATGCTTCTAAGCATAGCAACCCAATTATCTATTTTAGAAAATCCTTTCATACCAGCAAAAAAAGTTCCTATTGTTAAAACTAGTAAAAAAAATAAAGGATGGATAGGTAGCGAATTTATAATAAACAATTTCGTTTCAGGTGAGGCTATCGAACCAATTTCAAGATATAAGAGGAATAAACCAATGCAAATAAAAGAAAAAATAAAGGACCATAGATTAATGTTATGTTTCATTGCTTTCTCCTATGTAATTAAAATATTTACATTTGATTTTACTGGAAAATTAAAGGGAAAGATAGCGATTATAATTCGAAATAAATTTTTTTAAAAATACTCCTTTTACGAAAAAAAGGTCCCGTTGTCTCCAACAGGACCTTTCCTAAAATGGCAAAGGGTAACTCTTACCTTACTCTTTGTTCATATATTACAAGGTTTTTAAAGGAAATCCAAGTCTCTTCATATTGAGAAATAAAGAAGAATCATTATAAAGAATTTTATATTTTTTCATAAATAAATGAGCAGCTAGCAAAAACTAACTGCTCGGCTGGTTCTCCAAGGGGGAAAGGAGAAAGGTTAGGGACTTCATTAAATGAGTTCTGGCCATCGCCTATCTATATTATTGACGGAATATTTAGTTTTATTCAGTCGATTACGTTAAATGTTTGACGATATAGTCTTTTATTAGTAAAAAAGCTGCAAGGAGAAACATTACGTCAATTGAGAACCAAAACATATCTTTTTGAGGTTTCTTAAACTCTGATATTATGGAAAACATTAAAAATAAGGCAATGGTTATTACAATACAGAGTTTAATCATATCAGACATTTATAGCACTCCTAACATTTAATCCTTTTTATTATATAGCTATTTCCAATGTTGAGGAATTTAAAAAGTGTTTTATGAGAATTCAAACAAAATAATCCTTTTAATAGAAAGCGAGGAATAACAGTGGGACAAGGTAACAGCGGAATGGCGTTTGAAAAGCTTATTAATCTATCGAATGAAATGTATCAAAGAGAGGGAGTGGCGCTTATAAACAAGCGTCCGACTCCTGTAAAGGTATTAAAAATGGTTTATGGCCGTGTGAAGGATGGTTATTACGAATCTAAAAGTAAAGTAGATTATGACGGCGTATATAAGGGACGAGCTATAGCGTTTGAAGCGAAGTCTACAAATGAGATAAATCGATTTAATCTGAAGAACATTGCGCAGCACCAATTAGATTACTTAGATAAAGCAGAGAAG
Organism: Bacillus sp. BC05(2025); assembly: GCF_056725905.1. Classification (NCBI taxonomy): domain Bacteria; kingdom Bacillati; phylum Bacillota; class Bacilli; order Caryophanales; family Bacillaceae; genus Bacillus; species Bacillus sp. BC05(2025). The sequence goes on along the minus strand of NZ_JBWYRA010000005.1, from coordinate 8,286 downwards.
ATGGGAGCGATATGTTTCTTCCTTATCGAATTTAGTAAAGATTAGTCAGTATTCGCAGTACCGTTATCTGTTATTCAATCTTCCGTAAGGATGTCACAGTAGCCAAAAGGCAAGAAGTCGATATCAAGAGCAGACTTTGATATTTACGGATACTTAGTAGAACAGACAGAACGAGCGCCAGTGGATTACTTACAATACGTAATAGGTTAAATAGGGGGGAATTGATAAAACATATCTTTTGTATTATTTAATACGAATATATATAATTATATTGATGTTATTATATTAACTAGTTAAAAATGGGGAAAGAATAATGAAGATTAAATTTGCTGTGGTTAAAGATGAAAATTTTGACTTTACTTTATTAGAAACAAAATTGTTAAAAACTTTTAAAGAAGTGGATAATGTAGCAATAGTTGAAAAGATTGAAGATAAAATTTTTGAAAAAGGTGATGTACCAACCCATTTGGCGGAGATTACTATTAATGTTACAGGAAAGAATATCGGATATAGATCAGTTTCAGCTAGTGTATTTATTGTTCTTGAAAGTCTATCAATAAAACTATTCAATATTAATATTAGTATACATTAAGCATCCAATACGGGTGCTTTTTTCTTTGTTGTATAGAAATTACACATTAAACGTGAATTTGAAAAAAATGGACATTTAGATTAAAGGATATCTATATAAAAAGGTAGAATCTAATTATTTGGTTCACATTTTAATCCAAGGGGTACAAATTCGATGCGGCGTGAAAAGGATTTGTTAAAACAATGGAAGGTGGATTTACAAGCTATTCAAGAAGAGAAAAGACTGAAGAAGAAGGCTAAAAAAAAGAATAAGAAATTTAGCATTCCGTGTAATACAGCTGACTTCATGAACAGCAAGAATACTTATCATAAAGAGAACGGGGTATGGAAGCAAAGAAATAAATAATATGAGGATAAATAAGTTTGACTAAGTTTATAGCACTTATTGTAGGTGCTACCGTAATCTGGGCGGCGTCTTGTTTGTTGTTAAGGAAAGATAAGGGGGAAATAAAAAAAGAGAGCTAATGCTCTCTTTTTTGGATGTGGTAATTAATCGCAGATTGGTATTCCAAGCACTCTTAGAGCTAATGCTACTTGAAGAGAAATCTCTAATCTAGCAATTTCAATACCAGCTACTGAGAGAACTAAAAAAGGTTGTCCATTTACAAACACAACGCAACTATCCATGGTTACGCCTCCTTTCTAGCAATCTACTATAGTATATGAATTTAACGTTAATACGTAATGGTTAGATTAATTGATTTGATAAAATTGATAGATTAGCCCATTTAAACAAAAGAAACGAACACAACGATTGAAAATGGAGAAGTGAGATAGACTTGCAAATTAAAGAATTATTAATCTAAAATACAAAACATAGACTAGTAAACAAACTATTTCTACCTTTTAACCATAGAATATGATGAATTCTATTTTTAGAGGAGGGAATCATATCTATGGGATGGAATAATAATTTTGGACATTCTCGAGATTGTAATAGCTTTTGGGATGATTTAGTATTTTGCGGATGCGGTCGTAGACGTAGAAGAAACGATTTTAACGACTGTCATTGTAGACGCGACTGTGATTGTGATGAGTGTCGTCATAGACGCAATCATGACCGCGATCGTGAGCATAATCATGATGATCGTCGAGATTGATAAAGCCTTTTTAAAGAGTGCATATCTTAATCGCACTCTTTTTTTATTATGTTTTTATTTGGTGATAAGACGAACTTCACGTAGCCTATCAGCTGCTTTTTATTTAAAAAAAGAACCTGCGGGTTTGCAGGTTCTCTTGATAATGATTTATGAAGTAAGACCCAAAAATATAATACAATGATTCAAAAATGAGTTCAAGAGTGTTTGGTAATTCAAGCCGCCCTATAGTCTTTGTTTTTAAGTTTCTTTCTAATATCCATAAATCCGATAATCATTATCGCCATGCATATTAACTTGAGCCAACGAATCTCCTGATGGTACATTAGCCCAGAGAAGAATTCATAGGCATATAACAAACCGACAATTGGAAATAGCCAAGTCATAAATTTCAAATCTTTTAGATGAAACTTATAATTATTAATTTTTTCCACATTTGTATCAACTTCTATTGTTATGAGATTCTGTAGTTTTTCTTTTTGAAATCACGCATGTTTAGGATAAAGAATAGGAGGAAGATAACAGCTCCGATGCCATAAATCCAATAGTATGTACGCCCTGTTGTGTATCCGCTATAGATTTCATAAGTAGTCCAAATTATAAGGAGTACTGAACAAACAGTAGAGATCATTAATGAGCCAAAGCTTCTCATGATTTTCACCTCAATTCGAATTGTTAGAACTCACTTGTAATTTTATATTTAAATAAAAAGATTTGTAAGAAGAGAGATTAAAAGAAAGAACCCGCTGGAGTTCGGGTCCTTTTCAGAAGTGATGATGTATTCTCGGCTTGGGAACTGAGAAAATACAAAAATATAGTACAACGAGTTTTAGAGAATTTCAATACTAAATTAGAGTTATTTCGGAGGAGGATGAAGGAACCAAGGTAGTGATAAAATATATGCGTTTTTAAAAAATGAGTAGGATATCTTAAGGAAACATAAAATTATTGGAATTTTTGTATGAATTCATTAATATGGAATTATATTTATTGTTTAATTGATTCCGTTTATTCCCACACCTTTTTTTGTGTTGTTTTCAAGTCTGTTTGATTGGTAGTACCAATTATTACACTGGGCAAAAATTATTATCTAGGGGATTTATTTATGATGTGCGAGACGTTCTCGTGTAAGTAATACGCAAGTATAAGCGACAACGAGGACTGTTCTTAATTGTAGTAACACTCCAAACAATAAAGAACAGGATAACTGTTCAGACGAGCGGTAGGAATGATGGAGTAACGTTCTAAAACTACCCCAGTGATATTCCCGACTGCATACGTTAGGCATAGCGTGATGTTGGAAGCAGGGTAAAACATGCAGTCACTATCCGTAGTACCTAATTGGGTAACCGAAAGCCATACGGAGTAATAAACCAAATGGAACTGATAAAGTACTGTATGCTGTCAACCGACACGGTGAGAATGTGTAAACACTGACGAACTTGCGAATGTACGCCTCGAAAATAAAACGAGTTAGAAATGACTCGGAGCCTGAAAATATGGCTTGTCTAATGGATAAGAGTTTTGGCATAGATAACTATCCTAACGTTGTTACAGGCAACGGAGCTAGACACGGGGTAAAGCGAGCACCTAAATCGGAGATCGAAAGATCTTTAAAACAATGATAGTCTGAACGGAACGTCGAAAGCTGTTAACGTTGAGTCTATGACTCTATCGGCGGATAAAGTTGGATAGGAAACGCAAAAGCGAGGGAATTATCCTTAGTAGCAGTGAGAGTAGTGGCACGACCAGCAAAACAAGCAGGGGAAATCTATTTGTATCATGTTCATTTTAATGGATGTGTACGGGATTTCCTTTTTTTATTGGAAAGATGTTTTAGAGGGACGAGTTTTTGCTTTACTGCTATCCGTGGTTTTTTAGATGTAGAAGGTTATTCACTTAAGAAATGGAAACCAATTCTACGTACCTTCGTGTATCACATGAATTAACATGGAATGATTTACTTACGAAAAAGGTTACGACTCGTAAGAAATCGGCAGCCGCTTGAAGTAGGAAACTGCCAGATACTTTGCAAAGAAAAGGGCCAGAAGTAGAAATTGCTACCAAACCTGAAGACGTAGTTACTATGTTTGGGTTAAAAGGAATGCAATTTGGGCATTATTGCACCGAACAATATGCAAAAGAGCATATTGGGCATGTATCTGAAGCGTTATATGATTTGTCACGTATATTGGGGATTCCACCTGAGTATATAGGGTTAGGGGGACGCTTAGGACTTGCTATTGGCGCGAGAGGAAGTGGCCATGTATTAGCACATTATGAACCATCTACCAAAGTAATTAATTTAACTCGTGATAATGGAGTTGGTGCATTGTGTCATGAATGGGGCCATGCATTGGATTATTTCTTATATGATTGTAGTCATGATTTTCAAAATGGTAGCATTGCTTTCTTATCAACAGGCAAGAGTATCGGGAATATCTTGCCTGCTATTATCAAGGAAAAGATGCAAGCGGTTGTAGATGCTTGTAAACAAGGAAAAGTGGCCAGAGTAATCAACGTGGAAAATGCCTACAGTCGAAAGTGGTATTTCTATGGTGATTTTATTGATAGTTATGATGTGTTTAAAGGCAATGTTTCAAATGTTTTAGAATCTCATCATGCTAGTTTATGCAGGAAGCTTAATACTTTATCGGGAGCAACAAAGACGCGTATGGAACGTAAGATTGAAAAGGAATTTGAAAGAACTGCACAAATGTTGGCTGCTTATCATTATAAAAAAACAGGTGATAAACTTGATGAAATATCTTATCAAGCGAAAGGGTCTGTGTACTATGATACAGCAAATAAATTAGATAAGAAGCGAACCAAAAAGTATTGGTCTACAAATCACGAGATGTTTGCTAGAGCATTTGAAGCATATGTAGAATCGGCTTTGCTAGATCAAGAACATAGAAGCGATTATTTAGTTTGTGATACGCATTCATTTGTATATCCACTAGGTGAACAAAGGGAATATTTAAATAGAAGTATAAAGAGTTTAATGGAAATAATAGTTCCATATATAATAAACAGTATACAAGGAGTGGGAAAAGATGAACTATAACATACAAAAAGGACAGTTTCGTTTAACGACTGCACATCCAAGAGGAAGTTGGTGGGAATTTTATCGTGTGCCATGTCCAATTTGTAATAGGATTGGAAACTGTATGCTGTATGTTTCGCAGGAGAAAGTAGCATGTACCCGTGTGGAAAGTAAATGGGTATACGGTAAAAATTCAAGTAATCCAAGTTATATCCATTATCTAAATCGTAAGAAGCAATACCAATTACCAGATGTAGATGTGGTAAAGGGACATAGTAAGCGTAGTAACGAAGAATTAGATGTATTTAATCGTAATTTAATCGGATTTTTGCCGTTAGAGGAGAAGCATCATATACATTTACTGCAAGAGAGAAAAATGACTGAAGAAGAAGTACAGGTACGTCAATATCGTTCTTTTTTAAAGCAACAAATTGTATTAGAAGATGATAATACATACACAACTATTTGGGAGAAGTTATTTAAACAAATTGGTAAAAAAGACTGTTGGAAGGGAGTGCCTGGCTTTTATGAAATGCAGAAAGGACAACTTTCTCTTCGTTTAATGGCAGGTTTTCCAGGAATTATGATTCCGTTCCGAAACCAATATAATCAAATTGTTGGTTGGCAAGTACGTGTAGATGAAGTAAAGAACTCTGTTCATGTGAAATCTGGACCTACAGGTATACAAGCTGAACTAGTCCAACAGCCTAATGTTGCGAAAATAATGAAAAACGGTGATTGTATCTATGAAGGAAAACTAGAAATAGGGAAAAATAAAGAGTTATTAATCGGCGGGGAAAAAGTGGTTGTAAAGATACATAAAGGTCAAAAATATTTATGGATCTCTTCAGCAAACAAAAATGAAGGAACCGGTGCGGGAGGTAGTGAAAATCCACTCCCTGTACATGTAGCGGTACCAAGCTCACATTTGAAACATTGGAAGTCTGGTACGCTGCACAAAACAAAATCTGTGATGATCACAGAAGGCCCTATGAAAGCAGATTTGATTGCTGATTTACTTCCTCAAAGGTTGAATAAAGAGGGAATATCTAGTGTAGGGACAACAGTTCTTGCAATTCCGGGTGTAAATGCATGGAGAATCGTTATGCCTGTACTAAAAGATATGGATGTAGAAAATGTGTATTTAGCATTTGATGCAGATTTAGTTGAGAATCAAAAAGTAAGAGAGGCCTTAATCGCGTTTGCGACAGAGTTAAAGAAAGAAGGCTATAACGTAATTATTGCTGCATGGAACCCCGCACAAGGGAAAGGTCTGGATGATGCCATGCAAGCTTCTTTCAAGCCAGTTTTCCGCACAATATAATAAATCGTAACAATTTAACTAGGGGATTTTATATAAAAGAAAGGTGTGCATTCCGATATGGATCTTATGCAACAATTGATGGACGTAGATAAAAAAGTTAGGGAACAAGAAAGAATGGAACTCATTCAACGATTTTACAATGAAGGAGTTTCTATCATGACAATTGCAAATGCGACAAATATGTGTGAAGAGGATATTTCTTATATATTAAATAACTAGTAGCCATATTTGGTGAGGTGAATAGAGGAGAAAAAGATAGAATTGTAATTCTATCTTTTTTTATGCTCTTAAATACAATTTTAAAACGAGAAAGGTAGAGGGAGAACATGAGTGTATATGTAAAAAAGAATTTAGTAAATTTACGAGTTGATTATGCTTTTAAGCGTCTATTTGGAGTAGAAGGAAATGAAGATATATTAATTGGATTTCTTAATGCAGTACTACAATCATCTATTAATGAAGAAATCACTTCTTTGCACTTAGATGATCCGCATCTTCCAAGAGAACAAAAGGACGATAAATTGTCTATTTTAGATTTGCGAGCTACGCTAAATAATGGTATAAAAATTAATATAGAGATTCAAGTTCGAGACAAAAAAGATATGATAGAGCGTTCTTTGTTCTACTGGTCAGGCATGTATTATTCCCAAATGACTCAAGAATGAAGTACAAGGAATTAAGACCAACAATTTGTATTAATATAGTGGATTTCATTCTGTTTCCAGAAGAGAAAGATTTTCATAATGTTAATACAGTGATGAATAAGAAATCTAAGCGTATCATTACCGAAAATATGCAGTTGCATTTTCTTGAAATTCCGAAAGTGATTCAAGAATGGCAAGGAGAACGAATGAATCCGTGGGAAGATTCTTTAGCGCGTTGGTTGTTATTATTTCCTGCGCATGAGGACGAGAGATTAACAACAATCCTGGAGGCGATAGCAATGGAAAAAGATCCAGTTTTGAAAAAAGCAATAGAGGATTGGGAACGTTTAAGTAGCGATAAGGACTTTTTACGCTTATATGAGGCTAGAGAAAAAGCAATAAAAGATAGAATATCAGAAATAGAAACAGCAGAAGAAAAAGGTGCAAAAGAAACCAAAATACAATTAATTCAAAACATGATTAAAGTAGGTGTACCTATAGAGAAAGTTGCGGAAGCTGCTGAATTAAGTATGGAAGAGGTTAATAAGCTTTTACAAAATAAATAGTAGAGAACAGTGGTGAAAACAGGTAATTGCTTTATACATGCAATTACCTGTTTTTTTATTTTCACCCATGTAATTAATATTTCGAAGAGAATTTTAGTGTATAAACCTTTTTCATAATTTATTGTATTTAAAATTTTTAAATACAGTAAAAAGGAATATATTGCATGTTCTAATTTATAGAATTAAGATATAAAGATATGGATGTGCATTGAACTTCTGTAATGAGTCTAACTTATTAGTTTAGATGAAGTAGTTGAGTGTACTCAAGTATTATATTGAGGGGAAAAAATCATATAAACTTAATTTGAATGAAGGAGATAATTTATGAAACTTAAACAGAAGGTATTAGTGGGCGGTATTATGTTGGCGACAGCATTAACACCAATGATAAATGCGCAGGCAGAAGGTAAAAGGTTTAATGATGTTCCACAAGGCCATTGGTCTTTTAATGCTATTACAGATTTAGCAAATAAAAATATTATTGCAGGTTATGGAAATGGTATGTTTGGTTTTGGTGATAATATAACTCGTGGTCAAGTAGCTAGAATGATTTATGCTTACTTGAAGCCTGCAGATGAACCTAATATTAAAAATCCATTTACTGATGTCAAAGGGCATATGTTTGAAAAAGAAATCTTATCTCTTACTAAAGTTGGTATTATGAGTGGCTATGGTGATGGGAAATTTGGACCTGACAATATCTTAACACGTGAGCAGTTAGCTGCTGTGTTAACAAAAGCCTTTAATTTAAAAGCAACAGCAACTACCACTTTTAAAGATGTGGAAAAAAACTATTGGGCTACGAATGCTATCAGTGCATTACAAGAAAATAAAATTGCTGCTGGTTCAGGGAACAATATGTTTGAGCCAAAAATGGTTGTAACACGTGAGCAATATGCGCAATTTTTATACAGTGCAATTAATATGAAAGAGAAACCAACAACAGAACCAGAGAAACCAGAAAAAGATAAAAACGATGGTACGACAACAAATCCTGTAGATCTACTGCCCCCTACTC